>CAYLRN010000068.1:0-1568 GCA_964386385.1 uncultured Lentisphaeraceae bacterium | reverse complement strand
CGACGCCCGCCCCGCGAGCGGCGGGGCGAACCTGAAGTCGGGACCGTCCGCGAACACAGATGCGACGTGGAGAAGCGCGAACAGTGCTGCGGAGGCGAAGACCGCATGGACGCGCGAGGAGGACATGGCGGAGGAAAACGCGGAAGCGAAGGACATGGAAACGCCCGACGCAATGCGCCCGCACACGGAGGGAAACACATCCGCCCCTTTTTTCATGTCCGCTCTCCTTGTCCGCGTTCCTGAAGCCAAATCGCCGGCCAGTACCGACGACACCGCGGAGGCTACCACAATCCCCGCCGTCCGTCAATCCGCCCGGCGAAAAAAGGCGGGAAAATCTCGCAGACGTTCGCGAACCGCCCGCCAAGAGCCTTCTCCGTCCGCACTGCCGGCGGGCAAGTTCACTCGTCCGCGCATTCGACGGGAACGCCCTCCACGAGGGACGCCCATTCGCGGCAGTCGCCGAAGAGGACGACGCGGGAGACCTCCGCCATGTCGACAGTACGCGGAAAACGCGAGAGCGGGCGGACGGGCAGGGCGACCGGCCCCTCCACGCGGGCGAGGACGTCGGACGTCCGCCAAGGTTCGGAGTAGAGCGCGAGCGTCCGCGGCGCAAGACCGCGAAGCGCGAAGCCGTTCCGCACCATGGGCGCGTCGCCGGGCGGCACACGGGACGCCGCGAAGACGAGTCCGCCCGCCAGCGCAAGAGCGGCTGCGGCGCGGACGGACAGACGGCGAACGCCCGCTCCGCGCAGGCAGGATGCGGAGAGCCGGACGCCGAGGCCGGCGAACAGCAGGAGCGTCGCCCACGGGAGAGCCCGGTTCAGGACTCCAAGGCCGCCGAGGCAGTCCGCGTCCAGGAGGACGTGCCAGTCGAAGACCGTGGACGCAGACGCCGAGAGGGCAAGCCCGGCGAACGCCACGCCCGCGCGCGGACTGCGGCGGACTCCGGACACGGCGAGCGCGACGGACGCGAGCCACGCGATACCGGCCGCCCGGCCGAACTCGACGAGGAGCGTCAGGTGCGAGTTCACGAGCGTGCGCACCTCGGGGACGCCCGGCAGGAGGAACGCGGAGGCGACGACGCCGGAGTTCCCCGGCCCCACGCCGTCCGGGTTCGCCGCGAAGAGGCGGAGGCCCGCGAGCCATATCTTCGGGCGGTTCACGACAGAGCCGTCGAGCGCAAGGCGCGGCCAGACCATCCACGTGGCGAACGCGGCGAGGGCGGCAAGGCCCGCCGCCGCGACGGCGCGGCAGCACAACGGCACGGCATTGGACTGGCGCGCAATGCAACCAGACCCGCGCCGTCGCCACGACAGCCTCCATCCGCCCGAAAGCAGACGAAGCGCGATCCATTCGAGGGCTAGGACAATGAACCCGGTGCGCGAGCGCGTCAGCGCGACGGCGGCGACGAGAAGCGCCGCCAGCGCCCGCCCGGTCCCCGCCCCGCGCCGCCAGCCGATGCAGAACGGCAGAAGAGCGCAGAGCAGCGCCGCCGCGTGGTTCGGGTTGTGGAACCCGAACGCGATGCGAATGGAACTGTCGCACAGGAATTCAGGCATGGCGGAGAC
>CAYLRN010000067.1:0-2143 GCA_964386385.1 uncultured Lentisphaeraceae bacterium | reverse complement strand
ATCATGCGGATGCGCCCCGGCATCGAATTCGGGCGTGTTTCGATGAATTCCAGCCCAAGTGCGGCAATTCCCCGAGCGGCCTCGGCGGCGGTCCAGGCACTCTCGCCTTTTCGCTCCCCTCAAGCCGTCATTGTCGCGGCGGCCCGGCCTGGCGCCGCGGGGCCGTCTGGGGCGTCCCGCCGCGTTCCTTCAGCCGCGCAACGCCCTTGCGCATGCGCACTCGCAGGCAGTCCGACCGCCGAGACGACTTTCCCGTGAAACCGGATTGACCGAAGCGCGCGGCTGTGCTATGATGGGCGCGTGTTCGGAGACGTCCGACGAACGAGGAGAGAAAAATGAAAAGACTGCTCTGCATCTGCCTGTCCGCTTCCGCTTTCGCGAGTCCGCCGGCGACGCGGCTCTACAGGTCCGGCTTCGTTCCGGGCGGGGCGGCCCCGGAGGGGTGGGAGGCGGACGGGGACGCCTGGCGGCGGACGCTGCCCAACGAGGTCCTCTCCGTGGAGGTCTTCGCGGACGGCGGGGCGGTGGCGGTAGCGGCCGGGGCGGACGAGGCCTCCGCCGCCGAGGTCGGCCGCCTCGGCGCCCCCGCGACGAACGCCGTCTTCCGCATTCCGCAGTCCGCCGGCGTCCGCTTCGTCTCGCTCTCGTCCGCCGGCCCGCTCGCCTGCGCGGTCGAGACGGCGGACACGCGCATTCCGTCCCCCGCGAACCTTCGCGTCCACGACGTGGCGGAGGACTCGCTCTCCGTCTCGTGGGACGCCGTGGAGGGCGCGACGGGCTACCGCGTGCAGGTCTTCACGAACGCGCTCGTCGGCGCGTCCGCCGGCACGTCCGTCTGGCGGGAGTCGTTCGCCCGCGTCGCGACGAACACGGCCGTCCAGAAGACCGGGTTCGCGATGGACGCCTTCCGCGACCTCGTCGACACGGCGGGCTCGGACTGGGACGGCGCCCTCGTCTTCCCGTACGACCACGCGGACGGCGCGGTCCGCGTCGGCAACTCGTCCGGCCCCGGATGGCTGTCCACGCCGCCGCTGCCGGCCGCAGACGGAGCGACGCTCCACCTCTCGGCATGGCGCTTCGACCCGAGCCCGGACGCCACCAACCGCGCGGCGAAGGCCGCACTCTACGACGTCGGGCGCGTCTCGGGGGCCGCGACGGGCCTCGTCGCGTCCGTGCGGCTGACGACCGCGCCGACCAACGCCGTGCTGTCCCTGCCGGACTGGCGGGAGGGCGACCGCGTCGTCTTCCGCTCCGCCACGAACGCCGCCGCCCGCCGCCTCGTCGTCGACGGGGTCGAACTGCGCTCCGGCCACCGCGCCGGCGCGTGGACGCCCGTCCTCTGCCGCTCGTCGGAGACGGACGGCGCGACGGCGGCGTTCGACGGGCTCCCGGCGGCGGAGGTGGCGGTGTCCGTGACGGCGCTCGCCGACAGGGAGGCCGACGACTCGCCCGCGGCGTCGGTCTCCGTCGACCTGGCGAACCCGCCGGCGGCGGTCGCGCTCCGGGCGTTCCCGCTGGACGGGTCCGCGTACTCCGAGGGATTCGACTGCCTGACGGGCGTCGTGAAGAGGAGCGCGTGGCGCAACTGCGCCACCGCGCCGTTCTGGCAGGCGTTCCTCGACCATGGCGAGGGCGACGTCGAGCCCGCCGGCGAAATCGGCCGGAGCGCCGGCACGGCGACGGCCAGCGGCCTCTACGCCTGGCATGGCGCGGACGCCGCCGCGGACTCCTACTCCCTCGGATGCCTTGCGAAGGGGGACTGCGGACTCGTGCTGGGGATCGCGTTCAGCAACGCGCTGGAGACGGCGCTCACCGGGATCTCGGCCTCGTTCACGGCGGAGCAGTGGGACTTCCGCAAGGGGACGAAGACCGTCCCGTTCGAGTGGCTCGCCACGAACGAGCTCGTGTCGGTTGCGGCGGAGGGCGGCTGGCGCGCGGTGGACGCCGCCGCGTTCACGACGCTCGACGCGGACGCCGCCGGCGCGGACGCGGCCGTCCCGCGCGCGGAGAGGCTGTCGGCGGAGATCCCCGCCGACCTCCCGCCGGGGGAGTTCCTGCTGCTCCGCTGGACCGACGCCGCGACGGCGAGCAGCTGCCCGTTCGCCCTGGACGACGTGGAGCTGCGCTACGAGGCGAAGGCCGC
>CAYLRN010000066.1:0-2790 GCA_964386385.1 uncultured Lentisphaeraceae bacterium | reverse complement strand
GCGAGCATTTCGCGCTGCTCCCGCACGAGGTGCGCCCCCGGGGTCTTGTGTATGGCATGATGTCTCATGCCGCCTTTCCTCTGCCCGCGCAGATTTTTTCCTGAGCGCATTGTAGCAGACGGGAGGCGGCCTTTGCATCCGCCGGGCGCGTCGGCCCGGCGGCCGCCTCCGCCCCCGCGGGGGCGGAGGCGCGTCTCCTTCGCCTTCCTTCTCTTCTTCGCCTTTCTCAGCCTGTCCTTCTTCCTTTTCGCCTCCTGCCTCCAGCGCCCTTTCGGACCTGTCCGCAGTGGTCCAGTATATGATGCACTTTTCACATTTCAAAATCGGGCAAGACGCATCGGCCTTTTTTTGGTATACTTGCACGAGTTCTCCCTTTTGTCGGGCGATTAGCTCAGCTGGTCAGAGCAGGACCTTTACACGGTCAAGGTCGGGGGTCCGAATCCCTCATCGCCCACCACATAACCGCGTCAAACACCCGCAAGTCTGTCACAATAGCGAAGTTTTGGCATTTTCTGGCGGCGTCCCGCAGTCGGGGCGCTGACAAAAGCGCTGACACTTCCGCGGAAAGGACAGGCATAATGGCAAGACAGAACGTGCCCGGCACCGTGTGGAAGTCGCACGGGTCGTGGCACTGGCGCGTGAAGTTCCCGGACGAGAGGTCGCGGCGCGACGTCGTCCTCACGTTCCCGTTTTCGGGGAAGAGGATCCCCGCGGAATGCCCGCAGTCCGTCGCCGAGTCGGCGGCGTTCAGGCTCTGGGAGGCCCGCGTCGCGAAGACCCGCCCCGACGGGACGCCCGTCTTCACCGTCAACGAGCTCTGCGACAGGTGGCAGCGCCACGCGCAGACGTACTACCGCCACCCCGACGGAACGCCGACCGGACGCGCCCAGGCGAACACGATACACGTCCGCGCCCTGCGGGCGCTGTACGGCAGCCGCCCGGTCGAGGCGCTCACGCACCCCGACATGCTCGCCCTCCGCGACCGTCTGGTGGAGCGCGGACTCGCGCGCTCCACCGTCAACGGACACCTCTGCTCCGTCCGGCGGCTGTTCAGGTGGGCGCTGGACGAGGCGCTGATATCCGCGACGGCGGCGGCGGAGCTCACGCAGGTGGCCAACCTCAGGCCGTTCCGGTCGGCGGCGCGGGAGACGAGGCCCGTGAGGGCCGTCCCCGACGACGTCGTGGAGCGCACGTGCGCCGCCCTCCCCGAATCGCTCGCGGACATGGTGCGCGTCCACCGCCTCACGGGAATGCGCCCGGGCGAGGTCTGCGGCCTCGCCTGGGACAGGGTGGAGCGCGTCGGCGACGTCTGGGCCTACCGTCCGGAGCGCCACAAGAACGACTGGCGGGGGCAGGTGCGCGTCGTCGCGATCGGGCCGAGGGCGCAGCGCATTCTCCTGAAGTACGAGGGCGCGGAGGGCTGCATCTTCTCCCCGGCGCGGACGCTCGCCGAGCGCATGGAGGAGCTGCGGGCGGAGCGGGCCACGCCGATGCGCCCCGGCGAGGACGAGCGCCGCCGCGCGCGGCGGCTGGAGCGCGGGATCTTCCCGCGCAGGGTGGGGGACCGATGGGACACGTGCGCCTACGCGCGGGCGATTGCGAGGGCGTGCGAGGAGGAGGGGATCGAACACTGGTCGCCCAACCGGCTGCGCCACACGTGCGCCACCGCCGTGCGACGGCGCTTTGGCCTCGTCGCCGCACGCGCCGTCCTGGGCCACTCGTGCGGAATGCGCGTGACGGACCGCTACTCGTTCGAGGCCGCCGAGGAGGAGGCGCTGCGGGAGGCGTCGCCCGCCATGCTCGAACTCGGCTAGCGACGCGGATTCCTTCGCCGCGGCGGGAGGGGGAACAGGCCCGTCCCACGCCGTCACGTGCATGGAACGGACGGAAACCTTCCCTTCGGTCTCTTCACCCATTGCGGTAGACCCTTTGAGCCGCTCGGCGAAGGTCACGGCCTACGCGCATCCAGTCCGAACGCAAAGACTCCGCCGCCGAACGCCGCCGGAAACTGTCCGGGTCGGCATGCCTCATGTCAAACACGCTCCGCGGATACGCAAGCCGTCCCGCAATCGTCGAAAGAGCCCTTCTGATGAATTCCGCCATGGTTCTTCTCGTCCTTTCGCCGCGCATTATGCCACAAGACGGCTTTGTGTCACGGATGCGGCGCGGATTTTGGAACGCGCCGACGACGAGTCTGAACCCGGCCAGGAACGCCCTATTCCGTCTCGGGGCAAGGCGTCGAAAGGTTGCGGAGAATGGAGCGGGCTGTCATCTCCTTGAGCTCGGCATGGCGCGGAACGGCCTCCATTTTCCCGGATATGACGTTCCGGTAGAGGTCGTGGCCGGCGCCGTGCCTTACGAGGACGCACCCCTCTTCGGCAATGCGCCTGAGGAGGTCGCGCCTCTTCACGCGAACTCCATGACGCCGGAGAGCCGCGGCTTTTCGCTGAACGCGCCTTCGTCGATGAACGTCCTGAGGTCGCGGAGCATGAACTCCAGCTCCTCAAGGGTCTCGCCCTCCGTCAGATGGTCCGGATAGTCGTTCCAGTAGCCTATGAAGCCGCCCTCTTCCACAGGCCAGTACGTGTATGTCGCCGTCATTTCCTACTTTGTCCTTTCGCCGCGCATTATACCACAAAACGGCTTTGTAGCACAGAGACGGCGCGGATTTTGGAACGCGCCGACCGCAAGGCAGAACGAGCGAAACCGCAACCAGACCCCATGTTTCTCCCACACTGTCCCACAGAGTGGCGACGACGCCGCCTACGGGCGGGTTGCCTCGTCAAGATT
>CAYLRN010000065.1:0-2951 GCA_964386385.1 uncultured Lentisphaeraceae bacterium | reverse complement strand
TTCGTTCTGTCGGAAATTTCTCCCCACACAATCTTCGGCTTGTTGAAATCGTCCGATTTCCGCTACCTGTTCCAGAACCGGTTCGACCTTGCCGGGTGGCAGCGGCTGCTGGCGCATTTCTTCGGCGCGACGAAGCTGAAACAGAAACCCGCACCGGTCAAACTGCCGCCTGCGGAGGCAGAGCGCGGCGTGAAGGGCTGGCTTCTCGGCGAACTGGAGACCGCCGACCACTGCCGCGTTGGCCTCTTCCGATACGAGGTCCCCGCCGCGCAGGTCGAACGCCGCCGGACCGGCCTTCGCCACCTCGTCGATCCCTGGATACAATACGAATTCGACGCCGCGCTCGTGGTCTTCGTCTCGAAGGCGTCCGTGAAGTGGCGTCTCTCGCTCGTCTCCGACATGCGCGGCGAGAAGACCTCCCCAAAGCGGTATACGTTCGTCTTCGGCGATCCGCTAAGCCTGCACAGGACGGCTGTTGACCGGTTCACGTCCCTGCGGCGGTTTCGGGGCGATTGCCCTGCCGGATGTCCGTTCAGGTTTTCCGACCTGCACGAGGCGTTCGCCGTGGAGACGCTTACGAAGGAGTTCTACGGCGAACTCTTCGGATGGTACCAGTGGGCCGTCTCCGAGGAGGCCGGCGTCACCTTCCCGAACGACGTCTCCACCGACGCCGACGACCGCATGGGCCTCGAGGAACGCCTCATACGCCTCGTCACGCGAATGATGTTCGTGTGGTTCATACTCCAGAAGAGGCTCGTCCCGAAGCTCCTCTTCGACGAGAAGGCGCTTACCGCCTGGCTCAGGGACTTCGACCCGCACTCCGAAACGGACGGCTCCTACTACAACGCCATCCTCCAGAACCTCTTCTTCGCCACGCTCAACAGCGAGATCCCCAACCGCGCTTTCGCCACCGACGTGCGCGATGGGCGCGGACGCGCCGAGGACTACGGCATCAAGACCCTCTTCCGCAACCCGAAGGGCGGCTCATGGTTCAAGCGCTCCGACGAGGACGTGCTGAGGCTCTTCCGCGAAGTCCCGTTCCTCAACGGCGGCCTCTTCGAGTGCCTCGACAAGGCCGTTGCGGACGACCCCAAGGGGCGGATCGTCTACAACGACGGCTTCAGCCGCGAGAAGGGGCGGCAGCGCCGCGCGTTCATCCCCAACGAACTCTTCTTCGGCGAGGAGAGGGCGCGTACGTTCGCCGGAACTTCGCGCACCGTCTCCGGTCTTCTCAAGATTCTCGGAAAGTACAACTTCACGATAGAGGAGAACTCCCCGGACGACATGGACGTCGCCCTCGACCCTGAACTCCTCGGCAAGGTGTTCGAGAACCTTCTCGGCACGTTCAACCCGGAGACCCGCGAGACCGCGCGCAACTCCTCCGGATCGTTCTACACGCCCCGCGAAATCGTCGACTACATGGTCGAGGAGGTCCTGGACGCCTACATGAAGCCCATGGAAGGGCGGACGAGGGAGGAGCAGCGCGCCCATCTGCGCAAGGTCAAGGTCCTCGACCCCGCCTGCGGCTCAGGCGCGTTCCCCATGGGAATGCTCAACGCCATCGTCCGCCGGCTCGTCGACCTCGGCGAGGACGCGAACGACCTCCACGCCCTCAAGCTCCACGTGATAGAGAACTGCATCTACGGCGTGGACGTCCAGACGATCGCAGTGCAGATCGCGAAGCTGCGCTTCTTCATCTCGCTCGTCTGCGAGGAGAATCCAGGCCTGTGCGACATTGACGGCAACTACGGCGTCTCTCCGCTCCCGAACCTCGAGACCAAGTTCGTCGCCGCAAATTCGCTGATCGCCACAAGGCGCGGACAGCTGACGCAGGACAGCCTATTCGGCTTGGCCGAGATAGACGCTCTCAAGGCGAAGCTGCTTGACGTCCGGCACCGCCATTTCATGTCGAAGACGCGGCAGGACAAGCAGCGGCTTCGCAAGGAGGACAGGGAGACCCGCGAGAGGCTTGCCGCCGTGCTGAACGAGAACTCGCTCTTCGGCCATGCCGACGCCAGGCGGCTCGCCGCGTGGAATCCATACGACCAGAACGCATCGGCGGACTTCTTCGACCCGGAGTGGATGTTCGGCGTCAAGGACGGCTTCGACGTCGTGATCGGCAACCCGCCGTACGTCCAGCTGCAGTCGGAGGGAGGAAAGCTCGGTGACCTCTACAAGCCGTGCGGCTTCCGCACGTTCGCGCGCACGGGCGACCTGTACTGCCTCTTCTACGAACGCGGATGGCAGCTGCTGCGCAGCGGTGGACACCTCTGCTACATCACGTCCAACAAGTGGATGCGGGCGGGGTACGGCGAGGCGACGCGGAAGTTCCTCGCGGAGGAGACAGATCCACAGCTCTTGATAGACTTCGCGGGCGAGAGGATTTTCGAGTCCGCGACGGTGGACGTGAACGTCCTCCTGTTCGAGAAGGGGGCGCAGAACAGGGGCGCGACGAGGTGCTGCATCGGCAATGCGGACTGCCGCAGGGATTTGGGCGATTTCGTGAGGCGTCGCGCCGCGCCGTGCCGGTTCGCCACTTCCGGCTCCTGGGTCATCCTCTCCCCCATCGAGCAGTCAATCAAGGCGAAGGTCGAAAAGGCAGGCGTCCCCCTCAAGGACTGGGACGTCCAGATAAACTACGGAATCAAGACCGGCTGCAACAGGAATCCGGAGAGGGACGAGGGGGTGTTCATCATCTCGGAGCGGCAGCGCGAGCGCATCCTCTCGTGGTGCGCGGACGACGCGGAGCGCGCGCGGACTGAACAGATTATCCGGCCGATTCTGCGCGGCCGCGACATCAAGCGATACTCCTACGACTGGGCCCACCTCTACGTCATCGCGACGCACAACGGCATTCCTGAAAAGGGAATCCCGCGAATCGACATCGAGGACTATCCGATAACGCAAGGGTTTTGTCTGTAAATTCGCACCGGTCCATGATGTCCTTTCAG
>CAYLRN010000064.1:0-2953 GCA_964386385.1 uncultured Lentisphaeraceae bacterium | reverse complement strand
GCGCGGAGGTCGGCGGGCATCGTCAGCGGGTCGTAGAGGTCGGCGAGCGACGATCCGGAATGGCGCGCGCGAGCGTCGAGAATCGCCTGCGCAGTCGCGGCGATCGCCGCCTCGTGCGGCGCGACGGGGGCATTGGCGAAAGCGGGAGGGACGCGCTCCTGCGCGTCCGCCGCCTGATTGGGGGTCGTGTTTCGGTCGCGCAGGAGCGCGACCCTCCCCGGCAGGGCGGTCGCCCCGCGACCGCCGCCGCCCGGCCAGGGGAAGTTGTTGTACACCACGTTCTTCGAATAGCGGTATCGCATCTCAAGCCGCCCCGCCACCGCCCGCATCCACGCGTTGTGCGCCGACGACGTCAGCACCCCGAAATGGTACAATGTCGCGTCGGGGACGAGGAATACGAGGTCGGTGACAATCGTCTTGTCGTCGATGAAACCAATTGGCATGTATTCGCGCCGCTCGGACGAGACCTTCGGAACGACAATGGCGGTCTTGGGATTCCTCTGTTCGCGGAAGAGCGTCGGCGTGAGCGCAAGACGGCGCGTCCCCGCGTCCTTGCTTGCGGCGCGGAAGTCGCGCACCTTCTTCACGCGCTCCATGACGAGCGGCAGGGCGCGGACTGCGCCGGGCGGCGCGTCCTTCAGCCATATGCACCAGCGCGGAAGGCCGTTGATGAACTCCTTCGACCCCATCAGGCGGCGCAGGAACGGCGCGGCGCCGGGCTCGCGCCGGAGCAGCTCTTCGCGGTCTGCGTCCTCGACGATGAGGCTGCCGCCGTCAAGCGGCATGTTGCCGATGGATATCTGCGGCACGTCGCAGAGGGGCTTCGCCCTCGAATCAACGTATGCGTCCGGCGCGTCCATGAGGTAGCCGTTTATGTGCGCGGCGGGTTGCGGCGCCCCGTCCGCGTCGTAGATGGTTTTCGGGGTGGCGAGGCGGCGGTCGCAGGGCGACCGCCCTACCGGTTCGTTGTCCGGCGCATCCGCGGCACCATCTTGCACGCCTGGCGCGACGGGGACGTCGCGCCCTACCGGATCTGCAGAACATTTGCCCTTCGGTAGGGCGGTCGCCCCACGACCGCCGCGCACGCCGTTCGGCGCGACGGGGACGTCGCGCCCTGCCGGATCTGCAGAACATTTGCCCTTCGGTAGGGCGGTCGCCCCGCGACCGCCGCGCACGCCATTCGGCGCGATGGGGACGTCGCGCCCTGCCGAATGGAACCCGATTATCACGCAATGGACGTGGGCCTTCTCGAACGCCTCGGAATCCCACCGGAACGTGCGCCACGCGAAGTCGATCTCCGCGTCCAGCCGCCGCCAGAGGGGCGCCACCTGCTCGCCCTGCGTGATGGAGTTCGTGGAGACGAACGCGCAGCGCGCGGAGGTCCCGCGCATGAGGTCGGCGGCCTTCGCGTACCAGCACGCCACGTAGTCGAGGTCCCTGTAGTCGAAGAAGCGGGCGAGGTCGTCCTGCTGCTCGCGGCTCTTGCCGGCGCGTCCCACGAACGGCGGGTTGCCCATCACGTAGTCCGCGCGCGGCCAGTCGACGCGCAGGGCGTTGCCCTCGACGATTCCGCCGAAGTCGCGGAGCGGGAGGTAGTCGGGCTCGCGGTGGAGGATCTCGGACGTCTCGCGGAGCGTCTGCGCCTCGGCGATCCAGAGCGCGGTCTTCGCGACTGCGACGGCGAAGTCGTTGATCTCTATCCCGTGGAACTGCGAGAGCGAGACCTTCACGGTCGTGCCGAAGTCGAGTTCGCCCTGTCCGCCCTGGAGCGCGGATATGAGGCGGTTCTCGAGGCGGCGGAGGCACACGTACGTCTCGGTGAGGAAGTTGCCGCTGCCGCAGGCGGGGTCGAGGAACGCGAGAGAGGCGATCTCGTCCTGGAGGGCGAGGACGTCGCGGCGCCTCGGCGGGACGCCGCCCGCGCAGAGGGCGTCCGCGCGCGCGGCGAGGGCGTCCAGGAAGAGCGGGCCGATGACCTTGTGGATGTTCTCGACGGAGGTGTAGACCATGCCGCCGGCGCGGCGCGTTGCGGGGTTGAGCGTCGACTCGAAGAGCGCGCCGAAGATGGTCGGCGTGATGTCGCGCCAGTCGAAGCGCGTCGCGCCGAGGAGGAGTTCGCGCACCCCGTCGTCCATGGGCGGCACGTCGTCCGCCGCGGCGTCGCGGAAGAGGCCGCCGTTGACGTACGGGAACGCGGAGAGCTCCGGCTCGAGGTAGGGGCTGCGGCGGCCGGGGGGCGTGTCGAGCGTCTCGAAGAGGCGCACGAGGCGTTCGCGCAGGAACGGCGCGGGCGTCGCATCGACCAGCCGGCGCAGGCAGTCCTTCGGGAACACGCCCGCGTCCTCGGCGTAGAGGCAGAAGACGAGCCGGACGCAGAGGCGGTTGAGGGAGGCGCAGCCGCCGTCCGCGCACCGCTTCAGGAGAGCGTCGTGGAGCTCGCCGACGATGCGGCCGGCCTGCACGGAGATCTCAAGCTCCCGGTCGACGGCGCGTTCGTTCGGGTCCGCGAGGAAGGCGAGGCGGTGGACCTCCTTCGGCAGGTCCGCGAGGCGGATGCGCAGCGGCGGCGCGAGGGGCCTTGCGCGGTCGTGGACGCGGAACTCGTCGAAGTTGCAGGTTACGATCCAGCGGGCCTTTTCGCCGTAGGGGCGGGCGTTGTCGTACTCGCAGGCCTGGTCGTACGGCGTCATGCCGCCGTGTCCGGACTGCGGCGCGGAGAGGTCGACGCCGCGCGACTTGTGCTCCACGAGGACGCGCGTCTCCGGGATCCACGCGTCGAGGAACTTCGTGGTCGCGCCTGTCTGGACGGGGACCTGGTATTGTACGCGGGACGCGATGTCCTCCATGCCGAGGACGTCGTGCAGGAGCGAGTTCCAGAACTGCTGGTCCTCGCCCTTCTCGCTCCCGCGCCTGAACGTCCAGCGCTCCACGAACGCCCGCGCCGCCTGCCTTT
>CAYLRN010000063.1:1789-2970 GCA_964386385.1 uncultured Lentisphaeraceae bacterium | reverse complement strand
CCACCGGCCGGCGAGCGGGGTCGTACCATCGGGCGCGGAAGTGGACGAGGCCGGTCGCGGCGGAGAGCTCCCGGCCGTGGAAGCGGTGGCGAGTCCCGGCGAGCGCGGACGCCGAGGGGGCGACCTCCTCCGAGAGGACGCTCCCCCATGCGTCGTACGTCCAGCGCGCGACGACGTTCGTGCCGTCCGAGAACCCCCACACCGTCCCCTGCCAGTCCGTCAGAGCGGCGTACCCGCGCCCGCCCGCGCGCACGGCGAGCAGCCGGTCGACGCCCTCGCCCCAGAGGTAGGCGCGGAGGACAGTCCCGTCCTCCGCGAGGTCGGCGACGCACTGCCACCGGTCGTCGTAGACGTGCCGCACCGTCCCCTCCGCCGTCGTGGTGGAGACGCGCCGTCCGAGCGCGTCGTAGACGTAGGACTCCGCGGGGACGCCGTTCGTGGAGACGGATACGAGGCGGCGGCGCCCGTCCCAGGCGAGGTCCAGCGTCGGCCGCCCCGCGCGGGCGATCCGCGTCGCGCAGCCGGCCGCGTCCCACCGGCACGAGCCGCCGGTCCACGACGAGAGCCTGTCGCCGGGGGCGTACTCGCACGCGACGTCCCCGCCGGCGCCGCCGCGCGCGGAGAGGCGGTTGCCCGCCGCGTCGTACGAATGCGAGACGGGGCCGTCGGCGGCGAGGCGGTCGAACCCGTCGTAGGCGAACGCGCGGTCGAAGACGGCGTCGCCCGTTCGGACGCGGCGCGAGACGACGCGCCCGAGCGTGTCGCGGACGCAGGAGATGCCGCCGAGCGGCGAGCCGTCCGCCGCCGTCCAGGCGACGTTCGTGACGCGCCCCACGACGTCGCGGGAGAGGGACGCCGCAAGCCCGTTCGCGTTCGTCGCCGCGGAGACGAGGCCGCTCCACGGGCAGTGGGCGAACGAGACGGTCCCCGCAGGGGAGGCGGACCGCGTCCGCCGCCCGGCGGAGTCGATGGAATGCGCGGTCGTCCCCGCCACGGAGACGACGGAGGTGACGGCGCCGCCGTCCGAGTACGCATAGCGGACGTCCGTGCCGTCCACGCCGCGCGAGCGGACGAGCCAGCCCGTCGCCGCGTCGCGGACGTTCGTCACAGTCCCCGCCGCGTCCGACGCCGACAGCAGGAGGCCGTCCGCGTCCCACGAGAGGCGCACCTCCGCGTCGGGG
>CAYLRN010000063.1:0-1689 GCA_964386385.1 uncultured Lentisphaeraceae bacterium | reverse complement strand
CGTCGGGGAGCTCCGCCGACGCCGGCCGCCAGTCCGCGGAGCAGCGCACCGTCGTGACGAGGCGCGGGTCGTCCGCCCCCGCGCCGCGCACGACGACGTCGAGGCCGTTGGTCGCCCACTCCCTGGCGCGCCCCGCCGGCGAGACAATGCGGCGGGGAATGCCGAGGAAGTCGTCCCACTCGTATCTCGCAACCGGGCCCGGGACGTCGCCGAAGGTCCGGCGGAACGCCGTCACGCGATGCCTTCCGTCGTGCGCGAACGCGGATACGAGCGACGCGCGCGTGTCGGCGTTGACGACCTTCTCCCACGCGACGTCGCCCGATTCGTGGTAGACGAGCGTCCTCGTCTCGCTCCCCGTCCGCCGCTCGGTCTCGCGTTCGCGCCCGTCGTGGCGGAGGCGCGTCTCCGCCGTGCCGCCGGCGTACGGACGGCGCTCGACCGTCACGCCGCGAAGGAACCTGAGGCTCGCCTCGAAGAGACCGCCCGACATCGACGTCCACGCGCACCTGACCGACCGGCCGTCGTCGTCCCTGACGTACCCGTAGACGACGCCGACGCCGTTCGCGTCCGTCTTCGACGCGAGGACGGGACTCCATGCGTCGGACGCGGCGTCCGCAGGCCCCGGCGACGCCGCCGACGGAATCCAGTCGACGGCGAGGCGGGCGGCGACGTCGGGATGGCGTTCGCTCGCGGCGCGCGGAAGGCGGACGCCGGCCATGGGCGGCACGGCGTACTCGTAGAGGTTCGTCGCGGCGCGCGGGCCGTCGCGGCGGACGACCGAGGCGAGGCAGTGCTTCGGGGACGCGACCGCCGCCGCGCCGCCGTTCCCCCGCGCGGCGGACGGCGCTAGGACGCGGTTCGTGTAGGAGTACTCGACCCACGCCGCGGGGTCGGGCGTCGTGACGCGGACGAGGCGGCCGGCGCCGTCGTACTCGAACCCCAGGGCCGCGCCGCAGTCGTGCACGGCGCGGACGACGCGCCCGGCCGCGGCGTCCCGCTCCAGGGACACGCGCGTCCCGTTCCACGACGACACGGCGGCGAGCCGCCCGGCGCCGTCGAAGGAGTATACCGTCCCGGCGGGGGACGTCACCGCGCGCGTCCCATCCGCCAGCCGCGCGAAGGAGTATCCCGCCGCGTCGTACACGCGCTCCGCGGCGTTCGTGGCCGCGAAGGAGCGGACCCTGCCGCATCCGCCGACTTCGGGGTCGGCGTCGGCGTAGACCTTGACCATGCCGTCGCCCGACTCGGACAGCCGCCACTCGTAGGCGTGGGACCAGCCGTGCCCGAGCGTCCCGTCGCGGGTCGACCAGCTGCCGTAGGCGCGCTTCAGGACGAGGTCGACGTCGGGGCAGGAGACGCGGACGTCGGTCGCGGAGTCGTAGACGATCCCGCTTATCGTGCCTACGGGGTCCCCCGTGTCGGGCTCGGGCTCCGGTTCGGGGCTTTCGTCCGGCGGCTCCGGAGTCTCCTCCGTCGGGGCGTTCGGAGTCGTCCCGCCTCCCCGCGCCGGCACGGCCGCAGTTCCCGCGAGCAGAGCCGCCGCGATGACGACCGGTCCGCCGCGCAACCGGCCGGTCAATGCCATCCAAGTCCTCCTTTTTTCACGATGAACTCCAATCTGGTCCGCAAATCCGCGTCTGCCGGAAGTCTAGCATTTCTCCCCGCTGGAGACAAGCGTTCGCCCGGTGT
>CAYLRN010000062.1:0-2982 GCA_964386385.1 uncultured Lentisphaeraceae bacterium | reverse complement strand
TCCAGGCCGGCGGCGCGACGGGACGTCGCGCCCTACCGATGACGCCCCAAGCGCACGGGCACCGGCGGCGCAAACTTAACTCCTTGATCACTTAACGCCTAACCTCCATGCGCCCGTCGCGTCGGACGCGCGACGCCGGCCCTGCCGCGTCCGCGGCGGGCCTGCGCGCGCGTTCCTCCGCTCCGGGCGTTTTCCCTGCTTTCGTTCATGCTTTCTTTTCCCGCTTTCCTCAATTCTGCTTGTTTGGCAGTCCTGCGGGCAGGGCCAGAGCCAGCCGGAAGCCGATGGCGTAGTACCGGTAGGACGGCCCGCCGTTGCTGCGAAAGGCCGAACGGCAGGCGAGGGCGTCGTTGTTCCAGCTCCCGCCACGCTTCACACGGTCCGAGCCCGAGAGAGGCCCCGTCAGGGGGTCGTAGCCGAGCGGCGACTCCTGGTACCAGTCCAGGCACCACTCCCACACGTTCCCAAGCATGTCGTACAGCCCCCACGGGTTCGGCTCGTACGAGCCCACCTCCGCCGTGCCGCCTTCGGCCGCGGGCGTCGTCTGCTTGGGCGCCGTCCCGCCCATGTCCAGGTAGCCGCCGCCCCAGCGGTACCGCGCGAGCGCGTTGAGCGTGTTCGTCGAGGCCGTCGTTCCGGTCAGCTCCCTGCCGTTGTAGAGCGCGGACCCGGTCCCGGCGCGGCAGGCGAACTCCCACTCCGCGTCCGTCGGCAGGTCGAACTCCATGCCCGTCAGCGTCCGCATCTTCCCGACGAAGGACGTGGACAGGACGGCATGGCCGTCCGCTGGCCAGTCGTACCCCGCCGTCGCCTTGCCGCGAAGGTCCTCCCACGACACCTGCTCCACCGGGCGCGTCCGGCGGTCGACCGTCGCCCAGGACGGATACGACCCGCCGGACACGTTCGCGTACTGCGTCTGCGTGACCTGGAACACGCCCATGTAGTAGTCGTTCGTCAGCATCACCGCGTGCGGCGTCTCGCGGGCTGCGGTCCGCCCCAGCTCCCACGAGGGCGAGCCCATCATCCACGACACGTTCGCGGCGGGAATCTTGCGGAACGCCATCTTCACCGTCTTGTAGACGTCGTTCGTGACGCCGCCGGGGACGGAGGCGAGGTCGGCGTAGTACTCGACTTCCCCGCCGTTGCCGTCGAGCGGCACCACCATCGCGTCCGGCGGGGTGTCCGTCGCCCACGCCGTGACGACAGCCGTCACGCCCGAATCGATCCTGTGGCCCGGCCACGCCCTGTCCGGCCGCCACGCCATCGTCCGCGCGCCCGGCTGGACGACCCTGTTCACGTCGCCCGAGAAGTGCCACAGGTTCTCGCCGCCGATCGACACGCCGTTCGTGCGCACGTCCACCGTGACGATCGCCGGTCCGTCCGCCAGCGTGTACGAGATCGTCACAACGCGCGACAACGGGTCCTGCGTCATCGCCACGCCCGCGACGTCCGGAGCGCTTGCGCCCGCCGCCATGGCGGCAAGCATGAAGACCATTGACAGAGGTGTGCTTTTCATTTGCTTTCTCCTTTGCGGTTAAGTGATTAAGTAGTTAAGTGGTTAAGTTGCGTGGGTGCGCAAGTGGCTGGGTGGCAAGAGGCTGGCGTTTTCCGGTAGGGCGCGACGTCCCGTCGCGCCGATGCGCGTGAAAAGGCGGCCGGACAGCCGTGTCCGGTAGGGCGCGACGTCCCGTCGCGCCGTTCCGTCCGCGGCGGCGGGGCGGGACGCCCCGCCCTACCGAATGGGCCGCCCCCATGGGAGGGACGCGCTCCCGCGCGTCCTCCGCCGTGCGCCGTCCGTTTCGGTCGCGCGAGAGCGCGACCCTCCCAGGAAATCGCCATGAACTCCACATGCCGGCAAACTCAGCCACTTGATCACCTACCCACTTGCGCGGGGTTCGCCGTCATCGCACGATGATGAAGAACCCCGCAGGAGGCCTCGTGTCCAGGCGTCCCGCGGACGTCTCCTCTACGTCGCAAAAGCGGCTGTCCACGGCCGTCTCCGCTGCGGCCATCGCGCCCGCCACGCGCGAGTCGAACGTCTCCGCGATCGCCGCCGACGCGGACGCGACGGTCTCGCCTGGACGGGCGGAATCGTCCCACGCCTCCTCCCACGTGCCGTCGAAGGCCGCGCCCGCCGCCGACAGCGCCAGCGCCGCGGCGAACGCCAGCGCGTACGCCCTTCTACATATGGCGGCGGCGCGCGCCCCGCCCAGGGCCGCCGCCCGTCGCCAGTGTTCCCGTTCATTCATGCTGTTTCCTCCTTTTACCGGATGAGACCGTGCAAAACTCTGATTTTCGGGGCCGCTCCGCGCTTCCCATTGGCAGAAAACGGCAGATTCCAAACCCACTCCCCCGGAATTAGCGCCCACGCCCGACGCGCCATGCGTTCCCGCGAACAGGCCGTGGTCGCCCTGCGCGAAACCCCCGGCAAGGCGCCTGAACGGCCGCGAATGAAAACGACGAGGCGCGGCGGCCCGGAAGGGCCAGCCGCGCCGACGATGGAAGACATGGAAGACGCGAAAAAGGCGAAGGGATCGGGAAACTAGTGTGTAATGCCCCACCCCCCCCCCGATTTATGCCACTTTTTCGCAATTATGCACATTTCCATGTTTCCTTTGCCACAAGTTCCGTCCATGGACGCTCCCGATGGACAGGCGCACTTTAGCATTTCGCGCCGCATTTGTCAATCCGCCCCGGCGAAGTTTCTGAAAATGAAAAGTGCATCATATACTGGACCACTGCGGACAGACCCTAAAGGGCGCTGGAGGCAGGAGGCGAAAAGGAAGAAGGACAGGCCGGGAAAGGCGAAGGAGAGAAGGAAGGCGAAGGAGACGCGCCTCCGCCCCCGCGGGGGCGGAGGCGGCCGCCGGGCCGACGCGCCCGGCGGATGCAAAGGCCGCCTCCCGTCTGCTACAATGCGCTCAGGAAAAAATCTGCGCGGGCAGAGGAAAGGCGGCATGAGACATCATGCCATACACAAGG
>CAYLRN010000061.1:0-3026 GCA_964386385.1 uncultured Lentisphaeraceae bacterium | reverse complement strand
TCAGGATGCGGGTGTACCCGCCGGGGCGGCCCTCCATCGCGGGCGCGACGACGTCGAACAGGCGCTTCACCGCCCTCGGCTGCTGCAGGCGGGACGCCGCGAGGCGCCGGGCCGCGAGCGTGCCCTTCCGGGCGAGCGTGACCGCCTTCTCCGCGTCGCGGCGGGCCTGCTTCGCCTTCGGAAGCGTGGTCCTGATCGAGTCGCACAGGATCAGGTTGGTGACGAGGCTCTTCATGAGCGCCCTGCGGTGGGCCGGCGAGCGGCCGAACTTCTTCGCTAGTCTCTGGTGACGCATTCTGGTGTGCTCCTAAACTCTCTACTTCTTCGATTCAAGCAGGTCGGGGTCGAACTTGTAGCCGAGGCACAGCCCCAGCTCCTTGAGCTTGTCCTTGATCTCGTTCAGGGACTTCCGCCCGAAGTTCCGGTACTTCAGCATGTCCGCCTCCGTCTTCTGCGCGAGCTCCCCGACCGTGGATATGCTCGCGTTGTTCAGGCAGTTCGCCGCGCGGACGGACAGCTCGATCTCGTTGACGGACATGTTCAGCAGGCGGCGCAGGCGCTCGCGCTCGTCGGCCCCGCGGCGGTCGGAGTCGTCGAACTCCAGGGACTCCTCCTCCGCGTAGTCCACGAACACGTCCAGGTGCCGCCTGAGGACGGCGGCCGCCGTGCGCAGCGCCTCCTCCGGCGTCGTCCGCCCGTCCGTCCACACGTCCAGCACCAGCTTCTCGTAGTCCGTGCGCTGCCCCACGCGGGTGTTCCCCACGAGGAAGTTGCAGCGCGTGACCGGCGAGAAGATGGAGTCCACCGCGATCCGGCCTATCGGCCCGTCGGGCGTCTTGTTCGCCTCGGCCAGGCAGAACCCGCGGCCCGTGCGCACCTCGCACTCCATCTCGAGCGTCGCGCCCGCCTCGAGCGTCGCGATCTCGAGACCGGGGTTGAGGACCTCCACGGAGCTCCCGGCGGCGAAGTCGCCCGCCGTCACCGTGCAGGGGCCCGTCCTCGACAGGCGGATCGTGCACCCGTCGCGGGTGAACGCCCTCAGCAGCACGCGCTTAAGGTTCAGCACCACGTCCGCCACGTCCTCGGCCACGCCGGGGATCGTGGAGAACTCGTGGCTCACGCCCGCGATCCTCACCGAGCATATCGCGCTGCCCTCTATCGACGAGAGCAGCACACGGCGGAGCGAGTTCCCGACGGTGCGGGCGTACCCCACCTCGAACGGCTCGGCCACGAAGCGCGCGTACGTCCCGGCCGCGTCGCCCTCGCGCTGGACGGTACGCGGCATCTCAAATCGGCTCAAACGAATCGGCATCTGTCTGCACCTCAACTGTGTGAAAGGATGCGCGGAGGCGGGGCGCGGCCCCGCCCGCGCCGTCAGCGCGAGTAGAGCTCGACGATCGCCTGGACGTCGACGCTCTCCGGGATCTCCGCGCGCGACGGGAGCGCGGTCAGCGAGCCCGTCATCGTGGCGCGGTCGAACTGCATCCACGCCGGCGCCGGGCGCGAGCGCTCCAGCGAGGCCTCGACCGCGGACATCCTCCGCGTCCTCTCCGTCACGCCCACCGTCTCGCCCACGCGCACCGTGTACGAGGGGATCCCGCACACGCGCCCGTCGACCGTGACGTGGCGGTGGCAGACCAGCTGCCGCGCCGCCGCGCGCGTCGGCGCCAGGCCCATGCGGTAGACGACGTTGTCCAGGCGCGTCTCGCAGAGGCGCAGCAGGTTCTCGCCCGTCACGCCCTCCTGCGCCTTCGCGCGCTCGAAGAACAGCCGGAACTGTTTCTCCATCATCCCGTAGATGAAGCGCGCCTTCTGCTTCTCGCGCAGCTGCGCGCCGTACTCGGAGAGCTTGCGCGCGCGCTTGGCGCCGTGCTGCCCCGGGCGGTTCGGACGCCTCTCCAGCACCTTGTCGGGCCCGAACACGGGCTCGCCGAAGCGGCGGGCCACCTTCGACCTCGGTCCAGTGTACCTTGCCATCGTCAGACCCTCCTGCGCTTGCGGGGACGGCACCCGTTGTGGGGCACGGGCGTGCAGTCCGTTATCATCGTGACCCTGATGCCGGCGGCCTGGATGGCCCGCACGGCCGACTCGCGGCCCTGCCCGGCGCCCTGCACGCGCACCTCGCACTCGTGCATGCCCTTGGCGTACGCCGCGCGCGCCGCGTCCTGCGCGACCATCGTCGCCGCGAACGCCGTCGACTTGCGCGAGCCCTTGAACCCCGCCTTGCCGGCCGAGCTCCAGGACACCACGCCGCCGCGCGCGTCCGCTATCGACACCTGCGTGTTGTTGAACGTGGAGCGCACGAACGCGATCCCGGGGGGCATCGTCCGCCCCGGCCGCGCCTTCCTCGCCGCCTGGTCGCCCTGCGCGGCCGGCGCCTCCGCGCCCCGCGCCTCTGTCTTCTGCTCTTCGCTCATAAGTCCTCCGGATGCCCCGCGCTACTTCCTCGGGGCGCCGGGTGACCGGCGCGAGCCCTTGCGCGTCTTCGCGTTCGTCTTCGTCCGCTGGCCCCTGACCGGCAGCCCGCGCTTGTGCCGCAGCCCGCGGTACGAGCCGATCGCGATCAGCCGCCGCACGTTCTGCATCGTCTCCCGGCGGAGGTCGCCCTCCACCCGGTAGTTCTCCTGCACGTGCGTCGTGATCGCGTGCACCTCGTCCTGCGTCAGGTCGTCGGCCTTCTTCGCCGGGTCGACCCCGCACGCCGCAAGCACGTCGTCCGCGCGCTTGGGCCCTATCCCGTGGATGTACCGCAGCGCGTAGCGGATGCGCTTCGCGCCGGGGACGTCCACACCCATAAGTCTCGGCATGGTCTGTCTCTCTCCTTGAGTTTTCCCTGAGGCCCTAGCCCTGGCGCTGCTTGTGGCGCGGGTTCGTGCAGATCACCCGCACCACCCCCTTGCGGCGGATGACGCGGCAGTTCTCGCATATGCGGCGGACCGAACTACGTACTTTCATTGCTGTTTGCTCTTCTTTCCGTGGTCGAACGAATGCACATTGTCTCAAAAAACGGAGGATTTGGCAAGGGG
>CAYLRN010000060.1:0-3458 GCA_964386385.1 uncultured Lentisphaeraceae bacterium | reverse complement strand
TCCTCCCAGTCGGGATGGACGAGTTGCGGGACGCGGAGCGCGAGACTCGCGTCGTACGCCTCTGCGGGAACGGCCGAGTTGCACATGAGGCACTTCGAAACCTCCAGCCCGTGGTCCTGGACCATTGACGAGGCGACCATGTTGCCAAGCGAATGCGCCATCAGGACCTTCTCGCCGGGAATCGCCCGCACCGCCTCCACAATCTGCGCCGCCACCTCGAATGCATTGGACGCGTTCTGATGGTAGTTGGCCGAACTGCCGATGTCGCTCCGCCAGCTTATGCAATGAAAGTCCGCGCGGCTGCCGGCAAGCCACAGGCGCTTGAAGACGGCGTCGCCCCAGGCCCCGGCCGACTTCTCGGAGACGTTCGCTCCGTGGATGAAAACCAGCGCCTTCGCGCCGGCCTGCCCCATCCACGCCGGAACAGACGTCCGCCGGGAGACCTTCCCATTCGACAGTCCGCGAAAGTTGTGCCAGCCGTACATGCTCCTGACCGACTGAACGGACATCGGCAGGTCATACGCAAACAGGACGTCCTCGCCCATGCGGACTTCCGCGCGAAGGGACTCTCCCTGAACGGCCGGACGCGCCTCGCAGAGCATGACTCCCGATTCGGGCGCAAATTCCCCGAGGAACGCATCGTCCAGGCCTATTCCGCCCGCAGGCATTCGCATGAGAGGCGCGGACGCAATCTGAACGCCGGACACGGTTTTCACGGCCGCAGTCTGCACAGAGCCGGCCTCGTTCCATGGAATGCCCGAAAAACAGACGTTGAAAGCGTCCGCAACGCCCCCCTTCGGCCTGACGACGAACTCGACTCCATCGCCCCATGCCGAGCGAAATGCGGAAAAGTCAATCGCCACCGGGAAGAGATTCACAAGGTCGGCCTCGCCGTTGACGACGGAATCGTCCGCATGGAGCGCCCCGTCCGTCATGTCCTCGTTCGTCCAATGGCGAAACCTTTCGCCGGCGAAAAGAGACTCCATGTCGGCGTCTCCGATTGCCCCGTCGCGGTCGACGTCGGGCAGGAGCGGCGGACGCACGGACGTCACGCGGAGCGAGGCGGAGTCCTCCGCGTACCTTCCGTCCACGACGCCCCACCAGCGCAGGACGACCCGCGCCGTGCCCGGCGACGGAGACGTCACGCGGACCGGGAGGCGCGGAGAGCCGCCCGCCGGCACGTGCCCCACGATCCGCCGCCACGCGGATGCCGGAAGGTCGACCGCGCCGCCCGCCTCCGTGCCGGCGAGGACGCGCCACCCCCCGCCGCCGTCGGGCCGCCAGACCGCGAACGGCGCCGTCGCGTCCGCTATCTCCACCCGGACGCGCCCGCCAGCCAGCCCCACGTCCGTCGCGAGGTCGAGCCGAAGCCCCGCCGCGGGGTTCGTCGCCACCGCGAACGGCACGCCGAACCCCGGCGCCATGGCCTCGCAGACCGGCCCGCCGGGGCCGTCAGGGGCCTCGACCGAGACGCCCAGCGCCGTGAACGCATAGGTTCTGCGGATCTTTCCGTTCAGCGCGAACGCGACCACCGCGTCGCCGGGAGACGAGCTCGCCCGGACCGCCGCCACGGAGACGTCGCAGGACTCGCCGCTCTCAAGGAAGTCCAGCCCGCCCGGTCCGAGCGCGCGCAGCCGGGAGTCGCGCCAGGCGAGCGACACGCGGGCGCGCCGGTGTCCGGGGCAGGGGCAGCAGTTCGTCTCCGCCCCGGGCACGTCGAGATGCACCCGCCTCTCGAACAGCGCGGGGCGGCGGACGCGGAGCACGCCTGAAAGGCGCTCGTGCGCCAGCTCCGCCTCCCTCCTGTCGTCCTCGTGGAGCGCCGCGCACCGGGCGGGCGGGACGCCGTGCTCGTCGCAGACCCAGTCCGGCTCGCCCCCGTCGCCGCCCGCGCCCCCGTCGCCGCCCGGCAAGTGGCATGGGCAGTCGCATTCCCCGCCGGCCGCGTGGACCGCGGCGCACCAGAAGCACTCATCTCCGCCTTCGGGGCCGTCCCCGTCGACCCCGGAGTCATCCCACGGCTCCGGCCCCGGCGGGTCGTCGTCCGACGGCGCCGGGCAGAAGCGCACCTCCTGCTCCCGCTCCGCCTCCCCGAAGAGGTAGACCGGGTGCGCGAGCGTGTACGCGACCGTCCGCCGCTCCCGCGCAGGAAAGCCGGCCCGGAGCCTCGCCGCGCGCGGCGGCCGGCTCTCGACGGAGACGCCGTCCCCGCCGCGCCACGCGCACGTCAGGGCGGACGCGCCGCCGCGGACCGGGAACGAGACGTCCGCCGTCCGCTCACGGAGGTCGTGGACGCACGCCGGCGTGGCGGAGGCGTTCGGGAAGTTGATCCGCCCGACGAGGCTGCCGCCCTCCGGCGACGGCAGGGCGCCGAACGCGAAGTCGTCCGAGCCGAGCGAGACGGAAAGCCCCGCGCCGCAGCGCAGGACGAGCGGCACGTCCTCGCCGCGGACGACCGGGACGAGGAGCGCGGGCGCGGCGGGCGTCCGCGCCCGCGCCGCGCCCGCCCCCAGCAGCGGCACGGACGTCCCGCCGACGGAGAGGACGCCGCCGCCCGTCCCCGACGCGGAGACGCGCAGCACGGCCCTTTCCTCCGTCGGCGAGGGGGGCGCGAACGGCGCGTTCGTCGTCCCGGTGTAGAACAGATGCTCCCAGACCGTGTTCGTCGAGCCGGGCGGACGCGACAGCGGGTCCTCCCCGCCGAGGCGCACGGCCGCGCCGTCGGGGACGATGCCGTCCGACGAGAGCGGGTCGAGCGGGTTCGTCCCGAGGCGGGCCTCCTCGCCGTCGGAGAGCCCGTCGCCGTCCGTGTCCGCCAGGTACGGGTCCGTGCCGAGGAGGAACACCTCGTCCGCGGTGGAGAGTCCGTCGCCGTCCGGGTCGTCCTCCCCCGCCCGCGACGGGTCGAGCCTGGCCCAGCGCAGCGACGCCGCCGCCCCCGGCGCAAGCGGCGACTCCGCCCGCCCGCCCGGCGTCGAGACTGCCGCGGCGAGGTTCGAGGCCGACGCGGCGGAGACGCGGGAGAGGTCGCATCCGAGCGCGACGTCGCCGTTGGGGAGGAGCTCGCACCGGAACGACGCGGGCGAATCCGCGCGGCGGCCGAGGAGGAGGTTCTGCCAGACGAGGAGCAGGGTGTTCGACGGCGTGGCGAGGCTCCAGAAGCGCGACGGGCGGGCGTCCGCCGGGAGCGACGGCCACGCGGCGGCGGGGGCGAGGCCGCCGGCCGCGCCGCGAAGCGACACGCGGAGGGACGGTTCGTGCGCGGCGTCCGCGAAGACGTCCGCGCCGCCGCCCGCGTGGACGCGGACGCGGGAGACCGCCCCGGTCATGCGGTTCGTGAACGCGACGCGGACCCAGTCATCCGCCGCGCCGAACGCCTCCCAGTCCCCGCAGACCTCCGCGCCGGGCGGCGGGTCGAAGCCCCCCGCCTCGCCCGCCCCGGCGCGCGCGAGGACGAT
>CAYLRN010000059.1:0-3543 GCA_964386385.1 uncultured Lentisphaeraceae bacterium | reverse complement strand
AATCTGTCTGTCTGTCTGTCTGTCTGTCTGTCTGTCTGTCTGTCTGTCTGTCTGTCTGCGAGCATTGTCACATACCCGTCCTCATTCGTCAATGGCCTTTTTGCAGAATCCCCGAAATAGTCGCTCGGTATCGCATCCGTGTATGGGACTTCCAAGGCTTGATAGTTGTCATACATTCGATAGCCAAGACCTCTGATTTCCCTGTGCTTCGAGTACTTCACGTTGTCGCGGAGCGTCATGAGGCTCAAAGGCGTGTGTCTTTTCCCATGGTCTATGCTTGTAAACCAACATGTATTCCCCATGCGCGTAAAGTCGCCGACATACCCCATTCGCTCCGCCTTCTGCCTATAGGCGTCGGGGACGGTAGTCCCCTTCGGGACGGCAAACACCATGTCGTTTGAAAATCCAGTCGCCCCAAGCCACAGGCGGTTTTCCATGATGAGGGGAAAGACCTCTTTGTACGTGATGGCGTTCTGGTTTCCGATGACGGCGAACTTCTTGTCCGCCTCTACGATCCATGCGAGGAATTCGCGGAAGAGCGAGAACGGCGGGTTCGTGACTATGACGTCGGCCTCGTCGCGCAGGCGGCGCACCTCGTCCGAGCGGAAGTCGCCGTCGCCCTCAAGGTAGTCCCACTTGAGGTCGTCCAGGTCGATGCGCCCGCTGCGGTTCGTGTCCTCGTCCAGCACGAAGATCTTGCCGTGCGCCGCCGTCTTCGCGGGATTGAACTGCGGGCTTCCGCGCTCGAAGAGCGACGGCTGGTAGTAGACGCCATTCGGCGCGACGGGGACGTCGCGCCCTACCGGAATGCCGTTCATTTGTCCATGCGGTAGGGCGGGGCGTCCCGCCCCGCCGCCCCCTGCCTGACGTCCGTTCGCGTTCATCGCCTTGCTGTTGAACGCGTAGCTGGTCGAGACGAGCCTTTTGAGGCCGATGCGCTCGAAGTTCTCGGCGAACCACTTGGTGAAGTTGCTCCACTCCGGGTCGTCGCACGGCAGCAGCACGGACTTGCCGCGGAAGACGTCCGCGTCGTAGTCGAGATACGCCTCCATCTCACGCGCGATGTCGGCGTACTGCGTGTAGAACTCGTCCTTCTTCGCCTTTCTTGCGGCGCTCAGGTTTGCGTTGGCCATTGTCCGTCTTTCCTTTTGGCAGCGATTATACCAAAATCCCGCGGGGACTTGGCTTTCCCGTCCTCACGGCAGCGCGATTGGACGCCGCGCCGGAGTCCTACTTCAGAATGAGATGCAAACTCGGATGCAGGCAGACGACTTCGCACGACTCGTCCGCCGCGTCCATTCCGCGCCGCGTCACGCGGACCAGATTCCAGCCGCAGGCAGCGAACTCCGCCGATGCGAGTTCCGCGAAGCAGGCGTCCGTCTCGTTGGAGACGACGACCGGGCGCGGCCCTCCGTCGGGCGCCGTCCCCACGTGGAGGCAAAGACGGCGCCTGGCGTCCGCCCCGTCCACGACGTCGGCGAACAGGCGCCTTCCCGCCCTCGCGTCCTCGGCGAAGAGACGTCCCCGCCGCCAGCCCGCCAGAAAATCCGTCTCGTCGGCGGAGAGAGATCCGTCGCCGTCGTCGTCGCGCCCGAACGCCACCTGGACGCAGTTCGAGTCCGTGCCGGCGAAGTCAAGCCGCATGTCGAGCGAACGCACGTCAAGGCGGTGCGCGTTGAACGGCACGTTCGTGGAAACCTCCGTGTCCGGCGTCGCGGACGTCGGCAGGGCTGGGACGGCGATTGTCTCTGCATGGACGGCGAAGGCCGGCGTCATAGCCATCAGAACGAACAGGGCATATGCAGACAGGCAATTGGACATATTCAGTTCCATGCAGAGTCTTTTCATTCAGTTCAACGCCTCGGCTCAAGATTGACGTCGTTTGGTTCAGGGTTGAACGCGCCGACGACGCAGAATCCGCCCCGCCCATCTTTCTTGCCCGCAAATCCAACATGATGGACAACGGAATAATGCGCCTCCGCCAGCCTCCCGGACGAATCGACCTTGCACCGGCTTCTGACCACCCAGCATTTGCCTTTGTCGAAGACCTTCCGGTCCTTACGCGAATCGCTCTCGACTTTCTCGTAGAAGACTTCCTCTTTTTCAAAGGCATTCTCCAAATGAGCCGCATATGGGCCTTTGAACACACTTGACTGGCATTTGGCAACTGAATAGAACCCTGCGAAGGGAGTCGGGAAACGAATGCGGACTCCCATCCCACTGTATTTCGGAAGCCATTCACCATCCCAGTCGATGCAGACGTAAAAATCCGCGACAACCCCCTTTCCATGCGGGGCGACAAAATCCTTTATTTCAAGGTCGTAGCCAAGCCATGAGTTGAGGACTCCCGTATAGACGAATCCGCCACCAATCCGCATATTCGCAGGACGCCTTATCTTTCGCAACGCCACACCGCGCCTTTTATTTCCAATCTGCCATAGCCCATCTTTCACGCCGCACTCCGCGCCAATAGACACGAGGCTGAACTTCTCCGATGAACCGTAATGCCCTGTTTTCGAGGCGACAATCTCGATTTCGTCCCCGCACGTCATTCCGTCGACGAGGAAAACGCCGTTCGTGTCGGACAGACCTCTTGTCCAATGTCCCTTCGACCTAACGTTCATGCCTAGAAACACTTCGACTTCCGCATGGGGAACGGCGTTTCCGTCATCGTCCACGACTGAAACCTCCATTTGCATCCGCGCACCTTCAGCCCGCGCACGGCGGTATGAAGCGTCCTTGGTGAATGCGTCTGCGGAAAATGCGACGCCAAACGCGAGAAAGCACATAAACAGTTCTATTCGTCTCATTTCAGCCCACCTTTCTCAACAACCCTCTCGTAGAACATAAAGTTGAAGAAGTACGGCACGTCCTTCATGTCGGAGTGAAGCCAGCGTCCCGAAAAAACGGAACGCCGAGGCCATCCGTTCGGCCTTGGAATGCCCAACGGAGATTCATCGTTTACGTCGATCATGTCGTCGGCGATCAACTCGCCGCCGAAAGGAATCGCTCCGGCCGCCGGCGTCAGGGCAGGAATCCCCAAAGCAAGGTGTGCGGCCCGCACAAGAAGCGGAATGCGCCGCGCGCGCATGCTCGCCGGATGGCAATGGAACACCGTGTTCGTCCGCAAGTCAGCATCATCCATCTTCCATGCCTCTTCCGCCGAGATTCTGTTGACCTTGAACATGTTCTCGTCTACGTTCCATCCCGACCAGTCGGTCGCTCCCGCGCCAACGCCAATCCCGCGCCCCTTGAACAGTTCCTGCTTGTGCCACGCATGATGGGAGAAACCGTCGGACACTCCGGTAAATGCACTGACGTCGTTGTCAGGAGCCAATTCCAGGACCTCATCCCCAAGAGAGTAGAAATTGACCGCCAGTGGAAGGACGTCGGCGAAACGCCTAGACCACCCCAAAAGGCGGCGGTCGTCTTCCGAATCACCGTCAAACAGGCAGTGCCAGTTGGATGTCCATGACTTCTGCGGATACTCCTCCCAGTCGGGATGGACGAGTTGCGGGACGCGGAGCGCGAGACTCGCGTCGT
>CAYLRN010000058.1:0-4104 GCA_964386385.1 uncultured Lentisphaeraceae bacterium | reverse complement strand
TCGCTCCCGCGCCTGAACGTCCAGCGCTCCACGAACGCCCGCGCCGCCTGCCTTTGTGCCGATTCCGCTTTCATGTACGCATTACACCACAATCCGCCTTTGCGCGGAAAGGCGTCATCTGCGCGGATGGACGCTGCCGTCGTTCGGGACGGACTGGATGGCCATGAGCAGGTCGTGCGACTCGCCCGGCTTCAATTCGTACGCGACGTCCGCCGGGGTTGAGCATGGTTCGACGCACACGAACTTACGCCAGCCGTCCACGCCGAAGTCGGCGACCTTGTCCGCGCTCTCCTCGCCCGGGTTCCACACGACCATCGTGCGGTTGCCGCGCGAAACGACGGCGATGGCGCGGTCTATGCCATGGTCCATCAGCACGTACTCGAATTTCGCGGCGTCGAATATCTTGCTTCCGCCGCCGCGGACTTCGTACGAGCCGGTCCAGATGCGCTTCCCCTTCTCCGGGAAATTCGTGTCGGTGAACTCCAGTCCGTCCACGCCCAGCACCTCCGTCTGGTCGCGTTCGCTCACGCGAAGGTACGGATGGAATCCCTCCGTGACTGAGAACGGCGTCTTGCCCGTGTTCGTCGCCTTGAAGGCGAGGGTGAGCTTCATGGACACGGACGCCTTCAGCTCAAGCTCGAAGTCGTGGTTCCACGCGGCGCGCGTGGAGTCGTTAGACTTCAGGCAGAGGGTGATTTCCGATATGTCTTCGGAGTACTCGCTCCCCTTCACGCCCCAGACCTCGTATCGCGCAAGGCCGTGGAGCTTCGATCCGGCGGGGCCGTTCCGCGCGAACCACGGCCAGCAGATCGGAACGCCGCCGTGTATTTCCGCGCCGCGCGGCTTCTCGTCATACGGGATTGGCATGAACAGGACGGGGTGGTTGCCCGTCGGACGATACGAAATCGTCTGCGCGCCGAAGAGCGCGATTTCGGCGGAACCGTACTGGTTCGCCAGCACGACGACCGGGACGTCGTGCCGGGACGGACGGAACACGATGCGCCCCGGCGCTCCGTAAAGACGGTTCAGCCTTTCGCAGTCGGCATTCGTCAACACGCTCATTTCACTATCTCCTCCGTCTCCGCCGGTCTACAGTCCGAAAGCCGCCTTTGCGAACGGAATCATCTGCCCGGTGCGGTAGGTGAAGTCGAGCGCGTTGTAGCGGTCGCGCATGTGCGCGGCGACGTTGACGTTGGCGAGCGAAGCCTCCCTCGTCGTGCCGATCTCCTCCGGCGTCGTCGGAGCGCCGACGACCTTGAGGCGGCGTTCGATTTCGCGCGCGGGGAGAAGCTGCCCTTCAAGACGCGCCTTGATCTCCGGCCATCTCGTCTTCGCGATCGACAGCTGCTCGCGAAGCCCGTCCCTGTCGAGATACTTCGCCTTCGTCGTCGTGACGCCGACGTCCGGGAACGGAGTGCCCTCGAAGAGACGTCGTGCGACGGCCTCCTCCGCCGGCCAGTCCGGCCAGGCGGCCACGCAGGCCTCCACGTCGAGGCGCGTGTAGTCGAATGCCAGAATGCGCTCGTAGAACCTAGCCATGAAGTGCGTGTAGACGCCCACCTGGATGCCGTGCGGGACGATGTCGCCCTTGTGCGTGTGGTTGCGCATTTCGAGGATGTGGCTGAACATGTGCTCCGCGCCGGAGGCCGGGCGGGAGCTCTGCATGTCCTGCATCGCGAAGCCGCCGAGCATCAGGCCCTCGACGAACTTCGTGAGCGGGACCGTCTCCATCGCGGCGACGCCTTCGGGATTGGACAGCGCGTCGGGCAGGCCGCCCTGCACGGTCTCCCACGCGCGCTCGTGCCACGGCGAGGCCTTGAGCTCGTAGGCGAGAATCCAGTCCGCGCCGGCGGGGACCTTCGCCAGCAGGTCGGCGTAGCCGCTTGCGGCCATCCACTTCGGGGCGGTGCGCATCACGCCGAGGTCCGCGACGATCGCGCGCGGCGCGGGGCATGGGTACGTCTGCTTCGCGCCCTCTGGAGAGCGGATGGACGCGCCGAAGCTCGAATAGCCGTCCACGGACGCCGCCGTGGCGCAGACGAGATACGGGACGCCCAGGTCTCCGCTCGCCAGCTTCGTCAGGTCGTTGACGACGCCGCTGCCGACCGCCACCGGCAGGAAGTCGCCCGGGACGCCCTTTGCGATCTCCGCTTTCAGCGCGTCGCGCACCTCCTCCACGTAGCGGTAGTCCGCGTGAAACGTCTTTCCGCCGGGTTCAAGGACGTAGGTCGACACGGCGAAGCCCGCGCCCTTCAGCAGCGCCGCCACCGCCTCGCCTGCGGCGGCCCAAGTGCGCGGATCGGCGACGATCGTCGCGCGCGTCGCGCCGGGGAAGAACTCGCGCGCAAAGACGGGGACCTGCCCCAGGACGTTCTCGCCGACAACGCACGCCTTCGTGTCAGTGGCGTGCCGCAGGGCCTGTTCCATTCGCGTCATCAGTAATCTCCTTGAATCAAGGTTTTCTTTTCAGCAGCAGCTGCGTCCGCGGCGCGCCGAGGCGCCGGCGGGAAATCTTCAGGCTATCTTGACGGGCGCCTTCTTCGCGGCGGAGGCGTAGATCGCGTCGATGATTTTCATCAGCTTGATTGCCTCGTCCGGCGTGTTGAGCGGCTTCTCCCTGCCCTGGAGGACGCGGATGAAGTTCGTGGCGGAGCGGACGCGGCCCATCGCCTCGTCCGGCTTCACCTTCAGCGTCTTGTCCGCCCGCGCGCCGGTCTTCGACTGGAAGTAGAGCTCGCACGTGTCCTCTGCGGTCTCGTCAAGGCCGTCCGTGCCGAAGAGGCGGCGGACGAGTCCGCCCGCCTTCGTGCCCTGGAACGTCACGGAAACCTCTTCGCGCTTGTTCATCTCCGCCCAGGCGTTGCGGAGGTACAGGACGGATCCGTTCTTGAACGTAACGAACCCGTGCGCGGCGGCCTCGACGTCGCACACTCCGTTCGCCTTGTCGGGAATGCCCCACGGCCCCTTGAAGCGCTTGTCGCCCATGAAGTCGTCGAACGTGTTCGCCAGGACGTACGCGGGGTCGGGGTAGCCCATGAAGTGGAGCGCGAGGTCGACCATGTGGAGGAGGTCGATGACGGGGCCGCCGCCGGAGAGCTCCTTCGTCGTGAACCAGCCGCCGAAGCCGGGGATGCCGGTGCGCCGGATCCAGAGCGCCTGGGCGCTGTTGATCGTCCCGACGCGCCCCGCCTCGATTTCCTTCATCATCGCGTACGATTCCGGGCGCGCGCGGTTGTTGAAGTTGAACATGAGCGTCCGCCCCGCCTTTTCGGCGGCCGCCGCCATCTTCTTCATCTCGGCCGCGTTGAGGGCCGGCGGCTTTTCGCAGAAGACGTGGAGTCCCGCCTTGAGGGACTGCAGAACGAGCGGCGCGTGGAACTTGTTCGGAGTGATCACGCTAACCGCGTCGAGCCTTTCGGAGCGGATCATCTCGGCGACGTCGGAATAGACCTTCGGAACGCCGAACTTCTCCGCAGTCGCCTTCGCCGCCGCGGCGTTGGGGTCGGCGATGGCGACGACCTTCGCGCCGCCGGCCTTGAAGCCGGGGATGTGGTAGCTGGACATTCCGCCCGCGCCGATGATGCCTACTTGAATCGCCATTGCAGTCTCCTTTCGCGTCTATCCGCGTTTCCGAACATGAGTTTGCCAGTTCATGTATTCTACCATAATCCTCGGTGAATTGCAAGCGAAATGGCTCACCTCGCCGAAGATTCCCGCGATGCACTTCGGCAGCGTTCTGAACTGTCTCATACTTTCTCCTTTTCTTCGTGGACGACCTGCGCTCCGCCCCGCGCGTCCCCGCCGCCGGCGGCCGCCTACGCCCCCGCGGGGGCGTAGGCGCGTCTCCGTCTCCTTCGCATTCCTTCTCTCCCTTGCCTTTCCCGGCCTGTCCTTCTTCCTTTTCGCCTCCTGCCTCCAGCCCCCTTTCGGGTCTGTCCGCAGTGGTTCAGTATATGATGCACTTTTCATCGCTCGTAATCGTGTCATGACGATTTGAGGTGAGCCGCAGGAAATGGTAGAGCGTGTAGTCACGAGATTTCGCTTGTGCGCCGCGAAAGGATTTTGTAGAATACCGCCATGAAATCCAATGCCGCCGCCGCCCTG
>CAYLRN010000057.1:0-4545 GCA_964386385.1 uncultured Lentisphaeraceae bacterium | reverse complement strand
GCAGCTGCCCGTTCGCCCTGGACGACGTGGAGCTGCGCTACGAGGCGAAGGCCGCTGCGACGCTCATAACGGTGCGATGACGGGCCTTGCGTCGGAGGCGCCCCCGTCCGCCGACGCATGGACGGAGTCTTGTCCCTCTCCCCGGCGTGGCGGGACTCGCGCCTCGCCGGCGCAGATGCGTGTTTTACCCGTCCAGCAGCGACGGCAGTTTGCAGGCCATGTACAGCGGCATCGACAGTATGCCGCCGCCGCTTCCGCCGTTCTTCTCGGAGAACCTGACCGCCATTGAGGGCTTTCGTTTGCCGACGTAGTTCGACAGGCTTATCGACCTGACATTCTCGCCCGACTTGACCTCGACAGGCACGACGCCGCCCCTGGACTGGACAAGGAAGTCTATTTCCCGGCAATGGTCGTCCATGAAGTAGAACGGCTCGACCTCTGTCTTGCCAGTCAGCTGCTGCAGGACGTAGTTCTCGGCGACCTTCCCCTTGAACGAATAGTCCCTTCCGAGGGCGATGTCCGCCGGGCTGACGCCAGCCATCCGGCACAGAAGCCCCGTGTCGTGGAGAAACAGCTTGAACTGCGACAGCTCGGAATACGCCCTGAGCGGGGTTTCTATCTTCTGGACGTTGTGGATCCTGTTGAAAAGCCCGGCATGGACTATCCACGACACTGCCTCTTCGTATTCGCGCGCCCTTGCGCCGCTTTTGACCGTGCCGTAGAAGAACCTTTCGTTCGGCTTTGCCAACTGCGCGGGGATGGACCGCCATACGTGCCAGCAGCGTTCCGCGACCGTGGAATCCGTGTGCTTCGCAAAATCGCCCTCGTAGAACTCCAGGAGTGCGCGCTGAATGTCTCGTATCCGCTCTATGTCTCCATGCAGACACCATTCCGCCGCGCATTCCGGCATTCCGCCGACGATCGCGTAGTCGCGGCATGCCGCCGTGAGCCTGCGATGGAAGAGGGCGGGGACCTCCTCTCCGGCATTGATGCCCCCGTAGACCTCGAAGAGGCTCGGATCGCTCGACTGCAGGAACTCCTCGAAATCGAGCGGATGCATCTCAAGGAGATCGACCATTCCGACCGGATAGGTCTTGGGCTTCGCGAGATACGTCCCAAGAAGGCTTCCTGCCGCGACTATGAAATACTCCGGGGCGTCCTCCTTGAAATACTTCAGCGCATTCAGCGCATTCGGGCATTGCTGTATCTCGTCGAAGACAATGAGGGTCGCGTCAGGGACGAACTTGAATCCCGCGACGTACTCCAAAAGACGAATCGTCTCATGCGGGTCTTTGACGTCGAATATCTGAAGGAGGTCTGGATTTGCGTCAAAGTTGAAGTATGCGGTGCGGGCGAAGCATTTATCGCCGAAATCCCTTATCGCCCATGTCTTGCCGACCTGTCGCGCCCCCTTTATCACCAGTGGCTTGCGGGCTTTCTGTCTGCTCCATTCCATGAGTTTTTGTGTGATTTTTCGCTGCATATGACTCCTCTGACGCTTTTAGGTCTCGTATTCTACACATTTTCACCAATGATTTCAACGCCAATCCGCACATAATCGCCAATGGTTCAGGCGCGTTCAATCACACAACCACCAGAGCCGTCATCGAACGAGGAGGCCTTCTCGCCGATGACGATGCAGTTCTTAGTGGAGGCGCAGCCCGCCGCGAAGAAGATCGCCACTAACGTCTGCGAGATGTCCACCATGGCGGTGTCAATGGCTTTCTGCGCGTTCGGCCGCTTGCGCAATATTCAGAGTCGAAAATGCGCAAATACCGGAATCGAAATACCACAAAAAGCAGAAACGGATTGTCGCTTTACCGACGGAGATTTGACATACTTGCACACGAAAGGCGGAAAAAACGCAGATGGAATACATCAGAAGAGTCGTCGACGCAGACCCGATGCGCCTGCTCGCCAGGGAAACGCCCCGGCTCATAGACGAGTGGCAGGAGGCTGCCATATTGTGGGACGCCGTCCGCAACGCCGCCGACGAACGTGGGGAGGACGGACAGTTCGTCCTTGCCGGCTCGACGGTCGTCGGGGACAGGCGCAAGGAGATCCGGCACACGGGCGCCGGACGCATCGCGCGAGTGTCGATGTAACCCCATGAGCCTCTACGAGAGCGGCGAATCCAACGGCTCGGTATCGCTTTCCGCTCTCTTCGACGCACCCGATGTCGACATCGACGGCGCGACCTGCGAACTCGTCCTTGAAAGGCTCGTCTTCGCCACCTGTCGCGGCGGAGGGCCCTCTTCCCTCTCAAAGAGGAGCGACGGCGCGAGCCTTCGCGTCGCCCGCAACTATCTCGACGCCGTATGCGCCGTCGACGCCTCGCGGGTGGATGGCGTACAGCGCGACGAATCGCGCGTTCGGGCAGTGATGCGCGCATACGCAAGAAGCGTCTCCACCCTCGCCTCGGACGCGACGGTCCTCAAGGACATCCGCTCCAACTTCGGCGACTTCAGCGACAAGACCCTCGCCTCCTACAGGGCGGCGCTCGAACGGCTGTTCGTGATCGAGGACCTCCCCGACTGGTGTCCTGCGATCCGTTCAAGGACCGCCATTCGCGCGGCGAACAAGAAGGAGTTCACAGACCCCTCGATGGCCGTAGCCGCGCTTGGCGCGTCTCCGCAGAAACTTCTCGGCGACCTGCCGACCTTTGGCTTCGTGTTCGAGATGCTCTGCATCCGCGACCTCCGCGCCTACACCTCGGCCATCGGCGGCAAGGTGTCGTATTACCGCGATTGCTATGGCCCTAAATCCGATTGCGTCCTCCACCTTCCCGACGGGCGGTTCGCGTCGATTGAGTTCAAGCTCGGACACAGAATGGCGGAGGCGGGGGCAGACCATCTCGTGCAGATACGAGACCCCATATGGGCGGCCAACGCGAAAGGCGACGGCCCGCGGATAGACGAGCCGACCCTGATGGCCGTAATAACGGGAGGCGGCCTCGCCTACACCCGCAAGGACGGCGTTCATGTCATGCCGATAGGACGTCTCAAGCCATAGTGTGCAAAGACTATATGCGCGAACTCTTCCTGCCGTCTGGATCCCATGCGTTCATAGACGCCATCGCGAAGCCCGAATACCGCAGTGCGTCCAGACATGAACCGACAACAAGAGAGCCGCCCCAATGAAGGGCGGCCTCCATGTCGCATAATCCCATATGCGTTGAGTGCGCGCCTCTTACGCCCGGCGTCTGCGGAGGGCGAGGCCGGCGAAGCCGAGAAGGGCGAGGAGGCCGCTCGTCGGTTCCGGGACGTTCGAGATCGCCGTCCAGGCGACGTTCCTCATCGTGCCGAAGGCGAGCGTCTGCGCACCGCCGGAGGAGAGCCACGTCGCGGACTTCTCGCCTGTGATGATGTAGTTCTTCGCGGAGGCGTAGTCCGCCGCGTCGAAGATCACCACGAACGCCGATATCGAGTCGCCGTTGTCGAACGCCTGCGAGACGCCGGTGGCCACGGTGTAGGCACCGGCTGAAGTGGACAGCTCGCTGTGGAACGCGCCGTCCGCGCTGAACGTGCCGTCGAGGATCGACGCGAGAACCGCGTCCGCCGTCGTGAGCGTCGCGCTCGGCACGAACGACGAGACGTTCCCCGTCCACGCCGTCGCGAACATGTACGCGACGTACCCCCCGGCCGCGCCGCTCACGCCGTCGCTGTTCTGAACCTGACTAACCACCCAGCTGAGCGACGCGCCGTGCACGGCGAACGCCGCGAGAAGCGCACCGGCAACTCCAAGTATCTTTCTCTTCGTCATTTTTCCAATCTCCTTTTCATTCTTCACGCGGCATACGCCCGCCACAGGCGGATGCGCCACCGCACTGAAACTTGTCAGAGCGCGGCGGGAAGCGTGATGACCACGCCGTCTGAAGCCGTGGCGACGATGATTCCCTGGCCGGGGTCAAGCGTGACGTCTGCGAGCGTGACGAAGTCCTCCGTCCAGCCGTCCGCCTCGAAGCCGTCCTCCTCCGTGACGTAGAAGTACTGCGCGACGGTCGCGACGCCCGCGTCGACGATCTGTATGTTGTCGCTCCAGGAGGTGGCGCCCTCGCCGAGCGTGACGTCCCGGATCTTGATGGGCTTGGGGACGTTGTTGCCCACGAAGTTGAAGCCCGCCTCGGACTTGACGACCGTGGGAGAGTTATCGACCTCGCCGGCGTAGGTGATCTCCACGTCCTTTGCCCCCGTCGCAACGATGACCGACTGCCCTTTTTCGAGTTCGACGTCGGCGAGCGTGACGAAGTCCTCCGTCCAGCCGTCCGCCTCGAAGCCGTCCTCCTCCGTGACGTAGAAGTACTGCGCGACGGTCGCGACGCCCGCGTCGACGATCTGTATGTTGTCGCTCCAGGAGGTGGCGCCCTCGCCGAGTTTTATGTCCTGTATCTTGGTCTTGGACCCGTCGACGTTCCTGAACATCGGCGCGTAGAGGTTGAACCCGGCCACCGACTTGACCGTCTGGTACCCCACGACGTTCTGGGATTCTATGCCGCCGGCGGACGCCACTGCCCCGCAGAGCGCCGCAGCCGCCATTACCATAAGT
>CAYLRN010000056.1:0-5336 GCA_964386385.1 uncultured Lentisphaeraceae bacterium | reverse complement strand
AGGAGGTCACGTCGAAGCGGAACGGATTGTCGTGGAACAGCATCACGCTGTCCCTCCCGCCGGAACGCACAAGCATGGAAAGCGTCCGCCGCGCCGTCGGGTGCTTCGCCTTGCGGACTTTCGCGGGGAAGCCCTGGCCGGGGACGCCCTTGCGGAAGCGTTTGGGTTCGGGTCCGTCATAGCCGCCGATCGTCTTCATCTCATCGCGACGCATGGTGTTTGCGCTCCCCGAAACCAGCGCAAGGAACGGATCGGCAAGCCGGCGCACCTCGTAGGAACGGAGCGCCGCAACAAGCGAATAATAGTCCCGGGAAGCGACGCCCCTCTTCAGCGTTTCATGCAGTTCTTCCGGTAGCTTCGCGCACAGCCTTGCGTTTGAGAGGATGCATTTTGCATCGGAATGCGCCTTCTGCGCAACGTTTCCGTCCTCGAACGCAAACGCGCCAGTGAGTGTTTTGCCGGCGCTGCGCACCCTCACCACCGTCATGCCGTACCCGTCAAGGCGGATGCGCAGCGTCCCGCGCCCTTCCGCGCCGAACGTCTCCGCCATCTTCAGCGGGAAGCCAAACCTTTTCGCCGTGAGCGTTCCGGCAACCGCATGGGGCGTGTCGTTCAGCAGCAGCACGCGCCCGTCGGCGAAGAGTTTTGCGGAAACGCCCGTCACCGACGGCAGCGGCGTTCCGTCCCCTTCCGGGATGTCGCAAAACGCGGCGGCGAAGCGGCGGCTTTCGCGTCCGTGCGCCGTGGGGACGTTCACGTCAAGCCAGGCGTTGACCATGACCTTCGGTACGTAGTCCGCACAGACGTCCACGAGGTTGAAATACGCGGCCGCAGCGGACGGACGGACGTCGTAGACGGTCGACACCGCCGAACGCCACCACCAGCCGTCAAGCCGCGACGACTCCACCCATCGTTCGTTGAGTCCCGCATTGAAATAGCAGGCGTCCTGACGGCGGCGGAGGGCGTTCGCGCCCGCGCTCATCGACATCCCCCAAGTCGCCAGGTCGAGCGAACGCTCGTACCCCATCTGCGGGATCATCCGCACCCTCTCGCCGTCTCCCCACACATCGCCGGGGAACGCGGCGCTGGCCATGCCCTTGAGGACGTACTGCGAACGCTCCTCAAATGAGGAATCCCTGCGCGAGAACGGATTGCAGCCGTTGTCCCGCCTCATGCCCGGCACGGCATACACCGTCCAGTCGGCGCCACCGCCGCTGCAGATGTGCGCTATCTCATCCATCGACGCCCGTATCTTCCGCGCCCGCCAGCCGAACCATTCGCGTCCGTAGCGACCAGTCAGCAGCTCGTGCCTTTGGGCGAACCGTCCGGGCGAGTACGGAATCCCCAGCGCGATGCCGGTTTCGCGCTCGAACAGCGACACCGAGAGGTCGTCGTAGCCGACGTCCAGTTCCGTAATGCCCTTGACTGTCGGATAGCCGGGAAGCCACCAGCCGTTGTTGACCATGAACAGCCCCTCGAATCCGCCCGTGCCGGCATACCTTCCGTACACCTCCCTCACCGTGTTGGTGATTGAACGCCAGACGCGCGGGGCGAGATAGTTGAGTCCCATGCCGCCGAAGCCGACGACCTGCCGCCCGTGCCTGTCGACCGTATGCGACGGAACGACAGGTGATTTCGCGGCGAGCATCTCCCGCTCGCCGATGTCGTATCCGCCGCCGAGGAGTATGGACGGCGCGGCGAGGTACTCGAACCCGGCCAATGCGCGGATTCCGTTGCGGCGGTACATCTTCGCGAGAGCGTAGCAGTAGTCGAAACCCGGCCTTGCCGTGTAGCTTTCGCCGCTCTCCGTCGGGAATCCCTGCTTGTACATGTACACGCCGTCTACGGCGAGGTTCTGCCCCACGTACCGCAGATAGCGGATCCTGTTGGCGATTCCGAGGAACGCCGCCGCATACATCCCCTCGCGGTATTCCGTCCAGGTCTGGTAGAGCGCGCCGTTGGACGCCGCACCCCACTGTCCGCAGAGCGGACGCTCGCAGTGGCTGCCGTAAAGACGTCCGGACTTCGGAAGCCTGAGCGCAGGAAGCCCGTCTCCGCCGACTTCATGCAGCCTGAATCCGCACACCGCCGCGCGTCCGACATCACCGTTCTGGAACGACACCGTCACGTTCTTCGAGCCGGGGAAGAACACGAGACGCATCGTGCGCCGTCCGTTCGTCAGCGGCGTCATCCAGCCCGTGCGGACCGCGCCGGAGGCGTTCGGCCACGCGCTCGCGCCCTTTGGAGTGTTGTTCATGAAGCCGACGGGATATTCCTCCTTCACGGACACGTGCAGGATCTGCTCCCGCGTGTCCGGATAGTCCACGTCAAGCACGTGCGCCTGCCCAAGCCGCTCCACGTCGAGCTTGTACGCGAACCAGTCGCCGCCGTGGACGCCGGTTTCGCGGAACGCGATTCCGCTCTCGTTTCCGACCGCCGAACGCCAGCTGCCGTCCTTGTCCATCAGCCTCGCCTGCCGGGGATGCTCCGCGAACCTCCGCAGATCGGGCTCCTTGCGCGTGCAGTCAACCGCCTGGACCGTCTTCAGCCGCGATTCGAGGGTCTTGTCAAACTCCGCGAACCCGCAGAACGTCTGCCCCACCGGGCCCGCAACCATCATCTCCGTGCGGTCCCTGTCGACGATGCGCCCCTTGCCGTCCGAAAGCGTCCAGTGGACCGTGTACGCGCCCGCCGTCCGCGTCGACACGCGGGCGACGCCGCCGGTCGCCGCGATGCGTTCGGCCGTCGCGCCCGTGAGCGAGTTCGACACGACGCCGTATGCCGTGTAGCCCGCAAACGCCGGCGGAAGGCTGACGTTCCACGCGATCTCCGCATCCTCGCAGTCGAACACGGGATATTGCCGTCCACGATGCGTGACCTGAAGCGGGCCGGCGTGGAGCGGACGCACCCCTGTCGCGATCTGCCGTCCGTCGGCCATGTTCGCGAAACCGATGCGGTTCACGGGATTCGCAGAGAAACGCGGCGGCGTCCAGTCGCGGTCTGCGATCCGCACCTTCCAGTCGGACGGCTTCATCAGCAGCGTTTCGCCCGCGTCGGAGACGGCGAACGCCTCGATCGCGAGTTCGCCCTGCGGTGCGTACCCGCGGCTGTGTTCGCCAGCGACTTCAATCACGTTCGTGCCTTGGACAAGGCTATCCGTGACGTCAAGGCGTAGCGTCTCCTGTCCGTCGATGTCGAGTCCGCGCGAAACCTCCCTGCCGTTGACGAGGAGCGTGTAGCTTGGCGGGCGGACCATCGACAGTCCTCCCTTCCAGGGACTGAACGGAAGAACGAATGTCCCGCGCCAGCGGATCGGGACGGTCACCGGCACTATCCTGACCGAACTCACCTTTACGCTGACGTTGGACGCAAGGCAGGCCAGTTCGACTGCGGAGATGGGAACAAGTCCGCGCACCGTCCCGATCGTCTGCCTTACCTCGCTCCGTTCGCCGAGGTTGGCCTTTACGGTGAACGCCGTCTTCCTGGGATATTTCCCTTCCCACGAGATCCATTCCCACGACGTCTCGGCGGACGACTGCTCGACGTCCATCCATATCTGGTACTGCCGTCCCTCGGAGCGTCCCCATCCACGGCCAAGACGGATCGCCGTGTCGTCCGGCTGCGACGGATTGCGTCCCCAGCACCTGCGGAATCCGTTCGTGAAGGCGAAGTCCGCCAGTGGTTCGCCGAACTCGCGGACGAAGAAGTCGTCGCCTGCGCGCGAATGCTCGTCCGCCGTCGGCTTCGCCCCGGTCGCGTACATCGGAGGCGTCTGCCACTCGTTCATCTCCGGCGCAAGGACGGACACCCCAAGCGTCGGCTCCTGCGTGTAGAACACCTTGCCCTGCGCCAGCGACGCCGCCGGACACAGCGAAGCCGCGGCGAACGCTGCGGCATTTAGAACGCATTTGTCGAGATGCCTCATCTTCATTTTTCCTGAAGGTTCTGCCTGATGAAATCGCCGGTGTCGGGATCGTACGCGAACGTCTCCGTCCGCCGCTTTCCGTCCGCCAAAAGAGTGTCGACGGCAAGGATTCCGCCAAGCGTATCGTCATGCGCCGATATCCGCGCCGTCTCGCGCCACAGCGAATCGGCGTTCCCGCGATGCAGAACGGAGACGCCCTTGACCGGATTCTCTGACTGGATCTTCCATTCCTCGCTACGTCCGGGTATGGTGACGAGCAGACCGGCCCCGTTGTCGAGGATGGCGATCCTGAACGACGGCTTTCCGTTCTCGCCCATGAAATCGACGGCGGGGTCTCCCGGAAGGAACTCCTCGTAGTTCATCTGCGACTTGCGCCAGTTTTTAGCCTTGCCGAGGAGCATGTAGTCGTTGTCGGTGATGAACCCATTTCCGTCAAGATGGAAATGCCCCACGTTGTTGTCGTCCCACTTCGTCCATGACAGCATTACGTGGAAGTGCGGCGGCGCATCGACGTGTCCGTTCGGGAAGTTCGACTCGAAGCCGTATATGTTGATCGAGCCGTGAGGGACGTTCGTGGAGACGCCAAGCCCCGACGCCTTGAAGAGCTCGCGGGCGGCGAACTGCCAGTTGAGCTGCGCCTGCGCCTCGGCGGCGGGAAACGGCTTGCCCGCGTACGGTCCGTGCTGCACGCCCTCGACGTTGTGGAATATCCCCATCGAGATCGCCCCTTCGCGCCAGTGCGTGCTGAAATGCGTGGGGGCTTTCTTCGCGACGGGCGTGAAAGTCGCCGTGTCTCCGTCAATCGTCACGCCGTCCGCGCCGAGTACGCGCTTCACCTCAACACCCGGCCATCTGACGGACACTTTCGGCGCCGGCATTTCTGCGGACGGCCCCTCGACCGTGAAGTAGCAGCAGCGCACGTCCACGCCGGTGAAGGCGTCGTCGCCATCCATCACCTTCCAAGGCGCGGGGACGGTTATGGACGGCATGGCGGTGGCCTTCGGCGTCTTCTTGACGATCCTTGCGCCGTAACGGGTCTTCTCCCGGTTGACGACCTTCATCCGCGCCGCGACGAGCGGCTCAATGGCGTCGAGCAGAACCTTCGAGCCAAAGGAATCGAGCCTCATGTCAGTCCAGTCCACCGTCCTGTCCTGCGAGAACAGGAACGGAAGGAACAGGTATTCAGGCATCCAGCAGACGCTGTCCGTGCGCGCACCTACGGTGACGGACTTTCCGCCGGCGCTCATCGTCGCCAGCGGAACAAGCGCATCGTCCTCCTTGAGCGCGAAGCGGCAGACCGGCTTGCAGAAGCCATCGAAGTTGGGGTTGCGCACGAGCGCGAGCGTTTTGCCTCCAACACGCTTCATGCAGTCCGCAAACGAGAAGCGCATGGACGCCCAGTCCCCGACAC
>CAYLRN010000055.1:0-5860 GCA_964386385.1 uncultured Lentisphaeraceae bacterium | reverse complement strand
GCCCGCGCACGGGCAGTCCGCGCCGAATCCGCCGGCGCCGCGTCCGGCGGAGGCCGCCGGGCCGACGCCCGCGCAGTCCCCCGCGGCGTCCGGGGACGCGCCGAGGACGTGGAGCGCGTTCACGCCCACCGGCAACGTCAGGGTGTCCGGCCACTGGCGGGTCTTCGACCTCCCCGATCTCGTCCACTCCAACAACCCGCTGTACGCGCGGTACATGCGCGCCCAGCTGCGCGACCGCAGGGACAACAAGGCGGAGGAGGACACGCGCGGCGAGATCGTGAACAACTTCCAGGCGGAGCGCCTGCTCGACGCGCCGGACACGGCGAACGGCGCCCCGATCGTCTTCATGGCGCCCGACGAGTCGGGGACGGTGCGGCCGTTCGTGCTGTCCGGCAACGGGCGCGTCCTCGTCCTGAACGAGCTGGCCGAGCGCCACATGTTCGACCTCTACCGCGATACGATGAAGCGCTGGGCGGCGGGGATGGGCGTCGCGGTGGCCGACGGCGACACCCCCGTCCTCGTGCGCGTGATCGACGACTACGGCGGGGAGACGCGCGACAGGATCGCCGACCTCTCGAACACGAACTCCATCCAGCAGTACAACGAGGAGGAGCAGGCCCGCGCGGACGCGGAGGTCGTCCGGGCGGGCGGACTCGCCCGCCTCTACGTCGCGAACGCGGACGGGACGCCGAACATGGCCGGCGCGAACGACGGGTTCTTCGCCGAGTTCGCGCGCGGCGTCGGGGACAGCTCGCTCTACACGAGCGACCGCCGCGTCACGCAGAAAGCAGTGCTGCGGGCGACGGCGCCCTCATGGCCATCGCCGCGGGGCAGGGGTCGCGCGGGCGCGACGTCGTGAAGAAGCTCGTCGAGCGCACGTCCACGCTCGGCATCGACAGGCAGAAGAACGCCGTCGTGATGATGGCCGCGCCCGTGGCCGCGCTGGAGGCGAAGCCGGAGTACGCGATCGGGCCGGACGTCTCGCGCGCCGTCGCCGACTTCATGGACTACGTCGAGCGGAAGGCGAAGGGCGTCGTCGGCGGGGTGGGCGACGTCCTGGCCGAGGTCGACATGTTCGAGCCGCGCAGCGAGATCGCGGGCGAGATACTCGCCCTCCTCGCGTCGAGTCGCAGCGCCCAGCGGATCGCCGAGTACGTGAAGGAGTACTGCGCGGCGGCGGCGCAGGAGGACCCGTCCGGGAACCTCTTCGGCGCGGCCCGCACGCGCACGGAGATATGGCGCGCCGCGGCCGCGCTGGTGGACGAGCGGGCCGCGGCGGCCGACAGGGAGGAGGCCGCCCGGCACTCCGTGGCGGCGGAGTCGCCGGCGGACGACGCGGATGCGGAAGTCCGCGCCGTGTACGGCCGATGGCACAACGCCGACGGCGCGCCGAAGCCGGGATGGATGAAGGCGCCGAACGGCAGGCCGACGAGGCTCACGGAGCGGCAGTGGTGCCAGGTGCGCACGCCGTCGTTCAAGAGGTGGTTCGGAGACTGGGAGGCGGCGGCGAACGCGACCGCGCTGGAAAGACTGGAGCCGATCGCGGTCGTTGAAAGGGACGCGGAGGTTTCGGCCGCAGCGGCCTATGCGAATCTGCGGAACGGGAGGAACGAGCATGACGGACGCGAGGTGCGCTTCGTCAAGTCGACGCTCGGCAAGATACTCAGGCACAGGGGCTATCCTACGGGGCGCATCGTCCACCAGCTGAAGGAGGTGTTCGACAAGTCCGTTCCAATCGGATTCCGCCCGGCGCAGTCAAGGGAAGGGCACAGGGAACACCGGAACTTCGTGGGCTACCACAACTACGTCGGGAAGATTGCCGACGGCGGGACGACGCACTACGTCCGCTTCACCGTGCAGGAGCTCAGGACGCGCAGCAGGACGTTCGTGCCGAACGAAGTCCATTCGACATTCGTGAGCGACGTCGCGCTGTACAAAGAGAACGACTTGCTTGCTTTGAACACCGCGAACAGCGCGGGCAAGGTTGGAGCAAACCGTTCGGACGAGATTATAGCACAATTCTTCGCGGACGGACGCGCGGCGCGAGACCATTCGTCGAAAGTGGTGGACGAGAACGGCGAGCCGCTCGTGGTAGCGCACAGCACCAACGCGGACTTCACCGTCTTCAGGGACACGCAGGCCGCCGACGCGGGATGGCTTGGAGCGGGATTCTACTTCTTCGGCGACAGGTCGCTGGACGGGCAGTACGGACGCAACGTCATGCAGTGCTTCCTCAACGTCCGGGAGCCGTACCATGTCTCGGAGGAGGAGCGCTCCCGCCTTGTGGAGTCCGACGACAGGGAGCTTTCCCGCGAATTCTCCGAAATGGTGCGGGACGACGGCTGCGACGGCGTGTACTACAACGGCGACATGAACAAGGAATGGGCGGTCTTCTCGCCTGGGCAGATAAAGTCGGCGACGGACAACTCCGGCGCGTTCGACGCGCGGAACCCCGACATCCGCTTCTCCGTCCGCGCGAACCCGAACCTGCGCGAGGACGTGGAGGCCGCGCTCAACACCGACCGAGCGAAGGGGGAGGTCTTCAAGGGCGGAAGGCGCATCGTGATCTGCGACGCCCCGGCCATCTTCTCGGCGGTCGGCATCCCCGACGGCACGGTCTACACGAAGGCCTACACGCTGCGGAAGATTGCCAAGGAACATTCGCTCACCGCCGGGCAGATCGCGTCCGCGCCTGAACTGCTGGAACATCCGGCCGCCGTGTTCGACGACAACGGCGAGGGCTTCGTGTTCCTGACTGACGCGACGGCGCCGGACAGAAACGGCGAAACTGCACCCGTCATGATCTACGTCCGCCCGGACGGGAGCGGGAACTACGTTGCCAGCGCCTATTCAAGGACGGCCGCGGCGGAATCGAAGTACGTGAACCTTGCCAATGCCCGGAAGGTCTTGTACGTCGACAAGGAAAAAGTCGCCCATTTGCCGCTGCGGGGCGAGGCATTGTCCTCTCTTATTACCTTCAGCGTGGGCGACGGCGTGAAGACAGCGGAGGAACTCTCCGCATGGGCTTCGCGCTCCGACAGTATACCACAATCCGGCGACGCGCGGGGGACAAGATTCTCGATCGCGGGCCGCCGGGGAGCGGAGCGCATGGGCGTCGGCGGCCTGTCCGATGCCGAGAACATGGAGGCCAGGGGTGCAAGCCGCGAGGACGTCTGGCGCGCGACCGGATGGTGGCGCGGCGCGGACGGCAAGTGGCGCGTGGAAATCCCGGACGTCCAGAGGAAAGCATGGGCAGGAGATCCTGAGACACGGCACTTTCGCGGCGTCCGCGAAGACTTCTACTGCTACAAGCTGGAGGAACTCATCAAGGCGGAAGGCGTCCTGGACGCCTATCCAGACCTGAAGCACGTGGTCGTCGAGTTCCACAAGGGCATGCCGCCGAACACAGGGGGGGAGTACGATGCCCGGACGAGGACAATCCGCCTTCCGCAGAAATTCCATAAGGTCTGGGACTGCGCAGCAATTGGCCTTGACTACGAGACGGAATCGGGACTCAACGAGGCCGGACGAAAGGAAATCGTCCATGAGATACAGCATGCCATACAGGTGTCCGAGGGGCTTGCGCTCGGTGGGAACCCCGCCGAGCCGGTGCTGCCCCAGGCGCAGCCGGGCGAAACGCCGCTGGGGCAGTACATCAAACTCACCGGCGAGGTAGAGGCCCGTAACGTGCAGTCTCGCATTGGCATGTCCCCGGAAAGCCGGGCAACGATTCCGCCGTGGGAGACGGAGGACGTGCCGCAGGACAGGCAGATCGTCCGCTTCTCCGTCCGCGTCAACCCGAATCTGCGGAAGGACGTGGAGGCCGCGCTTGCGCGCGACGCGGAGGGGAGGCGCACAACGTCGGGAAGCACGGTTGTGCAGATGTCCGACGGCCTTGACGTCATGAAGTTCCTCGGACTTGACCTTGGACACGTGTTCACGGTTGCGCGAACCGTCCAGAAGATGGTGCGCAAGCACGGGCTTTCGGTCGATGCGATTGCGGAACTGCCGAAACGCTGCGACAGCCCCGCCGCAGTCTTCGAGAACGTCGACGGGAAGGGCGGCCACGTCATCCTGACGGACATGGCCGCCAAGGCCCGGGACGGCAAGATGAAGCCCGTCATGGTGATGCTCACGCCGGCACGGAACGGCAGGGGCGGATTCGTCGCGAGCGCCTATTCGCGCGACGGCGCAAAGGAGGGGGCGTACGTCGCATGGGCCAATCGCCTTAAGTACGCCGACAAAAGGAAAATCGCCGGACTGAACCTTGAGGTGGAGACATCGTCTCGGTTAGAACCCCAGGCGTCCGGCGAAGGCGTGAAGACCGCGGAGGAACTCTCCGCATGGGCTTCGCGCCCGGACAGTATACCACAATCCGGCGCGGGGCGGGGAAGAAGATTCTCCATCGGGGGGCTCTACACCGGCAGCGGTGCGGACTACGACAGGCCGTCGCTCCGCTTCGTCGGCAGCGGAACCGGGCTGTCCCTGCACGGCTGGGGTCTGTACGCAACCACCAAAAGAGGCGCTGCGGAGGAGTACTCGCGGAGGGGCCGGAGGAAGCAGGAAGCCGACCCGTGGCTGACGATAGACGGCGAGAGACGCAGGGCAGGCGAGATTGCCGCTGAACATGGAGGGGAGGTTCTGAAAGCGGTCAAGGCGGCATTGGCGCATGGCAGGGAGAAGACGGCGAAAAAGCACGAGGAGGAGGCCGACAGGATAGAGGCGGCGGCGAAGGGGGCTCGCTGGGAGAGGTACCGTGCAGACGCCGAGAGGCACAGGAAGGTGGCGGCGTTCCTGCGGGAACACGAAATCGGTGGCATGGACGGGGGAACGGCCAACGTCTACGAGCAGACGTTCTTCACGGACAGGGCGCCCGGCGACGAAAGCCGTCTCCTGAAGTGGGACGGGCCCGTGGACGAAGGACAGCGCGAACTCATTCGCGAGGGGCTTGGCGGCCTTGGCGGCAAAACGCGCATGGCGGCAGTCGACTTCGTCAACCGGGAGCGGAAGCGGGACCTTGACCGCGACGGCCTGACGTGGGAGGACGTGGAGGGCGAGGACGCCCCGCCCGAATACTATCCGGACGACGTGCTGCGTGACCATCTTGAAAGGTATCTCGACCTCGAAGGCTTCGGCCGCGAAGTGTACGAACAGATCTCCGACGCGCTTGGCGGGAAGAAGGCGGCAAGCGAGTTCCTTGCCGGCGTCGGGATAGACGGCGTCAAGTACGGCGGGGTCGGCTACGTCTCGTTCCGCGACGACAACATCCGCGTCGACCACAAGTGGACGGACGGCGAAATGCGCTTCTCCGTCCGCATCCGCGACGAAATCGGGGGACTGCGCCCCGTCGAGACGCGCAGGGCGGCCGGTTCCTACGCCGAGGCGAGGGCGGTCCTCGCCCCGCTTGTCGGAAAGACCTATCGGAACGAGGACGCCGGCGTTTCGGCGACGCTGTCGAACAACTCCGTCAACAAGCTCCTTTCGGGCAAGGCCGTCGCGAAGTCCGTCGGCGTGAAGGAACACCTTGCCGCCGTCACCAACGTCACCGACCTGTTCGAGAACGGGAGACTGCTCGAAACGGACGAGGGGACGCGCAAGGGCGTGGTCTCGGCGAAGAGGTTCTATTCGCGGTTCACGTACGGCGGGGAAGACCTTGTCGCGAAGACGACCGTGCTGGAATACGAACACGGCGACCACCGCATCTACTCCGTGGAGGCGATGGAAGTGGAAAAGGCAGGGAGTGTCTTGGCCCCGAACGGTTCGGAGAACCAGGCGGAAAGCCCTGCCCTGCCTTTGGCGACTGGAAGTATACCACAATCCGGCGCGGAGCGCGAGGCCGCCGAGCACGAGACGCGCTTCT
>CAYLRN010000054.1:0-5968 GCA_964386385.1 uncultured Lentisphaeraceae bacterium | reverse complement strand
GCAGCTGCCCGTTCGCCCTGGACGACGTGGAGCTGCGCTACGAGGCGAAGGCCGCCGCGACGCTCATAACGGTGCGATGACGGACGGGCGAGAGGGCAAATGCCAAAAGGAGACGCCACCGATGAAGGAGTGCCAGAACCTCGAATGGAAGGCGAAGTGGAAAGACGAGTACCTTGAATGGATATGCGGCTTCGCCAACGCGCATGGCGGCAGGCTCTGCCTTGGATGCGACGACGACGGCAACGTCGTCGGTCTTGACAACGCGAAAAGGCTGGTGGAGGACATCCCGAACAAGGTGCGCGACACGCTTGGAATCGTCGTGGACGTGAACCTCCGGCAGAAGGACGGAAAGGAGTTCGTGGAAGTCGACGTCCCCGAATATCCAATCGGCGTCTCGTGCAGGGGCGTCTACCACTACCGCAGCGGAAGCACGAAGCAGACGCTGACCGGGCCGGCCCTGGAGGCGTTCCTCATGCGGCGGCGCGGGGCGACGTGGGACGCCATGCCGCTCCCCGCGTTCACGGTCGACGACGTGGACGACGGCGCCGTGGAGCGCTTCAGGACGATGGCCAGCAGGAGAGGCAGGGTCGACGCGGAACTGCTGGACGAGCCGAAGGACGTCCTCATGCGAAAATTGCACCTTGTCAACGGAGACCACCTCACGGCCGCGGCCATGCTCCTTTTCGCAAGAGACCCGGAGAAATGGCAGCTCGGAGCATTCCTGAAAATCGGATACTTCGAATCCGACGCCGACCTGCTCTATCAGGACGAAATACACGGACCGCTTCTCGAACAGGTCGACAGGGCCGTCGAGCTTATCCGCCTGAAGTACATGAAGGCCAGGATAACCTACGAGGGAATCCAGAGGCTTGAGCGCTACTTCGTCCCGGAGGCGGCGTTGAGGGAGGCGCTGCTGAACGCGGTCTGCCACAAGCAGTACCAGTCCGGCGTCCCCGTGCAGGTGAGCGTCTACGACGACCGGCTGTACATTGCGAACGCGGGATGCCTGCCCGAACTGTGGACCGTGGACACGCTCATGGAGAAGCACTCCTCCAGACCATACAATCCGAGCGTCGCGAACGTCTTCTACCTTGCCGGACTCATAGAGAGCTGGGGGCGCGGAATCGAGAGAATATGCTCCGCCTGCACGGCCGTCGGCCTCCCGAAGCCGGTCTTCGACGTGAAGCCGGGCGACGTGATGGTCATGTTCTCCGCCCCCCAAGCCGCCCCCCAAGCCGCCCCCCAAGCCGCCCCCCAAGCCGAGAATCCGCCGGCGTCCGGAATCTGCGCACGAATCGTCGATTTCTGCACCACCCCGAAAAGCATCCGCGAGATGATGGAGGCGTTCGGGCTGAAGGACAGGAAGCACGTCGCGGACAACGTCAGGAAGCTGGTCGCCGGCGGCCTTGTCGCGCGAACGGTGCCGGACAGGCCTAAAAGCAGCCGCCAGAAGTACGTCGCGGTTCGCCGGGAGACGCGCTCGCCTGGAAGCGGCGTCTGAAATTGGCTGCGCATCGTGGGCGCATTTCCGCCGTCCATGGCGCAGGCGCCCCTACTGCGCGATTCCGGCGGCCTTCGCCGCCCTGCGTTCCCTCTCCAGACGCACCTCGTTCCACACCGCCCGCTGCACGTCGTTCGCCGGCGACGGCGCCCAGCCCTCCTCGCACGCCGTGCGGTAGCTCGCGAACGACAGCAGCCCCGCGCCCCGCGCCGCCGCCGCGTCCATCATCCTGTTCAGCGTGTCAGGCGAAGGCGACGGCGGCAGCAGGTCGAGCCCCTTCGGCGTCCGCGCCACTCCCGTCACGCACGACTGCGCCGCCCCCACGCCAAGCGCGTACGCGACGCCTCGCCACAGCTCCTTCGCCATCCGCCCGCGAACGGCGGACTCGCTCGCGCTCATGGGAGGGACGCGCTCCTGCGCGTCCGCCGCCGTATGGGAACTCATCTCGTCCCCACGGCAGAGCGGCCGTCCCGCGACCACCGCCGCGTCGATCACCGCCCACCCCTCCTCCGGCGCCGCCACGAGTGCCGCGGGGCATCCGCCGTCCGCGACGACAACAACCGCCGCCGCGCCGTCGCGGATAAGCCCCTTCGCCGTCGCCACCGCCTCGTCCCAGCCCATCGTCTTCTTACCCCTTACCCCTTCACTCTTAGCCTCTCTCTGCGCCTCCGCGTCCTCAGTGTGAGCCAAAACCACACTACCCCCGCTCTCCCCAGTTGTAAATTTTCCTTGCGCCTCCATATCCGCCGCGAACACCGGCAGACGCGACGTGCGGCGCATCGTCTCAAGAGCCTCCTCCGCAACGCCATCCGGCATGGCCGCCGCATCCGCCGCGACGAGAATCCTCCGCCCTCTGTACTCCTTCGTGACGAGTCCGCCCGACGGACGCCCCCGTGGCCTCCGCTTCCGCGCCGTCTCCGCCGCCTCGCACCACGCGCTCGCCGCGACCACCGCCGCCGCCAATAGAATCGTCATCACCCTTTTCATTGTCGTTCTCCTTCGTCTAGATGGAAAATATCAGATTTCCTTGCGCTTGATGCGGCGGAGAATCTTATGCTTGAACGCCTTTGGCCCGCCAAAGAAAGCGTGTTCGGAATCCGTCATGGCCTCGCCCAATGTCAGCCTCAATTCGACCAACTTTAGCGAACACACCAGGTCGGCAAGCTGGAACAGTCGGTAGCGCTCCGGCTTTACCGCCTGCGCAAATTCGATTTTGGGCCCATATTTCCATTCAAATGCACGATGCAGCAGATTCGTGAGAGGCGACTGCCCGCAATCGTAATATATCTTCACCTTGTCATAGCGAGACAGCCGCGAACGCTGCTCGGACAGAAATCCCTCAAGGCTGTCGCCCAGTTTTTGAACGAGCATTTCCGCCGACGTGATGAACTTCTTGTCGGCGGTTAGGCAATGATATCTGAAATCGACCTTCCGCGCAAAAGCCATCATCATCGAGAAGATGCGACTTCTGAACTCCCAGTCCATCACGCCGAACGCCTTTTCCTGCCGGATCAACGGGCCGGCATGAAAACAGAGGTTGCTCAGGTGCAGAGAGCGAAAGCCCTGTTCAAGAGTGGAGACCTCTCGGTCGATTCCAATCGACTGATCGTGCAGGACAAGGGAGATGACATAGAAGCGCGACATGTCATCTGGGTATTGAAAACGCCCAGACTCATCAATGAATATGCTAAGAACCTTTTCCGACATGTCTGAAATCATAAGTGACGGGAATCGCTTCCCGTCACTTAAGGCGGAGAACTTCCCCCGCTTCTCGAAGATCCCTGCCTTTCAACCGAGATCGGTCGACATTGTCGCATATTACGGCTCAAAAGGCAAGGGGCAAAAAAAAAGAATTCGCATCACGCGAGACTGGCTGATTTGCAAGTCGAGGAATCTATTCCCCACACGGAATCTGCTTCTCGATCTCCGCCTTTCGCTCGCGCGCGAGCTCAGCCCGCGCCGCGACGTGCGACGCTATCACCTCCGCGAACGTCTCGCCCTCGCCCATGCGCCGCGCGATCTCCGCCCGCGCCTCGCGTACCCGGCGCTTCGTCTCCCGTGTCCGCTCGTCGTCCGCTGGGTCGTCGCGGATCGGCGTCGCAAGCGACCTGCGGAACGCCTCCTCCTCCGCAGGGCCGATCGACGGCATCGGCGGCAGTTCGGAGGCATTGTCGCCCGAAAGCGCCATCGCGATGATTTCGTCGGATGAGTGCGAGAACACCCTTGGCGGCGGCAAAACGCGCTTCATGCGCCGTCCGTCCTCAAGCCGCCAGCGCTCCACGACCCCGCCGTCCGCGTTCGTCACCGCGCCGACCAGCCACCCGCGTTCCGGTCCCGTGCCGATCACCGCCGCCACCGCGTCCGTCTCCGCCACCGCGTTCGTCCGCGCTCCGTTCTTCTCATCGCCCCCTGCCATCTGGACTTTTGCCGGCAGTGCGCCCGCCCCGCGCCCGCCGCCGTCCACATGGCCTCTTCCGAAATCCGATGGTAGGGCGGTCGCCCCGCGACCGCCGCCACGCTCCACCGCCGTCGCCTTGCGTCCACAGTCCCCGCGAATGCCGTCACCCCGCATGGCGAGCCATGAAACAAGCGCAAGTGCGCATACAACGCCTATCCCGGCAATCGCCCACGCCCGCCATCTATGCCATGGCGGCGCGACGAGACGTCGCGCCCTACCTTGGAGCACCATCCGGCAGGGCGGGGCGTCCCGCCCCGCCGCCTCACATGGGAGGGACGCGCCCCTGCGCGTCCGCCGAGGCGCAGGCCGCGCGTTCATGCGCCCCGCCCATGCGCTATGTGCATTCTCGTTTTCCATGCCCATGTTCCGTTCCATGGAGATCAAGTGGTTAAGGTGTTACATTGCGAGGGCGGTTGTCCTCAACCGCCGCAGCACATCATGTCTGCGCGTACGCTGCCGCATTTCGGTTCCGCTGGAACACGCTCCTCCGCATTTCCGTGTTGCGCCTTGGTAGGGCGGGGCGTCTCGCCCCGCCGAAAATTCAGCGCGTGAGGACACGCGCCCTCCCTCTCTGCGCCTCGGCGGCTCTGCGTGAGCCACTCCTCGGCCACTTGCGCACTTGGCAAAAAAGGACGCGCCCACGTGGAACGCGCCCTGATGCACTCAGCCAACTGCCCGCGCCCTACTGGCGGCGGCGGCGGAGCGCAAGCCCCGCGAAGCCGAGCAGCGCCAACAGCCCGCTCGTCGGCTCCGGGACACCCGCAAATGTCCCCTGCGTACCGGCAAGAATCCCAGCGGCATTAAAGTTGTTGAATTCTCCCGGTGACGGCTGTGGTGCTTCATAGACCTTCCCCGACATATCAGCCGCAACATAGTTGTACGTGGTAGCGTCGACACCGGAGACAATCACCCAGTAGAACCCTGCGGCGGCTTCAGTTGTAATGTTAGCGCCATAGATCGTACCACCAGCATAATACGACCTCCCATTTTTCACAATCGTCCCCGAACCACCCAAGCCGAGCGCCTCGGACGCAGCCGCGATGTCGGACACGCCAGTCCAACCTTCATCAATGGCCGATACGATGAAAACTTGATAGTTTGTGGTGTCCACAGTGCCTTTAACCGACCAGTCTATAGACGCGGCCTTCGCGGCGACGACACAGACGAACGCCACCGCACACACAGCAAGTTTCTTCAATGTCATTTTCCTTTTCCTTTCTTTGCTTCGCTACGCCGCACACTTCGCACGGCATATAACGAAAATCACTTCGCGAACTTGAGCGTCGTGTCGCCCGCCGCCTTGAACCAAAATCCGCGTCCTGCGTCCACCATCACGTCGGAGGCATAGTTGCCGCCCATGTCACACCAGCCTTTCATGGTGGTGTCGTCGTCGACATAGCCGTCGTTGAGGTAGTAATATGTTGTGTAGCCGGAGGAGGTCTGTACTTGGATCTGCGGCGCGGTGGCCTTGAACGCATCTGCATCGTCCCAGTCTACACCCGCGATGTCGTCGCTCGTGAACTTGACGGAGTTGAGAGAGAGAGAGGACGGGAACGCATTGCCGATAAGGGTGAACGAGCCACCCTTGACTTTGATGGAAACCAAGTCGTCCTCCTCCACTTGTCCAGCGACTGTCGCCGAAGAGGCTTCGCCAGAATCCCTGAACCAAAACGCCGAGCCAGCGGAGAGTGTGAGGCCGACATAGTTGCCGCCCATGTCACACCAGCCTTTCATGGTGGTGTCGTCGTCGACATAGCCGTCGTTGAGGTAGTAATATGTTGTGTAGCCGGAGGAGGTCTGTACTTGGATCTGCGGCGCGGTGGCCTTGAACGCATCTGCGTCATCCCAGTCGACGCCCTTGACGCCGGTGAGGATTTTTTCGATGTCTATTTCTCCGGTGGCGGTGTCCTGGAACTGCGCGGCGAGAATCGTGAACTTGCCCGACTCTACGCCCATCTCCTGGTACCCCACGACGTTCTGGGATTCTATGCCGCCGGCGGACGCCACTG
>CAYLRN010000053.1:0-6026 GCA_964386385.1 uncultured Lentisphaeraceae bacterium | reverse complement strand
TCGTGTTCTTCCATGCCCGACAGTGTACCATTAAGTGGTTAAGTTGTTAAGTGGTCAAGTTGCGCCTTCCCGCCGTACGACTTGCACATAACCACTTAATCCCCGGGGAGGGAGGGCGTCCTCGTCCGCCGCAAACTTAACCACTTGACCCTTAACCACTTAATCCCCATGGGGGGCTGACATCCTCGTCCACCACAAACTTGACCACTTAACCCTTGACCACTTAATCCCCATGGGGGGGCGGGGCATCCGTCTGTTTTCGCAGGGCCGACACAATGGACGTTGCGATTGCCTCGCCAAGGATAGGCGGCACGGCGTTTCCTATCTGCAGATTCTTCGACTGCTTCCCTCCGATGAACCTGTAGCCGTCCGGAAAGCCCTGCAGTCTTGCACCCTCGCGCGTCGACAACGCCCGCGGCTGATGCGGATGCACGCATCGGCTGGAGGACGGAGTGCCGAAGTTCCTCGTTATCGTCGGGCTGGGCTCGTTCGGCAGAAGCCGGGCGTAGGTGTTGCCATAGGCCGACTTCGGGCGCAGGCGCATTGGCAGGTCCTTTATCGACCCGCCCGCCGGGATCGTGCGCAGGATTTCCCGCATCCTCTCGCCATAGTTGGCGGCGTTGTGATCCAGCAGTTCCTCCTGGTCGCCGCGCATTCTTCTCTGGTACTCGTTTTGCGGCGGCGTCGCATATTGTCCGGAGCATTCGCCCGCCCCGATCTGCGGCAGGTCGCCAATCGCCTCCATCAGCGTCAGGTATGGACGCAGCCCGTCCCCCCTCCCGTTCGTCGGAGCCGGGAAGTCGACCTCCGGCAATCCCTTCCTCCAGCCAAGGACGATCGTCCTGTATCGTATCTGCGGCGCGCCATAGTCTGCGGCATTGAGAATCCGGCACTTTGCGCCGTACCCCAGTTCGTCCAGTTCGCGGACAAGCGTTTCATAGGCGAACCCGCCATACATCCGCTTGAAACCGGAGACGTTCTCGAAAATCGTGTACTTTGGATTCGTCTCCGCAACGGCCCTCAGGTATTCGTAGAAGAGCGAGTTCCTGGGGTCCTGCCGGTTCTTCGAGCCGATCGTCGAAAAGCCCTGGCAGGGAGGTCCGCCCGACAGGACGTCCACCGATTCCAGTCCGAGTTTCCCCAGTTCCGCCCTGAAGTCGATCTTGTGGACGTCGTCGTTGATGACGTTCGTACCGGGATGGTTCGCCGCAAGCGTCGCCGCGAAATCCGGCATGATTTCATTGGCGATGACGACGTGGATCCCCGCGCGCTCCAGTCCAATGCTCAATCCCCCCGCGCCAGCGAACAGCTCCACTGCCGTAAAGCCGTCGCCCTTCGGCGCACGGACCGGCTGAAGTCCACTGCGCGTCATCGTATTGCACTTTCCGTTCAAGACAAACTCCTAAAGAAACTCTCAAAAGCGGAGAAGACAGTCTACACAATCATCCGCCCCATGGCAATGGCAATCCGACGCGAATTCGGCAGGGGACTCCCCTCCATATGCATAAAGCCGAATGCCGTCTCCGCCTCGCCGTCGCGTCCCGGCCGCGCGTCTACCACCGACCTAGCCCATGCGTCGACGAGGAGCGCGACGTAGTCGTGCCCTCCTCGCCTGAAGGACGTCTGTCCAGCATGACCTAGAGGCCTCCGTGCGTCCCCCTTCTGGAGCCGACGGCGTCCATCTCGTAGTGGCCGCGTGTCGCGCGCCTCGACGTGGTTGCAGAAGGTCTTCAGGCACGGCGCCTTCCTGTCCGGGATCGCCTCCGGGATGGCCATCCCGGCGTCGTACGGAGACCTGCGCAGGCCCGGGACGAAGTGCCTGAAGAGGATGGCCATGCCGACCGTCAGCCTCATCCCCGCGCCCATGTTCGCCCTGCCCTCGGCGATCGACGCCCTGCCCTTTTCGAGGTCGTACCCGGCGTACGTCCGGCGGTTTCCGCTTCGTACGGTCCTGCCGGCCGCGCCGCGGCTGCACTCCCGCCTCCAGGTCTCGTACGGCACGTTGTGGATTCTCGCGAAGTCCCGCATCGAGATGGGCGCCGGCCTGTTGACGTACTGGTTCCAGACCCTGCCGGACATTTCGCGCTGCCGGTCCGTGAAGTGTCGCCAAGGGTCTCTTCTTATGGCATGCTTTCTTTCGCCCATGGCGTCGAACTTTCGTGTGCGTGTCTGTCCTGCAGACCTCATGACACACGATTTCCCCGGCGCCGTGGGCTTTTTCCTCGCGCCGCCGCGCCACCCCCATGGGGGTGGTGTGGCCTGGCTTTCCTCTTCGTCGATCCCCATGGCCTTCCTTTCTTTTTTGCCGACCCATCAGATATTACCATTTGGGATGGGGTTTTCATGGGAACTGTCGGCAGTATAGCACAAATGGACGCGAACGGCGGAATGGCCGTTTCGCGCAATGCCGCTTTGTGGTATAATCCTCGGCGTTCTGCGCAAGGCGGCAAGGCCGCTTCGCGCGGGACCGGACGCGGCGGGGAGAAATCCGCCGCGACGAAAGGCAATTTGGCATCAACGCCAGCAAGTCGTTCAAGGGAAATACTACCACTTATTTCAATCACGAACGGCATGTCGGTGGAGGTGCGCCCATATGGGCGCACTTCCTCTCTCATGTGTTCGTGATGGGCCTGTGGTAGGGCTTCCCTTGAGTACATGAAAGAGGAAGCGCGCTCTTTTTCATGCAGGGATACGGTGTCCGCGAACGGGCGAGCGCGGGAAACGACTGCATGAAAAGACCGAATCTCCTTTCGCTGTTCGCCGGAGCGGGCGGCATGGACCTTGGATTCGAGAATGCCGGGTTCAACGTCGCCGTCGCGAACGAGTTTGACCCCGAAATCTGTCCGACGTACAGGCTGAACCACCGCCACACCCATCTCATCGAGGGGGATGTCCGGAAGGTTGCGTACAAAGACCTTCCAGACGATGTCGTCGGACTGATCGGCGGCCCTCCATGCCAAAGCTGGAGCGAGGCTGGGGCGTTGAAGGGAATAGACGACCCACGCGGGCAGCTGTTCTTCGACTATGTCCGCATCCTGAAGAGCGTTCGCCCGCTGTTCTTCGTCGCGGAGAACGTGTCCGGAATGCTTTCGGCGAGGAACGCGGCGGCAGTCCGCACGATTCTCGAACTGTTCGACGAGACGGGCTATGACGTGCAGCACAAACTGTTGAACGCAAACGACTACCACGTCCCGCAGATACGCGAGCGCGTCTTCTACGTGGGCTTCAGAAAGGACGTCGGCGTTCGCGACTTTACCTACCCTACGCCGATAGACGAAACTCCCCTGACGATGCGCGACGCAATCTGGGATTTGCGTGAGAGCGCCGTTCCCGCAGGCCCCGGCAACCGCCACCGCGACGACCTCTCCGTCCTGAACCACGAGTATTTCACGGGCGGATATTCCACAATCTTCATGAGCCGAAACCGCGTGAGGGGATGGGACGAGCCGGCGTTCACCGTGCAGGCGTCGGGACGGCAGTGCCAGCTACATCCGCAGGCCCCGAAGATGGAGAGGCGCGGACCCAACGACATGCGCTTCGTCGAAGGGAAGGAGAATCTGTACCGACGGCTGACCGTTCGCGAATGCGCGAGACTGCAGGGATTCCCCGACGACTTCGAGTTCATCTACAGAAAGGTTGACACGGGCTACAAGATGGTCGGCAACGCCGTCCCGGTGGAGTTCGCGCGTGCCGTGGCGGCGCAGGTGATGGCGTGCCTGAAACGCCATGCCGCCGTGTGACTTCCGAAGGAGGGAGAGAGGAAATGCAGGCAACGGCAGTCGACGCCATCGTCAATCTCGTCCGCAGCCCGGTCGTCACGCTCGGACGGGAATACCGGTCCCGCAACCGCGCCAACAGCATGGGCGAGGCGCTGGAGGAATACGTCAAGGACCTGTTCGCCGGGACGTTCGGCTTCGAGGAGCATGAACGGCTTGAGAGGTTTGCGCAGACGTTTTCCTATCTCGGCAACAATTCCAACCCGCCAGACGCCATGCTTCGCGGCGGAGACGCAATCGAGGTCAAGAAGATCGAATCGCTCGACGCCTCGCTTGCGTTGAACAGCAGCCATCCGAAGCATACGCTACGGGCGGACAGCCCGATGATTTCCGACGCCTGCCGCGATGCGGAACAGTGGAAGGAGAAGGACATGCTGTACGTGGTCGGCGTCGTGCAGAACAGCATGCTCCGCCATCTCGCCATGGTCTACGGCCTTGACTACTGTGCGTCGGAGGATTGCTACCGAGGCCTGAAGACGCGAATCTCGCAAGGCGTCAACGCCATCGAGGGCGTGGATTTCGCGCCGACGCGTGAACTCGGACGCATCAACCGCGTCGACCCGCTTGGAATCACGTACATGCGCATTCGCGGAATGTGGGGCATCGAGAACCCATGGTCGGCGTTCGGGTACGTCTACCGGAGGGACATGCGGAAGCGGCTGAACTTCATGTGCCTCGTCAACCGCGAAAAGTGGGAGCGCATTCCGAACAGGGAAAGGCTGGGCGACATCGCAAGGGCGAATCCAGGCCTGACGCTATCGGACGTTCGCATCAAGAACCCAGACAACCCCGCCAGGCTGAACGACGCCGTGCTGATTTCGTTCTCTGTTTAGAGCCTTCCCTCTCTTTGCTATAATCTTCGGCATGAAAAGCGTGTCGAAGCGGTTTGAAGTCATTGTGGAACACATCGAAGTGTCGCGGGTGGTCGTTAGCGCCGATTCGGCGGAATCGGCGCGTGAGGCAGCCCTCGAATCGGTGCGCAGAGGCGAGGCCGCCACGACCGAGACCACTTCCATGCAATGCGTTGAATGTCGCGAACTGCACAAATGATAGCAAGCCCCATGGCTGCCGACGGTCAAGACCGTGACGACGGACAACGGATGCCAATCCTTCAGCCTGCTACACCTCGACGAGGTCTTCGGGGCCGAGACGTACTACACGAGGACCTACGCCTCCTACGAGAACTTGCTGACCCATCCCCTTTACAAGTCACCGTCATCACGGCTGCCACGGCCGACGCCTCCAAGCCATTCATCCGCCTCGCGCTGGATGTCGCGCCAGTCCATCACGCCCTCGCGGTACGTGAACCGCGAGATGGCGAAGTCCGTCTCCTCAAGGCCGTCGGCAACAGTCGGACGCGTCCCAAGCAAGGTCCCGTCGCCGAGGCTTGGCGACAGCCCCTTCCAGTCCTTCAGCTCCTTCGCGTCGACGAGGCTGCCGTCGATCCACAATGCCGCATAGCCGTCCGGATCGACGGTGAAGCAGACGTGATGCCATCTCCCCGCCGGAACGGCCTCCCCCTCCCCAGGCCCAACCGACAGACGACCTTCCCGGCCCGGCTTCACACGGAACACGGTGATCCCCGGGCGCAGTCCCTTTCCGCAGGAGGTCACGTCGAAGCGGAACGGATTGTCGTGGAACAGCATCACGCTGTCCCTGCCGCCGGAACGCACAAGCATGGAAAGCGTCCGCCGCGCCGTCGGGTGCTTCGCCCCGGTCGCGTGCATCGGAGGCGTCTGCCACTCGTTCATCTCCGGAGCAAGGACGGACACCCCAAGCGTCGGCTCCCGCGTGTAGAACACCTTGCCCTGCGCCAGCGACGCCGCCGGACACAGCGAAGCCGCGGCGAACGCTGCGGCATTTAGAACGCATTTGTCGAGATGCCTCATCTTCATTTTTCCTGAAGGTTCTGCCTGATGAAATCGCCGGTGTCGGGATCGTACGCGAACGTCTCCGTCCGCCGCTTTCCGTCCGCCAAAAGAGTGTCGACGGCAAGGATTCCGCCAAGCGTATCGTCATGCGCCGATATCCGCGCCGTCTCGCGCCACAGCGAATCGGCGTTCCCGCGATGGAGAACGGAGACGCCCTTGACAGGGTTCTCTGACCGGATCTTCCATTCCTCGCTACGTCCGGGAACCGTGACGCAGAGGCCGTCGAAGTCGGGGTTGCGCACGAGCGCGAGCGTTCTGCCTCCGACACGCTTCATGCAGTCCGCAAACGAGAAGCGCATGGACGCCCAGTCCCCGACAC
>CAYLRN010000052.1:0-6231 GCA_964386385.1 uncultured Lentisphaeraceae bacterium | reverse complement strand
CGCCGCCGGCCGCCGCCGCCGCGCCGGGCGCGACGCCCTGCGCCGCCGCCTCCGAGGCCGGCACCCAGTGCGCCTCCGGCCCGGTCCCGGCCATGACGAACTTCTCGCCGTTCATCGTGGTGGACAGCACGGGCGAGGCGCCCTTGTCCGCGAACAGGCCGGGCGACGTCGAGAAGACGTCCGGCGCCGCGCCGACCCCCGGCTCCGCGAGCGTCGTCACGCCGCCCACGGCCATTCCGACGCCGCTGAAGACGCCGGCCGACGCCGCGCCTATCCCGGCCGAGAGGGCGAGGCTGCGCCCGCGCGCGCCCGTCGCCGCGCCTATCCCGGCCGAAAGGCCCGCGCCGACGATCATGTTGGCCGCCATCGTCGTGGCGATGACGGCGGCCGGCGAGGCCGCCGCCGCAGTCGCCCCCACCGCCGTGAGCGCGCCCGCCGTGAGGGCCGTAGTTATCATGCACATGCTAGCATTCCTCCCTGAAGTGCGGGTTAGGGACGCGGAAGCGGAGGAACCGCCCCCCGCAGCGCCCGTCGAAGCCCCCGCCGTCCATGCGTCCCCCGAGCCAGCGTATCCACCTGACCGCCGCCCCGTACTCCGAGTCCACGAAGTTGAGGAACTCCCGCACGTCGGGCAGCGCCCGGCACGCGAGGTCGAATCCCGCGAGCGAGGCGCGGGCGAAGAGAACCCTGCGGGAGTCGGCGGCCTTCGCCGAGAGCTCCCATATGCAGCCCGTCGCGTCCAAGAGGTTCACGCGCCGGGCGCCGAACGCGCTCACGCGCGTCCCGTCGGGGAGGCAGCCGACCCACGCGGCGTCGGCGAGGTCGAACGCGCGGCGCAGCTCGTACTCCGGGGAGCAGCCGTTCCACCGGCGCAGCTCCCGCCTGTCCGCCTCCCGCATGTCCGCCGCGAACGCCTCCGCGTCGCCCGGGGCGGGCGGGCGGAAGAGCCACGCGCCGAAGTCCAGGACGCCCCCGGGCCTCTCGGCCGGCCGTCTCCCGATCCCGCGCCTCATCCGCCCACCTCCAGCGTCGAGAGGACGGCGAGGATCTCGCAGGGGCCGGACGGGCTGACGACCGTGATCCGCCCGTCCCGGCCGGCGAGGCCGCGCGGAGCCGCCACGGCGTCCCCGGTGAAGAGCCCGTCCGCGTCCCGCGCCCCGGCCTTCGCGTCCACGAAGGGCACGTCGGGCGAGCCGTCCGCCGGGCGCAGGGAGACGCCCTCCGTCCGGTGCAGGCGTACGAGGACGTCCTTCACGTTCCGCCGGACGCCGGCGAGCGTCCTGTCCTGGCTCTCCGGTCGGAGCGTCGTGAGCGACGCCTCCACCGGGGCGGGGTCGGAGTAGCAGACGTCCACGTGGTCCTCGTGGCCGTCCGCGAACGCGGCGAGGCGCGGCAATTCGCCCTCCTCCATTTCGGGCCAGTCGACGACGAACACGACGTCCCCGCGCGAGCGGCCCTCCGCCGCGTCGGTGAAGGTGCCGAGGGAGACGGCGTCCAGGACGCGCGCGGCGTCCGGGAGCTCCGAATGGCTCCAGGCGTACACCTCCTCGGCGCGCTCGAACGTGAACGAGAGCAGCCGCCCCGCGCTCGTCGCGCACCAGACGACGCTGTCGGGCGACTCCTGGAGCGCGAGGGCTACGACCGTCTCGCCCCGCGTCAGGTGCTCCACCATAACGCTCCTGTCCACGGGCTTCAGGGCGTTCTCCTGCAGGTCGAAGCCGACCGTGTAGACGCGCCGCCCGTCGGCGGAGACGAACACCAGCCCCGCGTCCGTGGATACGGGGCGCACGTCAGGGGATGGAACGATCCCGGAGAACTTCGAGATGCGGCACGTGGACGCGCCGAACCCCTGCGTCTGCGAGAAGCCGATCGAGAAGAGGCCGCAGTCCGTGAACAGCACGAGCGTCTCCTGCCACGGCGCGACCCACCTGATGAACGCCGGGCCGGTGGAGGCGACGGTAGGCGAGAACGCGGCGTCGTCCGCCGCCGGGCGGTCCGCGTGGAAGTTCGCGAGGTTGCCGGCCTCGGAGAACCAGAGCGTCATCGGCCACCTGGAGCCGTCCGTCTCGGCGTTCGCGAACACGCGCCGCTGCTGGAAGCAGTCCACGCAGAGCGGCGCGGCGAAGCCGTCCCCCAGCACGTCCGTCTGCCGGTAGATGACGTCCCCCGGCGACACGTTCCTGTCCATGTACGAGCAGGACTTGCTTCCGGAAGTGGCCGCGGACTTCGCGTCGAAGTCCTCCGGGTAGAAGCGGACCAGCTCGCCGTACAGCCCGCCCTGGCTCTTGCCCACGGCCACGTAGTCGAACCCCGCCGCCAGCTGTTCGGCGGAGAGCGTCACGGAGATGGAGACGTACGCGCCCGCCACCCACGACTTCTTCTGCCAGGCCGAGCGCAGGAGGCGGTCGGACGCCACGCCGTCCACGACGAGCACGGCGCAGTAGTCTATGTTCGTCTCGCCGTCGCCGTCGTACGTGTCGCCCTTCTCGTTGTAGCCCGTGCACGAGAACGATTTCGGCCGCTCCGGCTTCGGCGTCGGCTTCCAGTCCTCCGCGGAGAGCGAGAACGTCCCCTCCGCCCCGTCGTACGTCACCGTGACGACCTTGAAGAACGCGCCGTTGGAGATCCACAGCTGGTCGCCGATCTGCGTGGAGCGGACGGCCCGCATGTCGCCGGGGTCGCCGGCGGCGAACGCCGTCTCGGCGCGGCGCCGGAGCGACTTGTCGTAGAGCGCCACCCCGACCCGCATCCCGTCCTCCGCGTCCGCGCCCCTGTCCCACACGACGACCGCCGCGCCCACCGTCCTGTCGTGCCTGTAGGCGACGACGCGGCAGTCCCCGAACGCGGCGGGAAGCTCGTCGCCCGCGACGACCCCGTTCCGCTTGCGCAGAGCGCCCTCCTTCGTGACAACGAAGTTGCGTGCGTCCGCGCATCCCCTGTAGTAGGCCGCCAGGTCGCTGCGCCCGTGCAGGAGCGGGCTGAGCTCGCCGGAGCCGAAGCTGTTCTGCAGAAGTCTCGCCATGCTACCTCCTCGCCGCGAGGAACGGGTTCTCGGGTTCGCCCATGTACGCCGTCTCGTCCGCCTCGGCGGCTATGGCCTCCGACGCCTTCGCCCGCGCCAGCGTCTCGTACGACTGCGTCTTCGAGTCGCTGCCGTACATCGGCCCGCAGAGCATCGCCGCCAGGCGGTGCACGAGCGCGTCCCTGAAGCGGAACGGGAGCTCCTCCACGTCCACGTCCGACGAGACGTAGCGCAGTACGGCCGCGCCGCGCCCGCGAAGGCGCACACGCAGGACGCCCCCGGCGCGGCGGCACTCCGCCGGCCGCCCGTCCGCGTCCCGGACGCCGCACACCCTGAGGCAGTCCCCCGGCAGGGGGACGCGGGCGAAGCCGTCCGGCCCCGCGCACGAGGGGACGACGGGGACCTCGACGGCGGCGAAGTCCCAGTCGTGCGCGGTCAGGCAGTGCAGAAGCGCGTCGTCGAAGAGGAGGCGGCAGCGGTGCGCCTCCGTGGACCCGTCGAGGAACTCGCCGGTCTCCGCGTCCACGCCGTCGAGGTCTTCGACCGTCCTGTCGTGTCCGAGGACGGCAAGCGCCCTGTTGCATATCTCGGTTCTGTCCATAGGGGATCAAGCGGTAAAGCGGTTAAGCGCGCGGCCGTGCCCGGCTACTTGTCGTAGCACGCGCCGTCGGTGCAGGTCACGGAGCCGTCCGTGACGGTGACGGAGCCGTCCTTCGCCGTGACCGTCGCCTTCTCCGCGTCGCCGCCCTTCGCGGCGAAATTGCCCACGAGCGTCTGTATCGCCGCGAGGGTCGAATCGGACGCTACGCTCCCGCCCGCCGTCACGACCGCCGCGCCGATCTTCGCCGCGAGTCCGCCCGCGCCGTCGAACGACGTCTGGACGAGCTGCCCCAGCTTCTCCGACGGCTCGGAGTTCAGCCCGCCCATCGCGAAGCGTATCTCGTCTTTCTTCACGTCCGCCTCCATCGTGTCCATCTTCGTCCACATCCAGTGCTGGTTGTGGTAGACGCTCCAGCCCCTCTTGACGGTCTGTATCGTCCCGTCGGAGAGCGTGACGGGCTTCCCCTCCGCGTCCCTGGCGATCTCCTCGCCCCTGTTCTCCACCTCCACCACGCGGCATCCCGCCGCGCAGAGGAGAATCGTCATTGGCAACAGCGTTTTCATCTTCATTGTCCTTTCATTTGCCTTTTAAGTGGTTAAGTTGAAAAGCGGCCGCGCCGGCCGCGGGGCGCCCCGCGGGAGGGTCGCGCTCCCGCGCGACCGCTCCGCCCCCCGGCCCGTCCCCATGCGCCGGCGGACGCGCCGGGCGGGCGTAGCGCCGCCGTCCGAAAAGGCGGACGGCGAGCCAGAAGAGCCAGCGGCGGGCGAAACCGACGCCGCAGAGAGCCAGGTTCTCCCTGAACCGCCTGTCCGCGTCGGCGCGCGGGACCTTCCCGGCGGCGTAGTCCCAGTCGTGCATCACCGCCGCCGCCACGGCGGGCGCCTCCATCGGGTGGCCGCACACGCGCCACAGGAGGCGCGGCACCGACGCGCCGTCCGTCACGAACCCGCGCGGCACGTGGCAGTACGCCAAGTACACCTCCCACCTGCCGTCGAGGCGGGCCTTGAGAACCGGCATCTGAATCTTGTTCACCATAGTGCATTTTTCTTTCATTTTACTGAACTCCGATATGAAGTTCCGAACTTCCGCCTCACCTCTGCGACGCGGGCGCGGACGCCGCCGCCCGCGTGACGGCGTTGAAGCCCTGCTGCCCGACCGCGCCGTAGACGAGCGCGAACACGGACACCGTCACGATGAATATCAGAGACGCGATAAGGACGCGCACGAGCGAGGTGGCGGACGCGGACAGCCGGTCAAGTGACGCGTACAGGCGCTCCACGGACGAGAAGAGCGTCTTCAGCCGCTCGTCCGTCCGGTTGTGGTAGGCGGTCATGTCCGTCTTCACCTCCGCCACGGAATCCTTGACCTCCTCGACCTTGTGCTCCAGGTCGTCGAAGTGCATCCTGTCGCACATGGTCAGTCCCCTCCCGTCTGCGGCGTCACGACGACGTCCACCACGTTCGTGGCCGCCGACGATTCAAGCCTTGCGAGCCGCGTCCGGCAGTCCTCCGCGCCGACGACGGCGCGGGCGAACGCGAGACGCTGCGCCGCGTCCGTCCCGACGCCCTGCGCAACCACCGCCTCCCAGGCCGCAAGCTGCGATTCAAGCGCGGCCTTCGTCCGCGCCGCCGCGTCCTTCCTCTTCGCGATCAGGGCCGCCGTTTCGGCGGGCGTGAGGACCCGCCGCGCCGCCCCCGTCTCCGAGTGGACGTAGCCGTCCGCGAAGACGTCCACGCGGACCGGCGTGACCGCCGCCCCGTTCGTCACGGCGCGGAACGTGGACGACGCAACCGCGCCGTGCCAGTCCCTGCGCCCCGAAGCCGTCTCCATGTCCCGCCAGTAGCGGCGGTTCAGCAGCCCCAGCGCGTCCACGAGGTCCGCCTCCGTCCAGAGGTTCGTCGTGCCGTCCGACTTCAGCGTGGCGACGACGTTGGTGATTCCGTCCCACAGGCCGCCCGCGACGAGCGGAAGCGCCATCGCCAGGAGCGCCGCCGCGAGGGCGGGGCGTCTGCCGGCGCGTTCAATGCGTCCTGAACTGTTCATTGCGTTCTCCTTTCATAAGTGCGCCCCGTCCGCAAAGCCGGACGCGCCGCCGTCTCGTCCATGCGGGAGGGTCGCGCTCCCGCGCGACCGGGAACACGCGACGGCGGACGCGCGGGAGCGCGTCCCTCCCGCTCGATGCGTCCGAGCGCCTCGTCGACGCGGAGCGAGTTCTGCGCGAAGAGGAGCGCGTCGAACTCCTCCGCCGACAGGAACTCCCCGTCGGCCATGTGGAGCTGCAGCAGCCCCTCGATCGCGTCTATCGCCCGCGCCCGCGTCACTCCGCGCCCTCCCCCGCCATTTCGCGGAGCATGGCGCGGAACCGCCTGTCGGCCTCCCGCTCGTGCTCCGCGCAGAGCATGATCCGTCCGCCGCCCTCCGATATCGGGACGAGCGTGAACGCCACGGCGGGACGTCCGCAGATCGTGCACGGCCTCTCTCCGTCATCCGCGTGGAAACTCATTCCTCCGCGCCCCCTTCCGCCACCTCCACGCCGTCACTCAACGCGAACGAGCGCCAGGGCGGCCACTCCAGCTCGTGCGGCTCCGGGATCTCGTTCCCCTCGAGC
>CAYLRN010000051.1:0-7862 GCA_964386385.1 uncultured Lentisphaeraceae bacterium | reverse complement strand
GGAACGACGTCGCGGAGGTGACGGCGGCCTACCTCGCCGCGTTCGCGGACGACGGCCGCATCACCGACGACGCGGAGCTGGCGGCGGTGGACGCCGCGTGCGACGCCTTCGTCGACAGGTACGTCTCCGACGCGGTCGTGGAATCGCTCGTCGACAGGATGTTCGGCTGACGCTTCGGCGTCCGGCGGCGCGGGTTCTTGGTTGACTTCCCGCGCCGCCGGACGCCACCGGAGAATGCCAATGGGAAAGAGAGGCGAAAACGGCGCCTGCGGCGGATGGGCCGCGGAGATTGCGTTTTTCATCGGATTCTGCTGCTTCGTGGCGGCGCTTGCCCTTCTCCACGGCTGCGTGTACAGGGGCGCGAAGGTGGTGGAGGGGACCGACCTCGCGGTCGGAATCTCCGTCCCCGCGACGGACGGCGCGGCGGACCTGACGGTGCTGAACTACCTGTCGGGCTTCCGCCTCGGAGTGGCGAAGGACGCGGAGATGTCCGTGAAGTACTCCTCCGCCGAGACGAACTCGTGGTTCGGCGTCTGCACGACGCGTTCCATGAAGACCGTGGAGGCGACGGTGACGCCGCTCTGCCCCACGAACTCCGTCCCGGAGGGATAAAGCGGGGATAAAGCGGGTGTACCATCAAGGCAGAAAGGAGCATCCATGTTCACAATCAAGGAAATCGAACGACAGGTGCGGGTGAAACTGCTCGACACCTACGAGGACAACTACCGCTTCGCGCCGGCGGAGATCTTCCACGCAATGCGCGACGGCCTCAGGATGATACGCAACGTCCGCCCCGAATCGAAGTACGTGGACGGACTGCTGACGGGCGGGATGCTTCTCGTGAACGGCGAGGAGGCGGACTTCACGGTGCCTGAATCGTTTCCCGCGAAGATCGACGGCGACACCTATACGCTCGACCGGTACCGGGAGCTCACCGTCAACATGGAGGACAGGTGGATGGAGTCGCTCGTCTACTACGTCATCCACCAGATGTACCTGAAGGACGACACGGACACGGCTAACGCCAGCCTGGCCCAGACCTACTACTCGAAGTTCACGGAGAGCGTCAGGTCATGAGACACGCGCTTCCAGGTGAACTGTGGAATCAGGTGGAGGTGCCGTCCCGCCAGCAGGCGGCGACGAACGTCTCGGCCTACCTTTCCGAAATGGCCTACAAGCTCGCGTCCATCACGGACGTGATGATGGTGAAGGAGTTCTGGCACACCGTCTGCGACTTCGCCATGCGCTGCGGCGCGCTGCGAGAGCGCGTGACCGGCACGATAGACCAGTCGTCCCTCGAGCTCGGCCCCGTGTCGCCATCGTTCGGCGACTTCCAGCGCTTCGTGGGTGCGGGCGTCGACGGAGTCCCCGTCGGCCTCGACCGCTGTTCGGCGCGTGACACGGCGGACGGCCCGCTGCTCGTCTTCGGCCGTGAGTGCCTCTCCGATTCGGACGCGTCGCACCAGGCCTACGCCGACGTGTCCGTCGTCCCCGACACGAACGCCCCTCCCGACAGGCAGACCGCGCCGCTCTGGTTCCTGAAGCGGTACGAGAAGGCCCTCATGGCGGGGACGCTGATGCGCCTCTACGCGATGTCGGGCGAGAAGTGGACGGACGAGGCGGGGGCGCGGATGAACGCGACCACGTATCTGCGCGAGGTCAACCGCGTCACGCACGGACTCATCACGGCCGGCATGAGGCGGCACGTCCTTCTGGACGCGGAATCCGTCCTCGCCCGGCAGTCAACCACGACGAGCAGCCAGTCGCAGACGAGCACGGTGGGGTAGCGCGGATGGCGACGGGCGTCAAGATAGATTCGTTCGGCGGGATGCAGCCGCGCCTCGACCCGACCGCCCTCGGCGACGGGCAGGCGACGGCGGCGATGAACTGCCGCCTCCACACGTCGAAGGTCAACCCGATCCGCGTCCCTTCGAGCGTGGACGACATGCCGATACGCCTCGAGAACGGGCTTCGGGACGTGAAGGACGCGAAGACGGTGCGGATATGGACGCGCGGCGACGGCGTGCGGGACGTCATCGCGTGGCCGGGCGTCGTCCAGGTCGCGCCGTCCAACGTGAACGACGACGGACGCTTCCGGCTGTTCGTGACGGGCGAGACCGGCGTGAGCGACGCGAACGGCGACGACCAGCCGTGCGTACTCGTCTCGTCGCAGGACGCGAGGACGTACGACCGCCACCCGCTCTTCAAGGAGACCCCTCCGCCCGTGGAGGTGAAATACTGGACGGAAGACCACCCCGAGGGAGTGGGCAGCGTCGAACTGGACCCCGACACGATACGCCACACGTACTTCTTCCAGACCTTCGTGGACGAGTACGGCTACGAGAGCGGACAGTCGAACGTCGCCACGGACGCCGACGGGAACATGATCGAGTTCGACTACAACAACAACCAGAAGGTCAACTGGATGGGCGTCGCGCACTCCACGGCGGAGTACACGATCCCCGACTGGGCGGTGGCGCGGCGGCTCTACATGAGCGTCGCCGGCGAGACGAACGGCACGGTGCGGTTCGTCTGCGAGCAGAAGATCACGGTCGGCTCGCAGGGCGCGTTCGAGACGAAGCTGAAGATAAACGTCAACGACGAGAGCGTCGCCGAGGAGGCCCCCAACATCACCTCCACGCCCGCCGACCTCGTGTGGATGACGCAGATGCCCGGCAACTTCTACGCCGGATTCCTGCGCTCCAACCCGCGCTGCGTGTGCTTCTCCGACGTGAACCTCCCGACGAGCTTCCCCGACGCCTACCGCTACACGATAAGGGACTTCGCGATAGGGATGGCCGTCGCGGGCAACACGGCGTTCGTCCTCACGAAGGGCTACCCGTGGGCCATATCGGGGACCGCGCCGGAGGGCATGACGGCCGCGCAGATCGTGAGCGAGCAGGCCTGCGTCTCGGCGCGGAGCATCTGCGCGTTCGAGGGGCGCGTCTACTACGCCTCGCAGGACGGCATATGCGTCCTGTCGGAGGATTCGCTCAACGCGACGGTCGTCACGCGGCTCTACTGGGACAAGGCCTCGTGGAGCGCGCTCAACCCCGAATCCTGCATCATGGCGGCCTACGACAACGCGCTCCTCTGCTGGTTCACGCAGGCGGACGGGACGCGCCGGGCGTTCGTCGTCGACTTCGACACGGGCGGCAGCCCGATAATCACGGAACACGACGACCACGCGAGCTGCGTGTTCGTGGACGTGGAGAGCGACAGGCTCTACTTCGTGGGAGGATAGCCATGGCTTCGTACGCAATCGTGGATTCGGGCGGGAGCATCGTCGCGACGCTGGGGGATTCCCTTCCGTCCGCGACGTGCAGGGCGTGTTCCAAGACGAACGCGGACGCCTCCTCGTCCACGACGAGGCCGTTCTACTGCTACGAGTTCCCGGCGGGCGGCGCGTACTACTACTTCGGCTTCGCGGGCCTCGGCCAGGGGGCGGCGGGAGGGCTCGTCTGCAAGACGAAGCTGAACCGCACCGCGAAGGCGCCGTACGCGTTCTCCGCGCTCGGCTACGTCACGACGCACTCCACCTACGGCGTGACGTCCGGCACGGCGCTCTACCTCTACGCCACGGTCAACCCGCCCGTCGCGTCCGAATCGTCCGCGACCGAGGGCATGACCGTCTACGATTCGTCCGGAACTGCCTACACGGTGTCGCGGACGTACGGCTTCGCGGTGACCTGCACGACGAACGCCGTCGACGGCGCGCAGGTCGGCAACATAGCCCTCTACGACGCGGACGCGGGCACGCTGCTCGCCGGCTCGGTCTCCAAGACCGCCGCGTCGGGGACGTCCACGTACAGCGTCACGCTCGTGAAGACGACGAGCTCCGCCAGCGTGAAGGTCGTGGCGACCGCCGTGGTCGGCAGCACGGCCACGAAGAAGAAGACGTGGCACCAGAAGAACTTCTTCAACGGCATATGGCAGAACGGCGCGTCCGTCGCCGACGGGAGCGTGGCGTTCGCCGAGGCGACCGCCGCGTACACGACGACAATCACGGGCGACGCCACGTTCGTCTGCGACTACGGCGCGAAACACGCGCTGACGGTGGACGTCGGGACCGGCGTCGCGTCCTCGACGGTGTCGTACTCGCGCCACCGCTCCACTGGGAGCTACGTCACGGAGTCGGTGTCTCCGACCTCCCTTTCGGGGAGCGGGACGCTCCACGTGGAACACGGCTCGAACGTCTCCGCGTCCGCGTCCTGCTCGTCCGGCTACGTCTTCGCCGCCGGCAACGGGTTCATCTCGCAGACGGACGGCGTCAGCTCGATATACGGCACGAACTCCGCCTCGATAAGCGGCACCGTGGTCGCGCTCACGAAGGCCGCGTCCTTCAGCGTCACCGCGTCGACCTACGCGATATCGGTCTCGATCGCCGACCATCCCGAATGGGGGACTGTGTACGTCGACGCGGACGGCACGACCTCCAAGACGCTCGTGCAGGGCGCGACGTACGCTTTCTTCTTCAAGTCCTCCCGCGAGGACTACGAGGCCCCGACGGTCTCCGCGTGGTACGTGAACGGAACGGCGATAAGCGGGAACACCTACACGGCCTCCGCGCTTTCGGGGAACGTCGCCGTCACCTGCGCCCTTGCGCAGAACGCTTGGCCCGTGGCGGTCACTGCGGGGGCGAACGGGGCCGCGGCGATATCGGGGCGGTACAGCAGGCAGTCGGGGGCGAAGCTCGCCAACACGGGCTACCTGCGCGCCGACGGGACGGACTACGTGAAGGTGTCCGTCACGCCGAACGCGCACTACGGTGTCTCGCAGACGTCGAAGTCCGACAACCTCTCCGACTGCGCGGACGGCGGGGAGTACGCCTATCATATGACGAGCGGCGCGAACGCCACCGTGGCGTTCTACTTCGCGCTCGTCGAATGCGTGGTCAAGACCGCGACGGACGACCCCGCGCTGTGCGACGTCGCGCCGTCCGCGACGACGCTCCGGTTCGACGCCGAGACGTCCGTGAACGTCTACTGCCAGATAAAGGAGGCGTATGTCGGGCAGTACCGGGTGGACTACTTCGAGGCGGGCGGCGCGCGGTACGAGGCGGAGCCGGGCGGCGAGGGGCAGTACTACTACACCGTCTACGCCTCCGTCCTCGGCGGAAACGCCGAACTCACCTTCGTCCCGCACCTCGTCTCCACGGCCAACGCGCTCACGGTGACGAAGAGCGGCGAGACGTCCCTGGCCGCCGTCTACGTCCAGGTGGACGGCGGCGCGGAGGAGTCCGTCTCCGGCGCGTCGTGGAGCGCGAAGGTGAAGGAGGGCCGCCCCGTGGTGATCCGCGCCGTCGCCGCGTTCGGAGGGCGGATAGACGAGATAGCGCACGACGGGATAGAGGCCCCCACGCTCACGGAATCGCAGATCTCGTTCTCGATGCCGTCCAACGACGCGTCCGTCGACTTCGCGGTGGCGGAGAGGGACAGGGTGACGCTCGCGCTGTGCGTCGCGAACGCGACGAACCCCGACGTCGCCGTGGGCAAGGTGACGCTCTCCTGTCCCGCGTCCGCGTCCGTGAACGAGGTCGTGGACACGCTCTCCGCGCAGTCGTTCAGCGTCTACGGGGCGACGACCTACACTCTCACGGCGGACGATTCGGACGGGACGTACGGGTTCAGCGGATGGTATCTGAACGATTCCGCGTTCGTCTCCACGGAACTTTCCATTTCGATAAACCTATCCGACCTCTCGTCGAAGTACACGGCGAAGTACGTGATGCGCACGGCGGGGACAATAGACGTCTCCTACGGGATAAAGAGCGGCGACGACGTTGTCCCGACGGAACTCCCGTCCGGCGCGCTCGCGTTCGGCCTCGCCATAGACACGCCGCCCGACAAGGCCGACCCCGACAGGTGGGTCGTGGGCGCGTCCCGCCGCGTGGAGTTCCACGTCCTCGACGACGGCACGAGCGTGGAGGACGGCGTCACCTACGTGTGGACGCCGGTGCGCGTGGACGTCATGGCCGGCGAAAACGATTCGTGGACGACGGTCTGGACGTACGACGCGAACAGCCCCGCGTCGCGGAGCGGCGGCTTCGCGATGCGCGACGCAGACATGCGCGTTCGCCTTGTGTTCACGAAGGTGCAGGCCGAGGGCTACGCCCGCGTCCAGGCGCTCTTCGTGGACGGCTGCACGGCCGAGATGGGCGAGCTCTCCGTGTTCGCCACGGGGATGCTCGCGTACAACTCGATCGGCGGCGTCGCCGAGGCCGCGTGCCACGTCGGGCGCAAGGCGGTGCTGGCCGCCGCGCCGAAGCCGGGATGGGCGTTCGGCGGATGGTTCAGAAAGGTGGACGGCGCGTTCGCGGCCGTGGAGTCCGACGGGGCGGTCCTGACGGTCGATGCGGTGGCGTCGGCGGGGGCGGAGTTCTACGCGGACTTCGCGAGGAGCGGCTCGACGGTCAAGGCGTGGAACGACGGCGACGAGGCCAAGACGTTCACGTGGCGGAGCAAGGTCTACGTCGGAACGCAGTTCCTCACCCTGCGGAACGTCCGCGTCTACGCGGACAGGTACCCCGTGACGCTGACGATCATGACGGCGACGTCCCCGAACGGATGCTTCGGCCCGGAGGCGCGCGTCCTTTCGCTGAAGCTGACGGGGCAGTCGCCGCGCCTGATCCCGACGATCAGGACGGAGAAGTACTTCGCGCTGCAGGTGCAGGGGACGGCGCGGGTGAACCACGTGGCGGTCGCGTCGAGCATGGAGGGGCTGAAATGAGCGGGAAGAGGTTCAACGCGGCGATATCGGTGGTCGGCATGAGCGAGCCGAAGGTGCAGAAGGCGCTTCTCCTCCTGCTCGAGAACCAGTCGTTCCTCAAGGAGACGTACGACAGAAAGATTCGCGAACTGCGGGCGGAGATCCAGCAGCTGCGGCAGAAGACGTCCGGCAGGGCGTAGAAAGGCGGACGGAAATGGCGGTCACTCTACCGAAGGTATACGAGACGACGAACAAGGGCGCGACGGGGACGACGAGCAGCCTCGACGCGTCCTACACGGCGCAGGACACGTTCAACCGCACCGGCGTGAACGGCTGGGGGACGCAGCGGAGTCTGAACACGGCGGCAACCGCCGGCGCGGCGGCGAACCTGTACCGGCAGAAGGCCGAGGACGCGCTCGGCGACGCGCAGGGCACGCTCAACACGGCGTACGGAAGCCTCAAGGACCAGAACGCCGTCCTTCGCTCCGCGCTCGACGGGATAATAAACGGCGACAGCGGCATAGACGGCTACCTCGAACAGGCGACGGCGAGCTACGGGAAGATCAACCAGTACGCGCAGGAGGCGAAGGACGCGGCCTCGGACATCGGGAACTCCGTGGACGCGGTGCGGCAGAACGCCACGGACATCACGAACACGGCGGCCGCGCTCGGCGAGTACGCGCCGATTCTCCGCGAGATGGGGGAGACGATGTTCGGCGAGGGGACGGGGCTTGTCGCGTCCGGCAACGAGTACGTCAACAGCGGGCTTTCGATACTCGGACTCGACAAGTCTGCGGGGGGGCTTGCCGGCACGTACGCGCAGGTCCTCGCCGCCCTCGACCCGTCGCTCGCCGTCTCCATGGCGGCGAACGACACTCGCACCGCGTACGAGGCGCAGGCGGCCGCCAGCGAGCGGGAGGCGGCCCGGCGCGGCGTGTCCGGCGGGAGCGGGCAGAGCACGGCCCTGATGCAGCAGGCGGGGCAGGCGCTCGCCACCGCCCTCGCGACGACGAAGACGAAGACGCGCATGGACGCCGCGAAGAGCTACTTCGAGGCCATGCGCGGGGCGGTCGCGGACGCGAACTCGCTCGGCTCCACCGGCGCGTCCATCGCCTCGCAGGGCCTCAGCGCGCAGAGCGCGGGCGCGAACGCGG
>CAYLRN010000050.1:0-8664 GCA_964386385.1 uncultured Lentisphaeraceae bacterium | reverse complement strand
GGCGCGTCCATCGCCTCGCAGGGCCTCAGCGCGCAGAGCGCGGGCGCGAACGCGGTCAACTCGGCCGCCGGCGCGCTCGTCAGCAAGGGGCAGCTGCAGTCGTCGGCCGCAAGCGCGAACGCGGCGGCCGGCAACCTCCGCGCGTCGCAGGCGAACGCGCTCACGGCGGCGGGGCAGCTCACCACGGCATCGGGCAACCTCGCCCTTGGCGCGGCGGGCGCGGTCAACTCCGCGACGTCGAACCGCATAAGCGCGGCGACGGCGGCGGGCAGCCTCAACAACGCGGAGTTCAGCGCGGCGGCGAAGGTCGCGGAGCAGCAGGACGCGTCCGCGTCCTACTACGCGGGGATGTTCGACCAGTACGCGCAGCTCGCGGGGTCGCGCTATCTTTTCGCATCGTAAGGAGACATGGCAATGGCAGGATTCCAGGTGGCGAACTTCTCTTTCGGGAAGAACATAAAGGACGACGAGCGGCAGCGGATGCAGATCGCGGCGCAGACCGCCACGACGCGGCGCGGGCAGGACATCCAGGCGGCGCAGGCGGACGCGCGGCTTGCGGAGGATTCCCGCCAGTTCGACGAGCGGATGGCAGGGGAGCAGGAGCGGCTTGCGGAGGGCGCCCGCCAGTTCGACGAGACGCAGGCGCTTAAAAAGCAGGAGTACGCCGACAGGCGCGCCGACGCCGAGCGCGCGCAGTCGTGGACTGACGCCCTCAACGAGCAGAGGCTTCGGAAGGAGGAGCAGGAGATCGAGAAGCGCAGGGTGGAGTTCGAGGCGCAGAGCGCCCAGCTCGACGCGTACCTCCGGATGAAGCAGCAGGAGGACGAGCAGATGGCGAACCGCCGGAAGATGACCGAGAGCGGATACGGCAACATGGCGATCCTCGCGCAGCTCCAGAACGGCGTCGTCACGAAAAGGCAGACGGACGAGTTCAACAGGTCCATGCTGAAGGACGGGCTGATGGAGGAGGGCCGGGAGTACAACTACATCGGCACGGTCGACCAGACGACGGGGAAACCGTTCGCGGACGAAAGGCTGCACTTCATGCGCTACGCGCTCGACGGCAACGGGCGCGTCCGGCGCGACGAGAAGTCCGGCCAACCGATCGTGGAGATCGACAACCCGCTGAACCCGGAGATAAGGAACGCCGCCCTCTCCACCTACTTCGGGAACGTGAAGGAGTTCATGGGGAACCGCGGCGGAATGAGCGAGGAGCGCATGCAGCTGGAGCGCGACCGCATCGACCAGCGCAGGCTTGAGGAGGATGGGCGCAACAGCCGCGCCGGGTCGAAGAACGCGATGTCCAACGCCCGCCTCGCGGCGGCCGTCGCAAGGAACATGGACGACATCAAGCGCGGTCTTGGGCTGGACGACGTGTCGGCGGCCGGATTCCAGTCGTCGCTGACGAAGATTCTCTCCGACGCGCTTGGCGGCGGCGAGGAGGCGGCGGAGCAGACGCCGCCACGGCAGGCCACTCCCTCCCCCGGTCCGCAGATGAACGAGACGCGCGAGACGGGCAATGGCGGCAGGACGGACGAAGCCGTCCGCAAGTCCCATGACGGCGTGGCGGAGAGGAGCCGGCGAACGGCGGCGGAGATCCGCAGGTCGCCGCAGGACGGCGACGAGCTTCCGCTCAAGGGCGGCGGCAGGGCGCGGTACAACGCCAGAACGGGCAAGTGGGAAAAGGCGGACTGAGGAGAGGAAATGGACGAACAGGAAGAGACCTTCACGCTGGAAGAGCTCAACGCGCCCGCGCAGACGGACGAGGGGGGCTTCACGCTCGACGAACTCAACGGAAGCGCGGACGAAAAACCTCTCGCCACGCAAAGGCCGCTTTCGCCGCCTCCCACGCGCCCGCAGGGCGACTCCCCGGCGCCGCTCACGTCCGCCGAGGAGGCGAAGGCCAGGGGAGAAATTGGCATTACGGAACTGGCGCAGAAGGACTACGAGGCCGCCACCGGCGCGGACGCGCCGGAGAACCCCGTCATGGCGCAGATGGCCAACATGGGCCTCTCCGTCGGCGGACGGCTCTCCTCGTCCCTCCAGACGAAGGCCGCGCAGCGACTCGCGTCCGGAGAGGAGATGTCCGACGGCGACGTGGACACCCAGTTCGACCTCATGCTCTACGGCATGGCGGCGCCGCTCGCGGCGACGGGACGCGCCATTAGGCACGGCTTCAGGTCGCGCCCCGATTCCGTCCTGCGCGAATGGGACGAGGGCGAGGGGAAGAGCATCGAGGACCCGAAGGAGCGCAGCCGCGCGAGGCGGGCGTTCGCCGCGCAGGTGGCCGTCGACCTCCTCAAGGGACGCGCCGCCACGAGGCAGAACGCGCAGGCCGAGCTGGAGAACAGGGAGTCCACCCACACGGCGAACATAGTCACGCGCGGGCTTGCGCAGGTCGGCTACTCCGCGCCGTACTTCCTCGGCCCCGGCGGCATCGCCGCGCAGTTCCTCGAGGAGGGTTCGGCGAACGCGCTGGAGTACTCGAACGACGAACACGGCTACGACGGCGGCGGACGCTTCACGCTCGTCGCGGAGGGCGACGACGCGGGACGCGCCGCGCTCGCAGGCTTCGGCACGGCGGGCATAGAGACCGCCACGGAGGTCGTCCTCGGCCGCGTCGGCGGCGCGGCGCTCAGGCGCGGCGGCAAGGCCATCGGCGGCGCGGCCGGACGGGTCCTGTCCAGGGTCCCCGGCGCGAAGGCCGTCGGCGCAAAGGCGGCGGAAGTCGGCGCGAAGTTCGCCGCCACGGGCGTCGGAAGGCTGGCGGGGAAGTTCGCGAACGGCGTGGCGAGGACCGCCGCGTGGACGAACAGGAAGTTCCACATAGGCGGACTCGGCGAGGAGAACCTGGAGGAGTGGGAGAGCGCGACGCTCAACGCCCTCACCGGGTGGGACCGCCGCGAATCCGAGCTCGCCGACCCGGAGACGGGGAATCCGACCGGCGCGCTGGAGAGGCTCTTCAGGGCGAACAGGGAGTTCTTCACGCCGAAGAACCTCCTCGAACTGAACGAGGCCATGCTCATCACGATGGGCGGCGGCGCGTTCGTCGCGAACTGCGCGATGCGCGGCGCGAACAGGAACGTGGACAACCTCATCCGCCGCCACGACCTCATGACGGAGGAGGAGCTTGCGAAGGCCGCGCCGGAGACGAAGGCCGCCGCGCTCGACGCATGGGCGAAGGGCCTCACGTCCGAGCAGACCGAGGAGACGCTGCGGAACGCGGGGACGCGGCTCGACAGGTTCGTGGAGTGGCTGGAGGGCGGCGCGGACGGACGCCGCGCGGAGATAGACGCGCTCCGCCGGACGATGGAGGAGCGGAACGCCCGCAACGTCGGGGAGGAGCTGGACAGCCTGAACGTCCCGCGTCAGGAGTTCACGATACCGACGCGGAAGAACGAGGGCGGCAGGGACGTCCCCGACTTCCGGCAGGTCCTGCACCTCGACCGCGAGACCGGCGAGCGGAAGTTCGTGAACGCGGTCGTGGACGCGGATTCGGGAGTCATGCTGACGCAGAACGGCGGGGGCGGCGACGCCGCCTACTCCGTCCACGCGCCGGGCGGAGGCACGGGCCGCGACTTCGCGACGCTCAAGGACGCCCTTGCGCACGCGACGAACCTCAAGAACGCGCTTGCGCTGGACGCGGCGCGCGACGAATTGAAGATGAAGTACGTCGCCGAGGTCGTGGATTCCGAGTTCAGGGGCGCGAAGGTGCTGTGCGTGAAGACGGTCGACGAGGCCCTTGAGGAAAGCCGCAGGAGGGGCGAGGACGTCGCCGCCGCGCCAGGCTTCAACAGGGGGCGGGCCGCATGGCGTCTGAAGGACGGCACGGCGGTGCTCGTGCGCGACAACCTGAAGTCGCCATCCGACATAAAGAGGGCGCTGCGTCACGAGACGGCGGGGCATTCGGACGCGGCGATGTCCGACAGGTTCATGGACGGCGCGCTGCGCGGGCAGTCCGAGGTGCAGCGGAACTACGTCTACGGCAGGATGCAGGGCGCGGACGCGGAGCGCGCGCTGCGCGAGGCCGTCGCGAACGCGATACAGCGCCGCCGCCACGCGCCGGATTCCGTCGACAGGCTCGTCCACGCGACGCGGAACGCGCTGCGGAGGATGGGCGTGGACCTCAGGATGGGCGACGCGGACTTCGAGGTGGAAGTCGCCCGGATGGAGAGGGAACTCCGCGAGGGCGGTGACGGCTCCTTCGAGAACAGGCCATACGCCGGAACCGCCGGCGCGGGGCAGACGCAGCGGACTGAGACGCCGCAGGGCGCACAGTCGCAACAGGAACAGGAGAACGCGGATGAGACAGGGAATCAGCCCGATGAAGCACAGCCGCCGCCCGGACAGGGCGCGGCGGAGCGACAGGCAGAGGGAGAAGAGCAGGGACATGGCGCGGAAGCGGGAGCGCATGGCGCGGAACGGGGCGTAGGCGAAACGCCGGAACAGGCGGCGGAATCCGCCGCGCAGGACGCGCCGCCGAGGAAGCCCGTCTCCGAGCGGACGGTCGTGGAGAAGATGACCGACGCGGCGCCGGTGCAGGAGCTGGACGTCGCCGAGGTCTTCAACGACGACGGCCGCATACCCAACTTCAAGGAGGGCGCGGACCCGGAGACGGGCGAGGTGGACCCCCTGCGCGGCGAGCCGTACGACCTCGTCTCCAACCCCATCGTGGTGATGGAGTTCAGGGACGGGAGGAAGGTCGTCGCCACCGGCCGCCACCGCCTTGCGCTCTACAGGAGGGCGGGACGGAGGAAGATAGCCGCGCGCGTCATCCGCGAGGCCGACGGCTGGACGGTCAAGGACGCGCAGACGATAGACGCGATAGGGAACATCATAGACGAGAAGGGAACGGTGAAGGACTATGTCAGATTCTTCGACGACGCGAAGCCAACAAGGGGTCAGGCCGAATCGGGAGGATTCCTCGCAAGGCCGAAGGGACGACTTGCATTCGGCATTTCTGAGGGCGCTACGGCGGATACAAGGGCTTCCGTCGACTTCGACGGGAGCGGCGCGGAGGGGCTGATATCCCCCGAACAGGCGGGAATCATCGCCGAGGCCGCGCCGAAGGACGCGCACCCGCGCTTCGGCGCGCTGCAGAAGGTCCTCGTGCGCAGGGCGGCGGCGGGGCTGCGCGGCGCGAAGCTGAGGCTGCTCGCCCGCGCCCTCGCCGAGGAGGCGAAGGCGCGCAGGGCCGCGCCGAGGGGTGGCGGCGAGATGCAGCTGGACCTCTTCACGTCCGAGGAAGACCTCGAACTGCTCGCCCTCGAGGAGCGCAGGGCGGACTACAGGGCGAAGAGGGCCGGCGAGTTCAGGAGGGTCGCCGAGGTTCTTCGCACCGCGATGCGCAGGGGCGGGAAGCTGGACCTGAACGCGGAGTACGCCCGCGAACTGGGGATAACCGACCCGAACGACCGCGCGCAGCTCAAGGCGGCGCGCGACAGGGCGGCGCAGCGCGCCGGGTACTGGGAGAACGCCGTGCGGCTCGAGGACGCGGACAGGGCGGCGATGGACGCGGAACTCGGCGTTGCGCCCACCGCTGACGGCGGAAACGCGTCCGCCGGCGGCGGAAGCGCCGGTGGAACTGTGCAAAACGCACAAGACGCGGCCGTTCCGCTGAAAACGCCCGCCCCGAAAGCGGCTGCGGCGGAAAATGCGGGGGCCGGTCCGCAGCCCGGATCCGGTCCCGCGCCCTCCGCGTCCGCCGAGGGCGGCGGCGCGTTCTCGCTCGAATCCGCGAGCGCGGAGCAGCTGAAGGACGAGGGGCGCAGGCGCGAGGAAAGGGCGAGGCTGGAGAGGATGCGGGAACGCCCCCTCAGGGGCGGGAGCATGGAGACGGGGCAGTCCCTTCTCGACCTCGGCGGCGCGGAGGGCGAAGACCTCTTCAACCGCGCGCAGAGGCAGGGGGAGAAGACCGAAGCGCCGAAAGCGGAGAAGCCCAAGGCGGCGGACGCGAAGCAGTCCGAGCAGAAGAACGGCGGAGGCAAGTACGTCGGGGACGGCATTACACTGGACTACGACGAGTGGATGCGGCGGACGGGCCGCCCGCCGATGAAAAGAGGCGCCTTTTGGAAAGAGTACGAAGACTCCCTCTACCGCAAGTACTTTGGGTTGACCTTGATGTGCCCTCTAGACAGGCAGGGCAACCCCTTGGAACGCGACCACACTCTTTATCTCGAAGGCGTCGCGGACGTCTCCGAAATCGAGGACGAGGACTTCCTCACGCCGACGCGGAACGTCCGTCTGCCCGAACTGCCGAGGAACGTGGACGCGGCCATCGGCGCGAAGGGAAAGCCCGTCGTAATCAAGCGGAACGTCTTCGAGAAGAACTACACGCACCATCCCGAACTGACGCCCGCCGCGTCGCGGGAAATCCTGAAGCATTCGCTGTACAACCCGAACCTCGTCGGGCAGACCCGGCCCATCACGAAGCCGGACTACATGGTCGCGGTCCAGACCGGCGACGGCAACGCCGTGACGGTGCTTGACGTTGCGCAGGGCAAGGACAACGTGGAAATAGTCGGGTGGCGGAACGTAGACGAAAAGGGCCTTGAGCGGATGAAGCGACAGGCCGAGCGGGAGGGCGGGCAATTCCTCATACTGCGCCCCTCCGAAGAGGGGCAGCCGGCTGCTCTTTCCGGTCGTCCGGTCGGCCTGACGGAGGGAAATGTACCAAAGTCCGCCGAGGAGGTCAAGGCCGCCCGCCCGAAGGGGTACTCCGACTGGCTGGCGAAGTACGGGCTAGAGGACACGCCCGGACGCTTTGCGGAGTGGCAGGGCAGGCAGCAGACGGACGCGGGCGCGAAGACGCCGACGGCGGAGAACGCGACGCCGCTGGAAGTCGCGCAGGTCATCGCCGACCGCTACAACAAAATCCACGTTCGAGGGCTCGACGACCTGCCCATATCCGCCAACACCTTCATCAGTAGCGCGGAAACACTGCTGGAGAACGTGCGCGGCAAAAACGCGGACGGACTCATCCTCACCATCGTGAACGGACGGAATCCCGGATTGCTCAGGGCGTTCGAGTTCCTGACCGGGATAAAGATGCCGAAGACGAAGGGCGAACAGCGCGCGGCCATCGACCGGTTCTGCGGGGTCGCGCCGGAGGAACGGGCGAAGATGGACGCGGAGCGCAAGGCCGGGCGTGAGGAGCGCAGGGCCGTGCAGGAAAGGATGTGGGCGGAAAAACTCCGCGCCAGGAAGGTCGCAAGGCTGGCCGAAAAATTGAACACGCCGCCAGGGGGGGCTGAAACGGCGAATGCGATGCAATGGCGCGCGGACGGGATTTCTTCCGTGCTTGGGATTCCGATAGTCGCCTTCGGCAGCAACGGCGAGGTCTTGGCCGATTCCACGGCCGCGGCGGAGGCGGCCGTTTCCGGCGCCAGGCCGTCCGCAAAGGACGTGGCGACGTCCGGCGACAGGCCGTCCACGCCGCCGAAAGCCGAGAAGCCGCCGGAGGGCGCGGAAACGGCCAACGCGCCCGTTCCGAGAACGCCGTCCATAAGGATGAAGAACGCCGAGGAGGAGGCAAAGGCGCAGAGGCTGGAGGACGAGCTGGCCGCGCTCTTCGACAGCCCCGAACTCGACGCGGGCGGCACGACGGTGAGCGGCGACGAGGTGCGGAAGACAATGCCAGGCTACGACCGCCTCGACTGGTCCACGCACGTGGACAGGACGGGATTCGTCGGGCCGCGCCTTGAGGCGCAGTTCCGGCGGCTGCTGAAGGAGCGCAAGGGCAAGGGCGACGGCCACGTCGTCTTCCTCGCGGGCGGCAACGGCGCGGGAAAGTCCACGAGCGTTTCGGCAGAAGAATTGAGGAACGCTGATTTCGTCATCGATTCCACGCTTGGCAACCTCGACGTGGCGAAGCGGCAGATTAACGCGATCCTCGCCAACGGGCAGACGCCCGAGATCCACTTCGTCTACCGCTCCCCGTGGGAGGCCCTGAAGGGCGTCGCGGACCGCGTGAGGAACGGCGGCCACATCGTCTCCCCGCTCTCGTTCGCCAACTCCCACGTGAAGAGCCGCGAGAACCTGCGGTTGCTTTCCGACGAGTATGGCGGTAGAATACGCGTCCACGTCTACGACAACTCCGCCGACGGAGCGCCGGAGATCACGCTTGAACAGCTTGAGGCGAAGAAGGGACCCGACCATGAGACAATCAGAAAATACGCAAACTCCTACCTCGAAAATCTCCGAGACAGAGAAAAAGAGAGTGGAAGCCGTGAGAGCGGCTCTGCAGGAGGCGGCGCGCAGGGCGAAGGAAGGCCGCGGCAGACCGCCCCCTCCGGCGGGACCTCGCTGAACCAGAACCCGGCGGGGAACCGCGTCGCCCATATGCACGGCGTGTTCAAAAAGGGGACGCGCAACGTGGACATCGGCGCGGGCAGGTACGGCAGGGCGACGGAGTTCCTGAAGGGGATCGGGGTGGAGAACATCCCGTTCGACCCTGTGAACCGCGACGCGGAGGCGAACCGCAGGGCGGCGGAGGCCGTCCGCAAGAACCCCGCCGACACCGCCACCGTCCACAACGTCCTGAACGTCGTCGACAGCGACGGGGCGATGGAGGGGATAGTCAACCAGGCGGCGCGGGCGATAAAGCCCGGCGGCACGGCGGTCTTCACGATCTACGAGGGCGACAGGAGCGGGCGCGGGCGCGTC
>CAYLRN010000049.1:0-10539 GCA_964386385.1 uncultured Lentisphaeraceae bacterium | reverse complement strand
GGAAGGAGAACGCTGAAATGGCAGGAAGAGAAGGACTGTACAGGCGCGACTGCGCCGAATGCGGGACGGAGTTCGTGCCCGACCTGACGAACAGGGCGGCGCGGCTCTGCCCGCTATGCCGGGTGCGCAGGGACGCCCACGCGGCCGTCCGCAAGGAGGGCGGAGCAGTCCTGCGCACGGAGGTGCGCGGCCACCTGTGGAGCCCGTCGAAGTGGCCGAGGCCGGGCGCGGCGGAGGCGGACGGCGGCGGAGGGACGGAGCGGTGACGGCGGAGGAGGCGCGGATGGCGCTCCGCCGCGCCGTCCGCGCGGCGTGGCCGGGCGCGTCGAGGGCGGGCGGGACGCCGTTCCCCGGCTACTTCAGGGCGGCGGCGGAGTGGCTGGGGTTCCACGCGCCGCGCGTGGGGGACGCGCTGATGCGCCGGCTCGTCTCCGACGTCGTGGAGGAGGCGCGGGACGCCGAGCGCGAGGGGCGCGTCCCGGCGGAGCGCCGCGTGCCGGAGCGCGTCAGGGCGATCTGGCGCGGGATCGACCGCCGCATGGCCGAGGAGGCCGGAGGAGGCGACTAGACGTGGAGACCGAAGGCGGACGCGGGGGCGGCCATGGGTGACTACTCGCGGATACAGAGGCTGGCCGAGCAGGGCGGGCGGGTGTTCTGCACGCTCCGCATGGAGGCCTACCGCTTCGAGACGTCCTTCGTCGACGGACGGTGGAGGGGGAGCGTGGTGCGCTTCCCCGCTCCGTACGCCGAGGGGGAGGAGGCATGGCGCGGCGACATCGTCGCCGCGTGGAGGTTCCTGCACGAGAGGTGCGGGAACGTCTTCCCGGCGCCCCGCGGGTTCGCGATCGACCCCGCGGCGCCGGTGAGGCGGATCGTGACGAACAGGCCCGCCCCGGACGGGGCGGAGGAAGGAGAAGGGCAATGGTGAAGCCGTCGTATCTCTGGGCGCTGTGCAAGACGTGCAACGACTCCAGGTGGATCGGGGACATATGCCGCAAACTGGGCGGGCAGGACGTCGAGCTCGACTTCGGGCAGCAGCAGACGTACTCCGCGATCATGATGGACTCGGACTGGATGGACGAGCGCATCAGGGAGCGCAGGGAGAAGGACGCGGAGAAGCACCGCCAGTGGCGCGAGAAGCGCGACATGGCGCGGCGGAAGCAGGTCGTCAAGGGCGTCCTGGCGGACATCGCGAACGACCCGGACGCCCGTCCGGCGCGCGGTGACGTCACCAGTGACGCGGGCGGCGTCACCGCGTCACCGAACGTCACCTCCCATACATCCGTCCATCCACGCGGAAAACAAGCCGAACCGACGCCGACTCCGACGCCGTACCGCGCGCGCGCAAGGCCGGGCGGACGCCGGCGTCGGGTTCGGCGTCGGGTTCGGCGTCGGAGTCGGCGTCGGAGTCGGCGAATGTCAGGTCGAACATGGAGGAGGCCGCGAGGGGCGAGCGCCCGAACCCATGGCGGTGGGAGGACGACGAGATACGCTGGACGACGGACTGGGACACGCGCTCCATCCTGTCGTTCGCGCTGGGCAAGGGCGCGTGGGCGAAGGCCGTGAAGCAGGCGGGCGACGAGCCCGCGCTCAAGACGTATTCGGGGACGAGCTACACGACCCCGTGGACGCAGTCGCAGCGGATATCCCTGACCATCTCCGTGCCGTCCCGCACGGTGGACGGCGCGGAGGAGCGCCCGGAGGAGATGCGGGTCTACCGCAAGACCGGGACGTACTACGGCCTCGTCGGGCGCGTCGACACGTCGGAGTACCGCAGCGCGACGTCCGCGACGATGTCCGCCGGCTCCGTGACGGCCACGTACCTGTCCTCGGTGGACGGCGTCGAGAAGGCCGCGACGGGCGGCGTGACGGACGCCGGCGCACCGGGGAACGCGTTCGGGGCGCACGGCGACGGCTTCAGGGTGGCGGGGCCGTTCACCCTCGCGCTCGGGACGCCCGTGACCAGGGCGACGGTCTCGCTCCGGCTCGGCCACGTCGCCTACGCGCTCGTCTACGGGGACGTGGACGACGGGGAGGGGAGCGCGTCGCGGACGCTCACGTCCGCCACCTTCACCTACCGGCCCGGGGGATGCCCGCAGTTCGCGTTCCGGCTGGGGGACGGGCCGGAGAAGACGGTGAGGAACGTCGCCTGCTCCGCGTCCGTCAGGACGAAGACCGTCACGCTCGCGCAGGACGCGGACCTTGAGGACACGTGGCGGTCGCACCTGTCCGCGTTCGTCGCGTCGATCCCGGACGCCGACGGCGTGCAGGTTGACCTCACGGCGTCCGAGGCGTCCGCGGCCGTGACGGTCGCGCCGTCCACGGAGGCGGTCGTCCTCAACAACGTCTCCGCGTCGTCGAGCGCGCTGTCCGCCTCGACGGTGACGTTCGACGACAACTACGTCACGCCCGACGTCTCGCTCACGCCGCCCAGGAGGACGTCCGTCATGGACGCCGCCGGCGAGTGGCCGTCGTGCGTGTGCCTCTCGCAGCAGCGCCTCATCTGGGCGTCGACGGCGAACGACCCGGCGCGCGTCTTCATGAGCGAGGTCGGCAACTTCCTGGTCTACGCGCCGCACTCCGTGCAGGTGGACAGCGACCCGATCGACTTCTCGGTCTCTTCCTCCCGGTTCCAGAAGGTGAACCACATCGTCGAGCTCAGGAAGCTGCTCATGTTCGACGGCGCGTCCGAATGGGTCGTGGACTCGGCGAGCTCGGCCTCCGGGATAACCTACGCGACGATACAGGCGACGCGCCACTCCGGCATCGGCTGCAGCGCGGCGCTCAAGCCGATCGTCTGCAACAACGTCGTCCTGTTCGCGGAGCGGACGGGGCAGGCCGTGCGCCAGTACGGGTTCCAGCTGGAGGACGACGGCTACGGCGGGACGGACGTCAGCATACTCGCCTCGAGCATCTTCAGGGAGGTCAGGATCGTCTCCTGGGCGTTCCAGCAGCACCCGCACATGACGTGCTGGTGCGTCCTCTCCGACGGCTCGCTCGCGTCGCTCACGTTCGTGAGGGAGCAGGACACGATCGCCTGGGCGCGCCACGAGCTCGGGGGCGGCGGGAAGGCGCTGGCCGTCGTGTGCACCGAGGCGCTCGTCGGCAACGACGGCGGCCGCACGACGTCGCAGGTCTTCCTGCTCGTCGACCGGGACGGCGCGAAGACGCTCGAGGAGATGCGCGCGGACGCGCGGCGCGACGGCGACACGGTGGCCAACTCCATGTGCCTCGACTCCATGAGGGGCCTCGGCGGCTCGGACGCGCGGCGCGACGGCGCGGTCGTCGTGAACCCCGCGACGGGCGAGCGGACGGACAGGGCGTGGGCGGGCATGATAGAGGGCTTCCCCTACGAGGCCCGCTTCACGAGCGTCTACCCCGTCGTCGCGGACGCCGTCGGCATGGCGCAGATGGACGTGAAGTACGTCCACGGCGTGGGGCTGCGGCTGTGCCACGCCGTCGGCGGGACGGTCAGGGCGGTCGACGTCCCCGACGCGGAGGCGTCGGCGGCAGGGCGGCCTACCCGCCCGTGGACGCGCGCGTCCTGCTCGCGGCGAGCAACAACCGCGACGGGCGCGTCGTGGTGAGCCAGGGCACGGAATGGCCGTTCGGCGTGCTAATGCTCGAGACCGACCTGGAGGTCGAGGAGGGCGGAAGGGGGGAGGGTCGGCGATGAGGGACGGGTTCACGTACAGGCGGAACGCGACGCGCGCGGACGTGCGCGCCCTCGTCGCCGACATCTCGCCCATGGAGCGCGCGCCGGCGGACGTCCTCGGGCGTCTCCTCGCCGCGCTCCGCCATTCGCGCACGTACGTCGTCCGGCTCGGCGGGCGGCTGGCGGGGATCTGCTTCGTCGCCGACCTCCCCTGCAGGCGCGAGATGGCGTTCACGAAGACGGCCTGGCTCACCGGGCGCCGTCCGGTCGCGTTCGCGCGCGGGATCCCGCGGCTCTTCGCGGACCTGAACGCCCACGAGGCGGAGACCGGCCACGACGGCCGGCCCATGTTCATGCACGTCCCGGAGGGCGACGCGAAGAGCGCGGCGTGGTTCGTCCGCGCCGGGTGCGCCACCGCGCCGGACGGGACAGGGCTTCTGTGCCCGACGTACAGGGAGGTGCCGGAATGGGCATTGCGACTGAGATAGCGGGGCGCTCCGTCAAGCAGACCGCGATAATCGGCAACCTGGGGACGGACATCCTCGGCGCGTACGGAAGCTACTACGCCGCGAAGCTCGGCTCGTCCATGATGCACATGCAGGCCGACCACGCGCGCTACATGGCGCAGAGCCAGCTCGACGACGCCGAATCCTACATGGAGGCGGCGGGCGGCGTCCAGGAGAGCGCGGCGGACGCGAACCGCAACCGCCACCTCCGCCTCGCGGACGACGTGGGGCGCGTGTACGCGGGCGCGGCCGGCGGCAACATCGCCGTCGAGTCCGCCACCGTGCGGCACGTCGACCGCTCGCTCCGGGAGCAGGCGGACGCCGACGTCGCGGCCACGAACCGCACGGCCGCCGACCAGGCGAACGCCTACGTCGCCCGGGCGGGCGCGTCGCGCGCCGACTACTGGAACGCCATGGCGTCCGCGAAGATGATGGACATCCAGGCGCACTACAACAAGAAGATGGCGAAGTCGCAGCGCAGGTCCGCCCTGTGGAGCGCGGCGGGCAACTTCGTCACGAGCTCGGTCGCGAACTGGGCGGGGTCGTGAGGGGAGGGGGCGCGGCATGGCAATGGGAAGCGTGAGGCTTGCGACGAACGTCGCCCGGACGAGCGTGGAGGGGGCGTCCGCCAGGCGCGGCGGGACCGGCCCGACCCGCCCGATATCCTACTGGCCGGACCTGGAGACGCCGTTCCGGCGCGCGAACGACGCGATGGTGAAGGCGGGGCGCGACTGGTACAGGTCCGTCATGACCGTCGGGGACGCCATCCGCGGGTACGGCAAGGCGAAGGACGCGAACGTCGCGACCGCCGCCGCCGAGGAGCGCATCAACGCCAGCGGCGGGTCCGCCGGCGGCGGGGAGTCCCTCGCCAGGGGGACGGGCTTCTGGTCGAACGTCGCGACGTGGTGGAGGTGAGGCGGACTATGGCGGACAGCGACAACATACTCGACTACTACGAGCTCCGCGGGACGGACGCCCGCGGCTGCGCCGACCGCTGGCTCAGGGCGGTGCAGAAGTCCGTCGCGAAGGACGCGGCGGCGCTCGACCCCATGCAGCGGCAGATATACGCCGAGCGGATAGACGGATGGGTGCGCGGACGCTACGACAACCTCCGCCAGCACGAGCTCCGCGAGGTGCGGGCGGGAGAAACGCAGAGGCTCACCGACCGGATGCAGGCGGGCGCGAAGGCCACGGCCACGGACATCCTCCTGTCCGCGCGGTCCGAGGCGCGCGACTTCGCCCGCCGCGAGCGGGACGCCGAGCGCACCTTCCTCAACGCGGCCGGCGGCTACGCGCCGGAGCAGGTCGCCTCGCTGGAGAGCGAGGACGCGCGCGGGACGCTCCCGCAGGGGCTCGTCGCCGCGTGGGGCGCAAGGAAGGCGGCCCTGGACGGAATCGCCGCGGAGCGCGCGCGGGCGAACCTCCGCTGCGTCGCGCAGCTGGCCGCCGAGACCGACGGGCGCGAGAGGGAGTGGGACGAGGCCGTGGAGAAGGGGCTCTTCTCCAGGGAGGAGGCCGAGGCCAGGCGCATGGACAACCGCCGCCAGACGTACGCCCACACGCTCGAATCGCTTCTCGCGGACGGCAACGACGCGACGGCGGACGCGATACTCTCCACCCTCGAGGACCCGCAGGGCGGCCTCGCGAAGGTCGTGGGCATGGACCCGGCGCGGCTCGCCCTCTTCAGGGCGAAGGTCGAGGACATCCGCGACGGACGCCGCCGGGAGGCCGAGGCCGCCCGCCGCAAGGCCGCCGCGGAGGCGCGGGCGGAGAGGACGGCGGAGGTCGGCAGGATCGCCTCCGCCGGCGCCGAGGCGCGCGCGTTCGGGGACTTCGCCGGCGTCGACGCGGCGGCCGCGGGCCTGAAGAGGCTCGCCGCCCGTCTCCCGGAGGGCAGCCCGGAGCGCGCGAAGTGCGCGGCGGAGTCCGCGAAGCTCGACGAGGCCGCCGACAGGATGGCGGAGTCCGAGGTGATGGCCGACCTCGCGGACGCCTGGGAGCGGGGCGCGTACGACCCGGACATGGGCGACGCGCCGTTCGCGGAGGGGTGGGGCTACGCCGAGGGCTCGCGCCACGCGAAGGCGTTCGCCAGGGCCAGCGCCGCGTTCAGGGACGGCCTCCGCAGGCGCTTCGACCGGGAGTTCAGGCGGAACCGCCCCATGGAGATCGCCAAGCTGCGCTGGGACATGTTCGACGCCGCCGCCCACGCGAACCCGCAGGGGTTCAGGGACGAGCTGGCGCGGGCCGTCGTCGACGGGAGGATAACCGTGAACGACTACTCCGCGCTGTCGCGGGAGGCCGAGAGCGGGTGGTTCAGGGGGTTCGACGGCCACGCCGACGCCCTTCCGCCGCAGATGGCCGTCGCGAAGGACCTGATCGGGATCGTCGAGGGCGTCTTCGGGCCGGGCTGCGTGCAGGGGCAGGTCGAGCTCGACGGAGCGGGGAACCCGAGGCTGGACCCGCGCGGAGGGCTCAGGGTGGACGCGAAGGCCGAGCCGCTGGAGTTCCGCTACGACAGCCTCGACGCGAAGGCGGCCGAGCCGTGGTATTCGCGCTGGTGGTCGTCGGGCAGGCAGACGCTCACGCGGGAGGAGATGGTCGGCCTCCTCAACCAGTTCCTCGCGCTGGCCCGGGCCGACGGGCTGGAGATCGACCACGACCCGGCGACCGGCGAGCGGCTGCCGGAAGGCAGGACGCACAGGGTGAACGCGCGCAGGGACCTCGCCGCGCTCGTGGAAAGGCTCAACGACGAGAAGACCGCGCTCTCGAAGGCGAAGGTCCTGGCGGCCGCGGCCAGGCACTTCAACGCCGTGCGCCTGCGCGCGCAGGACGTGGAGTACGGACGCCTCTCCGTCATGGCCGGAAGCCGCCGCCCGGCGGACGGCGCGGCGGCGGAGGACGGCGGCGACATGGGAATGCGGACAGAAGGGGACGGAAGATGAACTTCAACGAACACGGCGACGGGCCGCTCATCCCGTTCGCGCCCGCGACGGACGCCCGGAGGCTCGACTTCGCGATGGCGGACCGCCCTGCGGCCGAGACGGACGCGTCGGCGGCGGACAAGGCGGAGACGCTCGCGGCGACGCTGTTCGACGTCTACGCGCGGGCGAAGCGCCCGGTGGCCCCGGACATGGACGACGGGGACGCGCGGGCGGAGGCGGCGTACATGTCGCGCGCCCTCACCGGCTCCGACGACGTCCACGGGCGCATATGGAACGGCGGCCGGCCGTTCGCCAGCGGGCGTGAGTTCCTGCAGAGGATGCGCGACTTCGTGAACCGCGACCCGGCGGAGCGCCACTCCGCCCGGTGGCGGGAGTACATGGCCAAGGACCGCGCCGGCCGCCTCGCAGAGGCGATGGAGGCCCGCAAGGCGCTCGACGTCTTCAGGCGCGGCGTCGGCGAGGCGGCCGCCGCCGTCCGCGACGCATACCTCGAGAACGGCGTCCCGACGGCCAACCCGGCCTTCTACGGCCACGCCGCGTACGCGCCGGCGTCCGAGGAGGCGAAGAGGGAGAACGACGGGCGCCGCGCCCGCGAGCGGGAGGAGTACGAGCTCCGGGTGATGCGGGACTACGAGCTCGGGCTCGCCCGCGAAAACGCCTGGGACGACCTCACGTCGGTCCTCGCCCTGCCGGACTCCGAGCTGGGCGCGGGCGCGAAGGAGTGCGTCCGGGCCGTCATGGCGTCGGAGGACGCCCGCCTCCCGGAGGCGCTGTGGGCGAAGTTCAACGCCCTCTCCGACGTGGAGAAGCAGGTCGTCTGCCGCGCCCGACAGGTCCTGAAGGCGGACCCGGACGGCGACGCCGTCAACTTCCTGAAGGACATGGCCGCGGGCGCGGCCAACGTCTCCGCGGCGATCGCCGCCGCCCCGTGGCGCTTCGGCAACAAGCTCGGGCAGATGGCCTTCATGTCCGACTACGGCGTGGACGTGAACGAGCTCTCCCGCCGCCGCCAGCTTCTCTGGGAGGCGACCGGCGACTTCTTCGCGGGCGGCGCCGAGGGCGGCCACCTCCCGCAGCTGCAGTTCGAGCAGACGTGCTCCAGGCACGGCCTCTGCGCCGAGGCGGTCATCGGCGCCGTCACCACCCTTCCGTACATGGCCGCGGCGGCGGTCCCCGTGGCCGGCGCGCCGCTCGTGGCGCTCGAGGCGATGAGCGAGATGGACGACCACGTCGCCCTGGAGGGCGGCGACACGTCCGACCCCGCCTACATCGCCGCGAGCGCGGTCTTCGGCGGCCTGTACGCCTACACGGAGCGGCTGCAGCTGGAGGGGCTGCTGGGGGGCGTGGGCGACCTGAAGGTGCGCACGGCGCTGCTGAAGGGGCTGTGGAAGGGCTCGCTCTCGAAGGACGCCGTCCGGAGCGCCCTCGCCGGGACCTTGTCGGAGAGCGTCCAGGAGGGGCTTCAGAACGGCATCATGGAGGTGAACGACGCGCTCGCGCTGGACCGTGACGCGACGCGCTCGTTCGCCGAGGGCTTCGCGTCCGACTTCGCCGGGTCGCTCGGCACCATGCTCGTCGTCGAGGCGGGCGGCCGCGTCGTCGGCCACGCGAGGCGCAGCGGGTATCTCGGCGGCGGGAACAGCCCCCTCACGGCCGCCGGACGCGCGGCGGGGCGCGAGGCGCGCAGCGCGGACGTCGCCGCGCTGGCCGACTCCATGTCCGCGCTGCAGGACATGGTGGAGCCAGGAAGCCGGGGGGAGGCCGAGCGCACACGCGAGATACACGGCTTCTACGCGGCGTGGAGGGAGGGCGGGGCGAAGGCGCTCCGCCGGAGATTCGGCCTCTCGGAGGCGGGCGCGGCCGAGGTGGAGGGGTTCTTCAGGGCGCAGCGCGAGGCAGAGGGCGCCGCCGCCGCCGCGGACGCGGCCGTGCCGGAGTCCATTGGCGACGAGGGCGGGAGGAGGCTCCGCGAGGCGTACGGGGACTTCGTCTCCGGCAGGACGGACGCCGCCGCGCTGCGCTCGTCGCTGGCCGCGCTGGGCTTCACCGAGAGGGGCGCGGACGACTACGCCCTGTTCGCGCAGATGGAAAGGGACCTCGCGTCCCGCGCGCGGGACGTCGGGCGGCTCGTGGCCGAACGCCACGACCGGGCGCAGGGGTCCGCGGAGGGCAGGGCGAAGTCGCTCGCCCGCGTCTCCGCCGCGATGGAGGGACTCGACTCCCTTCGCATGGCGTGGGCGCGGGGCGCGGGCGTCCGCATGGCAGACAAGTCGGGGAAGGTCGTGGCAGACCCCGGCGCCAGGGCGCTTGAGGCGCTCGGGCTGACGAAGGCCGACGCCGCGCGGCTGTCCGAACTGTTCCACCACGAGCGGGCCGCCGCCCGCTCCCGCGTCGCCATGGACGGCGTCAAGGCCCTCTACGAGGCGCGCATGCGCGGCAGGGTTGACGCGCTCGCCGCCATGCGCGACCGCTTCGGCGGCCGCATGGTGCGCCTCAGGAACGGCGTGGGCGCGGACGGCGCGGCGACCTTCGGCGACTACCTTTCGTTCAGGGGCAGGGACGGCTCGGCGAAGCTCGTGCAGATAGTGGAGGCGGACGACGCCGCGCCCGACTTCTCCGACCCGTCGCCGGCGCTGGGCAGGTCCGTCGCCGACGCCCTGAACGCGAGGGGGTGGGCGGACTCCCACGGAGGCCGCGCGTTCGACCCGAAGGCGGACTGGGAGGAGCGCTCGCCGGAGGAGCGCGGGCGGCTGTGGGCCGAGAACGGGCTCGCCCAGGAGGGCTTCTACGCGCCCGTCCCGCGCGTGGCGATGGCGATCCCCGGCGGGCCCGCCGTCGACTCGGCGCAGGCGGCCGAGCTCGTCGGCCGCGTGACGGTGGCCGGGCGGAGCGCGGGGCCGGAGAGGGACGCGGACGGCGGCCTCACCGGCCTGCAGCGGCCGGTGGACTCGTCCGCCGCGTTCCACGAGGCGTTCCACGCGTTCGCCGACTTCGCGAACAGGGCCGGACTCTTCGACGAGGAGGACCTGAAGAGCCTGCGCGGGAGGTACGGGGACCCGTCCGTCGCGGGCGAGGCCTTCGACGAGGAGGCGGGCGCCGAGGCGTTCCGCGCGTACCTGGCCCGCCGCATGGAGGGCGCGGCGTCCGCGGAGGACGAGTCGAGCCCCTGGCGCAGGCTCGCCGCGTTCGTCTTCGGGCTGAAGCGGCAGGGCGACGAGAGGGCCGCGCGCGAGGCCATGCGCCGCACGTCCGAGGAGCGCTTCTACGACCAGGTGGTGGCGGACGCCATGCGGCGCGTCGGCGACCTCTCCGGGAAGGAGGAGGGGAAGCCCGCGCCGGCGGCAGACCCCGCGCGGGATCCGGCGGCCGCGCAGGCGGCGGCGGGGCCGCGGTCCGCCCCGGCGCCCGCGCACGGGCAGCCCGCGCCGAATCCGCC
>CAYLRN010000048.1:0-10828 GCA_964386385.1 uncultured Lentisphaeraceae bacterium | reverse complement strand
ATGGCGGCGCGGCGGGACGCCGCGCCCTGCGAATCGGCCGTTCAACCGCCTTTTCGGCCGCAACGGCGGAGGAGGGACGTCCGCCCGTCGGTGGAACGGCACAACGGCGGGGCGGGACGCCCCGCCGCGCCCTTGGCCATGTGAGGCTTGACCGCTTAACCACTTAATCACTTGACAACTTAATCTTTCTTTAACCGTTTGACCGCCATGTGCTATAATTTCCCCATGAAACTTTGCAGACTGACTATGATGGCGATTGCGGCGGGGCTGGCGCTTGGAGCGCTGGCCGAGGCGCAGTGGGTGTGGCATCCGGGGGACTACGCGCTTTGGCACGGCAATCGCGTCCAGGCGCGACGGCTGGAACGCGGCGGGCGTCTTGCGCCGTTCTGGCCGCAGTACGCTCCGCACACGTGCGTGACGTTCGGAATGCTCGTTGAACTTGAAAAGCCAGAAACGGTGGAGGTCTACGCGGATGGCCAGATGGCCCTTTCCGTCAGCCAGGGCTACAAGGACACGTACAATACCGCGATGGCCGCGACGAACCGCATCGCGCTGCCGGCCGGGAAGTCGTGGATATCCGCGCGCGTCCAGAACGACAGGCGGCCGCCGGCGTTCTTCATGCGTGGCCCGACCGTCCAGACCCATTCAGGCACGGTCGTAGCCGAATCCACCGGCGCCGGCGTCCAGCTCCCCGCCGAATGCGAGGCTCGCTTCAACGCGCCGGAGAAGACTCCATGGACGTGGACGCCCGCCACGCGCCACGTCGCGCCCACCACCACGCGCCGCGTCAAGGAAAGGCAGATTCTTTCGGATTTCGGACGGGAGACGTACGGATTCGCGCGCGTGGACGGCGTTCGGGGCGCAGGACACGCCAAGGTCATATACGCCGAATCGGAACCGGAGGCACTGGACGAGGTCGACGGACATGTCGACTCGTGGGAGATTGTGGAGATGTCCAGCAGTTCCTGGCGTTCCGACGTCCCGCACGGTTTCCGCTACCTCCACGTGATTCCGCTTGACGGCGACCTGCAGGTCGGCTTCGTCTCCATGGACTTCGAGGAGTCGCCCGCGAAGCCCGCTCGCGGATCGTTCCGTTGCTCGGACGACAGGCTGAACCGCATCTGGGACGTCTCGGCGCACACGCTCGCGCTCACCTCGCGTGAAGTCTTCATCGAGGGCGTCAAGCGCGACCACTGGGTCTGGAGCGGCGACGCAGTGCAGAGCTTTCTCATGAACTACTACCTAGCGGCGGACGAAGACCTCGTCAAGCGATCTCTCTGGACGCTGCGCGGCGGCGATCCCGTCTACCGCCACGTCAACTCGATCATGGACTACACGTTCTACTGGTTCATCGCCGTTCGCGACTACTGGCTCTACTCCGGCGACCGTACTTTCCTTCGCCAGATATACCCCTCAATGGAATCGCTCATGGACTGGGTCTGCGGCCGGCTGGACAAGAACGGGCGTCCCTGCGACAGGCCAGGCGACTGGATGTTCATCGATTGGGCGCCCAAGCCCCTCCCCAACCGCGGCGGCGTGTGCGCGTTCGAGCAGATGCTTTTCGTACGCGCCCTTGAATCGCTGGCCGACGTCGCGCGCGAAGTCGGGAAGGGCGAAGCCGCCAAGAGCCACGCGGAACGGGCCGCGCGCCTTCGCGACGAGATCGTCCCGCTCTGGTGGGACGACGCGAAGGGCGGTCTTCTCCACCTTCTGCGCACTGACGGAACGCTCGACCCCACAATCACTCGCTACGCGAACATGTTCGGCCTCTTCTACGGCTACTTCGACGACGCCCGCCGCGACCGCGTCGTGCGCGACGTCCTGCTCAACGACTCCGTGATGAAGATCCAGACGCCCTACATGCGCTTCTACGAACTCGAAGCTCTCGCCCGCATAGGAGAGAGGGCTCGCGTCCTCGACGAGATCCGCGGCTACTGGGGCGGAATGCTCGACCTCGGCGCGACGGCGTTCTGGGAACTGTACAATCCGTCGGAGAAGGGCGCACAGCACTACGCCATGTACGGCCGCCCCTACGGAAAGTCGCTCTGCCACGCCTGGGGCGCAAGCCCGATCTACCTTCTCGGACGCTACTACCTCGGCGTAGAGCCGACGAAGCCCGGATTCGCCGAATACTCGGTGACGCCGGACGCGGCCGGTCTTGCGTGGATGGAGGGCGTCGTCCCGACGCCGCGTGGGGACTTGCGCGTGAGCGTCCGCGACGGCAAGGTCCGCGTCGTCGGCAACGGCGGACGCGGGACGTTGCGCTGGAAGGGGCGAACGCTTGCCATCGCCCCCAACGCGACGGTGGAGGCGGAATAGCGGACGCATCCGCCGAAGCAGGGCGGAGGACGGCAGGAGTCAGACTATCAGGTCAAGTGCGTCCGCCAGCGTCGGGCGGCACGCGCAGATTGCCAGCACGTCCGTTGTCGGCTGCAGCCGGTCCGGTATCAGCACTGGACGGCAGCCGGCGGCGTGGGCGGCGCGAATGCCCGTGAATGCGTCCTCGAAGACGAGGCATTCGGACGGCGCGACGCCAAGGCGCGACGCGGCGAGCAGGAAAATGTCCGGCGCGGGCTTGCCGCGCTTGACGTCCTCTCCCGTGACGACGGCGTCGAAGAGGTCGGCAAGGCCGGACGCGGAGAGGTTGTGCTCGACGAGGCGGCGCACGGAACTGGACGCGACTGCGGTCTTGACGTCGCGCGCGCGGCAGCGTTCAAGCAGTTCGCGGACGCCGGGCTTGAGTGCGGGGGAGGTCGCCATCTGCGCCGCCCACGCCCGGTTCAGCGCTCGCTCGACGTAGTCCGCCACGTCGACCTCGGGGAAGAACCGGCGGATTACGGCGGGCAGCTCGTTGCGTCCGCATCCGCAGCAGGCGTGGGGAAGGGCGTCCGGGACGTCCAGTCCAAGTTCGGCGCCGGTCTGCTTCCAGCTTCGCTCGAAGACAATCTCCGTGTCGAAGAGAAGTCCGTCCTGGTCGAATATCGCCCCGTGGATTTCCATTGCTTTCGCCTCCGTCTTCAGTCGAACAGCATTGCGCCGCGGTTGTAGTTCTGCGGCGGCTGGGGAACGCCCGTGCCGACGCCCTTGGACATGAGGCCCCTGAGCGCGTCCAGATGCCGCTCGTACACTCCACGCGGAAGGCAGTCGTTGTCGCGGCAGACCTTCGCGGCCATTCCGACAACCTCGCCCATCATGCCCGTCGTCCGCATCACGCGCACCGTGCCCAGGGCCACGTGCGTGACGGATATGTTGCGCCCCGCCATGAAGAGGTTCGGGACGTTCCGCGAATAGAGGCAGCGGTAGGGAATCGGATAGGCGTAGTGCCGGTTGTGTGTGCAGATCGAGCGGAACGGCTCGCCCGGATAATGTTTCACGTTCTTCGGCATGGGGTAGTGGAGGTCGATCGCCCATGTCGTGTCGCACGTGCCGTCGGGATATTCCACTCGGTTGAAGACGTCCTGTTGCGTGAGGACGTGGTCGCCCATCAGGCGGCGGCTTTCGCGTTTGCCCGCCACGAAGGCCACCCAGTCGAGGGAGCGGCGGACGTAGTCCGCTTTTTTCGCGCTTTTGTTTTTGAGAAACGCCCAGTTGGAGTAGACGACGAGCATTCCGTAGTCGCGGATGCGCTCCGCCTCGCGAATCTGGTCGCGCATCATGCCGGTTTCCCAGTCCCAGTCGCCGCGCGTTCCGTATTCGCAGTTCTGCTCGTTGAAGGCGATCATCCAGGGCAGCATTGGAAACGCGGATTCTGCGGCATCCATTCGCGTGTACCACTGGACGCTCGCGCCCATCGTCATCGTGTCCGCCGCGTCGGGAGCCATCTCCTCTCCTGTCTCGCCCTTCGACTCGCGTCCCATGCGGAAGTCGGCCCCCGCCATCGCGCCGAGGTTCGCGTCGCCCGTGCAGTCCGCGAAGAGCGGGGCCGCGAATACAGTCTCCTGCCCTGTCGCGACGTCGCGCCCGACGACGGACGCAATGCGCTCGCCCGCCTTTGCGCACCGGACGACCCGCGTGTTGAGGAAGAGGCGGACGTTCTTTTCCGCCGCCACGGCGTCCAGCTTGCGCCGGTCTTCGTACTGCGCGGCCGGCCGGGCGTTGCCGCCCCTTGCCGGGCCGATTTCGGCGACGACATCGCCAAGGCGCGGGTAGCGTCCGAGATTCTGGTAGCCGCCCAGATGGACGCGCACTTCGCTTGAATTGCATCCGCCAAGCATCGGCCTGTCCTGCACGAGCGCGACGGACAGCCCCAGCCGCGCAGCGGAAATCGCGGCGCACGTGCCGGCGACCCCGCCGCCCACGACGACGAAGTCTGCCTCAACCGTCTGCGCCGCCGCCGGACGCCTGCGCAGGGTTTCGAAGAAGGCGTCGTCCGGCTTCCCCGCCGACGCGTCGCCGACAAACGCCACCGCGTCGCAGCGTCCGTCGAATCCGGTCAAGTCGCGGAGCGACAGTTTTGCCTCGCCCTTCGGCAGCGATACCGTTCCGGCCTCCTGCCAGCGCCAGTCCGCCGTGCCGGAGCCGAGGGTTTCGCATCCCGTGACGGGGCGGTCGTTCACGCGGACTTCGAAGCGTCCTGCCGCCTCGCGGCTCCAGTGCGCCGTCCAGTTGCGTGTGCGCGCGAAGACGCGATACGTGCCACCCGAAACCGTGACGGTCGTTGCAGCGTCCGCCACGGGCGTCCCCAGTCCGTGCGCCAGCAGATAGGAAGAACCCATCTGGTCGATGAACTGGGAGTCGATTGCCCATCCTCCCGTCTCCGCAAAGCGCTCCGTCTCGACGAGCAGGTTTTCTGCCCACGAGGCGAGAGCGCATGTCGTGCAGAGCATCGTTCCGATTGCCGTCTTCAGCATCTTCATTCCCTTTCAGTTGCGCGTCGCATCAAGCCGTCACGCGAAATCGCCGGGCTGTCGATTTGAGAGGCCGCGCACGACGTCTTCCACGACGAGGCCTGCGAGCGCGAAGCCGAACATCGCAGGCACGTGCGCCACCGTGCCGTTGACCTGCGCCTTCCGCGCCGCCCAGGAGTCGCCGTCGCCCGTCGGCGCTGCGGCGGGCGACGCGCCGCGATTCGGCTGCGGCGGCTCGTCGGAGTAGACGCACGTGACCTTCTTCGCGGGCTTCATGCCCGCCTTGCGAAGACGCCCCCGAAGTGCGCGGGCCAGCGGATCGCCTTGGATCTTCCAGAACTCCGCCTTTCGGATGCGGAAGGGGTCTGTCTTCAGCGCGGCGCCCATTGAGGCGAAGAGCGTTGGGTGGGCGAAGGACGTCGCGTGGACGAGCAGATGCGCCTTGTTCGCAAGCGAGTCGATCGCGTCGACCACGTAGTCGTACGACCCGACGTCGAACGCCTCCGCCGTTTCGGGGGAATAGACCGCCCGCAGCGGCAGAATGTCGCAGGCGGGGCTGATTTCGTGCAGGCGCACCATCAGGACGTCGACCTTCGGCTCGCCGACGGTCTTCGCCGTCGCCATCACCTGGCGGTTGACGTTGGTCGCGCACACGCAGTCGGAATCGACGACGGTCAGATGTCCGACGCCGGAGCGGACGAGCGCTTCCGCGCACCATCCGCCCACGCCGCCGACGCCGAAGACGATCGTGCGCGTCCGCGCGAGCGCGGCCATCGCGTCCGCGCCCAGCAGCAGTTCAGTCCGCTGGAACGTCTCGGTCATCAGGTTCTTCACGCGCGGTCTTCCTCGATGTCTTTTCAGCGGATCAGAGGCCGGTGGCGACGCTGTCGCGCGGCGCGACGACCGTGCCGCCGGGCAGGGTGAACGGCTTGTCGCCGAAGTTGGCCGTGACGGTCACGCCGTTCGCGAAGACGGTCTGCTGGACGCTTCTGTCTGGCGTGAGGATGCGGTGGTCGACCATTTCGCTGTAGCCGGTCTTGCGCGCGACGGGAGAGGTCAATTTGTAGCTGCGGACGAACTTGTCCTTGTCCGCCGCCCACTGGCGGTTGTTGAAGATGTACATTCCCATCGTGCCGTAGAGGCGGTTGAAGAGGTCGCGCTTCCACCAGATGTCGGGCAGCTTGTTGTTGTAGTCGCCCCAGTACCAGTGGGCGCAGACGCATTCGTGGTAGACGAGTTCCCAGAGGGGGAGGCGGTAGGCCTCGCCGACCTGGTACTTCGCCACGCGCGGCGGCACGTTCGTCCAGATCTGCGGAATGTTGCGTCCGGAATCCGGCACGCGGTACGGTCCCAGCGAGAGCATTCCTTCGTAGTAGTCGCAGTACGGCACGCTTGCGTCGTGGCCGGTCTCGCTGCCTACGACAAGCTTGAACTCGTCGCCGAGGATGCGCAGAAGCTCCATCTTCCAGTGGCGGCTGTCCGAGCGCGTCATCGGGTGGGCGGGATTCCAGCAGACCTGCCACGGCGCGGCGACGGTCGTGTCGATGAAGCGCGTGTTGTACGGCTTCGTCTTCAGATCCTCCGCGACGTTGCGCCGCTCGTACTTCGGCGCGGTGGCGTCGCACATCATCGCGCAGTACGTCCACGTGCCGTCCTTCGCCTTGACGCCCCAGGCGTGGCGCCACTCGTTGGAGGAGGGTCCGTTCCAGATGACGTCGTTCGGCCAGGCCTCTGTGTTGCAGCCGCTCTTCCATCCGAGCTTCTTCAACTGCTCGGGGTGGTAGATGTCCTGGTAGACGTCGTAGCGGCTGACCAGCACGTCGGGCATTGCCGCGAGCGCCTTGATTTCGTCGGTCGACCCGCCTGGACTCCAGAGGAAGCGGTCGATTCCGGCGTCCTTCAGCTTCTGCGCGACGGCGACCTTGTCGCCCTCCCAGCACCAGATGTTAGGCGCTCCGAGGAGGCGGTCGACGAGCGGACGCTCCTTGACCTTTTCGGAGAACGGCTTGAAAAGGCCGATTGACTTCGCGTAGGCGCGGTAGCGCTTGGCCATCGCCACGTGTCCGCCCTTGTCGAAGAATACGTAGCGGAATCTGCGCGCGTAGCCGAACTGCTTCTTCTGGTCGTGCCAGACGGGGGCCATCGTCCAGCATCCGCTCGCCTTGTCCTGCGTCTTCAGCATCGCCGCGTCGTCGGGCGTCTCGAAAACGCCCATCCAGCCGGCGCCTGTCGCGTCGTCCTGGACGCCGAAGAACGCCATGCAGAGGCCGTGTCCGCCGTAGGCGATCAGCTTGCCTGGAAGGTCGTTTGCGTCATCCGCAGGGAAGCTTATGCCCTCGTTCATCGGGACGACAAGGCGGTCGCCCTTGCGCGACGCGAAGGGCGCGGGATAGGCGAGTTCCTCCTTCATCGGGCCGGACCCGGAGACGGTGACGAGGATTTCGGGCTTCGCCGGGTCGGCAGCGAACGTCGCGCAGAACTTGCGGAGCGTCATGAAATCGACGAACTCGACGGCCACGGTGCCGTCGGGGCGGGTGGCGAGGGAGGTGGGCAGCGTCCGCGCCACGCCCTTTCCTGCGAACGGCGTCCACGTCCGTCCGGTTCGCGCGTCCGTCACCGAGAATCCGCTTCCGTCGGCGAAGACCGTGCCCTTCAATGCGGCGTTGCCGAACGCGGCGTCGGCCGCCGCCGGCTTCTCGGCGGCGAACAGGCTGCCCGTCCGCTCTATCTTCAGGTCGCGGATACGCGCGGAACACGCGCCGTCGCCCACGATGCGCGGGACTATCGCCGCCACGCCGGGGACGATCGCGAATTCGCCCTTCACGGCGTCGCCCGGCATTCCGCGGGCCGGCGCGTAGACCCAGTTGACGGTCTCTCCTTTCGCGTTGTAGGCGATGACGCTCAGGTTGAAGCCGCGGCCGTCTTCCGCGTCGGGCAGTTTTTCGGACGTGCAGGAGAAGCGGAACGTGTCGCCCGGCTTCACGGCGATGCGCGGGCAGCCGGAGCCCGTCACGCACCAGTCCTGCCACCCCGTGTGGCGCACCTCGAACGCGCCGCCGTCCAGTTCCTTCACCGTGGACGTGTTGTCGCGCGACCACGTGCGCAGTTTGCCGAACGTCCATTCCTCGGCCGGGACGGACAGGCTGGCGAAGACGGCCATGGCTGTCCACATGACGATTCTTCGTTTCATCTATTCTCCATTCCTTTGCATCATTTGATTTTCATGTTGTGGCTGCCATGTCACCGGCGGATTTCCTCCGACGACTCGATCAGGTCGGCCATCGCGTCGCGCCAGCGCAGGACGGCGGCGGGGTCGTCCGTGTAGTCGGTCATCGACGTCATCACGTCGTCGGGGACGGCGAGCGCTGCGCGGGCCTTTGCGGCCCAGGGTCCGTTGGGGTACTTGCAGGCCTTGAGGCGGCGTTCGAGTTCAAGCGCGTAGGCGTAGTCCTCGATGCCGTCGCGGAAGTTCTCCAGACGCTGGGTGGCGAGGGGGCGTCCGCCGGGGCCGATGCACGTCCACGAGCCGTCGCCGTGGTACGTCGTCCAGCTGCGCGGGTCCCAGTCCGTGAACGGCCCGCATGAAATCGGACGACGCATGTTCCAGATCGAGATTTCGTAGTAGAGGAAGCCGTCCGGGCGCATCCGCGTCGTCTGGGCGCCCATCAGGATGCGTCCCTCGATGGCGGCGTTCTCGATGAACATGTTGGCATACGGCGAATGGGGACCGCAGCAGATGTACCACCACACCTGACGGCCTTCCTTGCGGGCCTTGGCGGCCTTTTCGACGTCGAACTTTGGAGTGAGCGGAGTGAACCAGTCCATCACGCCGAGTTCCGTCCCGACGCCGAATTCATGGTCGTAGGCCGTTGTGGAGATCGGGACGCCGGGAAATTCCCTTTTCAGGCAGGCGACGGCGCGCTTGATGCCGGGGAAGTGTTCCTTCGAGATTTCGTCGCAGCCGTAGAGATATGCCTTGTCGAGAATGCCGAGCGCCTTTGCCTTTTCGTAGTTCGCCTTCAGCGCGGGGAGGGTTCGCGCGCGCCAATGGTCGTCCGTCTCGTCCTTCGCGGGGTAGCTCCAGTAGCCGAGGTTGAAGACGCCGAGGCGGCCCTGCGCGTTCAGACGCGCCAGGACGTCCCACTGATGGCGGTTCTGTCCGTAGAGCGAGTCCATGGTTATGTAGTAGTCGGCCAGGAAGTCGCCCCATGCGAGGCGGCTGGGCTTCCAGGCGTTGACTGGGAAGTAGGGGTCGTCGCGGAGCTTCGCCGTCTCCGTCTGCCAGTCGGGGCGGTCTGAAGTGTTGACCTCCGGCCAGAATGTGATCGCCATCGGAAGGGGGGAGGCTTTCGGCACGGCGAAGTCGTTGACGCGGACGCGGAAGGGGAATGCCGCCGCCGCCTTTCCGGCGACGCTGACGGTGAGCGTTCCCGCGTAGTCGCCGGCCTTTTGCGCTTCGGGGCACGTCACGCGCACCCAGAAACTCTGGACGTCGCGTCCCCTGACGTCGGACGCGGACATGTAGTCCAGAATCGGGTCCGGCCACCATCCGGTCTCCGGCGCCTTCATGGTGCGCACGCAGGCTCCAGTCGCGTTCGTCGTCGCGTAGCCGACCTTGTACGGCGGCTTGTTCGTTATGTTGACATAGCCGGTCAGCGCGCACTTGACGTTCGCCGCGGCGAAGCGCGTTCCGTCCTTGGCGGTCAGGTCGCCCACCGACACGCGCACGTCGCGCAGGTCGCCGTCGCCCGGCGCCACGAGGACCTGGACGCTCTCCTTTTCGCTTCTTGCCAGGCGCACGGCGAACTCGCCCGCCGGTTCGGCCTCGAACGTGCCGCGCGGACGGATCTTGACCATGGACGAGGCGGCGCCCACGAGCAGCCTGCCCGTGTCCTGTCCGGCGCGGGAGCATTTTTCGCGGAAACGCCAGTACGATTCAAGATGGTCGCGCTCCAGCTGCGCGTCTGCGCTTGACTGCTCCGCCGCCGCGACGCGGGCTTTCAGACAGGGCAGCAGATCGCGCGCGAGCGCGGCGCCGGTAGGCGTGGGGACGGCTTCGCCGCGTTTGAGGAGCGTCCAGCGGTCGAGGTAGACGTCGAAGTCGCCGGGGCGTTCAGTGAAGAAGTGGATGCGCGCGATCTTGCGCGGGTCGGCGGTCTGCGGCCAGTCCTTGAGCGGAATCACCCACTGGACGAGTCCGGCGGATGGAAGGCGGAACGACTTCTGGAGTCCGTTCTGGATGCGACCGTCCTTTTCCGCGATGAACGTCGAAAGCAGGTCGCCGCGCGCGCCGAGCGTGACGACGTCGACCACGAGGCGGTCGTACGGCGTCCAGTCCGCCACGGGCGATTCGACCGTGAAGCTGGGCCATTCCGGCATCCCGCGCTTCCATGGAGCGCACTTGAAGTGGAGCGCATTGGCCCCGCCGGTCGCGAACGCACTGGTGACGCCAAGCGTCCAGTTCCCGTTCGCGGCCTTCGGGACCTTGGCGATTTCGCCGGGGGTCTCGAAATCGTACAGCGTAGTCGCGCCGAAGGCGCACAGTCCGCCAAGGGCCGCGAGACCTAGAATCGATTTGCGCATGCGAATCTTCCTTCCTTTTTCCATCTTTGTCGTTTTCATCGTCCGGCGATTATGCCGCGTTTCTGCGGCTCTTCAAATTCTTCTGCGTCAGAGCGCGGCGATTTCGGCGGCGGAAAGTCCTGTCGCCGCCGCGATCTGCTCCGCTGAAAGGCCGAGCGCCTTGAGGTTGCGGGCCGTTTGGCGCAGCCTTTCATCTGCCGCGTCGAACTTGGCGGCCAGCGCGTCGCGCTCGGCTGTCAGCGTGTCTCGCTCCGCGGTGAGCGTGTCTCGCTCCGCGGTGAGCGTGTCGCGCTCCGCGGTGAGCGTGTCTCGCTCGGCGTTCAGCGCGCTGATTTCGCGCCTGGCGTCGGCCATTTCGCGCTCCGCCGCGGCTTTCTCGCGCTCGGCGTCGGCGATTA
>CAYLRN010000047.1:0-11297 GCA_964386385.1 uncultured Lentisphaeraceae bacterium | reverse complement strand
GACACCTCGCCCCTGTCCGCCTTGGCCGCCCACAGCGCGTTCGTGGCGGTCGCGATCGCCTGGAACGCCGCGCTCGAGACCGCGCCGCCGACCGTGTCCGCGTGTTCCCGGACGGCGTTCGTGGCCGAATCGAGCCGCGCGTCCGTCGCGAGGCCGTCCAGCGACACGTCCGTGACCACGGCGGGGTTCGAGTCCAGGTCCAGTTCGCCGAGCGTCTTCAGCTCCACCGACGCGGCGCGCGCGCCCCCGCACTGCGCGAGCCACAGCGCCGCGGCGAGGGCGGATACCTTCGCCGCTCCGAGCGCGAGGGCGATGGCCTTTATCGCGTTCCTCATTCCGTTCATCGTGTTCGTCTTCACTTCCACTCCCTTCAGCAGCTCCGAGGCCGCCTCCACGCGCAGGGCGAGGAGGTCGGCGAGCTCTCCGCGCTCCGCGTCGGACATGCCGTCCCACGTGAGCGCGTCGCCCCTCTCGCCCCTTTCGCCCTTCTCGCCCTGCGGGCCGCGCTCTCCCGCGTCTCCCTTCGGTCCGGTCTCGCCGCGCTCCCCGCGCGGGCCCGCCGGCCCCTCCATCGTGTAGCCGCCGGGAGCCCCGGCGGCGTCCCAGAGCGGGTTCCACGCGACGGCCATGTCGCCCTCGGCGACCACGTGGCCGTCCGCGCCGGACGCCTCCTCCCTGACGAGGCAGTGGAAGAGGCGGATTTCGTGCGGGCAGCGCTCGAAGGCGTCGCGCAGCGGCGCCGTGGCGAGGGAGATCCGCAGCCCGCCGCCCTCCGTCCGCGTCTTCGCAAGGCACTCCAGCCCGTCGTCGGACATGAGGTAGAGGACGGCGGACGCGGAGTCCGCGCCGACGACCTCCACGGCGTAGTCGTTGCCGGCGAACGGCGTCGTCCCCCTGAAGCGGACGGAGCCGCGCCCCGCGTCCACCCTGCACTGTATCGCGCGCGCCATGCGTCAGCCCTCCCCCGGCCCGAACGCCTCCATGAAGCGCTCGGCCAGCCTTGCGTCGGAGACGCCGGACGGGACCCTGCCGCCCGCGTCGCGGATGCGGGCGATCGCCTGGCGGCGGGTCAGCCCCGCCACGACGGGCCTCTCCGCCGCCGGCGCGCCCTCCCCCGCGGCGGGGGAGAAGTGCGCCGCGACGGCCGGGAGCGCCGCCTCGGCGGGGGACAGGTCGACGACCTGCCCCGCCCGGACGACGTCCCCGCGCAGCACCGTGCGCTGCCTGCAGAGCATCTTCATGCCGCGCCCTCCGTCACTTCGTCTCCGCCTCCGCGCTCGGCGTGAGCCAGGCGCTCCACTTCGCGTTGGCGAGCGGCCCGGAGGCGACCGTCATCTTCACGCGGAGCCGGCGTCCGGTCCCGAGCGGGAGCTTGGCGAACGGCACGACGCGCGCGCCGGACTGGCAGTCGGAGACCTTGACGGCGGGGAAGGACGCGGCGTCGCGCCACGTCTCCCCGTCGTCGGAGGTCTGGAGCGTCGCGGCGACGGTGGCGGACGCGGGCGTGACCGCCGCGCAGTCGTCCAGCTGGACGACGAGGTTCAGCGTGCGGGCGATCTCGTCGCCGCCGCCGGCGTCCACGGCGTCGGACTCCGCCGTCGTGGTGATCGCCTTTCCGTCGGCGAACGTCAGAAGCCTGTCGAGTATCATCTCTTTTCTCCTTTCGTCTGCGCCGGGGCTAGGCCACCGGCTCCTCGTTGGTCTCAAGGGCCTGCTCGGTGAAGATCGGGATGCCCTGGAAGTGCAGGATGAGCCTGCCGTCGTACTCGGCGAAGCCGAAGTTGCCGGCGGTCTTCACGTCGCGCCGCGCCTTGACGCAGAGCCACTCGTAGACGGACTTGGGCATGTAGAACTTCTGCTGCACCCCGGTCTTGTCGGCGCGTACGACGGCCTTGAGCATGAGCTCGCCGAGGTCCAGGTCCAGCGCCTCCAGGTTGTTGGACTCCACGTTGCAGATGCGGACGTTCTTGCGGAAGTCCTTCACGCGCGCGCCGACCGTCCAGTCGAAGAACTGCTCCTTCACGCGGAGGCGGCGGCCGTCGTCGGTCGTCACGGTCTGGTCCTTCACCTCGCCGCGCTGGAGGCCCGCGCTGGACCCCTTCGGGTAGATGAGGGCCGTGCCCATGCGCCCGTGTCCGACGAGCCAGATGGAGCGCAGCGCGGTCGCGTCGGGGGATTCGGAGCGCTTCGCGCCGATCGTGTAGTAGGCGGCCTCCTTGTCGGTGGTCCCGTCCCCGCAGAGCGCGGAGTAGATCGGGGCGAGTCCGTTGAACTTGCGCCCGTTCACGCGCGTGTTGCCGTAGAAGAGCGTGGACAGCACCTCGTTGCCCATGGCCTCGCCCTGCGCGTAGGCCTCGTCGCCGAGCTCCGTCTCCGCGTCCTCCTGCGTCCTGATGAGCCGCGCGTCCACCTGCAGCAGCGCCTCGAGGTGGCCGCAGGAGTTCGTGACCTGCGTCTTCGTCCCCTTGGACGGCTGGACGCCCTCGTAGAAGGCCGTCCACGCCGCGTCGGGGATCCCCGTGCGGATGGTGGTGGTGTCGTTCGTGCCGTCGTTGCACGGCAGGACGACGAAGTGCGCCAGGTTGGCGTTGGACTCCAGCGCCAGCTCGACGATGTCGTGGTCGAACTTCCCGTCGACCCGTCCCCTCGCGACGTCCAGCATCGTGGGGTTTCTCGTTGCGGACATTCCCATGTCTCGTGTTTCCTTTCTCTTTTTCCGTTTTGCCGAAAGCCGCTCCGCGTCCGGGCGCCGCCCTAGACGCGCAGGGCGCCGTACATCCTGTGCAGCACGTCGCCGCCGGCCTCCGGCTGGCGTCCGCCGGGCGGGGACGCGGCGCCGCCGTCGGGCGTCGCCCTGCGGCCCACCTCCGCGAGCCGCTCCATTATGTCGGGGTTGTTCGCGAACTGCGGCACGCCCTTCATCTCGTCCCAGAGCGCGTCGCCGAACACGGCGCGGCCGCCGCGCGCGGCGTACGCCGCCACCTTCCTGAGGTCGTCGCCGAAGCGGCGGGAGCACTCCTTCACGAGGCCGTCGTTGAAGGCGTCCTCCGCCTCCTGCGCAAGGCGCGCCCGCTCCTGGACGAACCCCGCGTAGGCGCGGACGACGCCGTCGGCCCTCTTCGGGTCTCCGCCCGCCACCTCCATGAGGGCGGGCGCCATAGCGCGGAGCGTCGCGTCGTCCCACTCCACGCCGTCGCCGAGGTCGAGCGAGGGGATCCCGCGCACGAACGCGTCCACCTCCTCCGGCGACGGCGCGGCGGGCCTTCCGCCCTTCGCCGCGTCCGCCGGGGCGTCCCTTCCGCCGTCCGCGGGGGCGTCCCCGGCCTCCGCGTCCTCCAGCAGCGTCCGCGCCGGGCGCGGGGGCTTCGCGGGCGTCCCGCCGTCCGCGGGCCTTCCGTCCGCGCCGTCCGTTCCGCCCTTCGCGCCGTCCGCCGGCGCCCCGGCCTCCTCCCGCGCGTCCGCCACCGTCTCGTTCTCGTTCGCGGGCGCGTCTCCCGCGGGGTCCGCCGCCGCGCCGGGGGCGACCCGGGCGCCGTTCTCCGTCCTCTCGTCGTTCATGTCGTCGTCTCCTTTGCTTCGCCGCGCGCGAGCGCCTCCAGGCGTTCGGCGCGCTCACGTTCAATCGCGTCGCGCTCCGCGATGGAGCGCATGGCCATCTCGCCGTCGGCGCGGCGGGCGGCGGCCAGCAGCGCGAGCCCCATGTCGCGCCGTCCGAGCGCGCGCATGGCGGCGTTCGGCTCCGCCGCGTCGACCGCGCCGAAGACGCGGGCGGACGAGAGCGCGGCGGCCAGCACGCGCCTGAAGCGGGCGTCGCGCAGCAGCGCCCTCCAGTCGTCGAGCTCCTGCGCGGCGTCCTCCGCCGCGAACGAGGCGCGCATCGCGTTCAGGGCCTCCGCCGCCCGCCTCCCGATGGACGTCCGCGCCGTCACGCCGCGCCTCCCCGCATCAGCATCTCAAGGGCGCTGCCGTTGCCCGTCTTCGCCTCGGAGAGCGCCTTGGCGTTCGCGCCGGCGTTCTTCATCATCTCCACGGTCCGCGCCTCGCGCTCCCGCTCGGCCTGCGACTCCTCCCGCGCGGAGCGGATCGCGGCGACGGCCTTCGCGTCGCGCACGAACGCGGCCGCGCCGGGGTAGGTGCGGGAGACCTCGTCCACGATCGCGTCGCAGTCCATCTTGTCCAGCGTCTCCGGCGCCGCCTGGGCGAGCATGCTCGTCATCTCCACGAGGGAGTTGATCGCCCGCATCCGCAGCGCGGCCTTCATCTCGGCGTGTATCGTGGAGGTGTACTCCACGGACACGGCGCCGCCGGAGCGGGCGAGGGCGTCGGGCGGGGGCGGCACGACGCCGTCCTCCATGAGCACCGTCAGCGTCGCGTCCACCGCCGCCGTCAGGAAGTCGTCCATCTGCGTCAGCACCGGCCCCAGGAGCGTGACCTTCTCGCCGGCGAGCTCGCTCACCTCCGTCGCCGTCCTGTGCGTCCTGCCGCCCTGGGAGACGGTGAGCATCATCGCGAAGAGGTCGTTGTACCAGAAGCGGCGGAGCCTGTCCGTGACGGACTGGATCTTCATCTCCACCTTGTCGATCCCCTCCCGCGTCTCGAAGAGGCGCGTCACGGGCGCGCCGCCGCCGCCGAGCATTCCGTCGTAGTAGGTGACGCCGCCCGGGAACATGTTGATCGCCCGCCCCTTCATCGACGACGGGGCGAGGACGGCCGGCGTCGACTCGTTCGCCACCATGCGCAGCTCGCACTCCTCCAGTTCCTGCAGCTCCCTGCAGTCGGGGAGCGTCTTCTCGCCGATCCCCTTGCCGTAGACGCTCCCCGCCACGCTCTGGCGCAGCACGGCCATCGGTCTGTGCGTGAAGCCGCGCACGTCCAGGACCCCGTCCGACGCGCAGCCCGCGCCGTCGGGGAGCCAGTAGAACGAGGCGTAGGCCATCTCCGGCGCCACGTCCTCGAAGCCCTCCCCGCCCGCGTTCGGGCATATGAGGTTCCAGACGGTCACGCGCTCCTCCAGGCGCCCGTCGGCGATCTTCCGCCGCCACGCCTCCGGCATGTTCGCGGAGAGGAACTCCTCCCGCGCCTGCTCCAGGGTGAGGCTCGCGCGGCGCATCAGCGTCGTCACCTCGCCGTGCCTGTCCTCCGCGACCCAGTAGTCGCCCTCGTCCAGGACGTGGAACGAGACCTCGCCGGGCGCGTCGCCGCGCAGCGCCAGGGCGCACGACGTCCCGAAGAGCGCGCCGCGCGGGTAGACCTGCTGCGTCGCCCGGTAGAAGTTCCCCCGCTCCAGCGCGGCCAGCACCTCCGACGTCGCGTGGGCGCACCAGGCGTTCACGTCCGGCCTCCGCGCCTCCGCGTCGTCCAGCCCCTTCGCCACGATGGAGAGCCACTGCTGCGCCTTGTTCGTGATCCCGCTCTGCATCCCCGCCGCGTAGCGCTCCACGCACAGGCGCGGCTCGGAGTTCACGATCTTCGAGTCCTCCCGCATGGCCGCCGCCGCGTCGCGGTCCGCGTCCGACAGCAGCGCCTTTCCGAGGTTCGGCTCGAAGTGCAGGCGCAGCTCCCGCCAGAGCGGCTCGAACTCCGCCCGCGCCGCCTCCAGCGACGCCTTGCGCCGGGACAGCCACCCGCGCAGCAGCCGCGTGTCAGCCCGGAATGCGAGCGGCCTTCGCCGCCCGCCGTCCCCGTACAGCCTGTAGCCCGCGCCCTCCACGCTAGCCCCCCAGCTTCCTGGACGCGCCCGCCGTCGCGGATGCCGCCGCCGGAGCGCCGCCCATGCCCGGGCGCGAGAAGGTGGACGCCAGCCCGCGCCGCAGCTGCTGCGCCCGGCCCGTCGCGTCCGCCGCCTCGTTCATCGACTGCTCCGCCGACTTCAGCGGCTCCAGGGCCTGCGCCTTCGGCGTTCCTCCGCCCTTGCCCATGTCCGTTCCTCCTTGGAAAGTGGTTGCCCGCGCCGCGCCGCCGGACCGCCCGGACGCGCGCACGTGGAGAGTATACACCCTGTTTTCCGGGGCTCCGGAAGCCCCCTCGGGACGCCCCGGCTCAAAAGCGCGCGGATGGCGCAATAGCGCGCGGGTGAACTCGCATGGCGCGATTCGGGGAAAACGAAGTGTCAGCGATGTTAGGGTTTCTGTTAGGGTTATTGCAAACCTTTTACAATTTCGCGCTTGACGGCTTTTCGCGCCGGGGCGGAATCCGCCCTCCTCCGGCCGCGGCACGGCGGCGCGACCCACTCGCGCCCCGCGTCACCTCCCGCGCCGCCACTCGACGTTCGCCCGCGCCCCCGCGTCGGCCCCGCCCTCCCCCGCGCCGGACGGCTCCGGGAACGACGTCGCGGCGACGACCTCCGCGTCGCAGACGTCCGCCAGCGGGTCGATGATGTCGTCGTGCCGGCATCCGGGGAACGCCAGGTACTCGTCCTCCACGAGCTCCCGCGCGACGTCCCTCACCGCGCCGTCCGCGCAGGGCTTCGGGAGCGTCCTCGGGAGCCACACGCGCCCGGCCTCGAAGAGCGGCTGGAGGGCGCGTATGCGCGTCTCCTTCGCCACGCGGTGGTTCAGCGGGACCACCGGGAAGTGCCACCCCAGGCGGTTCTGCTCCAGCTGCACGTGCGCGACGTCGGCCATCGCGCCCACCTGCTCCCAGAACGTCGCCAGCGGCCTCCACCGCCTGTGCATCTCGAACGCCGCCCGCGTCCGCTCCCCCAGGTTCATCCGGTCGTGCACGGCGTCCAGGAGGTAGTAGCACCCGTCCGCGCCGTATCCGACGACGAGCATCGTCGTGTAGTCGGCGTTCGCCTTCTTGGAGTTCGCCGAGTCCACGAACATGTAGGCGTTCACCGACTCGCGCGGCGGCGGCTCGTCGTAGAAGTTCAGCCACTCCCGGCGGAAGACCTTCAGCGCGTCCGAGACCGGGTCGCAGTCCAGGAGCGCCGCCGCCGAGTACGTCCCGAGCCCCGCCCTCTGCCGGGCGTACCACCCCGCGTCGTACAGCTCCGGGAAGAGGGCGTCCCACCCGCCCTCGCCCGCCTTCCGCGCCGGGAAGACCAGCTCCTCGAAGCGCGGGTAGTCCGGGTCCTCCGCCATCCTCCGGCGGATCCGCCCCACGACGTCGTCCTCGTGCCAGCGCGTGGCGCACACGACGACGACCGCCGCCGGCGCGTTCGCGCGCGTCATCAGGTCGTCGGAGAACGACGCCCACGTCTTGTCGCGCATCGTCGCCGACTCCGCCTCCTCGCGGTTCTTGCAGTAGTCGTCCACGACTATCAGGTTGCCGCCGCGCCCGGTGATCGCGCCGCCGAGGCCCTGCGCCGTCACGACCCCCTGGCTGCCCTCCACCGCCCAGTCCTCCGCCGCGCGCCGCAGCGGGTCCACGCGCACCCCCGGGAACAGCCGGGAGTAGGCCTCCGACGAGACGATCGACTGCACCTTCTGCGAGAAGCCGCGCACGAGGCTCGTCCCGTAGCCGCTCATGATCACGTCCGGGTGGTGGGCCGCGCACCTCCCCAGGAAGAACGCCGGCAGGGCGCGGCTCACCAGGTCGCTCTTGCCGTGGCGGAAAGGCATGTTCGTGACGAGGTAGGTGCTCCTCCCCTCCAGCCAGTCGTCCACCGCCCGCGTCAGGCGGGCGCACAGGGCGCGCGTGTGCCGCCCCACGCGCAGCGGGCGCGTCGCCGGCGGCATCCACCAGACCCAGCGCAGGAACGATAGCATGTCCGTCCGCGCCCGCCTCCGAAGCGCCTCCTCCATCGCCTCCCGCGCCGTCACGGTCTGCCCTCCGCCGCGGGCGCGCCCGGCGCCGCCGCGCCGATCGCCGCCATCAGCTCCGCGTCCGTGAGGGCCGCCACGGCCGGCGGCGGGCGCCAGTCCGGCGACGCGCCGCCGTCGCGCACGGTGACGTCCACCTTCGACCCGCGCCCGCGCCCGTCAAGGCCGTGCGCCGCCTCGAAGTCCCGCGCCGCCGCCAGGGCGACCGCCGCCAGCTTCGAGTTGTGCCGCGCGCGCTCCACGAGCGACAGCCGCAGCTCGTCTATCTCCCTCTGCGCGGAGAGGTAGTCGTGCCGCCGCGCCTCGTCCACGCGCCGCTCCAGCCACTCCACGCGCTCCCGCACCTCCGGGACGGACATCAGCCACGAGCTCTGCGTCCGCGCCGTCGCGCCGGAGCGGCCGTAGACCCGCGCGTACGCCTCGCAGTTCGTCTTGCGCACGCCGTCGCCGCCCCACCCCGTGAGGACGCGGCAGAACTGCTCCCGCCGCCTGTTCGCCAGCGGACGCGCCCCCGGCTCCCCGCGCCGCGCCCGCCCGCCGTCCGCGCATGGCGGCGGCGAGTCGTCCGGCGGCAGCAGCCCCGACGCGTCCGGCGGCTCGCACAGCGGGTCCAGCGCGAGCAGCGCCTGCCTGAGCGCCGGCGCGTCCGCGCCGCCCTTCGCCCTGCGGCCCCCCATGTTAGGGTTTGTCAGTGTTTCCGCCTTTCCCGCGGCCTTCGCGTCTCCGTCCATCCTTCCGCTCCTTTCGTCCCGTTTTCCGCCCTACAGGTCCCACTCCATCCCCCCTCCGTCCTCTTCCCCTTTCCCTCCTTCAAGAGGAGAGGGGAGGGGGGCGGGGAGGGGCGCGCGCGCGCGTCCGGTGGCGTCGGTGGGTTCCGGGGGCGGAACTCCGCCCGGATCCGTCTCCGCGAGGGGACTTTCGGGCAGCAAATCCACCAGGCCACCGCGCAGCAGTCCGATCGCCGCCGCGCCCTGCGCGGTGAGCCCGGAGAACACGTAGCGCGTGCGCCCCTCGTAGACCCCCGTGCGCCACCTGAACAGGCGGCCCAGCTCGTTCTTCAGCCGCGCGATGGCGCGCCCGACGCGGCGCGGGCCGAAGATCTCGTCGTTCCTCGAGTCGGCGTTGTCCTCGCCCAGCCGCCGCAGTATCGTCGCCGACATCTCCGAGCTCGTGAACGACGCCTCGCCGGGCGTCGGCGAGGCGAGGAGCGCGGCGCACACCTGCCGCGCCACCGCGTCGTTCACGAGCGGCAGGACGGCCTTGTCCAGCTCCGCCGACTCCATGGCGCGGACCGCGCCCGCCTCGTCGCCGAAGGCGCGGGCGCACCGCACCGAGAACCGCCCGTAGTCCGGGTGGCGCTCGTTCACCGTGCCGTCCACCGGCGACTCGTCGGCCAGCGCGGCGGCGAGCGTCCGCGCCGTCCACGTCATGTACTCGTCCCTGCGGGCGAGCACGTCGTCCAGCAGCTCGCCTCCGAGCGACACCCTCCGCCCCGCCGCCACGCGCACCGTCACGATGCGGTCGGGGAGGCCGCCGCCGCCGGTCGTGAAGACGGGGTTGTTGGACGTCACCGCCACGTGCGCGTTCGGCCGGAAGGTGACCATGCCGCCGGAGGTGTAGAGCTGCCGGCGCTTGCACGAGCCGTTCGTGGAGGCCGTCTGGAACGCGTTCTCCGCCCACTTCACCTTGCTGTCCAGGTTGTCGAAGACGGCGAACCTCTCGCGGTCGACGAGCACCCAGAACGCGTCCAGCCCCTTGTCCGTCGGGTCCACGTCCACCACGGAGTCGTCGGGCTGGCCGTCTTCGCGGAGGCCGAGGAACTGCTTCATGCCCTGCAGCAGCCGCGTCTTCCCGCTCCGCGCCGGCCCCGTGGCGAGGAGTATCGGCTTGTTGGCGTGGCAGGCGAAGAGGTTCAGGAACCAGAGCCGGCAGTTCATGCGGTCCGCGTCCGACTCCAGGGACGCGCACCGGAACAGGAGCGACTCCGAGAACGGGTCCGCGCCCGGCCCGGGGAGGAGCCGCCACGGCGCGAGCGTCGAGCCGCGCACGAACACGACGCCGTCCGTCCCGTTCTGCACCCTGTCCACGCGCCCCGCCGAGACGCGGTACATCTCCGAGTCCCCGCACGAGAGGTACACCGCGCCGTCCGCGCCGCGCGTCCACTGCTTCGCGGGGACGACCCGCGGCGTCTCCTTCGCGTCCAGCGCGAGGTCGTCGACGAGGCTGGCCACGAACCGGAACGCCCTGTCCTCCCTGTTCACGCCCGTCGCGGTGGACAGGAACGCCCTGAACTCGTCCGAGTGGATCCGGTAGAGGACGCCGCTCCGGGCGTCGAACCAGAGCGACGTCTCGAAGCCGGGGCTCTCCGCGTCCGCGAAGAACCGCCCCCGCGCCCGCAGCCACGCGACGGCGAGGGACGGGACGAGCGACGAGCGCGCCGCCCCGTTCGCCCTGAACTCCGGAATCCACGACAGCAGGGCGCCCATGGCCATGCCGGCGAACTGCCGCAGTTCCCCCTCCATCGGCCGCCAGGACTGGACGCGCACGAACCGCCCGGCGTCGTCGCGCTGCCACCCCTCGAAGCGGAGGCTCGCCGCGCCCACCTCGAACCGCGCCGTCCGCGACCCGTCCGCCTGGAAGTCCACGGCCCACGCCCGCCCGCCGCCGGGCGCGGGGGACGCCGCCGGCGCGCCGAAGCGGCCCAGGGGCCTGAACTCCGGGGGCGCGGACGCGGACGGGGGCGCGGGGGCGGCGGGCGCCGGCGCGTCCCCGAACTCCCACTCCGCCGGCCACGGCGGCGCGCTCCGCAGCGCCTCCACGAACTCCGCCCTGCCGGCGGGGAGCCCGGCCGCGCGACGCGCCTCCGCCCAGTCCGTGAGGTCCTTCACGCGGCCCGCGCCCTCCACCTGCGGCATGACCATGAGGCGGACGCGCCCCGCGTAGCCCGCCGCCAGGAGCTTCCGGCGCACGTCCCAGGCGTGGCGCTGCCCCTTCAGGTGCGGCCGCTCCGCGCCGGTGCGCGGGTCCGCCTTCGTCGCCGGGTCGTCGTCGGCGACGACCACGACGAGCGGAGCGCCCTCGAACCACCGCGCCCAGTCCGCCGGCCAGCCGTCCGCCCACTTCCCCGCGCCGCCGGAGTTGCACGTCGCCGCGAGCCCCATGGACTCCGCCGTGAGGACGTCCTTCTCCCCCTCCACGACGACGACCGGCTGGCCGGCCTCCGCCGCCGCGGCGAGCGCCGGGAGGCGGAACGGCCATCGCGGGACGGCGCGGCCCGTCGCGGGGTCGGTCAGGCCGGCCGCCCACCCGCCGGGCGCGGACGCGTCGGCGCGGAACTGCCGGAACGACTTGCGCCCGCTCTCCTCGCCGGCGAGCCGCTCCACCTTGAGCCGGGGCGTCCCGCCCTCGTCCTCGTAGACGTACTCGCACACCTTCCGCGTCCGCTCCCGCGCCTTCGCCGCGGCGGACTTCGGCCCCGGCGCGAACGCCGCCCGCTCGGCCGCGCCGTGGTCTCCGCGCCCGGGCGGCGCCGGC
>CAYLRN010000046.1:0-11910 GCA_964386385.1 uncultured Lentisphaeraceae bacterium | reverse complement strand
TTCCGTGGTCGAACGAATGCACATTGTCTCAAAAAACGGAGGATTTGGCAAGGGGTGTGCGCGCGAAAGTTCGGCAATGCCGGGAAGGCCGAAACGGGCGGAAGCCGCTGACCGCAAAAAGACGGCGTTCCCCCTTGACTTTTGCCCCTATAAACGATAGACTTCTCCGCGTTTCGCTTTTCGGCGGTCTGTGTCTGATTCGCCGGGAGGCGGGAGGTAAGGTACGAAAGCAATGAAGATCAAGAACAAACCAGCCGTGAAGACGGCAACCGCGAAGAAGGTCTGCCGTGCGAAGAAGACGTCGGCGGAAACCGCCGCGAAGCCTGCGGAGAAGTCCGTGACCCTCACCCTGCGCGCCGCCGCGGGCAAGTCGGTGTACGTGGCCGGATGCTTCAACAAGTGGAACGCCGAGGACAGGCAGATGACCGACAAGAAGGGCGATGGCGTCTACACCGCAACGCTCAAGCTCGCTCCCGGCCGCTATGAATACAAGTTCGTGGTGGATGGGGTGTGGTGCTCCGACCCGGAGAACCAGGACGAGGTGGCGAACGAGATGGGCACGAAGAACAGCGTTCTGACCGTCAAGTAGCCGAAGTCGTGCGATGCGTCTCCGGCGTCCGCCGGGACGCGATTGTCGGTCGGGCCGCGGCCCGGCCGATTTTCATTTTCCCCAGAACTCAAGCCACGAGGCGATGAACTTCTCGCGCCGTTCGTCCCTGAGGGCGGCGTTCGTGGCGTCGTGCATGGACTTCGTCTCGACAAGCGCGTCCATGTAGTCCCTGCGCAGTCCCTCGTACGGACGGAAGCGCAGTCTGGGCGCCCCGACTTCGAGGAAGTAGGCGATGGACCAGGCAAGGTCGTAGCGCATCCGCACCTCTTCGGACGTTCCGGAATAGAACTCCTCGTAGTCCGCCGCCATCAGCGCCGGAATGGCCTCCGCAAGCTGCGGCGCGTATTCATGCACGAATGCGGCAGACCGCGCATCGCGCTCGAAGACGATCTCGCCGGTCCTGCGGTCGAAGCGGGAGTTGGCGAAGAGGTCCGCGTGCCCCTCGTTGAACCATGGCGAGGCGGAGGCCATCGAAGCGGCGTAGGCGAGATACTGATGGAACGCCTCGTGCCATGCCGTCCTGAGGAGCTCCGCCGGCCCGCCTTCGCCGCAGCAGAGGACGAGCTCTCGCCGCGCGGGGCTCCACACCGCGGCGGTCCACTTCTGCTCCACCCCGACGTACGCAAGGTATTCCCTGCGCGTCGCGAAAACGCGGACTGCCGCAAGTTCGTTCGTGGCGAAAAGCGGAGAGGGCGCGACGCGGGCGTATTCGCGCCTCAGGCGCGGAAGCGTGTTCGTGATGGACGTCACCACTGCGGCGCGCGTTCCGGCGTCGAGGTCGTCGATCACGGCCACGTCGTCTGACGCGGAAAAGCTCCATTCGTCGTAGTTCGCGACGGAACGCGCGAGGTCGTGGCGAAGGAGTTCCGCCTCCGAAAGGCCGTCGGGCGGAAGGAGCGGAACGACGTCGCCGCGCCTGCCGCGCTTCGCCGGGAGCGAAATGGCGTCGAGGAAGTCCTCGTCGAAGTGCGCCCTCACCTCCGCCATGTCGTCGGCCTCCGCCGCGACGAGGACGGCAAGATACCAGTCGGGCGTCTCGCCGCGCTCGGGGCTGCGCGGACGAAAGGCATAGACGAGCGCGCGGTCGTCGTCCGCGACGTAGGCGACGAGCTCGGAAAGGTTCTGCCGCCGTTCGCGGCGCGGCCTGACGGCGCGGGAGACGGCGACGGGCGAGACGTCCGCGACGACGGCGTCGCGCCGGCCCTTGTCCCCGGGGTCGAAGCGGCGGAGGGCGAGACGGCGGTAGAAGTCCGTTCTCGTCGAAACCGAGCCGGGGGGCGATTCGAGGGGCGAGACGCCGAGGCGCGCCAGGAAGAGGCGGCGGCCGTCCGCGTCCGACCAGCGTCCGCGCATCGCGTGGCACAGCCAGAGGCCGTCCACGTCGAACCTGTCCTCCAGCCGCCGGACGCCGTCCTCCGTGACGAGATACGCCTCCGCGCGCGGCGGGTCCATCGGCTCGCCGACGGCGCCATCGAGGCACGGAACGGCGATTCCGAGGTCGGGCCTCCACGCCGGCTTCGTGAAGCGTATTCCGGCCGCCTCAGCGAGCAGGCAGATCGCGGACGCGGCTATGCACACAGGCAAACGCATACGACATGCTTCCTCCAAGAAGTACTATCTGCCAGCTCATGTAGAGCCAGGCGAGGACGATCGGCAGAAACGCAAACGAGCCGTAGAGTGCGCTTGACTGCGCAATGCCGATCTGCGCCACGACGCACAGCTTCATCCATCCGCCGGCGAGAAGGGCCGTCGCCACGCCGGCCTTGAACGCCGCCGCGAACGGAACGCGCCGGTGCGGCATGAACCAGAAGACGAACGCGAACGCAAGGGAGGCGAAGGAAAGCGTCACCGCGGTAGCGAAGAGACGCGACTTCAGCAGCGCCACGATGGCGTCGCCGGCCCAGCGCGTGTACGCCGCCGCGCCAAGCGTCGCCTCCACCACCCTGCACACGAGCCGCAGGACGGGCATGGACATCGCGAGCGACGCCAGCAGCGGAAGGACGACCGCGACGAAGGCGTAGAGGACCAGCCTGCGCCAGACCGGGCGCGCCCGCCTCACCCCCCACAGTTCGTTGAACGCCACCTCCACCATTCCAAGGGACGAGACGACCGTCCAGAGCAGCATCGCCACGCCGACGACGCCGAGCGTCCCCACGTCGAACCGGGCCACCCTGTCGAAGAGCTCGTTCGCCATTCCGCGCGCCTGCAGCGCGAAGTCCCGCGCCGCCGCGCGCTTCTGCTTCAGCTCTTCCGGGGACTGCCCCTGGCACAGGAACTGCGGCAGGTCGTCCTGCCCCTTCTCGACCTCTGTTATGAACGAGTCGATCGAGGCGTTCACCCTGCCGCGCGCGAAATCGCCGACGCCGCACGTCCGCGCAAGAAGGAGAAGGAGGCAGAGGACGGGCACGAGCGATAGGAGCGAGTAGTACGTGAGGCCGGCCGCATGAAGGCCGCAGCGGCGTCCGGCGAACCCGCCCAGAGTCTTCGCCATGAAACGAATGCACTGGACGCGCAGACGCGCAAGAAAGCCGAGCCGCTCGACGTCCTCCGCCCACACGCCGTCCGAGGCATAGGACGCGAGAGCCCTCAAGCGCCGTCCGATCGGAACTCTGTCCTTGCGCCCTGCCATTTCGCACCCGTTCGGCATTCGCCCGTACAGCCGCCCCTCTCTGCTACCGCAGCGAACACGGCCCGCCGACGCAGCCGCCGTTGCAGGCCATGACCTCAAGGAAGTTCGCGGGCATCTTGCCCATCTCGTAGAGCTTGAGCATCGCGCAGGTCTTCTTGTCTATTCCGTTTATCTGCTTGGCGTTGAGGACGAACCCCGGCACCTTTTCGGTGGACTCCGCCAGCACGGCCTCGGTGACGCCGCAGTTCCGGGCGAAGTTGCGCGCGGTAACTGCGGCCGGGCGGGGCGTCCTGTACGGCTCGCAGGCCATGACGTCTATCTTGCGGCCGGCAAGCAGCGCGCCAAGCTCCTCGAACGAAAGCACATAGTCGACGTCGTTCTCGCTCGCCTCCGTCCGCTTCGCCACGCACGGGCCGATGAAGACCGTCCTGGCGCGCGGGTTCTTGGACTTCACCAGGTCGCGCGCGAAGATCATCGGGCTCGGAGTGTCGGAAACGTGCGGCATGAAGGACGGCAGATGCTTCTTCACGAGATTGACGTACGCCGGGCAGCAGCTGGACGTCATGAGCGTCTTCGGGTCCTTCTCAAGGCGTTCCATGAACTCCTTCGTCTCATGCTCCGCCGTCAGCTCCGCGCCGAGCGCCACTTCCATGACGTCGGAGAACCCCGCCTTGGAGCAGGCCTCCAGCAGCTGCTCGATCGTGCCGGGGAACTGCCTGTCAGCGGCCGGCGCCACCATCGCCACCAGATGCTCGCCGCGCCGCATCGCCATCAGCACCTCAAGGAGCTGCGAACGCTCCATCACGGCGCTGAACGGGCAGGCGTTGAAGCACTTGCCGCAGAAGACGCACTTGCTGAAGTCTATCTCCGCCACCCCCTGCTCGTTCTTGCGGATGGCGTTGACAGGGCAGGCCTCCTCGCACGGGACTGTCGTCTTCACGATCGCATGGTACGGACACGCCGCGATGCAGCGTCCGCACTTGATGCACTTCGCCGAATCGATCACCGACTGACCGTTGACGACCGTGATCGCGTTCTTCGGACACGTGTGCGTGCAGGGACGCGCGAAGCAGCCGCGGCAGTTGGACGTCGAGACGATCTTCGCGTCGGGACAGGACGAGCACGCGGGGCCGCACACGCTCAGCGGCTCACGCTTCGCCCGCGAATGCCCGTTCGGGTCCTCGGCGATCTCGCGGACGAACTCGTGGTAGTGCTCGCGAAGCGTGACCGCCTCGTCCGTCTCCTCCTGCGGGGAAATGCCCAGAAGGGCCATGAGACGGTACTTCAGCACCGCGCGGTCGTGGTACAGGCAGCAGCGCGACGCAGGGCCGTCCTTCGGGCGCAGCTTTATCGGAATGCGGTCGAGCTCCGTCTCGAGGACGTCCTCGTCGAATGCGCGGACAAGACGGATGAGCAGTTCGCGGCGGATGTAGATGGCGTCGTTCAGCATGGTCAGCGCGCGCTCCCGACGAGTTCGACGATGCGGGCGGCGACCTTCTCCGGCGACGCCTGCGCGATGATTTCATCGCCGTTTATGCGCACGTACGGAGCTCCGCCGAGATTCTCCCTGTCGCAGAGGTCCAGACAGGGGCGCGGCGTTATCTCCACGCGGCCGCGGCAGTCCTCCGGCAGTTCCTCCGCAAGCGAGAGGAGACGCGAGGCGCCGAGCACGTAGCAGGCCGTTCCACAACACAGTTCGACTTTTATCTTGTCCATGAAGGATTCCTTCTTCACTGAAAACCACTGTCGCGCCCGCGGACCGCCGCAAAGGCGTTCCTGCAAGCGCGGCGCATTATATCACAAATTCCGCCTTCTCTCACCCGTTCATTGCGCTAGAGCGGTTTTTGAGGACGTCCTGCCGCGAGCGGCCCGCCGCGGCGCCGGGTCACCGGAGCCGCCTGAAGAGACGCTTCAACAGTCCGACCCTGCCGAAGAGCAGCCAGAACGAAAGCGCCAGCACGGCTAGGACGGGAACGCCGCAGAAGACGGCGTAGAGCATGAACTCCGCCGCCAGCAACGCGAAGTCGACGACGTTGTTGACGACGTCGACGGCGAAGCGCCTCGCGCTCTCGCCGATGTCGGGCCACTCGAAGCCCCCTCCCTCGACTGCGCCATACGGCAGCCGGTAGGAAACCTCGATTGTCGAACGGTCTATCTGCGCCGAAAGCCTCTTCATCCGCCCCTCCATGCTCTCGAGGTCTGAAATCACGTCGTTCAGCTCCCTTTCGACCTGGATCATCCCCTTGACCGACTTCGCCTGCGCAAGGTAGTTCGTCAGCCTGTCGCGCATCACGCGCTTCGTCCCAAGCCGTGTCTCCAGGTCGTAGAAGCGCTCCGTGGCGTCCTCCACGTTCACCGACTGCGACTTCACCGTCCCGACTTTTCCGATTTCCTCCATCGCCTTCTCGAAACCGGCGGACGGAATGCGCGCGGTGACGCTCCCCGACGAGGTTTCGGAACTGGACTTCTCCAGATAGCCGCCAAACCGCTTCGCCCACGCCTCGATCTCCCGCCCCGCGACGGCAAGGTCATGCACCTCCAGCGAAACGCTGCCCGTCCTTATCAGCTTCTGCCCAAACTGCGCGTTCTCCGCTCCCGAAGCGCCCCTTCCCGCCCCATCTGGCGCCTCTGGCGCGGCGGCGCAGCAATCAGCTGATGGCGCGTAATTTGCTTCGACGACATTGGCGTCCGACCGCGAACACGCCGCGCAAAGAGCGCAAAGCGACAGGACAAGCGCGACAAGCGCCGGCGCAAGGCGAAACGCCGCGCGAACGTCCGTTTTTTTCATGGGAATCTCCTTTGAGGAATTGCGTAAGAGAGAGTGCGCCTCGCCGACAGGGCGAGCCCCACGCCGCGCAGTATAGCGAATCGCCGGCCTTTCGGCAAGGTCGAAGTTTTTTCCGATTGTCGCCGCCGGTGCATTGACTTCCGCCGCCGAATGTAGTATAATACACGCCGTTTTCAGTTCGGACCGTAGCGCAGCCTGGTAGCGCGTTTGCTTGGGGTGCAAAAGGTCAGGGGTTCAAATCCCCTCGGTCCGACCATCCGCCCGCGTGCGCGAAACGTGCAAAAATGCGGCTTTCGCTGTTTTTCCGTTCACAGATGAAAGCCGGCTCCGCGTCCATGGAGTGGCCGGTGGCGGACGTCTGCCAACGTCTACCAACGCTTACCAACACTTCCGTGGCGCGGACGGGAAAGGAGACGAAGGCGCATGGCGAGGTTCAGGCGCAACGGGTCCGTGGTGGCGCACCACGGCTACTGGTTCTATTCGGTGAGGCTTCCGGGCGAGAAGCGGCGGCGGATGCTGGCGCTCCGGGCGCCGGGCGCTAAGCACGGGCTTCCGGCTGACAGGCCGCGGAGGATGGCCGAGCAGGCCGCCGCCAGGCTCTGGGAGGAGGCGACGCGGGAGAGGCGGGAGCTGGAGCGGGCGGGCGGATGCACGGTCGAGGAGCTCTGCGCGGCGTACTGCGCATGGGCGCCGACGTACTACCGCCGCCCCGACGGCTCGCCGACCTCCGAGGTCGCCAACGTCGTGGCGGGCGTCAGGCTGTTCAGGGAGCTCTTCGGCAAGGCCGCCGTGTCGGAGATGACGCACTCCGACATGCTGCGCCTCCGCGACGCGCTCGTGCGCACGGGCGTCTCCCGCGTCACGGTCAACCGCCGGCTGTCGATCGTGAGGCGGATGATGGCGTGGGCGCTTGACGAGGCGATGATCCCCGCGTCGGCCAAGGCGGAGCTCACGCAGGTGGCGAACCTCCGCCGCGGGCGCTCCGCCGCCCCGGAGCGCCCCCCGGTGGCGCCGGTGGACGACGCGGCGTTCGAGCGGACGGTCGCGGAGATGATGCCGAACACGGCGGACATGGCGCGCGTCCAGCGCCTCACGGGGATGCGCCCGGAGGAGGTCTGCGCGTTCGCCTGGTCGCGGGTCGACGAGACGCGCGAGCCGTGGGTCTACCGCCCGGAGGAGAACAAGAACGGCTGGCGCGGCGCGTTCGGCCTCCCCCGCGTCGTCTGCATCGGCCCGAAGGCCAGGGCGGTCCTGGAACGCCACCGCGGCGCGGAGCGCCCGTTCTCCCCCGCCCGCGCCGTCGCCGAGTGGATGGCCGCGAAGCGGGCGGCGCGCACGTCGCCGTTCTACCCGTGCCGCGACGAGTCCTTCTCGCGCGCGGCCCCCCACGCCGTCCGGAAGCCGGGGACGAGGTGGACGACGGCCGCGTACACGCGGTCCATACACGCCGCCTGCGTCCGCGCCGGGGTGGAGCCGTGGGGCGCGAACCGCCTCCGCCACTCGTTCGCCACCGAGGTGCGGCGCAGGTTCGGGCTGGAGGCCTGCCGCGCCGTGCTCGGGCATTCTGACGGCTCGCGCATAACCGACCGCTACTCCTTCGAGGCCATCGAGGACGAGATCGTGGAGAAGGCCGCGCCCGCCGTCGAGGCCCTGGGGTGAGACTGTCACTTGGCCGTCCGCCCGTCGCGCCCCCTCTTCCGCTTCCTGTCCGCGTCGCTGTCGCCCAGGACGCGGCGCGCCAGGTCGTACGGGACGCGCGTCGGGGCGGTCGACCTTATCGCGCGCTCGAGGTCCCTGCGGACGGCGGCGGCGTCCATCGCCACGAGGTCGTGCATCAGGAACGCGGCGGAGGAGGCCGTGCCGATGGCGCCCTCCACCGGGAGCACGCCCCGGAGGGACCGCTCCCGCCTGAAGAGGGCCGTCAGGGTCGTCTGCGTCAGCGCGCCCAGGAAGAACACGCTGGAGAACTGCCCCAGCAGAACCTCCACCAGGAAGTCCCAGTGCGCCCCCTCCCTCTCCCACGGCGGCTCCTCGCCCATCGCGAGCCTGTAGGCCGACACGACGAGCTCCATCGCGGCGGGGAGTATCACGTGGTTGATGAGCGCGGCGCGCCAGAACCTCCGCCGGGCGGCCGCGACCTTCCCCTCGCCCATGCCGTGGCGCGCCATGTCGCGCCACTCCCGCCACGCCTGCGTCTCGTACTGGAGCTGCTGGAGCGGGCTCGTGGCGAACTGCGTGAGAAGGCGCGCGAGCCTGCCGTGCTCTATGGCCAGCCGGTTCGTGTTGTACGTGCGGGCGGACTGCTGCGTCTCCTCAATGAGGTTGAACGTCTCGGTCATCGCCCGCCGGTCGGCCTCTCCGTAGTCCATGCCCGCCCGCATGTGGCGGTCGAGGAGGTCCTTGTACACGCCCTGCGCGATCCAGGCGCCCGGCGCGAAGTCGCCCCACTTGAGCATCTTCATGCCCGCGCCGGAGATCGCCCGCATGAGCGGGCTGGCGGAGGGGTTCTCGTAGAGGCCCTTCGTCGCCAGGTCGTGGCCGCCGCCCACCCCGTCGCCGTATCGGACCTTGTACTCCTCGCTCTCCATGATGTGCCTGACGACGGACATGTCGACGTGCGTCATGTGCCGCCAGAGGTCCTTGAACCCGTTCGGCAGCGCGTTCGCCCACGTCGCGAAGCTGGTCGTCTGCTTCAGCGCCGAGAGGGGGTTGAACGACAGGTAGGCGTAGGTGATGAAGTTCATCGCCCTGTCCGCCGCGGCGATCTCGCCGGGCGTCCTGCTCCGGGACCTGCCGCCGTTGAACGTCGCCTCGAGCTGCGCGAGGATGTTCCCCAGCTCGCCCGCGCCGAACGCCCTGCGTATCGCGCCCTGGACGCCCGCGCTCGTGAACACGTTCCGGATGAGCGTCCCGCGCTCCGCCCAGGCGACGAGCCGCGCGCTCTCCTCGGACGCCTCGAAGAACATCCCGACGACGGACCGGGACTCGTCGAAGTCGCGACTGCTCTCCACGCGGCGGGAGAACGCCTTCGAGATCGGGTCCCAGCGCGGCGTCGGGTCGCCGTGCAGCCCGCGCGCCACGTCCTCCATGTAGCGGCGGAGGGGGCAGTATAGCGGGTCGGGGCTGAGGACCTCGTGCCCGGTCATCCGCATCGTGACCCGCGATATCGCGCCGCGCTTCCGCTCGTAGAACGAGCGCAGCCAGTCGACGAACTGCGCGTCCTCGCGCGTGAAGACGTTCGCGGCGGAGCCGTCCGCGCCCGCCACGCGCCATCCGCGGATGAGCTGGGCCTGCCCCTCGCGCCCGTTCGCCCTTATCGCGTCCCTGAACGACCCCTGCTCGAGCGAGACGAGGAGCTGGAGCATCTGCCCGCGCGTCATCGCGCCCGCCCACCCCTGCCTCGAAAGCCGGCGCGACAGGTCCTCGGGTATCGGCTCGTCCATGCGCTCGAGGTATTTCCGGATGGCGGAGTTGTCGGCGCCGCCGCCCGGCTTCTGGAATATCCGCGCGAGGCCGGCGAAGAACGCCGCCCTGTCCTCCTGCAGCGCGCGGGCGTAGGCCGTCTCGCCGTCGCCGAGCATGACGAGCAGGTCGTCGATGGCGGACTTCGCCCTTGCGCGGGCGTCGTCGGGCGCGAAGCGCGTGAGGTGCTCCAGGCGCAGTCGCAGAAGGCCGTTGAGCGCGTCGAAGAGGCGCCCGTCCAGCCACCCCCTCTCCCGGTACCGCCGCCCGTTCGGGGCGGCTATGGCGGCCGTGAGGGCGCCGCGGATGGCGTCCTGGCGCTCCCGCGTCTCGCGCCACCGCTCCTCGAGCTTCCGCGCCTCCCCCTCGAAGTACCTGAACGCCTCGTCCTGCAGGTCGAGGATCTGTCCGGGCATGAGGCTCGTCATCGCGCCGTACCTGTCGAGGAGCGCGAGCCTGGCCATGGCGCGCACCGTCTCCATGTCCGACGCCGCCGCTTCGGCGACCTCCCTCCCCGCGTCGTCGTAGACCTTCTCGCGCCGCCCTATCTTCGCCATGAGGTCCGCGCACTCCCTCTCGTACGCGCTGGGGTCGCCGTTGAGCGATCGCTTCGAGAGGTCGCACACGCGGCAGACGTACCGCGCCGCCTCCTCGACCCAGCCGGTCACCTTGCGGTCGGAGTCCTGCTTCATCTGGTCGAACTCGGAGCCCCTGAAGTAGCGCCTGCGCACGTCGTTCCTGAACTTCGCCACGAGGGCGACGCGCGTCTCGCGGATCGCCGCCTTGTTGATGAACGCGAAGACGTTCGCGCTGATGCGCTCGACGGTGTCCGGCCGGACGCCCTTCTCCAGGTCCTGGAGCCGGCGGTTCACGAACGCCCGCGCCCCCTTCGGGGCCAGGAGTCTGTCCGCCAGGTCGCCCAGCTCCCTGCGCGCGCAGATGCGGTAGAACTCGGCGAAGAGCCGGTCCTGCTGCGCCTGGGCCAGGGTGGAGTGGCCGTGCTGGCGGGCGAAGCGGTCCGCCGCCCACACGCGCAGGAACGCGGCGAACTCGCGCGGGTCGGCGAAGTCCGCCCGCACCGTGCCCTTCGGGGCGTTCCTCTTCGCGTCCTCCAGCTCGGCGCCGACGGGGTCGAAGCCGTCCCCTCCGCCGTCGCCGCCGCCCTCCTCCGGCTCGAGACCCCGCGCCCTGCGCTCCTCCGCCCGCCGGCGCCGCTCCTCGTCCTTCCGGCGGCGCTCCTCCGCCCGGGCCTTCGCCTCCGCGACGAGCCTGCGCACCTTCTCCTCGGCCTCCTTCATGCGGCGCTCGCGCTCCCACCTCTCGCGGTCGGAGAGCGGACGCCCGCCGTCCTCCTCCCCGCCGTCGCCGTCCTCCCCATCCCCTTTCCCGTCTCCGTCCCCGTCCGCCGCCGCGGACGGGGACGCGTCCGGCCTCTGCGGCTTCGGGTCGAAGGCTGCCGGGTCGTTGGCGAGTATCTCCCGGGCGAGGTCGATCCCGTCTCGCCCTCCATGTCGGCGAGCGAGGCGGCCGTGAGGCTGTTCATCATCGTCTCCACGCGGCGGCCGATCATGTCGTCGATCCTGCCGGCGCCCCTGCGGGTGAACTCGCCGCCCGCCGCCGCGCCGCCGGCCACGAGGTCGTCGAGCGCCCGGTCGACCGCGTCCTCGCGCCTCATCAGCGCGATGGCGGTGGCGACGTCGCCGTTCCTCGCCGCCCGCTCTATCAGCGTGCCGCGCACGTTGTCGGCCATCCTCTGCCCGGCCTTCTCGATGCGGTCGGGCATGACGGTCTTCATGCCCATCGCAAGCCCCATGCGCACGAGCGTCCTCCTGGCCGGCGTCCCGCCGTGCGAGAGCTTGAAGTAGGCGACGTAGTTCGCGAGCGCCCTCTCGGCCTCGCCCTCGCCGCCGTCCTCCAGCGCGGCCCGGACGGACCTGCGCGCGACGGCCTCGCCGTCAAGGGGGTTGACGGACGCGCCGCCGTTTGCTACATTCCCCCCGTAATCAGCAAAGGAGTAGCCTATGTTCTTCATCAACGACGAGGCGGGGGTGGCGTTCGAGTCCACGGAAGGCGGTCTGGCCAAGTTCAATCCGGCGGACAACTTCTTCAGTTCGCTCATGTCGCGCGACGAGTTCGCCGTCGCCAACTCCGGAAGCTGGAGGCCGGTAATGGAGGAGGAGGCCCTTGCCTTCGCCCGCGCCCATTCGTCCGCCATCGGTGCGGTGCGGGAGTAGGCCAGTTCGGCGGGGGACGGCGAGACGGCGACGCCGCGCCTACGCAGGGCGCGGGCGAGGCCGGGCGTCACGACGCGCCCGTCCACCCTGAAGTCCGTGCGCCCCTTGAAGGCGCCCACGTAGAGCGCGGCGGTCTCCTCGTCTGAGAGTACCTCCACGGGGCGGAGGTAGCGGGAGAGGTAGACGT
>CAYLRN010000045.1:0-12117 GCA_964386385.1 uncultured Lentisphaeraceae bacterium | reverse complement strand
AGAAGCGCGTCTCGTGCTCGGCGGCCTCGCGCTCCGCGCCGGATTGTGGTATACTCTCTCGCGAGACGAACGGGGACAGGTCTTCGGGCGTCTTGACTCGGTTGCCGTCGGCCTGTTCGTTTAGCGTTGAGATTGTCCGCCCGTTCAGTCCAATGACGGCAACCTTGTCCTTGTCAAGGAACAGCATCTTCCCGCTTCGGGCGAGTCCCGTGTAGAAGTTCTCGTTTGCCTCTTCGCGCGGATACGCGCTCGCAAGGAACTCGTGCCGGCCGTTTCGGTCGACGTTCTCCCTGAGAACGACCATGACGGGCTTTTCGCCTCCGCCGCGCGTCGAGACCTGCATCTCGGTCAGCACGACATACGCCCCCCCGTCGAGGAAGACGGCGGCGGGGCGGGCATACGCCTCTGGCAAGGCGGCGATTCGCTGCTCGGTGAAGCCGTGACTGCGGCAGAGCTTGCGCACGATGTCCGTTCGCGTGCGAATCGGAAGGTCGGGGACTCCGACGGCCTTGAGCGTGTCCGGCATTTCCGAAAACGCAACCTCGCGCCGCCGTCCGACGGGTCTGCCGTTCGCATCTCCGGCAATCGCCGTGCGCACGTCCTCGCGCAGGTTCGGGTTCACGCGGACGGAGAAGCGCGTCTCGTAGTCCGCCCCGCTTCCGGTGTAGAGCCCCCCGATCGAGAATCTTGTCCCCCGCCCCGCGCCGGATTGTGGTATACTGTCGGGGCGCGAAGCCCATGCGGAGAGTTCCTCCGCGGTCTTCACGCCTTCGCCGGACGCCTGGGTGCGTAAGATTGACTCGGTCTCTTCCCCAAGCATGAGTCCGGCGATTTTTCCCTGGTCTGCGTACAGCAGTCCGGACTTCATGAGGGGTTCGTAGTATGCGCGTTCGTCTGCGCCGTTCTCCGCCATCGCGGTGGCGAGGAAGACGACTTCGCCGCTTCTCCACTTCTTCGGCCGCAGGAACACACGGACGGGCTTGCGTTCCCCATCGTCGGTCTCCGCCAGCATGTCCGTGAGGACTACGTATCCGGCCGTTCCGTCCCGCATAACGGCGGCGGGGCCGTCGCAACGTCTCGGCAGATCCGCTATCTGTGCCTCGTCAAGGTGGTGCTTCGCCGCAAGTTTCCTGATTCTCGTCGCATCGCTCACCACACGGCGGCTTGGAATCCCCAGGAACTCGAACACCGGCAAATCCTCGGAGAAGACGATTTCCGCATGGCGCTTCATCTGCCTCGCATCGGCGTTGCCCGAACGTCGCGCGAGCGCGGCCTCCACGTCCTCGCGCAGGTTCTGGTTCACGCGGACGGAGAAGCGGATCTCATTGTCTGCCCGCAGCTCATACTCTTCCGCGGCACGGCCTGCCTCCGTCTCCCGCCAGGCCGCCAGATCCCTTTTATACGACGCCATTTCGGCGTCGTATTCGTCCAGCGGCTTCCTCTCGCCCGATGAACCGTCGCCGTTGACGTTCCACATGTCAGGTACGCGTGGCCGGCCGAACCTGCCGTGCATGTCGACGGTCGCGTAGTCCTTCGCCATCTCCAGCATCGCTTCGAGCTGCGCGTCGTCCTTGACGTCGATCGGATTGGATTCCGTTCCAAGCTGAAACGCTCTGTAGCGACCTGGGGGCGCGATGACGGCCACCGCCCGGGGATTGAGGACAAGCAGCTCCTCCTCGGAACTGCCTCCAAGGCGGACGGCGTCGACGCCTTCGTCCCACAACTCGACGACATGGTCTTCAACATCGGCGGCGTCAGTCCATTCTGGCCGCGAGACCACTTTTGCGTTCTTCGCAAGCACGACCGGATGGATTGACACTCCATCGGTACGAATCCCCCCGAAATTTGCCGCGACCCTCTTGGATTTCGAGACTGAAATCCCCCAATACCGGTCTCCGTAGCCGCCACCGCCATGCGCCTCGGCCCACTTCTCCGTCTGCACGATCGAGGGCTTGAGGACGGACAGGGAGTTCTCCGTGCCATGGTAGAACATGTGCTCCTTCAATTCCTCCACGGAATCGAATTCCGACATGAGCCGCGCCGCATTCCTGAGCGTCCCCAGGGATCCCCTTTTCAATTCCGCCTTTATGGCCCTTTCCGTCCATCCCCTGCGCGGCCTGTCGAGGAGCGCTCGTGGATCGTACGGCAGCGGAACGAGGGAGAATCTTCTTCCCCGCCCCGCGCCGGATTGTGGTATACTGTCGGGCGTTGACCGAGAGAGGTCAACTACCTTGTCACCGGTTTTGACGGATTCAAAGGAGGACTTTACCTCGCCCGTCAAGTTCAGGCCGGTGACTTTGTTTTTGTCCAACGCAAGAATTGCGCCGGCATTCACAAGGTTGACAAACTGCCTTTCCCCGGCCTCTGTCTTTGAATATGCGCTTGCGACGTAGTTTCCGTGCGTGTCTTCCCGTAGATATATCATCACGGGCGCAATTCGCCCATTCAAGTCCGCCGCGGACTGCTCTGTAAGAACGACATATGCCGCTTCGCCTTTGTTCATGACGTCGCGGAAGACCGCGACAGGTCGCGAGATTACATCGGCAAGCCCCAGAATCCCGTCGGCGTCTATGCCATGCTCTTTCCTTATCTTCCGCAAAATGAACGCATGCGTGTAGATGCGTCCGCCCTTGACCCCGACATCCTGCAGGACCTGCGGAGTGTCTTCCGCAAAAACGACTTCCGTATGCCCTAGCAGCACGGCTTTCGTGTCTCTGTCGGTGTTGAGCGCGGCCTCCACGTCCTTCCGCAGGTTCGGGTTCACGCGTACGGAGAAGCGGATGTCGGGGTTCCGCGCGTCGAACGCGCCGGAGTTGTCCGTCGCCGACTTTATCTGCGAACGGCGGAACGCGACGTACGCCCCCGCGCCGCCGGCGTAGCCCGGGGAGTGGTATCCGTCGACGCCGAACACCTCCGCCTCGCACGCGCGGAAGTCGTCGCGGAACGCCTCCGTGTCGAAGTCGTCGGCCATGACGAACGATTCCGCGTCAAGGGCGTAGTCGAGAATGCTCTCGTACGTCCCCGCCCGAAGCGTCCCGACAAGATCCCCCTCGATCTCGTCGTAGAAGCGCCAGCCCCTCCCCCGCATCAGCGAGAGGACGCGATCCATCCCTTCCCGCAGTCTGCCCTCCGTCTCGGCGGCCACGGTCTCCTCCGCCTCCGCCGGGTCGTCCGCGTTCTCATGGATGTCGTAGACCTCGTCCTCCGCCAGGAGCGCCGGCCTGCCGTATGCGTAGACCGGGCTTTTCAGGTCCAGGAAGCACGCCGCCACGTTTCCGCCGTACGCCTCCGCCAGTTCCCTGGACGGGGTGAAGTAGAATCCGACGCCCTCGCCTGAAGTCCGCCCCCTGTCGTGACTGAACGCCGCTCCGCCCTTCGGCTCTTCGAGGGGATTCCACCCGCTGCCGTGGTAGACGACCAGCGGCTCGCCGTTCCCGTCCACGACCTTCGAGACCGAGGCGGGGTTGACGGACGAGAGAAAATCCGCTATCCTTTTTGCGTCGTCCGCGTCGAGGGGCTGTCTCTTTGCGATGGCTTCATGTATTCCGCGGGCGGCTATTTTTTCGACGCTGACGCTCTCGACGCTGTACAGGTTCTGCGCGTCGCGACCGGCGTACCGCTTGCTCGTGATCTTGGCGAGATACCGCTCCCCTGCAAACGAGAACGCCGCCCCGTACTTGATGTACGCCTCGATGTCCTGCGAGCCGTTGCGGGGGCGCTCCTCGTAGAGAAAGCGCGAACGCCCGATGAGAGCTTCTATGTTCGACAGTGCGCACCAGTGCGCGGCAGAGGAGGCCGACGCCTTTTCCGCCTCCCTGCTGAACGCCTTTGCGGACTGCGACACGAAGCGCAGCGTCACGCCGTCCGCCGTCTGCATCTCCGCGTTCTTCGACATGAGGGCCTTGAAGACCGCCTTGGCGTCGGGCATGGCGGACGGCGCAAGCTCCGCCGCCGCCTCCCAGTCTCCGAACCACCTCTTGAACGACGGCGTGCGCACCTGGCACCACTGCCGCTCCGTGAGCCTCGTCGGCCTGCCGTTCGGCGCCTTCATCCATCCCGGCTTCGGCGCGCCGTCGGCGTTGTGCCATCGGCCGTACACGGCGCGCGATTCCGCGTCCATGGCCGCCGCGTCCGCGCCGCCGATGGAGAAGCGCGTCCGGCCGTCCTCGCCCGCCTTCGCCCGCTGCGCGGCAAGCACCTCCGCCCTCGTCGCGGGCATGGAGCCGAACATGTCTACCGTCTCCGTGTTGACGGCGCGCGCGTTCGCCGCGTAGTCGGCCAGGTAGCCGGACACGAGCCTGAAGACCCGCGCCCTGCCGGCCTCGCTCTCCGCGTCCTCCCTGTCGAACGAGCGCATGGACTCCGCCGCCGCGAAGAGCTCGCCCAGGATGGCGGCCTCCTCCGACGGCCCCGCGAAGAGGTCGCCCTGCGCGGCGAACTCCTCCCACGGGAGCCCGCGCACGCGCCGGCCGTCCCGCGTCTCGCGCCACGCCCGGCGAGACTTCCCCCTTTCGAGCCGCGCCGTCTCGTCGCGGTCGCGCCATTCCACGAAGCGCCCCAGCGCCTCGGCGAGCGGCCCGCGGAGGTCGTACCTCGGCTTGGCCGCCGCCAGCGAGAGCAGCTCCGGGGCGGCCCGCATGAGGCCGCGCAGCTCCGGCGCCATGTCGAGCCGCCCGGCGTTCGCCATGACCTTGGCCAGCAGCGCGTTGTCGGCGGCGCCGCCGAGAAGGGCGGCGAGGGCGGCGTTCTGCAGCCGCGCCTGCCCCTCCTCCGTCAGCGAGCCGTCCTCGGCGAGAAGCCCCTGCGCGCCGCTCGCCCGCCTGAACGGGCCGATCGCCTCCGCGCTCCTGCGCTCGTCCACGCGCCCGTCGGGGCGGAACGCCATGTGCGCGAGAAGCCCGTTGTCGAGAAGTATCTTCGCGTCGTTCGACGCCCGCTCCCGCACGTTGAAGCCGCGGTTCTGCGACTCGTTGGCGAGTCGCACGACCTCGTGGACGTCCGTCTTCCCCGACGGCGACTCCACGCGCTCCAGGACGAACACCGTGAGCGGGCGGCGGCAGTCGCGTGGGACGGGGATCCCGCGCCGCGCCGCGTCCTCGCGCACGAACCTCTCCAGCGCGCCCGCCGTGCCCTTCTCGTAGCCGCGCCTGACGCCGTTGACGCGGTGGTTGCCGATGATCACGTCGCCGTCGGGCAGGACCCACACGACGCCGTTGCCGGCCATCGGCTGCACCGTGGCCACCTGCAGGGGGTCGGGGTTCGCGCCGATGCGCTCCACGAGCGCGCGGCTCTCCTCGCTAGCGTCGTCGCGGTTCTGGTTCGCCCTGTCGTGGTAGCCGGCGTCCGTGGACGTCAGCACGCCGTCCGCCGCGTCGCGCACCTCGAGCCGCCCCACGAGCTTCGCGTCGCTGTTCGGAAGGGACACGCGGTAGTACCGCGCGCCGGGGACGTCGGGCGTCGCCGGCCTCTCCGCCGTCCACGTCTCCGCCGCGGGGCGCTCCGGCGGAAGCTCCGCCATCACCTCCGCCGGCGTCGCGGACGCGCCGTCCACGCCGCCCTCCTCCGGAAGCCCCGCCTGCTCCCTGAACGACTTCGCGTTCGCGGGGTCGACGACCACGCGCCCCTGCACGAACGCGCAGGCCACGGGGTCCCAGACCTCGTTCGGCACGGCGTTCGCCGCCTCCTCCGCCGTGGCCACGACGACGTCCGGGACGACGATCTTCACGGACTTGAGGTCCGCCCACAGCCGCACGAGCCCGTCCTGGAAGCGGTACATGGCCTCGTCGGAGAGCGGCTGCCGCCCGGTGAGCCGCCAGCCGCCCTCCGCCCTCTCCAGTCCGACCGCCTCCGGCGGGATTCCGTAGACGTCCTCCAGCCTGTCCACGTCCGTCTGCGGGACGGCCTGCCCCGCCTCCGCCCGCCAGTACGCGAGGTACGTCGCCCGCGCCCTCTGCGCCTCCTCGCCGGTCTGGTTCTTCGACCAGCCGAGGCGCGGCGGCCTCTTCAGCGCGCGCTTCCTGTTCTCGAGCGCGCGGGCGTCCGTCTCCGCCCGGCGCGCCTCCTCGGCCCTGCGCTCCTCCTCGGACGCCTCCTCCTCCTCGAGCCGCCTGAACTCCTCCTCGAAGCGCGCCTCCGCCTCCTCGGCGGCCCTGCGCCCGCGCTCGGCCCGTTCCGCCTCCTCGCGCCGCCGGGCGTCCTCCTCCCTGCGCCCCCGCTCCGCGCGGCGCGTCTCCATCTTCGCCCGCCGCTTCTCCCCGCGGTTGGGCGCGGGCCTTGCGAACTCCTCCCGGATCCGCTCCAGCTCCGCCGCGCGCTCGCGCTCCGCGCCCTCCCGCGCGGCAAGCGCGACCATGCCCTCCGCGACGCCGAGGCGCACGACCGCCGCGGGGTCGTGCGCCTCGGCGTCGGTCGTCCTCACGACCGGAAGGAGCGCGCGGCCGCCGCCGAGCCGTACGGCCCTGCGCAGCGCAGTCCAGGCGTTCGCGGCGACGTTCCTCCAGATTATCTCGTCGGGCCGCGCGTTCTCGCGGTTAAGCCTCGCGGCTTCCCGCGCGTCCTGTTCAGACTTGGACGCAAGCGCCTCGTCGGCCTCCACGGAGAGCCGGCCGTCCGCGCCCACGCCGCCGCCGAGCGCCTCGGCGAGCGCGGCGACGGCCTTCCGCGCCTCCTCCGTCCCGGCCCTCGCCATCGCGTCCACGAGCGCGTGCGTCGTCTCGTGCGAGAGCGTCCCGGTGTCGGCGTTCGCGCCGAAGAGGACGATCCGCCCGTCGCGGAACCACCCGTTGACGTTCTCCGCCGCGATCTGCGCGACCCTGTCCGCGTCGGACGGGTCGACCTCCTCGCCCTTCCGCCTCCTCCACTCCGCAAGAAGGTCGCGGACGCCGTCATCGCCAAGTTCCTCCGCCGTCGCCGCGCCGTCGCGCCACTCCACCGCGAATGTCCGCCCCTCCGCCGTCGTCACCGAGTCTATCCGCCCGTCCGCGCCGTGGCCGATCCTCAGCCCCGCCTTCGCGAACACGGCCTCGTCCACGGAGCCGGACAGCACGGCGTCCGCGAACGCCCGCCCGTCCTGCGCCGCCAGCGCCTCGTGCCACTCGCAGTGCTCGGCCAGGAACTGCCGCATCGCGGGCGACATGCCCTCCTGCCCGGAGAGCCAGGCGTCCCGCTCCTTCGCGGACATCCCCGCCGTCGCCCTCGCGGCGCGCGCGGCCTCGTCCATCGCCGCCTTCTCCGCCCGCGCCATTCCCATCTCCGTGAGCGTCTCCGCGCCCCTGCGCCTCGCCGCCTCGCGGGCGAACCCGTCGAACCGCTCCGCGTACGCCGCGCGCGCGGACTTCGACACGCTCCCCGTCGGGTTCGCCGCGCCGAACACGCCGAACGCCGTGCAGACCGGCAGCGCCTCCCAGAGCGAGTCCATGCCCGCCCCGTACGCGGCGGACGACGAGAACGCCTCCACGACGCCCCTCCCCTCCGCCAGGGACGCCCAGCCCTCCTGGTTGAAGCCCTGCACGACCTCCTCCTTGAGCTCGCCCTCCGCGATCCGCACGGCCTGCCGCGCGTTCGTCTTCAGGACGCGCAGGAACTCCCGCCCGTCCATCTTCGCGGCGGCGCGGAACGCGGCGCGAAGCCCCACGCGCCGAAGCTCGCCCGGCGCCAGGTCGCGCCCCAGCCAGCTCCTCAGGTCCCACCGCTCCACCCACGCGTCCACGAGGCCGCCGCACACCGCGAGCGGCGCGGCGCGGTCGAGCGCGACGCCGCGCCGGAGCATGTTGTCGAACTCCTCGCCGATCATCGAGGCCGCGGCGAATCCCTCCAGCGCGGTCCCGGCCACCACCGCGGCCCGCCCCGCCGGCGTCGCCACGCCCCCCGCCGCCGCGCCCGCGCGCCGCAGGGCCTCGCCGGCCAGCATGGAGTACTGCAGGTGCGCGGAGTCCGCGAAGCCCTGGAGGGCCTTGTCGACGAACCCCTCGGGGTCCTTCAGCTTGAGGTCGGCCGCCATCTCGTCCACCTGCATGTCGGCGAGCATCCCGCGCCGCAAGGCCTCGCGCTCCTCCGGCGTGCTCCAGAGGTCGGTCCGCCCGGTGAGGAAAGTCCCCAGCCCGTTGAGGATGAAGTCCGTCGCCGCCGCGTCGGCGCGGCGGACCGCGCGCCAGGCGCCCCTCACGCCCATCGCGGCGCGGACGCCCATCTCGGCGAGGAAGTTCCCCTCCCACTCCGGGCGCACGGCCTGGACGAGCGAGAGCATGAGGTCGCGGTCGGCGTCGGACATCGCGAGGAACAGGCCGCGGAACTCGCCCATGTCCGCGCCCGACGCCGCCAGGTTCACGAGCCGCCGCTGCGCCTCGGAGAGGTGCGGCATGAGCTTCTGGGCCTCCAGGCGCATCGCCTCGCCGTCGAGGGTCTTCTCGTACTCCTTCATGAGGCGCAGGTCGTTCGCAAGCGGTCCCTCCCCCCACAGGTCGCCGAGGGTCGGGGCGCCCGTGCCGAAGTAGATCCCGTCGGCCCAGGCATCGATGACCTCGTTCGGGTTCGGGACGTCCGCCCGCAGCTCGGCCACGCGGTCGCCCCAGGCGCGGCCGCGCTCCTTCATCCGCGCCCGCGCGAACGCGGCCGCCGCGGGATGGCCGCGCCCCTTCGCCTCGCGCCACGCCCGCATCTCCGGGGACATGAAGCGGTCCTCCACCACGGCCGCCCGCGCGTCGTCGTCGGCCGCGGCGGCCATCCTGTCGGAGAACGCCACGTACTCCCGCAGCCGCGACAGCCCGGACGGCTTCGCGCCGGCGGCGGCGTCCGCGGCGTCGAACGCCGCCAGCGTCCTGTCGTCGGCGATGAAGCGGCGGCGGCACAGCTCCCCGAAGAGGGCGCCGAACTCCTCGTCGCCGTAGCGGCCGGGCGCGGAGAGCATGAGCCGCGCCTGCCCCTCGAGCCGGGCGTACTCCAGCCGGCGGCGGACGTCCTCCGTCGGCGTCCCCGCGAACGCCTCGCCGGCCTCGGCCTCCATCCTCGCCCATGCGGCGGCCTGCGCCTCCGCGGCGAACGAGCCGCCCTGCGCGGGCGCGTCCTCGCCCGCGATCCTCATGGGCGGGAGCGTCCCCAGCTCCCTGTCGGACATCGCCATTCCGCCCGCCGCCGCCGTCTCATTCGCCATCGCCGCCCTCCTCCTTCTCGTCCTTCAACCCGATTCCCGCGCCGCCCTTCGCCGCGCGGCGCAGCAGCTCGCCCGTGACGGCCTGCCCGCGGTCCGCGTGCCAGTTGGCCGTCCGCCCCGCCGCCGCGTCGTCTATCATGGGGGAGACGAACCGCGTCCCCCGCGTCCTGAAGTCCTCCACCACCGCCCGGAAGTAGTCGGGGCTTGAGAGCCTGTCGGCCAGCTCCCGCCTGAGCCCGTCCTCCAGGGCGGGCTGCAGGATCGCCCGCACGGCGTCCGCCGGGTCCACGCCGGCGCGGGCGAAGCGCCTCACCGTGTCGTAGACCTTCGGCAGGGTCTCCAGCGGCACGAGCGCCTCGCTGCCGTCGCGGTCGAGCTTCAGCGTGTCCGCGACGAACGACGCCGCGTCCATCTGCGGGCGGCGGGGCTGTCCCGGCCTGAGGTAGTACAGCCCCTCCTTCGAGGCGTAGAGCGCGTCCCTCTTCCGCGCCTCCTTCACGGCGCGTCCGACGTCGCCCTCGCCGTAGCCCAGCCTCGCAAGCCCCTCCAGGTTGAACTTGCCGTAGTTCCTGAACCACCACGTCTGCGCGTCCCTGTCCATGAGCATCGCGCCGTAGGCGTACCACCTGCGGTAGTCGGCCTCGGAGAGTCGTCCGGTCATCCGGGCGGCCTCCAGGCGCGCCATGGCGGACTTCGGGTTCTGCCAGACGGCGGACTCCTCGTTGAACTCCCTGTCCGCGCCGTGCTCCGTCGCCTTCGGGAACGCGGACGCCGGGACGAACGCGCCGTCCTCGCGCACCCAGCCGTGCTCGCTCCTGTCCCTGTCCAGCGCGGCGGCGGCCTTCGCCTGGTGCGCCCTGAGGTCGGCGTCGTACCTGTCGCGGTACGAGCACAGCTTCCGGTAGTCGGACAGGAGCGCGACCCTCTGCGCGTCCGTGAGGGCGGCGTCGCCGGCCAGATCCCGCTCGTAGCGCCCGTAGTCGAGGGCGCGGAGCGACGCGCCGGCCTTCTCCGGGTCGGCGCAGTCGAGCTCCAGTCGCCCCATCTCCACGCGCCTGGCGTCGAACGCCCTGCGCCCCGCCTCTGTCTTCGCCGAGTCCAGCCGCCGCGCCGCCGCGTCCGCCTTGGCGAGAAGCCGCGCCCGTTCCGCGCCGTCGATGAGGGCGGGGCCCGTGCCGGAGTCGGCCCAGACGGACTCCCCGGCGGCGATCCGCGCCCTCGCGTGGGCGGCGGCCTTGCGCTTCGCGGAGGCGTAGAGCTCCTCGTCGGTCTCGCCGTAGGCGGCCCTGTTCACGACGGCGTCCCGCTCGTCGTCCGTGAGGCCGGGGACGAGCATGGGGAAGTCCGCCTCCTCCCCGTCCGCGCCGCGCACCGATTCGTCCCGCTCCGACTGCTCCGTCACGACCACGCCGTTCTCGGCCCTCTGCTCGCCGAGCCAGCCCGTGCCGCGCGGCGTCCCGTCGGGACGCGTGCCGCGCGCCGCGCCGGAGAGCTCGTCCACGATCTGCCGCGCCTTGGCGAGGGCGGCGTCCGGGCCGTAGCGGCCCAGGGACTGGCCGTCCGCCGCCGCCGACATGAGCGTCTCCGCGCGGTGGACGTCGAACGAGCGGCGCACGGCGTCGAGCTCCCGCCGCCACTGTTCCAGCCGCTCCGGCGGCGGCGTCCCGCCCCTGAAGCGGAGGTCGGCGAAGCCCTTCGCCGGGTCGTCGAGGACTTCGGGGTTCTCCACGAGCGACCCCTTGACCATCGCCCAGTTGCGGAGCGCCGCCCAGTCGCGGACGGCGCGGTACTCCGCGTCGCCCCCGGACGCGCTGCCGTAGGCCGCGCGCACCTGCGCGTTGTTCGCCTCCTGCAGGTCCCTGTTCCGCGCCTCTATCCTCTCCCTCCTCTGCCTCAGGTGGAGCTGGCCCGCGCTGCGCATGAACTCGTTCGCCTTGAAGCGCCACGCCCGCTCGAAGCGCTCCCTCTGCGCGGGAGTGAGGTCCCGGAACGCGGGCGTGTCGCGGAACTCCGCCTCGATGCGCCGCGCCTCGTCCATCGGGGTCGTGCGGTCCGCCTCCATCTCCCGCCACGTGCGGTCGGCGACGCCGGGGTCGTGCCGCCACTCGCCGGTCGTCGTGTCCTGCACGTCGCGGCCGTTCCACCTGTCCTTCAGGAAGTCCACGCCCTGCGCGACGGCCCACTGCGCCTCGCGCTCGTCCGCGCGGTCCTGCGCCTCCTTTTGCGCCGTCGCCGCGCCCGAGAGCCGCGCCGCCTCGAGCCCGCGCCGCGCGGCGATCTCGCCGATGCGCTCCGCCGTCCCTGCGAGGGAGCGGCCCGCGTCGCCGAGGACGCGCCCCGCCTCGCCCCACGCGGGCGGGGCCGCCCGCACGTCCGGGAGAACGCCTATGCGCCTCGTCGAAGTCGGCACGTCCGGAATGGTCGCCATGTCTCCTCCTCCTTTCCGCGCCCGCTACGCGGTCGCCCCGTAGACGGACGCGAACGCGCCCGCGCCGCCCCTGACGAGCGCCGTCGCCGACTTCAGGTTGCCCAGCCGCCGCGCGTTCCGCGCCGCTATCCTCTTCTGTCTGGAGCTCTCCATGTAGCCCCACGCCTCCAGGTTCGCGTTGTAGTCGACCTTCGCGCCCTCCCAGGCGAGCTCCGCCGCCGCGTCCTGCTCCCACACGGCGGGCGAGGACTCCGCGCGGGACTCCAGCATCACGCCGTTCGCGGCCGCCGCCGTCCGCCCCTTCCCGACGAGCTGGCGGCTCTTCCGGGCGAGGTCCGCCTTCTCCACCGCCGCCGCCTCCAGCGCCTGCCCCGCCCGGATCTCGTCCAGCTTCGCCTGTGCCTTCAGCTGCTTCGACTCGGAGACGCCCTGCTTGTACGAGCCGTAGGCCTCCGCGCCCGCCCCGCCCAGCTGGAGCGCGGCGGACGCGAGCTGCCCCGCCCCGCGCTCCGCGCCGCCGCCGGCCGCCGCCGCCGCGCCG
>CAYLRN010000044.1:0-12754 GCA_964386385.1 uncultured Lentisphaeraceae bacterium | reverse complement strand
CGACGCCCGCCCCGCGAGCGGCGGGGCGAACCTGAAGTCGGGACCGTCCGCGAACGCGGCGGCGGCGGGGAGGAGCGCTGACAGTGCGACGGCGGGAAGACGGACGGCAGGGACACACGCACGGCGAAAGACGGAGCGAACGGAGGCGGACAGGGCACGGGCGGGCGACGCAACGCGCCCGCGCACGGCGAAAGACACGTCGGCTTTCTTTTCCATTCAGTTCTCCTCGCAGATTCTCCAAACGAAATTCCCAACGCTAAACCATACGCAGACTACCACAGTCCCCGCCGCCCGTCAACCGGAGCGGCGAAAAAAGGCGGGAAAATCTCGCAGACGTTCGCGAACCGTCCATCGTGCCATCGGATGCGTTCTGCGGCGCGACGGGGACGTCGCGCCCTACCGAATTTGCAGGGCAATCGCCGACGGGGCGTCTCGCCCGCCGCATTCCCACGCCGAGTTTTCGGCGGTTGAGGACAACCGCCCTCCCGAATCGGCGGAGCAACGGCGCATCACCTCCGCCCTGCCGACAGTACGCGGAAAACGCGAGAGAGGGCGGACGGGCAGGGCGCCTTACCAGGCGAATTACGCAGATGCGTCCGAAGCGTGGTGGAAAGACGACGCTACCGCACGCGCCGGGAAATCCCGGCGAGGGCGCCGCACATGAGCAGCGTAGTGGCGAGGGAACTGCCGCCGCGGGAGACGAGCGGCAGGGTTATGCCGGTCATCGGCAGGGCGTTGAGCGTCCCGGCGACGTTCAGGAGCGTCTGCACGGAGAGGCTGGCCACGATCCCTGCCGCCACGAGCGCCTCGACGCGCCTGCCGTCCGCCTCGGCCGCGTCCGCCGCGCCAAGCCCGCGCAGGAAGACGCACAGCCACAGCGCAAGCACGGCGGCGCAACCGACAAGTCCGAACTCCTCGGCGACGGCGGCATAGACGAAATCGCTGGAGACGATCGGCACGGAATCCACCGCGCCAAGTCCGAACCCGGCGCCGGACCATCCGCCGGCGACGACTGCGGAAAGCCCCTGCAGCGTCTGCCACCCCGCCCCCGTCACGTCGGCGAACGGATTGCGCCATATCGCGAAGCGCGTGGCGAGATGCCCGACGGGATGGCCGGCGACGACGGCGACCGCCGCGCCAATCGCGCACAGCGCGCCAAGCCCCCACGTCCACGACGCCATGAAAACGACCGCCGCCGCGGTGATTCCAAGCTGTGCGAGAAGTCCGAAATCGCCCGCCACCGCCACTCCGACGGCGATCAAGGCCATCATCCCCGCGTACTTCGCGACTTCGCGCGGCGAGGGACGCGCCGCCCACGTCGCGGCGGTGTAGACGACGACGCACAGCTTCACAAGTTCCGACGGGTTCAGCCGTCCCGGCAGGTACAGTCCGCCTCGATAGCGCCGTCCGAAGACGAGCAGCAGCGCCATGAGGCCGACTGCGCACCATGCCGCGACCAGTCCGCCGCGTCCGCCCGAAAGCCACCTCTCAAGGCGTCCGCCGCCGCAGAGGACGCACGCCGCCGCCCCCATGGCAAGCCCCGCGCACAGCGGAAGGAAGTCCCCGCCGGCGGAAACGGCGCCGGCGAGACGGACGCGGTAGACCATCCCGAAGGCGGCCAGCAGCAGGACGGCCGCGACAATCCACCAGTCGCGCCTCATCTGAAGAGCCCCCTTTCGCGCGCCTCCAGCAGCACGGCCTTCGCCACCGGCAGCGCGGCGTCCGCGCCGAATCCGCCATGCTCCACAACGACAGCGACGGCGAGGCGAGGCGACTTCTCCGGCGCAAAGCACATGAACCACGCATGGTCGTCCGCGCCGCCCGTCTGCGCGGTGCCGGTCTTTCCGCAGACGTCGAGTCCGCGCACGTCGCACGCCCTGCCGGTGCCCGCGCGGACGGCCTGGCGCATCATCTTCCTCACGCGCACCGCCGCGTCGAAGGAGAACGGACGCGCCCACAGCTCCGGGCGCGCCGTTTCAGAAAGGGTGGGCTTGAGCATCACGCCGTCGTTGGCGATTGCGGAGGCGAGCATCGCGACGGCGAGGGGAGTGAGCTGGAGGCGGCCCTGTCCGATGGCAACCGGGGCGAGTTCGGCGGAAGAGCGAAGCCCGTCTGGCAACAGACATCCCGCCGCGGAAAGGGGCTTGCCGCCGGCGGAAAGCACGGCAGGCCCCTCGCGAAGGCGCGAAGCGTCGGCGAAGTCGCCATATCTGTCCAGCCCAAGCTCCACGCCCAGGCGGGCGAAATAGACGTTCGAGGAATGGACCAGCGCCTCGCCCATTCCAATGCGTCCGAACCCCTTCCACCTGCGTCCGCTCCGTTCAGCCGCGTATGCTTCGACGTCCTTTATCGGCTTCGCGCCGGGGGATGCGCGGTAGCCCGATGCGGGGCAGTCCAGGACTGGGTCGACGCCGGCGGAGAGCGCGGCCGCGGCTACGAAGACCTTGAACGTCGAGCCGGGCGGATAGAGGCCGCAAAGCGCCCTGTCAAGCGCGGCGGAGCGCGGAGAGGAGACGAGGACGCGGACGCGGCCGGACGCCGGCTCGATTGCCACCACCGCGCCGGCGCGTCCGGCCATCGCCGCCTCTGCGGCGGACTGCAAGGCACCGTCTATGGACAGCGCAACGTCCGCGCCGCCGGCCGCCAGCGACAGGTCGTCTACGACGCGCTGCATGGCGGAACCTGGCATGGCGAGTTCAAGCGGCGAGCCGTATCTATCCACTGTTCGGCCGTGTTCCGGCAGTCGCTCCGCAAGCGCGCCGCGGCGTCCATGCCGACGCATGAAGCGGACAAGCTCGGGGTTTCGCATCGCCTCCCCCAGGATTCGCGCATGGCCGACCACGAGGGCGCACGTGGCTCCCAGGATCGCAAGCGCGAGAAGCAGAAGACGCAGATGCACGTTCGCTCCATCAGGCGCGGCGACGGCGAAAGACCGGCGCAAGCCCCCATGCGGAGACCGCAAGCGTGGAGAGGATCGACAGCCACGTGAGCGTCTGCGCAAGGCGGTCCGCCCGCGGCGCGTCCTTCGCCGGCGCGGGCCGGTCCTTCGACTGGAGGAGGACCATCGCCGCCGATTCACGCGGCGCGCGGCGTATTCCGCCCTTCTGCGAAACGGAGTACGTGCCGACGGCGTCCCATCCGCCCGACTTGAGCGCGGCGTTCAGTTCCTTCGATTCCCGAAACGCCGTTCCGCCGGCGAGGATGAAGCGGACGTCCGGCGCCGAAAGGACGTCCGCCTTTTCCACGAGATGCACATGGAGGGATTCGCCGACGACCTCTCCGCCCTCCTGGCGCGACACGGCCACGTAGACCTTTCCGCCGCCGAGCTTCAGGACGTCCTCCGCCGCGTCGTTCGCGGCGCGGTGGAACGAGACGTCCTGCACGGCCAGGTACTTCGCGTCCACCCGCGCAAGGTCAAGCAGGTTGACGACGGCAAGCGCGGCGAGAAGCGGCACGACCCATTTGCGCCCCGCTGAAAGGCGAACGCGCAGCGTCTCGATTCCATAGCCTGCGAGAATCGCCGTGCAGAGCTCCACCAGATGGACGAACTTGACGGGGGCGCGAAGAGAGCTTCCGAACGGGAGCGCGTAGACGATGCGGTAGAACGGGGTGAAGCAGCCGAGCGCGCAGAGGAGGCTGACAATCGCGGCGCACGTCCAGAACACGACCTCGCCGTCGACGCGGCGCCGTTCGCCGTCCTTCGCCGAAGTCCGGAAAGCGCCAGCGACGCCGGCGACGGCGAAGAGGAGCGTGATGAAGCCGAAGTAGAGCGAGTGCTGCCTGTACGGCATCCAGAACTCGTCGCCGGCGGAAAGGGGCTTTCCGGTGACGGGATGCGGGCCGGACTGCCCGGCGGGAACGATGCAGCGCTGTCCCAGGCGGCCGACGTACGGACGGTTGCCGGGCTTGGAATGGACGCGGGGGTCGTTCGAGCCGCCGTGGATTTCCGGAATCGCGAATTCAAGGACGTCTTCCGGCGGAAGAGACCAGCCGGTGCAGAAAAGCCAGCGGTCGAGGTCCTTGCGCGACTGCGCCGCAGGGGCGTCCTTCGCATTTTCATCCGCCCGCCCGGACGAGTCGGCGATCTGCCTTTCGCGGGAGGCGAGGTCATGGAAGACGGCGTGCCTGAACTGCGGGAGGCCCACGAAGAGCGTCGCTGCGGCGAAGACGGCGCCGCCGAGGAGGAGGCGCTTCCAGACGAGCGTCCTGCGTTCGCGGAGGACGCACCATGCGCCATACGCGAATGTGAGCGCGGTGAAGAGCAGCCACAGGTCGGGCTGATACGCGCCGGCCCACGCCAGCGTCGCGCCAAGGAGCGCCCAGCTGCGGAGACGGCCCTTGCGCACGGCGCGGTCGACAAGCCCGAACGCGAAGGGTCCGTAGACCATCCACTGGAACCAGCCGAGGTGTCCTGCGGAGTAGAGGGTGAAAGCGTAGCCCATGAGGCCGAACGCCGCGCCGCCGCCGTAGGAGGCGAGAAGGGAAAGCCGGCGGCCGCGGAGGTAGAAGACAAGTCCGAGGGAGGCCAGCCATCCGGCCATCGCATACTGGAGCTCCTGCCAGAAGTACATTCCTCCCACTGCGTGGCGCAGTTCGAATGGGGTGAACTTTCCGCCGGCGAGGACTTCCCGGAGCCAGCGGGACGCCTCATCGACGGGATAGAACGTGGGCGCGTCCGGTCCGACCGGCGCCTTGTCAAGCGCCCACGTCCCCCAGAAGACAAAGGCCATGCAAAGCGCATACAGCCCCGTAAACGCCAGAAAGGCGACTGTAGACGGACGCCTGAACCAAGCCTTCAAACCCTGCATTGCGCTTATCTCCTGCCATGCGGCGGTCATCGCCGCCACATTGTCTTGTACGCCGGCTTTTGCGCCGTCCCGCCGCCGCCCCAGCGGCGCGTTCCGCCGTAGCCGTAAGATGCATTCTCTCCGTCGTCTTCGTCGTCCCGGCGGCGGCGGCCCGCGTCGCCGCCGTAGCCGCGGTCCGCGGAATAGAGGGTCTGCTCTTCGAGAAGATCCTTTGGAATTCCGCGGATGAAGATGGAGGGATCCACCGGCATGAATCCGCCGTCGGCCGTCTTCCTCGTGCGCGGAACGCACATGTAGAGGCGGTTCCGGGCGCGGGTGACGGCGACGTAGAAAAGGCGGCGTTCCTCGTCCAGGTTGCCGTCCTCGACCGAGCGGGCGCTTGGGAAGATCGTGTCCACGAGCCATGGGAGGATGACGACGGGCCATTCCATGCCCTTGGACTGGTGGACGGTGGTGAGCGTCATGTGGTCCGCCGGCATGTTCGCCTTGGCCTGCACGTCAAGGTTCGTCATGAGCGCGACTTCGTCCAGGAATCCCTTGACGCCGCCCTTCGCTGTGGCGATCTGGGCGGAAAGCTCGTCAAGGTCTTCGACGCGCGAATCCGCATCGTCCGGCTCGAACGCGCGGTGAAGGTGCTCGGCGTAGAAGAGTTCCTTGAAGTCCTGCACGAGAAGGCGGTCGTTCCCCGCCTTGAGGTTCAGCGCGGCGCGGGAGAACGCCTGTTCCATCTGGTTCCAGTACGGCTTTCCGCGCGAACACATCATCGAGCCGAGGTTCATGCGGTCCATGGCGTTAGTGCCGTCGAAGGAATTGCCGAGGCTCTTCCAGTACTTGCGCGCCGTGCCCTCGCCGACGCCCGGAAGGAGGGAGAGGAGGCGCATGAAGCTGAGTTCGGAAGTCGGGTCGACGCAGAGGCGCAGAAACGCGAGGACGTCCTTGACGTGGAGCTGCTCGAAGACGCCGACGCCGCTCGTGATGCGGAATGGGATGCGGTTCCGCGTGAGCGTCATCTGTATGTCGATGGAGGTGAAGTGCGAGCGGTACAGCACCGCGACGTCCTTGTAGGCGACACCGTTCTGGCGCAGGACTCCGACGAGGCGCAGGATGGCCTCGGCCTGGGAGCGGGCGTCGTACACGTGGTAGAGGCGCGGCCTGACGGCGCTGCCCTGGCGGAACGGGCGAAGGGTCTTTTCGAACTTGTGGGGGACGTCCTTCATGACCGCGTTGGCGACGTCGAGAATCGGGGCGTACGAGCGGTAGTTGCGCTCAAGCTTCAGCACCTTGCAGCCGGGCCAGCGGTCGGGGAAGCGCATGATGTTCTCGAACTTCGCGCCGCGCCAGGTGTAGATGCACTGGAAGTCGTCGCCTACGACGAGGATGTTGCGGCGCTTGGCGGCTATGATGTCGGTGAACTGCGCCTGGAGGGAGTTCGTGTCCTGGTACTCGTCCACGAGGACGTGGAGGAAATGGTCCTGGAGGAATTCCCGGACGCGGTCGTTCTCGCGGAGAAGGCGGAGGCCGTTGACGAGCAGGTCGTCGAAGTCCATCGCGCCAAGGTCCCTCTTCTTCTGCTCGTACGCCCTGCAGACCTTGATGACGAGCGCGGGCTCGATCGCGACTTTCGTCTGGAGGCTCTTCACGAGGTCTTCCAGGTCCTTTTCGGAGTTCTTCGCCTCGGAGATCAAGTGGAGAAGGAAGTCCTTCTTCTGGAAGTCCTTCACGTCCTTGACGTTCTCCTTGATGCACTGGCCCATGAGCTTCTTCTGGTCGTCCTCGTCGATTATCGCGAAGCCGGGCTTGTAGCCGAGGGACGAGCCGTACTGGCGCAGGAAACGCGCGCAGACATGGTGGAACGTTCCGCTCCAGATGCCGTCCATGCCCGGCACGAGCTGGCCGGCGCGCTCGAGCATCTCGCGCGCGGCGCGGTTCGTGAACGTGAGGAGCAGGATGCGCTCCGGCGGGACGCCCCGCTCCACGAGATACGCCACGCGATGGACGAGCGTCCGCGTCTTGCCCGTGCCGGCGGCGGCGAGGACGAGCATGGGGCCGTCGCCCGCCGTGGCGGCCACAAACTGTTCGGGGTTCAGTTCCTTCTTGAAGTCGATCATCTCCGCAGGTCTCTCGTTCGTCGTCCCATTCCGTTCAAAACCGCATCGGCGCGCGCCGGTCCCGTGCCTGCCGGTCAGGACAGTCCGAGTTCGGCGAGGCGGCCCTTGAGGAACGCCATGCTGGCCGCGACGTCCTCGTACGTGTCGCGCCGCTCCTCGCACTCGACGACTGCCCACTTCGTGCCCATTGCGGCGCAGAGGGAGAGAATCGCCGTCCAGTCGTTCCTGTCCTCGGCGCACCCGCACGACACGCCGCCGCCGGGCTTGGCGTGGATGGACGGAACGCGCCCCCAGACCTTCTTCTTGAGAATCTCGCCGACGTTCTCTCCCGCAAGCGTGGCGTGCCCGACGTCCAGCTCGAACGACAGCTCCGGATGGGCGAAGAACATGTCCATCGGCGAGACGCCGTCGAACTTCGTCTCGAACTCCACGCGGTGGTTGTGGAAGCCGATCTTTATCCCGTGCTGCGCCAAACGGCGGGCGGCCTCGGCCATTCCGTCGCCGAGCTTCGCCCACTGCTCCTTCGTCTTCGCGCCGTCGTGCGGAACGAAGAGGAAGTCGACGCCGAACTCGCGACAGAACGAAAGGGTGGAATCCAGCTTTTCCGGCGCGACGTGCGAAAGGTAGATGGGCATGTCCGTCAGGACCATGCCGTGCCTGTCAAGGAGCGCGTGGAGCTTCGCGCGGTCCCACTGCCAGAACGCCATGGACTGGACGCCCTCGTAGCCCATCTCCCTGAGCCTCGCAAGCGCGTCGTCCGGGTTCTTCTTCCAGACGTCGTTCACGCTCCAGAGCTGGCAGGCAAGGCGAACGCCCTTCCCGCCGCGGCCCCATGACGCGCATCCAGTCGCGGCCGCGGCGCCGGCGGCGGCGGCCCCCATCTTCAGCCATTCCCTGCGATTCAACATGTCATGCATTCCTTTCGCTTTTCGTTTGCCATCAAGATTGGTCGCCTCTGGAGATCGCGCGTTCGCCGCCGTCCTGCGGCGCGGCGGGGCGCATGAACTTCGGGTTGTTCCCGGCGATGACGAACGCCACCTCGCCCTTCACCTTCGCGTCCCTGAACTTCGCGGCAAGGTCGGAGAGGTAGCCGCGCTCGACGCGCTCGTGGAGCTTCGTGAGTTCGATGCACACCGCCGCCTCGCGGTCGCCGAGGGCGTCGAACGCGGCCGCAAGGGTGGAGCCGATGCGGAACGGGCTTTCGTAGCCGACGATCGTGTGCTCCTTGTCCCTGTCCTCCGCGAACCAGTTGCGCAGCGCGCCCGGGCCGCGCGGCGGAAAGCCGCGGAACGTGAAGGAGCTGGTGGAAAGCCCGCTCATCACGAGCGCGACGTTGACGGCGCTTGCGCCAGGGATCACGTCGAACGGCACGTCCTCCAGCGCGCATTTCCGGACGAGGCGGTAGCCGGGGTCGGAAATCGCCGGGTAGCCGCCGTCGGAACAGAGGACGACTTCGCGCCCGGCCCTGACCGCCGCGACGACGGTCTCCGCCGCGCGCTCCTCGTTCCCCTGCCGGTAGCTGACCATCTCCGGGCGCGGGACGCCGAAGTGCGACAGCAGCTGCCACGTCCGGCGCGTGTCCTCGCAGGCGATCATCGAGGCGGACTTGAACGCATCAAGCGCGCGCGGACTCAGGTCTCCAAGATTTCCAATCGGCGTTGCAACGACATGAAGCATCGTGGTCTCTCCTGTCCGTCATGCCAGCCATTTGGGCGGCGGCCCGTAGCGGTTGTCGCCCATCTCGCTATCCTGGCAATAGAGAAAGACAAGATAGAGCGAGCCTATGACCGGAAACGCCCCGGCCAAAAGCCACCATCCGCTCCTTCCCGTGTCGTGAAGCCGCCGCACGGCGACGGCCAGACCCGCGACAAGCGACGCGAACTGAAAGACGTAAAGCGGCATTCTCGCCAGCACTCCGGCCGTCTCGCCATTGCCGCCCGCCCCGATGAGGGCGATGCGAAGGAGCAGATAGTGCAGAATGGAATTGAAGAAGACGAACCACCAGTACTCCCGGCGCCGCGAACGCCCGGAGAAGTCCAGGCATCTCTTCCAGCATAGAACGAACCAGCCCATCCAACTCCCCTCACGCGCCGAAGCACATGATCTGCTTTTCGAAGCCGAACGTCATGGCGATCAGGGCGGAGCGGACCCACATGCCGTTGCGCATCTGGCGCCAGTACATCGCGCGCGGGTCGCGGTCGCAGCAGACGGCGATTTCGTCGCGGCGCGGAAGCGGATGCATTATAATCCCATCCGGCGGAAGAAGCCTCAGCTCCTCCGCGCCGAACTTGAAGAGATGCGTGTCGATCTTCGCGGACTCGCCCTTCGACTGGTCCCATTCGTCCTGAATGCGCGTCATGTAGACGGCGTCGGACTCCGCAACCGCCTCGCGCAGGTTGCCCGACATCGCGAACGACACGCCCTTCGCCTTCAGGATCTCCAGCACGTCCTCCGGGACCTGCAGCTGCGGCGGGGCGACGAACACCTGGCGGACGTTCTCGAAGTTCGTCAGAAGGTAGCTGAGGGAGCGCACCGTGCGCCCGCGCAGCAGGTCGCCGCAGAACGTCACCGTGCGGTTGGCAAGCCCGCCCTTCTTCTCGAAGGAGCGCAGAAGCGTGTAGACGTCGAGCAGCGCCTGCGTGGGGTGCTGGTCCTTGCCGGAGCCGGCGTTGACGATCGGAATGGGGCGGTCGCTGTTGGAAAGCTCCCAGGCCATGTGCTCGGCAAGGCCCTTCTCCTGCGAGCGCATGATGATCATGTCGAAGTACGACGAGAACGTCCGGATCGAATCCTCCTTCGATTCGCCCTTGAACTCGGAGGACGTCGCCGCGTCGCGGACCGATCCCGTCGTCAGCCCAAGGATCTGGCAGGCGGCGAGGTGGGAGAGGAACGTGCGCGAACTCGGCTGGGAGAAGTAGAGCATCGCGCGCCTGTGGGGCAGCAGGGACTTCAGGTAGAGCGCGCCCTCCTTGCTCTTCGCCATGAAGCGGATCCTGTTCGCAAGGGCGGCCAGGCGCTCAAGAAGGTCGCGGTCGAACTGCTGCGCGAACAGCGTGTGGTAGGGCGTGTTCGGAATCCCGCAGTTTTCCAGATACGGCTTCTTCGCGTCAAGCGGAAGGTCTCTGAAATCCTCCCATGCGATTTCCGTCAGACGTGCCATTTTTGCAACTCCTCGTAGATTCCCCGAAAGCGGCAGGAGGCGTCAGAACGCGGCGCGGTCGCACAGCGCGCTCACGAAGAGCGCCTTTATCGTGTGCATCCTGTTTTCCGACTCGTCGAACACCTTCGAGTACTTCGACTCGAAGACCTCGTCTGTCACCTCCAGCGCGCCGGTTTCCTTTGTCACCTCGGTGTTGAAGTCGTGGAACGCGGGGAGGCAGTGAAGGAACATGAGCCTTCCATCGAGGTTGCCCGTCGCCTTCATGAGCTCCATGTTGATCTGGTAGGGGCGCAGCATCTTGATGCGCTCGGCAGTCTTCGCCTCCTCGCCCATGGACACCCACACGTCGGTGTACAGCACGTTCGCGCCCTTCACTCCCTTCACCGGGTCGGAGAAGACGCGCACGTCGACGCCGTTGCGCTTCGCCACCTCCTCGGCCTCGGAGAGGACCGCCTCGTCCGGCCAGAGCTCCTTCGGGGCGCAGCAGACGTAGCGGACGCCCGCCTTGGCGCAGCCCATCATGAGCGAGTTCGCCACGTTGTTCCGTCCGTCGCCGACATAGGCCACGGTGCAGTTGCGCAGCGAGCCGAAAGTCTCCTTGACCGTCAGCAGGTCCGCCAGGATCTGCGTCGGATGATAGTCGTCCGTGAGGCCGTTCCAGACCGGGACGCCGGACCACTGGCGCAGTTCCTCGACGGTGGACTGCCTGAAGCCGCGGAAGAGGATGCCGTCGTAGATGCGCCCCAGGACGCGCGCGGTGTCCTTGACGGACTCCTTCTTGCCGAAATGGATGTCCGGCCGCGTCAGGTATTCCGCGCCGCCGCCCTCGTCGCGCGCGGCGATGATGGAGGAGTTGCGCGTCCTCGTGGACGACTTCTCGAAAATGAGCGCGATGTTCTTGCGGTGAAGGAGATCGCCCCGGACGCCTGCGGCGCGACGGGCCTTCAGCTGCCCCGCGAGGTCGATCAAGTCCATCATCTCGGCGTCGGTGAACGACGTCATGCGCATGAGCGACCTTCCACGGAGGGCGGGATTCCAGTTCAACATACTCTTCAGCCTTTCTTGTTCTGAACGGGTATTGTACCATTTTCATGACTGTCACAACAGGGTTTGTCGCGTGATTTTCAAAATGCCCGTCAAAGAGAATGCGGCCATGGCAGTCGCATCCACTCTGACAGGCGGCCTTTCAAAAACCACGCCGTCGAGCGCTGCAGGACGCGGCGAAAATGTCCGCATGGAAAGTCCAATTTTAACCATTCTAAAGGCGAATATCCACATATAGACGGCGCACAGAAAAAACACCACAAGATATTGATTGAAGGGTTGACCATTCCCCCCTCCACGTGATATCATACCCGCCGTTTCAAGACGAGGCAGAAGCTTTAAACCAACTCATTTCAAACAAGGACAGCGGGCATCATGAACATCATCAAGCGCAATGGCGAGGAAGTGCCTTTCGATTCCGCAAAGATCGCGGCGGCGATTCGAAAGGCCAATGCCACCGTTGATGATGCCGACAAGCTCACCGAGGCGCGAATCGACCGGATCGCGGCCCAGATCGAGGAATTCGCCAACGCGCACGACAGGGCGCTCGGCGTGGAGGAGGTGCAGGACCTCGTCGAGACGAAGATCATGGAGGCAGGCGGCAGCGCGATCGCCAAGAAGTACATAAAGTACCGCTTCGTCCAGACCCTGAAGCGCGGCAAGAACACGACGGACGGGGAGATCCTCTCGCTCATAAACTACACGAACGAGGAGGCCCGGCAGGAGAACGCGAACAAGAACCCGGAAGTCAACTCCACGCTCCGCGACTACATGGCGGGAGCCGTGTCGAAGGACATCTCCAAGCGCCTTCTTCTTCCGGAGGAGGTGGTCGCCGCCCACGAGGAGGGACTGATCCACTTCCACGACATGGACTACTACGCCCAAAGGATGCACAACTGCGACCTCGTGAACCTGGAGGACATGCTTCAGAACGGCACGGTAATATCCGGGACGCAGATCGACCGGCCGCACTCCTTCTCCACCGCCTGCAACATCGCCACGCAGATCATCGCCCAGGTGGCGTCCAACCAGTACGGCGGGCAGTCCATCACCCTCACCCACCTGGCGCCGTTCGTGGAGGTCAGCCGGCAGAAGATCGCCAGCGAGCTCGACGAGGAATGCGCCGAGGTCGGAATCGAACTCTCGCCAGAAAAGAAGCGGCACATCGTCGAGAAGCGCGTCCGCGAGGAGATCGTGCGCGGCGTCCAGACGATTCAGTACCAGGTCGTGACGCTCATGACGACGAATGGGCAGGCGCCGTTCATAACAGTCTTCATGTACCTCAACGAGGCGCGCAGCGAGCGCGAGAAGAAGGACCTGTCCGTCATCATCGAGGAAGTGCTCAAGCAGCGCATCGAGGGCGTGAAGAACGAAGTCGGCGTCTACGTGACGCCGGCCTTCCCGAAGCTGATCTACGTCCTCGAGGACGACAACGTCGAACCCGGTTCGCCCTACTGGCATCTGACTGAGCTCGCCGCCCGCTGCACCGCCAAGCGCATGGTGCCGGATTACATTTCCGAGAAGATAATGCTCCGCGACAAGGTGGACAGGACGGGCTCCGGCCACTGCTACACCTGCATGGGCTGCCGCAGCTTCCTCACGCCCTTCGTGGACGAGAGCGGACGGCCGAAGTA
>CAYLRN010000043.1:0-13947 GCA_964386385.1 uncultured Lentisphaeraceae bacterium | reverse complement strand
CGCTGTAAGCTCCGCTGTAAGCTCCGCTGTAAGCTCCGTGAAATTGTCCAGAATATGGACAATTTCACGCTGTATGGGCAGAGGCGGGATGGGGATCGATAGATCTTCAATAACCGACCTTGACAATCTCGGAATGCTCGCCTTCCGGACTTTTGACCGTAGAACAGCTTGTTGTCGGAGCAAATAATGAAAAACATAGCGGTTCGTAATCGATTCGCCGCATACGATCGGGAAGCAATCGTCGGCGGCCCAAAATCGTTCCTTACTGTAGCCTATTTCTCCTGCCGCACCTGCACCGATCACAAAAGTGGTTTCGGCGGGATAATTACTATCTGTGTGATACCCCATGGGCGTCAAACTGTTTTGAAATACAGGAAAACCCGAATTTTGTGAGAGTTGCTCTTTTACAACACGCTTTCCCCTTTCTATATTTGCCACTTCAGAGAGTTTTTTATACTCCACCCCATTGGGACAGAGTTCAGCAATCAGTCCGCCAAGTCTTGTCATCTTTCGTCTCTCCCTGCTTCTAGAATGCCATCGACAAGTTTTTTCAGTTCTTCCCTATTCGGCAGATAAAGTTCATACTTGGAAACAAAAATGTTCGAATCCATTCCATAGGTTGCGTATTCAACTAAAAGTTCATCCTTGTTGTGGCTTAGGATAATCCCGACGGGAGGATTGTCGTCGGCCTCGTTCTCTTCTTTGGCGAAATATCCCAGATACATATTCATCTGACCTATGTCTTCATGCCTGACGGAACCTTTCTTCAGGTCGATTAGGACAAAGCACTTCAGAATCCTGTGATAGAAAACCAGGTCGACATGGTAGTGGACATTGTTTATCGTGAGAGGATATTGGCGTTTTATAAAAGCAAAGCCTTTTCCAAGTTCAAGGAGAAAGACCTGCAGGTTATCGAGGATTCTGCTTTCCAGATCCTTTTCGCTATAGCGCTCTTTTTTCGGCAGACCCAAAAATTCCAGTGTATAGGTGTCTTTGACTATGTCCTGCGGCCTTTGAATTACAACGCCTTTGGCCGCAAGCTCCAGAATACCCTCCCTGTCCTTGCTTGCGGCAAGCCGAAGATACAAGGCGGAATCCATTTGCCGACGGAGAGAACGCACATTCCAGTTTTCTACGGAACATTCGTTTATGTAAAAATCACGCTCAAGTTCATCGTTGATTTTTATGATTTCACAGATATGACTCCATGTAAGCCTGCTGAATTTGTCAGACACGTCCAGCAAATTGGGATAAAGCAGATAAAACTTCCGCATATTGTTCAGGTTAGGACGGCTGTATCCCCTGCCGACTTTCAATGTGAGCAGTTTTGCAAGCCGTGTCAAAAGCGATGCGCCGTATTCTGCCTTTGCTTTTCCGTTTTGTTCAAACTCGACAATATACTTTCCAATCACCCAGTAAGTTTTGGTAATTGCAGAATTTATTGATGACGACAAAGCGGATTTTGCTTCTTCGACAAGTCCCGCTATTCTTTCTGCAAGGGATTCAATATTTTTGCCGTCTCGCATAGTTATTTCATTTTGCATGATGTCCCCATGTTGAATTGCGAACGCATGAGTTCATAATCACGCCTCTATTTCCGCGATGATTTTCGCTATTTCATCGCGGAGAACCTGTTCGCGGGCGACGATTCCCTCAATCTCGGCGTTGAGCTTTACGATGTCTATCTTCTCCCTCGTGTCCTTCTGCTCGACATAGGTGGACACGGAAAGGTTGTAGTCGTTCTTCGCGATGTCCTCGTATGGGACGCAGCGGGCAAAGTGCTTGACGTCGGCGCGAGAGGTAAATGCCTCCACGATGCGCGATATGTTGTCTGCGGTCAGCCTGTTGTTGTTCGTGACCTTCACAAATTCGCCCGAAGCGTCGATGAACAGCGTTCTGTTGTCCGTCTTGCTCTTCTTCAGGACCATGATGCAGGTCGCAATGGTCGTCCCGAAGAACAGGTTTTCCGGCAGCTGGATGATGCAGTCTACGAAATTGTTGTCAATCAGGTACTGTCGTATCTTCTTCTCGGCTCCGCCGCGGTACATGATGCCCGGGTAGCAGACGATTGCCGCCGTTCCGTTTGTGGCGAGCCACGCCAGAGAGTGCATGATGAAGGCAAAGTCGGCTTTAGTCTTCGGCGCAAGCACTCCAGCGGGCGAGAAGCGGGGGTCGTTGATCAGGACGGGGTTGTCGTCGCCTTCCCACTTGATGGAGTACGGAGGATTTGAGACGATTACCTCGAATGGTTCGTCGTCCCAGTGCTGTGGCGAGAGCAGGGTGTCCTCATGCGCGATGTCGAACTTGTCAAAGCCGATGTCGTGCAGGAACATGTTGATGCGGCAGAGGTTGTACGTGGTCAGGTTGACTTCCTGTCCGAAGAAGCCCTGTCGGACGTTCTCCTTGCCAAGGATCTTCGCCGCCTTAAGGAGCAGGGAGCCGGAGCCGCAGGCGGGGTCGTACACCTTGTTGACCTCCGTCTTCCCGACGACGGCGAGACGGGTCAGGAGTTCGGAGACTTCCTGTGGCGTGAAGAACTCGCCGCCGCTTTTCCCCGCCTTGGACGCATACATGCCCATCAGGTATTCGTAGGCGTCGCCGAAGGCGTCGATGGAATTGTCCTTGTAGTCGCCCAGCCTCATGCCGGCAACGCCCTCGATCAGCTTCACGAGGTTCGCGTTGCGCTTGGCGACGGTTGCGCCCAGTTTGTTGCTGTTCACGTCGACGTCGTCGAACAGGCCGATGAAGTCCGCCTCGCTTTCGCTGCCCTTTGCGGAGTCCTCGATGTTCCTGAAAACGGTCTCGAGCGTGACGTTCAGGTTTTCGTCGCCCGCCGCCCTCTGCCGGACGCGGCAGAAGAGTTCGGACGGAAGGATGAAGAACCCCTTTGTCCTGACAAGGTCGTCGCGGGCCTGCTTCGCCTCTTCGTCGGAAAGCCGCGCATAGTCGAATCCGTCGTTCCCCGCCTCCCGTTCGCACTCGTTAAGATAGTTGGACAGGTTTTCGGATATGTAGCGGTAGAACATCATGCCAAGCACGTAGGACATGAAGTTCCATCCGTCGACGCTTCCGCGCAGTCCGTCCGCAATAGCCCATATTGCGCGATGTACCTCGTCGCGCTCCTGCTCTTTTCTTACGTCCGGCATTTCAGTTCCATCGCTTTCACTTCACAAGGCGGATAGACTGGACGACGACGTCCATGTCGGGCCGCGTCGTCGGGTCGAAGCGGAAGTGGTTCACGCGGCCGCGCCATGCGCGGCAGCCGGACACCGGAAACTCGACGTCGCGGAACGCGCCGTCCGCCGCCACCTTCCACGACACGCTCGCCGACTCGCGCACATGCGTCTGCGGGCCAGACCAGAACAGCTGCGCGGCCGTCTCGCCGCCGCCGCTCGCCTTCATCCGCACTACGACCTTCGTGAAGTCGCCCGCCGCGAACGGCAGGAACGTGGCGCAGATCGCCGGATCGCGCGAAACCGTCCGAAACGCCAGTCCCTCTCCGCCGGCCGCAAATCCGTTCACGCCCATCATGGGATGCCACTCCTGCGCGTCGCCGCCGGTGAACGACCACTCGGTTACATGGCGCGGCGGCTTCGGCGGCGGCAGGTCGTAGGGGCCAAGCCCGACGTCCTTCGGCGCGACGTTCGCCGGCCAGCCGTCCGCGGGCTTCTTGCAGAAGACGTCGCGGACCGCCTCGTAGAATCCGAAGCCGTGTTCGGCGTTCGGTTCGGCGTAGGAGCCCTCGCCCCATTCGTTCAGCGGCGCCAGGCAGAGCCGGCGGACGCCCGTCTCGTCCGCGAACCGCTTCGCCTCCTCGCAGATGCGCCTGAAGTCCGCGACGTTCTTCCCATAGATTTCGCAGTGGTCGTTCCACGGACGGTCGTCCCACCCGGTCGAGAGATTGGGCAGAAACGGCAGAACGCCGGCCTTGTGCTGCGCGCGCCAGTTCTCAGGATTTGCGCGGGCGACGGAGGAATAGGAGAAGCGGCGGCCGCGCGGCTCGTATGCGCCAGGGTCCATGAAATGGTAGATTCCCGTCATGTCGAAGCCCATGTCCTTGTACACCTGGATTGTCTGCGGACGGCAGTCCGCCTCCGGCCATTTCATCGCGATGAAGTGGATGCCCTTGAAGCCGGCCTCGCGCGCCATTTCGCGGGAGACCTCCAGCAGCCGTCTGCAGCCGCCGTCCTTCTTCGCGTCGCGTTCCATGCCCTGCGCGCTCCATATCCACACGACGGGCTTGCCGTCGATACGCAGGTATTCCGGCGTGTTGAAGTAGTTCTCCATCCAGAACCGCGTGACCTTCCGCTGGTCTTCAACGGAATGGCTGCCCGGCGCGTTGTGGTTCGCCCACATCATCGCCCATTTGAGATGGCTGCGGTAGCGGGCCTTCTGGAACGCCTTCACCCAGTGGTCGAGCGACTGGCTTCCGCGGCTCCAGTACCAGTCCACGTAGAGAGTGCGGATGCCGTTCTCCACGAGCCACTTTATCTGCCAGTCGACGACTTCCGGATTCGCCTCGTCGTACCATCCGAGAACCGGCTTGCGTTCGGGGCAGACGTTCCAGACGCGCCGCCAGGCCTCGGCGCGATTCCATCCGGGGAAGTAGAGGGCCGCAATGTCATAGTCCGTCTCCACCGGACGCGGCTCCGGCACGTAGGACGCCTTCGGAAGGCCGAGCGCCGGCGTCACCGTCACAGTCGCCGTGGCCGTCGCCGGCGCGACGCCGTCAGCCTGCGCGGTGAAGGCCACGACGTACGTCCCGGCGCGCGAGCATTCCAGCATCGGCGTGAACGTCGCGCCGTCAAGCCCCGCGATCGTCCGCCCCGAAAGTTCCTTCTCGTTCAGGAGCCGGGCGCCCTTCGGCAGCGTCGCCGTCAAGCGCACGTTCTCCGCCGGCCTCGTGCCGATGTTGTTCAGGAGAACGGTGACAGGAGTCGGTGTCCCGACCCGGTTGACGGCATCGGACGCCCAGGCGCTCCTCACGAACAAGTCCGCCGGAAAATCGGGGGCGTCCGCGACGGGCGCGAAATCCTCCGGCTTCGCGGCGCCGGACGGCGGCACGACCTCAAGAAGCGAAATCGTCCCCGCCCAGTGCGGCCTGTCCGACATGTCGACGAAGAAGCGATGGCGGCGTCCGTCGCCCGGCACGCGGAAGACCGCGCTCTGCAGACCAGACTTCTCGCTGGACGCCCATCTCACTTCGCCAAGCCCGTTCGACGACGACGCAAGCGAGAAGGCCACGCCCGCATATCCCTCCGCCTCGAAGACGCGACCTTCGCCAACGTCCTCGATAGCCAGTTCGGAGACCTCGAATACGCCGCCGTCGGACGCGGAGTTCGGAAAGTCCAGACGCAGCTGCCCTATCCGCCCCTCTCCCTGCCAGTACGGGCGGACGCGATACTCGTGCCACTCGCCGTCGCCGATCCACTCGAACCGCGCGCTCCACTCCTGGCGGGCGCCCTCCCCCGGCTTCATCCAGAACAGCTCGCCCGTCCCGGACCTGCCGCCCCTGGCCTTGAACGAGACGACATGCGCGGACTTCGCCGGCAGGTCGAACGCGGGGCTGTAGACGTGCGCGTCCGTCCCTCCGCACGTGACACGCAGCGCGCCGTTGGCGGTCCGCGCCTCCGCGCACTGGTGGGTGCGCTTCGCCCATCCGGCCAGCGCGTCGCCACGCCATTGCGGAAGGGCGTCCGCGCCCGCGGCGCCGACGAGGCAGATTCCGAAGAGAAGGAGAGAGGCAGCGTGCTTCATGATGCAGTCCTAGCGGATTTTCCAGGTGAACGCGGGCGTGGCGGCGTCGCCGCCGAAGAAATGCGCCTGAACGCCGTCTGCGGAGACGTCGAGGCGGAAGAAGCCGGCGGCGGCGGAGCGGAAGTGCCGCGTGAGCGCGGGCTTGTACTCGCCAAGGTAGTCCCTGCCGCCCTGGCTCTTCTGACCAGAGCCGTACTGCTCCGGCGCAGTGTACTGCGGCGCGACGGTGGCGAGGCGCTCCTCCATCCAGACGCTGTTGGCGATTATCTGCGTGATGCGTCCGTCGTCCGTCACGCACTCGGTGAGCTCCGTGGTGTGGATGTGGCCGGCGACTACGATGACGTCGTGCCGGAGGAGGAGGCTGCGCAGGGCGCGGCGCTCCTCGTGGCGTCCGTGTCCGAAGAGAATCCAACCATACCAGTTGTTGTCGGACGGAATGACGGGGCCGTGCGTGACGAGGAACACGTAGCGCACCGGCGAGTTCGCGGCGAGCGTCCGCTCGATGAACTTGAGGTCCGGCGCGGTGAAGTCCACGTAGATCCAGAGGTCGGGGCCGTGGACCTTCGCAAAGTTCGATGATTTCACCGGCTGGGAGAGCTCCGCCGTCATCCGTTCCGCGAGCCACGAGCGGAAGAAACCGGCCGCGTCGTCGCGGCAGCCGTTCCGGACGTCGTGGTTGCCGACGACGACGTGGAGCGGCAGGTCGCCGCCGAGGGAGCGCTTGATGTCGCCGAAGGCGTCCGTCGCCATGCGGGCGTGGACCTTGCCGTCGTTGCAGTCGCCCTGGATGAGGTCGCCCACCTGGACGGCGAACGCGGTGTCCGGCCGCCGCGCCTTCTTCGCCGCGGCGAGGAGGCGCGGAATGCGCGAGGCCCACATTTCGCCGTTCCGCGCGAACTCCGCGCGCTGGATGGCGCAGAGGCGCGCGTCGACGCCCGTTCCTGGATAGGCCGCGTGGTAGACGGTCTCAGGCGCACGGTCGTAGTGCGTGTCGCCGATGACGATTGCGGAATAGTCGCCCGCCGCGCGCGCTGCGGGCTGCGGAAGCGGACGATCGGGCGAACGCGGGGACAGGTCCCACTTGCCCGCAAGCAGACCCTGCGGAACGCCAAGGATTCCCGCCGCAGCTGCGGCGCCGATGAAATCGCGTCTCTTCATGAAATCTCTCCTTGTCGACGGGTGTCAGGCCTTGCGCAGGAAAGTCCAGGCGGACGTGATGGGCGCGCCTGACTTGAGCCAGCAGTTGCATGGCGTGACGACGAAACGGACGGGGCGCTTCGGCGGGACGGTCGAAAGCGCGAAGCGGCACTTGACGTCCGCCATGTCGTCCTTCTCCGCGAACATGAAGCGGTCGGAGAAGACGCGCTTCTCGTCCACGACGCGCACGACGTCGCCGATCATCATCTCCATGCGAACGGAGTAGTCGTGCGCGCGGTCGCCGCCGGTGGCAGAAGTGACGGACGGGAACGACACCTCGACCTGCGGGTGGACGTGCCCGGCGCGGTCGCGCCCCTTCTCTACCGTCTTCACCGCGATCTTCGCGCCCTTCGCGAACACGGGCGGCTTCGACGCCGCGGCGCGCGGCGCGAACGCGTACGGACGCTCCTTCGTGCCGAGCGGCACCACCCAGTCGGGACCCAGGACGCCGCCGAAGACGAATTCGCGGCGGTGGAACGTGATGCAGTTGTCGTAGACCGTCATCACAAGGCCCTGGTAGACGTTCGTCATCTCCTTGAATTCGGGCATTTCGCGCACTGGCGGACGCGGGTCGCAGTCGTGCCCGTTCTCGCGCCCCGGGCCGGCGAACGCCCAGCCGACGAGACAGCCGCAGTTGACGCCCGTGAACGCGCCCTGCCAGATGCTGCGCTCGTCCGCGAGGGAGTTGTGGCTGTGCCCCGTCAGGCAGACGCAGTTCGGGTAGTCGGAGAGCACCTTCGTGGAAAGCCCGTCGTCCTGTCCGTTCCCCCACTTCTCGCCGCCGAGCAGCCACGAGGCGTTGACGGTGTTGTCCGGCTGGTCGTGCTGGCAGTAGAAGAACAGCTTCGCCTTTGCGAGTTCCGCGCCGTGCTTCCCGAACGCCTCCACGATCGGGGTCTTCTCCTTGTGGTAGGTGGACGGCCAGTGGCGCATGACGAAGGGATAGCCCTTGACGGTCTTGACATAGTACGGCGTGTAGTCCTCGTTGAAGAGGCGCTTCCACGTCTCCTGGCGGTGGAACGCGAAAGCCCGGTCCTTCCAGCGCTCCGCGCACTGTTCGCGCGTCTCGTCGGGCTTCTTGTGATAGAGCCAGTCGTCGAGGTCGTGGTTGCCGGTGACGAAGAGGCGTTCCACGTGGCGGCCGTCAGAGGCGGTGTCGTTCGGGAAGACGGTGTACCACGTCTCGGCGACAATCTCCAGCTGGTCGATGCTGCCGGACGTGAAGAGGTCGCCGGAGACGAGCACGGCGTCGACCTTCTGCTCGTCGAAGTAGCGCAGGGCCTTGAGGAAGTGCTCGTGGCTGTCGCGCCAGCCCGGCCGTTTGTTCGTGATGTGAATGTCGGAGACGAGGCCGACCTTCAGCCGGGGAGCGCCCTGCGGGACGACCTGCGGCGGCACCGTCTGCGCCTTTGCCCCGACGACGCCCGTCGCCGCCATCGCGCCAAGAAATTCACGTCTGTTCATGCTTCAGTCCTTCTTTTGATTCGAGTTCAAGTCGTTCGGTTCAGATCCGGATTCATGCCGGCAAAAAGGCCGGCGGCGCAATGCGCCGCGTTCACCTCACGGCGCCCATCATGTTGCGGTCGTCGGGAGAGGCCCAGCTCCAGACGGGCTTCTTCTCCCGCGCGATCTCGAACGCCGTCGCGCGCGAGGCGTCCGCGGCGCCGTTCGCCCACGTCCCGACAACAAGGTTGCCGTTCGGCAGTTCCTGGATTCCGCAGAAGTTCGCCACGTTCAGTTCGGGCAGGTCTGCCGGCGTGAACGACCAGACGGCCTTGTGGTCCGGCGTGAACTCCGTCACGCCCGTGACGTGGGAGACGAGCGTGTTGCCGTTCGCCCTGCGTTCGACGTCGAACGCGGGCGCGGCGACGTCCTGCTCCCAGACAAGACGTCCCGTCCTGTCGTATTCGCGCACCGCCTGCGCGCCCATGCAGGCGACGAGATACGTCCCCGCGGCGGTCTTGCGCACCATGCGCAGATGGAAGTGGCGGCCGGGGACGTTCCCCTTCGCGTCCTTCACGTTCACCTTGAAACGGACGACCGGGCGGAATGTCTCCCGGTCCAGCTCCAGTATTTCGTCTGAGGCGTTGACCGCGACGACCACGTTGCCGTCGGACGCGACATCGAAGCCCAGCGCTCCGCCGCCCGTCCGCGTGTCCGGACGGTAGACGAGCTCGGCCCTCGTCGACGGCAGGCGGCAGCGGTAGACGTTTCCGTTCGAGTAGTACAGGCAGTCGCCAACGCGCAGGACGCGATGGACGTTCCCGCAGCCGCGCCGCTCCCAGACGACCTTTCCGTTCGGGTCTAGAATGCAGACGCGCCCGGACCCTGCGGCGTAGAGCGGGGAGGAGAGCGCACCGGCAAGCGGACGCGCATTCGCGGCCGGGCGCGGCGCGGGCGCGTCGAGCGACTTTCCGTTCGCGTCCACGAGCCGCACCGCCTTTCCGCCCGCGCCGTCGAAGAGCGCGCGCAGTGCGCGGACACGCTCAGGCGTCGGAGTGCCGTCCATGCGCCAAACGTCTATCTCCTCGGCCTCGCCGTGCGCGACGAAGGCCTTCGCAAAGGAGTCCGAACCGGTCGCCGTCACCGTCGCGCCGGAATCAAACGCGCGCGCGGACGAACCCATGTCGCGCACCTTTTCAAGGTAGGCGGCGGCATCTCCGTCGGCGGGCGGCGGCACGACGAGTTCGCGGAAGGAGTCGACTTTCAACTCGCCGCCGCAGAAGTAGACGGGCGCGTCGTTGACGCGGACGTCGTAGCCGTCGCCGTTGCGCTTCGGATGAATGACGTTTCCGTTGACGTCCATGAACGAGACGTTCTGCGAGGAGAAGACGAGACGGCGCGTCTGGGCGAAACCCGTCGTCCATATCATGCCGGCATCGCGTCCGTCGGGCCGCTTCCACTGCGGAAAGTACGTCTGCCTGTCGGCGGAACGCCAGACGAGGTCCTTCTGCACGGACCCGACGGGCCGTCGGTCGACGAACGCCATGTACGCGCCGTAGCCGGGCTTCGGCACGAAGTTCGCGCGCACGACGCCGAAGAAGGATTCGGGGTCGAACGGGTCGTACTCGCCGCAACGGAGGTTGTAGAGGAGGAACGCCTCGACCTTTTCCGCGAAGGAGATGCCGAGGGCGCGGGCGACCATCTTCGCCTGACGCGCCTCGTCGCTCGTGCCGTGCGAGCCCTTCATGATGCCGCTAACGATCACGCTGCCCTTCATGTCGCTGTTGAACCTGTAGACGCAGGCGGCCACGGCGTCGACTCCATTGGTTGGCGCGGAGAGAAGCGGAACCATGCTGTCGCCGGGCTTGAGGAGACGGTCGGTAAAGAAGCGCGTGCCCGAGAATCCCTTCTTGGGCGGCTTCGCGCCGACTGCCGGGCCGACCGGACGGACGGCAATTTCCCCGGGATAGCGCTTGTCCATCCACCAGGCGGTCTCCGCGATGCGGAAGCGCTGGCGGTCGCGCCATGGCGAGGCGCCGCGCACGACGTCCATGTCGCCCTCCGCGTTCGCGCGCGTGGCCGTCCAGAGCGGCATTCCGCCGAAGTCGACGAGGACGCCGCCCTTCTTCACGAACTCGTGCACGGCGGGTACGGAATCTACGGCGTACTCCTCGGTGAACGGATAGACGACCACGTCGACGTCGCCGCGGGCGAGGCGGGCGGCCGCATTGCGCGCGTCGCACGCCTCGACCTTCATGAAATCGGAGGCGACTTCCCGTAGCGCCGCAAAGTGCGTCTCGCCGTCCTCCATCCTGCGCGCAGGGACGTATATCGCGCGCCACATGGTCCTGTCCGGGTCGACTGCATTCAGTCCGGCGCGCAGCACGTCGACGTCGGGAATGCACACCGTGTGCGTCGGCCAGCCGATCTCCGTGATCCACATCGGCTTGTCGGCGTCGCCGTAGCGCGCCATCATGTCGCGAAGTTTCTCCATCTGCGCGTCCATCGCGCCCTCCGGGCGGCGCGGATGCGAGTACGGGTGGATCATCATTATGTCGAAGAACTTCGCGCCGCCGAGGCGGTAGACCTCCTCGATGAAGTCGAACGGAACGCCGGCAGTGCCGCCGAAACCGACCTTGAGGGACGGGTCCACGCGCTTGATCTCCTCGTAGGCGCGGCGCAGGACGGCCAGGTAGTTCGTCGGGTTCGGGTTCTTCCAGAACGGCTCGATGTTCTCCTCGTTCCAGATTTCGAGGACGGGCAGACGCTTTCCGTAGCGCTGCGCGCAGCGGCGCACGTACTCGCCCCAGGCGTCCAGATGCTCGTGTGCCGGGTTCGCCCACGGCACGGAGTAGCCGAGAATCGGAAGCAGCCGGACGCCGCGCGCCTCAAGGTCGCCAATCACCTTGTCGAAGCGCGAAAAGTCCCATTCGCCCTTCCTCCGTTCGACCGTCCGCCAGTCGAAGTCGCTCCGCGCCCATCCGATGCCGGCAGGGCGCAGGAGCTCCGCGGTGCGGACCGTGTTCTCGCCGCGCGTGACGTGCGCGCAGATTCCGTATGGGTTGAATACTCCGGCCGACGCTGCGAACGGCAGGGCCGCGCAGCCTGCGACGGCGGCGGCGGCGGCGGCAAGTCCCTTAATGGCATTCATTGCATTGCTTCCTTTCAAAAGGCGGCGCCGGCCGCATCAGACGAAGACGTTCCATCCGTCGCGGTAGGTGGTGGAGAGGAACTTGTTCGCCGCGTCGTCGTTGGTCACCTTGCGGCCGTTCCAGAGGAGCCTCTTCCCGGCGCCGGCGCGTCCGGCGACGTTGCCGAGAAGGACTGTCTCCGCAAGCGGCACGGAGAAGGTGAAGCCGGCGTTCGCCTCGCGGCCCTCGCGGATGGCGGAGTAGAACTCGGCCATGTGTCCGCGCGCCTGCTCGGCCCACTTGATGCGCTTGAGCATGTCCCTGCCGAGGGACTTGGGGAGGAAGCGGCACATGGAGTGGTGTCCGAACCAGAGGCATCCCTTCGTTCCAACGAAGAGCGAGCCGTTGGAGAGGAACGGGGCCTTTTCGAGGTGGTAGTCGCGTTCGCACTTGAGGACGGCCTCCGGCATGAACTGGTCCTTGCGACCGGCGGGCGTGTAGCCCCAGTCGTTCATGTCCACGGAATCGAGCGTGAGGCCGGGGCGAAGGCCGTCGTGCCAGTGGAGCGTTATCGGGCCTCGACGGCCGTTTTCGGGATACGTCCAGTCGATCTGCGTGCGGTACGTCCAGGAGCCGTCGCAGGCGGTGTCTGCCACGTTCGCGACTACGGACGACGCGGGCCTTGCGCCGAGGTCGAGGCCGAAGAACGGCGCGTCGATTATGTGCGTGCCCATGTTGCCGATCGACCCGTTGCCGTAGCCGATCCAGCAGTGGAAGTCATGCGGATGGAGGCCCACCTTGCGCTTTCCGTGCGGGCCGTAGTAGTCGCAGTATGGCGCCGGGCCGATCCAGGCGTCCCAGTCCATCCCGGCAGGCGGCTTGGAGGCCGGCGGACGGTACGAGAGCGCGTTGCAGCGGTCGTCGTAGCACCAGACGTCGGTGACGTCGCCGATGACGTTCGTGCGCAGCGCCTCGACGCAGGCCTTCATCGCGCCGGTGGAGTGTCCGAAGTTTCCGACCTGCGTGGTGACGCCGGTCTCGCGCGCGACGCGGCCCATGTACTGCGCCTCCTCGACGGTGAGCGCCATCGGCTTTTCGACGTACACGTGGATTCCGCGGCGCATGGCGAGGACGGCGGGAAGCGCGTGGTGGTGGTTCGGCGTGGCGATTATCACGGCGTCGATCTCATCGCCCATCTCGTCGAACATCGCGCGGTAGTCGAAGAACTCGCGCGCGCCGGCGAATGACTGCGGGCCGCCGGGAATGTTCGCGACCATTTTCTTCAGGCGTTCGCGGCACTTCGGGTCCGGATCGACGAGGGCGACGACCTTCTCGCATATGATGACCTCGATCATTTCGCGCATCCGGTGTCCGCAGCCTATCAGCGCCACGCGGATCTTCGCGCCCCGGGCGACCTGTCGCCGGCGGCCCTGCCCGAAGCCGGCGCATCCGACATTGAAGAGAGGCATGGCCGCAAGCCCGGCCTTTATGAAATCGCGTCTTTTCATTGCAGTGTCCTTTCGTGTGGCATAAGCTTTCTAGTCCACGCCTCCGTCCTCTTCCGGAAGCCCCTCCGGCCGCGGGATGGGCTCAAGCCCGCGCTCCTCGAGGCGGACGTTCACGCCGCGCCAGACGTCGTAGCGGAACGCGGGCGGGGCGCTGCGGACGCTTTCCTCGGCGCGGGCGCGGAACGCGCGGGCGTCCTCCGCCGAAAGCGCGAACCTCCGCCGCGCCCTGTCAGTGCGGTCGCGCCAGAACATCGTCGCCGCGACGGCGGTGGAGACAAGCGCAAGGGAAACGGCAATCCAGAACGCGATCGGACGCCAGTCGAACGGGTCGTCGCCGATCACGCGGTATGGGCGGATGCCGCTCTTGCGTATCTTGGCGTAGGCGTCCGCCCGGTCGCGCGCCTCAATCTCGCCTTCGCAGTTCCGGTTGTGCCTGTCCTGATATAGGTATCGATATTTCATTTCCGTCGCTTCATTCACCATCCACCGCAAGAAGACTGCCCCCTGCGAATGGCGTTCGCGATTATAGCATAAATGCGCGAATCCCGTGCAGACGCCAGACGCCGCGGATGCCGCCCCGCAGTGCGAAAAAACGAATCAGCGGTTCATATTGCCGTAACCTCAAGGGAAAATGCCATAATGTCCGTGAAAACCATCGGCAATGGAGTCATTCCACGACGATCACGCGCCCTCCACGTCGAACCAGTTCCAGCCGCGCGAGCCGCAGACCTCGACCACGGCGGTCCTGACGGACGAAACCCACGTCAGGCGGGACTTCAGCGATTCGCGGTAGCGGCGGGCCTGCGCGGCAGTCTCCCCGTCCGGGACGGTGCGCTCCAGCGCGCGAACGCGGTCCGTCTCGGCGTTCGTGAAGTACTTGAACTCGATCAGCATCGCGGGCTTCGGATAGC
>CAYLRN010000042.1:0-14061 GCA_964386385.1 uncultured Lentisphaeraceae bacterium | reverse complement strand
GGACGAGAGGTCGCCCGACGTCGCGTAGCCGTCCAGCGCGGCGGCGTCCGCCTTGTCCGCGACCGCGCCGTCCACGTAGCCTTCCGTCGCAAGGCCGTCGAAAGTCACGTTCGTGACGACGGCGGGGTTCAAATCCAGGTCCAGTTCGCCGAGCGGCGCGGTCTTCACCTCCGCCGCGTCAGCGAAAAGCGCGCACACGAGCGCGATTCCCGACACCTTCGCCGCCCCGAGCGCGACGGCGATCGCCTTTATCGCGTTCCTCATTCCGTTCATCGTGTTCGTCTTCACTTCGATTCCTTTCAGTCCCCCGATGCGGTCGATCACTTCGTCCGCCCTGTCGATTCCGTCCCCAAGTTCGTCCATCCTGTCGCGAATTCGCGAAATCTCCTCTTCAAGGCCGCCTATCTTCACCTTGTAGTTGTCGAGGTTGACAGGCACGTCCACGTCCGCGAGCCTTATCCACGGAAGGAGCGCGAAGTCGGAGACGCCGTACAGCTGCGGCGTCAGCGCGTCCTCGAGAATCACGCAGACGTCCGCGCCGAACCGGCAGAGCCTTTCCGCCTGTTCGGTCGAAAGGTCGAGCTCGCACGTCAGGTCCGCCCCCGAAACGCCCCATGCGTCGCCGTCGTCGAGCGGGAACATCCCCACGGGCGTCATGCCGGCCATCACGCGCAGGCGGAGGTTTTCCGTCGGCACGTCGCCGAATCCCCTGACCGTCACGGCGACCCTCTCGCCGGAGGCCGCCTTTCCGGAAACCTTCAGCCGCTTCTTCTCCACGTCGGGCGTTATCGCAAGTTCCGTCATGGTCTGCAGTCCTCACTGAATGACGTGGCTCGTGTCCACGAAGCGTCCGCCGGGCGGCGTCTCCCGCCTCATGCGTTCCTCGCTCTTCGCGTTCTCGTAGTTCACGCGCTCCAGGGCCGCCACGTTCGCGTCGCTCCACGGCCTCCCGGACATCGAGCAGAGCCGGAACATCACGCCGGAGCATATCGCCTCTCCGTGCCTTTCGATGAAGCCGCGCGGCGCGTTCTCGCAGTTCAGCCCCGGAATCTCCTCCTGCACGACGCGCAGGACGCGCGGCGGCGCGTGCGGCTCCGCCTCCGCAGGGGGGACGGGCGGCGTCTCGCAGGGCGCGGGGGCCGGAAGAGCCATGCCGCCGGACTGCGGCGGCCCGCCCGCCCAGCGCGGCGAAAGCACAAGCACCGTCGGACGAGCGCCCCTCGTCGCGTAGTCAAGCCCGCGCTTCAGCCTGTACGGCCCGATCGCGGCGGCGCGCACGTCGGTCACCGTCCCTCCGAACGCGGGGAAGAGCGGATGCTCCGCGCATCCCGGCTCGATCTCCAGCGCGCGCGCCGAAGTGAGGCACTTCGTCTCGCAGCAGAACTCACGGTACACTTCCTGGATCGTCTTGCGGATCATCAGGTCCGCGCATCCGGGGAGCCGGTAGACGAGGTTCTCGGCCAGTTCCGCGACCGTCCCTATCTCCGGCCGTTCCTGACCCCGCTGGAATGGGTTCGCCATCGTGCCCGCCTCCGCGCCGTCAGACCTTCACCGCGACGGCAGCCCTGCCCGCCTTGTCGCCAAGCACGGACGCGACCTTGTCGGCGCGCTCGTCGGCCGCCTTCCTCGCCGCCTTCTGCGTCTTCGCGTCGGCGGCGGAAGGGACTTCCACTTCGTACGGCGCGGCCTCGCCGCCGTCCTTCTGCGTGTTGTCCTCCCTCACCTGCGCCTCGAGGTTGAGGACGCCCTCGCGGACGTTCATCTTCATCTTCGCGTCCAGCATCTGCTCGAGCGTGGACGGCTTTATCTGCTTCGTGATCTGGGCGACGACCTCCTTCGCGGTGATCTCCCCGCGCTCCACGGCCATCGCCACCTTCAGGGTGATTTCCTTGAACTTGTAGTTCGATTCGATCTCGCTCGTCCACGGGACTATCGTCCCGTTGTCCACGTTCACGAAATATCTGCTCGTCGAAATCATGTCTGCATCTCCTGCATCCGCCGTCCCCTTGTAAAAGCCCCGCGCCGGCGAGACGAGTTTCCGGCGCGGGGACGGGGGGCTACTCGGTCGCTCTGTCGGTCGCGTTCACGGACACGCCGTCCGCCGGGTCGAACTCGCCGGACGTCCCCAGCGCCTCGTCCCAGTGGCCGGTCATCATGTCGCCCGAAACCGCGACCTTGATCTTGCCGCCGGTGAACGCCACGCCCGCCTTGAGCGCGAGCGTCGCGTCCATGTCGGCGAACGCCTTGGCCGCGAAGCCGAGGTCCGCGCCGCCGACGTTGAGGGAGGCGACCTCCGTCGCCGAGCCGTTCGCGACATCCTCGACCGTGCTGTACACCTTGACTTCGCCAAGGTCGCTCGCCCTGGCGAGTTCGACTATGGCGACGTTGCGGGGGACGAAGCCCCTGGGGAGCGCGCCGACCTCGTAGTACGCGGAGGCGTCCACCTTCTCCATGAGGGAGAAGTCGACCACCTTCTCGTACAGGTACGAGCGGACGTTCCACTTCAGCCCGTCGCCGAGGATTGTCTTGTCGTTTGAATGTGCTGCCATTTTCCAGTTCCTTTCATGTGCGCCGCCGGGGGGACGCCCCGGCGGCGCGTGTGGCCTATCCGAGGGCGATCACCGCGTAGCCCATGAGCTCGGGGTAGCTGGCGAACCAGTCGTAGATTCCGAGCGAGCGGTAGAACATTCCGTACTGGTCCTTGTCCTTCATGTTCTCGTCGATCGTGATCTCGTCCACGAACTCGATCGCCTGCGTGTTGAGGAACATGCAGAGGAACCGCTTCGGGAGGCCGTTCGATTCGTCCGCCGCCCACATCGGCATCTGGTTGCACCCGATGACGTTCGCCCCCGCGACGTCGCCGATGTACTTGATGCCCTTGCGCAGGACGCTCATCTGGTCGCCCATGCGGTCGGCGTACTTCAGCTCCGAGTTGACGAGGCGGTTCTGGATGCACGTCGGCACCACGACCTTGACCTCGCCCATCGAGCCGCCCGGCCACTCTTCGAGCGCGGCCACCATGTTGGTGATGGCCTCGGTCGCGGACGCCGTGTGCGTCTTCGTGGCGCGCGCGGCCGCCGCCTCCGCGTCCGTCTTGTAGACGTAGAGCGGCGCGGTGGACGTGCCGAGCTCGTACATTCCGGATCGGACGCCGGCGGCGTTGCCGGTGTTCGCCGCGTGGGACTTGAACGGCGCGTCCGCGAAGAACTCCAGGTCGCGGTCTTCGGTGAACTGCGCCTGCGCCTCCCTGTTCATCCTGGAGTCCAGGTTCTGCGGGCAGAAGAGGTTGTCCTCGACCTTGATGTGGAACGCGATGTCTCGCTCGCGGTTGATCGTGAACACCTCGTCCTTCCCCTGCAGCTCCTGGTAGACGACCGGGTCGCCGGGGCGACGCTTCTTCGACTTGAGAAGCGGCATCACGGGACGCCGGATCTGGAAGCCGGAGTTGCGGAAGCGTCCCTTGAAGTTGTGGGACGTGAGCTTGTCGATGAGGGAGAGGTCGCGCGTCCGGCGACGGAACTCCGTCTCGAATATTATCTGCTGCGTGCCGGGGAACGACGCCTGCGTCCCCGGCTGCTGGCCGAAATAGGGCAATGTGTCTGCCATTTCAGTTTCTCCTTCCGGCCCTCTCGGTCACGGAGGCGCCGCCGGGCTACTGCCCGACGCGCCCCTCGTTGAGGGCCTTGTTGAGCCGGTCAGTCATGGCGCGGTACGTGGACATGTCGCCGCCGTCGCGAGCCTCCTCCGCCTTTTCAAGCAGGGCGAGGTATTCGTCGCTGGTGTACTTCCTCTGTCCGTCCGCGTCTTCGACGGCCGGCGTTCTGCTTCCGCCGCCTGTCGTCGCGGGGTCGGGCGCGGCGGACGCTCCCTGGCCCCTCCCTGGATTCCTGACTCCGATGAGACGGTAGAACGAATCGACGAGCGCGTTGAAGCGGACCGCGTCGCGCGTCGCGAGGACCGCGTCGTAGGTCTCCCTGTTCGCGGCCTTGAACTGCGCCCAGAAACTCGCCTTGTCGCCGCCGGGGGCGACGTCGTCGAAGAACTTCGCGTTGTCACGCCCTATTTGGCCGTAGAAGAAGCGCCTGTCGCGCTCCTCCAGCTCGGCCCTCAGGCGGTCCACCTCGTCCTTCTGCTCGGCCTTGGCCGTCTCAAGCATCTTCGCCGAGACCGCCGCCGCCGCCGTCGCGAACTCCCTCGGCACGTCGCCGAGCTGTTCGGGCGTGAGCGTGTCGACCGCCTCGTCGGCCGCCTTGGCCGCGTTGAGGACGCGCAGCTCCTCCCGGAGCCGCTTCAGCTCCTCGCCCTGCGCCTTGAGGCGTCCGGCGAGCACGTCGTTCGTGTGCCTGGACTTCTCCAGCTCCTTCGCGGCGTCGGGCGATTCGCCGCCGCCGGTTTCCTGTCCGCCCGCGAGGGCGGCCTCCACCTTTTCGTTCCCGTCCATCTTCCGTCGTTCTCCACAATAAGCTCGGACTGCCTTTCCGAGAGTTTACTGCCGTCTGGACGAGGGGCAGACAATCCCGGTTCGTCCGACGAATTCTTCCTTCCGCAGTCTCACAGAACGCCCCCCGTTGCGGGTTCCTTCTTCCTGTCCTCCGGCGGCTTTCCGGAGACAAGTTCCAGAGCGCGGTTGGCCGCGTCCCCGATCCTGCGGTAAGATGAAATCTGCGACGCGAGGTGACACAGGCGCGTCTTCCTGTTCTCGTCCGGACTCTCCACGAGCATGGCCATCAGGGCGACGTTCTCGCTCACGAGGTCGTCCATCCATTCGGCGAGGAGCTTCGTGCGCGGCACGTCGCCGCACACGGACATGACCCTCTTCGCGTCGTCCGCCCCGTAGTCGACGGGATTGTTCATGCCACGTTCCTCCTCTCCTCCACGGTGCCGGCGGGCGCGCCGCCCTGCTCTGCGGCGACCTGCCGCGGCCGCCCCTCCACGCGGGCGGCGTTCGCCTGCTCCCGCGTCGGCCCGGCCGCGTCGCCCTGCGCCGGCTGCGCGTTCTGCGTCTGCGCCGCCTGCATGTCCATGGCCTCCTGCAGGAACTCCATGCGCTCCTTCGACGGGATTATCCTGTCGGGGTTCACGCCGAGGCTGTCCAGCTCCGGGCGCAGCAGCTCGAAGAACGCCTCCACCGTGAGGGCGCGGGAGTAGACCGGGTGGGCGCCGAGCATCGTGGCGAACTGGATGCGCCGCTGCGATTCCGCCTCGCGCAGGATCTTCCCCATCAGCCCGGACGGGTTCACCTCCACGTCCCCCTTGATCGACATGTCGTCGGATTCGACGAGGTTGTAGGCGTGGGTGTTCTTCACGACTGGGACGATGAGGTGCAGCCCGATGTCGCATATGCACATGTTTATCACGCGGCACGCCGCCTCGCTCATCATCGCAAGCCCGCTCGCCGTGCGGCCGGCCCCCGAAAGCTGGCGCGACGAGCCGATCGAGTACTGCGGAATGCCGCTGTCGTCGTCCGCCATCTCGCTCGCGGCCTTCAGCAGGGCGAGCTGGCTCTGCGTCGTGTCCGGAACGCCCAGGACGCTTATCGGCGCGCCCGCGCCGCCGGCCGGCGATTCCTTGAAGCCGAACATCCGCCCCGCCCGTACCGAGAGAGCCGGCGAGCCGTCGAGCGACACCGCCCGGTTCACGGCGTGGCACACGAACATCCCGTTAGACGAGAGCGCGCCGTTCATGACCACGTTCTTGAGCGCGTTGTTCTGGAGGTTCTGCGCGGAGTGGAGGACGTCGGCGAGGGAGTCCCCCCACCACGAATCGGGCGTCTCGTAGAGGCAGACCTTGTAGAGCGGGGTGGGCATCCTGTCGTCGACCACGCGGCAGTAGACGACGAAGCCCGCTATGACGACGGCCTCCGTCCTGTAGTACCTGTGTGGCACGACCGTCTCGCCGTCGGGCGTCTTCGCCATCCCGAAGCCGACGAGCATGGAGCCGCGCACCGACGCGAAGCACCGCACGCCCTCGAGCGTGCAGTCGTCCTGAGTGGCCAGCGTGTTGCGCTCCATCTCGCGGCGCACGAGGTCGCACGAATCCAGCTCGAGCCGCACGCCCCCCTTCGGATGCCGCGAGAGGAGGGCCCGCACCGTCGCGCGCTGCCATCCGCCCGGCCTGTCCTCCGCCTCCGCCTCGGCGTACTGCCAGAGAGCGTCCGCCGTGTAGCGGACCTTCATGCAGAAAGTGCCGTCCGCCGCCGTCCGCGCGTTCGGAGCGGGGTAGCAGTCCCACGGGCTGACGGCCTCGTACACGGGCTTCGCCGCGTATTCGCGGACGTACTTCACGGCTCCGTCCGCGCCGTCCACCTCCCTGCACCGGCAGACGGCCTCCACGCGCGCCGTCGGACCGACCATCACGGCCGTCCCGTACGTGCAGAGGTAGCCGACCACCTGCGAGAACGCCTCGACGAACCCGCCCTCCACGAGCTGGTCGTGGATGACCCTGTCCATCCGCTCGCAGCGGACGCGCGCCCACTCCATCTCCCGCCGGCGCGCCTCGTCGTGCATGTCCGACACGCGGACGATCACGGAGACGTAGAACGCCGCGAGCTCCTTCGGGTCCTTGAGCGGAAGCCCGCCGCGCTTCATGAAGAACGACACGACCTCCCGAGCGATCTGCGACATCACCTTCCTCGTCACCGACTTCGGCACGTCCGGACGCGGCGTCGGCGACAGCACGTAGAACTTGTCGCCCGACTGCTTCACCACGTCCGATATCATCGCCCTCGCCGCGCGCATCTTCATCAGAGTGAGCGGGCGGTAGTTCCTGGGGCTTATCCCGCACTCCTTCAGCACGGCCTCCTGCTCCGGCGCGTACTTCATCCGCGCGGCGCGCGCCGCACGCTCCAGCATCGCGTCCACCCCGCTCATGCGGCGGTGCTGCGCGTTTATGCGGAACTCGTCCATGAGGAACGCCGCAAGCCGCGTCATCGGCGCGGTCGTCGGGACCTGCGCGGACGGCGCGGGGCCGCCCTGCGAGGGGGGCTCCCCATTCGGCGGTCTCACGCCGGACGCATCTGGAATCTTCTCTGACATCGGCGCTATTGTCGCTCCGCTTTATCCCCGCTTTATCCCCCTCCGGAAAAAAAAATCGCTACAGGCACATCGCGTTCGTCGCGCCGTTCCCCGCAAGCCCGCCGTAGCCGCCGTCGCGCTCCCTCCTGTACTGCGCGAAGTCCACGCCGCCCATCATCACCGCCACGAGCGGGTACTGGAGCGCGTCGTGGACGTGCGTGTAGAAGTTGCTCTTGTCCGGCCCCTCCGCGTACCGCGGCCGTCCGTCCGCGTCGCCCCTCTGACGCCGGTAGCAGTAGTGGCCGTTGAAGCCGTCGATGAGCGTCCTGCACCGCGCGTCCACCTCCAGCCGCCGCTCCCGCAGCAGCTTTTCTACGGCGTCGCGCCGCGTGCGGAAGTCGTTGCTCGAATCCGGGCATGGCTCCGTCCTGATTCCGCGTCCGTTCAGCAGCTCCACGCACGTGTCGCCGTACGTCTGCGTCCGCTGCCGCCCCGCCGGGTCGCAGTAGTTCATGATCGGCGGGCAGTTCATAGGCCAGCCGAACCGCTCCGCCAGCTTCGGCGTCACCATCGTGCTGACGAACGCGTCGAGCGTCATGTCCGACGACGGCAGCTCGTCCAGGACGCGCACGACGCCGTCCGGCCCCACCTGCAGGAACACCATCGCAGGCGTCAGCCCGAAGTCCGTCCCCAGTATCAGCGGCCAGCCCCTGAGGAACTTAAGGTCCCTCTTCACGTGGACGTCCGGGTTCCACGAGGCGTATATCGGCCGCCCGTCCACAGAGGTGCCGTACTGGTTCAGGCACCACTTCCTGATGTCGTCCGGGTCGCCGCCGACGAGCATCTTGCGGTAGTAGCCGAAGCCGTCCGGAAGGTGTCGCACGTTCTCCGCCGGCCTGAGCCCGAACCTCTTCGCGTTCGCCTCGTCGTTGTTCAGGTAGACGACCTTCCCCGCCTCGTCCACCGTCTTGATCAGCGCCGGCGGCTGCACGAAGAACAGCATCCTGTCGGGCTTCTCGTCCACCTCCATGCGGTGCAGCCAGTTCGTCTCGTTCGGCGAGTTCGTGTCGACGATCGTCCCGAACGACAGGTACAGCGGCGGGTCGCCCTCCCTCTCCGGCTTCACGGGCTGGAAGCGCCCCACGCGGGAGTTCGCCATCCAGATGCGCTTCCACGGGATGTGGCTTCCCTCGTTGATCCACGCCCCCGACGGCTCGAACGACTTGATCGCCCGCTCCAGCTCCTCCTCCTCCACGTCGAACGGGATGAACACGTAGTCCGTGCGGCACCACGTCCCGTCGTTCCGCATCGACGGCACCTCCATCCGCCCCTCGAGCGACGGCTGCTGCCGCACGATCCGGAAGCCCGGCAGCACCTCCCGCATCGTCTTGATCGTCGTGTTCCACAGCTCCGGCTTCGTGTCGCGCCCGACGAGCCACTTCGACCACCGCACGGGATGCCGCCGCCCGTCCGGCATCACGCTCCCGTCCGGGTCCTTCGGGTCGCCGCCGAAGTCGAACGCCGGCTGGAACTCCGTGGTCAGCATCGTCTCCTTGCAGCACCCCACGCTCTTCCCGCTTCCGAGCGGCCCGCGCACGATGCGGAACTCCGCGAACCCCGGCGGGACCGCGTGGAACGCCCTGAACGTGGGTGTCGGCACGTACCGGAGCGGCCTACCCATCGCGCTCGCCCTCCAGCGTCCGCACCACCGCGTCCACGTCCACCGTCCCGCCGGTCGGCAGCGCCCTGCGTATCGCCTCGCTCCCGATCAGGTTCAGCTGCACGTTCGAGATCTGGTACACCATCGCGTCGCGACCGCCGTCCCTCTTCGCAACGTCCTGCGCCGCCACCTCCCCGAACCGCCGCCTGTCGAGACGCTCCAGGGTCTGCATCACCAGCTTCGCGTTAACGAGGCACTTGCCCTCGTCGTCCTCCAGGAGCGTCCTCAGCTTCTCCGTCGCGAGGTCCGCCACCTCGTCCATCTCCTGGCTCCGCACCTCGTCCCGCATCCGCTGCACGTGCTCGTACACCGTCTTCGCGTCCGGCCACAGGTCGAAGGCGAGGTTCATCTCGTCCCTGCCGACGCCCGCCGACCCGAGAGCCGGGAGATACCGCTTCGTCCGGGAGTACTCCACGAGCGCCCGCTTCACCCGGACGAGGTCGACCGGCGGGGCGTCGATCCCGGCCCGCCGCAGCTTCTTCGCCGCGACGGCCCTGCGCCTCTCCTCCTGCGCCGCGCCCTCCTCGTCGAGCATCAGCCGGGCGCGCCCGAGGAGCGCGTCCCACTCGCCTTCAAGTCTGTCGTCTTTCCGTGCCATGGCCGACATCGTACAGCCGCTTTATCCCCGCTTTATCCCCCAATCGGCATGCGCGGGAGTCCCCAAGGTGGATGGACCCCCTGGCGCGACCGGGGGCCAGTTCCCCCATACCCCGCCCGCGGCGCGGACGGCGCGGACTGCCTGCGCGGCGCGCGGCGACGGGGCGGGCGACGGGGCGGGCGACGGGCCGCGCCGCGACCGCCGAGCCGTCGGAAAACGAGAACCGCGGCACAGGACAGGGAACGCCGAGCCGTCGAGGGACATGGCGACGACCGGCAGGCCGCCGTCATGCCGTCAGGCAAGTGCATCCCCCGGCGACGCCGCCCGACGGGCCGGCGCGACTTCGCGGATGCGGCATCGGACGGTCTGCGCCGGTGCAGCATGGCAGACAAACGCGCCGACAGACGGCCTGCGGAGGGCGTTGAGGGATGTCACCCCTCCCCGCAGGTGCGCATATCCTACAATATGCGTATTGTGGCGCGGATTTTCGCATTTGTCGCGCAGGGCGCGATTTGCGCCACACATTTGCCACACAAAAAGGCGCGGAATCGCGGAAAATGGCCGACGGCAGACCCGACCGCAGGGTGAAAGCCGTGCCGAAAAGAAGCGTCAATATCTCAAGAGCCATCCGTCGGACAAAATCGCGTCAGGCAGGCGTCGCCGACTGTGTCAGCGTCAGCGTTAACAAAATCCGCTGACGCTGACGCTGTGCACTGTTGACTGTGTCAGCGTCAGCATAACACCACCCCCTAAAGGGGGTGTGGTGTGTTAACGCTGACACGCTGACACTGCACGTCAACCCCCGCGCGAGGCCTGGACGCCGTGCCGGCAGGGTGAAAGCCGGCAGACTGCCGGCAATGCGCAACGGGCCGCCGCGCAGTCGAACGGCGTTGCATCGGGCGCACGAGGACTGTTAGGCCGTCCGACGGCAGACAATGCCGACGGCATGGAAACGGGAATCGCGAAATCGGCGCGAAAACGCCCCGCCACGCGCTCCGGCGGATTCGGGGCGGGAGATTATCGTCGGGGCGGCGCGGCGCGTTCCTGGGGCGTCCTGGAGGGGTCTGTGCGCGTCCGGCGCGGCGGGGCGGCTGACGGAACGCCGATTCAGGCCGTCCAACACGGCATTTTCAGGGCCGGTACGGCGCGGATGCGCGCGCGACCCGTCGGCGTTCGCGCGGGTCGGGGCCTGGGCGCGACCTTTTCGCGTCTGGAGGGCGTCGGCGGGCGTTGGGTCGGCGCGCTTCGTTTCGGCGTTGTCGCCATCGTCGCAGTGACAGCGTCAGGAGGATTCCGCTGACGCTGACGCTGACACAGCATGGCCGTCGGCGGCTCGGGACGCTGGGGGGAGGCGTTTGGCGTTTCGGACTGAGGCAGACGCAGGAAGATTCAACAAGATCAAAAACATTTTCCCCATTGCGGTTTTAGCAACCCTGTGCTACAATGCGCGGCGTCAAGCCCAATCAGGGAAAGACGCATGGGACGATGACGGTAAAGAAGACAGAGCATTTTCTGGCGTGGGAATCGGATTTGAAGGATGTCCGCGCAAAACTTCACGTGCAGACGCGCGTTCGTCGCCTCGGCCTTGGAAACCCCGGCGACGTCAAGCCGGTCGGCGAGGGAGTGAGCGAGATGCGCATTCACCATGGGCCGGGCTATCGCGTCTATTTCACGCGTCGCGGAGCGGAGATCGTCATCCTGCTCGTCGGTGGAACGAAAAGGACGCAGGCCGAAGACATAGACCTTGCAAAGCGGATTGCAAAAGACCTATAGGAGCGACAGGCAATGAAGACGAAACTCTACGACTGGAACATCGAGGACTACCTCAGGACGCCAGAGGAGCGGGCCGCCTACATTGAGGCGGCGGTCGAGGAAAACGACCTTGCATTCCTTGCGCAGGCGCTTGCGGACGTCGCCAAGGCGACGAAGAACCGTCGCGGCGCAGCCGTCATGTCGGCGCTCGTCACATGCTTCAAGGCGGCCGCCCAAATTCCAATGGACATGCGTCCGCGCCGCACGGCCAAACGCGAACCTGCCATGGCGTGAGGAGCGAGCGCGGGACAGCCGACGCTGAAGGCCGTCATGGCCGAACACGAGTGCGACACCAACGCGCCGCAGTCTGACCGCAGGGAGGTTTGCAGATGAGCAACATGCCGGACGTGCGTAAACGCATCTTGGGAATCCAAGTCACAAGAGAGCTTTATCACGCTCTTCAGCAGGAAGCGGAGGCAAGGAAGACGACGCTTGCGGAGTTTTCGCGATTCGTTCTCAACGAGGAAATTCTCAGGCTTGGAACTGTCTTGACAGAAGAACGCAAGGCCAGTATCGAAAAGGAGATTGAGAATGCAGAACGCAACCGTTGATGTTGCTGTTGAAATTAGCAATCTGACTGCCGGCGCTCTCGACGAGACTGGGGGAAGCATAGAGAAAACGGCCGATAATGTTTCATTTATTCCTGGTTCCCATAGTCAAAACTCTCGCGGCAACAAGCCCTTTTCGTTGCGGACAGGTGCTTTTGTTCCATTTGCCTTTAAATGTTCCCGCAATTTTACTTCATAACGCGGATTCCAGCCGTCCCAGTTGCCATCGTAGCAGACTTTACAGCAAAAGAGATTGTAGCCGCCAATCTTGCGCAGGGGATAATATCCCATTCCCTGGTAAAGCGCTCTCCCACAGATGTCGCACCTCACTTCCTGCGCCGTGCCGCCATGTGACAGCAGCCACTCTCTCGTCACTTCTGTATCTTTCACGGATTGGTCTTCCTTGCTCTTGTCACGCTCTATGACAGGTTGACACTTTTTGAGTCATTTTGCCGTCTCGTGCTTCCTCATCTTCGTTATTCCCTGTATGCCCTTAAGCATTTCTTCATGTCCATGTAAAACATGGTCAATGAAGCGGTCATACTCCTTCAATTCATGTTCCGCCACCATTGCGCGGCGTTGCCATTCGGATTCGGATGCGGCAACATTGGGTTCTTTTATGTCGCTTATGCCGGCGAGCCAGTCAAGCGAGCATCCATGTGCGCGACATATCATTGTCAGCTGCTCCAGCTTAGGCTCGTAGCCTCTGTTGAAGTAACGGTCGACAATCGGCTGTTTTATGCCGCATTTCTTTGCAAACGCGGTCACAGACATCTCCCCTTTGAGTTCACGCAGGCGAGAAGTAATCTTTTTTTCATTTTTTACACACATCACTATTGTCTTTCATGCCGAAGTGTGTTATACTACGGCTCATAAATCACTTTTGGCAAATAGGAGTATAACACACATTATGAGTAAGTCAACAAATGAACGCACACCCTTGGCTACACACAAGTGTGTGAATCATGAGAGGCCACCTGTCGTGTTGTTGCGAATTAACGGCGCTGTGAAGATTTTGGGATCAAGCGCCGCTGCGCGATGGCTGGGGATGAGACAGCAGGAATTCTATCGGATCGTTCGCAAGATTTTGAATCCTCCTCCACGGGAACTATCATACAGACGCAAGGTTGGATCAATAATGCGCGAATATCCCGAATTGTTCAACGATTGCGAACCGAGCCTGACCGCCAAAGGGTGAGCGGTGGAGACCTTCCCCGCGCCGTCCGCTCACTCGGAAACCGCCAACGTCCCACGCGGACGCCCCATGCCGCAAGGCCGGGGGAGAACTGCCAGGACGGACGGCGCGGGGGCTTTGAGTTAAGTGGTCAAGTGGTCAAGTGGTTAAGTGGCCGCAGGGCCGGCGCGGTTGAGCCGGCAAGAGACTTTGAGTGGCGAAAGCCCAGGCACAGAAGACGGTCCTGGTACAGGCACGAGAGCCGCGGGCGTGGCCGAAAGGCGAACAGCGGCATTCATCTTCAGGCAACACGAATGGAAAGAGACGATGAGACGGAGAACGAGATTCGACCGCAGGGGCGCGGACGTGAAGAGGCGCGTCCGGAACGTCCCTGAAGCCGCGTTCGCGGCGTTCGCCGCCGTGCTTGTCGCGGCGGCGTTCCTGGGCCTCATGTGGCTCTACTGCGCCGCCACGCCCGACCAGTGCAGCGCGGAGTGCGACTGGCAGCGCGCCGAGATGGAGGCGGCGAGGTAGCGCCATGCACTGGATGCCGAGAGAATGGCTCTGCAACCGCCTGCGCCTGTCGCCGCGCCAGTCGCATTCGCTGGTGCGTTCAGGCTACGGGCCGTGCGTGTCGTCAGACGCCGTCCTCTCGCTCGTGAACAGGTCGCGCCGCAACATCTTCGCGCCCTTCGACCACGTGCCGTCCGACGTCATGACGGCGGAGGAGCTCGCCGCCGCGCCCGAACTCGCCGAGAGCGGAATCACGCCGCGCATGCTGCTCGTCTTCACGCGCCGCGACAACCCGCGCAGCCGTCCGCCATGCCTTCGCATCAACAAGCAGACCACGCGCTTCGTCAAGTCGCTCTTCCTCGTGTGGCTGGCCGAACGCACACGGAGCGCCGAACGCACGGGAAGGAGGTCTTTCGTATGACCCCGGACATCGAGAGCCGCGTCGTCGCGTTCGTGCGCATCATCGCCGACAGGTGCCACGGCTGCCTGCGCCGCAGGGAGGAGAACTGCGCCCGGTGCGATTCGCGCACCGCCGCGCGGCTGCTGAGGGACGTCGAGCTCGACGTCGCCGTGCCGCCGAAGGACTACTCGCTGTTCGCCCGGATGCAGCTCATAGCCGAGGCTCTGGGACGCGCCCGCGCCCGCTCCTGTCGCCCTCGTAGATCGTGAAGACCGCCGTGCCG
>CAYLRN010000041.1:0-14259 GCA_964386385.1 uncultured Lentisphaeraceae bacterium | reverse complement strand
TTCCGTGGTCGAACGAATGCACATTGTCTCAAAAAACGGAGGATTTGGCAAGGGGGGCAAATGGGAAAAACGGAAAAAAGCGTCGAATCCCCGTCCATGCCGCCCCCCGAACAGGAAACAACCATGGATTTCGCCCCGATTTTATGATAAACTACCGTCCATGCTTGATTTCACACCCTCCCAGAAGAAGACTGTCGCGGCGGGCGTCACGGTTTCGGCCGTCACGCTCATCGCGGCGTTTGCCTTGCTGGTGGGGTGGCTGGTGATGAAGTTCCTGTCGTTCGCGGCCCCGGCGATCACCCCGGTCGTGCTTGGGATATTCCTGTCGATGCTGTTCAAGCCCTATTACGAGTGGATCGTGTCGAAAGTGAGGAATCCGACGCTGGCCCTCTTCCTCATGCTCGGGTCAGTGCTGGTCCCCTTCTGCGTCCTATGCTGGTTCGGCGGCTCGCTCATCGTGGACCAGGCGGTGCATCTCGTCAAGTCGGCGCCCACCGTCGTCGCGCGCCTCAGCGGATGGGTCAACGAGCGCTTCCCGACGGCGCAGGCGCTTGTCGCGCAGTTCGGGGCGCAGCCGGACGGCATGGCGATGACGTTCCTCGCGGACCCGGCGCGGTTTTCGCGGGAGATGGTGTCCGCGTTCGGCGATGCGTTCGGGACGGACACCGCCCTGCGCGCGGGCGCGGGCGTTCTCAAGTATCTCGTGAACCTCGGCACGGCGCTGGTCACGCTCATATTCTTCGTCTTCTTCCTGATGCGTCCGGGCATGGACGGGCGGGACTTCGTGAGGGAACTGACGTTCCTCAAGCCGGAGACGCGCGGGTTCGTCGCGAAGCAGATAGACTCCTTCACGGCGATTCTCGTCAACTTCTTCCAGCGCCAGGTGCTCATATGCCTCATAGAGGGCGTCCTGTACGGCGCCGGGTTCGCGCTGGTGGGGCTTCCCTACGGCTTCATCCTCGGCTTCCTCCTGGGCACGCTCAACCTCGTGCCGCTTCTCGGCTCGGCGCTCGTCCTTCCGATGGCCCTGCCGACGGCGTATTTCGCGGACGGCGGCGGGGCGCTCTGCCTCGTCGGCGTCCTCTGCGTCTGGGCGGTCGGGCAGTTCGCGGACGGCTACTGGATCACCCCCCGCATCCAGGGGAACAAGACGGGGCTTGGGTACGCGGGCGTCATCTTCAGCTTCCTCTTCTGGGGGGCGGTGTTCCACTCGATGGTCGGCCTTCTGATGGCGATTCCGCTTTCGGCGTTCTGCGTCGTCCTGTGGCGGGCCGTGAAGGAGCGGTACATAAAGGGCGTCATCTGACGGACGGGCGCGACCGCGACCGTTTTTGGCGATTTGACAAACAAGGGAAAAACAAAAAAAGCGAGACCCGCTGAACGGGGTCTGTAGAAAGGCAAGAAGAAGGACATGGGCGATTTCCACTATCCGATAGGCGGGAGGAACTTCAACAAGGGGCGGCGTCCGCCCTTCAAGAAGTCGTTCAACAGGCGGCGCGGCCACGGCGGCCCGCGCCACCCGGGACTTGCGGAGACGGACCGCCCCGCGGCCATTCCGCCGCTGCCCGACGTGCCGCCGCCCGCCGCATTCGAGGCCAATGCGTTCGGAACGCTCGACGTCCGCCTCCAGCACGCCATCGGCGAGCGCGGCTACGCCGTGCCCACGCCCATCCAGGCGCAGGCCATCCAGCCGCTCGTGGAGGGACGCGACCTGATCGGCTGCGCGCAGACCGGCACCGGCAAGACGGCCGCGTTCATGCTCCCGATCCTCGACCGCCTCGTCAGGCGCGAGACGAAGTGCGAGCCGGGCCATCCCCGCGCGCTCGTCCTCTCCCCCACGCGCGAACTCGCCGCGCAGACCGCCGAGAACGTCGAGACGTACGCCAAGTACACCGGCATCCGCTACGCCGTCGTATTCGGCGGCGTCTCCCAGGTCCCGCAGGTCAAGGCCATGCGCCGCGGCGCGGACGTCGTGATCGCCACCCCCGGCCGCCTGATGGACCTGATGACGCAGGGCGAGATCTTCCTCGACAAGGTGGAGATGTTCGTCCTCGACGAGGCGGACCGCATGCTCGACATGGGCTTCCTCCCCGACATCCGCCGCATCATCTCCAAGCTGCCGCCGAACAAGGCCGCGGCCGGCGCCCACGGAGAGGGTTCGATCGAAGGCGCGCAGGCCGGCGGCAAGATGCGCCAGTCGATGTTCTTCAGCGCCACGCTCTCCCCCGAAATCCTCAAGCTCGCCGGCGAACTCGTCAACGACCCGCTCCAGATCAGCATCTCGCCGGAGACGCCCACCGTCGACCGCATCAACCAGAACTGCATGCTCGTCGAGCGCAACAACAAGGACCGGCTGCTGATCCACCTCCTTGAAACGCATCCGGAATGGTACCGCGTCATCGTCTTCGCGCGCACCCGCCATGGAGCGGACCGCGTGGAGCGCAAGCTGCGCGAGAAGGACATCCCCGCCGCGGCCATCCACTCCGACAAGACGCAGGGCCAGCGCACGCGCGCCCTCCAGGGCTTCAAGAGCGGCAAGGTCCGCGTCCTGGTGGCCACCGACATCGCAAGCCGCGGCATCGACGTGCCGTCCGTCGACCTGGTCGTCAACATGGAGCTCCCGATCGAGACGGAAAGCTACGTCCACCGCATCGGCCGCACCGCCCGCGCGGGCGAGAGCGGGACCGCCATCTCGTTCGTCGCGCCGGAGGAGAAGGGACTGCTCCGCGCCGTCCAGCGCTTCATCAAGAAGACGATTCCCGTCGACCGCGACCACCCGTTCCACTCCGAGACGGCCGAGCGCCTCGTCGGAAAGCAGAACGAGGGCGTCCCGCAGGCGCCGTGGATCCGCGGCGGCGAGAAGAACAAGAACGGCGTCGAGCGCCACCCCGGCTCCCACTTCTTCGGAAAGAAGCGTGGCGGCGGCGACAGGCGCAAGAAGCCGTTCGGACACAAGGGGGACGGTCCCGGACGCCCGCACCGCCCGAACTTCAAGGGCCACCGCGAGTCCGACTTCGGACGCGGCGGCGACAGGGGCGAGAGGATTTGATATAATCGGCGGCTCTTATGAACAAGATCGTATCCAAACGGCAACTTTCCGAAAATGTCTACCGCATCGACGTAGAGGCCCCGCTCGTCGCGGAAGAGCGCAGGCCCGGCCAGTTCATCATCCTCATGGTCGACGACAGGATGGGCGAGCGCATCCCGCTCACGATCGCCGACGCCGACGCCGAAAAGGGCACAATCACCCTCATCTACCAGACCGTAGGCGCCACGACGACGAAACTCGCCCGCCTCGGCGTCGGCGATTCCATCGCCGCCCTTCTCGGCCCGCTCGGACGCCCCACGTCGATCCGCGGCCTCAACGGCGAGCCCGCAGGCCGCGTCGTCTGCGTCGGCGGCGGCATCGGCGTCGCGCCGATGCACCCGATCGCCCAGGCGCTCAAGGCCGCCGGCAACGACGTCACGATAATCATGGGCGCGCGCAACAAGGGGCTCTTCGTCATGGAGGAGGAAATGCGCAAGATCGCCGGCGACAGGCTGATCCTCATGACGGACGACGGGTCGTCCGGACGCAAGGGCCTCGTCACTGAGCCGCTCAAGGAACTCTGCGAAGCCGGCGCGGTGGACGAAGTGATAGCCATCGGCCCGCCCGTCATGATGAAGTTCTGCGCGCTCACCACCAAGCCGTTCAACGTCAAGACGACCGCGTCGCTCAACACGATCATGATCGACGGCACGGGAATGTGCGGCGGCTGCCGCGTCAGCGTCGGCGGAGAGACGAAGTTCGTATGCGTGGACGGCCCCGAATTTGACGCGCACCAGGTCGACTGGGACCTCATGACGAAGCGCATGCGCTCGTTCAAGGCGCAGGAAGACGCCGCGCGCGAACACGCGTGCAGGTCGGGCATTTTCAACTGAGAGGTTTTCCCCAGATGACGGCAAAAGAGAAGATGGCGATTCCGGCGCAGGAGATGCCGGAACAGGACGCCCGCGTCCGCGCCCGCAACATGAACGAGGTCGCGCTCGGCTATTCCGCCGAACAGGCCATGACGGAGGCCTCCCGCTGCCTGCAGTGCCCCACCAAGCCCTGCATGCAGGGATGCCCCGTCGCGGTCAACATACCCGGCTTCCTCCAGGCGGCCTCGGAGGGCGACTTCAAGAAGGCGATTTCGATCATCCGCCAGACGTCCCTCCTGCCGGCGGTGTGCGGACGCGTCTGCCCCCAGGAGAAGCAGTGCCAGAAGTTCTGCACGATGGGCAAGATGCTCAAGTCCGTGGACAAGGCCGTCGCGATCGGCCGCGTCGAGCGCTTCTGCGCGGACTTCGACCGCGAGGAGACCCTCAAGGCCGGCGGCGCCGCGCCCGCGAAGATCGAAAAGAACGGATGGCGCGTCGCGATCGTCGGCTCCGGCCCGGCGTCGATAACGTGCGCAGCGGACTGCGCCCGCGCCGGATGCGACGTCACGATGTTCGAGGCGTTCCACAAGGCCGGCGGCGTCCTCGTCTACGGCATCCCCGAATTCCGCCTCCCCAAGGCGATTGTCCAGAACGAGATCGACGGACTCAAGGCCATGGGCGTCCGCGTGGAGACGAACTACGTAGTCGGCCATACGCGCAAGCTCAAGGACCTCATGGAGAAGGACGGCTTCGACGCCGTCTTCGTCGGCACCGGCGCCGGACTCCCGAAGTTCATGGGCATCGAGGGCGAAAACCTCGTCGGCGTCTTCAGCGCGAACGAGTACCTTACGCGCGCCAACCTGATGAAGGCCTACGACGAGGAGCATGCGGACACGCCGTTCTGGCACGGCAGGAAGGTCGCCGTCCTCGGCGGCGGAAACGTCGCCATGGACGCAAGCCGCATGGCCCTGCGCCTCGGCGCGGAAAAGGTCTACCTGATCTACCGCCGCAGCGAAACCGAAATGCCCGCCCGCATCGAGGAGGTCGGACACGCGAAGGCCGAGGGCGTCCGGTTCTGCACACTCCAGAACGCGAAGCGCGTCCTCGGAGACGAGAACGGAATGGTCAGCGGGCTTGAATGCCTCAAGTACGAGCTCGGCGAACCCGACGCCTCCGGCCGCCGCAGCCCCGTCGCCATCCCCGGCAGCGAGTTCACCCTCGACGTCGACACCGTCGTCGTCGCCGTCGGCAACGCCTCCAACCCCCTCATCCCCGCCACGACGGAAGGGCTTGAGGTCAACAGGCGCGGCAACATCGTCGTGAATCCCGAAACGAACGCCACGTCCATCCCCGGCGTCTTCGCCGGCGGAGACATCGTCCTCGGCGCCGCGACGGTCATCCTCGCCATGGGCGAGGGCCGCCGCGCCGCGGCCGGCATCATGGCGTATCTAGGCGAAAAGGCCAAGGCCGCAAAGTAGCGGACCGGCAGGCGAATGGACGAATGGAGAGGAGAATGAAAGGAATGCCAGGAACGAACATGACGAACATGGTCTGCAGGGCGGGACTTCTCGCCCTTCTGGCCATCCTCGCCCTTCTCCCTTCGCCCGTCGCCGCCGCGCCGAACCGCGTCGCCGGCTCCGGGCTTGGCGGCAACTCGCCGTACGCCACCGACGCCTATCCGGGCTTCGACGGCCTCGACGACGTCCCCCGCCCCGAACGGCGCGAGAAGTCGTGGTTTCTGTCCGTCAAGCGCGACACGCCCGCCGCACAGTACGCATACGCGCAGGAACTCGAAGCCCTCGGCGACTTCAAGGGCGCAGTCAAGGCCTGCGACGCGCTCGTCCGCGAATGGCCCGCCTCCCTCGAAGCCCCGCGCGCGCAGCTGCGCATGGCAACCCTCCTCGGCTCGAAGCTGGAGGAGTACGAGGACGCCTTCGACGCGATAGAGTACCTTCTGGACTTCTACCCGAAGGACGTCCCGTTCCTCGAACTAGTCGAAAAGGCCTACCAGCTCGTCAACGTGATGGTGAAGGAGCGCAAGTCTTTTTTGGGCTTCTCGTTCCTCTCCAACCGCCTCGTGCGCCAGCACTACGAATCGATCGTCCGCCGCGCGCCCGGCGCCGCGTACGCTCCTGAGGCCATGCTCAGGATCGCCGACCTCCGTGAGCAGGACAGCCACTACGAAGAGGCCGTGCAGGTCTACTCCAGTCTCCAGAACAAGTACCCCGGCACGAAGGAAGCCGTCGTCGCTACATACCTTGAAGCCCGCGCGCGGATGTGGCTCTGCCGCCGGCTTGCCTACAACGTCCCGCGCTGCCTCGACACCGCCAAGTACCTGAAGATGTCGCTTGAGCGCAACCCCGACATCGAAGGAAAGGACGAAATGCAGGGCTGGCTCGACGAACTGACCGGCTACCTCTCCGAATACGCATACGCGCAGGCGAGGTTCTACGACGCCAAGCAGCGCACCCGCCATGCCGCAATCGCCTCATGGGAGCGCTTTCTCGCCGAATACCCGAAGTCGCCGCACGCCTACGGCGTCCGAAAACGCATCGAAAGCCTGAAGGCCGGCGCCAGGCCCGGCGTCTTCGACGGAGAGCTCGATTCCGAAGAACCCGCTGCGGACGGCGAAACAGCCCCCGCCGCTGAAAACGCTTCAACGCAGGCCGCAGAAGGCGCGCCTGGAAAGGACGGAGAATGAAAAAGACCGCATTCCTTCTGTCGCTGCTGGCCCTTTTCGCCGGCGGCTGCGCAAACTACCGCTGGACGTCGCGCGTGCCGGAGGAAATCCGCACCGTGGCCGTGCCCGTGTTCATGAACAAGACGACCGCTGCGGAGCTCGGCCCGATTGCCACCGAATACGTCCTGCGCGAATTCCAGCGCGAGGGCACGTTCAAGATCCGCCGCTCCGGCGATTCCACCCTTGAAGTCCAGGGCGAAATAACAAAGGCCACGCGCCACCACGCCGCATACGACCGCTCGTTCGGCCGCCGCGCCTCGGAATACCGCTACGTCGTCACCGCGGAAATATCGCTCATAAACCGCGACGCCGGACGCACCCTTCTCGAAAAGCGCGCCTACACCGCCGAGACGACCTTCCTGGTGCAGGGCGACCTCCTCACCGGGCAGCGCAACGCCGCCGCCCGCATCGCGCAGGACCTCGCCCGCCAGATAGTGGACGACGTCGTCTCCTATCCGTACAACCGTCCAGCGGAATCCTCCGGCGACGGCAAATGACGTCCGCCGAAGAACGCTGGCTCGCCGCCCTCCAGCAGGGCATTCCGCTGACGGCGCGTCCATTCGAGTCGCTTGCGCTCGACTGCGGCTGCTCCGAGGACGACCTGCTGGCGTTCATCGGGAAATGCCGCGCCGACGGACTTGTCAGACGCTTCGGCGCGGTCTTCGACACCCGCCGCCTCGGCTACAAGTCCGTCCTCTGCGCCGCCCGCGTCCCCGCCGAAGACCTCGACGCCGCTGCCGCGAAGCTGACGCCCCTCGTCGGCGTCACCCATTGCTACATCCGCGAGCCAATGGGCGAGAATGCGCCTCTCTGCGGTGCCGCGCCCGACAACGTCCACAAGCCAGCGGGCGAAAACACGCCTCTCTGCGGCGACATGCCTAGCCTTTGGTTCACGCTCAGCTACCCAAAGGACGTCTTCGCGGCGATGGCGGACGAAGTCGCCGCCCGTCTCGCCCCGCACGAACTCTTCATTCTCCCCGCAACCATCCGATACAAGGTCGACGTCGTGTTCGGCGGCGCCACGCGGACGCGCGACGAGGCGACTGAAGACGACAGCCCCGCCGTCTCCGCAAGGGACAGAGCCGTCATCTCCGCCCTTCAGGGCGACACCGACGCGCGGTCGGACTACTTCGCCGCGCTCTCCGAAAAGACCGGCCTCCGCGAATGGGACCTTCTTTCGTGCCTTGAGATGTGGCGGCGCAGCGGACGCCTGAAGCGCATCGGCCTCCTCCTCTCCCACCGCAACGCCGGGTGGACGGCGAACGGGATGTGCTGCTGGCGCGTTGACGGCGACACGCGCGCGGCAGGCCGCGCCCTCGCCGCGCGCGACGAGGTGACGCACTGCTACGAACGCCCGTCCCTGCCCTGCTTCCCGTTCAACCTCTTCGCAATGGTCCACGCGCGTTCCGCCGCCGACGCCAACGCGCAGTTCCGCACTCTGTCGGACGTCCTTGCGGAAACGCTTCCAGATCGCGAAATCCCCTCCACGATGCTCCTTTCCACGAAGGAGTACAAGAAGACGTCGATGACGTTCTTCGCCGACGCCCTCCGCGCCTGACGGCGGTTCGGCGGCAGATGGCAACCTCCGCCAGCAGGACGGCGCCGCCAAGGTGCGTCACTGCCGCGTCAGCAGAAGCTCCTTCGTGAATCCGGCCGGCACGTCCTCCCTGCGGTGCGCAACGCATATCGCGCTTGCCTGCGGATTCGCGTTCAGCCAGGCCGAGACACGGCGCTTCAGCTTCACCGCCGCGGCCTCGTCGAGATTCATGCACGGCTCATCGAGAAGCAGGAGCTCGGGATTGGCGGCAAGCGCCGATTCAAGAAGCTCCGCGGAGGTCTTTCCAGTGTACGCCTGGAGTTCCGGCGACACGAGGCCTATTCTGCTGCGGACGTCCGCGAGGGCGACGCCCGGCTCGCCGCGGCGATGGCCGAAGACGGCGACGTGGTTCGCGTACGCCTGCGGATTGTCGCCGACGATCAGCGACAGCAGAGTGGTCTTGCCGCTGCCGTTCTCTCCGCGCAGAACCCAGCGCTCGCCGCGCCCGACAGTCCACGAAAGTCCGTCGAAGAGCTTTCTCTCGCCGAAGGAAATGCGAAGGTCGCGGAACTCCACCACGGGCTCGGCGGAGTCCGTCTGCACGGAGGACTTCCGCGCCGTAGTGGGCTTGCGCAGGTTCGCCGGTTCGGGCAGAACAGACGCCTTGCAGACCGCGCGCTCGATCGCGGAACGGACGCGCGTCCGGCGGATGCGTCCGCCCGCCACCTCCATGACATCCGTCACGCACGACGGAATCTCGTCCTGATGGCGGACATTGACCAAAAGCGAGACTCCGCGCGCCGCCATCGCGTCGCATATCTGCTTCATGCGCTCGCGGCGAACGGAATCGAGTCCCGCGCACGGGTCGTCAAGCACAAGCAGCTTCGGGTTTGCGAGAAGCGCCCTGGCAAGAAGGACCCGGCGGCACTCGCCGTTGGAGAGCGCCATGACCGCGCGGTCCATCAGGTCGTCGATGCCGAAAAGGCGCACGTACTTCTTGAACGCCTCACGGTAGAACTTGCGCTCCTCGCGAAGCGGACGTCCAACCTCGAAGGGATTGACGTCGTAGACGGACTCGAACGAAAGGAACTCCGACACTTCCTGCGCCGGCCCGAAGTCGCCCTCCATCGAATGGTAGCGCGCCTGAACGAAGCCCGCCCCCCTCGCCACGCCTCTCTGATGGGCGAAGGAGACGTAGCGGATGCGGTCCGCAAGCGCGTCATCAAGCTCCACCGCCACGCCAGTCGGCGGCGGGACGCCCGCGCCGATCCATGCGCAGAGCGCGGAGCGCATCGCGCCGTCCACTCCCACTACCGCCCACTGCCGGCCGTCGACGAAACGCCAGTCGTTGCCGAAGAACGTCCCCGTGCGTCCGCCCGCCACGCGGACAAGCACACGGCCTCCGCCGCCATTCGATGATTCCGCCATCGCGTCACTCCGCAGCGGGCTGTCCGTCGTCTGTCGGTTCCTCGGTCGAAACCTCGGCGGCGGACGATTCGGCGGATTCGCCGGAAGCGTCGGAAGCGTCGGAAGCGTCGGCGGCCGGCGAATCCGGCGTTTCGGGAGCGGGCGGCGTTGCGTCGTCGCCCGGTTCGGCCTCGACAACGGATATGGACACGAGGCTCGCGCCCTCCGTCAGCCTCACGAGGCGGACTCCCATGCCGCTGCGCCCGACGACGGTGATGTCCATGACGCGCTGGCGGACCATGAGGCCGTCGGAGGTTATCGAAATTATCGACTCGTCGTCGCGCACGGCGTGGGCCGCGACGACGTGTCCGTTGCGGTCCGCCCCCTTGATCGCCGTCACGCCCATGCCGCCGCGGTGCTTCGGCTCGTAGGCGCTGAACTCGGTGCGCTTGCCGTAGCCGTTCTCCGTGGCGATGAGGAGGGTCTTCGAATCGTCCACCACGTCGAGGGAACAGACCAGATCGCCCTCGCGGAGGCTTATGCCCCTCACGCCGGTGGCGGAGCGGCCCATGCGGCGCACCTCGTCGGAGCAGTAGCGCGTGCCGACGCCGTTGCGCGTGATCATCATCACGTCCTGTCCGGGCTTCACGAGGCGGACTTCGACGAGCGCGTCGCCCTCCTCGATGTTCAGCGCGCGGATGCCGTTGCGGTTGACGTTCTTGAAGTCTCCGAGAAGCGTCTTCTTCACCGTTCCGTTCTGCGTGGCGAACATCACGTCCACGTCGCCGTCGAACGAGCGTATCGGCAGGAGGCGCAGCACCTGCTCGCCCGGCTGGAGGTTGAGGAAGTTGACGAGCGGCCGGCCGAAGCTCGTGCGCGGCGCTTCGGGGATCTCGTAGGCGTCCTTGAGGAAGAGCCGGCCCGTGTTCGTGAAGAACATAAGCGAGTCGTGCGTCTCGGCGACGAAGACGAGACGCAGAAAATCCTCGTCCTTGAGCTGGGCGCCCTTGATTCCGCGGCCGCCGCGGTTCTGCTCCTTGTACTCCGTGAGCGGGACACGCTTGACGTAGCCGCGGTTGGAAAGCGTTATGACGCACGGCTCGTCGGCAATCAGGTCCTTGACGGAGACCTCGTTCTCGTCCGGCGCGATCTCGGTGCGGCGGACGCCGTCGCGGCCGCTGGCGAACTTCTCCTTGATCATTGCAAGGTCGTCCTTGATGATCTGGTAGACGCGCCCGGCGTCTGCGAGGATCGCCTGGAGGTCGGCGATCAGGGCCATGACAGCCGCCATCTCCGCCTCCAGCTTCTCGCGCTCGAGGCCGGTGAGCTGGTAGAGGCGCATGTCGAGGATGGCGTTGACCTGAATGTCGGTGAAGCGGTAGGCCTCCTGCAGTTTCGCCTTCGCCTCGTCGCGGTTCTTCGAGGCGCGGATGATCTTCACGACGTCGTCCAGGTTCGCGATCGCGATGAGGAGGCCGTCCAGCACGTGCTTGCGCGCCTCCGCCTTGCGGAGCTCGAAGCGCGTCCGGCGGGTGATGACCTCGAAGCGGTGGTTGACGTAGCAGCGGAAAAAATCCTTCAGGTTCAGGATCTTCGGCCGCCCCTGGTCGATGGCGAGCATTATCGCGCCGAACGTCGTCTGAAGCTCGGTATGCTTGTAGAGCTTGTTGAGGACGATCTGCGGCATTGCGTCGCGCTTGAGCTCAACGACGATGCGTATGTCCTTGGACGACTCGTCGCGGATGTCGGACACGCCCTCGATGACCTTCTCCTTCACGAGCTCGGCCATATGCCTGATCATCTCGGACTTGTTCACCTCGTAGGGTATCTCCGTGATGACGATCCGTTGGCGGTCGGCCTTCCACTCCTGGATGTCCGCCTTGCCGCGGACGCAGAGCTGGCCGCGGCCGAGCTTGTACATCGCGCGGATGCCGTTGAGTCCGCAGATCTGCGCCCCCGTCGGGAAGTCCGGACCCTTCACGTAGTTCATCAGGTCGTCGATGGAGCAGTCGCGGTGGTCGACATAGTACGTGATGCCGTCGCACAGCTCGGCGAGGTTGTGCGGGGGAATGTTCGTGGCCATGCCGACGGCGATGCCGGAGGAGCCGTTCAGGAGAAGGTTCGGAAGCTTCGCCGGAAGGACTGTCGGCTCGTCGAGCGACTCGTCGAAGTTCGGCATCATGTCCACCGTGTCCTTCTCGAGGTCCGCGAGCATCTCCTCCGTGATCTTCTGCATTCGGATTTCGGTGTACCGCATCGCGGCCGCGCCGTCGCCGTCGATGGAGCCGAAGTTTCCGTGCCCGTCCACGAGCGGAACGCGGAGCGAGAACGGCTGGGCCATGCGCACGATCGTCTCGTAGACGGCTGAATCCCCGTGCGGGTGGTACTTGCCGATCACGTCGCCGACGATGCGGGCCGACTTCAAGTGCTTCTTCGCGAAGACGTTGCCGTTCATGTGCATCGAGTAGAGGCAGCGCCTGTGCACGGGCTTGAGGCCGTCGCGCACGTCGGGAAGGGCGCGGCCGACGATGACGGACATCGAATACTCGATGTAGTCCCGCGACATCTCCTCCTGAATGTCCACGTCTTCAAGTATTCCGCCCGTCTCAGGCACGTTTCCCGGCATCTCCTGCGCCGCGTCCGTCTTCTCTTCGTCGCTCATCAAAGGCCCGTTTCGCTATGGTTTTAGGTAAAGAGCATTATACCATTTCAAGACGAAAAAGGCAAAGTCCCCATGCGGCATTTATGAAAAGTGCATCGCAGACGATTTACTCTCTACATCCAATCAGAATTTGCTATAATGCCTGCGCCTTTGGGATACGTACGTTGGATGGGACGGCGGCGAGTTGTGCAACGTCTCGGTGTTCCATATGTTCGCGCGCTTGCATTGAGGAGACGACATGAGAGTATATCTCGACAACTGCTGCTACAATCGTCCGTTTGACAGTCAAACGCAATTGCGGGTTCGCCTTGAAACAGAGGCGAAACTATCCATACAGGCACTGATGCGGACAGGAGCATTGGAGTATGCATGGTCTGACATCCTTGTCATGGAGGCGATGGACAATCCTTCGCAAGACAATTGCGACAAAATCCTTTCGTGGTGCGACGATGCGACAACATATGTCATCATTGACGATACCATCAAGTGCCGTGCCGCTGAAATCATGCGTCTTGGCGTGAAAACCGCCGATGCCCTTCACCTTGCCTGTGCGGAATCGGCAGAATGCGATTGGTTTTTCACTGTAGACAGAGGCATACTCAAAAAAACATCGCGGATCGGCAACATGCGTGTCGCCAATCCGATGCAGTTCATTCAGGAGGTTGAAGAATGACGAAGACTTTTGCTGAAATGACGGACAACGAAATAAAGACCCGCGGATTTCGCCTTTTGGCCGATGCGTTTGGCGACGTGAACGCCGAGCGTTTCATCATGCTGACCATTCGCGAACCGATGGACTATACGAAGTGGCGCGAGAGAAACATGTACCTTGACGGAAACTTGAACGCCCTTGCCGAAAGGGCAAGGCGGACAGGCGAAAGGTTCAAGGCCTCCCGCCCGAACACTTGACCGCCCGCCAGGTCAAAGTTCGAGGCCGAGGAGGCGGGCGGAATCGGCGAAGGACGGCGGAGCGACGGATTCGAAATGGTCCATCACCTTCCCCTGCGGGCCGATGGAGTCCATGCGCCAGCCCATGAGTTCGCGGACGCGGTATTCGCCGCCGTCCAGCGGCAGGACTTCCGCAATGGAGACGATCTTGCGCGAGCCGTCGGAGAGGCGGGCGGTCTGCACGACGGCGTCTATGGCGCTGGCCACCTGCGAGCGCAGAGCGGAAAGGGGGATTTCGATTCCGCTCAGCAGGGCGCACGTCTCAAGCCGGCGGAGGCAGTCCAGCGGCGAGTTGGCGTGGATGGTGCTCATTGAGCCGGCGTAGCCGGTGTTCAGCGCCTGCAGGAGGTCGAGCGCCTCGCCGCCGCGGATTTCGCCGATGACGATGCGGTCGGGGCGGAGGCGCAGGGCGGAGTGGATGAGGTCGCGGATCGTCACCTCGCCCTGTCCGTTCTTGTCGGCCTTGCGCGTCTCGAACGGGACGACGTGGCGCTGCTGCAGCTGGAGTTCGCTGGCGTCCTCGATGACGAGGACGCGCTCCCCTTCCGGGATGAAGGAACTGAGCGCATTCAACACGGACGTCTTGCCGGAACTCGTGCCGCCGGAGACTATGACGTTCTTGTGCATCAGCACCATGGCGCGGAGGAGGCGGTACGTGGCGTCGTCCATGCTGCCGAAGGAGAGCATCTTGTCGATTGTGAGTGTGTCCTTCTTGAACTTGCGGATGGAGACGACCGTGCCGATGCGGGAGAGCGGGGGGATGACGACGTGGACGCGGCTGCCGTCGGGGAGGCGGGCGTCGAGGCGCGGGTGCATTTCGTCGAGGATGCGTCCGATGGACTTTGCGATGTTCGTGGCGGCGGCGCGCAGCGCCTGTTCGCTGACGAAGCGGTTGGGAATCTCCACGAGCCTGCCGCCGCGTTCGACGTACACGCGTTCATGCCCGTTGATCATGATTTCCGACACCTCGTCGTCCGCCAGGCACTCCGCCACCGGCGCCAGAAACAGCGTTAGAGCGTGTAGTCACGAGATTTCGCTTGTGCTCCGCGAAAGGATTTTGTAGAA
>CAYLRN010000040.1:0-16305 GCA_964386385.1 uncultured Lentisphaeraceae bacterium | reverse complement strand
ATAGGGTCACTTATTAAAGTAACTACCGTTACTTTTTCCACTTGCATTACTTTTGTGAAACTTACCGAAACTTTTAATGTTACTCCGTTGCGTTGCCTTTGTCAACACGGCGCGTCGCCTCGCGTTTTCTTGTGTCAGTCTCTGTGTGCTCATGCCTGACACTGTAGCAGAAAAAAAAACGGCCATGCCGTCGTGTCGCCGAGGCCCGCTTGCTAGACTTGATGTGAGGCCCATTGAGTCGGGCGCGGCCCGGCGTGTCGGAACGTTGTCGAGGAGGCTGGCATGGCGAAGTCAAGGAAGCAGAGCGGCAGGAAAAAAGCGGCCCCGACCGCGCGCGCTGCCGAAGGTAAGGCCCTACGCAGGCAGAGGGAGGCGGCGCGCCGCTATGCGGTCCACCTCGAGAAGCTCGGCTATATGGAGTCGGCTCGCCGGCTCCGGGAAACGTCGGCGCTAATCAGCGCCGGCCGCGGCCGCAGTTACAGTGACGAGGCGCGGCAGGCGGCCGCACAAGTCAAGGCGGATGTAGCGCGGCAGAAAAACGCACTAGCGAGCCTCGCCCGATTCAACCGTGAGGCGGCGTCGGCGCGCCGCGGATACCAGAGCCCTCTAACGCAGGGCATGGGGTTCACAGACCTTCGACAATTCCCTAACCGCACGGTTCAGCGTGACGTATCACACGTCAATCGGCGCACCGGGCGCGTGACGCACCGCACCGTCACCGAGGAGACGCGCGCGCTCGCCGCTAAAAAGCGCTTCCAGCTCATGGAATCCTACTTCTATCGCTTCTATCAATCGCAGGGCCTTGAGGCGGGCCCCGGCCACGTCCAAGGCTGGCTCAACGCCGAGGGCCTTTATCCCGGTCCGGAGGACCGGCTCGGCTCCATTGTCATGGGCACGGGCGCGGAAAGCGCTATCGCTGCCTGGCAATCGTTTTGGGCCGGCGTGCCCGACGAGGTCAAGAAGACGATTGATGACATCGCAGTTCAATTAGCGCAAAACGGTAGAATTGACGAGGAGACGCTAGACATGGCGGGCGACGAGGGCCTCGTGACTGACAGCCCGACGGGGCAGGAGCTCCAGCAGGCCTATGGCAACGGGAGGCGCTAATCATGCGCCCCGACCTTCCCGGCGGGTTCGTTTTCGCCGGCTGCTTCGACACAGAGACAACACAGCTCACAGACGCGGCGGGCGGCGGGCCGCGCGCCTTCGCCGTCTCCTATCAATGGAATGACCTGCGGGGCCGCGACCTCCTCGATTATGAGCCGGGCCGCGACGACCGGCTCCACATGTCCCCCGACCCATTGGACTTCATGCGCTGGCTGTGGGACGTCGCCCGGTGGGGCGAGGAGCTCAAGCTCGTGCCAGTGGTGACCGCTTACAACCTCGCCTTCGACTTGCAGACGCTCATGAAGCCGTTGCAGCGGATTTATCCGGACATGAGGGCGACCGCGCAAAGCGGTCGCAGCCTCTACACGCTCGACCTCTACAGCGGCGACACGCCGAAGCTCCGCTTCTGGGATTCCTATCATTTGAATAAGAGCGGGCTTAAGGTTATGGGCCTTTTAGCCGGCGTGCCGAAGCTCACCGGCGAATGGGACTATGCGCGGGTGCGAGTCCCTTCAACCCCGCTAACCGCGTGTGAGCGCGATTACGCGCTCCGCGACGTGCAAGTGATACCCGCTTACCTGCGTTATATCCTCGAGGCTAACCCGTGGATAGGGCAGGACGAGTTCGGTCACACGGTCCAGACGGCGACGTCGCTTGTGCGCCGGTATGGGCGGACGCAGATAGGCGCGCTGTATGCTTCAGGTTCTAAAACCCTCTGGGAATCGTTTCTGCTAACATGCAAGACGGAGACGCCGAAAACATGGGAATCATACGCCGTGCGGAAGGCGTGCTTCCGCGGCGGCCTCTGTTTCACCTCGGCTAAAACCGCGTCACTCGCCGTGGAAAACGTCGCTAGCCTCGACGTAACCTCCATGCATCACACGTTCATGGCCCGGCTTATACCCGTCGGATTCAAGCCCGCCGACGCGGCCGCGCTCAACCGGGCCGCGCGCGACGTATTGCAGACCCCGCGCGCCGTTGTGCTCGGCCGCTACTATCAGCCGTTCACAACGGCGTTTCACGCCGGCTTCAGATTCCACGGGCTCCGCCTTAAAAATAGTTCGTTCGCCGCCGCATGGGGCATAGGGCTCCCCGCACGAAGCCGCTTCCTGCCCACTGTGGAGACATACAACCCGGCCGTAGGAGAAGACGTCGCGGAGGAGGCGGGCCTTGACTCTGTCATGCGCGCCGGCTATCACGACGAGGTGCACGGCGGCGTGTTCGCCTTCTCTAAGCTCATGGAGGCGCGCGAAGCCGTGCTCTATCTATCCGAGCTCGAATTGTGGACAATGTCGCGCGCCTATGAGTGGAATTCCATGGAGCCGGTAGCCGGCGAGTTGACGACGCAGTGGCGGAAGGCACCCGACTATGTGGGGCTCATGAGCCGCACATTGTACGCGCAAAAAGCGCAAACGAAGGCCTTGATTCGCGCTTATAAAGAGGGCGAGCCGTATGCTGGCCCGATAGGAGACCGCGTGCCCCGCGCGATAGCAGACGCGGCGCGCGACGGCACATTGACCGGCGGCAACCACGCCGGCAACCACGGCAGCACCCTCGACGCCTACTATCTACACCTCAAACAAATGTTTAACGCGATATACGGCACATTAGCACAAGACGAATTCAAGCCGCGATTCAAGGTGGCAGACGCGCGCGTCACCGTGGACCCCGACACCGTGTGCACACCGGAGACGTTCGAACAATGCAGGCCGAAGGCGCCGCGCGTGCTCTACACACAAGGCCTCCGCATAGTCGGCGGCAGCCGCCTCCACCTCGTGCTCGGCATGGAGCTCCTCTATGAGGCGCTCGGCGACCGCATAGACGTGCTCGGCGGCGACACGGACTCGCTGAAAATCCGGTGCGACCCGGACGTGACCGACGAAGAGTTGCGCGCCGCCCTCCAGCCCTTGCACGACGCGGCCGACTGGTGCCTCGAACGCGGATATTACCGGGCCCGCACAAACTACCCGGGCGCGTATATCGGGATGCCAGGCGTCGGGCACTTCGAAGTGGAAGACTGTGGCACGGACGCGGCCGGCCGCACGACCACGCGCTACACGTGGCACGTTGAGCTATGGAACAAAGCGCGCGTAAGCTTCGACGCCGCGGGCCGCGCACACGTGACGTGCGCCGGATTGAGCCGCCCCGCCGGACTCTACACGATAGAAACATGGTATGAAGACGCGGCCCGCGCGCGCGGCCCCCGGTGGGCGCTCGACCACGGGCTCGGCTACAACGTGCTCGTAAAAAACGACGTTTGCCACATGCTCGGACGCACCGCGCCGAAGCCCACCGACACGATAGACGAAGATGTGCAGGATTACACTGGCCGTGTGGAGCACGTGGAGAGGCCCGCCGCCGTGTGCCTCTACAATGTGGATAAAATGATAGGCGACCCGGCCGGCGGCCCCGCCTTCGAGAATCTCGAGTACCTGCGGCGCGTCTACGGCAGGGAGCCCGCTGCCCGCTACCGCGTAATAGCCGCCGCCGATTGGAAGGAGGGCCGGAAATGATGATCTATACGCCATGGCGCCGAATCCTCTCTTACGACGCCGACGTCACAATGGTCATAGAAGCGCGCGGCCACGGCAAAACCTACGGACTTCGCGAACAATGCCTCCGCGACTATCTGGCAGATGGGACGCGCTTCGTGCACGTCGTCCGGTACGCAGACCGCATCCCCGACGTGGCGCGCGACTACTTCGGCGCGCTCATGAAGCCTAACAAGCAAGGGGAGCCCTCGAGCCGGCTCATGCGCGGCCGCCGCCTCCTTTTTCGCCGGAAAGGCTACCAACTTCAAACCGTCGAGATCCCCCGCGAACACTGGGGCGAGCCCGCATGGAAGCCGGCTAAAAGCGCATGGCAGACGGTGGGCTACTTCGTCGCCCTCAGCGCATATCAGGACGTCAAAGAGCTGACATTCGCGCGCGTGCGCCGCGTCGTTTTCGACGAGGCGCTCATAGAGAATCCGGGCGGCCGGCGCGACTACCTGCCCGACGAATACGACCGGCTCGTGAGCGTCGTTGACTCGGTGACGCGCGAACGCCCCGGGCAGGACGCGCACAAACCTAACGTTTACCTCCTCGCAAACGCGGCCGGCTCTGTCGCTAACCCCTACTTCGCGCACTTCGGAATCCGGAGCGTGCCGCCCGCCGGCTTCTCATGGTGGGCCGGGAAAACGCTCCTCCTCTATGTCGGCGAGGATGCGGCGTATAGCCGGGCGAAGGCCGCGGATACCGTGGCCGGGCGCATGAGCCGCGGCACGGCCGCCGCCGCCATGGCGAACGACAACGCCTTCGCTTCGCGCGCCGACGCGGGGCTCATAGCCCGCAAAACGCCCGCCGCAATGTGCAAGTATGGCTATAAGTTGGGCGGCGAAGCATATGGCGTGTGGGTGGATATGGACGCGGGGCTTTACTACTTGACGCCGGGCGCGCCGCCCGACGTCGACATATACGCGCTCACCACGGCAGACAACACCGTGAATTACCTTATGGCGCGCCGCACGGAGCCGGAGATCCGCGCGCTTTGCGAAGCATACCGACTCGGGCTCGTGCGTTTCGCAGACGAACCGGTCCAGCTCGCCTTCGAAAAAAAGCTCCTGCCCCTCTACGGGTACCGGGCCGCCCTATGACCGCCACAAGCGAGCGCCTGCAGGTCTTGTGCAACAAGACGCGGATTGACGACGAATTCTATACGCGGCGCGAGGATATCGACGCGGCCCTCGACCACGTGGAGACCCGCGGCCACAAGCTGAAAGGGTTGCGCATCCGGATATTGTTCCAACGCGAATGTGAAGGGATTGTGAAAAATCCGCGGATTCCCTGCAACGAGCGCGGGGAGCTAGTACTCTTTTAATTGTCAGGTTGAAGGCCAGTCTGACACAAAGCCACAAGGAGGCTTAAAATGACAGCACGCAAAACGAACAAACTGCCGCGAAGCAAGAAGGATCTCGCCGCATACGCCGGCGTTAGCGTCGACATGATTGAAGAGCTCATGAACGCCGCCGAGAAGGGCGACGCCATGAACTTGTACGGCACACGTCAGAACGCGGATTCACACGGAGACATCTGGTTTATCGGCCCCGTTGAAGGCTACGGCCGGCAAACAGACCGCGCCAGCCGCGCCCGCGGGACCGGCGCCACGCGCGCCGAAGCCATCCTCGACGCCATCAACAAAGAACTGAAGGTGAACTGACATGCGTAAGGACATCAACATAGAGGCATATCAGACGCGCTGGGGCTCAATTCTCCTCAACATTGCAGACACGGCGGGGAATCTCATTTACGCGCACGAATACACGTGCGCCGCCACAGCCGCGGAAAACTTCGCGGCAATCATGAACGGAGCCGACCCCACGGCCTGGCCAGGCAACGCCCCCGACGCCGAGGCGGCGCCCGACGCCCTCTATATAGCCGGACTCATGGACGGCAGCATGTGGACGGCAGACCCCGACGCCGACGAACTCCAGCACATCGGGCGCGCCTTCCTCAACGTGCTCCGCGAAGCCCGCCGCGACGAAGTAGCCGCCGCGCGCGTAAGCCTCTACGCGCTCGCCCGCTCCGGGAAGCTCACAGACCAGCAGCTCGCCGACGAACTCGCCGGCTACAGTCGCCTCTGTGAACTCACCGCAAACCAGCTCAACATGTGGGAAGGGGAGAAACGCCGCGCCTTATGGCAGGAGGCGGCCGCCGCCGACACGGTATCCACCCGCATCTATCAGGGAATCTACCTCGACGCTTTAAAGGAGGCGAACTGACATGCTCACTAAACGCGAATTCACGCGAATCCTCCAGGCGGCGTGCGACCCCGACGGCCGCATCCGCATCGCCTTCGCAGACGGCACCCGCGTCACCTACACGGCGGCCGTGCACAAGGTCACCGCCGGCATAAAACCCGCCACGCCGAACGACGCCGCACTCTATGAGACATGCCGCCGGCAGGTCATAGCCGTCTTCGAAGCGGATAAACGCCGGTACGGCCGGAGCCGCAGCAACCGCGCCATATTCACGCCGCGTCAGATGTGGGCGCTCGACCTCATAGACGACCCGGCGTGATATCATGGGAGAGCGCCGGCACCCGCCGGCGTGACATGATACCAGCCAGCAGTCCAGCCCCGCCCAACGGCGGGGCTTTTTCGTGCTATCATGGGTGGCGTGTGGCGGGGCGGCACGTTTGGCCGCTCGACGGTTTGGGCGCCGCGCCGCGGCCGGCGCACCCCGGGAACGGGGCGGCCGCGGCCGTGCCGATTGCAAGGTTGACGCCCGGACGCCGGGACCGGCTCCCGCCGCCCCAGCCGACACGCACACGACAGACGGGAGAAAAAAGATGACAGACGACGCCACCGCAGACGACGAAACACAAGACGAAAAAGAGGAGGCGGCCGCCACCGGCGAAACGCCCGACGAAGCGCACCGCGCCGGCGAATACGACGAGCTCCGCGACCTCATAGCCTCCGCAATAGCAAAAATTGACGCCCTCACCGGCTTCATAACGCAGGCGGCCGTAGACCGGCCAGCAACGGAGCCGGCGCCGGAAGCACCGCAAAACGAGGGGTTGAAAAACCTCGAGGACATAGACTTCGACTGAGAGAGGATTAGAAAAATGGCGACTGAAAACAATTCAATCTTGCAGGCGGCAAAGCTCGACGCCACCGGCCCGCTCTATGAATTCCTTGACCGCGTGAGCAATCAGGCGCCCGAGGAGCAGGCGAAGGCAATGTTCGACCCCTACTCGGGGCCGTGGCGCAACCAGTTCGTCAACTGGCTTTTCACGCGCGTCGGGCGCGTCTTCCTCAAGCAGCAGCGATTCGAGGATCCTTTGCGCGTTTTTGCGAAGGATTCCATGCCATATGGCGGCGCCGTGCAAATGAGCGCCCTCGACTACATCAAGGCTCAACCGTTCAATGACGCGGGCGACGGCGGCGAGGCGACCGTGCCGCTCCTTAAGGTCTACCGCCCGAAGGGTAAAACCGCATGGGCATGGGTGAACACGAGGCGTGTTACTCCGTGTTCTTACAATGAGGCTGAGCTCCAGCAGGCCTTCACCACGTCCGACGGGCTCGCCCGCTTCGTCGCCGCCGTGCTCGACACACCCGTGTCAAGCGATAACTATCAGGAGTATCTTCTCGTTCGTTCGGCTATCGCCACCTTCGACAAGGCGCAACCGAACAAGATTTATCGTGAGGTCATGGACGCCGCTCCCACCGCTAAAGACCCGGCGACAGATTTCCTCACGTCTCTTAAGACATGGGCTAACCGGCTCCGCTTCCCCAACTGGGTGCGGCAGGTTACGCCCGGCGACATGCCAAACAGTTACACGGACCCGAGCCAGCTCGTGCTCCTCGTCACCCCCGAGGTGGCCGCCAACCTCGACACAAGGACACTCCAGCCGCTTTTCCACTGGGCGGCCCCAGTGTCCGGCACCGGCACTGAAACAGACCCCCTCAACTACAGAGTTATCATCATTGACGACTTCGGGATTCCCGGCTGCTTCGCCGCCCTCGTCTCACAGAACACCCTCAACATCGTCGACGTGGTCCGACAGACCACGACGTTCTATAATCCGGCGACCCTTACGACCTCGGTGTTCGTGCATTCTCAGCAGTCAATCTTCCTTAACCCCTTTGAGCCGTGCCTCCTCTGGGGGACGGGCGACACGTTCGCCGCCGCCGGCCGCCAGGAGGTCACGATTACTCAGACCACGACCGGGCTTGAGCTCACCCCCGCCGCGTCAACCATCAAGGCCGGCGAAACGGTGACGTTCACGCCGAAGCTCACCGGCTCGCTCGCCGCGTCGCCCGCCGGCACCCTTATTAGCCCCGACATGAGCGTCGCCCCGGACTCCGCCCTCTACGCGGTGGAGGCGAAGGACGCGGAAGGCGCGGCCGTCAAGCTCGGCAGCCGGACATATGTCGACGGGCTCACGAACACGCTCCACACGTCGCCCGCCCTCGCATCGGGTACCGTGCTCACAGTCACGGCGACCGCCACCTACGCGGATCCGACGTCTGACAGTGTGGAGCCCGCCACGCCGTACGCGGCCACGGCCACAGTCACGATAGAATGAAAAGACATGGGGCCGCGCCCGGGGTTCTCGCATTGAGCCTCCTTACCCGGGCGTGTCCATGCCGCGCGGATTTGTTCGGTTTGACGCGCGGCGCCCCACGGCGGCGACGGCCGCACACCGATACCCCCGCGCTTCATGGCCTTACGCGGGGGTATCCTTGTGTTCATGGCAGATTTTCCGCACCTCGAGGGCGTGACCCCCTTCCCCTTCAACCAGACACCGCCCGCACCCTATGAAGCGTACCGCAACACCTTCGACTTCACGCGATGGGACGCGGGCACCGTCGTCAAGTTGTGCGCCGTCCCATGGGACGGTGGCAACGACGTCGTGAAATGGGAGAACGACGCCGCCCGCGACGCCTACTTCGCGGGGCTCGACGGATACGAGGCCACATTGCAGACGCCCGCCCAAATCACCGGCCACGAAGTCAAGATCCCCCTCCCCACCGACATGTCAGCACTCTACAATTACGCTTGGGTGGCGTACCCGTCGCCGCCCATTGATGGCGAAAACGCCGACACCGGCGTGCACAAGTGGGGCTTCTTCATAGACGCAATAGAATATCGCGCACCCTCCGCCACCGCTCTAACCATCCGCCCCGACCTATGGACCACATTCATAAACCGCGTGACTATCCCCGCCGTGCGCCTCGAACAAGGCCACTGGGCCGTCGCAAACAGCGCCACGCCCGCCGACTATCTCGCAGACCCGCTCGCCCACACGGCTAACCTCCTCGACAACGAAGGCGACACATTAAGCAGCGGCCTTGAGGCGCGCGACCTCACCTCGGATTTCTGGAATACCGGCGACCAGCTCGCCGTCATCGACACAGGGCTCACCAACCCCGCCGGAGACTACACGGTCGCCATGCCCACACTCGCCCGCTCACAAACAGTCGGCGGGCAGCCGGCCGGCCACATGACCGCCATAAACCCCAGCCAGCTATCCGCCTTCCTCAACGCCGCGCCCGCCGGACTCATAGCCTCCATAAAAGCCCTCTACATCGCCCCCCGGCGCCTCCTCAGCCTCGGCACCTCCAGCACCCTATACGGCGCGACAGTGTGGCCCGTCATCGCCACAACGGAGATAAAACACGATATCAATCTCACCCCCGCCGCCTTCGCCTACCCCGAGCCCGCCGACAAATGGGCAAAGCTTTACACCGGACAATACACGCGCCTCGTCATGCAGACGAACACCGGGCAAACAGTCAGTGTGCCTGTAGAACAAACCGGGGCCAGCGCCGTGCTCCGCGTCAAGGCCGCCGCCGCCGACGGGCTCGCCATCACCGCATACCTCGCCGGAATCGGCACGGACACGCCCGGCACCGTCACCCTCCAGCGACTCGACACAGCGGCCGCCGCGCCCACCGGCGGCACATGGCAGGCCACTCTCGCCACATGGAATATCCCGGCCTACCGCGTGCAAATCAGCGCCGCCGACCTCACCGCATGGCAAAAATCCTACAGCCGCGCGAACGACCGCGCCCGCGCATACGCTGCACTCCTCAACGCGCGCGCCAGCGCCGACACCGGCAAAACGAACGCAGACGCCTCCGCCGACACGGCAAAGGCGAACACAACAAGGTCCACAGACGTTAGCGTCGCAAACACGACACGCAGCGTTAACACGAGCACAGCGAATCAAACACTCTCTAATCAGCTCACAGAGGATACAACAAACCTCGCAATCAACGTCGCGAACGAAGCTAACTGGCTCAACATAGATAACAACATTAACCTCCTGGGCGCGTCGGGGCTCAACCGGCAGGTCTACGGGAACCTCGGCACTTATACGGGCGACCGACCAACCGGCAGCGCCCTCGACGTGCTCATATCAAACGCGACCCTCGATTACAACTACACTGCTCGAACATACTCGGTAACACGCGAAGCCGGCGCCGAGGGGCTCGCCGCCACAGCTATAAGCAACGCCATAAGCGGCGCCGCCGGCATAGCCACAAATCAGGATGGCGTTAGCGGGCTCGTCATGGGCGGCCTCGACGCCCTCACCTCGCCCACAGCCGCCGGCCGCGCCGGCGCCGCCGCCGGAACCGCCCTCGGCGGCGCCGGCATGGTAGCCGGAGCCGCCGCCGGCTTCATCGGAACAAGCCTCAACTTCGGCGTCACAGTCCAGAAGGAAGATGCAATGCAGGACGCCGCCCGCACCTATCAGGTTGGCGACGGCGCAATAGGCGCCGGCGGGAAAACCGGCGTCGCCGTAAACCAGCTCCTTTATGAGAATCAGCAATCACGCAAACTAGCGCGCTCAATTCAAGTCAATGAGAACGGCCGCGCGCGCGCCGCCCTCAACGGCGGCACCTTCCTCGACACGACGGTGCGCCACGGCACCCTCGCCACCGCTACTTCCATCAACACGAACAACGGCGACACGGCGAACACGAACGCCGCCGCTTCGAAGACGGCGACTGACAGCAACGCCACCGCTACACAATCCACGACGAAGGAGAACGCCACCCGCTCACGCGACACGGCAAAGGCGAACGCGCAACGCACCTATGACGCGGCCCTCGCCACAGTCACCGCCGGCATAAACACGGATGCGCGCGGCGTGCCCCCCATTATCGCCCCTGCGTCGGGCGACGCTGCCACGTGGGGCGCACACCCCGTCGGCGTCACAATCCGAATCGAACGCCCTCTAGACGGCGATCTCCTCAGAATCGCAGACAGATTCAACGCGCGCGGCTACAAGTGCGCCCGGCTCGTCAAGAACCCCGAGCTCCTCCAGATGCCGGAGTGGACCTACTGGCAATGCGCGCGCGCCGTTGTCAAACCCGCGGCCGCCGGCGCGCCGCTCAACGCGCTACAATGGATAGCGGCGCGCCTCGAAAACGGCGTAACCGTGTGGCGCGCCCCTGACATGATAGGGGACGTTGAGCAATGAGCAAAACGAAGCAGACGTTGACGGTTGGCGTGAATCCGCTAGCCTCGAGTGTGGTGCCCAACTGGGCGGACCCGCTCGTGTGGACGACAGCCGCATGGAATCAGGCGGCCTTCAATTTTTTCAGCCAGCAATTGTGCGCCATTGCTATGGCTCGCTACCGGTGGATTGACCTCCCGGAGAAGGTCGACGTGCGCTTCCTCGAATGGTGTTTGCTGTGGAACGGGTGCGCAACAATTACAGCGCCCCCCGGCCTGCCCATGGACAATGCGTTCGCCATGCAGGCCGTACTCGGCACACCTAACGGCAACGACGAGCAATATCGGTGGCGTGCTTTTGGCACGAACGGCCCCGAGTGGCCCGTCACCCGCGACAACGGCGTCGTCGTGTACGATTCGCAGACACGGATCGGTAAATGGCCGGGCCTCCAGCTCATAGCCGCGGAATGCGCGAACGTGCTAAGGACGAAGCAGACAGTTCGGCAGCACATGCGGCAGCCCGTGCTGATTACAGCGCCGCGCGAGCAAGCTCAGCAGCTCCACAACCTCACATCGCAGATAGCTAACGGCGACCCCTATGTGCTCGCCTATGATCGATTCACCGCCGACTACACGGCGCAAGTCATGCCCGTCTCCTCCGGGCGAGAAGATATGGAGCTGACCGCAGTGCAAGGCGACCTAAAAGACGTGTGGAATCTGGGGCTCGCCTACCTCGGTATCGGCGTCGCCGAGCGGAAGGCGGAAAGGCAAAGTGTCAGCGAGATCCGGCAGACCGACGAACCGACCAGCATGATGGCGCTCGACGGGCTCATATGCCGGCGCAAGGCCTGCGACCAGCTCAACGCGCTGACCGGCGGCCATGCGACAGTGATGTGGAATCAGGACATAGAATCAGACACTTTCAACGCCGTCAACGACGCGGAAACGCAGATGATGGCGCCCGTCGGCGGCGCGGGCCGCGGCGACACCGGCGGCGACACCATGCCGACCCTCGATGATTTGGAGGCGGCACTTGCTCTCTAATGAATCACTTTGGGCGATAGGGCTCGCCTGCCTCCTCATGCTCGGCGACATGATCACTGGCTTCATAACCGCGTGCCTCGAGCACGACGTGTCATCGTCCGTCATGCGAGAAGGACTCCTGCACAAGACGCTCGTTTTGTGTGTGATAGGGCTGGCGGCCGTCGTGGAAGCCACGGGGCCGCGCGCCGGCGTCAACCTCGGGATCCCGGCCGTGAACGTCGTGTGCGCCTATGTAGCGTTAATGGAGATTAGTTCTATCGTGGAAAACGTGGGACGTGGATACCCCGCCTTCAAGGACACGCGGATTTATGAGATAATGAGAGGCGACGCCGCCGCGCCGCCCGACAATAAGCCCGGCGACAGTGCGCCGGAGAATGGAGAGAACAAAGAATGACTTTGCACGGATTCGACATTAGCAGCCATCAAGCGGGAATCAACGTCGCCGCCCTTCCCGGCGACTTCATCATTGTCAAGGCGACGGAGGGCACGGATTATACGAGCGCGACGTTCGCAGAACAAACGGCCGCCGTCAAGACGGCCGGCCGGCTCCTCGGCGTCTATCATTTCATGACAGGAGAGAATCCGGAGACGCAGGCGCGGTTTTTCGCCTCCACAGTCAAAAAGCACATCCGTAAGGCGGTCCTATGCCTCGACCTTGAGAAAAACGGTTTAACCGGCAATCAGTCTCACGTTTTTGTAGAGACATTGCACAATGAGACAGGCGTGTGGCCCCTCGTCTATTGTTCCACAAGCAACCTTGCGTCAATGACGGACGAATGGACGCGCGCCCGGTGCGGCATATGGCAGGCCGACTGGGGCGCCGGCAACACGTGGACCGCATTCCCCGACGACTGGAGCCGCCCTTCGGGCGCACCCAACGGCTCGACCATCGCCGCATGGCAATTCACGAGTAAATTCAAAACGAGTTCGTGGGCTCGCAATTTGGATGCCGACGTCTTCTATGGCGACGCCGCCGCATGGCGGAAATACGCGAAGGGCGACACCGCAACGGCGACGGCCACGACGACAACGGCGACGAAGACAGTGAAACAGATTGCCGCTGAAGTCATCGCCGGGAAATGGGGCAACGGGCAGACGCGCCGGCAGCGCCTCGAGGCCGCCGGATACGACTGCGCCGCCGTGCAAAACGAAGTGAACGCGCAACTCAAACCCGCGTCGACCCGGAAAACCGTCGACACGCTCGCCCGCGAAGTCATCGCCGGGAAATGGGGCAACGGGCAGACGCGCCGGCAGCGCCTCGAGGCCGCCGGATACGACTGCGCCGCCGTGCAATCGCGCGTCAACCAGCTATTGAAAGGGTGAGCCGTGTACCGCCTTGAAGACATGCCCTCCTACTCGCCTATCACAGTCAACCCCGACTGGCATGATACGCAGACAATACAGCTCGGCGAACTCATGGCCGCCGGCTTCGACCCCTACGGCGATCCCGACTGGACGGAGGCAGGCTGGCCGGACGACGCGACACGGCAGCGCGTAGAAAACAAGATTACCCGGCACTTCAAGTATTGTGAGATATCGGTAACGCCGCCCGGGAAATGGCGCGACATTTTCACCGCCCGCGCCCTCGACGTCGTCCCCAAATATGCGCCCCTCTACAGACTGTTTGCAGACGGCGTGAATCCGCTCTATGCCGGCGACACATGGACGAAAAACCGCTCATTGTTCAGCGACTTTCCCGCCACGCGCCTCAACCCCGCCACCGAGGATTATGCCAGCAACGCCACCGACTTTCAAGAAGAACGTGTCGACGCCGGGAATCTTCTAGATCAGCTCGCAAAGTTCCGCGACTACCGTGACGTTGACCTCCAGCTCGTCGACGAATTCCACACGCTATTTACAGAGCTCGCCACGCCGACTGTAGAATGGTGACAGTTAGGAACGGAGAAAAAAAATGACGATGACAACGCCCGCCGGATTCACCGGCTGGGGATTCCTCCCATACGGGCCGCTAACCGGCAGCGTGCCCGACGTCCCCGAATTCTACTGGAACGCTGTAAGCGGCGAACAAAGATGGAAAAATCTATGTCTCAACCTCGCCGCATTGCAAAAATGGACCGCAGACTTCACAGACACGACGAATCGGAATCTTCACGAGCTCGACAGCCGATTCCCCGTCACAGACGCGGAACTCGCCAGAGACGTGCCCGATACACGCGCCGGCGAAGTAACCGGCCTCACAGTCCCCCCCAACGAATCCGTCGTCGTCATCGCAGACTACCCCACGCACCTCGGCGACGGGACACCGACCGTCACACTCACCCCCCACGACGAGGAGGCGCACAACCTCACCGCTATAGTCACCGGCGTGTCGGAGACCGGCTTCACCGCCCGCCTCGTCAACAACTCGAGCTCGACGGCAACCGTGGAGCTCGCCTATAATGTTACATGGAATCAGCGGCCGCAGCCGCAGAAACAGGAGCCGGCGCAAAAAAAAGACCCGGCGGAAGGATAAAACATGCCCAACACCTATGATGTCAACGTCACACCTGCAAAAGCGTCGGTAACCGGAGACGGCGCCGGCTTCGTCAAGTACCCGGCCGACCCCACGAGCACGACGCCGTGGACCGTCCAAACCCTCGTCGCCACTGACGACATTACCGACGCGGCCGTCACCACGGATAAAATCGCAGACGAAGCAGTCACTCAGCTGAAGCTCGGCGTCGCCGCCGTGGAAAACGAGAACATCGCCGCCGTCGCCGTGACCCCTGCCAACGTGCGTGACGTAGCCACCGCCACGGACACGCTCGACAGCCTAACCGGCCTCGTGACCACGAGCGACACCGAGGAGCAGGAGTTTCGGCACCTCACGCCCACCGCTAACGGCGTGGTCAAGGCGAACGCCGATGCCACTTCAACGTCTTACGGGCTCGTTGAAAATGACAACGTCGCCGACGGAACTATAGCCCTCGCTAAGCTTGTGGAGAGCGTGCAACACATTATCACGCAGACGCCCGAATTCGAGCGCGGCCAGTCCAACTCATTGTCGATTCCGGCTAACAGTGCGCTGGACGGCGAGGTGACCTTCACATCGGAGAAGGCGGACACGCCCAGCGTCTTCCTCAGTGTCGAGGATGCGACCGGGACGAACTTCAGCTTGTGCGTTACCTCTGTGAGCGCGACCGAATTCCATTATCGTGTCATCAACAATTCGGGTACGGACGCGGCCGGCGTCACCTTGACATGGATTGCATTAAGCGGACGGTAAATTAAACAGCATATAAGACTAGGGCGCGGGCTTAATCTCTTTTCCCCCGCGCCCTTCATTGATAGGAGATTAGCACATGAGCAACGCAGACGTAGACGTCACCCCAGCGAAGGCTAGCCTCGGCACGGCCGGCTATGTCAAAGTGGATGGAGACAAATTCACAACGGTATCCACGATACCGTCAAGCGATATCGAAGGCGGCGGAAGCGGCAGTGTACATGGCACTTTGACAGAACTCGGCGAGACTGAAGTCGGCTTCAGCATTTCCGGAGAGGGCGACTATAAACAGACTCTTACGCCGGACTTTTTGCAGAGTCTCACCGACGAAGAAATTACTAAGGTCATTTTTACAACAAGACTCGAAACAACAACCGGAGCGGTTAACGCACACGGATTAACAGTGACTTTCACTAATTCCACAGCTGGCCGGCGAATCACCGTTGCAGTCAGTTGTGATGCCACAATTAAAGCTACGTGGACGGTTTCCGTGACCGCCTTTCTGTGGACTTATTAAAAAAGCTAATCAACGTGAGAGAGTAGCGCTTCATATCCCGCGCGGAACCCCTCGGCCGCCACCGTGTCGGCGCCGAAAACAGCCTCGAGCCTACCAGCCGGCCAACCCTCCTCATACTCACGCGTAGCCCGCGCCGCGTGCTTCACCTGCGTATAGCCTCTCACAATTAGCAGAAATTCCAAGTCAGCTTCGGCGGCACGAAGACCCCGCACATAGTTGGGCACGAACGACCCCGGATTTACATTGACCGTCGAGGCGACGAAGTCAGATTCAGCTGACACCCAGCCACGCAGCCGCGCGAGCTGGGTTTGTTGGTATGGGGGAAGCAGAGTGCGGCCGAGATCCATGTTGTTTATGTATTCATTGATAACAGATTGTGAAATAGACATAAATGTAGTTGTAGCACAAAAAAAGTAAGAAACAAGGAAACAAGGGAATATCTACACAATAAATACACAAATGGGAAA
>CAYLRN010000039.1:0-16641 GCA_964386385.1 uncultured Lentisphaeraceae bacterium | reverse complement strand
CGCGGGCGAGTATGTCGTGTGGTACCGCGTCGCGAACCCGAACTACGAGGACTTCACGCACTCGGCGAAGGTCGTGGTCGCCCCTCGCCCGGCGACGCTGACTAGCGGCGACGGCTCGTGGACGTACGACGGCCTCGCACATTCCAACGCCATGGTCGTGGCGGACGGCTTCGTGGACGGCGAGGGCGTCGCCGCGCGCGGCTTCGCGGAGATCGTCGACGCCGGCGCGGCCCCCAACTCCTTCGAATACGACTTCCTCGACGGCACGCTCGCGGCGAACTACTCCATGACGTGCGTCACGGGGACGCTCTCCGTGGCCGCCGCCGACATGGGCGGCTGGACGGACGACGCGAAGTGGTCCGTCTCGCTCGCCGGCGACGGCGAGACGTACGACGGCGCGGAGAGGACGTGCCGCGTGACGTCCCTGTCCTACGGCGGGTTCGCCGTCGCGTCGTTCACGGTCTCCGGAAACGTCGCCACGAACGCGGGCGGCTACACGCTGACGGTGTCCGGCACGGGCAACTTCGCGGGGTCGCATTCCGTGCCGTGGCGGATCCTTCCGCGCTCCGTCACGCTCACGAGCGCCAGCGCGTTGAAGGTCTACGACGGGACGCCGCTCGTGGCGGGGACGGTGGCCGTCGGCGGCGACGGCTTCGCCGTTGGCGAGGGCGCGGCGTTCACGGTGATGGGTTCGCAGACTGCCGTCGGCACGAGCGACAATGCGTTCACGTACGAACTGGACGAGAACGTGAAGGCGTCCAACTACGCCGTCACGACCGCGTTCGGGACGCTGACTGTGACGCCCGCGACACTCAACCCCGCCTCCGTGTTCGGCGGATGCGAGACGGACGCGGAGGGGCGGATCGTCTGTGAGCGCGTCTACAACGGCGCGGCGCAGCCGTTCGAGGTCACGGCCGACTTCGGCGAGCCGTGCCGCATCCTATACGCCCTCGCCGCAGGGGACGAGAGCGCCTATTCAGAGATTGCGCCGACGCGGACGCACGTCGCAGAGGGCGATCTCGTCGTCCACTTCAAGTTCACGTCCCCCAACTACGCGCCCTACTACGGGACTGGCGCCCTGCGCATACTACCGAAGACGCTGACGGCCGGGATGGTAGTCGCGGACGAGGACGCGGCGTGGTTCTTCGACGGGACGGAGAAGAAGCCGTCCGTGACGGTCGTGGACGGAAACCCGAACGTCGCCACGGCGGACGACTGGTCTGTCGCCTACTCCGACCGGACGGGTACAGGCCTCTTCCCCATGACGGTGACGGGGCGGAACGACTACTGCGGCACGGTGACGAAGGAGTTCGCCATCATAAAGCGCCCCGTTGTGCCGCCGACGATCTCGGCGAAGTCGTACAGCGGGCGGCTCCAGAGGCCGACCGTGGCAGCGGACGAACGCTGGACTGTCGTCGCGAACCCCGGCGGGACTGATGCGGGCGAGTACACGAACGTCGTCCTGCGTCTCACGACCCCTGAGGACTACCGCTGGAGGGGACTTGAGGAGGACGAGACGGACTGGACGGGAGTCTTCGCGATCCGGAAGGGCGCGAACGGCTGGTCAGTCCGTCCAGGAATCTCGAGCTGGACGAACGGGGTGGATGCGGCGGCTTTGCCCGTCGGGCAGCCCCGATTCGGTACGCTCTCGGTCGCCTACCGCCTGCGCGGCGCGTCGGTGGAGACGGAGACGCCTACGCGTCCGTCCATGCCAGGGAAGTACACGGCGCGCTTCTGGGTGGAGGAGACCGCAAACTACGCGGGCATCGCGCTCGCCACGCCATGCGAGGTCGACTTCGAGATCTACTCCGGCCCAGGCGATTCCCCGGCGGACGCGGTGACGACTACGACGCCCATTCCCGTGCCGCACTCTTGGCTCGAGGCCTATGTCGCGCGCTTCGGCGCGGGCGACTACGAGGCGGCGGCGAACGCGGCTGGCGCGAACGGCGTCGCGCTCTGGGAGTCGTACGTCGCGGGCCTCGACCCGGAGGACGCGGCGAGCCGCCTCACGGCGTTCATCTCGATGGACGCGGACGGCGCGGCGCATGTGACGTGGGCGCCAGACCTCTCCTCCGCCGAACCGCCGCGCAGATACATCGTGTACGGCAAGGCGGACCTCGGCGACGCGGAGTGGACGTCGGTCACGGACGAGAACCGCGCGCGGATGCGCTTCTTCAAGGTGCGCGTGGAGATGGAGTGAGGCCGCGCCCTCCTTTCCGGCAGGGACGGGCGAACGGGCGGAAAATGAAAACGACAACTGACAGCAAAGGAACACGGAAATGACAAGACGTCTCATGGGCGCATTGTGCGCCCTCTGCATGGCGGGGCCGCTCGTCGCGGCGGAAATCGCCTACGTTGCGGACGGGAGTTCGGGCGAGTACGACGGGGTGCAGGGCTGCGGCGTCAACGTCGAGGTCTCGATTCCGGCGTCGGGCGCGACGGTGGAGTACTCGGAATCGGCGGACGGTCCCTGGTCGGCGTCGCCCGTCGCCTACACGAACGTCTGCACGGCGCGGCCCGTCTGGTTCCGCATCTCGGCGGAGGGGTACGCGACGGTCGTCGACTCGCGCCCGGTGACGGTGACGCCGAGGAGCGTCGAGGGGCTGGTGTGGCCGGTCCTGCCCGCGGAGGGCTACGTCTACGACGGGACGGCGAAGACCCCCGACGCGGGCTTCGGCGACGGCGATCCGTCGGTCATGACGCGCGACGACTTCGAGGTGTCCTACGAGGACAACGTTGACGCCGGCACGGCGAAGATGGTGTTCACCGGGAAGGGGAACTACGCGGGCCGCGACGTCCAGGAGTTCGAGATCGGAAAGGCGGAGAACGAGTGGACGACGCCGCCCGCCGTCGCGGACTGGACGTACGGGCAGACGCCCGCCGAGCCTGTCTCCGCCGCGAAGTCCGGCACGGCGACGGTGACCTGGTCGTCGGGGGCGAAGCCGACGCTGCCTGGCTCGTACGTGGCGACGTTCACGGTCCCCGAGTCGCGGAACTACAGGGAGCTGACGGCGACGGCGCCGTTCAGGATAAACGCCGCGACAGTCGCCTACGTTGCGGACGGGAGTTCGGGCGAGTACGACGGGGTGCAGGGCTGCGGCGTCAACGTCGAGGTCTCGATTCCGGCGTCGGGCGCGACGGTGGAGTACTCGGAATCGGCGGACGGTCCCTGGTCGGCGTCGCCCGTCGCCTACACGAACGTCTGCACGGCGCGGCCCGTCTGGTTCCGCATCTCGGCGGAGGGGTACGCGACGGTCGTCGACTCGCGCCCGGTGACGGTGACGCCGAGGAGCGTCGAGGGGCTGGTGTGGCCGGTCCTGCCCGCGGAGGGCTACGTCTACGACGGGACGGCGAAGACCCCCGACGCGGGCTTCGGCGACGGCGATCCGTCGGTCATGACGCGCGACGACTTCGAGGTGTCCTACGAGGACAACGTTGACGCCGGCACGGCGAAGATGGTGTTCACCGGGAAGGGGAACTACACTGGCCGCGACGTCCAGGAGTTCGAGATCGCGAAACGTTCCGTCACGCTCACGAGCGCAGGCGCGTCGAAGGTCTACGACGGCATTCCGCTCACGGCGGGGACGGTGACGGTCGGCGGCGACGGCTTCGTCGTTGGCGAGGGCGCGGCGTTCACGGTGACGGGTTCGCAGACCGCCGTCGGCACGAGCGACAACGCATTCACCTATGAATTGAACGAAAACGTGAAGGCGTCCAACTACACCGTTGCATCGGAGTTCGGCACTCTCGCGGTCACGAAGGCGACGTTCGGCGGAGACTCCGGCGACGAGCCTGGCGACGGCGCGGTGGCAGAGGGCGGCCTCTCGAAGTTCGACGTCTCGGCGGTCTACGACGGCCTTGGCCACGTGGTCGACGCGGACGCGCTCGCGGCGGCGTTCCGCGCCGCCATGGGCGGCGAGGTGGTCGTGTCGTATTCGGTAGGGCGCGACGTCCCCGTCGCGCCGCAGGACGGCACAACGGACGGCGCAACGGACGTCGGCGGCGCGGGACGCGCCGCCCTACCGAATGATGGTGCAAATGCGGCGTCCGAATCCGGCGACGGCGGTCGCGGGGCGACCGCCCTACCGGATGACGGCGCATGGACGGATAATCCGCCCGCATTCACGAACGCTGGGGAATATGTCGTGTGGTATCGCGTGGCGAATCCGAACTACGAGGACTTCGTCCACCAGGCGAAGGTCGTGATCGCCCCTCGCCCGGCGACGCTGACTAGCGGCGACGGCTCGTGGGCGTACGACGGCCTCGCGCACTCCAACGCCACGGTGGCGGCGGAGGGCTTTGTGGACGGTGAGGGCGTCGCCGCCTGCAACTTCGCGGAGATCGTCGACGTTGGCACGACGCCCAACTCGTTCGACTATGCGTTCCTCGGCGGCACGCTCGCGGCGAACTACTCCATCACATGCGTCACGGGAACGCTGGAGGTCGTCGCACCGCCGGCGCCGGCAGTTGCGCTCCTTTCCGCCGATGTCGCGTGGAAGTACCTGAAGGCGACGGGAACGTGGTTCGCGCAGGTCGGCGTGACGTGCACGAACGGCCTCGCGGCGGGAATCGACAGCCTGCGCTTCGAGTTCGCCGACCGCGTCGGCGCGGACGGCCAGACGGCGGCTTGTCTCTGGAGTACGCCGGCGCGCGCGGCGGCGGGCGACGCGGAGAAGCGCGACGGCGCGGTTTGGCGCCGCGTCGCGTTCGATCCGGCTCTGGTCGCGGAGGAGGGCGCGCGCGTCGTCTACGGCGTGTCCGACATATCCGCGTCCGCGATTCCGGCGGACGAGCGGACGGTCGAGCTGTACGTGAGGAGGCGTGTCGACCCGATGGGCGCGAACGCGGCTGCGGCGGGCGTAGACGACTTCGTGGGGTACGTCGTCTGGGAGTCCGGCGGGACGATGAACGCCCTGCCTGTCGCGGCAGGGGCGGACGCCTCCGCTGCGCTCGCCCGTGTCGCCGGCGCGTCCGCGTTCGCCGCGCCGCTTTCGGCGGAGCGCGTCAACGCCGCGATCGCGACCGGCGCGGCCATCGCCCCCGGCGCATCGCCGGCGTGCCGCATCGCGTCGTTCTCCCTGGATGGGGACGTCGTGTGCGGGACGGTGGAGACGGGCGCCGCAGCCGCGGATGGTTCGTTCAGCAGGGGCGCACCGGGAGCGAACGCAACGGTCGTCCTCCTCGGCGCGGCGTCGCCGGCCGGTCCGTGGACGGAGCTGGGGACTGTGGACGTCGGCGTGGACGGCTCGTTCGAGGCGGCGCGCCCGGCGGGACTTTCGTTCTTCACCGTGCGAGTGGACGCCGGCGAGGCCGTTAGGTAGCGGCCGGGGCGTCATGGACGTGAAAGGAGTTTGCAAGATGAATGGGAAGTTTTTTGTTCTGGCGCTGGCGGCCGCGGTTGCGGGTGCGGCGGAGGCGGATGGATTCTGCACCGACCTCACGAAGGGGTGGCGGCTGACCGTCGCCCCCCAGTTCAACTTCAACGCGAACGCGCGGCTCGGCGTGAAGGCGGGGGCGGTCCCGCTCCCCGCCGGGTCGTTCTCAAGTACGCGCGCCGACGCGCAGTCAAGAGGCGACGCGGTTGACGACGCGCTCGCGGGCGGTGGACGCGCGGACCTCGGCGGCGGCGCGTTCGTGGATGCGTCTGACTCGGCGGGCGGCGCGGGCGGGACGTGGAACTGGAGTGTGCCCGGGCAGACCGTGACGCGCCACGACGCTTACGTCGAGGAGTCCACGGCCTACCGCGCCCTTGGCGGTGTCGCGAAGGACGACTCCGAGGCCGTCGGTGCGGCGTTCGGCGTCGAGCGCGCCGTGTGGAAGTGCGGCCGCTTCGGCGTGGACGTCGGCTTCTCCTTCGCCTTCCTGCTCAGGGACAACTGGTTCAAGGGTTCGGCGGGCGGAGTGGAGCGGACGGACGCGCGGCGGGAGGGGACGTACGACACGACGGCTGACCTAGGCAACGCGGACGTCTTCGGCGACCCGTGGGCGCGCAACCCCGACGGCTCGTTCGGCGCGGGGTCGTTCGACGGCCCCGGCCCGGTGCTCGACCTCTCGGACGTCTCCGTCTCCCACGGCTGGACGGACGGCGCTGCCTCTACGGCGACGACGCGCTCCGGCCCGTTCTCGCTGCGCGGCGACCTGCGGATGTACGAGTTCCAGCTGGCGCTGCGTCCGTACTACGAGCTGACGGACCGGTTCGTCGTGTGCGGGACGCTTGGCGCCGGCGTCGACTACCGGCGTCTCGGCGTGGAGTTCGACGGGCGCGGCGACGGGGCGGCGCACGACTGGGACTGCTACATGGTCGTCGGCCTCGGCGGGATGTTCCGCTGGAGGGGAGCCTGCCTTGGCGCGGACGTTCTGCGCAAGGAGTTCTCCGACGGCCTCGACGTGGACACGCGCCACGTGCGCGGCACGGTCGACTCCGAGGGCTGGATCCTCCGCGCCTACCTCGGCTGGGAGTTCTGACGGAGATTAAGTGGTTAAGGGTTAAGTGGTTAAGTTGGGAGGGCGCTGCGTCCTCGTCGCGGCGCGTTTTAACGGCAATCTTTCCATTGCCTAACACGCTCCGTTATGAGACAATGTCACGCGAAGTTTTTCACCTAAAAAAAGAAGGAGTGCAATATGGCAATGAAGATCGATGCTGACAAGTGCGTCGCGTGCGGCAGCTGCGCCGCTTCCTGCCCCGCCGAGGCCATTTCCGAGGGTTCGCCCGCCTACGTGATCGACGCCGAAAAGTGCGTCGACTGCGGCGCGTGCGCCGGCCAGTGCCCCGCCGAGGCGATCAGCGCCGCATGATGGACGCTGTCAAAGAGCTGCTGGTAGACAACCTGCTGCTTCTGCCCTTTCTGTTTCCCACGTATCTCGTGCTGGAATGGATTGAGGCGCACGCCGGTGATGCGTTCGAGCGCAAGCTCGGGCGCGTCAGCCGTCTTGGCCCTGTGTTCGGGTCTCTTGCGGGCGTCGTTCCGCAGTGCGGCTTTTCGGCCGCCGCGGCGTCGTTCTATTCCGCCGGCGTGATAACCGCCGGCACGCTCGTCGCCGTCTTCCTTTCGACGTCGGACGAGCTGATCCCGGTCCTCCTCTCGAAACAGGTGCCGGTTTCGTTTCTTCTCAAGGTCGTCGGGCTCAAGGTCGTCTTCGGAATCGCGGCCGGATTCGCGCTCAATGCGTTCCTTTTCGCCATCGGTCGCCGCCGTCCGTCCCCGCATGTCGGCGAACTGTGCCGCCACAGCCACTGCAGCTGCGGAGAGCGCAAGGGCATTGTGACGCCGGCGCTGATACATACGGCCGAGATATTCGTCTTTCTTCTTGCCGTTTCGGCAGTCGTCGAAGTCCTCCTCCATTTCTGCGGCGGCGAGGACGCCTTGAAGGGCTTCATCCTCAACAGGCCGGTCGTGGGCGAACTGCTTGCGGGCGTGATAGGGCTTGTTCCGAACTGCGCGGTGTCATGCGCCTGCGCGGAACTGTATGCCGCTGGCGGGATGTCGCCTGGGGCACTGATGTCGTCGTCGCTGACGGGCGCCGGAGTGGGGCTGCTCGTCCTCTTCCGCACGCATCGCCATTTCATGCAGAACATGGGCATCCTTGCGGCGACATATCTTTTCGGCGTGACGTTTGGCTATTTGGGCGGGCTTCTGCTCTAGGGACGTTTTCCGATGCTGCAAAGTCTTTCGGTGGTGGCCCTGCAGGTCGCCGTCCTTTTCGTCCTGATGGGGGTGGGCGCTGTCTGCGCGAAGACGAAGTTCCTTTCAGAGGCGGCGGTCAAGGGCATGGTGTCGATGCTCGTCTCGGTGGTGACGCCGTGCGTCATCGTCCATGCTTTCCAGCGCGAGTTCCGTCCGGAGCTTCTTGCGGGGCTTGGGTGGGCGTTTGCGATTTCCATTTTGGTGCACCTTGTGGGGATTGCGGTTGCGCTTCTGGCGGTGCGCGAACCCGACGAGAGGCGGCGTAGCGTCCTTCGCTGCGCCGTCGTGTTCTCGAACGCGGGCTTCATGGGCATTCCGCTTGAAAAGGCTCTGCTTGGCGACGACGGCGTCTTCTTCGGCGCGGCGTACGTGGCGGTGTTCAACGTGACGTACTGGAGCTGGGGGCTTGTCCAGATGTGCGGTTCGCTGAAGGACGTCTCCGCGCGCACTCTCTTCGTCAATCCCGGGACGGTCGGCATTGCGCTTGGGCTTCCGCTCTTCTTCGCGTCATATGCGCTTCCGCCGTTCATCGGCGAGCCGGTGAAGATGCTGGCCGACCTGAACACGCCCCTCGCCATGGTCGTTATTGGATTCTACCTTGCGTCGGCCGATTTCGGGCCTGCCCTCCGCTGCGTTGGAGCGTACGCAGTGTCCGCCCTGCGCCTTTGCGCCATCCCCTGCGTCGTCCTTGCGGGGGCGTATGCGGCGGTGCGCTGCGGCGTGGGGCTTGACCGGACGATGCTCGTCGCGCTGGTTACCGCCTCGGCGGCCCCTGTCGCGGCGATGACGTCGATGTTCGCCGTTCGCTACGGACGCGACGTCCCGGTTTCGGTTGGGCTTGTCTCCGGCACCACGCTTCTGTCCATCGTCACGATACCGCCCGTCGTGGCGCTTGCGATGTGGCTCTTCGGCGTCAGACCAGCCTGATACGCCGCCACGGCCCGTACTGCCAGCGCAGCAGAGTACCCACGCATATCACCGCCACGTACGCGATCATCGTCCCCCAGAGGGCGGGCATTGTCGGATGTACGCGATAGACCAGGAACACGAGCGGCAGCCAGAAGAGGAAGCTGCAGACGAGCATCCAGGACATGACGAACCTGGTGTCGCCCGCGCCCTTGAGCGCGCCCGACAGAACGACGTCCGCCGCGTCGAAGAGCTGCCACGCCACCATCAACGCGAATAGGGTCTTTCCAAGTGCGCCGAACTCCGCCGGGTCGAACGCCGTGGCGTCAGTCGCGAAGAGGCGCAGAATCGGGCCGTGGAACGCCATGACCGCCACAGAGGCAAGGAGAATGTAGGCCTCGGCCATTGCCAGGACGCGCCATCCCGCCCGCAGCGCCCCTGAGGAATCCAGTCCGCCCTGATGCTGTCCTACGAGCGTGGCCGCGCCGAGGGCGAACCCCTCGATCGGCGCGATGAGGAGGTAGTTGACGGCGAAGACGGAGTTCGACGCCGCGAAGGCCATGCCGCCGATCTTGCCGGTCACGAAGACGAATATCGTGAAGGAGAGGATGTTGAAGACGGAGTAGACACCGGATGGAACGCCGAAGCGGAGGACTTTTGCCACGAGCTCCGACAGCCTGATGGAGGGGGAGGGCGCGGCGACGTCCCTGTCGCGTTTCGATTTCCGATGGGCGAGGAAGACGAGCGTCGCGCACTGCAGCGCCTGGGCCGTGACGGTCGCGATTGCGGCTCCCGCCATTCCGCCTGCGGGGACGGGACCTGCGCCGAAGATGAACAGCGGGTCGAGGACGACGTTGACGAGGTTGCCGGCGAGGTTCACGAAGAAGACCGTGCGCGTCAGGCCCTGCCCGGTGAAATAGCTCTGCGCGGCGATTGTCCCGCAGAGGAAGAGTCCGCCGAGCATCGACCAGGAAAAATACTGCTTTTCGCGGACGAGGACTTCGGCCTCGTGTCCGCACGCGTCGAATATCCAATTGCCCGCCGGTACGAGAAGCGCGAAGACGATTCCGCTCAGGAGCGAAAGGACCAGTCCCGCATGGAAGCTCTTCCGGCATCCCTCGAGGTTGCCCGCGCCGAAGTACTGCGAGACGAACGCGCCGGAATACGAGACTATGGACTGGAAGAATCCGACGAACAGGAACGCCAGCATCGAGGCCGGCAGGATCGCCTCAAGCGAAAAGGCCGATTCATGCGCGAGGAAGACGCGGTCGGCGAACTGCATCAAGGCGTTGTTCGCCATTCCCAGCGCAAGCGGCCAGACAAGGCGGAAGATGCTCCCGTATGAGTCGACCTGTTTCACGGCGCGGGCGAGGTCGGGGTTTTACGACGGCTCGCCCCGCGGGTTGTTTTCGGCATCGAGGAACACTACGCGCGGCTTGTGTGAGGCGGCTTCCTCCGGCGTGAACTGTCCGAACGCCATGACGATGAGGCGGTCTCCGACCTTCCCCATGTGCGCGGCGGCGCCGTTGAGGCAGCAGACCCCGGAACCGCGCGGTCCGGGAATCACGTACGTCTCGAAGCGGTTGCCGTTTTCGAGGTCCGCGCAGAGAATCTTCTCGTTGTCGAAAAGCCCCGCGGCCTCCATCAGGTCCTCCGCGACCGTAAGCGAACCAATGTAGTCGAGACGCGCCTCGGTTACGCGAATCCTGTGGAGCTTTGCCCTGAGGAGGGAGACAGTCATTTCAAGCCTTCTTCGACCATGGCCGCCGTCACATCGACCTTCTTCGTCGTCTTCCCGCCGGGGGCCTCATACATGACGTCGAGCATGATGCGCTCCATGGCGGCGCGGAGGCCGCGGGCTCCGGTGCCGCGGGAGAGGGCGGCCTTCGCGAGGGCGCGAAGCGCGTCCGGCTCGAACGAGAGGTCGACGTTGTCCATTGCGAGGAGCTTGCGGTACTGCTTGACGAGGCAGTTCTTCGGCTCGGTGAGGACGCGCACGAGGTCGTCCTCCGAAAGCTGGCTCATGGAAGTGACGACGGGGAGGCGGCCGGTGAATTCGGGGATGAGGCCGAACTTGACGAGATCCTCGGGGCGGACCTCAAGGCCCTCGTTCGCGGGGGAGGAGGAGGCGTCCGCCTTGGGTACGGCGGAGTCGAATCCGACGACCGACTTGCCCTTGCGCTCGGAGACGATCTTGTCGAGTCCGACGAACGCGCCGCCGCAGATGAAGAGGATGCTGGAGGTGTCTACCTCGATGTACTCCTGGTCGGGGTGCTTGCGTCCGCCCTTGGGCGGAAAGCGGCAGACGGTGCCCTCCAGGATCTTGAGAAGGGCCTGCTGGACGCCCTCGCCGGAGACGTCGCGGGTGATCGAGACGTTGTCCGTCTTGGAAGCGATCTTGTCGATTTCGTCGATGTAGATGATTCCGCGCTTCGTGAGCTCCAGGTCTCCGTTCGCGTTCTGCCAGAGGTAGCGCACGACGTTCTCGACGTCCTCTCCGACGTAGCCGGCCTCGGTGAGGGTGGTGGCGTCGCCGATCGCGAAGGGGACTTTCAGCATCTTCGCGAGGGTCTTCGCGAAGAGGGTCTTTCCGCATCCGGTGGGGCCTATGAGAAGGATGTTGGACTTCTCGATTTCGACGTCGGCGAGTTCGGGGTCGGCGTCGGCCTTGGGCTTTTTCGCTTTCGCCTCAAGGCGGCGGTAGTGGTTGTGGACGGCGACGGAGAGGACCTTTTTCGTCTCGTCGTGTCCGATCACGTGCTGGTCGAGGAATTCCTTGATTTCCTTCGGGGAGGGCACTGCGCCGAGCGGGGCCGGCTTCGACGACGTCTTCTTGGCGGCGCCGCCATTGTCAACGAACGTGGTGACGACCATCTGCGCGCAGTCGGTGCAGATGTTGGCGACGGGGCCGGGGACGACCTTTGCGCCGTCTTTCTCCGACCTGCCGCAGAACGAGCAGGTGGTGAGGTCGATTTTGCCGCGAGCCATCGGGGTCAGTCCTTCTTGGGGGCGAGCACTGTGTCGATAAGCCCCCATTCGCGCGCCTCGTCCGCGCTCATGAAGTGGTCGCGGTCCGTGTCCCTGACGACGTCCTCGACCGTCTTCCCCGCGTTGTCGGCGAGGATTTTGTTGAGCATTTCCTTGAGGCGAAGGATTTCGCGGGCGGTGATTTCGATGTCGCTGGCCTTGCCCTCCGCACCGCCCCACGGCTGGTGGATCATGATGCGGGCGTTGGGGAGGGAGAAGCGGCGGCCCTTGGCGCCGGCGGAAAGGAGCACCGCGCCCATGGAGGCCGCCTGGCCGATGCAGTACGTGGCCACCGGGCACGATATGAAGTTCATCGTGTCGAGGATGGCGAGGCCCGCCGTGACGCTGCCGCCAGGCGAGTTAATGTACATTGAGATTTCCTTCTTGGCGTCCTGGGCCTGCAGGAAGAGAAGCTGGGCGACGATCAGGTTGGCCGAATCGTCGTTGACCTCTCCGCCGAGCATGACTATGCGGTCCTGGAGGAGGCGCGAATAGATGTCGTAGGAACGTTCGCCGCGGGCCGTCTGCTCGACGACCATCGGCACGAGATAGGACTTTTCGTTGTTCATGTTGTTCCATGGGCGGCCCAGGCCGCCGGCTGAAGATGCGCTGTGAAGGAGACGTCCGCCTACTTGGACTGGTCGAGCACGAGCTGGAGGGCCTTTTCGGCGCGGACCTGCTCCTTGTAGACCTCGAACTGGCCGCGGGAGTCGACGTCCTTGCGGAGGTCCTCGTACGTCATGCGGCCGTCGCTGTCCGCTGCGATCTTCTTGAGCGTCTCGACGACGTCGTCGTCGGACACGGCGATCTTCTCCGCTTCGGCAATGCCGAGGAGGATGTAGGAAAGGCGGAGCTGGCGGATGGCGGAGTTCTTCGCCTCGGCGACGATCTGCTCCTTGTTCTTCTCGAAGTAGTCGGCGGGAAGACCGGAGTACATGGCACGGCGAGCGAGGTCGTCGAGGGCGGCGCGCGTCTGGCGGGCGACCTGCGACGGCGGAAGGTCGAACTCGGCCTTGTCGAGGAGGAGGTCGATCGCCTGGTCCTTGCGGTTCTGCTGCTCGGCGGCCTCTGCCTGGCGCACGAGGCGCTGGCGCGTCTGCTCCCTGAGGGCGTCCATCGTCTCGACCTTGGCACCGGCGAGGAACGCTGCGTCGTCGGGGAGCGTGCGGGTGCGGAAGGACTTGACGGTGACGGAATAGGCACAGGACTTGCCCTTGAGCGCCTCCGGAGCCGCCTCCTTCGGGAAGTCGACCTTGACTCCCTCCTTCGTCTCCCCGGCCTTCATGCCCTTGATCGCGGCGAGGATCTCCGGGACGAAGCGTCCGTCCTCGACCTGCAGCCAGAAGCCGGTCTCGCCCGCGACGACCTTCTCGTCCGGCACGACTTCGGAAAGCGGAGTTCCGTCCTCAAGCGCGCCGGAGTAGTCGATGCAGACGTAGTCGCCCTCGGCGACCGTCGCGTCCTCCTTCGCGTCGTCGTACTTCGCGAACGCCTTGCGGAAACGCTCGACGTCCTCGTCGACGTCCTTGTCCTCGACCTTCGTCTCGTTCTTGACGATGGAGAGCTTCCGGTACTTCGGAAGGTCGAACTTCGGCTTCACCTCGACGAGCGCGGTGAACGAGAATCCCGTCGTCTCCGGGTCGAACGCCAGGTCCTGCACGTCGTTCAGACCAAGGGTGTCTATCTTCGACTCCTCGACGGCCTTCGGATAGAACTCGCGGAAGCAGTCCTGCGTGGCGTTCTCCTTGATCTGCCCGGCGAACTTCTGCATGACCATGGCGCGCGGGGCCTTGCCCTTGCGGAAGCCGGGAATCACGCCGTTGCGCTCGAAGGCGTTGACGACCTTCCTGTAGATTCCCTTGACCTCTTCGGCGTCCGCGGAGACGGACAGCGCCACAACGCACGGGCTGGATTCTTTGATCTCGAACTTCATTGCTTTTTCTATGCCTTTCAAATGGAAAACGTGGCGAACATGATATCAAAAAAACGGCTATTTGCAAAGCGGGTTTTGCCAGACGGCCGTTTTGTGGTATAATCACGTCCATGCGAACGCAGAAACTTGACAACATGGTCGTCGCGCAGTCCGGCGGCCCGTCGATGGTGATCAACGAATCCCTCGTCGGCGCGGTCCTCGCCGCGCGCAGGTCGCCGCGCATCGGACGCATCCTCGGCGCCCGCCACGGCATCGCCGGCATCCTCGCCGGCGACTACGCCGATTTGCGCCGCCCCTCCGAGGAGAGGCTCGCCGCGATCGCCGCCACGCCCGGCGCCGCGCTCGGCTCCGTGCGGCGCAAGCCGACCCATGAGGACTGCAAGGCCATCTTCGCCGAATTCCGGAAGCGGAAGGTGGGCTATTTCTTCTACATAGGCGGGAACGATTCGGCGGACACCGCGCGCATCGTCGCCGAGGAGGCCGCGAAGGACGGCTATCCGCTCGTCTGCTACCACGTCCCCAAGACGATCGACAACGACCTCCGCTCGTGCGACCACACCCCCGGCTTCGGCTCGGCCGCCAGGTTCGTCGCCTGCGCGTTCAAGGGCGACGACCTCGACAACCGCGCCCTCGGCGGCGTGAAGATCGACGTCGTGATGGGGCGCGACGCCGGATTCCTCACCGCCGCCTCCGCGCTCGCGCGTGTCCGGAAGGACGACGGCCCGCACCTGGTGTACGTCCCGGAGCGTCCGTTCTCGCTGGACGGCTTCGTCGCCGACGTCAAGGCCGTCCTCGCCAGGCTCGGCCGCTGCGTCGTGGCCGTCTCCGAGGGAATCCGCGACGAGAACGGCGTCCCCATGGGCGCCAGGTTCGCGGGCGGCGAGAAGGACTCCCACGGCAACGTGCAGATGAGCGGCACCGGCGCCTTGGGCGACTTCCTCGCCCGCCACCTCAAGTCGGCGGGCGGCGTCTCCCGCGTCAGGGCGGACACCTTCGGCTACCTCCAGCGCTCCTTCCCCGGCGTCGCCTCGAAGACGGACTCGAAGGAGGCCCGCGCTGCGGGCGCCGCCGCCGTCAGGGCCGCGCTCGCAGGGAAGATATCCGCCGGAACGATCGCGATCGTCCGCAGACCCGGCCCGAAGTACGCCGTCTCGTTCGAGGCGCAGCCTGTCGAGAACGCCGCCCGCATCGCCCGCAGCCTTCCGGACGCCTTCATCGCGAAGAACGGACACGACGTCACGCCCGCATTCCTCGCATACGCGCGCCCGCTCGTCGGCGACCTGCCCGAATGCGAAGTCCTCTGATCCGCGTCGTCGCCCACGCGAAGGTAAACCTTTCGCTCCAGGTCCTCGGAACGCGTCCGGACGGCTACCACGACCTCCGCTCCGTCGTCGTGCCCATTCCGCTTGCGGACGACGTGGTGCTTTTCCCGTCGGCCGGCGGCGCGATCGCCGTCTCCGGCTGCCCCGGCGTCCCGCAGGACCGGAATCTCGCCTTCAGGGCCGCCCGCCTCCTCCAGCGGCGCTTCGGCCGGTCGGACGGCGTCGCGATTTCAATCGCGAAGCGCATTCCGATGGGCGCCGGCCTGGGCGGCGGGTCGGCGGACGCCGCCGCCGTCCTGAACGCCCTCAACGAGCTCTGGAACCTTGGAATCCCGCGCCCGGACCTTGCCGCCATGGGCGCGGAGATCGGGTCGGACGTCCCCGCGCTCGTCCTCGGCGGCCCCGTGCTGATGGAAGGGCGCGGCGAGCGCGTATCGCCTCTGCCGCAGTTGGCCATGCCTGACTTCTCCCGCTTCGTCCTGCGCGTTCCGCCTGTCTTCTCGTCAACGCCGGACGTCTTCCGCGAGTTCCGTCCGGAAGACCGCGGCCTTGGGCGCAACGACCTCCAGCCCGCCGCCTGCCGCCTCCATTCCGAGATCGCCGCCGCGATTGACGAGCTCGTCTCCGAGGGCTGCTGCGACGTGATGATGTCCGGCAGCGGATCCGCCGTCTTCGGCTGGCGCCCGGACTGGCGGAGGTGATGCGCCGTTGCTCTGCAAATTCGGTAGGGCGCGACGTCCCCGTCGCGCCGCAGAACGCATCGAATGGCACGATGGGCGGTTCGCGAACGTCTGCGGGATTTCCCCGCCTTTTTTCGCCGGGCGGATTGACGGACGGCGGGGACTGTGGTAGGCTTCGCGGTGTCTTCGGCGTTGGTTGGCCATCTCGTCCAAAGAACGCGGACAAGGAGAACTGGACATGAAAAAAGGGGCGGACGTGTTTCCCTCTGCGCGCGGACGCATTGTGTCGTCCGCCCGTGTCCTGTCCGCCTCCGTCCGCTCCGCCGCCAAGGCCCTCGCCGCCGTCTGCGCGGCGGCGTCCGTCCAGACGTCCCGCGCCTGCCCGTTCTGCTACGAGGGGCGGGCGAGCGGAGACCTGTTCTGCACCGGCCTCCACGAGTGGAAGGAGGGAAAGGTCTCCTACGGATGGTACTGGGAGTGGACGGACTCCTGGAGCGGGGACTGGTACTACCACGGCATTGACGGCTACGACTGGTACGACGGCGGGCTCATGCCGCTGGGCGTGTGGAGTCCCGTGGCGCCGGACGTGCCGGAGCAGTCGAACCCCATGCCGGCGCAGGCGACCTCGCGGGACCCCGTGAACCTCCTCGCGGGGCGCGTCACGGACTCCGCGGCGGACCTCGAACTGCCCTCCCCGCTCATGCCCGTCTCCTTCTCGCGCCACTACGTCTCCGGGACGGACGGCGACGCCGCGCTCGGCCGCGGCTGGCGCCACTCGCTCGACGTCCGGATATGCGAGACGACGAACGGGACGCCGTTCCTCTCGCGGCCCGACGGGACGGCGCTCCCGTTCGCGTCCACGTCGGGGACCGGGCGCGACTGGCGGGGCCTCGGCGACGAAGGCTGGATTCTGGTCCGCGGCACGAACGGCGCCTGGACGCTCGACGCATCCGGTGCCGGCTTCGCGGAGTTCGCGGCGAACGGCCTCCTCGCCTCGATCTCCGACCGGTGCGGGAACGCGCTCGCGCTCGCACGCGGCGCGGGCGGCCGGCTGGAGCGCGTGGAGCGCAACGGCGAGGCCGCGCTCT
>CAYLRN010000038.1:0-16726 GCA_964386385.1 uncultured Lentisphaeraceae bacterium | reverse complement strand
GTACTCGTCTACCAGGAGAACCATCTGCCCGTCCGGCGACTTCGCGGCGAGGTCGTCGATCAGATTCGTGAACGAGATTGCCGCCGTCCGCCCCTTTCGAAATGGCACTCCGTTGCGCTTCGCCTCGCGCATCAGGGTGTTCTCAAAGGCGTCCTTCAGGCCAGTGGGCTCCGCCGGCTGGACGTTGCCAAGGTCGAGGTGCAGGACAGGCCACTTTCTCGTCCAGTCCCAGCGCGGCTCGATGAATAGCCCCGTGAAGAGTTCGCGCCGTCCCTCGAACAGGGCCTTCAGCGTGGAGACGCAAAGCGACTTCCCGAAACGGCGCGGGCGGGCGATGAAGAACTGCTTACCGATCGACATGTCGACCAACGGCAGAAGCCTGTCTGTCTTGTCGACGTAAGTGAAGCCGTTTCTCCGAAGGTCTTCGAACGTGTAGATGTCTGTCGCGACTTTTTCCATGACGCGAGTATATCATTTCAGCAGGGCGGCCGCCAAGCTTTTCGCCCGAAGGGCGGGCGAATTGCAAGCGAAATGGCTCACCTCGCCGAATATTCCCGCGATGCACTTCGGCAGCGTTCTGAACTGTCTCATTCTCTCTCCTTTTCTTCCTTGACGTTCCGCGTTCCGTCCTGCGCGTCCCCGCCGCCGGCGGTCGCCTCCGTCTCCTTCGCCTTTCCCGGCCTGTCCTTCTTCCTTTTCGCCTCCTGCCTCCAGCCCCCTTTCGGACCTGTCCGCAGTGGTCCAGTATATGATGCACTTTTCACTTTTCAATTGCAAGGCCGCGGGGCTTTCCCAGCGCCCCTGTCATATGGTATAATGGCACATCTTTTATTAACAGGATTCAAGGCAGTCAGGGAAAAGACATGAGAGACGATCTGGACACGCTGAAGTCGCTCGGCAGCAACGTGAAAGCGGCCATGGCATACGACCCTTCCGTGCTGGAGGCGTTCGCCAACAGGCATCCCGGCCGCGACTACTGGGTGACGTTCACCTGCCCCGAATTCACGACGCTCTGCCCGAAGACCGGCCAGCCCGACTTCGCCACGCTCACGATACGGTACGTCCCGGCGGAACGCCTCGTAGAATCAAAGTCCCTCAAGCTCTACCTCTTCGGCTTCCGCAACCACGGCGACTTCCACGAGGACGTCGTGAACGCGATCTACGACGACTTGACGAAACTGCTGCGCCCGAAGTACATGGAGGTCGTCGGCAAGTTCACTCCACGCGGCGGCATTTCCATCGACCCCTTCGTCAACGGCGGCGTCGGACCGAAGTACGAGGCCCTGGCGGAGACGCGCTTCGCCGCCTGGAACGGCGTGAGAGGCTGACCGAATGTACAGGGAAGGAAGACCCAGGCGCAGGACAATCGCGCTGAACCTCATCGTCGACGAACGCTCCGTCCTCGTCGTCGGCGGCGGGCAGGTCGGACGACGCAAGACGGCGTCCCTGCTCGAGGCCGGCGCCGCGGTGGAGCTTGTCTGCCCAGACGCCGTCTCCGAACTTGCCGAGCTCGCCGCCGCAGGGCGCATCGCCTGGACGAAGCGCGAGTGGCGGGCGGGCGACGCCGCGGGGCATCTCCTCGTCTTCGCCTGCACGGACGACAAGCACGTGAACCGCGCCATCCTGGACGACGCGCGCGCGGCCGGCGTCCCCTGCTGCTGCGTGGACCTCAACTGGCCCGACGGCGATTTCACCACCCCCGCCACCGCCCGTCTTGGCGACTTCACCATAGCAGTCTCCACGAACGGACAGAGCTTCAGGCAGGCCCGCGACGTCAAGAACGAAATCGTCGCCCTTCTCGGCGAACGCAAGGACCTCGACCTCCTTGTGATGGGCACGAGCGACGCCCTCCTGCCGTCGCGCAAGCGTGCCCCCTTCCACCTTCCGGCGGAGGGGCGGACGAAGGTCGGCGCGATGGTCAAGCGCGTCCGCGGCGTCCACGAGTTCTTCATCCTCAACACCTGCAACCGCGTAGAAATCGCCCTCGTCGCCACGCGCGACCCCGATGTCGTCGCGACGGTCAGGCGACTGACTGGCTTCGACCGCCTGTCGGAGACGGAGCAGTTCCTTTTCACCGGCTTCGAGGCGTTCCGGCATCTCGTCCGGGTGACCAGCGGCCTCGAATCCTCCCTCCTCGGCGAATGCCATGTCGTCTCGCAGATGAAGGACGCGCTGGAGGAGGCGGCGCTCGCCGGATGGAGCGGCCCCGCCCTCCGCACCGTCGGCGCGGAAGTCCTGCGCGTCCAGAAAGCGGTCCGCCACAGCGTGGAGGGACTTCTGCGCGTGGCGGAGATAGACCAGGTGGCCGTCCGGTATCTCGGCGTCCACGGCGGCCTTGACGCGGACACGCGCGTGGCCGTCGTCGGCACCGGCATGGTCGGACGCGGCGCGGTCGAGGCCCTCCGGCGCGTCGGCGCCCACATCACGTGGGTCTACCACGTCCACAAGCCCGACTTCCCCACCGTGGCCTCCCTTTCGGAACTGTCCGAAGTCCTGAAGACGGCTGACATCGTCCTGAGCGCCGTCGACTCCGCCACCCCCGTCGTCACGCGCGAAATGTCCGCCTCCGTGGCAGACCGCAACGTCCTCTTCGTCGACCTAGGCGTCCCGCGCAACGTAGACCCCTTCTACGACGACTGGGGACACGGCGTCACCGTGGCGGACCTCGACGACCTCAAGCTCTGGCACCGCGTCAAGACGGGCACGCTCAACGACGTCCTCGCCAAGGCCGACGCCGTCATAAGGGACGAATACCACGCCATGCTGTAGTCCCAAACGCCCTTCTCTTTCACAAACCCTTGAACATACCCCTCTCAAAAAAGACAACTCACGAAAAGGACGGAAAAATGGACAAGCCCCTTGTTGGAATCGTGATGGGAAGCGACAGCGACTGGCCGCTCGTCAAAAAGGCCTGCGACACGCTCGACTCCTTCGGCGTCCCCTACGAAACGCGCGTGATCAGCGCTCACCGCACCCCCGACGTCGCGCTCGACTACTCGAAGACCGCGGAAGAGCGCGGCCTCAAGGTCATCATCGCCGCCGCCGGCGGCGCCGCCCACCTCGGCGGCGTCCTCGCCGCCGGCACCGTCCTCCCCGTCATCGGCGTCCCCGTCGCCGGCGGCGCCCTCAACGGACTCGACGCGCTCTACGCGACCGTGCAGATGCCCTCCGGCGTCCCAGTGGCGACCGTCGCCGTCGGCTCCGCCGGCCCCGCGAACGCCGCCCTTCTCGCCGTCCAGATTCTCGGCACGGCAGACGCCGCCCTTCGCGCGAAGTTCCACGCCCACAAGGAGACGCTTCGCGCAAAGGTGGCCAAGGCCAACGACCGCATCCACGACGGACAGTAGATGAGACTGCGGGTTCTTGCAAGCGGCTCCAAGGGCTGCTCCCTCTGCCTTCGCAGCGGAGACACCCTTGTCATGGTGGACTGCGGCCTCAGCTGCCGTGAAACGGAAAGGCGGATGAAGGAGTGCGGCGTGGACTCCAACGCCCTCTCCGCCATCCTCTTCACGCACAACCACTCGGACCACTGTCGCGGGCTGGCGACGTTCCACAAAAAGCATCCCCAGATCCCGCTCTACGCGAACGGCGGAACGTCCGAGGCGATAGAGGCCGTGACCGGCGTCACCGACGGCTGGTGCGTCTTCGAGAACGCAGAGCCCTTCGAGCTCGGCGCGTTCACCGTCACAGCCTTCTCCATCCCGCACGACGCGACAGACCCCGTCGGCTACTTGTTCGACGACGGCGCGGCGCGCTTCGTCCTGTGCACGGACTGCGGCATGGCGACGTCCGCCGTGCGCGACGCGCTTTCCCGCGCCACGTGCGCGGTGCTGGAGTCGAACCACGACCCCGTCCTCCTTCGCCAGTCCGGCCGGGCGCCGTCGCTCATACAGCGCATCGCCGGACGCGACGGACACCTCTCGAACCTGGACGCCGCCGACCTCGTGCGCGACGTCGCGCCGAAGGGGCTTGAAGTCCTGCTCCTCGCCCACCTTTCCGAGGACTGCAACGCGCCGCATCTCGCCCTGGAATCGATGCGCTGGGCGCTGGCGGACATCGGCCGGCGGGACGTCGCCCTCGCCGCTCTCGCGCAGCACACCGCCAGCGACCTCTACGAGTTCTAGCCCTCACGGTCACTCCCATGCGCAGAATAGGCTTGGCTGTCTCAGGCGGCGCCGATTCCACGGCCCTGCTGCTTTTCATGTCCGAAATGCAGTCGCGGCTCGGCTTTTCGGCGTTCGTCCTGCACGTAGACCACGGCATACGTCCGGACTCCGCCGACGACGCCGAATTCGTCAGACGCCTCGCAGAAGAGACCGCCCTGCCCTTCCACGCGACGCGGGCGAAAATCGTCCGCCGTCCGCGCGAATCGCTTGAGATGGCGGCGCGGCGCGTCCGACTGGACTTCTTCGCAAAAATGACCCATGACCTCCGCCTCGACGCAATCGCCACCGGCCATCACGCCGACGACGTCGCGGAAACGTTCCTTCTCCGCCTCGCGCGCGGCTCCGGCCCGGACGGCCTCGCCGGCCTGAAGCAGGTCTCCCGCGTAGACGGCATCACGTTCATACGCCCGTTCCTGAACGTGCGCCATTCGGACATCCTCGCATTTCTCGAACGGCGCGGCGTCGAATGGCGCGAGGACAGCACCAACGCCGACACGTCCATCCCCCGGAACAACGTGCGCCATGTCGTCATCCCATGGCTTCGCGAACATCTCGACCCGCGCATCGTCGAACACGTCTGCAAGAGCGCGGCGATTCTGCGCGGCGACCTGTCGCGTCCGCCGCAGTCCGGCGAGGACGCCGCAACCGCGCAGACCGAGCCTTCGCCGGAGCCGCCCCCGCGCTTCCGCCTTGAAATCGCGGCGGCTGAAGGCTACGAAAGAACGGAATGCGCGATCGGCGAACTGCCGGCGACCTGCTTCATGAGCCGCAAGGCGCTTGCGGGGCGTTCTCTTGAAGCGCGTACCTGGCGGCCGGGCGACCGCATCGCGCCGACGGGCATGGGCGGAAAGTCGCGGAAGCTCCAGGACGTCTTCGTCACCGCGAAGACGCCTCCCAGAGTCCGCACCACGCTGCCGGTCGTCGCCGACGCCGTTTCCGGCGAAGTTCTCTGGTTGCCGGGATACCGCGTCGCGGAATCCGCCGCCGTCGAATCGCAGACCGCGCCGAGCTGGCGCATGACGCTCCACAAGGAGGAAGAGGAATGAAGGCATGGGTCCAGCGGACGCTTGAGGCAAGCGTGACAGTGGACGGCGAACGCATCGCCGAAATCGGCAGTGGCTACTTGATTCTCTTCGGCGCGACGCACGGCGACACAGAGGCGATGGCCGCGCACCTTGCAGGGCGCATCGTCAGACTGCGCATATTCGAGGACGAAAACGGAAAGACGAACAAGTCGATCGTCGACGTCGGCGGCTCGATTCTCGTCGTCTCGCAGTTCACGCTCTACGCGGACACGAAGCACGGCCACCGCCCCGGCTTTTCAGCGGCCGCTCGCCCCGAAGTCGCAGAACCCCTCTATGAAAGCTTAGTCGCCCATCTGCGCGACGCCCTCGGTCCGAACCGCGTTCAGACCGGACGCTTCGGCGCAGACATGAAAGTGGCCCTCGTCAACGACGGTCCGTTCTCCGTGGAACTGTCCGAATAGGCACTTTCCCCATTTTGCCACAATGCCGATTTAAAACGAATCAACAGAACCGACAACCCCGCCATGCTCGACTTCAGGAACATATCGATACACTACGGCCTCCAGGACGTCCTGACGGACGTCACCTTCCGCGTCAACAAGTCAGAACGCATCGGCGTCGTCGGCCCTAACGGCTCCGGCAAGTCCACCCTCTTCAAGATCGTCCTCGGCGAACTCTCCCCCGACCACGGCGAACTCGTCATCGAGGAAAAGCCGCGAATCGGCTCCACCCGCCAGAACCCTGCGCCGGACAGCCCCGACGAGACGCTTCTCGAATACTCCATACGCGGCGTCCCCGGCTTCCACGAACTCGAAACGCGAATGCGCGAACTTGAGCAGAAACTTTCCGACGGCGACCCCGCCGTGCTGAAGGAGTACGGCGAAGTCCAGACCGAATTCGAGCATCTCGGCGGCTACGACCTCGAAGTGCGCGTGAAAACCGCCCTCGGCGGCCTCGGCTTCGCCCAGGAGGACTTCGCAAAGCCCTTCGCCTCGTTCTCCGGCGGATGGCGGATGCGCGCGGAACTGAGCCGCGTCCTCGCCTCCGAGCCGGACCTGCTCCTTCTCGACGAACCGTCCAACTATCTCGACCTCCCCGCAGTGGAATGGCTCCAGAAGTTCCTCCGCCAGTACCGCGGCACGCTGATGCTCATCTCGCACGACCGCTACCTCCTGCGCACGCTCGCGGACATAATCGTGGAAGTGGACGCCGGCACCTGCACCCGCTACGAGGGCGGACTCGACTGGTATCTGCGCGAACGCGAAGTCCGCTACCAGCACCTCCTTCAGGCCAAGGAGAACCAGGACCATCACCGCGAACAGCTCCAGCGCTTCGTCGACCGCTTCCGGGCGCAGGCCACAAAGGCCTCGCAGGCGCAGAGCCGCCAGAAGATCATAGACAAGATCGACGAAGAGCGCATCGTCCTGCCAAAGCGCTATTCGCGGCGCGGCCGCCTACGCCTCGCCGAGCCGCCGCCGAGCGGAATTGAGATGTTCCGCTGCGAAGACCTCGTCTTCAGCTACGACGGCAGGAAAAACGTCCTGGACGGTCTCACCTTCAACGTCGCGCGCGGCGCAAAGGTCGCCCTCATCGGCTACAACGGCCTCGGCAAGACCACCCTCATGCGAATCATCGCGGGGAAGCGCCGGCCTACCGGCGGCAAGGCCGTCATCGGGCACAACGTCTCAGTCGGCTACCTGAGCCAGGAATTCGCCGAGACGATTCCGCCCGACCTCTCCGTCTACCGCATCGCGAAGGACGCCTGGCAGGGCGGCACGAACATCGCAGGCGAAAAGAACTTCCGCAACCAGCTGGGCGCGTTCGGATTCGACGACAAGGACGTCGAAAAGCCCTCCGGAGTCCTGTCCGGCGGCGAGAAGATCCGCCTCGCCTTTCTCCGACTCTTCCTTCAGGCGCCGAACTTCCTCCTCCTAGACGAGCCGACGACGCATCTGGATCTCGACGGACGCCAGCTGCTGCAGGACGCGCTGAAGGAGTACAAGGGCACGGTCCTGCTCGTCTCGCACGACATCGAATTCGTCCGCGCCGTAGCCACCTCCATCCTTGAAATCACGCACGAGGGCATACGCGGATTCCCCGGCGGCTACGACTACTACTGCGAGAAAAAGGCCGAAATGCAGAAATCCGGGCAGTCCGCCGTCGAGAAAAAGCCGGCCGCAACGGCGGAGGAGAAGCCTGACGACGACGTGCGCATGACGTCGAAGGAACTGCGCCAGCGCCGAGCGGCGGAGCGCGCGAAAATCGCCCCGCAGGTCAAGGCTCTGAAGAAGACCGTGGAGACGTGCGAGAGGAAGATCGACGAACTCCAGAAGCAGCTGGACGCAGCGTCCGAAGAACTGTTCAGCCCGAAGCCGACAACCGACTTCGCGGAGGCGAACCGCCTCGTCCGCACTCTCCAGTTCGAAATCGACCGCTACACGGCTGACTGGGAAAAGGCCGCCACGGAACTGGAAGAGCTTCAGAACGGACTTGGCGACTAGCCGCCGCGCGCCGTCAGCCACGCGGAGCGCGTAGGACAAGTTCCGCGATTTCGGCGGGAACGCCGAGCCTCATGGGGAAGCCCGCCCACTGCCCCGCGCCTGAACTCACGTACATCGCAAGCCGCCCCTTGCGGTAGAGTCCGCGCACGTGCCCCTGGTTGCTTTTCGCGACGAGGACGTCTACGCCGAGGCACGCGCCGCCGTGGGTGTGTCCGCTGAGCTGCAGCCGCACGCCGGCGGACTCGTGACGGGCAATGTCCAGCGGCCTGTGGTAGAGGAGGATGCGGCAGGCTTCCGGCGGCGCTCCAAGAAACGACCTCTCGACGTCCGGCGGATCATGCTTCACGCCGTTGCGCAATTCCACGCCCGCAATGTCGGGCATTCCGCCGAGGGCGATTGCCGCGCCGCCGCGCCGGAAGACGTGATGCGCGTTGTCCAGCATCCGGATTCCAAACTCCTCGAAGACGGGACGCCATTCCGGATAGTTGGAGTAGAACTCGTGGTTGCCTGCGCAGGCCCATACGCCCATCTTCGCCTTGAGGGCGGAAAGCGGTTCCAAATCTTCGCGATGCGCGGCGACCGTGCCGTCTACGAGGTCGCCGGTGATGCATATCATGTCCGCGCCATGTCCGTTGACGCGCTCCACAATGTCGCGCATATGCCCGCGCCGGGCAGCGGCGCCGCAGTGGAGGTCGCTCAGATGGACGATGCGCAGTCCGTCGAACTCCGGCGGAAGACCGTCCACGTCCATTTCTGTGCGCCTGACGTCCGGAGTGCGAACACCCTCCCACACGCCCCATCCTGCGACGCCCGCCGAGGCAAGTCCCGCAACGAACGTCCGGCGCCGCACCGCGAGCGTGGACGGCTCGGCGGAGTTTGCATTGGACGCGCCGCGCCGGCGCGCGAGAACCCTGCAAACCGCGCCGAACACCCAGAACGCACATGAAAGCCAGAAGAGGAACATGAACGCCGCGTACGCCCATCCGGTCCAGTGGAGAAAGGCCTCTGGCAGTTCGGGCAGGAACGTGCTTCCGCCGAAGACGCGGTAGATCACGAACTTCTGCGAGGCGAACAGCGTCACGAGCGACAGCGCGACGCCGGCCCGGCGGGAAAGCCCAAGAGGCCTGACCAGCGTAAAAAGGGAGAGCAGCCACGCCACGAACGCGAAGCCGATGAAGAAATAGCGCACGAGCATGGCGACGCGCCCTCACTTCGCCTTCGAGAACTCTATCTTGTCTATCCAGAGGCCGGCAATGTTGGACTTCGCGCCCTTCTTCAGGTCGAAGCGGCCGGGGCCGATCCAGAAGTACTCGTTCTCGTTCGGGACCCACGTGCAGACGTCGTACCAGGCGTAGCCGTCCTTGACCTCGGAGGTCCGGGGATGGATCTCGCCGCGGCCGCACCTCGCCTTGGCGTCGTAGACCCCGGCCCAGAACGCCTCGCCGTCTCCCTGCCTCTCGACGCGGACGCGGGCGCGGACCTTGTACTTCGCGCCCGGCTCGAACGCGACCTTCGACATCGGGAAAGTGGTGCACCATTCGTAGTGCGAGTTGAAGAGCTTCATCGCCTTGCCGTCCGACGCCGCGGGATCGTCCACAAGGTCGCCCCACGTGCCGCGTCTGTCCAGGGAAAGATGGCGTTCCTCCACTTCGCCGGACGTCTTCACGCCGTCACTGCGCGGAATCTCGCGCACGGCAAGATCCTTCCATTCGCGGACAAGCGTGTCGTGGCGCTCGACGCTCTCGCTCAGGCGTATGTCCTTCGCCTCGTCCATCCGCGCAAGGAGGCTCTGCGCCAAAACCTGCGCCTGGCGGAACTCGGAGACGAAGCGCGGATTGCCGGTGAGCCACAGCAGCTTTCCGCCGCCGCGACGCCGTCCGCGCTCAAGCCGCGCGTAGTCAACGGTGAACGCGCCCATGCGGACGTTGTACGACGTCGCGGGGTCGTCCCGCGTCGCCATCGCCGCTGCGCTCCAAAGCCCGGCGGCCTTTTCGAGGAAGGCGTCCGAAAGCGCGGGGTTGACGACTCCGTCGAAGATGCGCAGGGGATTGTTCGTGGACGAGGAATACGCCAGCTGCAGGCGATGCACCTCGTCGAAGTATTCGCGGACGTACGGCGCGCCGGCGCCGTAGTAGCCGGAGAAGAAGTCGTCCAGCAGCGGTTCGAGCGGCAGGTCGGGATTCCACATCCACTTTGCGAGAAGCCATCCCTTGAGCTCCGCGAAATCGGCGTGGCGTCCCTGGTATGCTCCCTGTTCGAAGAGCGCCTTGACGTTGTTGCGGCGGAAGAACTGCACGTTGCCCTGAAGGGCGTGGACGTTAGGGAACGGCAGAACGTAGTGCGCGAAGTCGGTGACGTAGTCCCAGACGTAGAGCTGGTCTGTCTGCCCCTTCCACCCTTCTATGTCCTTGCGGAACGCGACGTTCTGCGCAAATCCGCTCACGTCTATCGGCCGGGCGAAGTCGCATTCGATCGTGCAGAGGCACGGAACGACGTTGTGGCGGAGGCGCGTCTTCTTCGGGGGCTTGCGCGTATACTGGTAGGCGAGGGTCTCGATCGTCACGCCGGGGAACTCCTTTTCCACAGCCTCGGCGACGGCGTTGACGAAGCGCACCATCGTCCCGGCGTGGGACTCCTCCTCCTTGTCGATGGCCGCGCACTTCTCGCATTCGCAGTAGCGCTGGTTGTCGTTCTGGCTCACGCCGTAGTACTTCGCGCCAGGGTCCTTGCGGATGCGCTCAAGGACGCCGTCGACGACAAGGCGGAACACGTCAGGGTTCGTGAGGCACAGCTGCACATACCATTGCGGGCTTCCCTTCGGATTCACCTGGCGCACTCCGTCGCGAAGGGCGAAGTACTCGGGATGCGTCTTTCCGTATTTCGCCACAGGGACAAGCGCCTCAAACGTGTGGCAGCTGCCAAGCCCGCCGCCGAACCTGTACGGCTCGCCGCCGAACTTCGCCTCGTTGCGCCGCCACGACCGCGCGTTCACTCGCAGACGCGCCGCGAACTCGCCGTGCGACACGACGTCGTACCAGTACGGCTCGCGCATGTCGAACGCGGGGATCTGGACGTCGTCCAGCGTCGCCGGCACGGCGATCTCGTCACGGCGCGGCACGACCGTGTGCCACGACGAATACCAGCGGCATCCAGCGTACTTCTCCAGGACTTCGTAGACGCCGTACAGCGCGCCGCGCTCGGACGAGCCGAGAACGAGCAGATGCGGCGGACACGACACGATGCGGAAGCCGTCCGCGCCGACGTCGCGCCCCTTCGGCAGTCCCGCCTTCTCAAGCAGCTCCGCCGTCGCGCGCGTCTCGCCGACGAACACCGCCTTCTGCGGAAGCGGCGAGGAATCAGGCACGATCGAAAGGCGGACGCCCGTGGCGCGCTCCGCGAAGTCGCGCAGTTCCTCCGCCGCATACGCCACGCTTGACGATGCGTCCTTCGGAACGACAATCGAGTAGGCGGCGGCCTCGCCGCGCCTGGCGATCACGAGCGGCTGCACGACGGCCGCGAACGCCGTCGCCGACATGGCGAACAGCGCGAGAGCGAGTGCGGTGGTTGATTTTCTCATGCCGCGATTATAGCATATTCGCGGATGCGATGAACCGCATTCGTTGACGACGTCACTCGCAAAAGTCGTACAATCAACTGGGTCGGTCTTTTCGGAACTCGCCGCTTCCCGTCAGTTGACCCGGACGTCGAGGTACGAGCCGTCGGCGTTCGCGGCCGTAACGCACTGGACCTTGCCGCGGTCGAACGCGAACATCTGGCGGTGGATATGCCCAGTGAAGACTCCCAGCAGGTTCGGCGTGGAGACGACCGCTTCGCGGAACGCCATCGTAGTCTCCGTGTGGCGCTCGGGCCACTGCGGACGCCGCTCGATCTGCCAGCAGGGGTCGACCTTCGCACCCCAGGCGGGATGTCCGCATCCAGCCTCGCAGGGACCGTAGCCGGGCATGTAGAGCGGAATGTGCATGCAGAGCGCAATGGGTTCGCCCTTTGCCGCCTCTGCGCGCCAGAACGCCAGCTGCTCCGGAAGAATCTCGTACGTCGAATCGTCGATGAAAACGAAGCGGACGCCCTTCACGACGCGGCTTGCCATCAGCGGATGCGCCCCCTGGTAGAGCGGAGCGAGACGCCTGCGCGTCCATTCGTCGCGCAGAGCCATCTCCGTCCCAGACAGCCCCTCGTAGTGCCAGTCATGGTTGCCGGCGACGTACATCCAGTTGAGACCGGATTCCGAAAGGCGCTTCACGACATACTCGACGCCCGCCTCCGTCGGGAAGCTCACGATGTCGCCCACGAGGGCGAGGAAGTCTACCTTCAGGCGCCTGGCCTCGGCAAGCGCGAACTCGAATCCCTGCGGCGACGCAATCGGCTTGTGCGTCCTGAAATGGAGGGCGGAGCGATATCCCTTCGCCATGCGGCCCGAATACTGCGCGAACGGTTCGCCGCGCGCGTCGTCAATCGTGAGATGGGAGTCGCCGACGACCATGAAGCGAAGGGAATGCCCCAGCGACGGAACGGTGAAGCGGAGCGATTCGCCGAGCGTGGCAAACGCGGACGTCCCCGCCGGCTGCGGATTCGCGGCAGCGGAGACCTGCGGAACGACTGCGGACGCCGCAAACGCGGCCCCCGCCTTGAATGCATCACGACGTGAGAGTTTCATGCCGCCCATTGTACCAGTTCCGCGCCGTCAGGTCAAAGCCGCAAACCGGAGTCTGCCCATTTTTAACGCGGCTCGCCCGGCGATTCGGGAATCAGGAATTCGCCATGCGGATCGCGACTGTGTCTCCTGCAGTTGGACAGCACGGCCGCGTCGGATGCGTTTGCGTAGCAGTAGCGGCACAGGTGCGGACACGTGTTGTACATGCCGATGTCCTTCGACATCACGCAGCCACACGCCGTGCGCTGGCCCTTGTCCTTCCTGGACGCGCCCAGCGTCCACCGTCCGGGTTCGCCGAACAGTTCGTTTCCCCGATTGTAGGTCGCGCCGATGAACTTCATCAGTTCGGCGTCGTGCGAGAAGAGCTTGACCATAAGGCGGTCGTCCACGCAGCGGTTGTGCTCGATTCCGTAGGCTTCAAGGTCGCGGATCTCCGCGCACGTCCCAGCGGAAATGCCCCAGCCCTTTACGAGGCGGCCGATTTCGGAGGCGACTTCCTCCATCTCGTCCGACATGAACTCGCGAACCTTCACCCCGCAGCGAGACAGGTTGGCGGACACCTTGCGATAGGCGGCGACGTCGACGAAGCTGAACACGAGGCGCGACGTCATGGGCGCAAGCACGTCTCCCAGCCGCTCCACCTTCTCCACGATTCCACGCGCGTCCAGCCGGTCGGTGAGCATGAGGGGGTCGAAGCGCCACACGATGCGGTCGCGCCCCAGTCTCTGCGAAAGACGCCTGAACGTCTCGACGCGCTCCGCGACCTGCGGCACGTTCGGCTCGAAGCCCTCCCTGTCGTAGTCGTTGAGCGTGAACTGGAAGTAGTAGTTGGCCTTGCGGCGGTCAAGGACGTCCAGCGGCGACTCTTCGCGCCCCGGCAGTTTCTCCAGCATCGGCCTCGGGTTCTTCGACCAGAAGACGAACAGCCGCGCCTCGTCGAGCGAGACGCAGAGCGGTACGCCGTTGAACGGGTTGACCCATTTCACGTACCCCTTCTCAAGCCTGTTTATGAACCAGTCCGAATAGAACGCCGGCACGTCCGTCGACCGGCTTGCGGAAACGATGACCGGCGTCTGCGCCATCGCCCTTTCCCCGCTGTCCGTTATTATCTCTTTCTTCTTCCACATCGTAGTTTCCCGTCTGGTGCCGACATTAACCCATCGTCGGACGCGCATTTTCGCAAAACCGCACCCGCCGGTCAAGTCAGCGGCAGAAAATGACCAGTGCGCCCACGACTGCCACCGCGCCTATGAGCCACCTAATCAGCGTCTTGCATTCCGCAAGTTCAGATTGCGCCGCCGCACGGCAGTCCGCCACTTCCACGCGCAGCGATTTCATCGCCCCATCCAAGTCATCAGACTGCGCCTTCAGACCCTCCCGCAGTTCGTCGGAAATCGCATCGACGCTCGCGCCCAACCGATACGTCTGCCTATGCGAAACTACCGGCAACGGCGCCATCTTCGAAGACAGGCAGAATGAAAGGCCATAGCTGGTGCATAGAGTCTTTCGCGAATAGCTGTTGTGGAAGTCGATTGAGCCGAAGACCAGATTGCGTGGCGGAAACTTCTCTCCCTTCATCATGCTGTAGAGGGCGAGAATACGCTCCATCCTCGCATTCTGCGGCCCAACCGCAATGACCGTGGACGGACAATATCTACGAAGTTCGTTCAGCACGGCGGCGATGTTCGCGACATCGACGCCATCCACGTCGAGGATGTTCGAGAAGAGATGAATGACCGGCGTCCCGGGCGGAAGGCAGAACTCGCCGGCTTCAGGCGTCCTTTCGCATGGCCAAGGCATCTCCCGGACGTCGGCGTCACGGCTTTCTGGATAGGCGCGGACAACCTTGAACGCGCGGGTACGCGCCATGTCTGACATTTCAAGCAACCGGACGCATCGAATCGGAACGCGCCTCTTGAAATAGTCGAGCAGAACCGCCGTCGCAAGTCCCCTGCCCGCATCCCCAGTCGACGACGGACACGCCTTTTCGGGCGAACTCGCCCGTTCCGGACGCGGCGTTGAAATCGGAAACGGTGAACGCGCCGTGCAGAACCTTCAGCAGCTTTGCGCGGTGCATTTCGCCGTAGGCGACAAGATAGTCGTTGAGACGGCTTTCGTCCTCAATGACTTCAACGCCATGCTTAAGCCTTGACCATGCCCGTGCGCGGTCTCGCGGCGGCATCGTGCCGGCCGCGGCGCGCACAATGCCGTCGAAGTCGACTCTCGGAAGCCTGTAGAAGTGTTTGAAAACGATGTCATCAATGAATTTTCCGAAACAACCGCCGAAACGACGCGAACGCCCATTTCAAGTCGCCCAACGAGGTTTCAGCTCGCAGAAAACAAAGAGAACAATACCATTTTTTTTTTCTCGCCGTCAATCATGCGTTTTTGTAAAAATCGCTGTCGTCACAGTCATAGGGAAATGCGGCCTCGTACAGTTCGCGGAACACAACCTCGAAAGTCCTACTGGCAAAGAGGAACTGCCTAGTAAGGAAGAGTCCTCTGCAAAGAGAGACCGAACGACAAGGGAAACTCCATAGCAGCGCACAGTCTGTCCATATGCGACGGCCGGTTTTCGTTCGTGTGCCAGATGCATTCAAAGAGAAATTAGACGAGGCCTCCGCTGATTTCGTCCGCATCGCAATCTCACGCCTCTCACTCAATGGGCATTTCGTTCGCCTTCACGAATTAGTCCGCGTCGTAATCTCATTTTACCGTTGCATCGCCTCCGTTCTTCTGATACACTTGGCGATGTTAGGAAAATGCAAGGAGGCACGATGAATGCGGCTGAAAACGACAAAATGAACGGATGGACGGCGGGAAGAGGGACTGTCTGCGCTTTCGGCGGACAGGAAACGCCCGAGGTCGGTGATCTGCATCGCGAGGCTGCTGATGGAGCTGCGGGGACGACGGAGGATGGACAGGGAATCTTGAGAGACGCGGACGCGCATCGCGGGGCTTTTGGCGGGCTGAATGCTCCCGAAGCCGCGGAGACGCAAGGCGACGCGGCAAACGGCGGTTCGGGAACTGCCAAAGACGCGGAGAACGAGGCTGAACGCACATGGCGGACGGTCTATGAACCGGTCGAGCGGGCCATCGTCGAGGAACACGAACGGCGAGTGGCCAATAGAGTCCGACGGCAGGAGGAGAGGGCGGAAGAGAAAAAACGGATGCGAGGTGACCTGCTGGAGACGACGGAGGGTTTTTCCGCCGTATGGGAACGAGAAATGTGGACTTATGAGAAAATCATGGCATGGGCGAATGGGAGGCCGCTGATTCTCACGTGCCTTGCCGGCGTCGTCCGAAAGGAGGCAACGCGGCTGATTGACCGTCTGCGCCATGCCGAACGCCGTCCCATGTACTACGCGGCCGAGAACGCCCGCCGCCGCGCCCTCGCCGAAGAGAGGCGGCGGGTCAGAAGGCGCACCACGACGAACCCATGCCCGACACGCGAGCAGATTCTCGACGGGTGGCTGCACCGCTCCGACTCCCACGAGGCCACAATCCGCTTCGGAAGTCTGATCATGGACCTCGAGTGCCATGTCGACAACAGCCTCGTATTCGACGACGACGGCGCGATCGTCGGACGGCGCGGCGGCGTAAAGCGGTGGCTCCAGGAGAACATTCCGGCCCTCTACCTTCGGTACACGACCGTCATGCGCTACAAGGCCGCCGCGCAGAAGCTCCGCCAGATTGCCGAGCTCCGCGACCCCGTCCCCGCCGCCGCCATAGTCGATCCGCCATGCGAAAACAGGGAATCCGACCGCGTAAGATTACGAAACGGACGAAATCCTGTTGCCGGCGTGTCGGAAGACAGCGGGGATGCGGAAAGCATGGGATTACGGTGCGGACGAATCGTCTGCGACGTGAAAGCGGACATTTCGCAGATTTCTTCCGAGGGCAAAGGCAGTGCGAGATTATCGTGCGGACGAAATCGTATTGTCCATGAAACGGACACCGACGAGGGCGTTACGATGGGCATGGAAGATGTGGTGATGGGAGACGCGGGATTGCGGTGCGGACGAGATTCTGTCGCGCATGCGCGGGCGATATGGCGGGAGGTAGTGGAGGGAATCAGCTCGACGTCCACGGCGCTCATGGCGAGGATAGACGCACTGACAGACCCGCGGCGGACGGCGGAGGATGGCGGGATGCTCGCCGAGTGGAAAAGAAAGTACGCCGCAGAGATTACGATGCGGACGAAATCGGGGCATGGGAAACGGGCAGGGTGGATGCGACCGACGGATTCAGGGACAAGGCAGAGAATCGCATGAACGGAACGACGGCATCCAACGGCGCGATTTTCGGCTAGAGCGTGTAGTCACGAGATTACCTTGAGCCACATGAGAGCGCAGCGGAGGT
>CAYLRN010000037.1:0-17685 GCA_964386385.1 uncultured Lentisphaeraceae bacterium | reverse complement strand
CGGGTGCTGATGGACGCGACGGCGGAACTCTCGCGCAGACGCAGCGCGGAGAACCGGCGGCGGCTCGGGCCGGGGAGGGGCGACACCCTGCTGTCCGACTACCTCGCGCGCCGGGGGATGACCTTCAACGAATGGCTCGCGTCGGGATTCGGCGCGGCCGAGGCTTACACATGAACCAAGGAGAACCGAAGATGAAGACGGGAATCATCACATTGAAATTGGCCGACGGATGGATTCCGTGGGCGATAGGGACATTCAAGGACGCCCTGCAACTCAAGGCGGACACGGGGGCGACGGCCTTCGCGTTCTGCCCCGTCACCCCGATGCAAGGGGGGCGGCGATGAAGCGGACGCTGGACGAAATGCTGGAACGGACGGAACACTTGATGCGGATTCACGCCTACGGGACGGCCCTGAAGAACCTGGACATGCTCGCCCCCGGATGGCTGATGCGCCGCAGGGCGCGGCAATACCTGCGACTCGACCGCCTCTACCTGGACTTGGTCGCAGCCCGGACGGGAGCGTTCAATAGATTCACGGGGGCGGCATGAGCGCGGAACAATTCATCCTGCTCGTCGGCGTGCTGGCGTTCGCCGGGGCGGCGTTGGTAATCGTCACCGTCGCCCTCGCGGAACGGGAAGACCGGACGCCGCGCGACGACCGCGACAGGATTCACAGGGAATGGCTGGAAAGGGAGAGGGAAATCAGACGACGCAAGCGCGCCGAAGGGCGCGACTGCAAGGACAAACACTCAGCAGGGAGGCTGAAATGAACGAAATAGCGAAGGTGTCACTCGAGGACATCGGGACGATGGCGAAGGCGGTCAGCGATTCCGGCCTGTTCGGTCTGCGCAACGAGGCGGCCGCGTTCTCGTTGATGTGCATCGCGCAGGCGGAGGGCATCCACCCCATCAAGGCGGCGACGCAATACCACATCATCGAGGGGAAGCCGTCCCTCCGGTCGGACGCCATGCTCGCGCGTTTCCAGGCGGCGGGCGGGAAAATCCGCTGGAAGGAGCGCACCGCGCAGAGGGTGACTCTGTGGCTCTCGCATCCGGACGCCGGGGAGCTTGAAACCACGTGGGACATGGAGCGCGCCAAGGACGCGGGACTCGCGAACAAGGACACATGGAAGCGTTACCCGATGCAGATGCTCTCGGCGCGATGCATCAGCGAGGGGGTGCGCGCGCTGTACCCGGCGTGCATCGGCGGCTTCTACACCCCGGAGGAGGTCGGGGACTTCGGCGGGGCGGCGGGTGAATCCAGCCCGCAACCTCTCAAAAGTCCAAAGACGATATCACACGGTGGCGGTTCCGCCGCCCCCGCCGAAGCCCCCGCGGAAATCACGGACGCGGAAATCGTGCACGCCCCGGCGGCGGAATCCGCCCACGGCAGCCCGACCCTCGCGCAGGAAATCAACGCCCTCAAGCGGCGCGACCCGGAGGCTTGCGCGGCGTTCTGCGGCTGGATGCGCGGGCAGGGCTGGAGCAAGCCCGCCGACGTGCCGAGGGAGCGGGTCCAGGAGGCCCTGTGGAGGATGAAGGAAATCGAGAGCGCGGAACAGGCGAAGGGGGCGGACAATGGCTGACCAATACAGGCACTACGGCGCGGTGGTCACGGCGACCGCCCTCACGACCAGCAGGAACGGCAAGGACGGGGTCGCCATCCGGTTCGCGGCGACGGACGACCTCGACACGGGCGAGGCGGTGAACAAGGCCTTCACGACGACCCTGTGGCTCACGGACGCGGCGTTGACCCGGACGATACAGACGCTCCGGGAAATCGGGTGGGACGGGAAGAGCTTCGCGGAGCTGAACGACCCCGACCGCCTCCGAGACACCCCGGTCGAGATTTCCGTGGGGTCGGAAGTCTGGGACGGCAAGACGTACGACAGGGTGAAGTTCGTCCACGCCCCCGGCGACCACGCGGGGCGCGGAATCAAGCCTGCCGGGGCGTACGAGGCGGCCGCCATCGCGTCGAAGTACGACACCCTCCTCGCGGCGGAACCCCCCAAGGCGACACCGGCGGCGAAAGGCCCCGCGCGCCCGGCTCACGGGCGACCGCAGCAACCGCAACCGCAACCGCAACGGCCGCAGCCGACCGAGGCGGAGCTGGACGAACTGCCGTTCTAGGGATTTGCTCCCCTCCGTCCCGGGCATGACGCTAAACCGCCCACGGCGCGGAAGACGGGCTTCCCCCGGGGTCCGACCCCCCGGCACGCCATAATCCACACACACGAACCGCCCCCGACGGGGGCAAGGAGAACCGAAAATGGCAAAGACACAGGTCACCCTCACCAAGGACACCATCCTCGCGAACATCGACGGGGACAGGCTCAAGCACGCCTTCGAGAAGTGCTGCGCGGTCGCGTCGCGCGAGACCCCGGCGGACATGCTCGCCGCCCACGCCGACGAAGTCCACGACCTGCAGGAATTCGCGGACAAACTCCTCGACCTCGGCAAGGCCATCTCCGAGACGGTCAAGGTCGCCGAGGGGGCTTATTACGCGTCCACGGGCGGCGTCACCGAGGGCTTCAAGATTCGCAACGCCGGGAGCACGACGGCCGTCACGGACACGGCCGGGCTCATCGCGGAGGCGGAGAACCTCGGCTACAACGGGGACGAGTTGCGGAAGCGGCTCACCATTTCCGCCAAGGACGCGAAGGCGGCGATGGGCATCAACGACGAACGCTTCAACGCCGAGTTCGCGGACTTCATCAAGGTCACGAAGAAGGCCGACAGCCTGCAGCGGGCTTGGTGAGGGGGCGGCCATGGGAACGAAGATTGAGACATTGGCGGAAGTCCGGGAAGCGGCGCGCCGGGGGGTGGAGCGTTTCAGTGGATGGCTGGCGGATTGTCTCGAGGATTGCCCGGCCGGGGAGCTGGACGGCAGGGTGCGGGAATGCTCCGACGCCTACGCGGGATTCGTCGTCCGGGAGACGGACGCCAAGGGCGGAGACAAGGCCGACATCGCCCGTTTCTTCGCGAGCCTCCTGGCCGAGGCTGTCCTTGACGGCAAGGGGGGCGAACGATGAAGGATTCAAGGCGTTATTCCACGGCATCCGGGGCCTCGTTCATCGTCACGGTGACGGACGGCTGGGTGTCCTGCTCCGGGAGCGTCCCGGAGGGGGTCCGCAAGGCCGCGGACTTCATCAACTTGATGAAGCCGCCACACGCGGTCGCCGTCCGGCTGATGGACTCGTCCGCGCGCCGCAACGGGGGGGCGGCGGAATGAGTACGGAGGACTTGAAGCATTCCAAGGTCTCCGGGCGGCATTACGACATCGCTCCCGTCCGCGAGGCGATGGAGCTAATCGAGCAGGTCGTCGGGCGCGAGGGCGTACCCCGGCGAGCCGCCTACTGCATCGGGAACGCCCTCAAGTACTTGATTCGCGCCGGCGCGAAGCCGGGCGAGCCGTGGGAGGACGACGTGCGCAAGGCCGAGAACTACCTGCACCGCGCCACCACGGGCGAGTGGACGAAGGGGGGGGAATGATGGCGGAATCGTTCGACGCGCTGCTCAAGCGCAGGATGGCGGAACACGCCGAAAGGGACTTAGCCAACCGCAGGGGACTCCCGGACGGGGCGAAAGCCGCCGCCGACTTGCAGACGGCGCACAGGCGGAAGCGGGACAGCGAATGGCGCGAGAAGAACCCGGAGAAGGTCAAGGAGAACTTCCGCAGGTATTACGAGGCGAACAAGTCCAAAATCCTCGCCAACTGCAAGGAGTGGCAGAAGGCGCACCCGGAGGCGAAGAGGCTGCAAGACCGCAGGTGGCGCGAGAAGAACCCGGAGAGGGTCAAGGCGAACAGCCTCGCGTGGAAGATGGCGAACCCGGAGAAGGTCAAGGCGACCAGCCACAGGTATTACGAGGCGAACAAGGAAAAAATCCTCGCCAACAGCAGGGCGTGGATGAAGGCGCACCCGGGGATGGATGCGAAGTACGCACGCAACCGCCGCGACAGGTTCATAGCCGAGAACAAGGCCTGCCCCTTCTGCGGCGCGCCGACGGAAGTCGTCCTCGTCGGGCCGAAAAAGTGGGAACGGGTCGTCTGCACGGGCTGCAAGGCTTACGCATCCACGGGGCGGAAAGCCGCTGGGTGGAAGATTCACAAGAAGGACAAGGAGAACCAAGAATGAACGAAATCAACGCGCCGCAGGTCGGCGACCTCATCCGCATCGTCCGGATGGAGGGGGAGCCGCAATACGACGGCAAGGAAGGCACGATAACGCACGTGGATGACATGGGGCAGCTGCACGGCACGTGGGGCGGATGCGCCGTGCAGCCCTCCAGGGACGCCGTGGAGGTCGTCCGGAGGCGCGCGGAGATGCAGACCCTCGCGGAACGCCTGGAGGGCGAACTCTGGGAGGAGGCCGGGAAGCGCATCGGGAAGCTCCGTGGGATGCCGTTCCTCGGCGACACGGGGTTTCCGCGCGAACGCAGGATGGCAGCCCTCGCCGCGGCCGTCATGAAGGGGCTCGAAGGGCGGCTCGTCCTGACGGACGAGGGTTCAGAGCTCCTGCTGACAGCCATCGTGATGCCGTTCGCGAGGCTTCTCGTCGAGACGGAAGGGGGGCGGGAATGACGAAGAACGGGCAAAAGACGTTCCGGCTGCTGGCGGTCGCCCGTTGCAAGGACGGATTGAACGCATCCGGGTTCATCGCCTACGAACACGGGGAGGGGGACGCCGACCGCCGCGAGCTTTGGCTGGACGCAGTCTCGTGGGGATGGATTGAAAGCGCGGCGTTCCGCGCGGTTGGGCGCATGCTCGAATTCCCGACACCCACGGGGCGGCCTTTGGACTTCGACGAATGGGCGGCGCGGCTCGACGCGGAGGACAGGGGACGGCTCTTGCGCAAGCTGGCGCACGACCCGGAGTTCCGCGACACGCTATTTTCGGAGGGCGAAGGATGATGGAAGGGGGACGCATCCCGAAAGCCCTGCCGCGCGAACTCCGCGGCGGCCGCATCGACACCAAGGCGGAGCTTGCCAAGCTGCACGAGAATCGCCTCCGCCGCAAGTGCCTCCCCGTCTGCTGGGATTGCGCGCGGCTGCAATATTGCGGCATGGACACCCTGCGCACATGCAAGGCGGTCGAGGGAATCGTGGAAGATTTCGAAAAGGAGAACGGAAAATGAAGATAGAAGGCAAAGTCCATTGTTTGTTCGAACAGAGCGGGACTTTCCGCGACGAATTCCGCAAGATGGGGTTCGAAGCTTTCGATTACGACATCAACGACGAACTGGGGAAGACGGATTTCCGGATAGACCTTTTTTCGGAAATAGAAGCCGCCTGGGAGGGCAAGCCTTCCGTGTTCGACGGGTTCAATCCGGAAGATTTCTTGATGGCGTTTTTCCCGTGCGTTTATTTTTGCCATTACTCGCAACTTGAATTTTTGGGCGCAAACTCCAGGTGGACGCACTGCAATACGCCTATGGACAGGCGTCTGGCTACGATTGTCGGTCGGGAGCGAAAAAGAAGTCTTTACTACACGCGGCTTTTGCAGCTCTGCTGGATTTGCGAGCGTAAGAATTTGCGAATGGTCGTGGAAAACCCCCGTTCGGCGACGCATTACCTTGACAAGAATTTTCCGAACCAATACGCCCCGTATATCGACAAGGACCGGTCTCGGAGGGGAGATAGGTTTCGGAAACCGACGCAATTCTTCCAAGTCAACTGCAAACTTTCGGACGGATTCACGCTTGACCCGTATCAAGGGGAAATTATGCAAGTAAACGACGCGAAAAAAAGCGGAAAGGCCGGTGAATGCTCGTTGGAACGTAGCACGATGACCTCCACCTACGCGCGGCATTTCATCGAAGACAAAATCCTCGGCTTGACAGAACCAAGCGACGCCCGAACGGATTTTTTTCAACAGCCGGGAGACCGGCACCGCCCCGCGCGCGGCTCGCGCGGAATCCGCCGCCGCCACCCATGGTGCTTGTGCAGGGGAGCGGCTGTGCCAAGCACCCACCGGGAACGGGGGCATGCAGGGCCACGCCGGAGGCGACCAGTCCGGCAATCTTTCCGGAGGGAATGACGAATGAAGAGGATAGCAGGCATGGATTACTTGGACAGACGGGAGACCGCCGAGTACCTCGGAATCGGGCTTTCCACGTTGGACGTTTTGACTCGCCGTTCCCGGAAGGGGCAGCTCACGCCGCCGCTGCCCTATTTCCAGTTGAAGACGCGCGGTCCGATTTTTTATTCAAAGGAAAGGCTCGAAACGTGGGTGGTGAAGCGGACGAAATAGCCGCCCGACGATTTGGACGCCCCTCCCCGGAGGGGCTTTTTTTTGCGCAAATCTTGAAAAATCTGCGTATTTTGCGGATTCGCCCTCCGGGGATTCTTCCCGGTTATCTTTCGGGCATGGCCACATCCAAACAAGGAGGAAAAAATGGCGACATATGACGAAGACAAGTACGCATCTTCCGGGGTGGGAAACGCCGGTCTTGCGTTGGGCATCATCGGGACTTCGCTCGCTTCCGGGCTTTTGAACGGCAACGGGCTGGGCGGAATCCTCGGCAACGGCAACAGGGCGACCGAGGCCGCGAACGGGGCGGTGACGCTCGCAATCGCCCAAAAGGACGCGGAAATTGCCCAACTCAAGGCGGACAAGGCGACCGACGCCAAGCTGGTGGAAGTCTACAAGGACTTGAGGGCGTTGGACAAGGCGCAGGATGCGGCGATTTCCGGGCTGAAGGACCGGGTCGCGGCAATCGAGACGGCCGCCCCCCTCCGGGAGCAAATCGTGCTGGGACAGGTTCAGTCCGTGGCGCAATCCGTGGCGACGGCCAACGCGCAGGTGCAAGCGCAAATCGCATGCATCCAGTCGACGCTCTCCGGCATCACGAAGACCATCGTCCCGGCCTCCGCCGTCTGCCCGCAGCCGATGCCCCTTTACAATTCGTGGACGTCCCCGGACACCACGACGGAAACCTCCACTTGAGGGGGTGAATCATGATTCCATTGGAAAAGGCCTTGGACGCGTTCGCGACCTTCGCCAGCAAGGACGTGGTGGCGACGATGCCGCCGGGGGCCAACAAGTTCCTGGCGATTATGGCGGTGCATTCCGCGCGGCAGAATCCGGAGCAATTCCTCAAGCCTTGCGAGAGGTGGCTGAGGATGGCCGGGGTGATGACGGATGAAGGGATTGACGAACAAGCCCTCTATTCCGCTTTGGAATGCGCGTTTGCGGAAATGAACAGCGTTTCATTCTTGGGCTTCACTTTCAAAAAGCAGGATGCGGATAGGCTACTGCAAAGGATGGTGGGATGAGCGAAGACTTGGAGACCGTCCACGGGGCTATCCGCATGCAGCTGGAGCGAATCGCGCAGGAAATCCGGGAGAACGACGGGAAACTATCGTCCCCCAGGATGCTTGACGATGCGAAGGACTGCTTGCAAGCCCTCAAGGACCTGCGGAAGCTTTCATCGTTCCCGACGAAGTAGGGAGGGGGCGGGCTACAGGCCGTCCGGGATTCCGGGCGGCTTCCTGTTTAGCCGGGTAGCGACCCCGGCGCGCCGCCGCCGTTTTTTTTTTGGTGTCTTTGGGCGTTTTTTGGTGTCTTTTGGTGTTTTTTGGTGTCCCCGGTTTTATCCGTCGGGAATCCTTATTTTTTGTTCCGTATGGAATTCCGCGATTATGCAGTTTTTGAACCCAACGTTCTCCGACGGACGGGCGAGGGCTATCTCGAAGGGCGAATCCGCGTCACGGGCGCGGGGGTCTTCACCTACGCGACGGACGGCGGCAAGGTCAGACGGCTGCGCACGGTCGAGGAAGTGGGGAGGCCGGAAAGTTACAAGACTTTGAACGGGCAGCCCGTCACATTGCGGCATCCTTCGGGACTTGTCGACCCGGAGAACGCCAAGCGGCTTTCCATCGGCTGCTGCATGAATGACGCGGAATTTGACGGCCTCAACTTGTGGATTACCGTCCGGGTGACGGATGCGGACGCCATCAAGGCGATAGAGGCCGGGGAATATCAAGCGGTCAGCTGCGGCGGGGAGTTCACCGTGTTCAAGCAATCGGGGAATTGGCAGGGGAGCGATTACGACGAAATCGCGACCGGAATCCGATACAACCACCTGTCCATAGTGAAACGGGGACGGGCCGGGGACGGGGTCACCATCCAAGTCGGGGATTCCGTGGACTTTGAAAATTTCACAGCAAAAGGAGAATCCAAAATGGTAAAACACTTTTTGGACGGAGCCGTGTTCGAGGTTGACGAAAAGGTGCACGAGGCACTGAATGCAGCCGAAAGGAACGCGACGGAATGGGCGGCCAAGTTCAAGGACCAGGCCGACGAAATCGAGACGCTGAAGGCGAAGGTGGACTCGCAAGCGGCGGAAATCAAGAAAATGCAGGATGCCGCGCCGGACGAGGCGACAATCAACGCCCGGGTCGCGGAAAAGCTGGCGGTCGTTTCCTTCGCGAAGGAACACGGGGTGGACTTCCGCGACGAAATGAGCGTCGGGGAAATCAAGGCGGCCGTGGTCGGCAAGATTTCCGGGCTTTCGCTCGAGGGCAAGTCCGAAGTCTATCGGGACGCGGCGTACGACAGCGCGGTCGCCATGGCGACGAAGAAGCCCGGAAGACCGGCCGCGAATCCGCTGGCGGGGCAATTCAAGGACACGGCCGAGAATGACCCGGAAAGGGCTTACAAGGCCATGCTCGCCAAGATTTACAACGTAAAGAAGGAGGCCTAGACTATGGCTATTCAATTCATCGGTGCGAAGGGAGAGCCGGGGCTGCTATTCCCGTTCGTCGCCCACAGCATCGAAACGGGCGTGATGCAGGACGGCAAGGAACTGGCCGGGGGCTTCGCCCTTTGGGGGAAGACGGGAGAGCCGGGGAAGGTCTGGTCCGAAAAGCCGGATTCCGGGATTTTCCTGGGCATCGCCCAGTTGACCACCGTCCGCGACGAATACGAGGCCGGGGACATCGTGAACGTTATCAAGAAAGGCCGCGTTTGGGTCAAGGTTTCCGCGGAAGTCACGGCGAACCAGGCCGCCTACGTTGACGACGACGGCAACATTTCCGCGACGGCGACCGGGACGGCCATCGCCGGGGCGACATTCAAAACCAACGCGACCGCGAACGGCATCGCCGAACTTGAAATTGCATAAGGAGAGCGAAAATGGTGTTCAAAGACGAACAAGTCGTAAAGATTCGCGAGCTTTTCCGCCAAATTCAGACGGAAATTTACGGGCTCGACAGGGCCGACCTCACCGCTACGACCCTCGTCCCTGCGGAAACGGGGTTGAAGGAATGGATTCGGAGCTACGTCTACAAATACGTGACCGAGGCCGGTTACGCAAAGTTTATCAGCGACTACGCGGAAGACTTGCCGCCCGTTTCTCGATTCTTGCAAGCCAAGGCCGTGGAAATAAAGACGATTGCCGACAGCTACGGTTTTTCGGAAATCGAATTGAACGAATGGCTGGCGACGGGTGCGGACATCAGCCGGGACGAAGCCGAGACTGCAAGAATCAAGATTGACGAAAAGGTCGACGAAGTCATCCTCAAGGGGGATGCGACCGCAGGCTTCCAAGGGCTCATCAACAACAGCAACGTAACCCTTTACGTCCCGAACACCGGGGCGGAATCCGGGAGCATCCTCGCCGGGAGAGACCTGGCCGGGGTGACGAAGGAAATCCAGGGGATGATTGACGCGCAAAAGAAGCTCGCGGCGAACGAGAGCGGAAAGGCCACGGTCAAGGCGGACACGCTCCTCCTAGCCCCGGCGGATTACGCCTATATCGCGACGCAGCCAATCAACGCAAACAACGCTACCACGATGCTTTCCTGGTTGAAGTCGACGTTCCCGCAAATCACCACCTGGGCGGAAGTCGAGGAACTCCACAACGCCGACGCGACCGGGACGAAAGACCGCGCAGTTCTTTACAAGAAGGACCGCCGGTGCGTTGCGTATCTTTTGCCCGTCCCGTTCCGTCAGAAACAGGCCCAGGAATGCGCCCTGCATTACAAGGTCCCCTGCTTCGCGCGTTGCGGCGGGACCATCTTCAAGAACCTCAAGTCCGTAATCTATGCGGACGGGGTTTGACGGTTGACCATTGACAGGCGAACCTCTGGCGGGGGCGGCGGCCGGGCATCGGCGGTCGCCCCTTCCGGGGACGCCTTCCGGAGGTTTTGCAAATGATTTTGATTTACAACGAGGCTCGGGCGGTCTTTTTCGGCAAACACACGCTGCTGCCGGGAACGAACGTCGTCGGGGATGATTTCGACCTGAAACACCCCACGATTGCCGCAATGTTGAAGGACGGCAGGCTCGAAAGGGTCGGGCAGACGGCGGCGGAACAGAAGGCCGCGCTATCACGGGCGTTCACCAGCAAGACGGTCGACGGCATCGCGGCTGCGTCCAAGGACGCCGGGGTCAAGGCGGCTGCCAAACGGCGGAATGCGGAACTCGACGAAATGAACAAGGAATGGACCGACGGGTTGAAAGCCTCGAAGGGCGACCAGTCCGAAACGGGGGCTTGACCTTGGCAGGGCTGACGGACAGGGAACTGGCGGAAGTGAAAGGCTTCATGCATCCGGAGCTAGCGGCGGCGGAACGTTGCGGGGCTTGGGTGAAGATGGCGCAATTCCGGGTGGGACGTTGCTATTTCGGCGACGCCTATCTGTTCGCTCTTTCCTTGATGGCGAGCCATATCGGCGCATTGGAGGGGCGCGGCTCGGACGGGGACGCGGGGCGCATCGCGAGCAAGCGCGAGGGCGACTTGTCCGTTTCATATGCAGGGGGCACTTCTGGGGACGACGGCGACCTTTCGAGCACCGCGTACGGGCTCCAATACTTGGCATTGTTGAAGCAATACTCCAAGCGGCCGGGAATCACGGGGCGGACGGATTTCCGCCGTTTCTGCGGTGGGACGGGGAGGGTCGTTTGATGGCGACGCTCTTCAATAGGACTTTCACGTTCTACACAGCCCCGAAACCGGCTTTTGGTGACGACGGGCGACCCCAAGCCGTGACGGCATCGGGGCGGACGGTGCGGGGGACGATTCAGAGCGTCAGCGGCGAAGAGACCCTCGCCATTTCGCACGGGGACAGGAACGCGGGGGTCGTGAAGGTTTACGCATCGGAACGCTTGACGGCTCGCGCCCAGTTGAGCGAGAGCCAAGGATGGGTGGTCAGCGCGGCCGGGCGCGTTTACGAGTTGACCGACGAACTGCCTTTCCAAAACTTGGGGCCGATAAAACATTGGAAGTACACTGCTTCGGAAATCCCGGCGGCGCAAGTCCCCGATTTCTTGAAGGGGGGCGCATGACGCTACAGGGAATCCGGGACGCAATCTGCGAATATTTCAACGGCCGCGAGGAATTCGCTGGCTGCCCGTTCATCCAGGTGCCCACGAACCTGCCCGCGCCCGTGGGCAACTACATGGCGGTCGGGGTCGACGGGGTGGAACAGCAGGGGTACAGGCTCACCCCTCCGCCCGGAGAGGGCGGGGAGTACGGATTCTTTGAGGTCGCGACGCTGTATTTCACCGAGGTCGAGGGCGACGGGGACAGACTGCGCCACGCATTGCAGCATTTGCAGACGCCCGAATTCATCCGGGCGGCGAAGGACGCCGGGTTCACAGTGTGGGAGCCTTCGTCCATAATCCGTTTGGACAGCTTCGACGGGGATTTTTACATCAGACAGTGGCGCGCGACTTTCCGGGTCAACTTCGGGGAGATGCGGGAGGCCGCCCTGCCGAAAATTGAAAATGTTGATTTTACAATGAAAGGAGAATGACGAATGGCGCAAATCATCGACCAAATCGTGGATATTTCCATCAAGGACACCATCGGCGGGGTGGAGACGGCCGACGTTAACGCGATGGCCATCGTGGGCAAGGCGGGAGCGGACAAGTCCGGGGCGAAGGCCGGGACATATGCCGACCTCGACTCCATCGGCGAGGATTTCGGGACGGATTCCCAGCTTTACGAAATGGCGAAAATTTTCTATTCGCAGGATTCCGCGCCGGACAAATTGGCGGTAATCCCGTGCGCGAGCTTCGACAAGTTGGAAGAATCCTTGTCCACGGCGGCGCAATCCGGGGTGGATTTCTACCATGCCGTGACTTTCCAAGACGAAGCGACTGCCGCCGGGCTTTCGGCGTTGCAGGCATGGCTCGCAGACAACCACAAGTTCCTGCACGTGCAGACGGAAGACCCCTCCGGCATCATGGCGGATTTGAACGACAAGGGGATTGACCGCGTGGCGGTTTACAGGCACGCGGAGAAGGTCGACGGGAATCCGGAGCATCTGGCCGTCGCATTGGTCGCCACCCGGTGCGCGGCGGATTCCGCACGGGGCACGTTCGCGCACAAGAAAGTCCAGGGAATCACGGCGGACAACTACACCCCGACGGAATATTCCGAAGCCATCGCTTCGGGGGTCAACATCTACACGAAGGTCGCGGGCGAGAGCCGCGTCTTCATGGGCACATGCGCGAACGGGGCGGAAACGTTCATCGACAACACCGTGAAGGACGACTGGATTCGTTTCAACGTACAGGCGAAGATTTTCGCCTTGCTCGGCGAGGCTAACGACGGCGCGGGAATCACGTACGACGATTCCGGCATCCGGAGCGTGGCCGCCGCCATCGGGAACGTGTTCACGCAAGCCGCGAGTTCCGACAGGCAATACATCATGGACGGGTTCGAAGTCGGCTGCAAGACCTACGACTGGTTGAAGGAGAACCGGGCGGAAGACGTGCGCAAGCGCAACCTGCCGCTGGTGACCGGGCGTTATTCCCGCATGAATTCAATCCACACGGTGAACACCGTCAACTTGATAGTGACGCTTTAAGGAGGAGAAAGGAACATGGCAGTGAGGACTTACGACCACACGAAAGTAAACATCGTTTTCAACGGAATCGCCTTGACGGATTTCAACGGCGACCCGACGGTCACCAAGCAAGGGAGTGATTTCGAGGTCGTGGAAGGCTCGAACGGGGCGGTGGAGCGCGCCCGGATGGTTCGCAAGCTTTACACCGTTACGCTCCCGATGATGCAGACAAGCCCGCAGATTGACGCGATAGAGGCTTTGCGCATTGCGGACGAAAGCACGGGGGCCGGACCGTTCCCGTTCGCGATTACCGACCTCAACGGGGCGTACGTCCTCATGGGGCAGGCTTGGGTGAATTCCATGGGTGACGCGACCAAGGGACGCGCCACGGCCGCAAGGACGGTGACGCTGGACGTTTACGCGGACATCGCCTTCGAGGGCGCATAATTTGCAAGGAGGTTTGCCGAAATGTTGACTCCCATTGAATTCGAAATCGGCGGGGAAAAATACCAAGCCCTGCCGCATACAGGCTTCGAGGCGTTGAACCTTGACCGCAAGGTCACCGCCCTTTTTTCAAAGGTTCTCCAGTCCGGGGCGAAATCGGACGGGGAATTTTACGCGGCAGTGACGGGCGCGTTCTCCGATTATTCGGATGCCGAATATCGGTGGCTGGTCGAGACGACCTTCAACCGGTGCACGGTGGTGACGGATGGCAAGCAGCACGCGCGGCTCGCCGACATGGACGCCATCGCCGGGCATTTCCGGGGAAAGGGTTCGGAGCTTTACGCGGCGATGCTCAACATTTGGAGGCTCGAAAAACTGTCCCCTTTCGAGCATGCTCCGGAGGCGGCGACGGATGGCGGCTGAACGGGGCGAATCCGTACGTAGCGGCATTCCTTGACGAAAGCGGGGCGGAAAGCGGCGAACTCGGGGACATTGGCGAATTGGGCGGCAGCGCGGCCGACTTTTTCGCCATTTGGGCTATTGTGGGGGATGCGAAAGTCCCCCTTTCCGACATAGAGGCGAACTGGACGTTCGACCGGATGCAGGCCTTTCTGGCGGTGCGGCGGATGCGGCAGGATTACCGGTCGGCATGGCGTAAATATTACGAGATGAAGAGCGAGGCTAATCGTGGATGAGTTTGTTTTTAAAGCCAAGGTCGTCCCGGACTTGTCCGGGTTCAAGGCCGCCCTCGAAGCGGAAATCAAGAAATTGAACTTGTCCGCGACAATCCCGGTGGCGTTCCGGGGCGCGACGGGAGCGGGGGAGAAGGGCGGCGGCGCGAGCTTTGGGGCATTGGTCCATGCGGAACGCAACGCAACCCGCGCGATGGTCAATTTCACGGCGGCGGTGACGCAAGCTACAAGGACTCTGGACGGGTTCGCGGCAAGGACGGCGACGGCCACACGGGCCGCACAGGCGGCGGCCATGGGCCCCGCAGCGATTGCCCTTCCGGGCGGTGGGGGAGGGGGAGGACCGACGGGACCGGGTGGAGGGAAGGGCGCAAATTTCTTGAATGCCATGATGGCGTTCCCAGGAATCGCGCAAGTCTTCGGGTATGCGAGGGCGTTCCCGTCAAAGGCCGTCCAGTGGTCGCGGGGGAACGTTTCCCTCGCGGAGACGCAGCAGAGGGCGGAGACCCAGCTCGCGCAAATCCTGCAAAACGGAATCCGTAACGGGAAGAATTACGACTCGGGGACTTTGGGGCGGTTGAAGGCCGCAGCGAGCGCGGAACAAGGGCGTTCCATGTATGGCGACGAAGCCATTTTGGGCGGTGTCGGGGAGCTTTCCTCGTACGTGAGCAACGAGGCCACGTTGGCGAAGATGATACCGCTGTTGACCGATTACGCGGCCGGGATGACGGGCGGCGGCGCGGTGGACTATCGGGGAATGATAGACCTCGCGACGGGGCTGGGGAAGGCCTTGGACGGGGTGTACGACAATCTGAAGAAGAAGGGCTTCGACACTTCGGAACTGGAGGAATTGTCTGCCTTGGAGAAAGCCGGGGGCGAGGTTACCGACGACATGAAGGTTGCCGCCTTGGAACGGGCTTTGGCGGATTACAAGGGGCTTGCAAAGGCGATGGCGGAAACGCCGATGGGGGTCATGGAACAGGTCAAGAACAGCCTCGGCGATGCCCGCGAGGAAGCCGGGTTCTTGATGCAGGATGCGCTCCTGCCGATTTTCCAAGACTTGCGCGAGATGATGCCGGACATTGCCGAAGCGTTTAAGGGGATGGGAGAATCCGCCGCTGTTTTGGCCAATGGTCTCGGTACGTTGATGAATTTGGCAATCAAACCGTTGGCCGCGATTCTGAAGGATTCAAACCGGGTTTTCGCCGTCTTCGCGACAGGTGCGGCCGCAACGTTAAAAGCCTTTTTCAGCATGACGAAATCCGTGGCGAATTTGACTACGGCGATGAATGAGAGTGCTGCGGCGGCGCAGAATGCGGCGGCTGCAACCTCCGCCGGTGAGGTGGCGAAGAATGTTTCCGGATTGCAGTCGGCTTTAACGTCTTTGGCGAGAAGCAGCTTGTGGTCTATCCTTGCCGGGGAAATTTCCACAATTGTAAGTGCGGGCATTCGATTGCTAAAACAAAAAAGGAAAGAATGGGCTACGGAAGAGAAGCGCCAATCCTATCAAGCGGTGTCCGACGCGTTCCTCGCCGCGAAGAATACCTATTTGACGAACAAGAAGAACGGGACGAACTCGGTTCAAGATTACCTCGATTACCAGGCGGCGGCGTTGAATTTGATGGAAGCCAACAGGAAGCGCAAGCCGGGGGAAGAGTTCGTGCAGGTTTCCCTCACCGAGGGCGACAGGCGGCGGCTCGGCTTTGTCGAGGAAACGCGGCAGGAGGGCAAGAACGAGGGGCAAAAGGCGAAGCCCCCGAAGATTCCGAAGCCGGTCGTAAACATAAGCGCGGACTTCAACAGCGTTTCCCGCTTGGTGAAGGAGAACTTGACGGAAATCCTCCGCAGCCAGCTCCGGGTGATTGACAGCTACCAGGCGGTGAACGTATGATAGGCTATTTCCAACAGGCGTGGCGGAACAAGAACCGCCCGAGTCCCAGGGCGATACCGGCCTCGCTTTTCACGCAGTCCGAAGAATTCGGGCTTGACGAAATACCCTTCGACCTGTTGATTGACGAATCCCACGAACGGGGCTTCGACATCACCGACCACGCCGTGGAGAACGGGGCGGTCGTTTCCGACAGCATCCAGCGGCGGCTGCGTTCCGTCACCGTCCGGGGCATGTTCACGAACCACCCTATCAAACGGGATTCGGGCTTTTCCGTGGACAAGGACGGGAACGTGACGAAACCGGAGTCCGTCAAGATTGAGGGCGGCGACGGGGGCGAGGCCCTGCGCAATTCCGCACGGGACGAAAAGTGGAAGGCTCTGAACGAAATCGCGGAACGCAAGGGTACGGTGCGTCTTGTTACGGCTTTGGAAGTCTACGACGAAATGGCGATAGAGACCATACAGGCCGACAGGGGGGCGGACGACGGGGAGGCGATACAGTTCACGCTGACGCTCCGGGAAATCCGTTCGGTGGCCTTGGTCACGACCAGCGAGGGCGGGACATGGACGCCGAAGCGGCAGACGACGTGGAAGGAACGGGTGGCCGCGAGGAAAAAACAAAACGGGAAAGTCAGCGCGGAAGAAATCGAGGCGGAAAAGAAGATTGACGATTTGGCGCGGATGAAGGGCGGCAAGCTCGCCGCGGAGGGGGGCTGAAATGTTGAGGATTCCGATAGACACGAAAGGCAACGCATACGCGGTGGAGAGCGTCAACGTCGACGGGAAGAGCGTCTCCATCCGGCTGCTTTGGAACAACAGGGCGGGGGGATGGTTCGCCGATTTCGAAAGCGTGAAGGGGCGCAACCTTGGGGTCGCCATGGTCCCGTGGTCCGCCCTCCTTTCCGCCGGGAATCGGACTTTGGACGGCGGGGATTTCGCCGTCCTCAAGGACGAAAAGACGGGAGCGGATGAAATCACGTTCGACAATTTCGGGACGACCTGGGGCCTCTATTATTTGACGGATTCCGAAATAGGGACGATGCGAAACAGAGGTGTTTTATAATGGCTTTTGGACGGGTGGTGCGGCTTTTCGTCGGAAATTTCGCTTTGGGCAACAAGGACTCGGCAGAATCCCGGAGGATTGACGGGCTGGACATGGAATTTTCCGTGACCCGTTCCATCGAGTTCTGGGACAATGCCGCGCGGATTACGCTGTACAACCCCAGCCCGGACACGTTGAAATACTTGATGCGCACGGGGGCTTCGGCGATATTGCAGGCCGGGCACGAGGACGAGACGGTCGGGAACATATTCGTCGGGCAGATTGCGAGGGTGGAGACGCACCGGGAGGGACCGGACATCGTGACGGAACTCACCTGCAAGAGCGCGCGCGGCGCGTATTACCAGCTGGTCAAGCTTTGCTGCGACGTCCGGTTCGACAAGGGGGCGACATTCCGGAGTTGCCTCCAGGATTTGGCGGATTACGCGGGGGTCGCGCTTCGGGCTGGGGCGGATTTGGAGGCCTTGGACGGGCGACTTTCGCGGCCGTTCCAAGCTTCGGGGTCGTTCCCCGGAGTCTTCGAGCATTTCGTCCGGTCGGTGTTGAAGCCGGAGGCGAGGCTCGGGGCTTTTTACGACAACAACGAAATCTTGATAATCGGGGATGGCAACCACGTGGAAATCGAGCATATCGCCCTCTATTACGACACGGGGCTTCTTTCCGCGACGGAAATCCGGGACGAGGGGGACAACGACATCAACGGGGGCGGCGACGCCTATCACATGATGGCGGGGATTGGGGATTTGGAGAAAAAGTACGATTTGGCGAGCCACGCCCCGAACGTGAAGGAGGTCGACAGGCGGCGCA
>CAYLRN010000036.1:0-19975 GCA_964386385.1 uncultured Lentisphaeraceae bacterium | reverse complement strand
GGCAGGTCGAGCGCTACGTGGACGAAGTGTTCGCGGACTTCGGGTTCGACCCTGCGATGAAGCCCACCGTCCTCTCCGACATGAAGGCGTTCTACGACGGCTACCATTTCATCCCCGACTCCGAGCCGCTCTACAACGCCACGGTCTGCAACTGGTATCTCCACTGCCTCGAGGCGAACGGCGGCCGCCCCCCGACGTACGTGATCGACGCGAACCTCCGCACTGACGTCGGATGGGTTCGCCGCCTCGGCGGGTCGAACGACAGGGTGCGAGACCGCGTCCGCGCCTACGTCGAGCGCGGGGAGGGCGAGGACGCCGATTCGGGCGGACTCTCCGCGAAGTTCGGGCGCGTGAAGTTCTTCTCGAAGGAGTTCTTCCCGTACGCGCTCTACTACCTGGGGCTTCTCACGTTCGGCGACCGCTTCACGCTCTCAATCCCGAACCTCACGGTCAGGAACATGTTCGTGGACTACTACGACGAGCTCACGCAGGTCGCCAACGGCGCGGAGGCGAGCCGCCACTTCCTCGCCGCCGCGAAGCGCCTCGCGCTTGGCGACGGCACGTGGAAGGGTCTCTTCGCGGCGTTCTGGGAGCACTACGTGAAGGCGCGGATTCCCGCGCAGGCGTTCGACCAGATGAACGAGAACTTCTTCCGGACGACGTTCACGTCCCGCGCCTGGGACGCGCTCTGCCCGTTCTACTCGTTCGAGACGGAGTACAACACGCCCGCCGGCCGCGTGGACTTCCTCGCGACGCCGAAGCCGGGCTACCCGAAGCCCGCGATGCTGATCGAGTTCAAGTACTTCACGAACGCGGAGACCGACCGCGTCCGCGCGCTGGAGCGCACCGTCCCGGACGGGGAGACTGCCGCGCAGGCGATCCGCTACCGTGAATCCCTCAAGTCCCGCCTGACGTGGGTCTCGTCCGTCAGGACCGCCGTGATCGAGGTCTGCGGCTCCCGCGGCTGGAACTGGTTCGACGTGGAGTGAGTGCTGGGGGGGGGGCGACCGCGCGGAGCGGTGACATGGATGCGTTCTTTTGCTATAATGTCTGCGCTATGAACAAGTCCACCATCGATGTCGCCTACGTGGCGGAGCTGGCGCGTCTGGAACTGTCCGATTCCGAAAAGGCACTTTTCCAGTCCCAGCTTGAGGATATCGTCAAGTACGTCGAAAAGATCAATTCCGCAGACGTGGACGGCGTTCCGCCCACGATGCACGGCCGACCGCTGGTGAACGCATTCCGCGAGGACGTCGTGCGGCCGTCGCTCGACCGCGAGGCCGCGCTTGCGAACGCGCCCGCCCGGACGGGCGACGAGTTCATGCTCCCCAAGATCGTCGAGGGCGCCGAGAGCTGAGGCCCGCCCAAAGGAAGGATTTGACAATGGAACTCTACGAACTGGGCATAAAGGCGGCCGCGGACGGGCTGGCGAAGGGCGACTTCACGTCGGTCGAGCTTGTACAGTCGGTGATCGACCGCGTGAGGGCGGAGAATCCGCGCATCGGCGCGTACTCGTCGTTCGACGAGGAGGGCACCCTTGCGGCGGCGCGCGAGAACCCGAAGGGCGTTCCGCTTGCGATCAAGGACCTGATCAACGTGAAGGGGCAGCCCTGCACGTGCGGCTCGAAGATTCTCAAAGGCTACGTCAGCCCGTACGACGCGACGGTCGTCGCGAAGGCGAAGAGGGCAGGGTTCATCTGCGCCGGGCGCGTGAACATGGACGAGTTCGCGATGGGCTCCTCCACGGAGAACTCCGCGCTCTGCGTCACGCGCAACCCGTACGACGACACGCGCGTCCCCGGCGGCAGCTCCGGCGGCAGCGCGGCCGCGGTGGGCGGCAACCTCTGCATCGCGGCGCTGGGCACGGACACGGGCGGCTCGATCCGCCAGCCTGCGAGTTTCTGCAACTGCGTGGGACTCAAGCCGTCCTACGGCCGCGTCTCCCGCTACGGCGTGACGGCGTTCGCCTCGTCGCTGGACCAGGTGGGGCCCATGACGAAGAGCGTCGAGGACGCGGCAATCCTGCTGCAGGCCCTTGCCGGGCACGACGAGATGGACGGCACGACGCCGTCCGAGCCGGTGCCGGACTACGCGGCCGCGCTGGAAGGGGCGTCGCTCAAGGGCGTGAAGCTGGGCCTTCCGAAGGAGTACTACGTCGACGGCCTTGACCCGGAGGTGAGGCGCATCACCGAGAACGCCATCAAGGTCTGCGAGGCGGCGGGCGCGGAGATCGTGGAGGTCTCGCTCCCGCACACGGAGTACGCGATGGCGGTCTACTACATCGTGGCGCCGGCGGAGGCGAGCGCGAACCTGGCGCGGTTCGACGGCGTCCGGTACGGACACCGCTCCGAGCGCAGCGACGACGTCTTCAGCCTCTACGCGCGCAGCCGCGCCGAGGGCTTCGGACCGGAGGTCAAGCGGCGCATTATCATGGGCACGTACGTCCTTTCAAGCGGCTACTACGACGCCTACTACGGCCGGGCGCTCAAGGTGCGCACTCTCATCTGCCGCGACTTCGCGGACGTCTTCCAGAAGGTGGACGCTCTGCTGACGCCCGTCGCGCCCACGCCCGCGTTCAGGCTGGGCGAGGTACAGGACCCGCTCACGATGTACTTGAACGACCTCTTCACGATTCCATCCGCGCTTGCGGGCAACTGCGCGATGAGCGTCCCCGCGGGCTTCACGGCGGGGACGCATCTGCCGGTGGGCGTCCAGTTCATCGCGGACGCATTCCGCGAAGACAGGCTTCTGCGCATAGGCCGCGCGTTCGAGCAGGTGATTGGATGAAGCCGCGCCTCGTCATGCTCGTCTGGGCGGCGTCGCTGGCCGCCTTTGCGGAATCGGTCTTCACGATGCCGCAGATCACGAACGTCTCCACCTTCGTGGTCCAGATGACGAACTCGTGGGCGATCTCCGTGTCGCCGACGAACTTCGAGAGCGTCGTCGACGCGGCGGCGATGACGAACGAGGTGTCGTCCGTCTCCACGAACGCGCCGGAGACGACGGCGAAGGCGGCGGCGACGAACGCCCCTGCGATTCCCGCAATCGACGTCTCCGCTTTCGCGACGAACGGCCTTGTGATGGTCACGAACGGCGCGTTCACGGCGATGACCGGCGCGGCGGCCGTTCTGGTGAACACGAACGTCCTCGTCTCCGCCGCCCAGACGGCCGTGACGACCGCGATGGAGAAGATCGAGGAGGCGGCGAAGGCGAACGAGGAGGCCCTGCGCAAGCGGCGCGTCAACACGCGGACGTTCAGGCTCCAGTACGCGAACGCCGAGGACATAGCGGAGAAGTTCAACAGCACGTGGAGCGGCGACTTCGGACTTACGTGGAAGGTGGCGAAGATCGCGCAGGCGTTCCCGGAGGCGAACGCGGTGATGGTCACGGCCCCCGGCGTCATTCTCGACGCGTGCGAGGAGGTCGTCAGGGTCGTGGACGTGGAGCCGCACCAGGTCTACATCGAGGCGCGTTTCGTGGAGCTGGCAAACTCCGCGTCGCACCGGCTCGGCATCGACTGGTCGATGCTCAACGGAGTCAAGGGGACGGTCTCCGTCGGAATGGGCACCGACCGCCGCAACATCGGAAACGCCGTCCAGAACTATTCGCGCACGTTCACCTCGAGCGGCGACTCCGTGACGTACGGCCTCGCCGGCAGCACGGCCACGAAGACGACCTCCTCGTCGTTCACGCGGAACTCGGACGGCACGAGCTCGTCGACGCTTTCGTCCTCCACCACCGCCACCGAGTCCGGGCGCGACGGCAGCGTGGACTACTTCACGGGGACGCTCACGCTCTCGGACATGTACCTGACCCTGAGCGCCCTTGACGCGAGCGAGGACGCGAAGGTGTTCTCCAACCCCAAGATCATCGTCGCCAGCGGCAAGAAGGCCGTGGTGGACATGACGGAGAAGTACCCCAACGTGCAGATCGCATCGAAGCGCACTCTCAACGGCAATTCCGAGTCGCTGGACCTCGACATGAAGATGGCGGCGATCCCGGGCGAGGACAAGCTGATGTTCGCCAAGGAGGCGTTCTTCAGCTGGGGCATCTCGCTGGAGGTGACGCCGCGCGTGAGCTCGAACGGACTCATCAACGTGTCGATCGTCCCGACGATCTCCGAGAAGTCGGACGAGGTCACGCCGTCCAGCGGCTCCACGGAGGGCTTCAAGTACCCGATCATCAGCGTCCAGCGCCTCGTCACGGACTTCGCTCTCTCCGCCGGCAGCACGGCGGTGATCGGCGGCCTCTCGAAGACGACGGAGCGCCAGGTCGACTCCGGCATCCCATGGCTGCGCGACCTGCCGTGGATCGGCGACAAGATATTCGGCGGCAAGTCGCGCGAGAAGGTGCAGAAGGAAATCCTCGTCTTCGTGACGGTCGGCCTCGCCAACCCCGACCCGAACCTGCCCGTGGACATCGGCCTTCCGAAGAACGCCGTCCTGGGGCGCATGTACACGCAGGGGCAGAAGCTCGAACCCGGCGACCGTGTGGGCAACGCGATCGAGGGCATCGCCGCGCTGGACTACCGTCCGCTCGAGGACCAGGCGCGCGACCCGCTTGCTACGAACATGGTCGACAGCGCCAGGTTTCCGCTCCTCATCAACCCGCAGAGATTCCAGTTCCGTTCGCACGAGGCGCACGAAGAAGAAGCAGAAAAGGCAGTAAAGTAGGATGCAGGCAATGAACTTCGAAAACACGATCGGCCTTGAAACGCACGTCCAGCTGAAGACGAACACGAAGATGTTCTGCGGCTGCCTTCTCAAGACGGGATGCGAACCCAACGTGAACGTCTGCCCGGTCTGCTTGGGCTACCCCGGCGCACTGCCCGTCATGAACAAGGAGGCCGTCAGGCTCACCGTGATGAGCGGCCTCATCCTCGGATGCGAGATAAACCGCCACGCGACGTTCGACCGGAAGAACTACTTCTACCCGGACATGGCCAAGGACTACCAGATCTCCGAGAACGGCAACCCGCTCTGCATCGGCGGCGGCGTGACAATCGACACGCCGAACGGGCCGAAGACGATACGCATCAACCACATCCACCTGGAGGAGGACGCCGCGAAGATCAACCACTACGCGCAGACGTCCGGCGTCGACTTCAACCGCGGCGGCACTCCGCTCATGGAGATCGTCTCCGAGCCCGACATCTCCAGCGCCGACGAGGCGATTGCCTACCTGACCGCGCTGAAGGAGATCCTCGTCTACGCCGGCGTGTCCGACTGCAACCTCGAAGAGGGCAACATGCGCTCGGACGTCAACATCTCCATCCGCCCCGCCGGCGCGGCGAAGCTCGGCACGAAGGTGGAGATAAAGAACATGAACTCCTTCCGCGGCATCCACGCCGCGCTCGTCTACGAGGCGCAGCGCCAGCGCGAGTGCATGGCCCATTCAATCCCGATCGTCCAGGAGACGCGCCGCTGGGACGGCGAGGCGATGGAGACCGCCTCCATGCGCACGAAGGAGAACGCCCACGACTACCGCTACTTCCCGGAGCCGGACCTCGTCCCCGTGGAGCTCTCCGACGAGCAGATCGAGGCGTGGCGCAAACTCCTCCCGGAAAAGCCGGAGGACCGCCGCGTCCGCATGGTCGAGGAGTACGGCATCGCCGAATACGACGCCGGCGTCCTCTCGCAGGCGAAAGCGAACGCCGACTTCTTCGAGGCCGCCGCGAAGGGACTCGACAAGAAAACCGCCAAGCTCCTCTGCAACCTCTTCATGGGCGACGTGATGGCGCTCCTCAACGCCTCTGACAAGGCGATCGGCGAATGCGCCCTGACTCCCGAATCCCTCCGCTCGTTAATCGTCCTCTCCGCGAATGGGACGATCAACGGGCCGACGCTGAAGGAACTCCTGCCGGAGCTCTTCGAGAAGGGCGGCGACCCGGAGGCGATCGTGAAGGAGCGCGGACTCGGCGCGGTGTCCGACGCCGCGGCCCTGGAGGCGTTCGTCGACCAGGCGATCGTCGCGAACCCCGGCCCCGTGCAGGACTTCAAGGCCGGCAAGAAGGCCGCCGCCGGCTTCTTCGTCGGACAGGTCATGAAACTCTCGAAGGGCAAGGCCGACCCGAAGGTCGTCGGCCCGCTCGTCGCGAAGAAACTCGCCGCGCTCTGACGCGGAGACTGGAGGTCGCATGAAACATACGCTCCTGCCCGCCATGCTGTGCGCGGCCGGCCTTTTCGCCGCGGAGCCGCGGAAGACGATGGACGTCGGATTCGAGGAGGCGGCGGGCGCGTTTTCCGCAGACCTCTCCGGTTCGCGCCTGATCGCAGAGCTCTCTCCGTCCGCGAAGTGGGCCGTCGGCCCCTTCGGCGCCGCCCTCGCGACCGGAACCCCCGGCGCCTTCGCGTTCGTCGGCAAGGTCCCCGGCCTCGACGGCGCCGACGCCTGCACCGTCTTCATGCGCTTCCGCAGGGAAAGCGCCGGCAGCGGCGACTATCCATGCCTCCTCACGACGGAGGACTGGGGCCGCGGCGGAATCCTCTTCTTCGTGCACAAGGACGCGCTCACCGTGCGGTACCGCGCCGCCCCGAACGGACCCGAAAGCGGCCTTGTTGCGTTCTCGAAGATTCCGACGGGGAAATGGTGTTCCGTCGCGTTCGTCTTCAACCGCCCCGACGTCGCCGTCTACGCAGACGGCAGGTGCGTCGCGAAGGGGAAGTGGGACCGTCCCATGCGCGCGGAGGGCGTGAAGATCGGCTCGTGGAACGGCGATTCCTCCTTCGGCGGCTTCATCGACGACGTGCGCGTCTGGGACGGCGCCCTCTCCGCCGAGGCGATCGCGGAGATGGCGGGCGACCCGCGCTACGAGGAGGTCGAGGGCTACCAGGACGACGGCACTGGCGGCGTCGCGAAGACCGAGATTGTCGACCCAGCCGCGCGCGTCGCCGCCGTCTTCGAGAATTCCGGCGTCGCGCTGTCGTTCGACGACTTCGGCGCGATATGCTCCCTTAAGGAAAAGGAATCCGGGCGAGAACTCGTCACGAACCGCGTTCCGTTCGCGTCCGTCCTCGTCGGGCCTGACTGCCGCCGCCTGCCGGCGCGGGGCGTTTCCCGCCGCGGCGACGACCGCCTTGTCTGGACGTTCCCGTTCAACGCGGGCGAACTTGAAATGCGCGTTCTCCCGTTCGACGGCGGCTGGGCGTTCAAGGTGGAGCGCTGCACGGTGAAGGACATGGCGCAGCTTTCGTTCTGCCGCGTCGCGCCCGTGTGCGCCAGGTGGCGCGGGACGTTCGCGAACGCTATGAGCGACGAGAGGTCGGCCGTGTGCGTCAGGTCCGCGAACATCGCCGGATGCCCTCGCATCGCGGGCGGAACGCTGGAAGTCGTCGCCGACGTCGCCGGCACTCCCGTCGGGCGCGTGGCGCTTCTCGCCGCAGGCCCGCGCGCGGGCTTCCGCGACAGGCTCAAGGCGATGACCGTCGCCGCCGGCGTCCCGCGCAGCGACTGCGGCGGCGCCTGGTCGATGGATTCCGAAGTCGCCCGCTGGAGCTACGTCTTCGCGAACGTGAGAAACGGCGATATCGACTACTGGATCGACTTCGTGAAGCGGGCCGGATTTTCCAACATACATTTGGATTCGTCGTGGACGGACTGCCTCGGACACTGCCCCGTCAACCGCCGCCAGTTCCCCGGCGGCCTTGACGAGATGAAGGCCTGCGCCGCCAAAGTCCATGCCGCCGGCCTCCACGTCGGAATGCACACGCTCACCGCCTGCATCAACCCGCACGACCCGTGGATCACGCCCGTCTGCAATTCCAACCTTGTCGCCGACGCCGAATACACCCTCGCCTCGCCGCTCGCGCCGGACGCGAAGGAACTGCTCGTCAACGAGCGCCCGTCGCCGAAGCATTCCACCGTCTTCACCTACTCCTCCAACGGCAACGTCCTGCGCATCGGCGGCGAACTGGTCCAGTACACCGGCATTCGCGACGAGGGGCGTCCGCCTTACGCCTTCACCGGCATCAGGCGCGGCGCGTTCGGGACGCGGCGGATCGCCCGGACACTTCCCGCCGGCACGCCGGTCGACTATCTGCACCAGCGCTACATCGCGTTCTACCCGAAGCCGGATTCACCGCTTGCGAACGCCCTCGCGGACCGCCTTGCCGAGGTCTACAACGTCTGCAATCTCGACGAGTTCTACTTCGACGGCTCGGAGGGCATGGGCACGCGCTACGGCATAGACGCCATGCGCCACAAGATCTACTCCCGCCTGAAGCCGAACAACGGGCACTCCCCGTCCATCGAGGCCAGCTGCGGCGGCGCGAACAACTGGTGGTTCCAGACGCGCATGGCTACGACCGACCACGCCGTATGGGGCATGAAGCGCTTCCACGACTTCCACATCGCCTGGGGCGTGAAGCAGGGGCGCACGTGCAACTTCCTGGAGCCGCAGATGGGATGGTGGGCGCCGAGGACCGACGTGCCGATGGCGCGCGGGCATTTTCTTGACGAGATGGAGTATTTCGCGGGGAAGAACGCCGGACACGATGCGGCGATGTCCGTCCAGTGCGTCTCCGCGCGTCCGCTCCCGATCGGCGTCCGCCGCCAGCTGACGCTTCTCGGCTGGTACGAATACCCGCGCCTTGCGCGCGCGTTCTCGCAAGACGCGCTGGCGCGCCTTGCCGGCGAGCGCACCGAGGCGCGTCTCCGCCAGAACGACGCGGGCATGTGGGAACTGACGGACGTTGAGGAGTTCAAGTTCCGCGCCGGGCTGCCGTGGACGCGAAAGGCGTCCTTCGACAGCCAGGCTGCGCGCCCGGTGGCGATTCGCGTGGAGGCTTTGCACGGTGTCGCCCGGTCGCGTGGCGGCGCGCCGCTGTTGGCCGCGGACGACTTCGCGAAGATGGAGCATCTGTCCGCGGGCGGCGTCTCGCACGCCTTCGCTTCCGACGTCAGGGGCGAACACGGCCCCGCGTTCCGCCTTTCGGCGAACAACCTCTCCGCCCCCTCGACCGGGGCCTGGGCGCGCGCGGTCCGGCGCTTCGACTTCCCCGGCAGGAACGTCGAATCCAGACGCATGGCTTTCGGCGCATGGGTGAAGGGCGACGGCTCCGGAGCGCTGCTCAACCTGCAGGTCGCGACTCCCGGCGAGTACGTCGGCGGCGTCTCGGACCACCACGTGCGGCTGGACTTCACCGGATGGAAGTACGTGACGTGCCTTCTGCGCGAGCGCGACGCTGGCGAGTACTGGAAGAACGCCTGGCCCTACGCCGGCGGATACGCGGCGGGCTACCGCAACTGGGTGAGGTTCGACCACGTGGCGACGTTCGCGGCTTACCTGAACGACGTTCCGAAGGGGCGGACCGCGACGGTGGAGGTCGGGGCGGTGGAGGCGTTCGAGACGGACGCGACGGCCGGATTCGAGAATGCGTCGGTGTCCGTCAACGGCGTCTCCGTTCCCATCCCGTTCAAGATGTCCGGCGGCGAGTACGCGGAACTCGACGATGGCATGTGGACGCACTATTCGTCGATGGGCAGGCGCATCGCGACGCGCCCCGCGGCCGTGCGGCCCGCGTTCAGGGCCGGGCGCAACGAAGTGGCCTTTCTCGCCCCTGACGGCGCGCGGGCGGAGCTGACGCTCTTCGCGCTGTCGAACACGCGCCCCGCGTTCCGCGACGGACTGTCCGCCGCGCAGACGAAGGGCCTCCGCCACGAGGCGGCGATGCCGTTCGAGTACGCCCCCGCGAAGGGGCTTCTGCCGCCGAAAGTCCTCTCCGTCCGTCCAGGCGGCATCGCGCGGCTTGAGGTCGAGGTCGCGGGTCCCGTGCGCAATCCGTCGTTCGCGTTCCCCGCAGACGGCGGCGGCGCGATGCGCAGGTGGTTCGTCTTCGCGGATGATGTCGCGGCGGGTGAGACGCTCGTCTGCCGCAACGGGCGGGAGTGGAAGGTCGTCTCCGCCAGGGACGGGCGGACGCTTCGGGAAGGCGTCCTTGACGCGGACATGCCGCTTCTTGACAGGAGCATCCCGCTCGCCTTTTCGGGCGAAGTCCCCGACGGCGCCGTGTGCGAAGTCGACCTCATGAAGGAATACCGCTAGGCGGCCGGCGTGAAAACGTCCTGCGCCGCCATTTTGGCATTGCATTTTCCCTCCAGGAATGAGAAACTACTTGGCGCAGATTCTGGCGCGAAGAACATGAAGAGGCATTGGCATGATGACGATATACAAATGGGAGGACGGGGGGCTTAAGGAGGTCTCCGGGTTCTGCTCGTCATGCTGGATCAACCTGTCCGAGCCCACGTCGCAGGAACTGGAGCAGGTGCGCAGCTTCTCGCAGGTGCCCGAGGACTTCCTGATGGACCCGCTTGACCGCGAGGAGAGGCCGCGATTCGAGTCCGAGGACGGCTTCTCGCTCGTGATCGTGCACGTCCCGTATCCCGTTCGCGGAGAGGCGGACGACGAGAGCGTTCTTCCATACGCCACCATCCCGCTTGGCATTGTCCTGTTCGGGAAGAGCGTGATAACGATATGCTCGTCCTCTTCTACGTCCGTGACGAGCGCGTTTCTCGAACGCAACCGCCGGGCGTTTCCGCCATGCGAACGCAACCGCTTCACCTTCCGCCTTCTGTGGCACGCGGCCGTCCTGTTCCTGCGCTACTTGAAGGACATCCACGCCAAGACGGAGGACCTGGAGGACTCCCTTCACGAATCCATCTCCAACGAGGTCTTGCTGAAGCTCCTCACCTACCAGAAGTCGCTCGTCTACTTCACCACGTCGCTCAAGGCGGACAACATTCTCATCAACCGCCTCGACCACGCCCGCCAGCTGAACCTCACCGAGGACGATTCCGAGGCCCTTGACGACGCGGCGGTCGAATACCAGCAGGCCTTTGAGACCGCCTCCATCCACGCGAACATCCTGAACGGGACTCTCGACACCTTCGCCTCGCTCATCAACAACAACCTCTCCAACGTGATGAAGTACATGACTGCGGCGACGATTCTCCTCGCCGTTCCGACAGTCATAACGAGCGCGTACGGAATGAACGTGGAACTGCCGATGCAGAGCTCGCCGCACGCATTCACAATGCTCGCCGCGCTGTCGTGCGTCCTCGCCTCCGTCATCGTCGGAGCTCTCATCTACCTTTACAAGAAACGGATATTCTGACCATGGAAGAAAACACATCCCGCGCCCGAATGGTTGCAATCGTCGGTCGCCCGAACGTCGGAAAGTCGGCGCTCTTCAACCGCATCGCGCGCAAACGGATCGCAATCGTCTTCGACCAGCCTGGCGTCACCCGCGACCGCGTGGCCCGCGAAGTCGAGGCGAACGGCCGGCGGTTCCTGCTGGTGGACACGGGCGGACTCACCTTCGACAAGACCCCCGGCTCGGAGGACCCGCTTTCCCGCGAGACCTGCCAGCAGGCGGAGGTGGCCGTCTCCGACGCCGCCGTGTGCGTCGTGGTGGTGGACGTCCGCGCCGGGATAACGCCGCTCGACGAGGACGTCATCAAGCGCGTCCGCGAGTCGGGCGTCCCCTGCGCGATTGCGGCGAACAAGTGCGACACGGCGGCGGACGACGCGCGCGCCGACGAGTTCGCGCGTTTTGGTCTTGAAGTATTCCCCGTCTCCGCCGAGCACGGCCGCGGCGTAGACGCGCTCGTCCGCCACGCCACCGGGATGCTTCCGAAGCTGAGTCCTGAGGAGGAGGGCGAACGCCCGCTGCGCGTGGCCGTCGTCGGCCGCCCCAACGCCGGCAAGAGCTCGTACATAAACCGGCTTCTCGACGCGGAGCGTGTAATCGTCAGCGACATTCCCGGCACGACGCGCGACTGCGTCGACGTCCCGTTCACGATCGGCTCCGGCGACACGGCGCGCCGCTACGTGCTCGTCGACACCGCCGGCATGAAGAAGCACACGCAGATGTCGAAGACGTCAGTGGACAACTTCTCGCTCTTCCGCAGCGAGAAGGCGATCGAGGAGGCCGACGTCGTCCTGCTGGTGATGGAGTCCGAGCTCGGCCCCACGAAGCAGGACATGCGCATCGCCGGCAAGATCCTGGACGCGAACCGCGCCTGCGTCATACTGATGAACAAGTGGGACCTCGCGAACGAGAAAGGCGTCAAGCAGAAGGACGCCGCCGACGTCGTCCGCCGCATGATGCCGTTCCTCTCGTTCGCGCCGATCGTCTTCTGCAGCGCGAAGAGCGGCTACAACGTGAGGCGCACGGTGGACGCGATCGACGCCGTGGCGTCCAGCGTCCAGGCGAAGCTCCCCACCGGCATTCTCAACCGCACGATCGCGACGGCCGCGAAGAAGACGCTCTGCCCCATGGTTCAGGGCCGCCGTCTCAAGATCTACTACTGCCTCCAGGTCGGCACGGACCCGCTCACGATTCGCCTTTTCGTGAACGACCCCTCGCTCGTCACCGACGCCTACAGGTCGTACCTTGAAAAGGCCGTGCGCGCCCGCTTCGGGCTTGAGGGCGCTCCGCTCCGGATGTTCCTCAAGGCGCGCAGCCGCAAGGACGGCGCGGCGCTCGGCGCGGAGATCGCCGCGAAGAAGAGAATGGCGGATGCCTAGGCGCATTCCAGTCTCCGCGTTCAGGTTCTTCCTCGCTGGGCATGGAATGTCAGGCGTCACGGGGAAGTACTTTTCCCTCGCCGCGCTCGTCGGCGTCCTCGTCGGGTTCGTGACGGTCGCGTTCTACTGGATGATACACCTTGCGGACGTCTACGTCATGGAATGGATTGGACGCCACCGCCAGCTTTCCGCGCTTGCCGACGGCGAGGCTCTGCGCTCGTTCTGGACGTGGGAGTCGGTCTGCGACTGGCATCGCTGGCTTCTCGTCTTCCTTCCCGCCGTCGGCGCCGTCCTGGGCTATCTGCTCATCCGGCGCTTCGCGCGCGTCGAGCACGCGCGCGGGACGGATTCCGCCGTGCGCGCGTTCCACCGCGGCGAGACGATTCCGAGGACTGTCATTCCCGTGAAGTCCGTGGCGTCCGTTCTGACCGTCGGCTTCGGCGGCAGCGCCGGCTACGAGGGTCCTGTCACGCTGCTCGGCGCCGCCTGCGGCAGCGTCGTCAACCGCTGGTTCCACCTGAACGCGCGCGAGTCGCGCATTCTCATGGGTGCGGGGCTCAGCGCCGGCATCGCCGCCCTCTTTCGTGCGCCGTTCGCGGGCGCGATATTCGGCGCGGAGATCTTCTACTCGTCAAGCGACATGGAGGCGGACATGATTCTGCCCTCGTGCGTGTCGTCCGTCCTCAGCTACACGATCTTCGCGGGGTTCTACGGCTGGGAGCCCCTTTTCCAGATGCCGCCGCACTCCTTCGAGAACGGCCTTCGCCTCATCCCATACTTCGTCCTCGCACTGGCGATAACGTTCGGCGCCCGCTTCTACATCCACGTTTTCAGGGTGGTGGAGACGTGGTTTGCGCATCGCGCCTGGCCCGGATGGACGCGGGTGGGGCTTGGCGGACTTCTAGTCGGCGCGATTGGATTCGTCTTCCCCGACATACTCGGAACGAGCTACTCCATCATCAGGGCCTCGTTCACGGCGGGCGAGTCGGACGTCTTCGCGCATCACGGCGCGTTGACCGTCCTCGGCTTCCTCTCCTTCTTCTTCGTCAAGGCGATTGCCACCTCCCTCACGGTCGGCTCCGGCGGCTCCGGCGGCGTCTTCGCCCCCGCGCTCGTCTGCGGCGGCTCCCTCGGAGCGGCTATCGGACTTCTCTTCAAGCAGGTCCTTCCCGCGGGCTTCGGCATCCATCCCGGCGCTTTCGCGCTTGTCGGCATGGCGACGTTTCTTGCGAGTTCGATCCGCATTCCGCTCACCGCCGTAGTGATGGTCGCGGAGATTTCCGGCAACCATGCGCTTCTGCTGCCGACGATGTGGGCGTGCGGAATCGCGTTCTGGCTCAACAACGGCTGGTCGCTCTACCGCAGCCAGGTGCATTGCCGCGAGTCGTCGCCGCTCCACCTGACGTAGCTTGTCCGCCCATGTTCCCCGTAGAGCCAGTCATACCTCGGATAGAGGATTCGCTTGCCCGGAACCGCGACGTCGTCCTGCGGGCGCCGCCCGGAAGCGGAAAGACGACGTGCGTCCCCCTCGCCCTGCTGGATGCCTCCTTCCTGCGCGGCAGGAAGATTCTCATGCTTGAGCCGCGCCGCCTGGCGGCCCGCAGCTGCGCGTCGTTCATCGCGCGCAAGCTGGGGGAGAACGTCGGCGGGACGGTGGGCTACCAGGTCAGGCTTGAAAGGAAGGTCTCCTCCCGCACGCGCCTGGAGATCGTCACGGAGGGGCTGCTTACGCAGAGGCTTCTCGAAGACCCGGAGCTGGCGGACGTGGGACTTCTCGTCTTCGACGAATTCCACGAGCGTTCGATTTCGTGCGACCTCGGCTTCGCGATGGCCCTTGAGGTGAGGCGGGCGCTGCGGCCCGACCTGCGGCTGCTCGTCATGTCCGCGACGCTGGACGTCGACGCGGTGGCGGCGCATCTCGGCGACGCCGAAGTGCATTCCGCCGAGGCGCGGATGCATCCCGTCCAGACGCGCTTTCTGCAGGTGGAGTCGTCCGCGCCCGTCTTCGCGCAGATGGAAGGCGCCGTCCGCCGCCTTCGCGGAGAGGTCTCCGGCTCCATGCTCTGCTTCCTTCCGGGCGAGGGCGAGATCCGTCGCTGCGCAGAGGCCCTGCGCGACGTCCCGAACGTCCATCCGCTCTACGGCGCCCTTTCGCGCGAGGAGCAGGACAGGGCGGTGGCGGCGGACGGCTCCCGCAAGATAATTCTCGCCACCAGCATCGCCGAGACGTCGCTCACGATCGACGGCGTGACCGCAGTCGTGGATTCGGGCCTCATGCGCGTGAGCCGCTTCTCGCCGAGCTCCGGCATGAGCCGCCTTGAGACGTTGCGCGTGACGCGGGACCGCGCCGACCAGCGGCGCGGCCGCGCCGGGCGCACAGCGCCCGGAATCTGCCTGCGCCTCTGGACGGAGGCGCAGGACCGGTTGCTCCTTCCCTCCATGCGCCCGGAGATCCTTGACGCCGATCTCGCCCCGACCGTCCTCCACTGCGCCGCATGGGGCACTGCCGAGCCTGACGGCATGCCCTGGCTCACCCCGCCGCCGCCAGGCGCCTGGGAGAACGCCAAGACACTCCTTCGCCTTCTCGGCGCGCTCGACGCGGACGGCCGTCTCACGGATCACGGCCGGCGCATGGCGCGCCTTCCCGTCCACCCGCGCCTCGCGAACATGATCCTCCGCACCGGCAACACGCTTCTCGCCGCAATTCTCGAAGAGGGCGCCCCGCATTCCGTCACGGACGCGCGCGACGTGCGCCCGACGCCGCGCATGAAGGAACTCGCCCGCCGCTGGGAGAGGATGGCTCCGAGGCCTGCGGCGGGCGTTTCGCATGAGCCGGGCGACGACCTCGTCTTCGCGTTCCCCGACAGAATCGCGCACAACCGCGGCAACGGCACGTTCCAGATGACGAGCGGACGCGGCGCTTACATGGAGCGAACGGAGTCCCTTGCCACGGCCGAGTACCTTGTCCTGTGCGACCTCGACGACCGGGGCGGAGACGCCAAGGTGCATCTCGCCGCGCAGGTGGACGAGGCAGTGCTTGAGGAGGTCTTCGCGGACGAGATCGTCGAGGACGTCGAGACCTCCTGGGATCGGCGCAACGACTGCGTCAGGGCGGTGAAGGTGCGCCGGCTGTGGAAGATGCGGATGCACGAGGGCGGACAGTCCGCCCCCGACGCCGCGCAGGTGCAGTCCGCGCTTTTCGACGGAATCCGGTTCAAGGGCGTCGCGAACCTTCCGTGCTGGACGCCCGGCCTGCGCCAGCTGCAGGCGCGAATCCGCTTTCTGCACGGAATATTCGGCGACGAGTGGCCGGACGTCTCCGACGCCGCGCTGGCGGGACGCCTAGAGGACTGGTTCGGGCCGTTCACGTCCGGCATGACGCGCTGGACGCACCTGGAGAGGCTTGACCTTGCGGCGGTATTCGACGTCGCGATGTCGGAGGCGGGGCGCAGCCGGCGCGAACTCGACCGTCTCGCCCCCACGAAGATGGCAGTGCCGTCTGGCTCGCAGATGACGATCCACTACGAGGGAAGCGAGCCGTTCGTCGCGGTGCGGCTGCAGGAGTGCTTCGGGCTTCACGAGACGCCGAAGGTGGCGGATGGAAGGGTTCCGGTCGTCATGCACCTTCTCTCGCCCGCGCAGCGGCCCGTCCAGGTCACGAAGGACCTTGCCGGCTTCTGGCGCGAGACGTACGCGCTCGTGCGCAAGGACATGCGCGGACGCTACCCGAAGCACTACTGGCCGGAAGATCCGTTCGCCGCCGTCGCCACCCGCCGCGTCCGCCCGCGTCCGTAGGACATCGCAATCGGCCTTCTGGACGCGGACGAGTGAACCGGCTGCCGGGAGTGCGGACAAGGCTCTTGGCGGGCGGTTCGCGAACGTCTGCGGGATTTCCCCGCCTTTTTCGCCGGGCGGATTGACGGACGGCGGGGACTGTGGTAGTCTCCGCGGCGTCTTCGGCGCTGGTTGGCCATATCGTTTAAGGAACGCAGACAAGGAGAGCGGACATGAAAAAAGGGGCGGACGTGTTTCCCTCCGTGCGCGGACGCATTGCGTCGCCCGCCCGTTTCCTGTCCGCCTCCGTCCGCTCCGCCGCCAAGGCCCTCGTCGCCGTCTGCGCGGCGGCGTCCGTCCAGACGTCCCGCGCCTGCCCGTTCTGCTACGAGGGGCGGGCGAGCGGCGACCTGTTCTGCACGGGCCTCCACGAGTGGAAGGAGGGGAGTTTCTCCTACGGATGGTACTGGGAGTGGACGGACTCCTGGAGCGGGGACTGGTACTACCACGGCATTGACGGCTACGACTGGTACGACGGCGGGCTCATGCCGCTGGGCGTGTGGAGTCCCGTGGCGCCGGACGTGCCGGAGCAGTCGAACCCCATGCCGGCGCAGGCGACCTCGCGGGACCCCGTGAACCTCCTCGCGGGGCGCGTCACGGACTCCGCGGCGGACCTCGAACTGCCCTCCCCGCTCATGCCCGTCTCCTTCTCGCGCCACTACGTCTCCGGGACGGACGGCGACGCCGCGCTCGGCCGCGGCTGGCGCCACTCGCTCGACGTCCGGATATGCGAGACGACGAACGGGACGCCGTTCCTCTCGCGGCCCGACGGGACGGCGCTCCCGTTCGCGTCCACGTCGGGGACCGGGCGCGACTGGCGGGGCCTCGGCGACGAGGGCTGGATTCTGGTCCGCGGCACGAACGGCGCCTGGACGCTCGACGCGCCCGGCGACGGCTCCGCGGAGTTCGCGGCGAACGGCCTCCTCTCGTCCCTCTCCGACCGGTGCGGGAACGCCCTCTCCCTCGCGCGCGGCGCGGGCGGCCGGCTGGAGCGCGTGGAGCGCAACGGCGAGGCCGCGCTCTCGCTCTCCTATTCTTCGGAGGGACGGATCTCGCGCGTCTCGACGCCGGAGCCGTCGTACTTCGCGGAGTACGTGCGCGACGCGGCCGGGAACCTCTCGCTCGTCCGCGTCCACGCCGGCGGAGCCGTCTCGGAGACGCGCCTCGCCTACGGCCCGCATGGTCTCACGAACCGCGTGAACGCCGCCGGCGAGGCGTCCGCCTACTCCTACCGCGACGCGCCGGGCGCGTTCGACGACGGACTCGCGACGGGCGCCGTCTTCGGCGCCGGCCTGTACGCGCACTCGGTCGCCTACCACACGAACGTCTGGGTCGAGTCGGGCAGGTGGGTGGACTGGTGGGACGCGCAGTGCGGATGCTGGGGCTGGGACTGGGAGGACACCAGCCGCTTCGAGCCGTGCCTCCGCGCCGTCGCGACGTACCTGCGCGACGGCGTTCCCCTCGCGTGGGAGTACCGCCGGAGGGACGGCGCGCAGTGGCTCGCGTCCGTGACGACGCCGGAGGGCGAGACGACTTCGTACGACGTCGACTCCTTCGGCAGTCTCCGCGGCTGGACGCGGACGCGCGGCGGCCTGTCGGAGTCCGTCTCGCTCGACTGCGGATGGGCGCCGAGGCCCGTCTCGTGGACGCATTCCTGCGGCGGCGCGACGCGGCGGCTGGACTTCGAATGGGACGCGGACTATGTCCGCCTCCTCGCCGTCTCCGACGGCGCGGGCGGCCGGACGGAGCTCTCCTACGCGACGAACGGCCTCGTCTCGGAGGTCCGCCGCCTCGCGGACGGCGCGGACGCCGTCGCCACGAGAATCGAGCGCTTCGCGAACGGACTGCCCTCCGCCGTCGCGGACGCGCGCGGCGGCCGGACGTCCTTCGTCCGCGACGGGCGTGGGAACGCCACTTCCGTCACATTGCCCGACGGCGCAACGCATTCCTTCGAGTACGACGCATTGAACCACCTCGTCTCGTGGACGTCCCCCGACGGCGCGGAGACGCGCCTCTCGGTCGACCCAGACGGGCGCGTGACGCGGACGGACTATCCGGACGGCACGTCCGAGACGGCGGAGTACGACGCGCTGCGCCGCCCCGTCCGCCGCGTCGACCGCGCGGGCCGCGTCCTCTCCGTCGCCTACGCGGCGGGCGGCCTCGCGACGAACGCCGTGCTCTCGCGCATGGAGGGCGGCACGAACGCGGTCCTCCTGCGCCTCTCCGTCAGGCGCGACACCCAGCTCAACGTCGTCCGCGCGGATGCGGCGGACGGCACGGCTGCGGAGTCGTACGCGCTCGACGGGCAGGACCGCGTCGTCGCCGTCACGAACGCGGAGGGCCGCGTCGCGGAGATCGAGTACGCCATCGGGGACCGCGTCGCGCGCGTCCGCCGCTTCGACGGCACGGACGTCACGTTCTCGGAGGGCGTCTTCGGCGTCACGCGCGCCGCATTCCCGTCCATGACGAACGACTACGCCCACGCGGCGGACGGGCGCCTCGTCTCCGCCTCCGGGCCGGGCGGCGCCGTCTCGTTCGCGCACGACCGCCTTGGTAACGTCACGAACGCCGCCACCCCGGCGGGGGCGGTCGAGTATTCCCGTGACGCGGCGGGCGGCCTCGCGGCGAAGCGGTTCCTCGGATGCGAAATCAGGTACGCGCGCGACTGCATGGGGCGCGCGACGAACCTCGTCCTCCGCGCCGGCGGGGCGGAGTTCCCGTTCGCGCTTTCGCACGCGCCCGGCGGCGGGGCCGTCGCGTCGGTCCGTTTCCCGAACGGCCTCGTCAGGCGGACGTCCCGCGACCGCATGGGGCGCGTCGCCTCGGTCGTCCACGAGGGCAGACCGGAGTGGACGTGGTCCTGTTCATGCGACGCGCTCGGCTGCGCGACGAACGCGGTCGGGGGCGACGGCGCGCGGACGGAATACGCCTACGACGGCCTCGGGCGGCTCGCCGGCGAGACGGCGTCCGGCGCCGACGGCCGCGTCCTGCGCTCCGCCGCGTTCGCGCGCGACGCGCGCGGCAACCTCGTCCGGAAGTCGTCGGCGCGGGGCGCCTTCTCGGCGGAGGTCTCGTACGCGGCCGCGGCGGGCGACAGGCTCGTCTCCTGGTCCTCCTCGGCGTCCGGCGCGGCGCGGGCGGACGTCGCGGCGGTCTCGGACGAGCCGGTCGGGACGGGCCGCTTCGGGCGGCTCGCGCTCGAGGTGGACGGCGTTGCGGCGGAGGGCGTCTCCGTCTCCGGGGACGCCGTCCGCGCGACGGCGGAGCTGTCCGTGGGAACGCCCCACGCCGTGTCCGCCGCCGTCCCCGACGCGGCCGGGAACGTGGGCGTCGCGACGGGCCGCGTCTCGGTCGCAGTGGTCACCAACGCCGCGTACGCATGGGACGCGGCGGGCTGCCTGACGAACAGGGTGTACTCGGACAGCTCCGGCGGCGCGGCGTCCGCGTCGTACTCCTGGACCGGCGACTACCGCCTCTCCCGCGCCGCGACGAACGGCGCCTTCGCCTGCTCGTTCGAGTGGGACGCGCTTGGGAATCTGGTCGCGTTCTCCAACGCGGCCGGGCGCGTCATGTGCCTCGTGGAGGACGGGCACGTCCTCGCGGACGTCGGCGCGG
>CAYLRN010000035.1:0-20490 GCA_964386385.1 uncultured Lentisphaeraceae bacterium | reverse complement strand
CGGGCGGCGGGTCGAAGCCCCCCGCCTCGCCCGCCCCGGCGCGCGCGAGGACGATTCCGCGCGCGTAGTCCACGTCCGTCAGCGTCCGCGCCGTGTCCGCCGAAGCGCCACCCCCACAAGAGGAGGCCGTCGACGCAGCCGCCGAAGCGTCTGACATGTCTTTCCCGCCATTCGGCGTGACGGGCATGCCGCATTCCACCGCCGTGGACGCGGCGGTCGAAGATGACCGCCCTCTCAATCTTGCGGAGCAATCGCCGTCAGGCTTCACACCTGCAAAAATCCACAGCGAAGCGAAAAGCGTTCCAAGAACCACTCGCCCGAACTCCGGCTGCGCCCTGAAGAACACCGCGAAATTACGCCCGAGGCGAACGCCCTTCTCGTGCACGAGCGCGGCGAGCCACGCAAGCGCCGACGCACTCGCAAGAGCCAGAAGAATCGTCGTGAAGAGGCGGGGAATCGTCATCGGACGTCTTTCGCCGTCCCGAACAGCCGGTCGAGCCGGGACTTCACGTCGAGCGCGCTGAAATACGCCCCAATGACGTCAAGGGCGTTGCGCTGGTACTGCTTGAGAATCATCTGCCAGCCCCTTTCTGAGGGAGGGACGCGCTGACACCCCATGGGAGGGACGCGCTCCCGCGCGTCCGCCAGTCCCGAACCGGTCGCGCAGGAGCGCGACCCTCCCCGCGCCGCAACATCCTCGGTCGCGCAGGAGCGCGACCCTCCCCGCGCCGCAACATCCTCGGACACGTAGGAGCGCGACACTCCCAAAGTATCCGATATCCTCGTTTCATTTTCACCATTCAAATCCTTTCATGCCAATGGAGAACGTTTAGTTCCCCTTGATAAGGCCAGTCGTCGGCATTCAGGACAAGGCCTTTGCGAACGGCATTGTTTCGCACATATTCCCATTTTTGCGAATAACTCTCGCCAATGCGCAACTGCCTGTCCCAGCAGTCGCGCTGGAAAAGCGACGGATTCCTCATGGGAGGGACGCGCTGACACCCCATGGGAGGGACGCGCTCCTGCGCGTCCGCCAGTCCCGAACCGGTCGCGCAGGAGCGCGACCCTCCCCGCGCCGCAACATCCTCGGACACGCAGGAGCGCGATCCTCCCAAAGTGCGCCAATAGGCCTTTGCCGCCAATGATTTCAATATGCCATCCATTTGTGGAAGTCCGTCGGCGGACAGGCCGTCGGTGCGCAGAAGAAGTGCAAATGGTCGGGCATGACAATGTATCGTCCAACTATCCACGAGTCCGCCGCCCTCCATGACGAAACGAGAATGCCGTGCACTTCCTCCGAGGCGAGCATTGGCGTCCGTTTCTCTGCCACGACCGTGACGAAGAGAACCGTTGAGCGGTTGTCGCGAAACGCCATCAGCGAACTGCGCGACGGATGACGGCGGCAAGGCAAGGTATCGGATGGCGATTCATTCCCATACGTCGCCCCCGCGGGAGGGACGCGCTCCCGCGCGTCCGCATCGTGCCGACACCCCGCGGGAGGGACGCGCTCCCGCGCGTCCGCCAGTCCCGAATCGGTCGCGCAGGAGCGCGACCCTCCCGAATACGACAATTCCCCGTCCTCGCGCAGAATCCTGGGCGCGACGTCCCTGTCGCGCCTCACGGCCTCCTCGCGCCCCATCCAGCTCCGCGTCGGCATTTCAAGCGTTCCTCACTTCTTTCTCCACAAGGCGTCGCCGTCCGGGCGGATTCTGCGGATCAGCCATCCGAACGCCTCAAGCCCGACGAGGGCCAGGACCGTCGTGGCGACGGCCAGCGCGTAGAGTCCGCTGGCGACGGCCATTCCAATCCCCGCTGCGACCCATACCCCCGCGGCGGTCGTAAGTCCGTGCACGGCGTGGCGGTTCACGATTATGGACCCGGCGCCGATGAAGCCAATGCCGCTCACGATCTGCGCCGCGACGCGGGACGGATCGCCCTCGCCCTCGAAGCCATACGCCGAGACGAGCATCATGAGCGCCGAGCCGATGGACACAAGCAGATGGGTTCGCATCCCGGCCACCTTGGCACGGTACTCGCGCTCCGCGCCGATGAGACTTCCAAGAAGCCCCGCGATGAGAAGGCGCAGGACGAGTTCCCAGTTTTCGGGCATTTCCATCACGCGCCCTCCCGCGCCTCAGCGGCGGATCTGTAGATGCGCTCGATCAGGTCTACGGACTTCCGCGCCTCGCGTCCATCCACCGGATACGGCGCACCGCCGCGGCATGACTCCACGAACGCCTCGATCGCCCTTCTGTGCTGTTCGCAGGGAATCGCGCCCGCGTTCGACGACCCGTGCGCCGCGTCCTCGACGACCGCGGTCCCCTTCGTGCCGGCGATCTCTATTCGCTTCGGGCGGCCGGGGAACGCGGCGGTCGTGGCGTAGACGCCACCCAGGGCGCCGCCCTCGAAGCGCAGCGCGGCGCTCACGACGTCCTCGGCCTCCATCGGGTGGGCGAGAGTGGCGGCGAACGCCCGTACGCCGGAGACCGGCGGCATGAGCGCGACAAGCCAGTCGACCATGTGTATCGCCTGGTTTATCAGGGCGCCGCCGCCGTCCATCGCAAGCGTCCCATGCCAGTCGCTTTCGGAGTAGTACGAATCGTCGCGCCACCACGGCACCTGCACGGCGGCGTACGTGATGCGCCCCAGCTCGCCCGACTCGACCTTGCGCCGAAGGGCCGCGAACTCGTCGCTCCATCGCGTCTGGAAGATGCATCCGAGCGGGGCTCCTGCCGCCTCGCAGGCGGCGATCATGGCGTCCACGCGCGCGGTCGAAATCGCAAGCGTCTTTTCGACGAGGACGGGAACGCGGTGGCGTGCGGCGGCGAAGACAGCGGCGTCGTGTGCGCCGCTCGCGTTGGCGACTAGGCAGAGGCCGACGCCGGGCGCGGAGAGGGCGGCGTCCCAGTCGTCGCCGCGCCGGCACGTGGCGGAGACCTCAAGCCCCGGGATGGCGGCAACGGCGTCCGCGTGGAATTTCGCGATAAGCCCCGTTCCGATGATGACGACCTTCATTTCCGTCGTCCTCCGTTCATTCGTTCGTTTACCTGAGCGCCTTGAGGGCGTTCGTGAGAGCCGCGTCGAGCGCGGTCGAAAAGGCGTCGCCGTAGTCGCCGGAGGCGGCGTCCGCCTCGGCGGAGCCGGAACCGGAAAGGACAACCCTGCGCGGGCCGCGTCCGGCGTTCACCACGTCGAGCGAAACCGCTACGCGGGCGGCGCGGCGGCCCGGCGTGGCGCAGTCGAGGGAAAGGTCGGTCACGGTAGTCTCCACGACGGCGTCGGCGGCGGCGGCGCTGGAGGGTCCGACGACGTTTCCGAAGCGTCCGTCGCCTGCGAGGCGCGCGCGGACCGGTGCGCGGAGAAGCGCGGAGGGCGCCGCGGCGAACGCATTCGACGGGTCGTGGGCGAGAGAGCCGTCGGAGCGCAGAACGGCGAACGCCGGGCGGTCGTACGGCGCGTCCACGGACACCGCGCCGAGGCGCGTGGCGGCGAAGGCCGTCGCCACGCCGTCGCCCGGCGCGCGGGCAGGGGCGGGAGCGGAGGCCTTCGACCTGACCGTCCAGTTCTTCGCCTGCGGCGGCGCGGACGCGCATCCCGCAAGCAGAAGGAAGATGAGAACCGAAACCGCGGACGCCTTCATCGTCCGGCCTCCAGGCGCGCGGCGCACTGTTCGGGGAGGCCGGCGGCGCGGATGCGCGCCTGGGCCGCGGCGACGTCGTACTCAAGCCTGCGGAAGCGGACGCTGCGCGAGGCCATGTCGTATATCACGTACGAGGCGCGGGGGTCGCCGTCGCGCGGCTGGCCGACGGAGCCGACGTTGATGAAAAGCCTCTGTCCGACTTCGCAGACGAAGTCGCGCGGCTCGTAGTGCACCACCCCGCCGGGCGTGACCGCGTAGATTATCGGCGCGTGCGTGTGCCCGTGGAAGCATATGGGAATGGACTGGTAGTTGAAGTTCGCCTCGGCCTGCTGGTTGTCGAACACGTAGCCCCAGCGCTCCGGCATGTCCAGCGTCGCATGGACGAGCATGAAGCCCATGACGGCCTTCTTGAGCGGGAGGTCGTGAAGCCACCGGATGTCGTCCGGGGAGAGCTGGGAGCGCGTCCATTCGACGACGTGCGCCGCCTGCGGGTGGAAGTCCGAGAGGTCGGTGTCGAGATACGACACGTAGTGGTCGTGGTTGCCGCGCACGACGGGGCATCCCAGTTCGTCTCGGACGATGCGGATGCACTCGACCGGGGCGGCGTTGTAGCCGACGACGTCCCCGACCGACACGTAGTGCGTGACCCCCTGGGCGCGGGCGTCCGCCAGCACGACGTTCAGCGCGTCGACGTTGGCGTGGATGTCCCCAAGTATGGCGTATACCCTGCCCATCTGCCCTGCTACCTGTTCAGCACCACGGCCGCCGCGATCTGGAGGTCCTCGGCCGTGGTGATCTTGAAGTTGAAGTCGTTCGACTCGTAGATCTTCACCGTCTCGCCGAGCTGCTCCACCGCGGCGGCGTCGTCCGTCGCCTCGATGCCGGACTTCGCGACCGCGTCGTAGGCGCGGAGGATGAGGGAGTAGTTGAACGCCTGTGGCGTCTGCACCGTCCAGAGCTTCGCGCGGTTCTCGGTGCGCGTCACGGTAGTACCCTTTTCGACGAACTTCACCGTGTCCCAGATGCGCTTGCCGACGACGACCGCGCCGGAACGGCGCGCCATCTTGACCGTCTCGGAAATCGTCTCCGGCCTGACGCACGGGCGGGCGCCGTCGTGGATGACGGCGATGCGCGTGTCCGGGTCGGCGGCCTTGAGGCCGGCCATGACGGAGTCCTGGCGCTTCGCCCCGCCCGCCACGACGGCGTGGAGCTTTGAAATGCCGAACATCCTGACGGCGGCCTGCTTTGCCGCCACGATCTGCTCCTTGCGCACGACCAGGACGATCTGGTCTACGTCCGGGCAGCGCTCAAACGCAAGGAGCGACCATGCCACCACCGGCTTCTGACCGAGGCTGAGAAACGCCTTGTCGGTCCCAGCCCCCATTCTTTCGCTCTTGCCCGCTGCTACGATGACTGCTGTTACCATTTCGCTATATCCTCATGTTTTTATTCCGCGCCGATTCTAGCAAACACGGCGAAGACAGTCCAGTGTTTTACGCCGGATTGCAAGGACGAAATGGCGCAGCTGCGGCGAGCTACCGGTACGTCCGCAGCGTGTCGGCCTCGCGGAAAAGCGCCCCGACGGTTTCGCGCGCCGCGGCGCGAATGGCCTTCTGGAGCGGCGTGACGCGGTCCGCGGCGACAAGCCCCTTCTCGCCTGCGGCCAGGCGGCGGGAGAGGACCATGTGCGCGTCCACGTCCACAATCGGGCCGTTCCGGTTGGCGAAGGCGTTGACGGCATGCGCCAGCGCCCCCATCCAAAGCGTGTTGCCATAGTCGGCAAATGGAGATCCGTCGGGAGCGGGCGAATACTCGTCTATTGGGAACGGCGTCAGCACCACGCGCCGCATGCCCTTCGTCTCGTCGAACGCGCGCCTGACGTTCTTTTCCGCGTATGCGGCGCAGAAGGCCTCGCGCTCCTTCTCGCGTTCCGCGTCGCGCAGAAACGAGGGCGAACGGCCAAGCCACTCCGCCCTGGGAACGAAGCCGACGACCGCGCAGTCCGCGTCGGGATGGTCTTTTCCGGAACCCCACGCAATCTCCAGTCCGCGCCTTGCCTCAGGCAGCGCCGCGGCCATTTCGGCCGCGAACGCCTTCGCCACCGCAGCGTCGTCGATCGCGACGACTATCTTGCGCCACCGCGCCGCGTCCGCCGTCAGGGAATCCTTCGCGCGAATGCCAAGATAGCCGTCCGCCCCGGTCACGAACGCATACGACGGCTTTCCGCCCGCGCGGCGTTCGATTCCTCTAGGCGCTGAAATGCGATTCTTCGCCTCTGTCCCGTCGGGGAATCTTTCTAGAATCAGGCGTCCGGAGGTCGAAAGGACGTTGTCGCGCAGAGCGCTGCCCGAGGAGAAGAGCGATGCGACGCGCATGTCACCGCCCGCGTTCTCGAAGCGGTTGGAGACGTAGGCGCAGTCAAGGCAGCGGTGGAGCAGGACGGGATAGGCGAAGCCCTCGGCGACGTTGCCGCGCACGACAGTGCCGTGGCTGAACTCGTCAAGATAGTAGGCATGGGCCTTCCGGCTGACGTCCGCGATGGGACCGGTCCGCGCCACGTTCCCCTCGACGACGCAATCCACTGCGCGGGAGAGATAAATCGCCGCGCCGTCGCGCAGGACGGACATCGGACGCTCTATCGCGTTGCCGCAGATCCGATGCCCGCGCCCGCACACGACGATTCCGCAATACGGCACGTCCGAAATGCGGTTGTCGCGCACCACCGTCGTCCCGACTTCGCGTGGATATCCCCGTACGACGTGCAGCAGCGTCGAATCGCCTCCGGCGAGGACGGCGCACGACGACGCGGCCAGCATTCCAATGCGGCGGAAGACGTTGTTCGACACGCCGCCCTCGTAGGAATGGACGGCAACGACGCCTCCCGCGCCCAGGTTCTCGAACGTGCAGCGCCGCACGGCATATCCGGGCGAGCGGAGAAGCTTCACGCCCTGTCCGGCGGAATCGCCGAACGCGCAGTCCTCCACCACAAGCCCCGCGACGTCCGCCGCATCGATCAGCCCCGGCGGATTCACGCCGCGCAGGCCGGGCGTTCCGCCCGTCGTGTTGCCCAGGCGGAAGCGGAAGTTGCGTATCGTGATGCGGTCGGCCCCCTTGACGAGGCGAAACGCCGACATCGCCAGCGGAATCTCGGCGCGAAAGCCGCCTTTCGCCTCCTTCTCGCTCGGCCGGTAGTACACGCGGCGGCGGCGCGCGTCGTACATCCAGCGGCCGGGCGTCATCCCCTCGCGGACGTTCCGCAGAACATAGCCCTTCGGCCACGTCCGCATCCCCGACGGATACTCCATGCCTGACGCCAGCGTGAACAGCCCAGTCGCCGGCTCGTATCCGACGACCTCTGCCGCCGACTCGTCCCAGATGTGGAACCGGTTCAGAATCGCGCCCTTGAAATCCATCCCCTTCGGAACGTCGCACGGCCTGGCCTGGACGTGCATCAATTCCCACGGACGCGGAGGAAGCGAGAGTCCGCCGTTCTGGCTGGAGCGCCACTCCGCGTAGGAGAGGTCGCGCGCCTCAAGGCGCGAGCCGTCCAGCGGCCACTGCGCAATCTGACGCGGAACGCCGTCCACCAGGAGCATTCCAGGAGGCGGCGTTTCGTCGGGAAGCGCGGCTGACCAGACGCCGTCGGCATCTACCGTCCATCCGCCGATCTCGCGACCGCATGAGACGGTACGCCCGCCGCCGTCGATGACACGCCCGGCGTCCGCCGCCGTCAGCACGACGGGAAGTCCGCCCGCCAGCGACGCCAGAACGCCCAAGGCGCACAGCGCAAATGCAATTGTCAGTTTCTTCATGCGCGATGTCTCAAAACGAAAGTCGGGCTACTTGAACGTCACCATCTTGAACGTCGGGCCGGCGGAAGGCGCGGGCTTGCGGACGAAGACGAGCGTGTTCCCCTCCGGGACGTTGAGGCGGTAGGAACGCCCGTCGGCCACCAGGTCGACGACGCCGTCCGCGGGCCTCGCGAAGCCCGCCGCCTTCACCGTCTTCGGCAGGGACGCCCAGCTGCGCAGGTCCGCGGCGGTCGTGGACGCCGCCCACGTCGCGGCGCCGATCTGCGCAAGGCGCAGGGCCAGCGCGTGGTCGCGGTTGCCGCTGTTCTCCGCCGCGGCGCCGAGCGCCGCCTGGACGCCGACCTTCACGACCGTGCGCGTGATTTCGCGCGTGAGCGCGCCGCGCATGTAGACGTCGTATTCCGTCTTCACGAGCCTGTCCACGTTCGCGAGCTCCGCCATCGGAGTCGACGCGCCGCCGGCCGTCACGCTCCACGCCGCCGCGCCGAACGAGCGTTCGCGCAGATACGGCAGGGCCATTCCGGCGTACATCACGTAGCGGCCCGCGAGCGGGACGAGCACGAGCGGAAGGTCAACGCGCCACTCCTCCCGCACGGGGCAGAGGCCGTCCTCGACCCAGACCCAGACGCGGTTGGCGGGCTTCGTCCCGGCGCGGGCGGCCTTCGCGTCGGCCGCAAGCACGGCGCTGCCGGGGGCAAGCGCCGCGGCGTTCTCCAGAAGGCCGCTTCCGCCGTCGCCGTTCAGCCAGCGGAAGACGCCGGCGACGTGCATTGCGTAGACGTTGGAGTAGTCCGCCGCAGAAAGCGCGTCGAGGTTGCCGGAAGTGGCCGGGTCGAACGCGCAGCGCTCCTTTATCTGCGCGGAGAAGGAGGCGTCGGCAAGCACCGAGGCCGCCTGCTTGTCGCGGTCCGGGAGCTGGACGTTCTTTTCGCGCTCGTACGCTGCGGCATCCTCGGATAGCTTCTGCGCGGCGGCGGCGACGTCCTTCTTCCGCTGCCAGAGCCAGTTCTCCTGATGCTGCGCGGCGCGGTTCAGCTCCGTGCGGGCGGCGGCGGGCTTGTCCTGCGTCATGTAGTCGACGGCCTTGTAGAGGCAGACGAAGATGCGGTCCTGTCCGCCGCCGTCGTAGGAGAACGCGCGGTCGTTCGTCATCATCGCCAATGCGCCCTCGCCGCCCTGCGCGAAGACGCTCGTCTGGTCGTTGCGCTGCATCGCGTCCTCGGCAGCGTCGAAGTAGGAGATTGCGCGCGACTTGTCGCCGGACATGTAGAAGCCGGTGCCGGCGAGGAGATTCCAGAGGAGGCGCGAATCGTCGTCCTTCGCGGCCAGCTTCGCGACCTCCTCCGTGGCGGCGGAATAGCTGCCGACGGAGACGTTCCTCTCGTAGTCGTCCAGCACGTCCTTCGTCGTGCGGCATCCCGAAATGGCCGCAAGGGCGGCGGCGGACAGAATGAGACCGGTGGATTTCATCGGCGCGTTCCTCACCAGCAGACGTTGACGAACGGGACGGACCACTGCGTCGTGGCGAAGTTCAGGAGACCGACCTGGACGCCTTCGAGCCTGCCGACGTTGTTGACAAGTCCAATCTGAAGCCCCCGCGCGAAGGAGCCGGCGTTGACGAGACCGACCTGAAGTCCGACCGCATTGCGCGAGACGTAGCTGCCGAGCCAGTTGGCGGACACGCCCGTGAAATTCTCGGAGGCGGAGAACGTTCCGAGGTCGAGTCCGTACGTCCCCGCGTAGACGCCCCAGCCGAGATTGAGGCGGACGCCCTTGACTGTGGACTCGAAGTTGGGAAAACTCCACGGAAGGAACGTGAAGCCGATCGGCACGTCGTACGTGCGATATCCGTAGCCGTTCCCGCCGCCGCGCTGGACGAACTGGACGTCGTGCGGATTCGCGCCGGCGGCGTGGTCGTTGGCGACGCCCTGTCCGGGCTTCCACTGCGCGAAGGACGAGAACGCCAGCGCGAAGACGGCTGCTGCAAGAAACTTCTTCATGGATTGGCCTTTCAAAAAGAGGTTTGACTGTAAAGGCGATTGCCTGAAACTGCGTGGACTGCGAGATAGACCGACCGGACTTCCCGCATCAGAACGGCGCGATCACTCCGCCGGGCGTCACCGTGACGGACGGCGCGGCGCTCTGCGGCGCGGGCGCGACGCCGGCGGACGGCGGAACGCGGCGGAGGCGCGAACCCGCCACCATCTTGGCCGCGTCGCCCTCCACCACCTGCGCGTAGCTCGTCTTCGGCGATACGCGGACGATCTGGACGGTGCCGACGGCCTCCTCGATGCGGTCCAGCACCTCACCGGTGCGCGTGTCCCTCACCTCCTCGCCGATCGCGAAGACGGTGAAGAACTCCCCCGTCGTGAGGGAGCGTCCGCCCTCGCCTATGACAAGCGTCCCGGAGGAAGTCCTGCCGACGATCTCGAACGGGAGAATGTTCTCCATCATGCCGTCCGAAATGGCCTTCGCTGCGGCGTCGGCCGTGGCGGAGACGAAGGAGGCCAGGTCGGCTGCCGCGAACGCGCGGGCGTCGATGCGGACGACGTCCGTCCACTTCAGCTGCCCCGTGGGCGCGAGAAGGACGCGGTACGAAACCTCCGCGAAGAGCGTCGGGCCGACGGACACGGCGCGGCCGGTGTAGGGGTTGACGGGCGGGGCCTGGACGTCGTTGAGGGAGACCTCGCCTACGACGAGATAGTCCGTCCCGAGCTTCTGCGACAGCCGCGCGGCGTCCGCCGGCGAGGCGTTGGCCGCAGTCAGGCGCGAGAGCTCCGCGTCCACCTCGGCGTCGTACTTCCGGTCGAGCATCGTGAACTTGCGCGTCTGGGTGAGGTAGACGTTGAGTTTGTCGGACAGCGCAGTCGTCCAGTCAAGCGCCGCGCCCGGCTGTCCGTACCACGCATATCCCGCCCGCGCCGGACGGAACGCGCCGACCGCCATGCGGCGGCGGTTCTCCGGGTCGTTCCCGACGACGTAGCGCCCCGGAAAGCGGACCTCCACCTGCACCGTGTACCGGCGCGTGGCAGGGTCGAAGGAGTCCTCGAGGACGGCGTAGCTGTCGATCTTGCCCTTCGCCCACTTCTTCATCTCCTTCTCTATCGAGTCGTTGACCGTGTTCTTCGCCTGTTCGGTCAGCGCGCCGTTTTCGGACGCTGAGACGGCGACGTCGGCGCCGGAAACCCTGGCGACTTCCGTCGCGTCCACGACTACGCCGCGATGCTGCTCCAGCGCGGACACGAGCGCCTCGTTCACGGCGGCGCGGTATGTCCCGGCGACGCCCCTTGCGACAACCGTCTTCGCCTCGACCGTCAGGCCATTCCCCGCGAACAGCCCGGCCGCGACGGACAACGCCGCCAGAAGCGCGATTCTTTTCAAAGTGTTCATCATGTCAGTCCTCCTTCATGCGAAGACGCGCGCATTGATGGAATTGGAAATCAGAAGTCGTACGTGGCGCTGGAGCGGACTCCGGAGTCGTACGTCCTGGGCGTCGCGGGCGCGGCCTTGGGGGCGGCGGGACGCGGGCGGACGGCGGCGGCCTCGTTCACGGAGTCGACCTGGTCGAAGCTCCAGCAGCGGACGCAGACGGCCACTCGGGCGCCGGACGGGTGGACGACGACGCGGTCGTAGACCGTAGTGCGGCCCTTCATCGTGTCGGACGCGGTCTGCGCGATCGACTTGCGGTAGCGGTCGACGATTGCGGCCACCTCCTCCGGCTCGACCGACTGGTCGGCGCGGAAGATGCGCGAATCTCCTATATCCTCGGAAAGCTCGCTCTCCTCCGCAACGTCGACGAAGCTGTTGATGAACGTCGTCAGCGCGGAATCTGCCAGCGCCTGCGCCTGGCGGCAGGCCTGCTCCTCGGCGCGCTCCGCAAGGCGCGCGCTCTTGCCCTTGTAGGACGAGCCGAACTGCCCGAAGCTCAGCAGCGAGGGAACGCCGGCCTCGTTGAAGAAGATGCGGACGCCGAACGTCTGGACCATTTCCTCGGCAGTCTTCGGCAGGGCGTCGGCGACGGACATCCCGCCGGGGCGCGACATCGCAGGGCGGCGCTTCGCCTTGAACGCCTCGGCCAGCGTCCTGCAGTCCGCGCCGACGCGGACGACGACGCCGATCCTGTAGCGTCCGTCCGTGCCGCGCGTCTCGAACGTCTTGACGGGGAGGCATCCCGACGATGCGTGGAGCGCCTTCTTCGCGGACTTCTTGACGATCGAATCCTGCATCAGCCTGCGCTTTTCGACGACAGGAAGTCCCTGGTACTTCGAGGGGTCGACGCCGGCCTGCGAGAGGGCGTTGTCGAGCTTCGCCTCGCCGAGGAGCTTGATCTTCGTCGCCAGGTCGGCGGGCGCCATCGCCGGCGGCTCTTCGCTGCCGCTGGACTGGTCGTCGAACAGCTCAAGGCACGTCTTGGCCGTCTCGCGGCCGTAGCAGTCCATCACATAGCGTCCCACGGCGTCGAGATAGGCGCGCTCGTAGGCAAAGGCGCGCGACTTGACGAACATGGCGTCGTCGACATGCCGGTCGACCGCCGCGGAGCCCTTGTAGTACGTGCTGCCGTTGGCCCCGCGCGTCCCGTAGGCGATCTTGCGCTCCCTGGCGTATTCCTCGAAGGCGTTGTCGAGGAGGTCCCTCGCCTTGATTTCGACGGCGACGTCGGCATTGGCCTCGGCCGGATCGACTGCGGGCGCGGCGGACTTGGCGTCCTCGGCCGGCGCGACCGCGGCGGCGAAGGCGAACGAGGAGACGGCAAAAAACTTCAGAACGTTCTTCATGGCATTTCTTCCTGCTTGAGATGCACTGTCAAATCGAAAAGCGGATTGAATCGCGAAATGCGGACGACTTGGCTACATCGCGTTGCGCCAGTCGGCCACCTTTCGGAGGGGAACGCGCTTCTGCCAGAACTCAAGGCCGGTCTTGAGGTCGATGAGCTGGAGGTTGAGCGAGTACTCGACCTGGACGTCGCCGTTGTCCTGGCGGAGGTTGCGCTGGGTGAGGCGTCCGTTGAGCGAGAACTGCGGGTCGACGCGCACGGTGGCGTACTGCGCGGCCTGCTTGTTGAAGACGAGCACGCGGCCGGAGTTGGTGAGCTCCTCGCGGAGGCTGATGCCAAGGCCCTCGGCAAGCGCGTCGGAATCGCGCCCGCGTGAAAGAGTGTCGTTGCGGACGTTCTCGACGACCACGACCTTGCGCTCCTGCGGATTCGCGCTCGCAAGGCGTCCCTGCGAAAGTATCGACTGCACGGCCTGCGAGATCGTGTAGTCGATGTCGTCCTGCGAAAAGCCGCCGATCGCGGCGACCGTGCCGCCCTGCGGCACGTAGTGCGTCGTCGTGCGGCATCCGGCAGACCCGAAGACGAGAAGCGCGCCGACGGCGGCGACAAGTCCAAATCCGGCAGATCTCATTCTCTCAATCCTTCCCTTGGCGTTGACTTCAACGAAAAACCAAAACAACAAAAGCTACCTCACCGAGCGGCGAAGGTAGAAGCGCATGTCGACCGCCTCCGGACGGGGGGCGGCGCCCTTGAGGGCCTTCACGTCGCCGGGCGCCACGGCGGCGGCGCTCCACGTGCCGACGAGGGAGTCGATTTCCATCCCCTGCGCGTCGAGCCAGACGACCTTCCAGTCCACCCACTGCTCGCGCGACGTCACGTTGACGACGTTCGCCTGGAAGACGTTAAGGCCGGCGGCGCCCTTGGCGCACCTGACGTCCGTCACCATCACGTCGCGCCCCAGGTTCTCCGCAATCGTCACGCGCCTGTCCGGCGGCGGATACGAAGTGGCGACGCATCCCGCCATGGCCGCGCCAAGCGTCAAAAGGCAAACGCCCGCAAAACTCTTCATCTTCAACTCCTTCTTTTCAGTTCAAAGCCGCATGCGAAGGCGCAGCGCGCCGTCACATTCCGCCGCGCCACACGTGCATCGTGTCGCGCACCACGTAGACGGTCCGTTCCCTGACGAGTTCGGACACGTTCGTCCACCGTTCCCTGTCGCTTCCCCTGAAGTTGCGCTTCAGCACCCCTTCGAGTTCCGCATATATGTCGTCGCCCTCTTCCAGGACGATGCGAAGGGAAAATACGCTGGACAGATTCTGACGGAGAAATTCAATCGGGAATCTGACATCCTCCGATGCAAAAGATTCACGAAGCCTTCTTCTCACGTCGGCGTTCTCGCAGGCGAAGAAGACCTTGTAGCCGACGCCATGCGACTGCCCATGCACCACCGGCGCTCCGCCCGCCGGACGTCTGCGGCCGGGCGCAACGGGTGCGGACGGAGTGGACGGGGGGGACGGCGTCTCGCCGCCGTCTCCGCGTCCGCCCCTGAACAGCCCCGCCGCGCCGACGACCGCGACCGTCAGCGCGGCGATCGCGCACGCCGCAAGGGCGTTAAGCGCGCGCGGATGGCGGGCGGTCAGGCTTTTGACGCGGGCTCCGGCCGCGGCGGGCGAACGCGGGCGCGTTCCGCCGTACTCGTCGCCGGCGTAGTCGACCATGTCCTGGAGAATCGTCCCCGCCTCGATCGCGAAGCACTCAAGGTAGGCGTACGGCATCCAGCCGTATCCGCCGTCGCCCCACTCCTCTCCGAGGCTGTTGCGGAAGCGGAACCAGCCGCCGCCGGGGGCGGTCGGGTCGTCGCGGTATCCGACAAGAAGAATGCCGTGGACGCCGCTGCGGCGGGCGAGCGAGACGACCCTGCCGTCCGCCTCCCTGCGGCATTCCGGGAACGAGAACCTCTCGCCGTCGCATCCCTCGAAGAGGGAAACCGTCACGACGACCGGCATCGGCCGCCGTCCGTTCGCGCCGGAAAGGATGCTGCGCACTCCGTCGACGTTGTTCGGCGTGGCGAGAAGATAGAGGCCAGACACGATACGGCGCTTGAGCGCGTCCTCCTTCGCGCCCGACGGGAATTCGCACTGCCTCTCTTCGCCGAACACGGGCGTGGCGCCGACCGTCATGGACGGCCAGAACGAATAGCGGCAGACGCCCTGCTCCTCCACGACGCGGAAGCACGTCTGGAGAAGATTCCCCCTGTCGTTCCCGAAGTTCCGCCGCGCGCTGTCGACAAACTTCGCCAGATACGGCTTCATCACGGGGGACTGCATTCCGCCGTTGGCGTCCGCAAGCATCTGCAGCTGCATCAGCCCGGCGCGGTAGACATTGGCGAATGCGTCGGAGACCGGCCGCCCCGCCTGCACGTCGGCGAGATTCCGCTCCAGTCCGGCGCGTTCCAGCTCCCGCGTCGCCGCGTGGAGGAACTGGACGCTCAGGCGCACCTTGCAGTCGCCGTAGTACTCAAGGAGGGCGGTTACCGCGCTCGCCACGCACGAGCCCTGCAGCCCCTGATGGTAGACGGGCGGCATCGCGTCCTCCAGCGAGACCGCCGCCGGATGCCCGGCCGAGATGGAAGACGGCCGGTAGCGCCCCTCCTTCAGGGCGATCAGGCATTCCGCCTGCTGTCGCGGGAAAACGTAGGGCGAGGCGGACATGGGATTTTCCTCTACCAGATGCGGCGGACGGGGACGCCGGCGGACACGAGCTCGTCCTTGATCTGCCCGATCGTGTACTCGCCGGTGTGTATCATGCCCGCGACAATCGCCGCGTCGGCGAAAGCGAGGCTGAAGGCGTCCGCCAGATGCGAGGGGCGGCCCGCGCCGCCGGAGGCGACGACCGGCACCGGCACGGCCTCGGCAATGAGGCGCGTGACCGTCAACTCGAACCCGGCGCGCGTGCCGTCAGCGTCCACGCTGTTCACGACGATTTCCCCGGCGCCGAGGTCCGCCGCGCGCTTCGCCCACTCCACGGCGTCCATTCCCGTGTATTCGCGGAAGCCGCGCGTCGTGATCTCGTAGCCGCTGGGGCATTTCGGATTGTCGCTCTTCACGGGGTCCATGCCAAGGACGACGCACTGCGACCCGAACGCCCGCGCGCCTTCGCCGATGATTTCGGGGCGGCGCACGGCGAGCGAGTTCACGCTGACCTTCTCGGCGCCGGCGAGGATGACGCGCTCCATGTCCGCCACGCACGAAATGCCGCCGCCGACGGCGAACGGGATGCGTATCGCCTCCGCGACGGCCGCCACCATGCCGATATCGATCGGACGCCGCTCGGCGGACGCCGTGATGTCGTAGAACACCAGTTCGTCAGCCCCGCCGTCGGAATAGGCCAAGGCCATCTCCACCGGATCGCCAAGGTCGACGTTGTTCTTGAACTTAACGCCCTTCGTCACGCGCCCCGCGCGGACGTCCAGGCAAGGGATGATTCTCTTTGTCAGCATGTCGAAGCCCGCTTGAGGTTCGTTCAGGGATTCCAGGAGAGGAAGTTGGAGAGAAGCCTGAGGCCGATGCGCCCGGACTTCTCCGGATGGAACTGCGTGGCGAACACGTTGTCCCGCTTCACGGCGGCGGTGAACGCCGTCCCCGCGTAGTCGGACGCGCCGGCGGTCCTCTCGCCGAACTCCGCGTAGTAGGAATGGACGAAGTAGAACTCCGATTCGTCCGGGACGCCCTTCCAGAGGGCGTCCGCCCCGGCGGCCGGAATCTGCCGCACCTGGTTCCACCCGATCTCCGGCACCTTCACGCGCGCGTCGGCCGGACGGAACTTGACGACGTTCCCCGGCAGGACGCCCAGCATGTCCACTCCGCCGTCCTCCTCGCTGCGCTCGAAGAGAATCTGCATTCCAAGGCATATGCCCATGAATGGCCGCCCTGCATCCGCGACCGCCTTCACCGCCTCGTCAAGCCCCGTCTCGCGGAGCGTGGACATGGCGGACGCCGCAGCGCCGACGCCGGGGAACACAAGGCGGTCCGCGGAGCGGACGACGGCCGGGTCCGCCGTGACGACGGCCTCTGCCCCCAGCGCCGCAAGCGCAAGCTTCACGCTGGTGAGGTTGCCGGCGCGGTAGTCGACTACGACGACGTTCTGACTGCTCATCGCCTGCCTCCGGTCACGACGCGGCGTCGCCGACTTTGAGAAGGAAGTAGTTCTTCTTCCCGCTGCGGAGAACCGCCAGACGGCCGTCCACCAGGTCCGTCTCGGCGAACGTCCGCACGACGTCCACCTTCGCGTTGTTAAGGAAGAGACCGCCCTGCTGCGCCATGCGGCGCGCCTCGCCGTTGGACTTGAACATCCCGGCCTGCGCGGCCGCGGCGAAGACGGGCTTGCCGATCACGTCGGCCTTCGGACGCGTCGCGCTCCTGACGTCCCTAAAGACCGTCTCCAGCTCGTCCGCGCCCTTGCCCTCGATCGAGCCGCCGAAAAGGGTCTGCGTGGCGCCGAGCGCGGTCTTCAGCCCGTCCTCCCCGTGCACGAGGCGCGTAAGCTCCTCGGCGAGGGCCTTCTGCGGGATGCGGGCTTCCGGATGCGCTTTCATCTGCGCCTCCAGGTCCGCTATCTCGTCCAGCGTCCGCAGGGAGAACACCTTCAAGTAGCGGATTACGTCGGAGTCTGCGGAGCGGAGGAAGAACTGGTACCAGTCGTAGACGGACGTCCTCTCCGCGCTCATGAACATGGCGTTGCCCTCGCTCTTGCCGAACTTCTTTCCGCTGCCGTCCAGAAGAAGCGGGAACGTGAGGCCGAAGACGGTCTTGCCGCGCATCCGGTGCACGAGGTCCGTGCCGGCCGTTATGTTGCCCCACTGGTCCGCGCCGCCCACCTCCATCGTGCAGCCGTAGGCGTCGTAGAGGTGGAGGAAGTCGTTGCCCTGGAGAATCTGGTAGGAGAACTCCGTGAACGTTAGGGCGCCCTCGCTCGCCTCCAGGCGCTTCTTCACGCTCTCCTTGGCGAGCATCTGCGGAACGCGGAAGTTGACGGCGACGTCGCGCAGGAACGCGATGGCGCTGAGGCCCGAATACCAGTCGTAGTTGTCCACCAGCCGGGCGGCGTTCGGCCCGTCGAAGTCGAGGACGCGGCCGAGGTTCTCGCGAATGCCCTTCTTGTTCTCCGCCACCTGCTCGACCGTGAGCATGTTGCGCTCCGCGCTCTTGCCGGACGGGTCGCCGATCAGGCCCGTCGCTCCGCCGACGAGGGCGATCACCCTGTGTCCGTGCAGCTGGAGGCGGCGGAGCATCAGGATGGAGACGAGATTGCCGGCCTGCAGGGAGTTCGCGGACGGGTCGAAGCCGCAGTAGATCGTCTGCGGCGTCTCAAGCATCTTCTCGATTTCCGGGTCGGAGACCGCCTCGACGAGGCCGCGGGCCTTCAGCTCTTCAAACAACGTCATTTGTCTGCCTTTTCGCTTGTGTGGAAAATCCTGTTGTGCGGGAAGTCCGGCGCGCGGCTACTTCTTCCGGCGCGCCGCCATCTCGTGGTAGTCGGAGAAGCCGCCCTCGAACCACGTCGTCCTCCCGTCGCCCTCGAAGGCGAGGATGTGCGTGGCGATGCGGTCGAGGAACCAGCGGTCGTGGCTGACGACCATCACGCAGCCGCCGAACTCCTGAAGCCCCTCTTCGAGGGAGCGCAGCGTAGACACGTCGAGGTCGTTCGTCGGCTCGTCGAGGAGGAGGAGGTTGCCGCCCGCGGCGAGGAGCTTGGCGAGATGCACTCGGTTGCGCTCTCCGCCGGAGAGGACGCCGACCTTCTTCTGCTGCTCGGGCCCGCGGAAGTTGAAGCGGCTGCAGTAGGCGCGGCCGTTCATCATCGTCTGGCCGGCGAGGCGGACGAACTCGCCGCCGCCGGTGATTGCCTCGTAGACCGTCTGGTCCGGCAGCAGCTCGCTGCGCGTCTGGTCAACGTAGCTCATCTTCACGGTCTCGCCGACCTTCAGCTCGCCGCCAAGCGGCTTGAGCTGGCCTGTCATGATCTTGAAGAGCGTCGTCTTGCCCGCGCCGTTCGCGCCGATCACGCCCACGATGCCGCCGCGCGGAAGGTCGAAGTTGAGGTCGCTGTAGAGCGTACGGCCGTCGAAGCCCATTGAAAGATGCTCCGCCTTGACGACGAGGTTGCCAAGCCGCGGACCCGGCGGGATGCGGATTACGAGGTCGTCCTCGCGCGTGGAGATCTGCTGCGCGGCAAGCTCCTCGTAGCGCTTCACGCGCGCCTGGCTCTTCGAGTGGCGTCCGGACGGGTTCGTGTGGATCCACTCCAGTTCGTTCGCAAGCAGCTTCTGGCGGCTCTTCTCGGCCTTCTGGTCGCGCGCCATCATCGCCTGCTTCTGCTTCAGCCACTCCTCGTAGTTGCCCTTGTATGGATAGCAGAGGCCGTGGTCGAGTTCGAGGATCCAGTCGGTGACGTCGCTAAGGAAGTAGCGGTCGTGCGTGACGACGATGAGCGTACCCTTGAAGTCCTTCAGGCGCTCCTCGAGCCACTGGACGGTCTCCGCGTCCAGGTGGTTCGTCGGCTCGTCAAGGAGCATGACGTCGGGGTTGGAGAGGAGCAGCCGGGCGATAGCCACGCGGCGGCGCTCGCCGCCGGAGAGGACGGACACCTTCTGGTCGGCAGGCGGACAGTGCATGGACGCCATCGCGCGGTCGACGAGGTTGTCCACGTTCCAGTAGTCGTTCGCGTCGATGATCTCCTGCAGTTTCTCCATCTCCTCTGCGGCCTTCGGGTCGTCGAGATTGCAGCAGAGGTCCTCGTAGCGCTCCACCATCGCCTTTGCGTCGGCGACGCCCTCCTCCACGACTTCGCCGACGGTCTTCGCGTCGTCAAGGACGGGCTCCTGTGGAAGGTAGCCGACCTTCGTGTTCTTTGCCACCTGACACGTGCCGAGAATGTCCGTGTCGATGCCCGCAAGAATCTTCAGGAGCGAGCTCTTGCCCGCGCCGTTTCCGCCGATCACGCCGATGTGCGCCCCATGGAAGAAACTCAGGTTCACGTCCTTGAGAATCGTCTTCGTGCCCTGCTGCTTCGTGACGTCAATCAAACTGAACTGGTATTCGCCCGCCATTCTTCTGCCTTTTCAATCGTATGGTCTTTCAAAGAGACTACAGTATAGCACAAATGCAGGCGTTTTGGACAATCCGGCGCGGTCAGGCGCAGCGGCTGAAAAGTGCATCATATACTGAACCACTGCGGACAGACCCGAAAGGGCGCTGGAGGCAGGAGGCGAAAAGGAAGAAGGACAGGCGGGAAAGGCGAAGAAGAGAAGGAAGGCGAAGGAGACGAAAACGCGCCGCCGCCGGCGGCGGGGACGCGCGGGGCGGAGCGCGGAACGTCAAGGAAGAAAAGGAGAGAGAATGAGACAGTTCGGAACGCTGCCGAAGTGCATCGCGGGAATCTTCGGCGAGGTGAGCCATTTCGCTTGCAATTCACCCCGAAAAACTCTGCGCCCTTGCGGCTCTGCGTGAGACAATCCGCTCAATCTCCCGCACACTCCACGTCGAACCAGTTCCAGCCGCGGGAGCCGCAGACCTCGACCACGGCAGTCCTGACGGAGGAGACCCACGTGAGGCGGGACTTCAGCGATTCGCGGTAGCGAATGGCCTGCGCGGTCGTCTCCCCGTCGGGGACGGTGCGCTCGAGCGCGTGGATGCGGTCGGTCTCGGCGTTCGTGAAGTACTTGAACTCGATCAGCATCGCGGGCTTCGGATAGCCCGGCTTCGGCGTCGCGAGGAAGTCGACGCGCCCGGCGGGCGTGTTGTACTCCGTCTCGAACGAGTAGAACGGGCAGAGCGCGTCCCAGGCGCGGGACGTGAACGTCGTCCGGAAGAAGTTCTCGTTCATCTGGTCGAACGCCTGCGCCGGGATGCGCGCCTTGACGTAGTGCTCCCAGAACGCGGCGAAGAGGTCCTTCCACGTCCCGTCGCCAAGGGCGAGATTCTCCGCCGCGTCGAAGAGGGCGCGGTGGGCCTCGTCGCCGTCGGGCAGATGCATGAGCTCGTCGTAGTAGTCCACGAACATGCTCTTGACGGTGAGGTTGGGGATCTGCAGCCGGAACCGGTTCTCGAACGTGAGAAGTCCAAGGTAGTAGAGCGCGTAGGGGAAGAACTCCTTAGAGAAGAACTTCACGCGGCCGAACCTCGCCGCGAGGTCGCCGTCGTTCGCGCGTTCGCCCTCCCCGCGCTGGACGTAGGCGCTGATGCGCTCGCGCACCTTGCCGTTCG
>CAYLRN010000034.1:0-22169 GCA_964386385.1 uncultured Lentisphaeraceae bacterium | reverse complement strand
GTTTTCTCCTTCTCCACCGTTGAAAGTGAATTTACAGACAATAGTTTACACTATCACATCGAATCCAACAAGTCGCGAACTGCTACAGCCTTCCACACAAATGGCCTCTGCAAGTCCGGCAAACCAATACGACCATTATCCACGTCGCGCAACAAGTCATCCAATTTGCTCGGCACAGGAGTGTAAAGACTCATTTCAACTTCTCCATAAAACCACTTTGCTTTCTCATCGAAGAATGATGCGCCATTATACCACAGTCCACGTCCGTCGGGCGGATTTCATGACGAATAGCCCCTTCCAAAATCGAACATGCAACTGTGTCTTCGTGCCAGACGACCACACCTCTTCGCGACAACATTTGCGCCTTACTTTCACCCTTGCATCCATTCCCCAACCACCCACGGACTTTATTAAATCCGTGGGTGGCGGAGCGACATGGGGTTCTGATAGAATATCGGCATGAAGAAACCATTGAATCCGACACTTTGGAGAACGGCGCGGGCGCTGTCCAATCCCAGTCGGCTGAAGTTGATGCGCCTTGTCGCGAACGCAGCCGGCAGAAAGGGCGTCACGGAACTTGCCGCCGAGGCGGGGCTTTCCCCGTCAGGCGCAAGCATCTACCTTCGTGCGCTGAATGCCCGCGGACTAATCGATGTCGTGCGTTCAGGCGCGTTCGTCTACTACGGAACAGGGTCTGACCGATCACTCCCCGCAGCAATGGCGATTCAGAGCGCGTTTCGCGAGCTTTTTGCAAAAAGGCATCTCGCCGACAACTGGACGGCTGATTTTCTTGCCGTTGCAAATGCCTACGCCCATCCACGCCGAGAACAGATTCTGCAGACAGTCTGCCAGCATCAGCCAATCCGCCTTTCCGAACTCCGACGGCATGTAGGTTTCTGCGAGACCGCCCTTCTCCGGCATCTGAACATCCTACTCGATGCCGGCGTTCTTTCACGAAGCGGCGATTCTCCTGTCTATGCGCTCTCCCAGCCGGTCAATCCCCTTGCGGCTGCATTCCTGTCCGCGCTGACGCAGTCCTCCCACGGACTTTATTAAATCCGTGGGTAGTGGAAGAAAGTGGGTGCAGGATGAAAATGCCTAAACTGTTCAAGGCCGCCGACCTTGAAACGGAGCGCGGATGGCGGTGGCTGATGGAGGACTTTGGCCATGTCTGGTTCGCCATCGACGGCATCTATTACTTTCTTTTCCCATTGGACGCCCACAGATACTGTCCTTGCCGCATTTCCCCTTCTACCGTCTGCGGAGAAGTGTTTTGACGCCAAAGTTCGTGAAGCCCATACGGTCAAAGTGGGCAGATGGGGAAAACAAGTCTCCGAATGTCGGACGGCGGCGAAACAGGAAGCGCGACGAAAGTTCTCCCACGCGACAGACCTCGATGCGCAGCATTGGAAGTCTGCTCAATCACCATTGGTCTCCGACGATCTACCGCACTACCTCCACCCACGAGGAATCAAATTTCAATTGCGACAACACCTCCTCCCTGTTCAAGAGAGGCGGATGCCGAATGCGGATCTTGAGCCTGTTGTCGGGGACTCTCGTCGAAATCGTGAACTGCGCCCCATGGGGTTGCCATGTGAACCTTTTGACATCAGAGCCTTTCTCGCAACCCTCAAGATTGCCGCGCTGATTCCATTCCCATTCATACTCTTCGGGAAGAAACTTGACCGTTTCCTCTTCAAACACAGACACCTCCGACAGGTCGTCGCCCTTGATGAGGACGACGGTGCGCGTCGTCACAAAACGTTTCCGCACATCCGTGACCCTGGCGTTCCAAATCCCGAGGACCATCTCGCCAAGACGGTTCGGATTCTCCGCATGCACGTTCTCGACATCAAAAGAATAATCGGGCGAATTCCGTCCACTGATAAGCCTGACATGACGGGCATCGAACGGATTCCGGTTCTTGACCGTCTTGGCACTCCATGCCATCTGATGCAACTGCACGTCATCGAGACCGACGTTCGACGGTGTCCATCTGGCACCGACACATTTTACGAATATGCGCTCCCAATCAGGTCCCTCAAGCGCGGGCGGATTTCGCGTCGCCAGCAAATAGACGATTTCCCTGCCAAGTTCCATCGCGAAACCAGGCGGAAACTGCCCGAGGGGATAGTCGGGATTGTACTTCTCCACGCCTTTCAACTTCGGCTGCATGTCCATGTTCAGACCTCCTTCAACTTCTCAACGACACGCTCCGCGACGGCGCGAATTACCGGGACTGCGACTGAATTGCCAGTCTGATGTTTGATCTGACCATAGCTTACGACAATCCTGAACTCGTCGGGGAATCCCTGGATGCGAAGCATCTCCCTCGCGGACGGCCTACGCTCATCGTTTATAAGGATGTAGTTCGCGGAAGCCCCGGCGCGGAGGGCGCAGGAAAACGAATGCGGTGTCACAGCGCCGGCAACGTTTTCGTGCGAGATGTATGGACGCGGAAAGTTCTTGTCCTTGAGCCGTTCAAGTCTGCTCGCCCGAATGGCGGGCCTGACGAACAGCGACTTGTCCCGTTCGGCCTCCGGGTCGATAATGTCAGCGACCGTCTTGCGCTCGCTCGCCGGAATCGGCGGCGGGAACTCGAAGTCGACTTTCTTGCGGAATCCACAGATGATGATTCGTTCGCGCTTCTGCGGAACACCGTAATCGAGCGCGTTGAGGACCTTGTAGTGGACGTCGTAGCCCGCCCTGCGCAGATGCTCAAGGATCACCTTGAACGTGCGCCCATTGTCATGCGCCGTCAGGTTGCGCACGTTCCCAAGCATGAACGCCTTCGGACGCTTCGCAAGCAGAATTCTCTCGATATTGAAGAACAGCGTCCCCTGCGTCTCGTGGCTGAACCCCTCCCTGTCGCCGATGATGGAAAACGGCTGACAAGGGAAGCCTGCCAGTAGGACGTCGAAGTCGGGAATAGTTTTAGGGTCCACCTTCTGTATGTCGCCGACAGGGCGTTCGCCGAAATTGCTGCAGTAGGTCTTTGCCGCCGCCTCGTCCCATTCGGACGAGAAGACGCAGCGTCCGCCGTTCATCTGGAATCCAAGGCGTATTCCGCCGATGCCCACGAACAGGTCGATGAACGTGAACTTTCCCTTCCACGGCGGCGGAAACGGAACGTCCGCCGCAACGGCGGAATCAATCCGCCGCTGCGCGATCCATGCGTGGCTCTTCGTCCGGCAAGTCCCTACGACTACCGTCTTTCGCTCTTTGTCTTGCTCTTTCGACATTGCCAAAGTCTTCTTTAAAGTGTGCCGCCATTATATTATCTTCATGCTTGCCACTCGTCTACCATTCAAGCACGTCATCGTTTAGTACGCAGAGCACGGCCCTGGCGTTTCGGGGAAAAATCCATTGCGTAGCTCTCCTCGTCTATCTTGTAGAACGTGATGTCGAAACGGCCGTGTCTTTTCATGGCCGCCACGTCGACATATGCGCCGTCGGGAAGGCCAAGCCGCTTCCTGAAATAGCGCCCAAGTTCGGAATTGTCCTGCGGCGTCTCGATTTCCTTTCCGAATCCGCCGGACGCGCGAACGCACGAGAACACCTCGCCGTCGTCCGTGACAACCGTAAAGCGTTTCTGCTCTTCCCTGCGTCGGGCGTTTGCGTTGTACTCCGGAAAGAATCCCGTCATTGCAATCTTCTTCGGCACACGGATGTATGCCTCGTTCGGATTCCTCAATGAATTCGCATCCCGCCTGTTCGCAAGGCGCGGCGTTCCGTCCGACATCACTCCCCAGTTGAGGCCGGAGCCTTCGCCAAGATTCCCATTGCGGTTTATCAGTGGTATTACGACCTTAAGGCATCCCCTGTATGGGGACGCCTCGTCCGTCTCGACCTCAAGCGCATGGCTGAAGTCTGCCGGGATTTCAGCGCCTCGCGTTCTCGGCGAAAAGTTCGCGTCTCGATCCGCCGCCTGGCAGGAAATCGCGCCTCTCTTCACGACGTTGAAGAAGTCGAGGGCGGAGATCGGATCGCATTCGGACAGCGTTTCAGTCCTGCCGGCCAGGGCGAAGCCGCTTTCCGTGTAGTTCGCAGAGCCGATGAATGCCTTGAAGGGGGCTCCGCCTCTGCACCAGACGTAGACCTTTGAATGCACGGACTTTGGACGCATCACGTAGGAACACCGAAACGTCCCGTCGTACTGGAATTCGCCATGTTCGGCAAGCGACAGAAAGCCAAGGTGGTTCGCCCTTGAAACTCCGTCCACGCCCGCCATGCCGTAGACAAGGTCAATGTCAAGCCTCTTGCCCAGCGTTCGGCTCTCTATGACATGGCGCGACGCCATCGCATAGGACGCATATCCCGAAACGATCTTGAGACTGTCCGGCGCATTGCTTTCCATCAGCGGACGGAGCAGCGCATAGTCGAACAGCCCCGAGCTATGGACTTCCGTGTTCATCACAGCGGCTTCCTGCATTCGCCGTCCTCCGTGATGTTGCATTCGACATGGCGGTAGTCGACGCCCGCAAGAGTTCTCAGAAGCGCCTCAAATATGATGCGGGCCCCGCGTGGCGGCACGGCCATGCCAATCTGCTTCCGCACGCTTTCCTTGCTGCCGGTGAAGAGAAAACTGTCCGGGAAAGTCTGCAGCCGCGCGCGTTCGCGGTTCGTCAGGGCGCGCGGTTCGGAATAGTGGTAGATGTGCGTTCCGCCGCCGCCGGATCCGGTCACGGTGTAGGCCGGCTTCGCGGGGTCGAGCCTCTTGTAGATCTGGCTGATCTTCGCGCCCCTGACCTTCAGCCGCAGATGCGCCGGCAGATCGGCGGAAAACGCATTCTGTCCGGGAAGAATGTGGTTGAGCCGTTCCACCACGCGCGGATTCTGCGCAGTGCGCTCGTTGTTCGGACAATCGGCGGTAATCGGCGGCTCCTCGATCGCCGCCCTCGACGAATTGTCGCATTTCGCGAATGCGTCCGGACTTGGCGGACGAAACACCTGCGGCTGGTCTTCCCTTATTCCGACGATGATTATCCTATGCCGCGTCTGCGGCACTCCATAGTCCTCGAACCTGTAGAGGTGCGGATAGACGCGATATCCCGCGTCCTTCATGTCCGCAAGAATCCGCTTGAACGCATCGCCCTCGTTGGCGCTGGCAAGTCCGCCGACGTTCTCCGCGACGAACCAGAGCGGACGGAAGCGGCGAAGCACGGCGACTCCATACCGGTAGAGAGGCCCGTAGTTCCCGTCTATGCCCCGATGCTCGCCGACGACGGAGAAGTCGTTGCACGGAAAACCGAACGCGAAGCCGTCGATGGGCGTGAGCGCGGGATTGTCGAGGTCAAGCGTCCGGACGTCCCTGCACACGACCGTCTCCGGCGCGTCAGGGCATATGTTCTCCACATACGTGTTGCACGTAGACCTGTCGTAGTCGTTCGCCCATGCATGGACGATCCGGAAATTCGGATTCTCGATTGTCGCGCTCAACGCGCCGCAGGCAAGTCCGCCTGGACCGCAGAAGAACTCGCCAAGCCGATACGGACGGGAGTCGGGCGTGGCTGGACTGCCACCGACGCCATTCGGAACGCCGATTGCGTTTTCGGCATACATGACCGGATTCGCTGAAGGGAACTCTCTCATGGAATTGATAATTAACATGAAATCCATCTGAACTGGATTGAACGCCATTGCGGAACGCCACGCGCCGAAGAACGGACGCAGACGCTCGAAGACGTTGGGGATCGACCTGCCGCCGCATTCAGGCAAAGGCCTCCCGAAGAACTCCGCGTCGATTCTGCCGGTCCACCGCGTGGAGCAGACGTAGATGTCGGCGAAACCGCCGAACGCCTCGCGCTCCGCCACCATGTCACCCAACTCGAAAAGCGCGTACCTCTCGCCGTGCGGCTTCGACGAGACCCTGTAGCCCTGCGCGGCAAGCCATTCGCCGTCCACGTCGCGGACGTACTTCGCCCTGCACGAAATCGCCGGCAGGTCGCGCGCGTACACGACAAGGTGCGTGACGGACGCATAACCCGCGCCTGTCGCGCCCTTCAGCAACGGGAGATTGTACATCCGCCGCTGCGCGATCCATGCGTGGCTCTTCGTCCGGCAAGTTCCTACGACTACCGTCTTTCGCTCTTTGTCTTGCTCTTTCGACATTGCCAAAGTCTTCTTTTCAAATGCACAGCCATTATACCATCTTCATGGCTGTGGCTGCCTGCCATTCCCGCACATCCTCAAGGTTTGCGTCGTTGACGGCAATGTCACCCCTTGAAAACATATTGGCGGTGGTATCTAAGATAGAACTCTCTTCTTTCGTCCAGAGGCAGCATCTGGATGAACGCGCCAGACTTGACATGGCACCGTTCCTGATTCGATGGTGAAATCCAGTTCGACACCATCATGCATTTCCTTTCGTCAAACGAAATGAACCCCTGGTCGAACTGCCTGTCGTACAAAGGCGAAAGCATGAAACCGTTCTTCGGGTCGAACGCCTCCTTCTCCTCAGAGACCGCGCAGGGCTTGATGTGGCTCGCCACAAGTAGCCTCTCGTCGGTGATTCTCGTTATCGGACAGCATGGACATTCTTCGAGCAGTTTCTCGCGATAGCGTTTCTGTGCGCTCGCATCCCGGCCAGACGTCCTTCCGCTCGATTGAGCCAGGCGCAGTGTTGACACTTCGGTCTCCGCACCCTGGTCCCTGCCATAGGTGAGTACAAGCGGCGGCGGCGCCCTCTGCCTGATCGCCTCGAAATCCACGAAGAGTTTCCAATAGTAGACAGGCGTACCCTTGGGGCTTTTCAGGCGCATGATGGAGACGTAGCTGATCAGAGGCAGGGAAAGTTCACGGAAAAGCCTGTACGCCGCGTCTTTGGAATTGAGATATCCCCTCGGCCCTGCTATCTGCGTCTGGACGTCCACAGTGAACTCGACGATCTCCGGCAGCCTTGAAATCCTTGCGACACGCTCATTCCACAGCAACGCCATCTTGTCCCTGCCGGCGTACTTCTGCGTTGGATGTTCGTATTCCTTCCGCGCCGCATCCATGTACGTGAGGAAATCGGACTTCAGGAAGAAGCACTCAATCGTCCTCTGCTCAAGCGCGAAAGACGCAAGTTCACTCTTTGTTCCGAAATAGAACTTGGCCTCGCCGTTGCCGGTCCCAATCTTGTTCGGGCCGAAGACGTTGCAGTCAGGAACGGTCAGGCCCCTTGAAACGTCCTGAAAGGCATACTCGCGTCCGTTGATTTTCATTGGTTCGCACCTTTCCCGAAGACCTGTGGCGCTGCCGCCCGAATCGAGTCGAGGATCGACACAAGAACGTCGACAACGATGGCGTTCCCCGCCTGCTGGTACATGGACGTGTCCGACACGACGATCCTGAACGAATCGCTGAACCCCATCAGACGCAGGCACTCGCGCGGCGCAAGTTTCCTTATCCGCCCATCCCGCGTGACGTAGTTGTCCACGCCCGCCCGGTGCATCTTGTGCATGGACGTCAGTAGCGGACGGGCAATGGGCAAGTCGGTCTGCGGCCTCGAATAGAACGTCTTCGTCCCGGTGGCCAAGACGTATTTCCTGACCTTCTCCGAAAGATAGTACTTCTCCATCTCCGGCATTCCAAGACGGGAGGCCGTCTCTTCATCCACGAACACGAAATCACCATGCCAGTTGAACTGCTGGTTCTTCTTCTGGCACAGCTGCACCGTCCCATCGACCTGCGTATACCGTTTCTCAAGATTCTTTTCGTCCAGCACAAACGCCACGCCCTTTTCGGGCAGATAGTACTTGCCGGGGACGGTGTCCAGCAGGAAGTCCTGCATCGTCCGCGTCAGCTTCCGCGGTTCGGGGAACCGGAACGCATCTCCGACGTCGAGGCCCTTGCGGAATCCCACCACGAAGACACGCTCCCTGTTCTGCGGCATTCCGTAGTCCCTTGCGTTTAGAACTGCGTGTTTCCAGTCGTACCCCAAGTCCGTGAAGACGCGGGACATCGTCGCCCAAGTCCGGCCGTTGTCATTGCTCAACAGGGCGCGGACGTTCTCGTAGATGAAGCACTTCGGACGAATCTCGGAGACAAGCCGCGCATATTCGTAGAACAGCGTCCCTCGCGTGTCCGACAGCCCCATCTGCTTCCCCACAAGGCTGAACGACTGGCACGGACTGCCGCCGACAAGAAGGTCGACCCCATCGCGGTACGGCGTTCCCTCAAGGAAGGAGACGTTCCAGTGGAACCGTTCGTCGTCCATGTCATAGTTGGCGAAATACGACTTGCGGACGCTGTTGCGATTAAGGAGCGGACGATAGAGCGCGTCGACCATGCGCTTCCGCTCCTTCCAGTCGGGTTCGCCCTCCCACATGACGCGGAAGCGGTGGAATTCAACCGCTTCGTGAAGCATGTGGACGCGGTCCTTCAGTTCCTTTTCTGGATGTCTGCTAGTGGCGGGGGCACCGTCCAGAAGCCTCCGTATCGCATTCCTTTGCGCTCGGACGATTTCCGCAGAACTCCGCTGGCTCTCCGTCGCCGGCCGCATCGCATCCACAAGTCCGTCAAGGCGATTGAACTCGTCGATGCATTCCTGCCATTCAGCCGCCTTGCACTGGAACGGGGTCTGGTCGCCGTTGTCGCAGGCAAAGACGATTTCGTGGTCCACGTGCCTGCGCAGCAACGCCTGCTCAATCGCCCCAATGCCGCTGAACACCGTCGCCAGTGCAAGTTTGCGCTTTCCGTTCTTCTTTATGGTCTTCATGCCTTTCGTTCCAATTCCGCCCTCGTTTGCGTCCGCAACGCCATCGTTCAGCATATCAATGAAATCCATCTGAACGGGATTGAACGCCATTGCGGAACGCCACGCGCCGAAGAACGGGCGCAGGCGCTCGAAGACGTTGGGGATCGACCTGCCGCCGCATTCAGGCAAAGACCTCCCGAAGAACTCCGCGTCGATTTTCCCCGTCCACCGCGTGGAGCAGACGAAGACGTCGGCGGAACCGCCGAACGCCTCGCGCTCATCCACCGCGTCGCCCAACTCGAAAAGCGCGTACCTTTCGCCGTGCGGCTTCGGCGACACCCTGTAGCCCTGCGCGGCAAGCCATTCGCCGTCCACGTCGCGGACGTACTTCGCCCTGCACGAAATCGCCGGCACGTCGTTCGCGTACACGACAAGGTGCGTGACAGAAGCATATCCTTCACCAGTCGCGCCCTTCGGCAATGGGAGGTTGTACATCCGCCGCTGTGCAATCCACGCATGGTTCTCCGCCCGGCACGTTCTGACTATGACCGTCTTCCGTTCTTCTTTCTTCTTCGCAGACAATGGCAAAACCTTTTCCTTTCCGAAAACACCACCATTATACCATCTTCATCGGGACTATCCATCATGTCCGCCGCCTAATATCCCTTGACCAAACCATTCAAGACCGCCGTTCGACAGCAGATCCGCCATGGAACGTCTGACTTCATGTCATACGAACCCGAAGAAGAGTGAATTTTCCACGCCTTGCGCTCGACGTTTTGGAAACACATGGCAGCATTTCCGGCATGCGTCGTTCAGCAGTTCGCTAAAATTGTGTTGTTGCCGTTATCGGTTCAAATCGACGTCTTCTCCTTGAAGGATTTGCCCGCCATTATACCGGCAATCCCCGCCCATCGGACGTCGGCTGTGGTATAATGGCGCACAATGACGTACAGATGCAGATATGGAACTCCAAGGGCGTTTTCAGATGTCGTCATGAGCAGCGACGGCGAGCGCCTGACAGGTCTGTGGTTTGAAGGATCGAGGGATTCATCTATGCGCGCGGTGGACTGCATGATCTACTGCGGCAAGATGGACTTGCCGGCGTTCAGGGAGACAAGCCGCTGGCTTGACGCCTATTTCGCCGGCAGGAATCCGGATTTCACCCCGCAATGGGAAATGGAGGGGCTTACGCCGTTTCGGCGGGACGTGGTCGACGCAATGCTGTCCATCGAGTTCGGGAAGACGCTGACGTACGGCGAAATCGCGAAGACGATTGCAGGGAAAAGGGGAATGGGAAAGGTGTCCGCACAGGCCGTAGGCGGAGCGGTCGGGTGGAATCCGATCTGCATTGTCATACCATGCCACAGGGTAATCGGGGCAAACGGAAGCCTGACAGGCTATGGCGGAGGAATGCAGAACAAGATCGCATTGCTGGAACACGAAAAACACGCCCTAGATCGCACCACCGCATTTATATAAATGCGGTGGTGCGGTGGCGGTTCAGTCTCTGCGGTCGCGGCAGGTGCCGCGCGTGGCGATTGGATTCACCGCGGCGGCGCAGAGAGCCTTGAAGTCGAAGTCGAAGTCGCGGACGTTTCCGCATGGATCTTCCACGAAGCCGCACGTCTGCAGCTCTCCGACGTGCGACAGGAACGCGAAGCCCATTCCGCCGAGGCACGTCCCGGCCATCGGACAGCAGGTGAGCTTGCATGTGTGCGCCTTTGACCAGGCGATCAACTCGCGCACCTTGTCGTCCGGGAGGACGTACCTGTCTATCTCCCTGCCGCGTCCGACCGGCACGAGCGAAAAGACGTCCAGACGCGTCGCGCCCCGCTCCATCGCAAGCGCGTATATGTCGTCGAGCCTGTCGAAGTTCAGCGTGGAGACCGTGGCGTTGACCTGGAACGGCATTCCGGCCTTCCGAGCGACTTCCATTGCGCGGAGAATCATGTCGAACGCACCTGGGACTCCGCGGAACTCGTCGTGCGTCGCGGCGTCTGGGCCGTCGAGCGAAAAGGAGCACGCCATGACTCCAGCGTCCTTGAGTTCGCGAATGCGCTCCTCCGTCACGAAGACGCCGCACGGCGCCATCACGCTGCGCAGTCCGCGCGCCGTTGCGCACCTGACGAGTTCCGGCAAGTCCGGCCGCGTCATCGGCTCGCCGCCGGTCCAGATCACCATGGCCGTCCCGCCGGCGAGCGAATCGATCACGCGGAGGCACTCCTCCGTGGAAAGCTCGTCGCCGTAGGGGACGTCCGCAGCCGCGGCGCGACAGTGCCGGCACTTTAGCGGACAGCGTCGCGTCACCTCCCACGCGAGGACGCGCGGAAGCCTGAAGGAACGTGGGACGGCGGCGATGGCGTCGGACATGGCGTGAAGCGCGGTCACATCGCCGCGGCAAGGGCGTTGCCGAATTCGGAGCACTTGACTTCCGTCGCGCCGTCCATCTGGCGGGCGAAATCGTACGTCACGGTCTTGGCGGCGATGACCTTGTCCATCGCCTCGACGATCTTGTCCGCCGCCTCGGTCCAACCCATGTAGCGCAGCATCATCTCGCCGGAGAGGATGAGCGAGCCGGGGTTGACCTTGTCGAGGTTCGCGTACTTCGGCGCCGTGCCGTGCGTCGCCTCGAAGACGGCGACGCCGGTCTGGTAGTTTATGTTCGCGCCGGGCGCGATGCCGATGCCGCCAACCGTCGCGGCGAGCGCGTCGGAGACGTAGTCGCCGTTGAGGTTGAGCGTCGCGATGACGTCGTACTCGGCCGGGCGCGTGAGGATCTGCTGGAGGAAGGCGTCGCAGATGCAGTCCTTCACGACGATATCGCGGTCGGTCTTCGGGTTCTTGAACGAACACCAGGGGCCGTTGTCGATCGGCTTTGCGCCATATTCGCGCTGGGCGAGCGCGTAGCCCCAGTCGCGGAAAGCACCTTCGGTGAACTTCTGGATGTTGCCCTTGTGGACGAGCGTGACGCTCCTGCGGTCGTTCGCCACAGCGTAGTCGAGCGCGGCGCGAACGAGGCGTTCAGTCCCCTCCAGGGAGACGGGCTTGACGCCGATCGATGCGGTCTGCGGGAAGCGGATCTTCGAGACGCCCATTTCCTTCACGAGCCAATCGACGACCTTTTCCGCCCCCGGCGTCCCGTACTTCCATTCGATGCCCGCGTAGATGTCCTCCGTGTTCTCGCGGAAGATGACCATGTCGGTAAGTTCGGGACGCTTCACGGGGGAGGGCACGCCCTTGAACCAGCGCACGGGGCGCAGACAGACGTAGAGGTCGAGCTGCTGGCGCATGGCTACGTTGATCGAGCGGATTCCGCCGCCGACGGGCGTCGTGAGCGGTCCCTTGATGGAGACGAGGTATTCGCGGCAGGCGTCGAGTGTCTCCTGCGGCAGCCAGGTGTTCGGGCCGTAGACGGCGTTCGACTTCTCGCCGGCGTAGACCTCCATCCAGGAGATCTTGCGGCTGCCGCCGTAGGCGGCCTTGACGGCGGCGTTCCACACGGTCATGGCCGCGCGCGTGATGTCCGGTCCCGTGCCGTCGCCCTCGATGAACGGCAGAATCGGATTGTCCGGGACGAGGAGCTTTCCGTCCTTCATCGTTATCTTCTCTCCAGACGGAACGACTATCTTCTGATATGACATTGCAATGACCTTTCGACTTGAAAAACAAAAACGGAAACTCAAAACTCAAAACGGAAAACCGGAGACTACGCCCTGACGAGGAGCTCGTTGCGGTAGAGGGCGCGGACGGCGTCGCAGTCCTGCGTATGGCCGGCGCGATAGGAGACGACCGTGCCGACGAAGCGGTCCGGGCCCATGAGCGTGAGCGCGGCGAGGAGGTCTAGCGTGGCGCGATGCCAGACCGGCTCCAGGAACTTGTCAGTGCCCTCAAGCGGGTAGCGCGGCTTTCCGTACCACTGGCGGCGCCCATGGATGAGAATGTTGTCCATGTTGTACCCCAGGTGGCGGCGGTCGGCCCGAAGCCAGCCGAAGAGTTTGACAAGCTGGTACTGGCGGTGCGTCGCGTTCGTGCGCGCGTAGGAGCCGTACTCGAACGTCTCCGGCGTGACGTCGAAGACGATGCGCTGGTTTCCGATGACGGTGTTCCAGCTGATCGCCACGTCGAGGCGGAGACGGCGAGAACCGTCGTCCGGGAGAAAGAGGAGGAAGTCGCCGCGCGTCCCGCCGAACGCCAGCGGCTCGGACACGGTGACGTACGTGGCGTCGTCCGTCTTCTCCACGATGCCGGCCTCGCGGACGGCCTTGACGAGCGGGAGGGACGAATCGTCGAACAGCGGCGGATCGCCGGAGTTCGTCTTCAGGACGACGTCGTCGAGACCCAGACCGCCCTTGAGGGCGACGATGTGCTCGACCATGCGCAGATAGTTGTGCGGGGATCCGCTGCGCAGGACGATGTTGCCGGCGGACGTCCAGAGGTTGGAGACGTCCACTGCCGTGTCAAGCTGCTCCGGCTGGTCGGTGCGGCGGATCCACCATCCCGGCTTCTTCGACGGCGCGAACGTTATAGTGCGCCTCTCGCGCCCGCGGAACGTGCCGACGCCCGCCACCGAAGTCTCGGCGGCGAGAGTGGTACGCTTCGCGGACCATCCGCTTCCCGTTTCGGAAAGCCGCCTGTCGTCCACCGGCTGCGCGTTGAACCGCGCCAGGGCGGCGTCAAGCGACGCCTGCGAGCCTGCGACGAGGCGGCATCTGGAGGAGTAGGTGAATTCGCTTTCCATCTGCGGCGTCACTTCTTCTGCTTCTCGCCGGTGGGGTTGTCGAGGATCTTCTGCACGAGCGGCGTAATCACGGGCTCGACGCCGGTCTGGCGGAACTGGTCCGCGATCTGCGACAGCCAGATTCCGAAGACGGCCTTTGGATTCTCCTTCATGCTGACGTTGTCCGGCGGGCTGACGCGGAAGATCAGCTTCTGGCAGAGCGAGTCGACGCAGATGACTGCGGGATAGTGCGCGAGGTCCGTCGCCTTGGGCTCGGGCTTGCCGGCGTTCTTCGCCTGGGTGACGACCGTCTCGCTGAGGCCGAAGTTCTCGATGAACTTCACGGCGTCCTCTTCCTTGAGCATCCGCGTGTCGACCGACTTGCCGTCCTTCGTCGCCTTGAGCGGCACGGTGACGACCACGAAGTTGTTCATGGCGAGTTCCTTGAACTCCTTGCGCGTGAAGATCTTCTGCTTCATGAATGCAGACATCGGCTTGCCGTCCGGCAGAAGCGCAACGACGATCGGGTATCCGCCCATCTCCGCCAGCGGCTTCGCCTTCGCGAACTTGAGGAACGCCTTGCCGCCAGTCGCCTTCAGCAGCTTGGCCGCCTTCGCCTTGTCGGCCTCGGACGGCCCCGCGCTCTCGGCTGCGGCCTCCTTGTCGGCCTTTTCCTCGGCACAGAACGCCGCAACCGGCGCGAACGCGAGAAGCGCCGCAAGCGCGAACGTGAAATTAGACTTCATCTTTCATTCCTTTCCATTTTCAGACAGACGGCGCGCGAGGACGGGGAGTCCCGGGTCGCGGGCGCCGGAAACGACAATCGCGCCGAAGTCCGGCGCGGACCGGCGGAGGACGGCCTCCGCCTCTTCAAGACCTTCAACGAGCCTGACGGGGAGTCCGTTCAGCCGCCCGGCCAGGTCGCCGGAATTGACAGACCTGTCCGCCGTGCCGCCCGCGTCGTAGACGGGCGGCAGGACGAGCAGGTCGTACGGGCGCAGCGTGTCGCGGAACATCGCCGCCAGCGCGTCCATCATCTTCCGAAGCGGCGCGTAGCCGTGCGGACGCCACACGGCCGCCACGCCCTTCGGGTGTGCGGCCTGCAGCGTCGTGAGCATCGCGCGCAGCTTTTCGGGGTTGTGCGCGTAGTCGTCGTAGACGACAACCTCGCCGCAGGGCCGGTAATGGCGGACGCCGACCCTCTGCAGCCGCCGCTCGACGCCGGGGAACGTCCGCATCGCCGCGGCAAGCGCGTCCGCCGGAGCGCCAATCGCCAGGGCGAGGCGCAGGGCGCATTCCGCGTTGACGGCGTTGTGCTCGCCGGGGAGCGGAATCGTCCGCGCAACGGCGGACGGGACAATCGCCTCGCGCCGCCCGTCCACGAGCGGGCCGGGCATTCCGTCGACGAAAGCGTCGAAGACGGCATCCATCTCCTCCTTCGAGTAGTGGTCCGCCGAGGCGTTCGTGACGATCGCGGCGTAGGGCCTGAAAGCGACGAGCGACCTGTCGCTCTCGTCTATCTCCGCCACCGCCCAGACGTCCGCGGAGGCCGCCGCGCGCGACGGCCTCCGCACGGACCCGACGCGGCCGCCGCGCGCGTCCCATCCCACGATCTGCGCACCGTTCACGACAAGCGGGTCGAACCCGCATTCGGCGAGGAGATGTCCGAGAATCGCCGTCACGGTGGACTTGCCGCACGTCCCGGCGACGGCAAGCAGCCTGCGCGGGGCAATCGCCTCCGCAAGCGCGACGGCGCGATGCACCACGGGGACGCCGAGTTCGCGCGCGCGGACGAGGTCAGCGTTCGTGTCCTCTATCGCCGTGGACACGACGACGCGCGAAATCCCGGCGTCGACGAGCGAGCCGTCGTCAGGCCCCAGCCGCGCGCCCTGCGCGGCAAGAGCCGCAAGGACGGACGGACGCGGACCGCCGCCCGCCAGCGCCCTGTCGCCGCCCGAAACGGAAAGACCCGAATCAAGGAACACCTGGGCGAGCGCGCTCATGCCGACGCCGCCGATTCCAACAAGATGCACTCGCTCTTCCGCCATTGCGAATTCCTGAGACGCCCTACTTTCCGAAGAGGCTGCCGACCTTCTTCAGCGCACTCTTCGCGCCGTCGCCGACCGCCTTGACGCCATCTCCCACCGCCTTCACGCCGGCGCCGGCCGCCTTCGCGCCGCCTTTCACGGTGTCGCCGACGCCCTTGCCGACTGCGGATGCGGAACTCTTCACCGCATTGCCGGCGCCCTCGGCGCCGCCCGAAACGGCCTTGCCCACGCCCGCGCCCACGCCGTCGGCCGCCGTGCCGAGCGCGTTCGTCACGTTCTTCATCGTCTCGGCAGCCTTCTCGCCGAGTGCGTTGGCAGCGGCGCCGACGCCCGAGGCAAGGCCGGTGAACGTCTTCTCAATTGTCGCCCACACGGTGGCCACGACCTCCTCGAACGTCGCGCCGTTCGTCTCCTTGCCGATGTCGGTGAAAGCGGGAAGCGGAATCGGCAGCGTTATCATGCGGTACTTCACCCTCGTCCCGGAAATCGCAAGGCGGTCGATAAGCACCTTCGTCTCCGAACCGGACGACTTGTCCTTCTTCTCGCCGGCGTCTTTCGCGCCGGCGGACGAATCGTCGCTCCCGCCCTTCGCGGCGGCGGTCGCCGCGATGCGCTCGAAGTTGTTGCTTCCGGCCTTGTCGAAGACGTAGCTGACGTACGGAGAATCAATCGAGACGTCGTAGACGTGGATCGTCTTGCTGAAGAGCGACGACATCGCCACGTGCACGGAGACGGTCGAGACGCTGAACGCCACCGGATCGTCGTAGCCGTCCGGATTGGAGAGACGCGCGTTGACGATGCGCAGTTTCCCCGTATACGGATTCAAGTCAAAACGCTCAAGCCTGAAGTCGGAACCCGTGTAGCCGGGGACGACGGACTCCGCCACGGACGTGGCGACGGGGCCGATCCAGAGCGGGATGGACAGCGCCGCCAGCAGCACGACGGCGACGAGCGTACCCAGAATCCAGAAGACTATCTTGAATGCTTTTTTCATGTGACGTTCCCTTGGGTTAGAACGCAACCATTTTACATTCCCCATCGCGTCGGGTCAAGATGGGAACGAAAAGTTGACGCAAGTTCTGCGGTGGCGCATATTGTGCTATAATCTGCGCTTTCAAAGACAAGGAGCACTCATGGGCATCTTCAAGGCATACGACATCCGCGGCATATACGGCAAGGACCTCACCGAGGACGTCTTCTACAGGATCGCGCGCGCCTATGCGCAGTTCACGGGGGCGCGCAGGGTGGTCGTCGCGCGCGACTGCCGCAAGAGTTCCGACTCCCTTTTCGCGGCGTTCGCGAAGGGACTCGTCGACGAGGGCGCCACGGTTCTCGACGTCGGCCTTGCGTCCACGCCGATGAGCTATTTCGCCAACTCGCACCTGAAGGCGGACGGCAGCGTGATGATCACGGCCTCGCACAACACGAAGGAATGGAACGGATGCAAGCTGTGCAAGGCGAACGCCGTGCCGATCTCCGGCGCGACGGGAATCAAGGACATAGAGAAGATGGTGTCCGAAATGACCGGCGACGAACCGCCGCGCGGCGTCGGAGAGATCGTGAAAGCGGACGTCGCGAAGGAATACGCCGCGCACGTCGCCACGTTCGCGCACCTGGCGCGGCCCGTCCACGTGGCCATGGACTTCGCGAACGGCATGGGCATCGCCGAGTCCGCCGCGTTCGCCGGCTCCGCGCTCACGTACGATTCGCTCTACGGCGAATACGACGGCGACTTCCCCAACCATGACGCGAACCCGCTACACGTCGAGACGCTCGCCGACCTCCAGGCGCTCATCCGCGCCAACCCCGGCAAGTACGCCTTCGGCGTAGCGTTCGACGGCGACGCCGACCGGGCGGGCTTCCTGGACGAAAAGGGCGACGTCATTCCGATGGACTTCATGACCGCGCTGATCGCAGAAGACCTGCTTCAGGCGACCCCCGGCGCAGCCTGCTTCTACGACCTCCGCTCCTCGAAGGTCGCGTGCGAGGTGATCGCCGCCGCCGGCGGCCGCCCGATGATGTCCCGTGTCGGACACAGTTTCATCAAGGCGCAGATGCGCGAAAACGACGCGATATTCGCCGGCGAGCTTTCCGGACACTACTACTTCAAGGCGAACTCCACCGCCGAGTCGTCCTCGATGGCCACGTTCGCCCTCGCCAACATCGTCTCGAAGAGCGACAAGCCGCTCAGCGAACTCGTCGCGCCGCTGCGCAAGTACTCGCAGAGCGGGGAGATCAACTCGCAGGTGGCGGACGCCGCGGCGGTTCTCGCGAAGGTCAAGGCGCAGTTCCCCGACAGCTTCGAGCTCGACGGCGTTTCCGTCGACCGCTGGGAGAGCGAGGGCTGGTGGTTCAACGTCCGCATGTCGAACACCGAACCGCTCGTCCGCCTCAACCTGGAGGGCAGAACCTCCGAACTGATGGCAGAGAAGCGCGACGCGATGCTCGCCATGATCAGAGGCTAGATCGGACTTTCAAATCCCTCTGGCGTAAGGGGGCTGCACCGCCCACCCCGCAAAAAAAAACGCATCCGGGCGGCCGCATACGCGATTGCGGCCGCCCGGATGCGTTTTGGACTTGAGTTCCTCAGTACACGACCGTAGTCGTCGTGGTGGCGGGCGTCGTGACGACCGGCGGAGTGACGACCGCAGGCTGCGTGACGACCGGCTGGGTGACGACCGTCGGCTGGGCAACAACGGCGGGCTGCGTCACCACCGTCGGCGTGACGACCTGCTGGACGACAGGCTGCGTTACGACGACCGGCGCGGCGGAATAGACGTATCCGGCCGGCGCGTAGTACGCATATCCGTACGCATCGTACCAGACGCCATTGTACCAGTAGTTGCGGTAGTGCGGATGGATCGGGCCGCGCCGCCAGCCTAGATAACCATGGGGCGCACCTCCATGGAACGCGCCCGGGCCGGGGCCGCCGTGGAAGCCGGGACGGGCTCCGCCATGGAATCCGCCGCCACCGGGACCGCCGCGGAAGCCTCCGCCCGGCCCGCCGTGAAAGCCGCCGCGGCCGCCGCCGCCAGGCCCCCCGTGACCGCCAAGGCCGCCATGTCCACCGCCGCCGGGGCCGCCGCCGGGACGGGCGAAGGAAGCGCCTGAAAAGGCGATCGCAACCGTGAAAGCAAGCATGAGTTTGTTCATTGTCTGTCTCCTTTCAGATACAGATGTCAAAGGTTTCGGATGGACGCGATTCTGACACGCCCCGACGGACTTTCTCACATCGGATAGTCGAGTGCCTCCGGGATCATGACGGACGCGACGGCGCCCGCCGCGCGGTCCTTCGCCAGGCGCGTTCCCGCCAGCGCCTCGTCAAGCGCGGTGCGAAGCGCGGCGAACGCCGCCTTGTCCTCCGCAGTCGCGGCGTTGAAGCCGTAGACGACGCCCGCGCACGTCTTCGCGGCCTCGCCCGCGACGTCGGCGACGACCGTGCCGAGAAGGTCGTTGAACGTGTTGAGGCAGCCCTGCAGTTCGGGGGCGACGACGGGGTTCTCGCCGCCGTGCATTGCGAGGAACTTGATGTCGGCGTGGAAGCTCTTCGCCGCCATCAGGCCGGCGAGCGCGTCGGCGAGCGGGAAGACGACGCCGTGGCGCTGGGAGGCGCCGAGGCGCTTGCCGAGGGCGTCCTTCGCCGTGGCGGAGAACGCGCGCGTCCAGCTCCAGAGACGCAGCGCGGCGGCGAGGGCGCGGGCGCCGTTTTCGGACGCGCAGGGGCAGGCGTCGAGCTCGACGGCCCAGGCGTCCAGCTGGGCGAGAAATACGGGGTTGGACATCGTCTCGGAGATCTGGCGGCGCTGCACGGCCTCGGGACCCTCGTACGTGGCGGCCAGCTGGGTGTCCGTCCACTTGTAGAAGAGGAATCCGGGGCAGTCCTCGGTTATTCCGTAGCCGCCCATGAGGGAGACGGCCTCGCGCAGGACGTTCGCGCCGTGTCCGGTGTTCCAGAGCTTGCAGCTGGGGCAGAGGACATTGCAGAGGGCGAGAAGGTGGACGTAGCGCACGGCGACGTCGCCGTCCTCCTGCGGGTCGCCGCCTGCGGCGAGGATTTCGGCGGCCTTCGCCATCGGAGCCTTCATGTTCTTGAGCATTTCGCGTCCGCGGCCGAGCTTGGCCTTCGCCTCGTCCTGGACGAGCTCGAGCGCGTCGAAGAGGCGCGAAATGTCGAATCCGAGCGAACTCGCCGCCTCGGCGGTGGCCCACACGTCGGCTAGGCGCTCCGTGGCGTCCTCCTTCATCTGGATGCCCTGGACGTATCGCGGCGACGTCTCCTCCACGCCAAGCGCGCCGCGGTAGCGCGTGCGCTGGTAGCGGATGACGGGCTCGACGGCGCTCATGAGCGCGGCGGCGCCCATGACGCCGACGCCGACGCGCGTCTTCGAGAAGACCTGCGCGATGATCTCGCTGTGCGAGAAGTTGGGGACGATCTTGCCGTCCTGGACGGTGTAGCCGCCGACGATGCGGGAGGCGGGAATCGTGACGTCGATGACCGGGTCTCCGGTGTTGGAGAGCTGGTGGACGAGCTTCTTCGTCTGCGCGCCGCGGTCGAACTTGCCCGGGTCCGTCGCCTCGACGACCACCATGCACGTGCCCTTGATGCGGTCGTCGCCGGAGTTCACGGCCACGGTGACGTAGTCGGCCACCGCGATGTTCGTGATGAAGCGTCCGCGCTTCTCCACGCGCAGCATCGGCTCTTCGCCGTCCTTCCACTCGGCGACGCCGACGCGACCGCAGAGGACGCCTGTGTCGACGCCGACGTAAGGCAGCGGCTCGGTGAGCGCGAACGACCCGCGCCACGTCCTCCCGCTCGGATTGCCGGGGGCGCAGAGGCCCATGTAGCGGGCCTTCTGCTCCTCCGTGCCGAGCTCGGCGATCGGACCCATCGCCAGGTCGTTCACGAACGAGCTGGTGGCGGCGCCCTGGTCGACCCACGCGATCTCATAGGAAAGAAGCGAAAGGGGGAGGTTCTTCGGGCCGTCGAAGATCCCGCCGTACTCCATCTTGAGGGCGCCGGCGGTAATGCCGCATTCATCGAACTTCGCGAACATCTCGTTCTTCGCATCCGTCCAGTCGTGCGTGAAGCGCTGCCCTTCCGCGACAAGTCTGGCGATCAGCCCCCTTGCCACGCCGCGCGCGCCGGCAACGGCCATCTGTATGTCGTAGCGTTCCGCAAAACGCCACATTATCTGCCGCACCTCGTCGCCCGGCAGCATCTTCATCGTCTGACGCGTCGTCTCTTCCATGGCTGTCCTTGTCCTGTCGTTGTAAGTGATTTGCCGTAAGTGGCCTGCCGCGTGGAACGCTCTCCTTGCGCACGCGGCGACGGCAATTATACCACAGGGCGCATTTCATTTCCATTGCCGCGCGTGGCGGCGCGGACGTTCATGGAACGACGGCCGAAGTCCGCCGAAGCCACCGGTCCAGAAAGCGGTAGCCCTCCTCCGTCGCGGCGCGTGGCGGACGATGCCCGGCGGCATGGTTGAGGAAGCGGAGGCGGCCGGAGCCGGGCGCATGGCCAACGGCGGACTGCATCGTCCGCCAACTTGAATCGTCGTCGGCCTCTCCGGCAATGAGCATGAACGACTTGCCATCCGAGAAGGAAATCAGGTCCGCATGGGTCAGCCCGGCCACGCGGACCTCGGCCAGCTTCCCGCCCCAGTACCAGACGTCGCCCCAGTTCGTCCGGTCCCAGTTCATGCCGAAGTCGCTTGCCACGACGGCCTTTATGCGCGGATCGAGCATTCCCGCGTAGAACGCCATCTTGCCGCCCAGGGAATGCCCGACCATGCCGATCCGGTTCGTGTCCACACGCGGATCCTGCACGAGCAGGTCGACGACGAGGCGCGTGTCGAACGCGAGCTTGCCCACGCCGGTCCACTGCGGCCAGTCGCGCGACAGGGCCTCGCCCGCCTTCTTCCAGTCGGAGAAGCCGCCCGCGCCGCGTTCCGGATACGTCAGGTAGTATGCGTCCGCCGACGCCGTGACGTAGCCGCGCCGCGTCAGATCGGACATATAGGCGACAGCCGCGTAAAAGGCGAGGTTCGTCCCCGCGGGCGCATATTCGCAGTCTAGCCCGCCCGTCGCCGGATTGAAGCCGAGCATCGCCTCCGGGAAGTAGAACGGCGTCACGACGGCGGGAAAGCGGGCGGACGCGTCCCTGTGCCGTGAAACGTCCCTGCACTGCGGAACGGCCATGAACACGCGCTGGACGGTCTTCGGTCCATTCGCCTGCTCGTAGACTTCTATGTCGAAATCCGAGCGCCGATGGACGGCCAGCCGGCGAACCGCGCGCGGAAACGCCGCGTACTCCGCCGGCGGTTCGAGATGACTCCGCCATGCGGCAGCGCGACCATCCGCCGACGCGCCGCTGCATTCAATGACGGCGGCCGCCGCCAGCGCGCCTGCGGCGGCAAGACGAACCGCCTCCGAAAGCCTTTTCAAAACTGCGTCCATTGTCTCCATCCCTTGTCTGCGTCCATGCCCAAGACCATGACGGCATCGTCGGCCCGCCGTCTGCCGGCCGCCGGGAAACGTCCCTCATTCTACCACAATTCCGAATGCGACCGGGGAACATAAGGCGGGAATTGCTTTCGCCACTGCGCCCGCCGGGATTTGACCGCCGTGCGGATTTTCAGTAGACTATGCGTGTCCCTTCCAATGGGCGGGACGTCAGGACGGAAAGCGAGGCGAAGACATGGCAAGATATCTCGACCCG
>CAYLRN010000033.1:0-22444 GCA_964386385.1 uncultured Lentisphaeraceae bacterium | reverse complement strand
GGGGGTGCGGACGACTGCCGCCGCGGTCGGCGAGGCAGGCAGTGCCGAGAATGCCTGCGATGGGGAAGTTGCTTGGCGCAATACGGCGGAGGGGCTGTCCATCACGGCCCTGTCGGTCGACGCGGCGGGGCGTTCGGTGACCATTTCGCTGGCATGGTCGGACGACGCGTTCTCCGCCGCAGGTTCGCGGACGCTGGACCTCTTCATGTCCACGAACCTTCTCGTCCCCGTCTGGACGCCGCTCGGCGCGTTCGCCGCGCCGGCGGACGCGAACGTCCTCCTGCTCTCCGTCTCCTCGACCGATGTCGCCGCGGCTGCACGTCTGCTGTTCGACTCCGCGTTCGGGAACGCCGGCTTCTTCCGCCTCGGACTCGACGTCGACTCCGACGGCGACGGACTGACGGACGCATGGGAGAGGCTCGTGTCCATGACGAATCCCAACATCGCCGACACGGACGGCGACGGCCTTTCAGACGGCGCGGAGGTCGAGGCCAAGACAGACCCATTGTCCGCCGACACGGACGGCGACGGGATCTCGGACGGGGCGGAGGTGGCGGCGAGGACCGATCCGCTTAATCCCGACGTCCGTGCCCCGCGCGTCTCGCTGTCCGTGTCCGTCGACGGCCGCGGCGGAGCGGTCCTGCCATGATGGCGCCGGAGGCGGGTAGGACTGGATACGGTCCGGCGTCCTCGTCCGCGTGGAGGGTCCTGTCGCTCTGCCCGTCCGCCCGCTTTCGCGCTTCCCGCGCGGCTTCGGCATGGATGGGGTCTCCCGCGTCGTCCTCTTCGGCGACTGCCGCGAATGGACGTCCCTCGTGGAGGGCGTTCCCGTCGAATGCGCGGACGAGTGAACCGGCTGCCGGGAGTGCGGACGGAGAAGGCTATGGGCGGGCGGTTCGCGAACGTCTGCGAGATTTTCCCTCCTTTTTTCGCCGCTCCGGTTGACGGACGGTCGACGCGGTATCTCGCCATTGCCGATGGCGGGGGTGATTTGCTATACTTGCCCCATCCGAATTTCAAAAGGAGCGAGCGATGAAGTACGTTACATACGTTGGAAGTGCGACGGACGCGGGAAATCCCGACGGAATCCACATTCTTGAAAGCGACGCCGAGACAGGCGCGTTTCGTCTGCTCGGAAAGATCGGGACGCTGGGAAACCCGATCTACATGGCCGTCAACAGCGCCTGCACCCGCCTCTACTCCGCCGCATCGTCGCCTTCGTTCGGGCCGAAGGGTCGCAACGGCGGGCTCGTCTCGTTCGCCGTGAAGGACGACAGGCTTGAGTTCATGAACGAGATTCCCACGGGCTGGACGACGCCGTGCCATGTCTCGCTTTCGCCGAACGAGGACGCGCTCGTCTACGCCGAATACTCCTGCGGCACTGCGGGCTACGCCAACCTGAACGCCGACGGCACGATAGATGCCGCGTTCTCCGGGCGTCCTGGCGAGGTCGCCCCGCGCTTTCAGGTCCGCCATGTCGGCGACGGTCCGAACAAGCCGCGTCAGGACGCGGCCCACTGCCACTGCGCGGTCGTGACGCCGGACAGCCGCTTCATGCTCGTCGTCGATCTCACCCTGGACCAGATAAAGGCGTACGACTTCGCCGGACGCGCCGCCGGCATGAGGGAAGTCCCCTCCGCCACGGTCCGCACGAAGCCGCTCGGCGCCGGCCCGCGCCACGTTGTCTTCCACCCGAACGGCAAGTTCATGTTCGTCATCTTCGAACTTGGCAACTACGTGGCGAGCTACCGCTACACGGGCGCCGGCTTCGAGTTCATCTGCCAGCATCCGCTGATGACCGAGGCGGCCGGCATGGAAGGGTGCAAGGCGGCCGCGATCAAGGTCTCGGAAGACGGCTCGCAGCTGTTCTGCTCCAACCGCGACATCAGCAAGAAGGGATACGATTCGATTTCCGTCTTCAACGTGGACCGGAAGACCGGGCAGCTGGCGTTCCTCAACAACGCAAAGCTGGCGGGAAGCTTCCCGCGCGACTTCGAGTTCATGCCGGGCGGGCGCTTCTGCATCGCCGGGCTGAAGATGAGTGGCGTGATCGCCAGCTACGCATACGACAGGGCGAAGGGGACGTTCACGGAAGTCCAGCGCATGGAGAACGTGTTCCGTCCGCTCTACTTCCGGTTCAAGACGCGATAGCCGCGTCGTTTCACTGCGAATCTGTTCGCGGCGCGGAATCTTCCCGCGCCGCAACTATTGAAAGGGCTTGTCCAAAATGAAAAAGACGATTGCGTTCTGCCTTGCGGGCGTGTTTTCCATGCTGGCGTCCGCCGCGGCGCCGGTCTCTGCCGCGTCCGAGCCGGCGCTGGGCGGCTATGCCGGCTCGCTGGAGCTGCCGGCGCCCGGCGTCCTGCTGCAGCCGTGCCTAAGACCGAACGGCTGGTCGACGCGCTTTCCGCTGGAGGACGGCTTCAACGCGCCCGCTAGGGCGGCGCATTCGTTCCACTTCGTCCCGGAGGCGCGCGGGGACAGGCCGCTCGTGCGCGGCGAGGCGTGGTTCTCTCCGACGGACGACGGCGGAGTCTCCGCCGTCTACCGGATGGGCGGCGACGACGCGAGCCGGACGGCGCGCGTCTCGCTTGACACGAGCCTTCCGCTTCCGCAGTACGCCTCCTCCGTTATGGAGACGGACTCCGGCGTCGCCGTCCTCGCCGAGACGAACGCCTTTGGAAGCGTCTTCGAGAAGTCCGTCCGGTCGCTTGCGATGAAGGACGCCGCCGGCGCGGTCAGGTTCCGGATGGCGTTTCCGTCGCCCGTCAGGGTCTCGCTGCGCAAGGTCCGCGACTGGGGACTCGTCAAGTACAGCCTTTCCATTGCGTTCCAGGACGGCGACGCCGCGTCCGGGCGGCGGCTTGAAATGCGCGTCTACGGCCGGCGTCCGCTTGCGTTCCGCGAGGTCGGGCCGCACACGGTAGAGGCGGGGAAGGAGTGGACACCGCTTGCCTCGTCGTTCGCGGTGAAGGAGGGCAGCGCGCTTGACTTCACGCGGATGCGCGGCACGGACGCCCCCGCCGGCAGATGGGGGCGCGTCGTCGCCAGGGGCGAGCATTTCGAGTTCGAGGGGAGGCCGGGCGTCCCCGTGCGCTTCTACGGCGTGAACGTCTGCGGAGACGCGAACACGCCCACGCCGGAGGAGGCGTGCGAGTTCGCGGCGAACCTGCGCCGGCTCGGCTACAACGCCCTGCGCTTCCACCACCACGAGACTTCCCTCGTGAGGCAGGACGCGGCGCGCGGCTCGGCAGAGCTCGACCCGGCGGCGATGGCGAAGTTCGACGCGCTGGTGGCGGCCTGCATCGAGAACGGCATATACATGACGACTGACCTCTTCGTCTCACGCCGCCCGATTTCGTACCGCTCCATCGGCCTCGACCGCGACGGCGACGTGGACATGACCGAGTTCAAGTGCCTTGTGCAGGTCCACGAGGGCGCGTTCTCCAACTACCTGGCCTTCGCGCGGAACTTCCTTACGCACGTGAATCCGCACACCGGGCGGCGGATCGCCGACGAGCCGGCGATGGCCCTCCTCTCGCTCGTCAACGAGGGGAACATGAACGGCGTCCAGTGGACAGGCCGGCGCTTCGGCTTCCTGAAGGACAATTCGCGCGAGGCCCTGGCGGAATGCGAACGCAGGTTCGCGCGGCGTGTGCGCGCGTTCCTCCGCGACGAGATCGGATATCGCGGCCTCGTCACGAACATGAACAACTACTTCTGGGACGACGACCCGCCGGGCGAAAAAGTCCGCGCCGAGGAGTTCGACTACTCCGACGACCACTTCTACGTCGATCACCCGCGCTTCATCGGACGCGACTGGCGTCTTCCCTCCAGCTGCCCGAACACGAACCCGCTCCTCGGCTCCGACCTCGGAACGCAGCGCCTGGCCAGCACCCGCCCGCGCGGCATTCCCTTCACGATCACCGAATACAACTTCTCCGCGCCCGGACGCTTCCGCGGCGTCGGCGGCATACTCACCGGCGCCATCGGCGCGCGGCAGGACTGGGCCGGGCTCATGCGCTTCGCCTGGACGCACAACCGCGAAGGTCTGCGCAAGACGAAGCCCCTCGGCTACTTCGACATGAGCGGCGACCCGCTCGGACTTGCGGCGGAGCGCGCCTCGATCTGCCTCTTCCTTCGCGGCGACCTCGCGCCGGCCGAATCCGACGGCGCGTTCCTCTTCCCGCCCGCGAAAGTCGCCGACACGAAGAAGAACCCCGGCTCACTTGCGCCGTACTGGGCGCTGGACTGGGCGGCATGGCATTCAAAGCTCGGCGTCTGCGTGGCTGACAGGACGCCCGCCGGCATGGAGACGCTTGCCACGTATCCCGCGGCGCCGACGGCGGATGTCGTGGCGCGCCTTCGCGCGAAGCCGACGGGAGGCGTCTCGATCGACTCCGCGGCCGGATCGTTCACGCTGGACACGCCGCGCACGAAGGGCGGCTTCGCCGAGCGCGGGCGCATTTGCGCGAACGGATTCACGGCGGACGTCGGCGACGTCCCCGCGACGGTCTGGGCGAGTTCGCTGGACGGCCTCCCGCTCGCCGATTCGCGCCACGTCCTCCTCACGCATCTCACGGACGTGCAGAACACCGGCGTCAGGTACGCCGACGCCGGCCGGCGCATCCTGCTGGACTGGGGACGCCTTCCGCATCTCATGCGCGCCGGACGAGCGGATGCGTCGCTGGCCGTGGCGGACGGCGACTGGACCGTCTGGGCGCTCGACGCCACCGGCGCGCGCGTCAGGAAGGTGGCGTCGCGCCATGCGGACGGACGTCTCGCCTTTTCCGCCGACGTCGCCGCCGACCCGTCGAACGCCACGTTCCTCTACGAACTCGTCAGGCAGTGATGGAAACGGCATATCAATACAGGTTCGTCCTCGTCGTCGCGCTTCTCTGCGTCTCGTGTGCGCTGCTGACCGACAGGAACAGGCTGCCACTCGCCATTCGCGGACTTCGCAAGGTCCTTGGCGGGAAGGGCGTCCCCGCAGACGGCGGCGGGAACGCCGGCGTCCCGGCGTGGCGCAGGTTTCTGGCGTTCGCGCTCATCCTGCTCGCGCTCGTCGTCGCGGCCCTGTAGACGCCGCTTTTGGAGATGCAAATGGACTGGAAATTCAGGCGATCGGACTATCGCCGCCCTGCGGCGCAGCTGGAGCATGCGGACGTCGAAATCCGCTTTTTCGAAGACCGCGTGGAGGCGCGCGGACGCCTTCGCTGCCGCGCGCGCGAGGCGATGCGGGAGATTGCGCTCGACCTCGAAGGCCGCAAGGTCGTCTATCCGCTGGACAGGGAATACGCCCCCGGCGAGGCTTTCGCGGTGGACGTGGAGCACGTGTCCCATCCTGACGACGTTCGCCTTGAGGGCATATACCGCGACGTCACGCCGCCAGGCGCGCCGCAGCAGTACATGAGCCAGTGCCAGCAGTACGGCTTCCAGCGCATTCTGCCCATAGTCGACGACTGCACGGCAAAGTGCACGTTCCGCACGACGCTCGAAGGCGACGCCCGCTACACACATCTCATTTCCAACGGCGACCTCGTGTCGCGATCGGTGGAGAACGGACGCCTCCGCTGCGTCTACGAGAACCGACTGCCGATGGCGCCGTACCTCTTCATCGCCTGCGCCGGCACGTGGGACGTCCTTCGCGATTTCGTCTCATATCCGAACGGCGGAAAGACTGTCAACCTCGAATACCTCGTGCCGCCGGGCCGCGTGGACGGCGCCCGAGAGCCGATGGAGATCCTCAAGAAGTCGATTCTCTTCCAGCACGAACTGACCGGCTTCGTCTATCCGTACGAGACCTACCGCACGATCTGCATGGAGAAGTCTCTCTACGGCGGTATGGAGAACACCGGCAACACGACGATCGTCACGGAGGCGGCGCTGATCGACGACACGATCGGCGACAGGCGGCTCGTCTACGCCCACGGCGTCATTCCGCACGAATACGAGCACAGCCACTGCGGCAGCGGCGTGACGATGGAGACCGTTTTCGACATGTGGCTCAACGAGGCCTACACGGTCAACGTCGAGCGCGCGTTCGTGGCGCGGACGTTCGGCGCGGCGTTCGCGCGGCGACTGGAGGTGGACGCCCTGCGCGAACAGGGCGGCGCGTTCGCGGAGGAGGAGGGCGGCACGGCCGGCGCAGTCGTGCGCGAGGGGGTGAACGACCCCGACGAGGTGGTGGACGCGATCACCTACGACAAGGCGCCGGAAGTCCTGAACACACTGCGCAGCCTGATCGGCGCGGACGTCTACGACGCCGCCTGGCGCGAGTACTTCAGGCGCTTCGACGGCGGCAACGCAAACACCGACGACTTTCTGCGTGTATTCTCCGAGGTCTCCGGACGCGACGTCGCCGCGCTTATGCGCCCATGGCTTTTCGAGGCGGGCCATCCAACGGTCACGGCGGACTGGAAGTGGAAGGACGGTCGCCTGACCGTCACGCTTGAGCGTGACCGCCCCTACGTCGTCCCCGTTCCGTTCGCGATTGTGAAGGGCGGACGCGACGTCGCATCCGGCACGTTCGTGCTCGACGGCGCGAAGCAGGAGTTCTCCGCGCCGTGTCCGCAACGGCCGGATTTCATCTCGTGGAATCGCGGATGCGGATTCTACGGCGTCCTCGAAACGCGGGCGGATGCGGACGAACTGGCGCTGCAGGCCGCCGCCGACCCCGACGTCGGCGCGCGCGCCGAGGCGATGAGACGCCTTCGCGACATGGGCGCGGTAGACCGCTGGCTGCCTCTCTACGTCGACGCATTCCGCAGCCGTTCCCTCGACGTCGCCGCCAAGGCGGAAATCCTCGCCATTCCGTCCGACTCCCTCAACCGCGCCCGCCGCGCGTTCGTGCGGGAGAACGTGCGCGAAATGCACATGCTGCGCAAGGCCGCCGCGCGTGAGATTGGGACGTCCGCGCTCGTCGCGGCGCTGGCCGGCGCGGCGACGGGCGGACACGACGCCGAGGCGATTGTCAGGCGCGAGTACGAGAAATGCGTTCTCCAGCTGCTTGCGGAGGTGGACGAGCCGGTGGCGTGGTCTGCCGTGAAGGGATATCTGGACAGGGCGGAGAACGTCACCGCCCGCCTCAACGCCCTTTCCGCGCTCGTCGCGGGAACGCACCCTGAGCGCCGTCGCATCCTCGCCCGCGAGGGCGAGCGCCTTCGCCGGTCGCTCAACGGCTACGTCGGCTACCTGAACGTGGTCGCCGGCGATTCGCATGAAACGGTCTTCGAGGCGATCGCCGCGGAGGAGCGGCGCGACGGATGGTCGATCCGCCACCCCGCCCTGAGCCGGGCTCTCTACTGCGGATTCGCGGCGAACGGCGACAGACTCTGGACGGCGGAAGGGCTGGAGTGGATGGAGCGGACGATCGTGAAGTACGCGAAGGTCAGCGAATACAACGCCCTCCGCCTCCTGACGCCGTTCGCGCTCTGGCGCAAGTTCGAGGGCGGACTGCGCAACGACGTGAAGTCGCTCCTCGAGCGCGTTTCGTCCGCCCTGCCGCGCGAACGCCATGCCTTCATCGGCGGCCGCCTCGCCGCGCTTCTGCATGAATGACATGGCGCAGGATTGACCACGAGTGCAGACGGAAATCCGGGAGGGTCGCGCTCCTGCGCGACCGTTGCGGCGGCGGACGCGCAGGAGCGCGTCCCTCCCATGTGGACACGGCCTTTCGTGTCCGCCGAAGATGGTTTCGCGCCTTTTCGCGTCAGCTCCGCAGGAAAACTGCTCGTCAGCGGAACTTGCGGTCGTACAGGAGCGCGGCGTTGAGGACGACGAGCGTAGAGCCGGCGTTGTGGACGAGTGCGCCGGAGACCGGCCCCAGGACGCCGAGAACCGAAAGGACGATTGCGACGGCGTTGATCGACATTGATATCGCGATGTTTATCTTGATGAGCCTGACGCAGGCGTTTGAAAGCCGCTTCAGGTAGCCGATGCGCGAGACGTCGTCGCCGACGAGCGCGATATCGGCCGCCTCAACGGCGATGTCGCTTCCGGCGCCGCCCATGGCGACGCCAACGGCCGCGGTCTTGAGCGCCACGGCGTCGTTTACGCCGTCGCCGACCATGCAGCAGACATGTCCGGACTTTTGCATCGCCTCTATGGCATTGGACTTGTCCTCCGGCATGAGTTCGGCCTTCACGTCGTCAACGCCGACGGCGCCGCCGACCGCCGCCGCCGTCGTCGCGCTGTCGCCTGTCATGAGGCACGTGGCGACGCCCATTTCGCGAAGTCCGTCGACGGCGGCCTTCGCCTCCGGGCGAATGGTGTCCGCCAGCGCCACGAAGCCGCGCGCCCTGCCGTCCACCGCCACGAGCACGACGGCCTTGCCCTCCTTGCGCATCGCCTCGAAGTCGCAGCCGGGGATTTCCGGTTCGGAGACGCCGTTTTCCTTCAGCCACGCGGCGGTGCCGCAGACGACCCGGCGGCCGCCGACGTCGCCGGAGACTCCTCCGCCCGGCTTCATGCGGAAGTCCGAGCACGGCGCGACGTCCTTCGCCGCGGCGCAGATCGCCTTGGCGAGCGGGTGTTCGCTCTTCGCCTCGACTGCGGCGGCGAGGGCAAGCGTCTCGTCGTCCGTCTTCGCGACGACATCCGGCCGTCCGGCGGTGAGCGTGCCCGTCTTGTCGAAGCACACGGTGTCTACGCTCCCCATCCTTTCAAGGGCCTCGCCCGACTTCACGACGACGCCGAAGTTCGCGGCCTGTCCTATCGCGGCCATGATCGACGTCGGGGTGGCCAGGACGAGCGAGCAGGGACAGAAGACGACGAGTATCGTTATCCCCCGTTCGAGCGCGGCGTCAATGTCGCCTCCGACGAGCCACACGCCGAGAAACGCAAGCACGGCAACAGCGATCGAGACGGGTACGAGGATCGAGGCCCATCTGTCGGCGATTCTCTGCATCGGCGCCTTTTTCGTCTCCGCCTCGCGGACAAGCCGCACCAGCTTCTGGAGCGAGCCGTCCTCGCCCGCCCTCGTGGCCCTGATCGTGACCGTGCCGAAGCGGTTCACCGTGCCGGAGTACACGTCGTCGCCGACTTTTTTGTCGACCGGAAGCGGTTCGCCGGTCATGACGCTCTGGTCGACGCTCGTGAAGCCGTCCACGACCGTGCCGTCCACGGGAATCGTCTCGCCAGGCTTGACCATGACGTCCATTCCCGGCGCGATTTCCGCGACGGGGACGTCCGCAAACCCGGCGCCGACCGCCTTGTGCGCGGTCTGCGGCACGAGCGCGACAAGCTTGCGAAGACCCTTCTGCGCCCTGCCTATCGTGAAGTCCTCCAGCTTCCCGCCGAGAATCATGATGAACGCCACTTCGCCCGCCGCGAAGATCTGCCCGATGGACACGCAGGCGACCATCGCCATCGTGACGAGCAGGGAGGCGCGAATCTTCCGGTGCACGAAAAGGCTCGTCGCGGCGTTTCTAAGAATCGGGAAGCCGCATATGAGCAGCGTAATCCACGCCGGGTCTGCCCAGCGCACGGCCCCGCAATGCCCGGCCGGCGCCACGGCGTGCCCCGAAAGCACGAAACTCGCGACGAGCGCAACCGCGCTCAAGACCATCGCGGGCGCGCTTTTAAGCATTCCAATAAGTCTTTCCATGTGATGCCTTCCTTTCAATGTACCAATACCCGTATGGGTATATTGCAGGATGTGAAAAAAAAACTCAAGCGTCGTCATGTCATGTTGGAGAAGTTCTCCAGGGCCTCCGCGAACGCCTCTATCGTCTCGTCGGCATCGCCTTTTTCGATACCCTCGCGGACGCAGTGGCGCAAATGTCCTTCGAGGATCATGAGGGCGACCTTGTGCAGGGCGCCGTTGGCGGCGCTCAACTGGGTGAGGATGTTCTCGCATGGGACGTCCTCGCCGATCATCTTCTGGATGCCGTTGAGCTGTCCGATGATCTTGTTCAAGCGGATCTGCATTGCCTTTGTGTCGCCTACGCATGGTTTCATCTTTTTTTCTCCTTGAAAAACGGCGGTATTATACCCCGGTGGGTATCGGTTGTCAACCGGGGGTGCATTCGTCCGGCGTTATGTGCTATAATCGTGTGCATGGAAATGAACGTACGAGACGACAGCAAACCGAAGAGGAGGCATGGAAGATGGGGAAGATGAACAGGGCCGTTGCGCTGGCGGGCGCTCTTTTGGCCGGGATTGTCTGTGCGGACGTCCCGGCGCCGTGGACTCCGGTGCGGGCGCAGGACGGAAAGGTGTCGGTCTGGGGGCGCGAATACGCCTTTGCGTCGAACGCGCTGCCGACGGCGATAAGGGCGGTCGGGATGGACTTGCTGGCGGCGCCGATGCGCATTGTCTGCGCGGACGCCGGCGGGACGAACGTCGTCTGGACGAAGGGCGGCAGCTGGGTGCAGTCGCATGACGACGAATCTGCGACAGTCTGCGCCTGGCAGGGCGCGTCGCTCCTTGCGGCGGACGTCACGGCCCGCGTCGAGTACGACGGCATGGCGGAGATTTCCCTCGCGCTCGTGCCGGGACGGAATTTCCACGCCGGCTGCACGATTTCCAGGGCGTGGCTTGAAATCCCCCTCGTCTCGTCGTGCGCGACGCTCTACCACTTCTCTCCCGCTTCCTGGAGCAAGCTGGACAACGTGGGCGCGGTGACGGGCTCGATGGCCTTTCCCTTCCGCTGCGCGTTCTGGCTCGGAAACGAGAAGGGCGGACTCTCCTGGTTCTGCGAGAGCGACGAGGCCTTCCAGAAGGCGGACCCCGAAAGGACGATAGAGGTGCTGCCGCAGGGCGACGCGACCGTTCTGCGCATCCGTCTGGCGGACAGGCCGCTGACGCTGCCTGCGACATGGCGCTTCGGCCTTCAGGCGACGCCCGTCAAGCCGTGGCCCAAGGCGCGCGCCGTCGACCACAAGGTCCACGCTCCGCAGATGGGCGCCGGCATCACGATCAAGGCTCCGACGGTGTGGTGGACGTGCCAGCGCGCGTTCCCGGACGGCAAGGTCGACGAGGCGCTTGACGCGGCGAAGGCGCAGGGCGCGACGACGATCGTCTTCCACGAGGACTGGATCCCCGTGCAGAACTGCCCCGCGCCGCGTCCCGACTTCAAGGCGATCGTGGACAAGTGCCACGCGCGCGGGCTCAAGGCCTTCGTCTACCAGGGCTACGAGCTCTCGCCCCTCGACCCCGCATGGGGCCGCCATCACAGGGACTGGCTCGCGATGAACGCGCGTGGCCGCTTCGTCAGCTACTGGTACCGCGAACCCGGACAGCGCGACTATCGCGTCTGCTACCAGAACGCATTTGCGGACGAATGGCTGGAGCGCGTGAAGAAGGCCTACGACGAACTTGAACTGGACGGACTCTACTTCGACGGCACGATCATGCCGCGCGCCTGCGCGAACGAGCGGCACGGATGCGGCTGGCGCGACGAGAATGGAAAGCTGCACGAGACGTATCCGTTCTTCGCGGTGCGCGACATGATGAAGAAGCTGTATTCGTTCGTGAAGTCGCGCGGCGGGGAGGTTGACGCCCACCAGAGCGGCTACGTCTGCCCCGCGACGCTTGCCTTCGCGGACACCTACTGGGACGGCGAGCAACTGGCCGTCTCCACGCAGAACATCAAGAAGAACCTGAACCTCGCCGCGTTCCGCGCTGAGTTCATGGGCCGCAACCATGGCGTGCCGTGCGAGTTCCTCGCCTACGAGCGGCCAGGAAAATGGTCTATGGAGGATGCCTGGGCCCTTGCCCTGCTGCACGACGTGATGGTCCGCCCGTGCGGAATCGTCAGCATTCCGCAGGTGGCGGACGTGTGGAAGGCGCTCGACGGCTTCGGCGCCGGCGAGGCGTCGTGGACGCCGTACTGGGAAAAGCCGGTTGCCGGCCTTCCCGAAAAGGTGGAGGCGAGCGTCTACCGCAGGGGCGCGGAGACGCTGATGGTCGTCTCCAACCTGTCGGACGAAACGCCCGCGACAGTCGAACTCGCCCTGCCCGACGGGACGGCGCGGGCGCGAGACGCCAGGAAGGACGTCGAACTTGCGGTCGAGAATGGCAAGGTGAAGTTGAATCTTCCGCCTTTCCGCATGGCGCTTGTCAGGTTCACGCGCTAGGAACAGCCGGATTTCGCCGGCCGACTGGGCGCATGCCGATTTGAATGGCATTTCGGTATGGCGCGACGTTCCCGTCGCGCCGAATGCCGGTCGGGAACGCGATGAAGAAACTTCAGGCAAGAAGAAAGGAAAAGATGAAAATGAGAATGAAGACGTTGTGCGTCGCGGCGCTGGCCGTTTCGGCGCTTGCGGCCGGAATGGCGGCGAATGCGGCGACCCGCGACGAGTTCCAGATTCGCGACCCGTTCGTGCTGCCGGACGGCGGCACGTACTACCTCTACGAGTCGAAACCGTGGTCGGGCGGGAAGGGCGTGTTCGTGCGCACTTCGACCGACCTGGAGAACTGGAGCGAGAGGACTGCCGTCATGGACGTGCCGAAGGACGTTGACTGCACGGCGGTCTGGGCGCCGGAGGTGCACAAGTACGACGGGGCGTACTGGCTCTTCACGACCCTGACGCTCAAGCCGAACGCGCAGACGCCAATCGCCCCGATGCTCGAAAAGGGTTTCAAGGGCGGAACGCTGACGCCGCGCGGCACGTGGGTGTTCAGGAGCGACAGCCCGAAGGGGCCTTTCAAGGCCGTGAAGAACGGGCCGGTGACTCCGGAGAAGTGGATGTGCCTTGACGGGACGCTGTGGGTGGAGGACGGGACTCCGTGGATGGTGTTCTGCCACGAATGGTGCCAGACCGGCAACGGCCGCATGATGGCGGCGCCGATGTCCAAGGACCTCTCCACGTTCACCGCCGAGCCGATCGAACTCTTCAGGGCGGCTTTCAAGCCGGGCGCGTCGCACGTCACCGACGGCCCGTTCCTCTACACGCAGAAGGGGTTCGGACTGCACATGATTTGGAGCAACTTCGTCCGCGGCAGCGGCTACTGCGTGCTGCAGTGCAAGTCGGAGAGCGGCAAGATTCGCGGCCCGTGGGTGATGCAGAAGCCGGTCTACGAGCAGAACGGCGGACACGGAATGCTCTTCCGCCGCTTCGACGGGCAGTTGATGCTCTCGCTGCATCAGCCCAACACGTCGCCGAACGAGCGCATGAAGCTTTTTCCCGTGAAAGTCGTAGGCGACGCGCTTGAAACGTGCAAGTGAGCCGCCAGTGTGGCGCGACGAGGCCGTCGCGCGGCAAAAAACCGCCGGCGGCCGGGTGGTGAGACGCCGCCGGCCAGCGGGTGAGCGGCTGATGGTTAACGGCTGGTGGCCGATGGGGAGTTGGAGGGCGGTCGATGGGGAGTGATACTGGTAGGGCGGGGCGTCTCGCCCCGCCGCATTCCATGCGAACCATGCGGCGCGACGGGACGTCGCGCCCTACCGGATTGGCTGAATAGCCACTTAACCACTTAACCACTTAACCACTTAACCACTTAACCACTTAACCACTTAATCTTCTTCACTGGCGCTGGCGGAAGAGGGGGGCGGCGATGCGCTGGAGGTTTTCGTCGGACTGGAGGCGGCGCATGGCGGCATTCTGGTCGATTTTGTAGGCCTGTATGATCGCCTGCTGGGACGCCCTGGTCTGGCCGAGGGCGTCCTTTATTATGGCCTGGTGCAACCATGCGTCGACGTTCTGCGGGTCGATGCGGAGGCAGTCGTTGACGCAGGCGTCCGCTTCCTGGAGGAGACCGCCGTCGGCGAGCATGGTGGCGAGGGCGAGGCGGCGGTTTTTGTCCGCGTCGGGCGGCAGTTTGGCGAGGGCGCGCTTGGCGGCGTTGGCGGCGTCCCCGCGCTGTCCGCAGGCGCTGAGCAGCTGGGCGCACTCGAAGAGGGCGTTGAAGTTGTCGCCGTCGGGGAGGGCGATTGCGGCGCGTGCGGCCTCGGCCGCGGCGGAGGCCTGTCCGAGGGAGAGCTGGCTCTGCGAAAGTGCGATCTGCTCTACTGCGTTGAGGGGGCGCTGGGTGGCGAGCTGCGCGAGGCGCGATATCGTCTCGGTTGTCGAGCGGAGTTTCTTGACGTACTGGCGCAGGCTTTCCGTCCGGGAGTTGTTGGGGTCTACGCGGTCCGTGTAGGCGAGAATGTCCTCGACGGCCGCCCAGCGGCGGGTCGGCAGGAGGACTTCCTGCGCGTAGCGGAACGTCGCCTCCGGCGAGGCGGGGTAGAGCATCACCGCTTCGCGGTATGCCTGGTCGGCCTGTGCGAAGCGGCCGGTGCGCGCGTAGAGTCCGGCGATCGCGGCGCGGAGCTTGGAAAAGCTCTTCTGGGCGGGGAAGTCGCGGCGGAAGGCGGGGTCGCGGAGAAGGCGGCGCTGGTACCAGTCCCAGAACTCCATGTCGTTGCGGATGATGGAGGCGTTAAGCGGGTTCTTCTCCGGGTTGATCTTCATGATGAGGCCGTGGGGCGAGAGGTACGGGTACATCCACTGGATCTGGTACGATTCCTCCACGTAGAACGCATGGCGGAGGCGTTCGTGGTCGAACATCATCTTCGTGAGGATGCCGTTGATCTCCATGACGCCGAGGGCGCCGGTGACCTGGACGCGGCCGTTTTCGATGCGGAGGTCGCCGTTGGCGGGACGCTTGCCTGACTGCACTTCGTTCACGTATATGTTGAACGATTCCGCGCTGTCTTCCTTGGATGGAATCCAGATCTCGTCGCCGTAGAGGTCGCGTTCGACCGACATGTAGGTGTCGTCGGCGAGCGCGTTCTGGGTGATGAGGTAGACGTCGGGGCGGACGTTTGCGGAGTAGATCATGTAGGTGGGGACGAAACGCCCCGGGTCCGTGCCTCCGAAGAAGATCGAATGCGGCTCCATTTCCTCCGGCCACATCGGGTTCGGGAGGGGTTCCTCGTCGGCGGAAAGCTCTTCGCGGATCGCATTCGCGCCGCGCAGCTGGTAGTTGCCGAACTGCCAGCCGAAGGTGTGTCCGTTCTGCTCGGCGCTGCCCATGGCGAAGACGAGGCGCTTGTTGGTGTAGTTCTCGTAGACCGGAATCAGCGCGACGCAGGCGGCGGCGACGCAGAGCGCGGCGAAGGACGCCCTGCGGGCGGTCTCGTTGTCGCGGAAGACGCGGTTCACTACCTTGCGGGCGACGAGGAGGCCGACGAGGAGGCCGTAGCCGATCCAGAGGGAGAACATTCCGTGGGAGGAGATGAACTTAACCTTCTGGATGAAGCCGTCCTGGATGTCGCCCTTGACGTTCGCGAGGGCGACGAGGAAGAGGGACATGAGGGCGAAGCAGACGCCGGAGGCGATGAGCCACTGCTGCGAGACGTTGTCCGCGCCGAAGCGGACGACGACCGGGGAGGTGCGTCCGATCTCCGTCGGCGCGTCCACGTCCCTGTGCATGACCATGCGGTAGACGACGATGGCCTGCTGGACGGCGATTGCGCCAAGCCCGATGGCGACGAGCGCGGCGAGGAGCACGAGCAGGGCCTTGTCGAGGCGCAGTGGCACTTCGCCGTCGGTAATGTCGAGCAGTTCGGAGAAGACGACGACAAGTCCCGCCACGGCGACGTAGAGGACGGCGGCGATTTTCACGGCGGACACGGAGAACGTCCTCTTCGCGGTCTTCACGGTCATCTTCCAGATCGTGAAGGGGAGGAGGGCGAGGGCCGCGGCGACGAGCGTGAACTGCATTCTCAGGTCCTGAAAGTAGAATCCGAGCTGCTTCATGAAGAGGTCGAAGCCCTCTGCGGAGAAGAAGTCGGGCATCTTGATTGCCTCGTACTGCCCGCGCATGATGGCGTGCTTGAAGCCCTCCCACGTGCGCGGGTAGCCCCAGTTCATCGGCGGGTTGCGAAGGTCGGAGACGATGGGCATGTAGGCGTAGAAGCTGACGCCGAGCTCGGCGAAGAACATCGCAGGGGCGATGGAGCGTCCGCTTGGAAGGGCGACGAACGCGAGACCGAGCATGGCGAAGTTCCACACGACCGGCCAGATGAACCACCAGCTGTGCGGGTTGGTGAGGCCGTTCATGCCGCCCTTGACGAGCAGGACGTGGGCGACGACCTGGACGGCGGCGACTGGAATCGCGAAGGCGAGGCCGCGCGGCGTGGTGCACGAGAAGCCGAAGAGCGCGACGACGCCCGCGAGGAGCATGAGGTGGCTCTTGGCGAAGCTGAACGGCGCGCCCATGTAGCCGTCCGCGCCGGCGGCCCTGATTCCGCCGGCGATCAGGACGGCGGCGAGTCCGCACGCGGCCGCGCCGGCGTACCATTTCCACACGGCGGCGTCCTTCTGCTTCGCCTCCGCGGGCGCGAACGCGGCGCCGAGCGCACAGGCGCAGGCGGCCGCGAGGAAGAAGCCGATCCAGGCGTACGTGGTCGGCGAGAGGAGCGGCGCGACGGCGGCCTCGTGCGGGTTGGTGGAGAGCCATTTCGCCGTGCCGGCGAACACCGTGGTGGCGAGGAGGAGGAGACCGGCGCCGGCGAATCCCGTGCCGATTGCGGCGCGCCGGGCGAGGGGATGGCGCCGGCGGGCCATGACGTGTCCGACGACGGGCGCCGCGACGAGCAGGACGCAGCCGAGCGCGACCAGGGCTTCGCACGGGCACGCGACCGCCTGGTCGACGATCGGCGCGTGCTTGTTGATGACGTCCGCGCTCATGCCGCGACCGGCCCGCATCATCGCGCCGATCTTGAGGACGTTGGCGGTCAGTCCGACGGGGATGAGTATGAGCGCGAAGTCGCGGAAGAGGCGGACGTTGCGCAGGGCGACGATGATCGCCAGCGGCACTGCGGCGAGGAGCAGCACCTGGTAGTTCGTGAGTCCGAGCCCGAAGACGAATGCCGTGAGCCAGAGGATCCTGTCGGACGGCCGGCGCATCCAGCGGTAGGACAGGAGGAAGACGGCCATGAGGAATAGCGCGTTGAGCGAATAGATCTCCACGATTGTGGACTGCGACCATTCGACGGGCGAGAAGGCGAAGACGAGCGAGCCGCCGAGGCCGCCTGCGAGGGCCATGACGGCGTTCGAACGCCGGCGGACGTCCGCGCCGCAGCCGCAATCGTCCTCGCCGGAATCGGGCTTCATGGAGTCCAGCATGTCGGATCCGGACCTGCAGATGAGCATTGCGGTGCATCCGGCGGCGAACGCGCCCGCGACGGCGGAGAAGAGAGATACGGCCCACGCCGGCGTTGGCTGGCCCTGGTAGGTGACCCAGGCGAAGAGGCGGCAGAAGACCCAGCTGCAGAGCGACCAGAACGGGTAGCCCGGGGGGTGTGGGACGCCGAGGTGGTCCGCGGCCGTGGCGAGCTCGCCGGAGTCCTCAAGGCCGACGGACGGCCCAAGCGTGAAGAAGTAGACGAGGAACGCGATGAGCGTGGCGCTCCAGAACGCCGTCCAGTCGATGCGCCTGAAGAACGCGCCGGGCCTTGCCTCTATTGAAAACAGCTTGTCGAACATGTCTTTCCACTCTCTGTCTTTTGTCACTGTCTTTTCACTGAATTGAAATCGCGGCTGCGCCGTCAGCGCGGATGCGGCCTTCCGACTATCCGCAGCAGGGTCTGCATGAGCATTTCGACGCTCGACCCGCCCGACGGCGAGGAGACGAGCCTTTCGCGCGCCTTGAGCACCTGCCATCGCGCGACGCGCAGTTCGCGGAGCGTGTAGTTGCGCTTCGCCGGCAGGGTCTGCCGCGAAAGCGCGTACGGGGACTTCCCTGACTTCGGGCCGACGCCGGCCGCGTCCATCTCCGCAAGGGCCTCCGGCGGAAGCCGCGGACTCCACGACCCGCTGTCGCGGAGCCAGCCCCTGTCGATCGCGTCGCGGATGACGACGAGTTCGCGGAAGTACTTCTCCGCGAACCCGGCGATTGCGATCGCCTTTCCGTCGTCGCCCTCGTACTTGCGGCAGAAGTCGATCACCGCCTGCGCGTTCCTGGCGCCGAGGGCGGCGGTGAGGTCCCACGGCTCAGGCTCCTCCCCGCCGATGCAGCACACGGCGGCGACGTCCGCCTTCGTCGCGGGGCGCTTCCCGTCGCCGACGTAGATGCGGAGCTTTTCCAGCTCGTTGGCGATCGTGCGCGTCTCCGTGCCGACGGTGGCCATGAACGCCGCGTCCGCTCCCGGCTCGAACTTCACGCCGGCCGCCTTTGCGAGCTCCGGGAGGAGGGCGGCCGCGGAACGCTGCCGGTCGGACTTCCTGTCCCCCTGCGAGAATTCCGAAATCTGGACGAACCCAAGCGACTTGAACGTTTTCGCCACCTTGCTCGTCTTCAGCAGTTTCGTCGCAGTGACCAGGAGGAACTGGTTCTCCGGCGGGGGATTCGCCGCCAGGTCCTCCACGAACGCCTCGATGGCCGTCTTCACCGCCTCCGACAGCCTGCCGTTCCGTCCACCGCCCGGGAGGAACGTGACGCCGCGCCACCACGTGAGCTTCACCGGGTCGAGGAAGGGGGGCGAGAGAAGCGAGGCCCGGCACGACTTCAGGGAGGCCAGCTGCGCGTCCATGTTGTCCGCCGCACCGTCCACGACGTCGACGGCGGTCGCGCGCAGGTCTTCCGGAATGGACGCTTCCAGGAACTTGCGCGCGGCCGATTCCACGAGGTATTCGTCCTCTCCGTAGACCAGTCTGACGTTGGCGGGTTGCTCTGACATAGTTTTAGCGAACATTCTACCATATTCGCGGGCGTTTTGACTACTGCGGGGAGGTTGCCGCAGTCGATCGCAATGCAGGACGTCCGGCCGTCCTGCCCGCATGGGTCTGTCTTTCCGGCGGATGCGGCGTTCAGCGAGTCCCGGCTTCGGTGCAGGGGACGTCCAGTCGCGCGAGGGCAAGGCGGCGGCGGACGCCCTCCAGGAGAGCGACGACGCGGCGGCCGTCCTCCGCCGTCAGAAGAGACGAATCGGCCTTGCCCGCCAGCAGCGAGACGAAGTAGCGCTGCTCCGCCTCGTACGCCGACGTCCGCGAAACTTTCGGCGCGTACGGCCGGCCGTGGTTCGGATAGAGCATGAACGGCCTCTCGCGTTTCGAGTCGAACACAAGCGTCGCGTCTTCGAACTCCACGCGAAACGCCGCCTCGAACCCAAGCGTCCTGGCAACGGCCCAGGAGACGGACGAAGTGACGACGCGCTCCTGGTATCCGTATGTCAGCGCCACGTGGTCGACCACTCCGTCGGCGCGGCGATGCGCCGTTGCGGCGACGTCCGGCGGTTCGCCGAAAAGCGACAGGACCATGTCGACGTCGTGCACGTGCAGGTCAAGAAGGCATCCGCCCGACTTCCGCTCGTCAAGGAACCATCCATGCGGGCCGTCGCGGTCGGGCGCGGGGGACGACCGGCGGAAGTCGGCCGCCACGACCTCGCCGTAGCGCCGCGAAAGGACAATGCGCCGCAGCGCAGCGTACTCCGGCCAGAACCTCAGGCAATGCGCCACCAGGAGCGTCCGCCCGGACGCCTCTGCCGCCGCCAGCATCCTGTCGCATTCGGCGACGGAAAGGGCCATCGGCTTCTCGCAGAGGACGTCGAACCCGGCGGAGAGTGCGGCGACGACGGCGTCGGGATGGAGGATGGTCGGCAGCGTGACGTCCACCGCGTCGAACCCGCCCGCGGAAAGCATTGCGTCAAGGCTGTCGTAGACGGACACGCCGCCGAAGTCGGTCGTCGCGTCGGCGCCCGGCAGATTGCCCGTCGCGCGCGTCTTCAGCTGCGCAAGGTTTGAATCGCATATCGCGACGACGCGGACTCCGCGTATCCTTTTCCAGTTTCCATAGTGCATGCGCCCCATGAAGCCGAATCCGACTATTGCAATGCGTGTCATCCAAACCGCCTTTCAAGCCGCAGTGGACGTGGAGATGGCGTTTCGCGCCCTCATATGCATGGCGCGCCGGCGCCGGCCTCGGCCAGCGGGGAGAGGACGCCGCCGTCAGCGCCGGGCTCGCCGGCGAAGAGGATCATGCCCTCGGACACGCCGACGCTCATCTTGCGCGGGGCGAGGTTCGCGACGAACACGACCTCCTTCCCGACAAGCGCGGCCGGATCCGGATACGCGCCGCGAATGCCGCTGAAGATCGTCCGCGTCCCGAGCGCGCCCGCGTCGAGCGTGAACTTCAGAAGCTTGGAACTCTTCGGGACTGTCTCGCAGGCGACGACCCTGCCTACGCGCAGGTCGACGGCCTCGAACCTGTCGAACGCGATTTCGGGCTTGAGCGCCGGATGGCCGGCGGATGCGGCGTCGGCCGGGGCCGCGGCCTTTTTCCTGTCCTTGTTCTTCGAGGCGCGGCTCTCGTGCGCCACTTCGCCCGAATCGGCCGGCCTGACCTTCGCCTTCTCGACCATGGCCTCCACCTGCTTCGCGTCGATGCGCGTCGCAAGATACGAATACGCGCCGATCGTCCCGTTCTCCACCGTCTTCGCCGCGTCGTCCCACGCATAGGACGCCTCGCCGAAGAGTTCTGCCACCTTGTCGGAGTATGCGGGGAGGATGGGCTTCAGGTAGATCGCGAGGATGCGGAAGACGTTGAGGATCGTCGTCAGCGTCGTGCGCGTCGCCTCGGCGCCGTCGGGCTGCTTGACGGTCTTCCACGGTTCGCGGCGGTCGAAGTACTCGTTCGCGGCGTCGGCGATCTTCGCGACTTCCACCGGCACCTGCGAGAAGCGGCGGTCTTCGTAGAAGGCGGCGATCGCCTCGGCGCGGCTCTGCGCGGATCCGACAAGCGCGCGGCCCTCCGCGTCCAGCGTTCCAAGGCGGCCGTCCAGGTTCTTGTTCAGCATCTGGGCGCCGCGGGAGGCGAGGTTCGTGATCTTGCCGACAAGGTCGCCGTTGACGCGCTGCACGAAGTCCTGGAGGTTGAGGTCCATGTCGTCAGTCGTCCCGCCCAGCTTGCAGGCGTAGTAGTAGCGCAGCGCGGACGCGGGCAGATGGTCGAGGTACGTGCGGGCGTTGACGAACGTGCCCTTCGACTTCGACATCTTCTCGCCGTTGACGGTGAGGAAGCCGTGGACGAAGATCTTGTCCGGCTGCTCGAATCCGGCGGCGTGGAGCATTCCCGGCCAGAAGAGGCAGTGGAAGCGGATGATGTCCTTGCCGATGAAGTGGTAGCGCTCCGTCTTCGGATTCTGCCAGTAGTCGTCGAACGACTTTCCGTTCCGCTCGCACCAGTTCCTGAGCGAGGCGAGATAGCCGATCGGCGCGTCCACCCACACGTAGAAGTACTTGTCGGGATGGCCTGGAATCTGGAAGCCGAAGTACGGCGCGGCGCGGGAAATGCACCAGCCGCGCAGTGGCTCGTCGAACCATTCGAGCAGTTTGTTCGATACGTCGCTCGTCGTGTGGCCGGGAATCCAGCCGCGGAGGAATTCGTGGCTCGGCTCAAGCTCGAAGTAGAGGTGCTCGCAGTCCCTCACGACGGGCGTTCCGCCGCACGTCGTGCAGACCGGACTCCCCAGTTCCTCGGCCGCGTACGTGCTGCCGCACTTGTCGCAGCTGTCGCCGTACTGCCCCTCCGCATGGCACTTCGGGCATTCGCCCTTGACGAAGCGGTCGGGAAGGAACATCCTGCAGCGCTCGCAGTAGAGCTGCGGCGTCGTGCGCGTCGTCACCGCGCCGCACTTCTGCATGGCGGCGAAGAAGCGCTCGGAGAACTCCCTGTTTTCGGGCGAGTTCGTGGTGTAGTAGTTGTCGAACGCCACCTCGAAGTCTGTGAAGTCGCGCACGTGCGCGGCGTGGCTGCGGGCGATGAGCTCCTCCGGCGCGATGCCCTCGTTGCGGGCGCGGATCATGACCGGAGTGCCGTGCGTGTCGTCCGCGCAGACGTAGACGCAGTCATGCCCGCGCATCTTCTGGAAGCGGACCCAGAAGTCGGTCTGGACGTATTCGACCAGATGGCCAAGATGTATGTCCCCGTTTGCGTAGGGGAGCGCGGACGTGACGACGATACGGCGTTTTTCGGACATTGATGCACGACTCCTTGCGATAAGACTGTCCGAATATTCTATCACATCCCGCTGGCTTTTGAAGATGAAAGTTCATTGGTGAATTGCAATCGAAATGGCTCACCTCGCCGAAGATTTCTGCGATGCACCTAGGCAGCGTTCTGAACTGTCTCATACTTTCTCCTTTTCTTCGTGGACGACCTGCGCTCCGCCCCGCGCGTCCCCGCCGCCGGCGGCCGCCCTCTCCGCCGCCGCCCTGGCGGCGGCGCCGAACTCGGCGGCGGTGAGGCCGCCGAGCGAGGGGCGGTGTATCGAGTTGACCCACCGCTCGAGGGCGGCCACCTCCGCGCGCGTGCACCGCGAGAAGTCGGTCCCCTTCGGGAAGACCCTGCGGACGATGCGGTTGCAGTTCTCTACGGAGCCCTTCTCCCACGAGGCGTAGGCCCTCGTGTAGTGGACGGCGCACCCGGGCTCGCGGCCGATGGCCTCCGGGCCGGGGAACTCGCAGCCGTTGTCGGTGGTGACGGACTTCGCGCCGGCCGTCGCGCCGCG
>CAYLRN010000032.1:0-25645 GCA_964386385.1 uncultured Lentisphaeraceae bacterium | reverse complement strand
ACGCCCGCTCCGAGCCCGGGCACTTCGAGATGGACACCGTCGTCTCGCGCCTCGGAGGCGCCGGCGCCCTCCTCGTCCTCGTCGACCGCATGACCCGCAAGCTCGCCGTCGAGCGCATGCCGACCCTCTGCCGGAGGCAGGTGCGCCTCGCGCTCGCGAGGATGCGCCGGCGCGGCGCGACGGCCGGCGCGAAGTCCGTCACCACCGACAACGGCTGCGAGTTCCTCGACCCGGAGGCCATCGGCCGCGAGCCCGGGTGCGCCGTCCACTACACGAGGGCCTGCGCCTCGTGGGAGAAGGGCTCCGTAGAGAACTGCAGCCGCATCGTCCGCAGGGTCTTCCCGAAGGGGACCGACTTCTCGCGGTGCACGCGCGCGGAGGTGGCCGCCCTCGAGCGGTGGGTCAACTCGATACACCGCCCCTCGCTCGGCGGCCTCACCGCCGCCGAGTTCGGCGCCGCCGCCAGGGCGGCGGCGGAGCGGGCGGCCGCCGGCGGCGGGGACGCGCGGGGCGGAGCGCAGGACATCCACGAGGAAAAGGAGAGAGAATGAGACAGTTCAGAACGCTGCCGAAGTGCATCGCGGGAATATTCGGCGAGGTGAGCCATTTCGCTTGCAATTCGCCCTGAAAGCACGACTGGCTTCCCCCATGCAGCTTGCGTTGTAAAAACGAGTTGCGTTTTGGTCATGTTGCTGAAGTCATCGCTCCACTGGGCATACCATGTCACATTCGAGTTGACGACCGTGCTGTTCGTCACCGCCGTGCCGCCAAATGCCGCCGTGTACCAACCATCAAACGCATGACCACTATATGTTGGCGATGGGAAGCTCGTGACAACAGAATTCACCGCCTGTGTAATCACTACCTGTGTAATTGAGGAGCTTGAGATCCATCCGCCATTCGCGTCGAATGTTATCGTCACAGTCTGAACGTTCTGCGTCCAGTGCGCGTAGTACGTCGCGCCTGCGGAGACGACAGTGCTAGCCGTAATCTGCGTGCCGCCGGACGCGGACGTGTACCACCCCGCGAACGTGTAGCCGCTGCGGGTCGGATTGGACGGCAGAGTCCCGAGCTTCGAGCCGACGGCGACCGTGCGGCTCGTCGCGTTGGAGGCGAGCGTCCCGCCGTTCGCGTTGAACTTCACCGTAGCGTACTGAACGTTCTGTGTCCAGTGCGCGTAGTACGTCGCGCTTGCGGAGACGACGGTGGCGGCTGTGATCTGCGTGCCGCCGGACGCGGACGTGTACCACCCCGCGAACGTGTATCCGCTCCGCGTCGGATTGGACGGAAGCGTCCCAATCTTCGAGCCGACGACGACCGTGCGGTTCGTCGCGTTGGAGGCGAGCGTCCCGCCGTTCGCGTTGAACGTCACGGTCACCGTGTTCGCCGTCCAGTGCGCGTAGTACGTCGCGCTCGCGGACACGACCGTGCTAGCCGTCACCTGCGTGCCGCCGGACGCGGACGTCCACCAGCCAGCGAACGTGTAGCCGCTCCGCGTCGGATTGGACGGAAGCGTCCCGAGCTTCGAGCCGACGACGACCGTGCGGTTCGTCGCGTTGGAGGCGAGCGTCCCGCCGTTCGCGTTGAACTTCACCGTCGCCTTGGGCGCGACGACCGTGAAGGTCTTGACTTCAATGTTGTTCGTCTCGTCCGTCTCGGCAATCTGCTCGTCGCAGTCAAGCCATACGACCACGGCGTACTCGCCGGCGTCAAGCGGGCCGTAGACGAATGCGGGGCGCCGGTACTTCCCTGCATCAAGCCCGGTGCATCCATGTGGCTCGATTGACTCGCACTCGTAGTCACTGAGGCTGAAGGAGGAATGATTCCATGTCGCGCGCTTGAGCAGATAGACAAGATTAGTGTGGATTCCCATCGCCTCGCCGTTCGCGTCATAGTAGGCATAACGACCATAAACTGTATCCGCAGTCGTAAACTCCGACTTGTCGCTCGCATCGTCGGCGGTGGACAGCCAAAGCGGTGCAGTCCACCCCTCCTCTGCCTCCGGAGTATAAAATGCAAGGTCGTTCACCGCGGTTGTCGTTCCACTTCCCGAAGAGCCGCCAGACGAAGAACCCGATGCCGTGACCGTGAAAGACCGCGACCGCGTGTTATCGGACTTGTTCACGGTATCAATGTTCGTGTCGAGCGTGATCGTGGCGGTGTATGAACCCGCCGAAAGCGTACCTGCGGGGATTTCAAAAGACCTTTTTGCGTAGTAATTACTCAAATCGGCCGATGGTCGCACATCCCTATCCGTGTAGACGATTGTCCCAGCAACATTGCGCACGGCAAGCGTATTCGTGTGAATACCAGTCTTGAATGCCGAATCTCCAATATTTTCATAGGCATAGAGGATATGAATCGGACTATCCGTAGAAAATGCCGATTTACAACTCACACCATCTTCATTGTCGGAAAGCAAAACCCCGCCTACATCCCATTTAGTTGGTGTAGTAAGCACAAAATCGCGAATGTATCCACTGCAGTAGTAGTACTTCAACGAATACTCGCAGAGTGAAGATGGCGCAACAATTTTCAAATAATAATCCCCCGTTGTCGTGGGAGTGTAGATTATCCTGAAATTCCCATTCTCCCCACCATCATCATTCCCAGTAACCTTTTCGGCATCTGCTAAACAAATGTAGCCAATCGTATCCCCGCTTCCAGTCGTCTCAAACACATATGTCTTATAGGCTGTCATGGACACCTTAAAGTAATCTCCATCACCGCCGTCCAAGGTATGCGGACCGTGCGTCTGGATAGTTGTTTTAGGCGTTAGGACCGTCGCACCGCCAAAGGAGTCGTCGCCCGAATCCCACGCATCTCCTCCCACGATTCGATAGTACAAAGCGTACGTGTCCGTGCCATAGAAACGGGACGCACTGCCGACGCAAAGGTAATATGTTCCCGAACGCGTCGCTGTATAGACAATGCGCCATTCCTCGGACGCGGCAACCTTCTTGACGACACTGTTGGTGGACGCCGAACTGTATAGGGTCAACATGCGCTGCCCTGCAAGCGTGTCCTGGAGAAGCGAATCTTCACGCGCAACCGTCTTCGCCTCGAACAGATACGTCTTGCCTGCCACAAGATTGACCTTGAAGTAGTCCGCCCAGTCGTTCAACGGACCAACCCCCGCCATGGCGCTGTTTAGCCCATGCGGACCGTGCGACTGAAGCGCCGCAGTGGGAGTGATGAACGTAGCGCCGCCGAACGTGTCGTCAGCGGGATCCCATGAGTCCGGCTTCGTTCCGACGCTCGCAATCCAGCCGACGACAGGGGCGCTGAACGCCGACGTCCGATCAACGGACTTGATTGTTCCGTTTACAATCGTCGCATACCCGGATTTCACATAGTACCAGTATTTGACTCCCACCTTCGCTGAAGAATCAGGTACTGTCTTTGTCGTGGAACTCATGGTCGCCCAATCCGTGATGGCCGTTGGCGTGGCAGTTGCGGAAGTCGCCCGATAAACGCAATAGACATTCGCCCCGACAACAGACGAATAGGTGACATAAAGCCAGTTTGTGCTTTCCCCTTGAAACGCAGTGATTTGCGGCGCCGGCAGATAAGTCTCCGAGATCGCGTTCGCGACGTTAAGCCTAGCACCGGTCGCAATCTTCCCCTTCAGCGCGTCCACGCGATCCGCCCGCTCGTAGAGACGCTTTATTAGCGTCGTCGCGCTCTCCGACGGATATTTCGCCTTCAACAGGGCAAGCGCTCCCGTCACGTGTGGCGTGGCCATGGAAGTCCCCGCCTTGTAGCACACTCCCGCGTCATCATCGTAACTTGTCGACAGAATGCCAGCCCCAGGCGCGGCAATGTCCACGGACTTGAGACCATGACAACTTGAATCGGCAAGCGTGTCATCTTTAGTAGATGCGGCAACAGAGACGATCTGATAATACGGAAGCGATGAAGGATAGTGTGGCAACACGTCAGTGTCATTGCTTTCGTTTCCTGCCGAACAGGCAAATATGACTCCATTTGTCGTCAAAGTGCGAATCATTTCATCCTGCGATTCATTATACAAATACCCTCCAAATGAGCAGTTGACAATCTTGCACCCCATCTTGTTTGCATAGTCCATCACGGCAATTTGATCAGAATGGGAGATCCCATTCTTGTCACCCGCTTTCAATGCCATGAGTTTGACATTCCAAGCAACCCCCGCAACGCCCTTTCCATTGTTTCCAACGGCGCCAATCGTCCCCGCGATGTGCGTCCCATGCCCAGCATCGTCCATCGGATCGCCCGACTTCACGCCGTCGACGCAGCTCGCGCCATGCAAGTCGCCGGTGAAACCGGCCACGCTCCCCTGCTTCGTGTTCCGCCACATATTCGCGGCCAGATCCTCGTGGTTGTAGTTGACCCCCGAATCGAGGATGCCGACAATCACCGAGGACGCGCTCGTCAGCGTATCCCACGCCGCTGGCGCCTGAATCTTGGCCATGCCCCACAGATCAGACCAGTGCGTGTCATTTGGAATCGAATCAAGGCGACTGATGAAATCCTTTTCAACTCGCACCGCCTCCTTCACGTCGCCAAGGTTCGCCGTCAGGTTGCGAATGGAATCCAGCGTGACGTCCGGCGCCCGCACGGACACAAGCCGCGCCCCCTCGCCCACCTCCATCAGAACGTTCTCGACCTCCGCGCCGAAAGGCTTGATCAGATTCGCGAATTCCTCGTTCGAGCATCCTCCCGCGACCTTCACCACCACGACGCTTGCGGCGTATTCAACGGAACTGGACTTCGCCATCTTGCCGTCCGCGCCTGGAAACCACTCCTCGTCCACGTGGAACGGACGACGATTCGGCGACGTCTTGACGAGCCACTCCCGGAGTTCGCCGTTCGGGCCGCCTTTCGTCTTCGGCGGCAGGACGCTCGTGCGGTAGGCGAGGACGGGCGCGTTGGGGTAGCGCGAACAGCGCGGAGCGTCCGTCAGGTCGGCGTCCTTCCCCGACGCCGGCAGCGGCTTCTGCTCCTGCCGGGACTCGCCGTCGAAGATCGCCTTTTCGGCCGCGTTCGACGACGAATGGGCCGCCTTGCCCTCTTTCAGCTTCTTCAACAGCTCCGCCCGCGAGATTTTCAGCTTCTGCACGGTGGACTTTGGCTTCGCCTTGCCCTTGTCGGCAACCGCGGCGGTCTCCGCCTGAACGGGCGCGGCCGCATTCCGCCCCGTCTTCGCGGGCGAGGACGAAACACCCCACCAGCATACAAGGCCCAACAGCGCCACCAGAACGGCAACAATCGCTTTCCTCACACGGCTCATAACCGTTTTCCCCTTTTTTTTTTCCACAAAACGGCGACGCTATGCAACGCCCCCTAGTTTCCTGAACGCCACAAGTGTATCACATTGCTATACGCAACGCAAGGTGGAACAGACAGATTCTTTACAATCGCAGTTTTTAGCACTGAACGCACACGAAAGGTCAAGGGGTTGAGTTTGCGAGTGCATCGGCACACATGGGAGGGCGGACATCCTCGCCCGCCGTGGCGGCGGGGCGAGACGCCCCGCCCTACCATTGTCCCGTTTCAGTCGCATGATCAGGCATTTCCGGGAGGACGCAGTCCTCACGAGCCGTGGCGGCGGGGCGGGACGCCCCGCCCTACCATTGTCCCGTTTCAGTCGCATGATCAAGCATTTCCGGGAGGACGCAGTCCTCACGAACCGTGGCGGCGGGGCGAGACGCCCCGCCCTACCATCGTGCCGTTTCAATTGAATGGTCTTATCGGTAGCGCTCCTGCGCGTCCGACAGGGGGAAATCCGCTACCGGACGCGGTTGCGCAGGGCGGAGAGGATTTCCTCCACCGTGAACGGACGCCCCTTCACGCGGAGGACGAGGAGGCGGGTTATCAACGCGCTCTCGAATTCGGACAGCCTCACGCCGTCCTTGCGGTCTTCGAGGATGCGCATCAGGTCGTCCGCCGTCAGCTTTTCGCGCACCTCCCTTTTAGGCACGAAGAAGTCCGTGACCGCCATGCCCACGACGGCGAGGGGATGGAGAATGCGCTCAACCACCCGGTAGACCGGCGCGAGCAGGAGAATGCGCCGGAGCGGACGCGCCGAGCAGAGCATCTTCGGCATGAACTCGGACGTGTAGAGCACCAGAACTGCCGCGAAGAAGCTGGCGAGAGAGCGGGCGAGAGAGCCGGAGCAGAGCTCCAGGATCAGCGCGGCGGAGGCGGACGAATACGTGACGTTCGCCAGGTTGTTCCCTATCAGCAGCGTCGTCGTCGTGCGTCCCATGTCGGAAATCGCGTCCTGCACGATCTTCGCCTTGCGCCCGCCTTCGTGCGCAAGGTGCAGAATCCGCCCGCGGCTCACGGACAGGAATCCGGTCTCCGCGCCGGAGAAGAACGCCGACGCCGCAAGCGCGAATAGAATCACCACCGTCAGCATCAAGACGCCCATGCGCGCTCCCTTCCGTCGGCCTTCGCGGACTTCCCCCTTCTGGCGCGTTCGTCGGCCAGGTCTTTTTCCGTGCGCTCCACAGCCTCGTCGGTCTCGTGGATGATTTCCTCGTCCGCCATCTTCTCATGGCGGGAAATCACTTTGAGCCTGACCTGCATGACGCTTCTGCGACGGCACTTCTCCGCTGTGGCGCGGCATCCCTGCATCGTAATCGTCTCGCCCTTCCGCAGAATGCGCTCGGCATGGTACTGCATCCATCCGGAAAGGCGGTCGGCGTCTCCGGCCTCAAGGTCCAGTTCGAGTTCGCGGTTGATCTCGTCCAGACTCGCCCATCCGTCGATCATCCACTCGTTCAGCCCGATGCGCTTTATCTCCGGGTCCTGGCGCGAATCGCCGAAGACCTTGGGGCCGACGATCAGTTCAAGGATGTCGTTCGGCGTGATCAGTCCGGCGACTCCGCCGTACTCGTCCATGACGATCGCCATCGGACTGCCCCTGTCGGCGAATTCCTGCAGAAGTTCGTCAAGGGTGAGGGTTTCAGGGACGAAGAGAGGTTTGACGATTTTTTTGGTGTCCCTGTCGATTACGCTGGCGATGGTGTCCGGCGAGCGGCGGAACATTGGAAGCCACTTGTGGCGGGCGGTCTTCAGGACGTTCGCAAGGGTGTCGGCGTCGTAGTCGATGTCGTAGCCCTCGATGTCGACGCGGGGCGTCATCTCGTCGTTCGCGCGGAGGTCGGAGAGACGAAGGACGCCCTCGACCATTTCGGCGTCGGCCTCGGAGAAGTCGCCGCGCTCAGCGGCCGATTCGAGGACTGTCAGGAACTCCTCGTCGGAAAGTGCGCGGCGTTCGCGTTCAAGGGCGGGGGCGAACGCGCGGGAGGAGAAGCGGAGAAACTGGTTGAAGGGAGTGAGAGTCCATCGCCAGAAGAGGAGAAGCGCGGAACATGTCGGCGCGAACTGCTCCGCGTACTTGAGGGCTAGGCGCTTTGGCGTTATCTCGCCGAAGGCAAGGAGGAAGACGGTCGTGACGGGGACGGCGAGGCAGGCGCCGAATGGGATGTAGTCGCGGAAAAGGCGGTAGCCGATCGTGGAGATGGCGAAGTTGACGAAGGTGTTTCCTACGAGCAGCGTCGAAAAGAGGAGCGCCTTGTCGTTAAGGCACCGGCCTATCCGCGCATCCGCCCGCGGATTCCTTGCGCGGATCCGCGCGCGCTGGGCGCCCGTCAGAGAGAAGAGGACAGTCTCCGAGCCGGAGAAGAACGCGGAGAGGAAGAAGAGGACTGGGAGGGCAATCACTTCCAGAAGCATTGTCGCGTCAACCTCCTCATAGAAGACTTTGCCCGGCGTCCACGGAAACGGACTGCCCGGTAATCGCCTCCGCGTCCAGGAGGAACGCGACGGCGCCGGCGACGTCAGCCGGCGTCGGACGCCTGTCCAGCAGCACCGGCCCGCCCTTCTCGTGCTGGGCGGAATCGGACGGCGCAAGGGCGGGTCCCGGAGCGACGGCGTTGACGCGGAGGACGGGCGCTTCGCGGACGGCCGCGGCGCGCGTCTCCTCCCACAGCGCCTTCTTCGTCGCGAAGTACGGGGAGGCGTCGCCGCGCGCGCGGAAGATCCGGTCGTCGAGCAGGTTGACGACCGCGCCGCGCTCGCCGCGCGAACGCAGGCGCTCGCCCAGAAGCTCGGTCAGGCGGCGCGGCGCGGCGACGTTTATCCGGCGCATCCGCTCCGCCTCGTCCGGCGGCAGGACGCGGGCGGTGCAGAAGACTGCGGCGTTGTTCACGACGGCGCGGAGGTCAGGGGCGAGCGCGACGGCGGCGGCGAAGAGACGGTCGGCGGCGGCGGGGTCGGAGAAGTCCGCGCAGAGCGGACTTTCCGCTGTGCGCGAATGGACGAGCACCGTCCATCCGCGCGCGGACAGCGCCTCGCAGATCGCCTTGCCGATCCGCTTCGCGCCGCCCGTCACCAGCACTCTGCCTTTTCTTCCGTCCATGCGGCTACTTGAGCATCAGGGCGGTGAGGAGCTTTCCGAAGCGGGCGGGGTCAGGGATGGGCGAGCCCTCGGCGATCAGCGCCTGGTCGTAGAGAAGTTCGACGGCGTCCTTCAGGTCGTCGCCGGAGAGGTTCTTCATCTTCTCGACGAGCGGGTGCGAGGCGTTGATCTCAAGCGTGCGCTTCTGCTTCGGCACGGGCTGGTTCATCGCGCGCATCATGCGCTCCATGGAGGCGGAGATCGCGTGCTCGTCGGCGACAAGGCAGCAGGGGGAGTCGGCGAGGCGCGTGGAGACGCGCACGTCGGAGACGTCGTCCTTGAGCTGCTCCTTCACGCCGTCGAGGAAGAGCTTGAGGTCGGCAGCGGCCTTTTCGTTCGCGTCCTTCTCCGCCTGCTGCTCCTTCTCGCTGCCGAACTGGACGCTGCCCTTGGCGACGTCGACGAGTTTTTTGCCGTCGTATTCGCGGAAGTCGTCGAGCAGCCATTCGTCCACGGGGTCGACGAAGAAGAGGACGTCGCAGCCGTGCTTCAGGGCCTGTTCGATCTGGGGCGAGTGGCGCGCCTCCTCGATGCGCTCGGCGGTGAGGTAGTAGACGTCCTTCTGGTCCTTTGGCATCGCCTTCACGTATTCGTCCAGCGAGACGAGTTTTCCGTCCTCGGTCTTCGCGCTAGGGTACATGAGAAGCTTCTTGATGCGCTCGGCGTTCGCGTAGTCGGCGCGGACGCCTTCCTTCAGGACGCGGCCGAACGAGGCGTAGAACGTCTTGTAGTCGTCGAACTTCTTGTCCTTCATCTCCTGGAGGGAGTTGAGGATCTTCGACGTCACGGCCTGCTTGATCTTGCGGATGACGGCGTCGTCCTGCAGCATTTCGCGGCTGACGTTGAGCGGGAGGTCGGCCGAGTCGACGACGCCCTTGACGAAGCGGAGGTATTCCGGGAGAAGCATCTCGAAGTCGTCGCCGATGAAGACGTTGCGGACGTAGAGGGAAAGCCCGCGGCGCGTATTGGGCATGTAGACGTCCATGCCGGCCTGCTTCGGGAGGAAGAGAAGCGCCTTGAACTCCACCTGTCCCTCGCCGGAGAAGTGGATCGTCTCAAGCGGCTCGACGTAGTCGTGGGTGAGGTGCTTGTAGAATTCGGCGTACTCCTCCGGCTTGACGTCCTTCTTGTCGCGCTTCCAGAGGGCGGTCATCGTGTTGAGCGGCTTGTCGTCGTCGGGGACGGGTTCGCCCTTGTCGTCCTTCTTCTGCGGAAGCCCCTTGAAGAGGATGGGGTAGGCGATGAAGTCGGAGTAGTTCTTGACGAGGTTGCGGATGCGCCATTCGTCGAGGTACTCGCCCTGGTCTTCGCGGACGTGGAGGGTGATGCTCGTACCGCATTCGTCGCGCTCGGCGTCCTCTATCGTGTACGTCCCGGCGCCGTCGCTCTCCCAGGCGTAGGCGGCGGCTTCGCCGCGCTTGCGGGAGACGACGCGCACCTTGTCTGCCACCATGAACGCGGCGTAGAAGCCGACGCCGAACTGTCCGATGAGCTCGGGGAGGTTGGCGCCGCCCTTCTGCTTCAGAGCCTCGCGGAACGCCTTCGTGCCGGAGCTGGCGATGACGCCGAGGTTCTTGTCGAGGTCATCCGCGTTCATGCCGGAGCCGTTGTCGGAGATGGTGAGCGTCTTCGCGTCGCCGTCGGCGACGATGGTGATGCGCCATTGAGGATTGTCGGCGACGAGCTCCGGCTGGGTGAGCCCCAGGTATTTCGCGCGATCGATTGCATCTGAGGCGTTGGAGATCAGCTCGCGGAGGAATATCTCCTTCTTGGAATAAAGGGAATTCACCACCAGGTCGAGCATTTCCTTTATCTCGGCCTTGAACAGCTTATTTGTCTTTTCCATTGTGCAGTATGCTCCTTTGAGAGGAAACATTATACACTGTTTCCGCCGTGTGGCAAGAGTGCAATTGCGATTGTCGTATTGTCCGAACGCAGTCCATTGTCCGAACGCAGTTCGGACATCAACGCTATGTCGCATCCCGGTGGCGTAATCCATTGCCATGCCGAGAGAGGGTGTGGGAGAGAGAGGGGGGGGAAGGGGGCAAAAAGGAGGCGCCGTCCCGGATGACCGGGGCGGCGCTTCCATTTTGCCAACTGCGGAATGGCAGTTTAGGCGTTCAGGGCGGCGGAGACGTCGGCCAGGATCTGGCGGAGGGCGGCGGGCACGCGGCGGGCGGCCTTGTTCACCACTTCGGAATCCTTGGACGGCTTGGCGTCGTACTCGTCGTAGGAGGCGCCGATCGTCTCGATTTCCTTCTTCCAGCCTTCCTTATCGACCTTGATGATCTCCTTGAGGTCTTCGGGGACGACGGTGAAGCCGGCCTCGCCGTCGTTGTCGGAGAGGTCGATGTCCTCGAACTTCGGCAGATTGCCGATGGCGGTCTCGTTGGCCTCGACCTTGCCGTCGATGCGGTCGCAGATCCACTTGAGGACGCGGCTGTTGTCGCCGAAGCCGGGCCACATGAAGCGGCCGTCTTCGCCCTTGCGGAACCAGTTGACGAAGTAGATCTTCGGCAGGTTGTCCGGGTTGACGGAGGTGCGCTCCATCTCCAGCCAGTGCTGGAAGTAGTCGCACACGTTGTAGCCGAAGAACGGCAGCATCGCCATCGGGTCGCGGCGGACCTGACCGATCTTGTCGGAGATGACGGCAGCGGTAATCTCGGAGCCGGCGGCGGAGCCCATGAACACGCCGTGCGTCCAGCTCTTGGCCTCGTTCACCAGCGGGATCGTGGACGGGCGGCGGCCGCCGAAGAGGATCGCGTCGATCGGCACTCCGGTGGGCTTGCCCTCGAACTTGCCGTTGAAGCCGGACTTGTCAAGGACGGGGCAGTTGACGGCGGGCGCCGTGAAGCGGCTGTTCTTGTGGGCGGCGACGTAGCCGGCGGCCTTGACTTCTGCCTTGGTCATGCCGGGCTTCGGACCCATGCGGCGCTTGTCGTCGACGCAACGGTAGCAGGGGTTGCCCTTCCAGTCGATGCCTTCCTCCGGGGCGTCGATGCCCATGTCCTCCCACCAGATGTCGCCGTCCGGCGTGAGAACGACATTCGTGAAGATCGTGTTCTTCTTGCAGGAGAGGAGGGCGTTGGGGTTGGAGAACTGGGACGTGCCCGGCGCGACGCCGAAGAAGCCGTTCTCGGGGTTGATGGCGTAGAGGCGGCCGTCGGCGCCGGGCTTGAGCCAGGCGATGTCGTCGCCGATCGTCTCGAGCTTCCAGCCCTTGAGCTTGGGAAGCATCATGGCGAGGTTCGTCTTGCCGCAGGCGGACGGGAAGGCCGCCGTGACGTGGTACTGCTTGCCCTCGGGCGAGGTGAGCGTGAGGATGAGCATGTGCTCGGCCATCCAGCCGTTGTCCTTCGCAAGCTTGGAGGCGATGCGGAGGGCGAAGCACTTCTTGCCGAGGAGGGCGTTGCCGCCGTAGCCGGAGCCGAAGGACCAGATTTCGCCGTCTTCCGGGAACTGGGTGATGTACTTGTCCTCGATGCGCTTGGCGCAGGGCCAGGCGACGTCCTTCTCGCCCTTCTTGAGCGGGGCGCCGACGGAGTGGATGCAGGGGACGAAGTCGCCGCCCTTGTCAAGGTGCTTCATCACGGCGTCGCCCGTGCGCGTCATGACGTTCATGTTCACGACAACGTAGGGGGAGTCCGTCACCTCGATGCCGTACTGGGTGATCGGGTTGCCGATCGGGCCCATGGCGAAGGGGATCACGTACATCGTGCGGCCGGTCATGCAGCCCTTGTACTTCTTGAGCATCTCCTTCTTCATCGCCACCGGGTCCTTCCAGTGGTTCGTCGGGCCGGCGTCGATCTCGTTCTTCGAGCAGATGAAGGTGCGGCCCTCGACGCGGGCGACGTCGGACTCGTGCGAGCGGGCGAGGTAGCAGCCCGGGCGGAGCTTCTTGTCGAGCCGGATGAACTGGCCCTTCTTGACCATCATCTCGCAGATGTCGACGTGCTCCTGCTTGTCGCCGTGCACGACAACGATCTTGTCCGGCGTGCAGACTTCATTCCACTTATCAACCCACGCCTGAACCTTGGCGTTTTCGAACTTAGGCGTCTTGGCCATCTCTTTTTGCTCCTTTGTTTGGCCGGGATGCAGTCCCGGCTGAAATTGACGTAATAGCGCTGCCGGACCGTCAGCAGACGGCGATCTGGCCGGACTTGGCCAGCATCTTCGCCTCGACGCTCTGGATTTCCGCGAAGCCCTGCGAGCTGTGCGGGTTCAGTCCGTCGGAGGCCTCCATGGAGCTGTCGGCCTCGTTGTAGATCGTGGCCTCGAGGCCCTTGAGGGACTCGAAGAAGATGTTGCCCTTGTAGAGGCCCAGCGTGACGTCGGCCGTCGCCTTGTCCGCCCACGTCTGGATGGCGCTGCGCGCCGCGCGGGTGGCGGGGTCGAACCAGCGGCCGTCGTAAATCTGGTCTGCGACGAACTTGGAGAGCTGCTGGAAGAGGAGTGTGGAGCGGCGGTCCATGATTCCCTCGTAGACGTACTTGAGGCCCCAGGAGAGCACCTCCATGCCCGGGGCTTCGTAGACGCCGCGGCTCTTCGTGCCGATGATGCGGTTTTCGAGCGCGTGCTTCATGCCGACGCCGTTGCGGCCGCCGACCTTGTTCATCTCGACCATGACCTCGTAGGGGGACATCTCCTTGCCGTTGACGGCGACGCAGCGTCCGTTCCTGAACGAGAGCGTGACCTTCTCCACGGCGTCGGGGGCCTGTTCCGGCCACACGCCCATGGTGGGCTTGACGATGCGCATGGAGGTCTCCATCGACTCCAGGTCCTCCGCCTCGTGGGAGAGGCCGGCGAGGTTCGCGTCGGTGGAGTACTTCTTCTTCGTGCCGACGAAGGCGACGATGCCGCGCCGGGCGAGGAAGTCGACCATCTGGGTGCGGCCGGGGAACTTCTTGAGGAGGTCCGCGTCGCGCCAGGGGGCGTAGACGCCGAAGTCCGGGTCGAGGACGTTCACGTAGCGCTCGAAGCGCATCTGGTCGTTGCCGCGGCCGGTGGCGCCGTGGACGAGGACCGTGCAGCCGGCCTTCTTCATCTCGGGGAGGAGGCGCTGGACAGTCACCGCGCGGGCGATGCCGGTGGAGTTCCAGTAGCCGCCGTCGTACATGGCCTGGCACTTGACGGTCTCGAAGCAGATTTCGGCCATCTCGGCCGTGACGTCGACGATCGCCGTCTCGACGCCCGTGGGGGCCATCTTCTTCCTGATGTCGTTGATGTCCGCCTCGTCCGGCTGCCCGACGTTCGCGGAGAACGCCTTCACGTTCACGCCGGCGTCCAGCAGGACGCAGCATATCGTCTTGGAATCAAGCCCGCCGGACACGCAGACGCCGACGGTCTTGCCCTTGAGATCTTCCAGCTTCATATTGACTACTCCTTGGATCATTCAATCGAATTGAACAACGCAAAACAACCCTAGGCCTCCTCCGGCTCGTCCTTCGCGCCCCAGATTCCCTCGAGCGCGTCGCCCATCAGCTCCACGGCCTCTTCGAGATGCGCCTCGGACATGGAGAGCGTGGGGAGGAAGCGCACGACGCCGCCGCCCGCGGTGAGCACGAGAACGCCCATTTCGCGGAACGCCTCGACGACCTCGGCGGGGTCGCCGTCCACGACCATGCCGAGCATCAGCCCCAGTCCGCGCACGTCGAGGATCTTGTCGTACTTCTCCGCGAACGCCTTGAGGGCCTCCATCAGGAGCTCGCCCTTGCGGACGGCGGAGTCGAGAAGCCCCTCGTCCTCGATGACGGAGATCGTGGCCAGCGCGGCGGCGCAGCTGAGCGGGTTGCCGCCGAAGGTGGAGGCGTGGGCTCCGGGCGTGAAGACGTCCGCGAACTTCGCGTTCGAGACGAGCGCGCCCATCGGGACGCCGTCGGCGAGGGACTTGGCGACGGTGAAGAGATCCGGCTTGACGCCGTAGTTCTGCCATCCCCACCATCTGCCCGTGCGGCCCATGCCGCACTGGACCTCGTCGCAGATCATGATGACGCCCTTCTCGTCGCAGAGCGCGCGGACGGCCGACATGAACTCCTGCGTGGCCGGCATCACGCCGCCCTCGCCCTGGACGGCCTCGAGCATGATGGCGACCGTCTTGTCCGACACCGCGGCCCGGACGCTCTCGATGTCGTTGAAGTCCGCGTAGTTGAACCCGACCGGAAGCGGCTCGTAGCCCTTCTGGCACCAGCTCTGGCCCGTCGCCGTCAGCGTGGCGAGAGTGCGGCCGTGGAAGCTGTTGCGCATCGTGACGACCTCGTAGCGGCCGCCGTTCTCCGCGCCCCAGCGGCGCGCCAGCTTGATCGCAGCCTCGTTAGCCTCGGCGCCGGAGTTGCAGAAGAAGACCTTGCCGTCAAGCCCGGAGAGCTCGACGAGCTTCTTCGCCAGGGACACCTGGCCCTCGTGCATGAAGACGTTGGAGCAGTGCCCGAGGCGCGCCGCCTGCTCCTGCACGGCCTTGACGACCGCCTCCGTGCAGTGTCCGGCGTTGTGGCATCCGATGCCGCTCGTCAGGTCGTAGTACTGCTTGCCGCCCGCGTCGTAGACGCGCGACCCCTTGCCCTTCGAGAGGACGACCGACGGCGCGTACGTCGGCATGAGATACTTCTTGTACTCTTCGGCGAGTTCTTCAGGACTCTTCATCGGTGATCTCCGTTCCAACACCCTCGCGGGTGAACATTTCCAACAACAGCGAATGCGGCATGCGCCCGTCGACGAGATGGACCTTGCGCACGCCGGCGCGGATCGCGTCCTCGCATCCTTCGATTTTCGGCAGCATCCCGCCTGATATGACGCCCTGGGACTTCAGTTTCGCGACGCTCGAAAGGCGCAGCGTTCCGAGAAGCGACGCGGGGTCGGACGGGTCGGCGAGAAGCCCCGGCACGTCCGAGACGACGGCGAACTTGCGGACCTTCAGGGCCTTGGCCAGAGCCGCCGCCGCGCTGTCCGCGTTGATGTTGTAGAGATGCCCGTCGCGCCCCGTTCCAAGCGGGGTGACGACCGGGACGATGCCGGCGTCCAGCATCTCGCGCACCGCGCGCGTGTCCACGGCCGCGGGGCTGCCCACGTACCCGCGGTCCGGGCTTTCGATCTTCTCGGCGGTGAACATCCAGTTCCCGTGAAGGGGACGGGCGTTCGTCTTCATCCCCTGCAGAAGCCTGACAAGGTTCGTGTTGACCTCGTTGTTGAGCGTCCGGCGGACGATCTCCATCGACGGGCCGTCCGTCACGCGAAGGCCGTCGACGAACTTCGGCTCGATGCCGGACTCCTTCAAGGCGCGCGAAATCGCCTTTCCGCCGCCGTGCACGAGCACGATCTTCATGCCGACCGCGTCCATGAACGCGACGTCCGCCAACAGCGAGACGAGGTTCGCCTCGCTCTCCATTACGGAACCGCCGACCTTCACAAGGACGGTCGAACCGCGAAAGTCCTGGATGTAGGGCAGAGCCTCCGTCAGGGCCGCGGCTTTTTGCATTGCCAAGTCAATTTTCTCCATGGGATTGTGAAGTATATCACAAGTTCGCGGAGAGGGCAATTTGCAAGGCCCCTTATTTCGCTTTTTTCGCGCCGCCCCTCGCAGAGGGCGCCTGAAATATGGTATCATTTCCGTCCAGATCACCATGACACGTGCGTTCGGCATCAAAAAGGCCTTCTCCGCGCTCCACGCGAGGCTCGGGGACTTCTGGTTCTATTCGCTAATGCTCTTCTGCGCCCTGCGCTTCGGGGACGTGCTGAACGCATTCGTGGGGCTGTGGCTCGTGCCGAAGTACGTCGACCCCTCCGAGCTCGGCGCGATAATGCCGCTCACGACGCTGGCGTTCGCCATCGCCCTGCCGGCGAACGCGTTCGCGATGACGTTCTCGAAGGAGGTGAACGCGCTTGCGACGCGCGGCAGGTTCGGCCAGCTGAAGTCGCTCATGCGCGGGGTCTTCGTAGGGACGGCGGTCTTCCTGGCGCTGGCGCTCGCCGTCTCGCGCCTCGTTCTCCCGGGCTTCCTCCACCGCATCCGCGTCGCCGAGGGCGCGCTGGGGCTCCTGGTGGTCGCAAGCGCGTTCATGTCGACTGTGGCGCCGGTCTACTCGAACGCGCTCCAGGGGCTCAAGAGGTTCACCGCGCTCTCCGTCACGAACGTTCTGCTCGCGCCGGCGAGGCTCGTCGTGATGCTCGTCGCAATGCCGTTCCGCCCGCTTTCGGGGTACTTCGCCGGGCAGACCGCCACGCCGGCGCTGCAGATCCTGGCCTCCGTCCTCTGCCTTCGCCGGGAGCTCTCCGTGAAAGCCGAGCGCTACTGGACGCGCCCGGCGGTCCGCCGCTTCGCCCTCCTCTTCCTCTGCATCGCCGCCTACCAGGCGGCGTCGGCGCTCGCGGGCGCCGTGGAGCAGACCGTTCTCCGCCAGCATCTGCCCGACGTCGAGTCCGCCGCCTACTACATGGTCAGCCGCTTCTCCGACATCGCCAACTTCTTCACGCTCACCCTCGCGACGACCCTCTTCCCCATGACCGCGGAGCTCGCCGAACGCAGGCAGTCCACCCTCCCTCTCGTCCTCAAGTCCTCGCTCGCCATGGTCGCCCTCGGCGGCGCCGCCGCCGCGTTCTTCTGGCTCTTGGGCGAGCCCATCATGCGCCTCCTCCCGAACGGCGAGGGCTACGCGCCATTCCACTGGGCGATTCCATGGCAGATCGCCATAAACGTCTCCGTGGCCGTGCAGACCTTCTACGCCAACACGGAGGTCTCCACCGGACGCTTCGCCTTCCTGAAATGGTGGCTTCCCCTCCACGTCGTCGCCGCGGCCGCCCTCCCGCTCCTCGCGCCGCGCGTCACCTCCCTCTCCGCGATCATGTGGTGGTTCACCGGCGTCAACGCCCTGCGCACCGCGCTCTCCGTCTTCGCCCTCGCAAGGGCCGACCGCGCCGACGTCCGGCGGCGGACGGACATCCCAACTAGCGGTGCATGAACCCGTACGCGAACCAGCGCAGATAGCGCGGAAGCCACCTCCATAGCTTGAAGTTGCTCTTGCCCGCAACGCGGTCGCGCCACGTCGTCGGCGTCTCCGCAACCCGCCCGCCATGCGCGCGGCACTTGACGACGAGCTCAAGCCCGAGCTCGAACCCGCCGGTCGATTCAATTCTCTCCCGCTCCAGGAACGCCCTGCGGTAGAGCTTGAAGCTGTTCGTCGGGTCGTGCGTGGGAAGCCCCGCAAGATGGAAGAGGAGAAAGCCGGCAAGACGCGACAGGAAGCCCTTGAACCGGGGGCCGCCCACCTGGGAGCCGCCGCGCATGTAGCGCGATGCGCAGACGACGTCCGCCCCCTCGGCGTCCGCCACGGCTACGAGCCGGTCGATCGTCTCCGGCGGGTCGCAGAGGTCGGCCATAGTGACGACGACGTACTCCCCTTCCGCCGCCTCCATCCCCGTCCTGATCGCGTTCAGCGCCCCGCGCCCGTATGCGTTCCTGAGAAGGCGCACCGGAAGCCGTGAGACGGCGGCCGCCTCGCGCGCCGGCGCAAGCGTCGTGTCCTCCTCGCTGTCGTAGACGAGCGAGACGGCCGCGTCGGAGCGCACGTGCGCGTTCAGCTCCGAAATCGTGGCGCGGACGTTCTCCCCTTCGTTGTAGACGGGGACGACGATCGATACGCGCTCGCTCAAATCCCGCCTATCCTTATCTGCTCTTGGATCCAGGGCATCACCTCGTCGAGAATGCTGTCCAGCGTCGTCTCCGCCCTGAAGCCGAGCAGCCTCTCCGCCTTCTCCACCGCCGGCACCCGTTTCTGCACGTCGTACCGGAACGGTTCGTCGGACTCGTACCTGAACGGCTTCGCGCCCCCGTGCACGCGGTTCCAGATGTTCTCCGCCAGTTCCAGCACCGTTGTGGACGTCGGCGTCGAGAGGTTGAAGTCCTCGTTCACCGCCTCAGGTCTCTCGATGCACAGGCGTATTCCGCGCGCCAGGTCGCCGCCGTACGTGTAGTGGCGGATCTGGTTCCCCTTTCCGAGAATGCGCAGTGGGTCCTGCCCCTTGCAGACCTTCTGCACGAGGTCCGGCACCACGTGGCTCATCGCAAGCTTCACGTTGCCGCTCGATATCTCGCTGTCGCACAGCGCGCGCCTCTCGCCGACGCCGACGCAGTTGAACGGACGTATCACCGTGAACGGCAGTCCGTACTGCTCCCACGCGCCCTGCGCGAAGTACTCGCACGCCAGTTTCTGGAAGCCGTACGTGCTGGACGGCGGCGGACACCTCCGCGCCTCCGTCTCCGGCGTCGGATAGACCTCCGTGTTCTCGAACACCATGCTCGACGAGAGGACGTTTATCTTCTTGAGCTTCGCGTTCCTCTTCGCCCAGATCGCCGCGTCGAAAGTCGCCGCCGCGATGCGCTCGTTCTCCGCCAGGAGGTCGTAGGCGAACGTGTGGAAGTACGAGATTCCGCCGATCATCGCCGCCGCGCCAAGAACCTGGTCGCAGTCCTTCACGAGCGACTTCATCAGGTCCGCGTCCTTCACGTCGCCCTGCGTGAAGTGGTAGTTCGGATGGTCGTCGTAGCTCTTCTTCACGGGACCGTACTTCGAGAAGTTGTCTATCCCGACGACCTCATGCCCCGCCTTGAGCAGTTCCTCCACCAGATAGCCGCAGATGAACCCGGCGCTGCCAGTGACCAGAATCTTCATTTGCCTTCTCCTTCTGAAATCGCCTCTTTCGAAATCGCTCCGCCGCCGCGCGGCCAGGCGTTCCAGCAGTCGACGTATGGAACGGCCGGGCGAAGCGAACGGTAGGCGGCGTGCGGAACGCCGAGGATTATGCCGTCCACGCGCTCCATGAACTCCGCGAGAGGCGTCGTCCCCGGCACGTGCTCGTCCGACGTCAACACCTTCGCCATCTTCGTCTCAAGGCACTTCACGAGCTTGAACGAAAGCGATTCCCGCGTGTCGTCGTTGTCCGGCTTGAACGCAAGCCCCAGGACGCCGATGCGCTTCCCGGCGAGCGAGCCGCCCATCCGCTCCTCCAGCTGCGAGACGAGGAAGTTCGGAAGGCCCTCGTTCACGAGCATTGCGGAATGTCCGAGGAAGAACTCGTTGTTGTGGAACGCGGAGAGCTGCATCGTGTCCTTGAAGAGGCACGGCCCCGCGGCAAGGCCCGCCCGCGCGAAATGCGCCGCGCGCGGATAGTCCTCCTTCATCGCGTCCAGGATGCGGTAGAAGTCCAGCCCCTTCTTCTCCACCATCATGTAGAACTGGTTGGCGATCGCGAACTCAAGGTAGCGCCAGGCGTTCGTCATGAGCTTCGCCAGCTCTGCCTCCTCCACGGACAGCCTGACGACCTTCGGCGCAATGCGCGAAAAGAGCGCCGCCGCCGCCGCCTCGCTCTCCTCGCCCACGGCCGAGACGATCTGCGGAAGCGTGAATATCTCCTCTATCCCCTTGCCCTGGACGATCCGCTCCGGGCAGAACGCCAGGTTCGCCGCGCCAAGACGCTCCTTCAGAAGGTTCTCGACGATGCGCGTGACGCCGGGGAATATCGTGCTGCGAAGGACGACCAGCTGCCTTGCGTCAAGAAGCGGCAGATAGGACGAAACGACCTTCATGACGTCGTGGATCTTCGGATTCAGATGCTCGTCCACCGGCGTCCCCGTCACGAAGACGACGACGTCCTGCCCCTTCACGACCTCCACGTCCGACGTCGCCCGCAGGTTTGCGCCGACGTGCGCGCGAAGAAGCTCCTCCGCGCCGTCCTCCTTGAACGGCAGCTTCGCCGAATTGATCGCCTCCACGGCAGCCGGGTTGACGTCCACCAGCGTGACGTCAAGCCCCGCATGGGCAAAGGCAAGCCCCAGCGGTATGCCGACATGCCCGCATCCGCCTACAATTGCGATTTTTTTTTCCTGCGACATTTTCCGTTCCTTAAAAAACGCCCCCCATTTTATATGAGGACGCCCGCAACGTCAATGGCGTATCCGCGCATTCCGTGAAAAGTGCATCATATACTGGACCACTGCGGACAGACCCTAAAGGGCGCTGGAGGCAGTGGTCCAGTATATGATGCACTTTTCACACGGTCATCCAAAGAATCAGCGGCTTGACAAAACAGGGGCATTTGTGGTACTGTTTTGGCATGTCTTTTTTTGACACGGCATATAGCATCGCCACGGAGAACCATGGCATTCTCACCGCATACGAGGCGAGAAGGTGCGGCATCGCCTCAAAGGACATTGCCCGATGGGTAAGAATCGGCCGTTTTGTCAAACTTGGGAACGGCGTCTACAAATCGTCCCAATACCCGTCGTCGGAAGAGGACTCCTATGCCGTGGCAGTCGCCCAATGCGGGCGCGGGGCATATCTCTGCGGGGAGTCTGTTCTCGGCTACCTGCGGCTGATGCCGACAAACGTCGACCGCATACATGTCAAGATTCCGCGCCGGGTCAGAAGGCGGATTCCGGAAAACTATGCAGTGGGCATGGGCAAGGTCGGCTACGCTCCGATCAACGTGAATGGCGTCATGTGCCAAAGACCGATGGACGCATTGCGCCAATGCGTGGGGACGCACATGGACGACAGGCTTCTTCAGGCCGCGCAAAACGCATTCGCGTCCGGGTTTCTTTCCAGATCGGAGCTTGGTCAGTTTGAGAAGGAGCTTGCCAATGACAGATGACAACGCCATCTCGCCAAGTCCGCCGCGAAACGAGCATGAACTCGAATTGCGACTTGTAAGGATGCTTGGCAACGACAACCGCAGAATGCTCGCCATGCGCCATATGATGGCCAACGCCATTGCGGGACAGTTTCTGCCTGAAGGTTCAATCCTCAAAGGCGGCGGAGCGCTGCGATTCCGCTTCGGCAGCTCATTCACAAGGAACACGATCGACTTCGACGCATCCCGAAGCGTAGGCCTTGACGGTTTTCTGTGCAAACTGAAAAGCGCGCTGGACGAAGGGTGGAATGGCTTCACCGGACAACTCGTCATATTGCCCCAGGCATCCCCCGCAGGCGTCCCGTTCGACTATGTGATGCAGCCCGTCGACCTAAAACTGCGATACAGGGGACAGCCCTGGTGTACGGTAAACCTTGAAATATCGCATGACGAGGCCGATGCCGCCCGGGAATGCGACATGGTCTCTCCTCCCGAGGAGGTTGCGCGCCTGTTTCGAGATCTAGGCTTTTCACCGCCATCCCCAACGCCCCTCATATCGCTCGAACATCAGATTGCCCAAAAACTGCATGGCGCAAGCGGTCTCTCCGAGCGCAACCAGCGGGCGCACGACCTTATTGACCTTCAGGTCATGATGCAGACGGACGACATCGACCTGTCTGCCGTCCACAGGATCTGCCGCCGACTGTTTGCGCAAAGGAGAATGCAACCTTGGCCCACGTTCATAAAGGTGCGGAAGAACTGGGACGGAATCTACAATGCGCAGAAATTGGACTTGGACGTGCTTCCGACCGTAGGGGAGGCTGTCGACTGGGCCAATGCGCTGATTCGCAACATAGACAGGGCAAGGTAGTGGCGAAAGGCTCCCCACATGGATTTCCGCAGAAGGAGTCCATTGGCACAGTGATGGTCACTGACATGGGCAGCCCGCAGGGCACAATGCCGAACATGGAATCCCGATGGACGGTACGCTTTCGCGGCCTCGCGCAGAAAGAAGGAAAGCCGCCCTTTATCGGGCGGCTCTCTCGTTGTGGTTCAGGTTCTGCCTGAACCGCATGCCATGTCTACATCCTTACGCCCTGCGCCTGCGCAGCGCAAGACCCGCGAAGCCGAAGAGGGCGAGGAGGCCGGAAGTGGGTTCTGGGACGGCAGTCCAAGTGCTGTTCAGGAACTTGTTACTTGAATTGTTCAATCCCATATTGCCAAAGGAGGCAGATACAGTAGAACCGGCGGCGTTTGCCGAAATAGATTTTATGTCTGAAACAATATAATACTTTGCATCGGCAATGCTTGCCGCATCGTAGATGACAGCGTAAATGTCCTTCTTTGCACCATTGTCCAAGGTGGTTGAACCTGAGACGCGAAAAGTGCTCGCCTCAACAACATAGCTCTCCGACCAGGATGCGATGTCACCCGCCAAAGCCTTTTCATAGTCAAACTCAACAGAAGCATCAAAAACTTGAACAAGCCATCCTGCAGCGACATCAGTCGCAGGAGAACTTTTAATGCCGTTTACGTTCCAATTCACGGCGGCGGCATTCGCGCCCAACCCCATCAACGCCACAAAAAGCACAATTGCTGTTTTCATTTTTGTTTACCCATTTACGTTATTTGTTTTCTTTGCTACGCACGACACTTCGCCGTGCACTACAAGTTCGCATTCACTTGAGAACTGCGGGGAATTCAAGCGCAATCGCCGATTCGGCAGTGAACATCACCGATTCGCCGGCCTTTAACATATCGCCATCTCCGACAGCCTCCTCTCCAAACTCGTCCTTGTACCATCCGTCTTTGGCAACCCCCATGCCGTCCACGGTGAAGTAGAAGTACTGGTCGCCCCATGTGCCGTCGGCATTGATTTTTTGGATATAATCTCCTCCTCCGCCAACAGCGTCGGAGACATTGATGTCGGAGATTTTGGTGTTAATTGGCGTTGGATTGCCCACCATACTCGCCCCCTGTGGAACACTGACACTTGGAACGCCCTTAATCACCTCACCACAGTAGGTGACGGTGAAATCGGACTCTGCGGTCATCATAAGCGCCTCGCCAATCACAAGAGCATCTGTGTCACTTACAACTTCCTCTCCAAACTCGTCCTTGTACCATCCGTCTTTGGTAACCCCCATGCCGTCCACGATGAAGTAGAAGTACTGTCCACCCCATGTGCCGTCGGCATTGATTTTTTGGGCGTAATCTCCACCTCCTCCCACTGCCCCATCGACCTTGATGTCGGAAATCTTGTAATCACCCGACATGGCCTTGAACATGGCCGTGCGCATCGATGAACCTTTGGGGACGCCCATCTCCTGGTACCCCACGACGTTTTGGGATTCTATGCCGCCGGCGGACGCCACTGCCCCGCAGAGCGCCGCGAACGTACGCGCGCGGTACTGCTGGACCTTCGCATGATTCCCCGCCGCCACGGCGTTTTTGAACTGCGAACTGCGCTTCTATATCGTTTTCCTGTTGAATGCCAAGCCGCAATGTGCTACACTACGCGGCGACGAAGGCGGAGACGTTGGAGTCACCTGGATGCGGAGGATGACCTTCGCCTATGGCAGGGAGGAAATCCCTGCCATTAGTTTTAGGAGATATGTCGATTGGCGGCTGAACGGACAAGGGAAGTCAGTGTTTTCGTTGACGAATCTGGAAGTTTTGAATCGGACGAGAGGTCGTCACGATACTATCTTGTGTGTTTTGTCTTCCACGAACAATCCGCTGACATATCGCCTTGGGTGTCCGAACTTGAGGCGTTTCTTGAATCAGCCGGCCTTGGAGCGCGTCATTGTGTGCATGTCGGTCCGCTTGTCAGGCGCGAGGGAGAATATTCGAACATGGACAGAGTAGTGCGTCAGGCAGTCTTCAGGCACATGGCCGCATTCGCTAGAAAGTCGCCGATATCGTACAGATGCTTTTTAGTTGACAAGCATTTCGGAGGCGGGGACTCCGCAGTGCATGACAGCCTGTTTCGGAAGATGTCGGAGTTTCTTGCTTCTCGTTCATATTTGACAGAGGCTGTTGACAGGCTGAAGGTCTACTACGACAACGGACAGTCCCAGGTCAGGAAACTCCTTGCCGAAGTGTTTGCTCCGAATTCGTCCAAGACCGAGTTCGTGGCGAACGTTCGCCCAGATTCCTACCGCCTTTTTCAAGTGGCAGACCTCCTCTGCACTGTAGAACTTACTGCCGCAAAGGCAAGCGACGGAGGATTGAGCGTCTCGGAAAGAAGATTCTTCGGCGAAAGGCGCGAGTTCATGCGCAACGTCCTGAAGCCTCTCCGCCGAAAGATGATGCAATAATGACGAGACTGCATTGACTGGCAAAATGTAAAAGAAAACGACATCGCCCCCGGGAGGAGGCGATGTCGTTGCATTCAGATCCGAACCTGAATTACGCCCTGCGCCTGCGGAGGGCAAGGCCCGCGAAGCCGAGGAGGGCGAGGAGGCCGCTGGTCGGCTCGGGAATCGCCGTCCAGGCGACGTTCTTCATCGTGCCGTAGGCGAGTATCTGCGCGCCGCCTGAAGAGAGCCACGTCGCGGACTTCTCGCCGGTGATGATGTAGTTCTTCGCGGAGGCGTAGTCCGCCGCGTCGAAAATCACCACGAACGCCGATATCGAGTCGCCGTTGTCGAACGCCTGCGAGACGCCGGTGGCCACGGTGTAGGCACCGGCTGAAGTGGACAGCTCGCTGTGGAACGCGCCGTCCGCGCTGAACGTGCCGTCGAGGATCGACGCGAGAACCGCGTCCGCCGTCGTGAGCGTCGCGCTCGGCACGAACGACGAGACGTTCCCCGTCCACGCCGTCGCGAACATGTACGCGACGTACCCCTGCGCGGCGCCGCTGACGCCGTCGCTGTTCTGAACGCCCGCAAGCGCCCAGTTGAGCGACGCGCCGTGCACGGCGAACGCCGCGACGACCGCGCCGACAACTCCAAGTATCTTTCTCTTCGTCATTTCTCCAGTCTCCATTTTCATTTCATTCAATCTCCCCGCGGCATACGTCCACCAGGTGGATGCGCCACCGCACGGGAAAGCCTGATCATCCTCCCAAGGCAAACACCGCTTCGCCGCCGCGTCTGCCATGGGAGGAGACCGTGAAAGGTCAGAGCGCGGCGGGAAGCGTGATGTCCACGCCGGCGGCGGACGTCGCGACGATGATTCCCTGCCCGGGGTCAAGCGTGACGTCGGCGAGCGTGACATAGTCCTCCGTCCACCCTGCGGAATCAAGCCCAAGCCCCTCGGCATCCTCTGCGGTGACGTAGATGTACGTGGCGACGGACCTGAAGCCGTAGTCCAGCACCTGTATGTTGTCGCTCCAGGAGGTCGCGCCGTCGCCGAGCCTGATGTCCTGGATCTTGGTCTTGGATCCGTCGACGTTCCTGAACATCGGCGCGTAGAGGTTGAACCCGGCCACCGACTTGACCGTCTGGTACCCCACGACGTTCTGGGATTCTATGCCGCCGGCGGACGCCACTGCCCCGCAGAGCGGGGGGACGCGGTGGATCATGCGGATGCGCCCCGGCATCGAATTCGGGCGTGTTTCGATGAATTCCAGCC
>CAYLRN010000031.1:0-25965 GCA_964386385.1 uncultured Lentisphaeraceae bacterium | reverse complement strand
GTGGGGTGGTTGCCCCGCGTGGTGGCGACGGGTGAGAAGTATACCACTTCGCCGCACGCCGCGCAAGGGGGGCCGGGGAAAAAAGTGAAAAAAGTTTCCAGGGGGCGGGGCGAGGGGGGGGGGGGCGGCGGGGCAGAGAGGGCGGGGATGCGGAACTCCGATGGCCGGGACGGCCGGCGATTGGCAGAGGCGGGCGGAACAAGGGCGGCGGGGAGAAGAGAGCGGGGCGGGACACCGGCGGCGAAGGAAAGGAAGGGTGAAAGAACTGCGCAGGGCGGGGGCGGGGAATGCGCGAAAAAGGACGGACGGAGGGAGGGGTGGCGCGAAGATGGGCGGGGGACGGGGGGAGGGGAGGGTAAAGAAGAGAAGATTTCAGTGACGGGCGGTGGCGCGATGGGCGCGTGTGGGAAGAGGGGCGCGGCGGTTCTGCTCGGAGGTTTCGCGTGAGTGTCCGAAAAGGGCGAAATCGCCTTTTGCGGGATCGTCGGGGAAGACCTCGGCCAGAAGCGCGGTCAGTTTCATTGCGGCGGACATGGTGGCGTTCGCGGACGCGGCAAGGCCCAGGGCGCGCGCCTCCTGCATGACGTGGACGTCGAGCGGCACGATGAGCGTGCGGCGGTCGATGAAGCCGGACCAGAGGCCGAGGTCCACGGGCGAGCCGAAACGGCCCATCCAGCGCATGAACATGCAGAGGCGCTTGCAGGCGGAAGTGGCGCTTGCGGGCACGAGACCGCAGGCCCCGGAGCCGGCGAACGCCGCGCAGACGGCCTTGATCGCGCCGAGGCATTCTCCGTTGGAATTCGTGCGAACATATTCGCCCAGCGTTCCGCGCGTCTCCATGAGGTGCCGGTACGCGCGCAGGAAGGCGTTGAGCGCATCCCACGTGACATATCGGTAGAAGCATCGGCGGTCGCCGGAATGCGCGAAGTCCTCGAACGCGCCTTCTCGGATCCACCGGTCGACGTCGCCGCCGGCGGAGTCGACGATGGCGCGGATTTTGGGCAGGAACTGGTCTATCGAGCCGAAACTCAGGCACGAGGCCACGAACGCGGTCGCCTCGCAGCTGGCGGGACTTCCGCCAGAATCCCGCGCCTCGCGCATGAAGCGCGACGGATCGCGTTGGAAGAACTCCGCGGTCTCGTATGCGGCGGCATATTCGCGGAGGCGGCGGGCGAGTTCCGCGCCGACGCGAACAATCCTCTTCGCGGACACGCGGCTACCTCCTCGACGGCGGGGTGCGTCCGAACTTCGCAAGCGCCATCTTCAAGGTGTTCCACACCTCGACCTTCGCGTTGCGAAGTCCGCCGGGGTCGTTTGCGGAATCGAAGCGCAGGACGTAGGCGGGATGGAACGTGGCGATCGCAGGGATGCCGCGGTACTCCTCCCAGACGCCGCGGCGGATACGCCTGTGCGGGAAGAGTCCGTTCATGGCGGTGCGGCCGAGCAGGACGATGCACTTCGGCCTAACGGCCTCTATCTGCCGGTGGAGATACGGAAGGCACGCCTCCATCTCCTGCGGGGTCGGCGTGCGGTTCGAGGGCGGACGGCACTTGCAGACGTTGGCGATGAAGACGTCCTCCCGCGCATAGCCCATGGCGTTTATCATCTTCGTGAGGAACTGCCCGGCGGCGCCTACGAATGCCTCGCCCTGCCGGTCTTCCGCCTCGCCGGGGGCTTCGCCGATGAACATGTAGTCGGGCGAGTTCGCGTTGCCCTGACCCGGCACGACATGGGTGCGCCCCTGCGAGGCGAGCGGACATTTCGCGCAGGCCTCAAGCTCCTTCCTGAAATCCTCGCCAAGGCCGGGCGCGGCGGGCGCAGGCTGCGCGCGCCCCTGCGGAGGAGGTGGCGCGACGGCGGCGGGCGGAGCAGACGGACCGGAGGACTGCACCGTCGAGACGACCGGCCTCTGCACATCCGGCTTCGGCGCGGCGGCGGGAGGGACGCGCTCCTGCGCGTCCGCCCTTGGCGCTTCGGCCCTCGGCGGCGTTAGAAGCGCACGGTCGCATTCGACCGTGCGCGTTCCAAGTTCCGCTTCCAGAAGAAGCGCGTCCTCGAATGCATCGAGTATTTCGCCGAAATCAGTCACGTCTGCCGTTGTAGCCGTACGGATTCCGGGACTGCCAGCGCCAGTGATCCTCGCACATCTTCTCGATGCCGCGTTCGGCCTTCCAGTGGAGTTCGGACGCGGCGAGCGCGGAGTCCGCCCAGCACTCGGCGATGTCGCCGGGGCGGCGCGGCTTGATGGCGTAGGGGACCTTGCGGCCGCTTGCGGCCTCGAACGCCCTGATCACCTGGAGGACGGAGTAGCCGTTGCCGGTGCCGAGGTTGTAGACCTTGAAGCCGGGCTTTTCGGCCAGCTTCTCGATGGCGCGGAGGTGTCCGATGGCGAGGTCCACCACATGGATGTAGTCGCGGACGCCCGTGCCGTCGGGGGTGGGGTAGTCGCTGCCGAAGACGCTGAGTTCCTTCAGGCGGCCGACGGCGACCTGGGCGACGTACGGGACGAGGTTGTTCGGGATTCCCGCCGGGTCCTCGCCGATCATGCCGCTCTCGTGGGCGCCGATCGGGTTGAAGTAGCGGAGGATGACGACGTTCCATTCCGGGTCGGCGCTCTGCACGTCGCGGAAGACCTGCTCCATCATCAGCTTCGTCCAGCCGTACGGGTTCGTGCATCCGGGCGTGGGGAAGTCCTCGCGGATCGGCACGCTCTGCGGCTGGCCGTAGACCGTGGCCGAGCTGGAGAAGACGACGTTCCTGCATCCGTGGGCGGCAAGCGCCTTGAGAAGCGTGAACGTGCCGCCAAGGTTGTTGGCGTAGTACTTGAGCGGGATCTTCGTCGACTCGCCGACCGCCTTGAGCGCGGCGAAGTGGATGGCCGCGTCGAACTGCGGCTCCGCGGAAAGAATCGCCTCAAGCGCGGCCTCGTCGCGTATGTCCGCCTTGTGGAATTTCGCGGCCCTGCCGGCAAGGGCGGCCACGCGCCGAAGCGACTCCTCCGACGAATTGCAGAGGTTGTCCACGACGACGACGTCATGGCCGGCCTTGAGCAGTTCAAGCACGGTATGCGAGCCGATGTATCCGGCGCCGCCTGTGACAAGAATCTTCATCTCGACTTCCTCGTAGTGTGGTGGAACGCCGCCGCCGGCGCGAAGGCTACTTCGTGGCGGTGCGGTCGTTGTAGTCGCCGGTCTCGGTGTTGATGCGGATCGTGTCGCCCTCGTTGATGAAGAGCGGGACGGCGCACACGTAGCCGCCCTCGACGGTGGCGGGCTTCGTAACCTTGCCGGACGCGGTGTTGCCCTTGACGCCCGGCTCGACCTTGATGACCTTGCGCTCGACCAGCTGGGGCAGCTGGACGCCGATCACGCGGTCGTTGAAGAAGAGCGCCTTGACTTCCATCTCGTCCATCAGGAAGTACTTCTTGTCTCCCATCACGTCGGCGGAGACGCGGATCTCCTCGAAGTTGTCGTCCGTGAACACGAACGCCGTGCCGTCGTCGTACGAATACGTCACGGACGTCTGGATGAGCTCCGGCTTCTCGAACTTGTCGCCGGAACGGTAGCTGCGGCTCATGCCGCCGCCCGTGATCATGTTGCGGAGCTTGCAGTTGTAGATCGCCTGGCCCTTGCCGGGCTTCGAAAAATCAAACTCGGTTATTTCCCACGGATCGCCGTCGATAAGAAGCTTAACGCCCTTGTGCAACTCGCCCGCGCCGATGACTTCGCCCATTTCGTTCTTCTCCTTTGATTTGGAATGTGTTGGACATTATACGAAAATCCGCGTTTTGGCACAAGTCAGAATTGACGTCGCCCGCGTTTTCTGCGAGAATCGCGCCATGTCCACCAAAGGAGAGAAACATGAGCAGACTTGAATCGATCGCCGTCGCGGCGCTGCTGCCGCTTCTTGCGGCCGCGACCGCCGGCACCGCGCGCGGTGCGCGGACGTTCTGGGATGCAAAGGCGCTCGACGCGCCGCCGGCGGTCTTCCCGGTGGACGTCCCCGCCTCGAACGACTACGGCCGAGTGGAGGGCGTGAAACCGGTCTTCTACGAAGGCGAGGCGCTGGACGGGAGGCCCACGCGCGTCTTCGCCTGGCTGGGGCTTCCCAAAGGCGCGTCGGCGGCGCGCAAGGTCCCGGCGGTCGTGCTCGTGCACGGCGGCGGCGGCACGGCGTTCGCGAAGTGGGTCGCCACCTGGAACGGGCGCGGATACGCCGCGATCGCAATGGACACGAACGGCTCCATCCCGCAGGGCGAACGCGACGGGCGGCCGCATCCGCGCCACGCATTCCCGGGTCCGCCAGGATGGGGCGCCTCCGTCGCCCAGATCGGCCGCCCGGAAAAAGACCAGTGGACGTACCACGCCGTCGCCGCCATCATGCGCGCGCACTCGCTCGTCCGCTCCCTGCCGGAGGTGGACGCCGACAGGACGGGGATCACCGGCATCAGCTGGGGCGGATATCTCACGAGCATCGCCATGGGCGTGGACGGACGCTTCAAGTTCGCCGCGCCCGTCTACGGCTGCGGATGGTACGAGCTCAATCCGCAGTGGCGCCACATGAACGGCGACGAGTCCAAGCGGCGCGCGTGGTACGACCTCTGGGATCCGAAGAACTACATCCCCGGAACGAAATGCAAAGTCCTCTGGTGCACCGGCACGAACGACCGCTGGTACCCCCTCGACTCCCTCCGCCGCTCGTACACCGCCCTTCCGGCCTCCACGCCGCTGACCCTTTCGCTCAGGCACAGAATGCCGCACGGGCATCCCCCCGCCGGCGACCCGAAGGAGATAACGGCGTTCGCGGACCATGTGCTGAAAGGCGCGCCCGCGCCCGTGGAAGTGACGTCCGCAACCGTCTCGGACGGCCGCCTGCACGTGCGCTACGACGCGCACGGCCGCCGCGTGGAGAAGGCGCAGCTGCTCTCCACGACCGACGCCAACCCCGTCCTCATGGACCGCGAATGGATGGTTGCGCCGGTGGAGGGCTTTTCCCGCGACAGTCCCGCGTTCTCCGTCCCCGTCCCGGCGAACGCCATCATGTTCTTCGCCAACCTCGTCACGGACGACGGGCTCGTCACCTCCACGCGCGTCTTCGGCGACTGACGCGCGCCTCTACGGCAAGGCAATCCGCTAGTCCACCGTCATGACGACCTTGCCGCGGTTCACGCCCCTATCAAGCATATCATGGGCCTCGGCGGCGGACGCGATGGGGAGGACGGCGTGGACACGCGGCGCGAAGAGTCCGCTCTCGAACGCCGGCCACACCTCCCTGAAAAGGCCGGCGAGAATGCGCGACTTCTCCGCGCTCGACCGGCTGCGCAGGGTGGAGCCGATCAGGCGCAGGTTCTTGCGCCAGAGGAGGTTCACGTCAATGGACGTCTCGGCGCCTGCCATGCAGGCGAGGCTTATCCAGCGTCCGCGCGGGTTCATCGTCGCGAAGCACGGGCCCATCAGCCTGCCGCCGACGGGGTCTATCGCGACATCGGGCGGGTTGGCGGAAAGGACGGAGACGAGGTCGCCCGTGAAGCGGTTGACCGTCAAGTCCGCGCCGACCTCGCGGCAGAAGGCGCCGTTCTCGTCGGACGCCACCTGCGCGATGACCTTCGCGCCGAAGACGTGCTTCGCCAGCTGTATCGCCGCAACGCCGAGGCCGCCCTCTCCGCCGTTTATGAAGAACGTCTCGCCGCGTCCGAGTTCGCCGACGAGCCGCAGGTTCAGGTACGCCGTCGCGTAGACCTCGGGAATCGCGGACGCCTCGGCGAAGCCGAAGCCGCGCGGGACGGGGAGGCACATTCCGGCCGGAACGACGACCTGCTCGGCGTATCCGCCGCCGCCAAGGAGGGCGCAGACGCGGTCGCCTGGCCTGAAGCGTCCGCCGGGCGGGCATTCCAGCACTTCACCCGCGCATTCAAGCCCCGGCCAGAGCGGCCAGTCGGGCGGCGGCGCGTAGACGCCGGCGCGCTGCATCAGGTCCGCGCGGTTCACCGCGCACGCCCTCACGCGCAGACGCACGTCGAATTCCCCGCAGCAGACCGGATCCGGAACGTCCGTCCACGCAAGCCCGCGGTTTTCGTCGATGCACATCGCCTTCATGGACGGCCCTCGCCTGCGAAGTGAAACCGCAATTCCGCCATCAGCCGAAGAACGCCTGGTAGAGGGCGCGCACGGCCTTGACGCGGTCGGCGCTGCGAATGCCGATCATGAAGGAAATCTCGCTCGCGCCCTGGTTGACCATGGAGATGTTTATCCCGTGCTCGGCCAATGCGCCGATCGCCTTTGCGAGCATTCCGGACGAGAACGCCATGCCCTCGCCCACGACCATCACCATCGCGTAGTCGTGCGTGACGATGACGCTGTCGGGCCTGAGGTCTCGCTTGATGCGGGAGACGATCTTCTTCTCGCGCTCCGGCGTGAACTTGTCGCCGCGGATGATGATGGAGATGGAGTCGATGCCGCCCGGGATGTGCTCGTATGAGACGCCCTCCTCCTCAAGGATTGCCAGCACGCGGCGGGTGAAGCCGATCTCGCGGTTCATCAGGTACTTGTCGATGATGATGTTCGAGAACCCGTCGTCGGCCGCGATGCCCGTCACCGTGCCGGGCGTGACGCGGCGGCTCTGCACAATCATCGTGCCGGGCTCGGAGGGGCGGTTCGTGTTGCGCACGTTGATCGGGATGCGTCCGTTCACCGCGGGCGCGATCGCCTCGTCGTTGAAGACGCCGAAGCCGGCGTACGAGAGCTCGCGCATTTCGCGGTACGTCATCGTGTCGATTCCCTCGGCCACTTCCGGGACGATGCGCGGGTCGACGGGATAGACGTTGTCGACGTCGGTGAAGTTCTCGTAGACGTCGGCGCGGACCGCGGTGGCGAGGATGGAGCCGGTGATGTCGCTGCCGCCGCGCGGGAACGTCGCCACCGTGCCGTCCTTTCGGTAGCCGAAGAAGCCGGGGTAGACGACGATGCCCTCGAAGTCGGCGAACGCGCGCGCCAGGCGGCGGTACGATTCGTCAACGAGCGTCGCGTTGCCGCTTGCGCCCTCGAGGACCATGCCGGTGTCCTTCGGGCTGGCATACCTGGCCTTCGCGCCGCGCTTGCAGAACGCGGCGGCCGCAAGCTTCGCGCTGTTGTCCTCGCCCGCCGCCTTGAGGGTGTCCATGAAGAGCCCGGCGTCGTCCTTCGGCGTCGCAAGGCGGGCCTTGAGGTCCGCCTCGATCTTCATCACGATCTCCTCGCCGAGGTCGAGGTCGCGCGCCATCGAGGCGTATCTGTCCACGACAGCGGCCAGAGGCGCCTTGACGTCGTCGCCCGCGAGCGCGGCGCTGGCGAGCGCGATGAGAAGGTCCGTCACCTTCACGTCGCCCTTCCCGCGCTTGCCGGGCGCGGACACCACGACCATGCGGCGCTGCGGATCCGCAAGCACGATATCGATGACCTTCGTTAGCTGCTTCGCGTCAGCAAGCGAACTTCCGCCGAATTTGCAAACTTTCATTGACTGGACATTCCTTAGTCTTTTGGAAAAACGGCCGCTAGTTTACAAAAAAAACGGACTGGGCGCAATGATGCGTTCGCATGGCGCCAGACCGTCAGCCCCCGCCGCCCTCAAGCCATTCGACCGAAAGCGCTCCGTTCGGCGGATTCTTCGCGACGAAAAGCTGCGTGACGACCCTTTCGTAGTTCCTCGCGAACGGAAGAATCCCCGCCTTGACTTCGAGTTCCGCGCGAACGCGCTCCGCCTCGCGCCCCGTCAGGGCCAGCTTGGCCTCGCCGACGAGAAGGGTCCTGCCGTCGGCGGATTCGGCGACGACGTCCAGCTCCATCGGCGCGCGGTTCACCCCGTTCCCCCACCAGCGGGCGCATCGGCGCGCCCGCCCGCCCAGAGACGCCACGCCCCTGCGCACGACAGCATCGCGCACAAGCCGCTCCCAGACGCCGCCGAGATGGACGTTGAACAGACGGTTGAACGACTTCCTTTCCTCTGCGGAGGCAAGGAAGTCGTCACGCGACCAGTTCGGCCAGACGTACGTGTACCAGAAGTCGAGAAACGGGTCGGCAATGCGGTAGAACGACTTCTTGCCGTTCCAGTCGGCAGCAAACGGCACGTCCTTCTCCACCAGTCCAAGTTCCAGCAGCCGTTGCACGGGACGCGACAGGTCCGTGGCCGGACGGTTCATCCGCGACGCGATTTCGGAGATCCGATGCGCTCCGTCGCCGATGAACGACAGCACCGTGGATGCCTGCGAGACGTCCGAGACGTCGTCCATCAAAAGAAACTGCGGCTCGTTGTGCAAGAGGCCAAGCGGTGATGCGACATGATGCCTGACGGCCGGCCACAGCCCGTCTTCGCCGGACTGCAGTTCCCAGTATCGCGGAACGCCGCCCCAGACTCCCCACATTCTAAACCTCTCGAATGGCGACGCCGCGGGAAAGGCGTCCTTCATCCACTCGAAATCCAGCGGCCTTATCGGGAGTATCTCGCCCGCGCGTCCGTAAAGCGGCTCGCTCGCCTTCAGCACGAAGCCCTGCATCATGCGCTGGGAAGAACCGCATATCAGCACCTTCCGCCCGGTCTGCGGCAGAACGTCGCAAATGCGCTGAAGAACGCTCGGAAGCGATTCGCCCTTCTCTACCAGATATGGGAACTCGTCAAGGACGAGAATCGCGTTCCGCGGAGCGACGTCCATCCAGAAATCAAGCGCCGCCCCCCAGTCGACGGGCGCTGCGGAACGAAACGCCGGCATGAGACGCGCCGCCTCGCGCGCAAAGCGCAGCAGCTGCGCCGAGCGCTCCGACCTGTCCGCCGTGAAGTAGAGGCAGTCGCCGCGGCCCCTGACGCATTCGTGCAGAAGCCGCGTCTTTCCGCAGCGCCGCCTGCCGTAAAGACACGCCAATGCGCCGTCCGACGAATCAAGCAGCCGCATCAGACGCGCCCGCTCCTCATTCCTGTCAAGAAACGTCATGCGCGAATTCTCCTATTGCCATGTTTGCAGACATTATACCACGCAACATAATGTCTGCAAACATAAAATGCGCACCGAAATGCGCCGCGCGCCTAGCGGAGGATGATCGTCGTTGCGCGGCGGTAGGAGAAGCGGATGGCGCGACCGCCGTCGTCAAGCGAGAACGCCCAGCCGCCGGGGGAGACCTCCTCGCCGCCGGACGCGACGAAGCTTATGGACGGAAGGGCGGCAAGCGGAGTGTCGAGCTCCGCCACGTTCCTGAAGCCGCGCAGGGCGGACTTGTCCAGCGTTTCCGCCTCCGTCACGCGGATGCCGCGCCCTTCGTCGAACGCCAGCTTCACGGCGCGAAGCAGCGGGGCGCGGTCTGAGCTGTCCATCAGCGCGGCGGCGGAGAACTCGAGGTCGCCGCCCGGATAGCCGTCCTCGTGCGCGAACGCGAGCGTCCCGCCCACGATGCGCGTCGCGCCGCCGTACGTGTTCGCGCAGGCGAGCGTGGCCGTCTTCGCGCCGGTCTTCGTCACGCCGCCCGTCGTGGAGAGTTCGGCCAGCGTGGCCGTCAGAGCCACTTCCCCGAAGACGTTGTTCTCGATCGTCACCGTCGCGTCCTCGTAGCCGAAACCGGCGCTCGTGACGAGAATGCGCTCGACCTGGCGCGTCTTCTCGTTGAAGTCCGCAAACGCCGTCGCGCCGGAGCCCGTCTCGCTCTTTATGCGTATGCGCGGCGGGCCGACGTAGTAGTTGAAGTTCGTGACGTTGTTCTCCGGCAGCGCAATGGACGCGACGCCCTGGCCGACGGGACGCTCGAACGGCGCGTTGAAGACGAGGTCGACGGCCGAGGCGTCCAGCGTCGCACCGCCCTCGTAGACCGTCACGCGGTCCGGCGCCCGCGATATGTCCGCCCCAAGGACGTTTTTGTCCTTCGCCGTGAGGACGCCGCCGTCCAGATTGACGTAGAGCTTCGTGCCGGGACATATGTCCTTGACGTCGTCCCACTTGACGCCGCCGTCCGCCGACGCATCCTTGTAGACGACGCCGCAGTACGTCGCGCCGTCGTTCACGTTGACGACGCCCTCCACGTTCAGAATGGACATCCACAGTCTGTTTGTGGCCAGCTCGAATCGGGAGCCCGCGCCCGTCGTCGTGACGACCGCCTGCGACAGGTTGCAGTTCGTGACGTTGTTGTAGCACATCCATCCGTGCCGCCCCCTGAACGTCCCGCCCTCCTGACGGTAGACGCCGTACGACCTGTCGCTCGTGCGCGCAAACTTGAGCGGATTCCCGCCGATGATTTCGTGGAGGCCGCCGCGCTGGACGAAGACGCCGCGTCCATGCGCGCCGAGGTTCATGTAGCCAGTGTGCGTGAGCGTTCCGCCGTTCTGGAGGAAGAACCCGTAGCCGTTTCCGCCGGAGCCTATGAAGCCGTCGTTGCTCCCGCCCGCCTTCCAGTAGACCGTCGCGTCGCCCATGTACACGGCGCCGCTGGCCCGGCGGTAGGGCTGGTCGGACCCGACGCCAAGCCTGAACTCGTTGGAGACGACTGCGCCGTCGCCGACCGACACGATTCCGTACATCGTGCCGCTTCCCTTTTCGTCGTTCCACCCGACGCGGATGGCCTCGCTGTCCGTCTTGCGCGTATTGGCGGTGGTGCGAAGCCCCGGCCCCAGATCGAGCCGCGCGCAGTCAGCGCCCGACGCCGTTCCGACGACCTTCCATATGTTCGTGACACGATAGGCGGAATCGTCGGAGTTCTTCCCAAGCGCAAGCGTCCCCTTCTCCACCACGAGCGAGCGGAACCCGTGCGTGGCGTCGGACGTGACCGTCGCCTTCGACGACCCGTTCTTGTAGAGGTCCGCCTCGCCGTCCATCGGACCCTTTAGCGTCAGCTCCCGGTTGGCGGTCAGCGTCAGCCGGCGCCCCTTGTCCAGATGGATCGGTCCTGCCCAGAAGTTGTACCCCGACTTGTTGTTTCCTTCGCCGCCAATCGTCGCCGCGGCGTCGTCCTCGAGGCGAATGCCAAGCGTCGTCATGTTGTTGTTGGCCCCTGAATCGTACATCCGCACGGTCGTCCCATTCGCCGCAACGACGCACTGCGTCGTCACCGCAGGCGAGAACGTGGCGTACCGCTCAAAAAGCAGCATTCCCTTCTTGAGATGGAAGTCGCCGGCATTTCTGACGTTGCCGTACATTTCATATTGGGACTGTCCGTTCGTGCAGTACGTGTAGAGGGAATGCCCCTGCATGTCCATCGTGGCGAAGCCAAAGCGTCCGCCGCCCACCGTCGTGTCCGCCGTCAGCGTCACGCCGCCGGCGAACGCCTTGTGCGACGTGCTGAGGGTATTGCCGGAACCGTTCCCGTTCGGCAGCATCGTGAAGTAGAACGCGCCCTGCCCCTCGAAGCCGGAGCCGCCGATCTCAAGGCTGCCGGCAGGCCTGTCGCCCTCGCCGGCATAGTAGTCGTCGGGACGCTCGTCGAAGAGGAGCATGGCGCCGGCAGTGGACGCGACGCGTTCAGTCGCACTGCCTTCGGGAAGTATCTTCCAGGCGGACGGACTTCCGAACCGACTGCGGTTGCCGGAAAGGACTCCCTCCTGGATCTCTATCGTCCCCTTGAACGACGCATACGCGGATGGATTGAATACGTAGCGTCCCTGACCGATTTTCACGACCTTTACGAGCGTGGATGCCAGCGCGTCGGAATACGTCAACGTCTCGCCCGCGTCCGCCGACAGCGTGAGCGTCGTCCCGTCGTCCGACAGCGACGCGCCTCCGAACGCAACGCCCGATGGCGCTAACGCCAGCAAGAAAAGCGCAATCCCGCAGACGCCGCCCGCCCGCGCCACAAAACGATTTCCATTTTCCTGTCTCATCCGCGCAGCTCCTAGTTTGCCATTGGATGAGAACAATTATATTCGTTTTTTTTTTCTCGTCAATCGCAATTCAACTGCAAGACGCAGTTTGAGAGAGGGGCAGACAATCTGTTTCACGCAGAGCCGAGGAGAGCGCAGAGGTACTGCGACCGCCGCCATGCGGCGTTCGCTTCCATTGCTTTTGCGCCGGGAATCCCAGAGGTGCAAAACTCTGATGTTCAGAACTCCACGTTGGCGAAAGCAATGGCTTCCGAGTTATCCGCAGTTCTGCGCGAGGCGAATTTCGTGGGCGACGGACGCGCAGGAGCGCGTCCCTCCCATGCGCGTGGACGCCATGAGAGGACGCCGTCCGCGACCGCCGTTGGAGAAGCGGCGCGACGAGACGTCGCGCCCTACCGACTCGCCGTTCGGCGCTTCACTGCCGCCATCCGGCAGGACATGTCATCCCGCCCGCCGTAAAGGCGCAGAGGCTTTTGCCAATGGGAAGCCCTGAACATCAGAGTTCTGCATCGCCAAAAGGCGGCGCCATGCGCCGCGCCGGAATCACGCCTTCGCCAGAAAGGCCTCGACCTCGGCGCGGGTGGGGCAGGACGGCGGACGGCCGGAGAGGCCTCGGCACTTGATGGCAGAGACGGCGCTGCCGAAGCGCATGGACTCGCGCAGGTCATGCGTCTCCGTCCAGCGGATTGCGAAGCCGGTGTGGAAGAGGTCGCCGCAACCGGTCGTGTCGACGACGCTGTCGACGTGAAACGCCGGCAGTTTCACAAAATCCTTTCCGTCGAACGCCATCGAGCCGCGAACGCCCATCGTCGCGCCGGCCACGGCCGGCCTGTAGTCGTCGTAGATCTTTCGGACGGCTGCCTCGGCGTCGGAAAGCCCCGTCAGCTTGAGCGCGAACTCCTCGCTGCACACGAGCAAATCGGCGTAGGGGAGGAGTTCTGGGACGCCGTCGCGCAGAGTGCCGGCGTCGAAGTTGACGAGGACGCCCGCGTCCTTCGCGGCCTTCGCGCCTGCAAGGGCGCCTTTCGGGTTGTGTCCGTCGACATGGAATATCTTCGCGCCGCGGACGAGGTCGAGGTCGACTTCGTCCGCCTGCAGTTCCGTCAGGCCCTCCCGCGTCCAGACACACGAGCGGTTGCCGGTCTTCTGCTCGATCCAGAGGTAGGCAATCGCGCTTGAAGCGCCGGAGCGGACCTTCATCGCGGACGTGTCCACGCCCTGTTTCGCGAAGTCCTCCAGGATCATGCGTCCGTCGGCGTCGTCGCCCACGGTGCCGATGTAGGCGGCGCTCATGCCGAGCGCGGCGGCGGCGGCGGTGGAGTTGGCGGAAGGGCCGCCGCCCAGGATGGCGTGCTTCACCATCTGGACTTTCGTGTCCATCGGAATGAACGGCACAATCGCCAGATGGTCGTTCGAGCAGTATCCAAGTCCGACAAAATCAGCTTTCCTCATGCCAAGTCCCTTTCCACGAAACGCGAATTCCAGAAGCCTTTTCCGCGACGCCCCGCGCCGGGACGCCGCAGACGATTGTCAGCGCACGACGAAGTTGACCATCTTCTTCGGGACGCAGACGACCTTGACGACAATTCTGCCCTCAAGGTGCTTCGCCACGTCCGGATTCGCCTCGGCGGCGGCGCGCATCGCCGCGGCGTCGGCATTGACGGCGACCTTCACGCGGCCGCGCAGCCTGCCAAGCACCTGGACGGGGATTTCGATCTCGTCCTCGACGAGCGCCGCGGCGTCGAACGCCGGGAACGGCTCGTAGGCAAGCGTGTCCGGGTGTCCGAGGAACTGCCAGAGCTCCTCGCCGAGGTGGGGCGCGAACGGGGCGAGGCAGAGGATAAACTTCTCCGCCGCCTCGCGGGGGAGGTCCTTGCCGTCGCCCGCGAAGGCGTTGATGAAGACCATCATCGCGGAGATGCCGGTGTTGAAGTTCATCGAGGCGAGGTCTTCGTCCACCTTCTTGATCGTCGCGTTCAGCGTCTTCGCCTCGTCCTTCGTGAGCGGACGGTCGACGATCGGCTGCTCCGTCACCATCTTGTTGACGCGCTTGAGGAAGCGGAAGACGCCATCGACGCCCTTCGTGTTCCACGGCTTGACCGCCTGAAGGGGACCCATGAACATTTCGTAGAGGCGCAGGGAGTCGGCGCCGTAGTCGCGGATCACGTCGTCCGGATTGACGACGTTGCGGAGCGACTTAGACATCTTGGCGGGGAATTCAGCCAGTTCCTCAAGTTCGGACGACTTGTCCTCGGGGTCCTTCGGGCCGAACGGCTTGCCGTCCCTCCAGGTTATCTCGTCCATCGGCACGAGGACGCCGCGCCTGTTCCTGTAGGCGAGGCCCAGGATCATGCCCTGATTGACGAGTTTGCGGAACGGCTCGGACGTCGGCACGAGGCCGAGGTCGAAGAGCACCTTGTGCCAGAAGCGGCTGTAGAGCAGATGCAGGACGGCGTGTTCGGCGCCGCCGACGTAGAGGTCCACGGGCAGCCACTTCTCCAGGAGCGCGGGGTCGGCGAAGGCGGCGTCGTTGCAGGGGTCGATGTAGCGCAGGTAGTACCAGCAGCTGCCGGCCCACTGCGGCATCGTGTTCGTCTCGCGGCGGCCGTGCGCGCCTGTCGCCGGATCGACGTAGTCAACCCATTCCTTCGCCTTAGCGAGCGGCGGCTCGCCGGTGCCGGTTGGCTTGTAGTCCTCCAGGACGGGGAGGGTGAGCGGCAAGTCCTCCTCCGGCACGAGGCGCGTCGTGCCGTCGTCCATGTGGACGACGGGGAACGGCTCTCCCCAGTAGCGCTGGCGGCTGAAGAGCCAGTCGCGCAGCTTATACTGCGTCTTGGCCTTGCCTACGCCCTTCTCCTCAAGCCACTTGACCATCGCCTTGCGCGCGTCGTCGACGGAAAGTCCGTTCATGAAGCCGCTGTTCACCATCACGCCCGCGGCGATGTCGGTGAACGCGGCGGCGCCAACGTAGGGGACGCGCGCGCCGGACGGCGCGGCCGAGGCGGCGGGTGAACCGGCGGGGGCGACAACCTGGTACATTGGAAGCCCGAAGACCTTTGCGAAGTCGTAGTCGCGCTCGTCGTGGGCGGGGACGGCCATGATGGCGCCGGTGCCGTAGGACGCAAGCACGTAGTCGGAGATGAAAATCGGCAGTTCGTCGCCGTTCACCGGGTTGACGCCGACGACTCCATCCAGTCGGACGCCGGTCTTCTCCTTGTTCAGTTCCGTGCGCTCGAGGTCGCTCTTCGACGCGGCCTTCCTCTGATACTCCCGTACCGCGTCGGCGTTCTTCAGCGCGCCGTCCTCCAGCCACTGCGCGACAAAGGCGTGCTCTGGCGACATCACCATGTAGGTGGCTCCGAAGAGCGTGTCGCAGCGCGTCGTGTAGACCGTGACCTTCTCGGCGGCGGAAGGGGCGTCGGCGCGGCGGACGGCGAAATCGACGAGCGCACCCGTCGACTTGCCGATCCAGTTGCGCTGCATTTCCTTGATGCCCTCCGGCCAGTCGAGGTCGTCAAGGCCGGCGAGGAGTTTTTCGGCGTATTCCGTGATGCGGAGCATCCACTGGCGCATCGGACGGCGGATTACGGGATGGTTGCCGCGCTCGGAGCGTCCGTCGATGACCTCCTCGTTGGCGAGGACCGTGCCGAGTGCGGGGCACCAGTTCACGGGGACTTCCGCTACGTAGGCAAGGCCCTTCTTGTAGAGCTGCTCGAAAATCCACTGCGTCCACTTGTAGTACTTCGGATCGGTGGTGTTCACCTCGCGGTCCCAGTCGTAGCTGAAGCCGAGGGCCTGGATCTGCTGGCGGAAGCGGTCGACGTTCTTCTTCGTCGTGACGGCGGGGTGGGTGCCGGTCTCGACGGCGTACTGCTCGGCGGGGAGGCCGAATGCGTCCCAGCCCATCGGGTGGAGGACGTTGAAGCCCTTCATCCGCTTGTAGCGGCAGAGGATGTCCGTGGCGGTGTAGCCTTCGGGATGCCCCACGTGGAGGCCGGCGCCGCTCGGATACGGAAACATGTCAAGGCAGTAGAATTTCGGCTTCGTCCCGTCGTGGGCGTCCGTCCTGAACGTCCTGTTGTCAAGCCAGAACTTCTGCCACTTCTTCTCGATAGCGGCGTGATTGTATTCGCTCATCTTGTCAACTTCTTCCCGATTACGGCGTTTCGTCCTGATAGTGGAAAACAGACCTCTTGTTCAGCATTTCGGTCGTGTCCGGCCGCAGACGCGTGTCGATAGACCACTTGTAGAGAATCTGCGTGCCCTTGTAGTCGCCCCACTTCTCGATGGCGGCGGCGGAGTCGGGACGGAACGGGTCGAGGATCTCGATTTTCGCGCGGAAGTCCTCGTCGAACGAATCCGGCCCGAACACGAACCAGCGGAGCGGGATGTAGCGGTCGTTGACCTTGCCGTTCTGCAGGGCCCCCGTCACCTTGAACGTCGCGCTCGTCCAGTTGGAGCAGGTCTTGGGATCGTACGCATACCCCGTGCCGGGGTCGTAGCTCTTCGATCCGGGTTCAAGGCCCTGGAGCATGTTCGGCGCGTAGGCGACGTCCGTCGCCGTGTTCGTGAGCATCATGGTGACGTTTACGACGACGTTGGTCGCGAGTTCGCCGGTGAGCGAATCGGTGTACTGCACCTTCTCCTCGATGACCTCGCCGTCGAAGCTGCCCATGCCGCCGACGAAGAGCCAGTTGCCCTCGGTCGGCGGAACGTTGAGCCAGTACATGGCCTCAAGCGGGAGGAGGATGTCGTCGGAGGAATCGCCCGAAAGGTACTTCGAGATGGAGCGGTAGTAGGCGGGCTGTATTCCCTTCTCGTCGTCGTAGCCCTGCAGCCAGTGCATGATGGCGTCGCGGTAGGGAGTGTCGTTGATTTCGAGGTCGCGAAGCTGCTTGTTCGGGCCGGCGGAGGCAACGAGGTTGACATGGTCCTTGAGGTCCCTGATGGCGAAGACGCTATTGCCCTCGGCGTCCTTCGTCAGCGACGTGGAGACGTCCACGGAGATGCCGTTGGTGGAGATCGACGCGACTTCATACCAGCGGTCGAGGACGAAGACGATGTTAGTGGAGCTTCCCATGGGTAGGACGATGACGGCGTTCTCCACCAGGTTCGTGCCGAACTTCTGGAGGACGTGTCCGCCGCTGACGTCTGCGTAGATCCACACGTTCGTCCCGTTGGGGCGGAGATAGTATCTGTCGTCGATCGTCTGGAGTGTGCCGTCGGCCATGACGTTGACCGTGCCGGGTGTCTGGCGCATGGAGTTCGTCCAGCTGCACTGCGTGACGTCCTGCCACGATTCGTCCGGATACGTGCCGTTCTCGCCGTGGCTGCGGAAGACGCCGAGCGAACCGCCGTCCTTGTCGTTGCCGGCGACGAGGAAGCGCGCGTTGGGATATTTCGCGTTGAGTTTCCCGCACAGGTTGGTGGAATCGTAAAGATAGTCGACGCGAGTGCCCGCGTAAATGTTCGTTGCGCCGAAGACAATCTCATGTTCCCAGATTCCGCTGGGACGGACAAGTCGAAGCGCGGACGTCTGGCTATATGAAATCCGCCCCCTGTTTCCTCCAAACGGCTTCCACGTGCCGTCTGCATTGGGGACATGGCCGGCGCTTGCGGTTTCCGGGCTGCGCAAGGCGAGGAACGCATAGCTGTTCGTCGAATTCGCCGTCTTGCGGGAGGCCACGTCATTGTAGCCGAAAATCGCGAATTCATATTCCACCATGCCCTGGTCTACCAGTTGTAGTCCCCATCCAGTCAAGTCGCTGCCAGCGGGGGCCGCGATTTCGACATACTGGTTGGTGTCACCGAAAATCTGGAACGGCGACAGGGAACATCCGTCGTAGAAGTTAATTTCGTTGATCCATGCGCGGCGTGGCGAAATGGATTCGAGAATCGTGTACGGGGAGAACTTGTCATCGAGGCCGGCGCCGTACAGCACATTGAGGTCGCCGTTCTTGCCGCGGTACCAGGAGGGCATCGACCACTCGTTGGCCTCGATGCGGTGTTCGTGCGGGGCGTCGGTGTAGACGTCCTGGCTCTTGTCCCAGTACTCTGCCGTGACGCAGTACTGCACGACGACGCTCTGCCCCTCGATTGACGGCACGATGGTGGCCGTGTTGTCGTAGGTGGAGCGGAAGATGAGGTTGGACGTCGAGGCCACGCGGTGCAGTTCCGCAGGGGCGGTATTGGAGATCCAGTTCACGATGCCCCAGTTATCCACGCCTACCTTGTAGCTGAAGAGGACGCGGACATGGTCCATATCGAGCTCGTCGCCCATCTGCTGCGGCTCCACCTCTACCTGGACGCCCCAGCTCTCGCCGAGGAGCGGCTGCTGGTCCATCGACATGATGTTCGTGATCACCATGTCGCTCTTGTCGAGGTCGGTGCGGAACGGCGCCAGGTTGACAAGCGCGATCTTCGGGGAAATCGGCTCGTACATCGCCACCTCGTCGATCATGACGCGCTGCTTTTTGTGCTCCGCCGCGCCCGGAACGGAAAGGCGGATCACCTTGTACGGGCTCTTGTCGACCGTCGTGGACCATGTGAACGTCTGGTACGTGGGACAGTCCACCGTGAACGTCGCCAGTTCCGTCCAGTCCTCGTCTGGCGCGTCCTTGCTAGACGCGCCGAGGAGACAGACCACGCTGGCGACGTCCTGGGTGGCGCCGTACATCTTGCGGGCGCGGATGCTGACGTTGCCGATGCCGGACTCGAGTGGCGGGCTCTGCACGAACGGGTCGTGCTGCGAGTACTGCGACTCCTCGTCGTCCCTGAACTCGGCGCCGTTGGAGTTGTGCGCCGGAAGGCCGGACCAGTTAAGTGCGGCGGAAAGTCCGTCCGACCAGTCGGTGAGCAGCGCATAGTCGTCCGCCTTGCCGGCAGTCCATCCCGCAGTGCGCATGTTCCACCCCCACCACGACCTGTCGTCAAGGCGCGGCTCGTCGTAGCAGAGCGCACTCGTGACGGTAACGCTTCCGAAGTCGATGTCCGCGTCCTCGGCGGCCGCGGCGGCGACGACGCCCGGATCGACGATCAGGCGCATCGTCCCGGAGACCGGCGCGCGGAGGCTCATGGAGTGGGAAAGGGTGCCGCCCCGGCGGTCAAGCGCGGACATCTCGGAGAAGTCGAACGTCTTGACCGTAGTCCACACGTTCGAGTCGAGCGAGCGCGTGCCGTAGGTAAACCCCTTCAGGTTCGACTGGTTGACGTCGTTCGTCGCGATCTGGAGCAGAAGGACGGCGTTCTCGTCGGCGTTCGTGTAGGCGAACGAGAACATCGAAAGCCCTTGCCGCAGAAGCGGCGCGCGGATGCCGACGGGGTTCTCGCCGCTGCCGCGCTTGGGCTGGAGGAGGACCGCGTTGCCGCCCATGGCGTCCACGATCCAGCTCTCGACGTACGTCCAGTCGCCGTCAAGACCGTAGTTGTCGTTCTTCAGCCGGGAATGCGTCTCGCCGCGCCACTGCCTCACCTCCAGGTTGTCGACCACGATGCCCAGGGACTTGTCGTCGTCGCCCGACGTGGCGAGGCGCACGTAGCACAAGTCCGGGGTGCGCGGCTGGAACGTCAGCCTCGTGGGATTAAACGACGCCACGTTCGTGACGCCGCGCGTCTCCCAGTTCTCGTCCTTCGAATCGGCGGTCGGCTTGCGCGTGAGGAACTCGACCTTCACCGACGGGGCGATTGCGGCGATGACCGCCTTTCTTCCGCCGGCCTGGAGCTGGCTGTCGTTGACACTGTAGCGCGTGGAGCTGCCGTCCCAGCTGGACCAGTCGTCCCAGTCTTCGGCGCTTTCAAGAAGGGGCGTGGCCGCGGAGCGGCTGAAATCCACCTTTGTCCCGCTCGTGGCCGGGTGGAGCATGAGGTCGCCGAAGGACGCCTTGCAGTCCGTGGAGCCCACGCCGAAAGACCCCTTCGCAAGCGCGGAGGAGGAGGCGTCCTTGCAGTAGACGTAGACGAACGCGGAGTCGGTCGCGTTCGTGGCCGACAGCTGGTTGCGGTTCTTCCCCATCGCGCCGAGGACGTGGACGGTCCCGTCGTTGGCGGTGAAGACGGAGATGTAGCACGTGGTCCAGTTCTTGTAGTCGTAGGTGTCGCTCGTGGGGACGAGCAGGTTGTTGACGCTCTTGTAGTCTGCCGTGCCGCTCGCGGCGGTTGTCGTGAGAATCGGGTTCTTCGTCTCGGAGGTGGGAATGGCGCCGTTGCCGTTGACGGACGACCCGCCTGCCATTCGCACGGCCTCCATGCCGGTGCCGGCCGCGTTCTGCTGCCACTTCCAGAGCGAGAGTTCGAGTTCGCCAGTGGAGCCAGTGCCGGTCAGGCGGCGGATGCGGAATTCGTAGCAGCCCTTCTTCGGACGGTAGTAGCCGACGAGGGAGACGGTGGGCGTGCCGGGCGACATGTCCGTGCCGTTTTTCACGGTGGACATCGCCACCTCCGCGCTCATGGCGCAGTCCTTCTCCGTCATGTTGTCGAGACTGTACACGAAGCTGTCGAAGGAGACGTCCTGGGCGACGCGCGCGTCGAACGAGAACGTGTCCACGCCCTGCGGGATATTGTCGGCGCTCAGGTTCGTGAGCTCGACGAATCCGGCGCCGCCGCCGTCCATCTTGAGGGCGCGCGAATCCGTGGTCAGCGTCTCCGTCAGGTTCGTGCGGTCGGTGCTGACGAACATTCCGTTGCCGGCCTGCCAGCCGTTCGGCGTCGTGCGGGAGTCGAAGTGAACGTCCATCGGATACTGGTCGCCGCCAGTGTCGCCGGCGCCGAAGCTTTCGCTCCACCACGAGTTCGTGCCGAAGGAGATCGGCCAGGACGTCATGTCGCACGTGTAGAGCGTCTTCACGTCGGAGACGCCGGAGGTGGTGACGTAGTTGCCCACGTACGTGTCGCCCTTCGCGTCAGTCCACATGTTGAAGTCCTGATAGCCGCCATGCGACATCGTGAACGCGCCGGTGTCGTCGTTGAACTCGAAGACGAGATGCGTGGACTTGCCGTCCACCGCGATCCGTCCGACCTGCTCGCCGTTGGCGACGGACGTGAACGGAAGGTACGGGACGTCGGCGACGCCCTCGCGGAGCTTCCAGTCCTTCCTGTTGCCGGTGCGGTACCTCGACTCGCCGACGACCTGCTGATTCGTGCCGCAGAACCAGAAGTTGAGCGTCTCGCCCCTGGCGGCCATGTTCGTCGGCACGTGGTAGTGATAGCGCCACGTGTGGTCGGAGACGAGCTCCATCGAGCAGTTCGTGACGGCGTGGGAGTTCGTCCCGAGGAACGTAGACAGATAGACGCGCTCGAAGAGCGACTCGCCCTCGCGGATGCGCACGAAGTAGTCCGTGCCGCCCGCGGGCGTCGGGGTCTCGGCATTGTACAGCTGCGGATTCGTCAGCGACCCGCGGTTCGTGACCGACGTGATCGCCTCCGTCCAGCCGGTCCCGAAACCCAGCGACTTGCTGTAGTAGGCATAGTCAACGGGCTTGTAGTACGGAGCGCTGAGGTCGACCGTGTAGAAATACTCCACGTCGCCGACGCCGTTCGTCAAGGGAAGCGAGACGGCGGAAACCAGCTGCGTTGCCGACGAATCGCCAAGCCAGGTGCATTTCTCCGGGGAAAGGGCAATGCTCTGCCACTCTCCGACAACCTGTCCGAGATAGCGCCAGCGGTAGTTCAATCGCGGATTCGTCACTTCTATCTTCTGTGTGACATTGGTGAAGTTCCTGATCCAGTCGAAACTCAGGAACGCGGTGATTCCATCTTGGCTGAAAGCGAAAAACGGGCTTGAAAAATCTCCGTGGATTCCCTGTACGTCCTTCCCCTTCAGCGAAGGATCGTAATCATTTCCGCGTCTGTTCAGCCGCACCGTGACTGGCGGATACGATGCAATCAGGTTGTCCACGAGTATCAAGCCGGAAGTGTCCGATTTGGACGCGCTCCAATTGTTGCCAAGCGAAGTCCTGCGAATGCGAAAGCGCATCGGTCCGTAGTGGTTCAACTGTGCGCGGATGCGGTAGAAGTCGTTGGACGACCCCGCAGTCACCTCCAATGTAAGATTCGTCGCTCCACGGACGATTTCGCTCTCCATCAGTTTTCCCGCCGTCACCGGAAGGACGTCGAACGGAATGTCGAACCAGTCCAGGTTCTCGTCGTCATCGCCATAGTCCTTGAGCGTAAGCGTACGCCCCTCCTCCTCGGCGACGGCCAGAGCCAGCTCGGAAACATTTGTCGCCATCTGGATCGCAATCGAACTGATCGTGTCATCGGTCATCGCGTTCACCGCATCGAAGTAGATCGTGCCAACGCCGTCCTCGTAGTACGGTGAATAAATCGCGGCATCGGCACCGTTTCTCAAGATGACGCACGCGCTTGCGTCGTTCTCGTCGAAATAGTACGTCTTGCCGTCAATCTTCATCGACGCCACTTCGCCAGAACTACTCTGGGCTCTGCTGGACACTGGCAGAAAGTTGCGCTTTGAAAGAGTCCGCTTTATGAACCCGGCCCGACAATCCCTCAAAGTCCACAAGACCGTCCCGTCGGCGGCATGAAGGACATGGTTGGTGCCCTGCATCAACGTGCGTTTGGCCGTTCCGTTGGCGTCGGCAAACGGGAGGTGCGTCCAATAGGTCGTGCCGGCGGCGGAATTCGTGCAATAATAGCCTTGATTAGATATCACTCCCGTCTTGCTGCCGCGCTTTTCGTCGTTCATCAGCAGCACCCGGTCGTTGCCGATGTTGGCATATGAAACGCCCGCCGCCCTCTGCGGCGTCGAAAGCAGCAAACCAAGAACAAGCAGCGAAAAAACCGTTCCGGCGCTTCCAGCGCCGAAGCTTCCGACCCAGCCGGCCAATCTGTCGAAGATGTCTTTCATGTCAAGATCCTTGATTCTCGCACCCCGCCATGAGAGGGTACAATCCGCCTATCTTTATGAATCGTGATTCTATCAAAAGGCAGGATTGTTGGCAATAGAATATGGAGGGACGACGGGATTAAGTGATTAAGCAGTTAAGTGGTTAAGTGGTTAAGTGGTTAAGTGGTTAAGTGGTTAAGTTGCGTGGGCGCGCAAGCTGGCAGGTGGTAGGCGGGCAAGCGGGCAGACGGTATGCAAATAAGTCGGCAAATGAATGGTCGATTCGGTAGGGCGGGGCGTCCCGCCCCGCCGCGACATGACCGGGTGGGTCGCGCTCTTGCGCGACCGAATCGGGAGGGCGCACAACCTCACGCGCCGCCGCCGCCGGATTTGCCACTGAAGCGAAAGCTGCGATGCGGCAGGACACGCGGCGCGACGTCCCGTCGCGCCCTACCGATGAGGCGACAGGATGGTAGGGCGGGGCGTCTCGCCCCGCCGATCCGGAAGGGTCGCGCTCTTGCGCGACCGAATCGGGAGGGCGCACAACCTCACGCGCCGCCGCCGCCGGATTTGCCACTGAAGCGAAAGCTGCGATGCGGCAGGACACGCGGCGCGACGTCCCGTCGCGCCCTACCGATGAGGCGACAGGATGGTAGGGCGGGGCGTCTCGCCCCGCCGATCCGGGAGGGTCGCGCTCCTGCGCGACCGAAACGGGAGGGCGCACAACCTCACGCGCCGCCGCCGCCGGATTTGCCACTGAAGACACTGAAACCCGCTTCGCGGGACGCTGAAAACGCTGAATGGGACGAAAAGACGAGAGGGGCGCCCCATTCGGTAGGGCGGGGCGTCTCGCCCCGCCGATCCGGGAGGGTCGCGCTCCTGCGCGACCGAAACGGGAGGGCGCACAACCTCACGCGCCGCAGCCGCCGGATTTGCCACTGAAGCGAAGCTGCGATGCGGCGGGACACGCGGCGCGACGGGACGTCGCGCCCTACCGATGAAACGCCGAACATGGGCAACTCAACCATTTGCGCGTCCGCGCACTTAACCACTTAATCACTTAACCACTTAATCACAAAAACGGGCGGCGCTCCGGAGAGCGTCGCCCGATTGCGTCTGCTAGCAAGAGCAGAGCGGTTATTCGGCAGAAGCCTCCTTGACATCCACCGAGACCTTGGCGAACTTGCCGGAGTCGACGGTTACCGTCGCCTTGCCGTCGTTCGCCACCAGGTCTTCGCCGGCAATTGACGCCGTCGCCGTCGCAAGCGCGTCCAGCGTGTCGCCCGACATGATCTTCAACTGTCCGTTGATCTTCTCCATGTCGACCGTCTGGCCGTCGCCCGTCGCGGAGACGACGATGTTCATCTTGCCGTCATCCGTGACCTCGACGTTCTCGATCTTCAGCGTCGGCGCGGCGGTCAGAAGGGACGCCGTGTTCAGCAGGAAGGACTCCGTCACGAAAGCCGACGCCTTCAGCTGGTCGATCGTGGCCTTGCCATCAGCCCACGCCTTGAGGTCGGCGGTCTTGATGTTGGGATCCGCGGAGATCTCCAGCGCGCTCGGCGACTCGGCCAGCGTCGCCTCGACGGTTACCGTCTGGTTCCCGTCGACCGTCACGTCGCCCGTGCCGGACGCAATCACGTACCAGTCGGCGGGGGTCGCGGCGACAGTTACCTTCTTGCCCGCATCGACCTTGATCGCCTGCCCATTGACGGCATCCTGTTCGGAAGCGCCCTCGATCGTGTACTTGACGGCGGAAACGCCTTCGCCCCACGCAAGCGTGAAGTCGACGGTGGTGATGACCGCGTCGAACGTCGGCGCAGCGTCCGTGACGAGGAATTCGTCGATGGCGCCAGATCCCTTGAAGCCGACGGCGGTGAGGGTGGAATCATCATCCCCCTTTATGTTTGCGAATACCTTGTTGCCGACGACCTTCTTAACGAGATCCGAATAATCAGCGTCGTCCGAAATCTCGACAGTGTCGTCGAAAGTGCATTTGTCCGCCACAAGGACCTCTCCATCAAGCATGACGATGAAACCAGAGGCGGAGACGCCAAGTCCAATTTCATCATCAGGGTCGATGGCTGCAATCGCCTCCACCGTAAGACGATACCATTTACCAGGTACGATGTCCGCCTTGTTCACAATCGTGAAGGTTGTCGGCGTCGAGACACCGTCTTGATCGATCTGAGCCCCCCTAACGCAGAGGTTCGTCGTGGCATTGCCGGCGTCGTCGGTCGCGACGTTCAGCCAGAGCGCCAGCTTCGCGTCCTCCCCGACGTCGGGTTCGCTACCATCCTCCGTGGGCGTGAACTGCACCATCGTGTCGATGTAGATGGACTTCTCGGAGGCGTCGACCGCCGCGCCGAACTCCCATGTGCCATTCGCGATATCGGTATCGGATCCATTCAACTCCGGCGCGTTCAGCGAACGCCACAGAGTGCCGCCTTCGGTCGACAGCGACAGATAGTTCTCGCCGACTGCCTTCGGCGAGCCGGCGGGAAGCGACGGAACGCCGTCGTACGCGACGACAGACGAGCCGTCCTCAGACCCGGACGAGGATGCGTACAGGAAATTGTCGTCCTTCGAGTTCTGGCGCATTCCGACGGAGTCGGCGTTGCCGTACGTAAAGGCGCCGACGTCGAAGCCCTCGAAGCCGACGTAGCCCCATTCCTCGGCCGACACGGCGAAAGCCGCCGCGCAGGCGAGCGCAAGCATCATTTTCTTCATCAGTTCTCTCCTGGTTCCCGCAAGCGCACAAAACGATTCCGCGCCCCTGCGGGAGGCCCGGCTCGTCTGCTGACATGGTGAGAATACCATTTCATGCGTTTCATGGCAAGGGGGCGGGACGATTTTTGTGAAAAAAAAAAACGGCGTCTGCACAAGTGGCGGCATATGCGGGAGGTCTCGTGGTGAAAAACGGCGTGGAGGAATTGGCAGAAGCGCACTTCCTACGCAACGAGGCAGAAATGACAGACGCGCAGAAGCGCGTCCCCCCATGTACATGAACACGGCGCGACGAAACGTCGCGCCCTACCGGGGAGATTAAGTAATTAAGTAGTTAAGTGATTAAGTGGTTAAGTTCCTGAAGAACCTCGGTCTTCCAGCACTTAACCACTTAACCGCTTAACCGCTTAATCGCCGGCGGCGGCCTCGCCGGCGCCGGCGGGCGCCGGGGCCTCGGGGACCGTGACCCACTGCAGGAGGCAGAGCTCGGCGGCGTCGCCGCGGCGGCGGCCGAGCCTCAGGATGCGGGTGTACCCGCCGGGGCGGCCCTCCATCGCGGGCGCGACGACGTC
>CAYLRN010000030.1:0-26982 GCA_964386385.1 uncultured Lentisphaeraceae bacterium | reverse complement strand
CCGACAGGCGAAGGCCGAAGAGACCGCGCCCCCGTCCGGCGAGGACCGTGCCCGGCCGCCTCGGGATCGCCGACCGCCCCGCGGCGGCCGACGCCCGCTCCGAGCCCGGGCACTTCGAGATGGACACCGTCGTCTCGCGCCTCGGGGGCGCCGGCGCCCTCCTCGTCCTCGTCGACCGCATGACCCGCGAGCTCGCCGTCGAGCGCATGCCGACCCTCTGCCGGAGGCAGGTGCGCCTCGCGCTCGCGAGGATGCGCCGGCGCGGCGCGACGGCCGGCGCGAAGTCCGTCACCACCGACAACGGCTGCGAGTTCCTCGACCCGGAGGCCATCGGCCGCGAACTCGGGTGCGCCGTCCACTACACGAGGGCCTACGCCTCGTGGGAGAAGGGCTCCGTAGAGAACTGCAGCCGCATCGTCCGCAGGGTCTTCCCGAAGGGGACCGACTTCTCGCGGTGCACGCGCGCGGAGGTGGCCGCCCTCGAGCGGTGGGTCAACTCGATACACCGCCCCTCGCTCGGCGGCCTCACCGCCGCCGAGTTCGGCGCCGCCGCCAGGGCGGCGGCGGAGCGGGCGGCCGCCGGCGGCGGGGACGCGCGGGGCGGAGCGCAGGTCGTCCACGAAGAAAAGGAGAAAGTATGAGACAGTTCAGAACGCTGCCGAAGTGCATCGCGGGAATCTTCGGCGAGGTGAGCCATTTCGATTGCAATTCACCCCAAAGGGGACGGACCGACGGACTTTCCAAGGTTCCACGCGAGGGCGTCTGCTCGTTGCGAGTGCACCGTCCGGCACTACGACCGTCTTTCGCTCTTTTTCCTTCTTCATCGGCATTGCCAGAATCCTTTCTTCAAGTGAATTGCCATTATACCATCTTCATTGCCATCAAGTACCTCGTCGCCCGACGAGTAGAAGTTCACGGCCACAGGCACGACGGCGGAGAACCGCCCTTTCCACATCAGCTGGCTGCGGGCCTCGCCGTCCGCGAACAGCTCGTGCCACTTCGCCGTCCAGCAGGCGTTCGTGTATCCCGTCCACGCATCGTGGACGAGCCGACTTTCGGGCGAGTCGTCCGCAAGCGACGGGTCAAACGCCTCTGACTGAATGGCGGAGTTGAACATGACCAGCCTCTCGACTTTCATTCCGCAGTCCTTGATCGCCGCAGCGGCGACCATCGTGCCGAGGCTGTACGCGATGACGATGCGTCAACCGGGGATGGTGTTCACATACGGCGCAAGTCGCGAGGCAGTAACGAATGCGTTGGAGACGTTCACCTGATAGTTGTACGACGGCCCTATGTCCGATTTCCACGCAATGTGATGGAACTCCATGTCCGCGCCCACCTAGCACAGGCGTTTGAACATCTCCGCCGCCCACGCCCGCGCGTCACGCTCGCACATATTCGCACCGTGGATGAAGAAGACGTTGGCCTTCTCGGCATACAGTGAGGAAATCACGACGAAAACGGAAACAACGGCAGAAGAACTCTCGTCAAAGACATTTACTTTACGCATCCCATCGTCTCGGAGAATCGCTCACTTCACGACCTCGACCCACGAATCGTCGAACTTCAACTGCTGCAGGACTTCCTCGCGGTTCAGAAGCGGCGGACGACGGATACGGAGACGAAGGCGGTTGTCCGGAATCGTGGATATGACCGTGAACTGCGCCCCGTGCGGCTGCCACGTGAACCTTTTCACGTCCGTTCCCTTAAGATAGCCGTCAAGGTTGTTCCGCTGATTCCACTCCCACTCGTACTCCTCTGGCAGAAACCTCACCGTCTCATCCTCGAAGACGGACAGCTCCGATAGATCCTCGCCTTTCACAAGCACGACCGTGCGCGTCGTCGCGAACCTCTTGCGCACCTCGACAAGACGCGCATTCCATATGCCGAGAACCATCTCGCCAAGTGTGTTTGCATCCTCCGTATGGACGTTCTCGACCTGGAACGAATAGTCCGGAGAATTGCGTCCGCTTATCAGCCTCACGTGCCTTGCCGTGAACGGATTCTTGTTCTTGACGGTCTTCGCGCTCCATGCCATCTGGCGAAACTGCACGTCGTCAAGACCGACGTTCGATGGCGTCCATTTCGCTCCGATGCACTTGGCGAAGATTCGCTCCCAGTCAGAACCTTCCAATGTCGGCGGGTAGCGGGTAGCGAGAAGATAGACGATTTCCTTGCCCAGTTCAAGCGCAAACCCAGCAGGGAACTGCCCAAGCGGATATTCAGGCCGATACTTCTCAATGCCCTTCAACTTCGGCTCCTTGTCCATTGCAGTCCCCCATGGATCAGATTTCGCGCAGTTTCTCGACAATCCGCTCGGCGACTGCGCGGATGACAGGCACTGCGACCGAATTGCCTGTCTGATGCTTGATCTGCCCGTAGTTCACGACGATTCTGAACTCGTCGGGGAATCCCTGTATGCGGAGCATTTCCCTCGCGGACGGTCTCCGCTCGTCGTTGACGAGGATGTAGTTCGCGGAAGCCCCTGCGCGAAGTGCGCAGGAAAACGGATGCGGCGTCACCGTCCCCGCGACGTTTTCGTGGGAGATGTACGGACGCGGAAAATTCTTGTCCTTGAGCCGTTCAAGTCTGCTCGCGCGAATGGCGGGTTTGACGAACAGCGACCTGTCACGTTCGGCCTCCGGGTCTATGATGTCCGCAACCGTCTTGCGTTCCTCTTTCGGAATCGGCGGCGGAAACTCGAAGTCGACCTTCTTCCGAAATCCGCAGATGATAATCCGTTCTCGTTTCTGCGGAACGCCGTAGTCGAGCGCATTGAGGACCTTGTAGTGGACGTCGTAGCCCGCCCTGCGCAGATGCTCAAGAATCACCTTGAACGTGCGACCGCCGTCGTGAGCGGTCAAGTTGCGTACGTTCTCCAGCATGAACGCCTTCGGACGCTTGGCAAGCAGAATCCGCTCTATGTTGAAGAACAGCGTTCCCTGCGTCTCGTGTCTGAACCCCTCCCTGTCGCCGATGATGGAAAACGGCTGACAGGGGAAACCCGCCAGCAACACATCAAAGTCCGGAATGTCATTCGGATCGACCTTCTGGATGTCGCCGACAGGGCGTTCGCCGAAATTGCAGCGGTAGGTCTTGACCGCCGCCTTGTCCCATTCGGACGAAAAGACGCAGCGTCCGCCGTTCATCTGAAACCCAAGGCGTATTCCGCCGATGCCCGCGAAAAGGTCGATGAACGTGAACCTCCCCTTTTGCAGCGGCGGAAACGGAACGTCTTCCGCAATGCCGCCGTTAAGCAACGCAATGAAATCCATCTGCATGGGATTGAACGCAGTTACGGTCTCGCACTTGCCGAAGAACGGGCGAAGACGCTCGAAGACGTTCGGGATCGACCTGCCGCCGCATTCGGGCAGAGGACGCTCGAAGAACGCCGCGTCGATTTTCCCAGTCCACCGCGTAGAGCAGACGTAGACGTCGGTGGACTGGCCGAACGCCTCGCGCTCCGTAACCGCGTCGCCCAGTTCGAAGAGCGCGTAGCGCTCGCCGTGCGGCCTCGGCGAAACGCGGTAGCCATGCGCGGCAAGCCATGCGCCGTCCACGTCGCGCGCGTACTTCGCCGCGAACGCCAGCACCGACAGGTCGCGCGCGTACACGACAATGTGCGTGACGGACGCATATCCCGCGCCCGCCACACCCTTCGGCAGCGGCAGGTTGTACAGCCGCCTCTCCACGATCCATGCGTGGTTGACGTCGCGGCACGTCCCTACGACGACCGTCTTGCAGCCTTTTTCATTTTTCATCGGCATTACGGAAATCTTCTTTTCAAGCAGACCGCCATTATAACATCTTAACGAAACGGCGTTCTGGGGGAGCGTCAAGCAAGCCTACTTCTTCCCATAGGCGTTCGCGCGGACGTTCCAGAGGCAGACGAAGAGGACGGCGCCCGCAACGGCCGTGGCGACGATGGCGAAGACGGCGCTGCGCCAGTTGCCCGCGTGCTGCGCCAGGTTGCCGCAGACCTTGCCGGACACGGAGACGCCGACGTAGGAGAAGAGCGAAATGAACCCGATCGACGTCCCCGCGAAGCGCTTCGTCGACGTGTTCGTTGCCGTGACGCCAGTCAGCGCCTGCGGCCCATAGAGGCAGAACCCTGCCGCGCAGAGGGCGACTGCGCCCGCGACGCCGGCCGCGCCCGTCCCCGGCAGGAACCAGAACGCCGCCAGGCATCCTGCGGTGAGCGCCATCAGGAAGACGCAGAGCCGCGGAGCGCGCCCGGCGAACAGCCTGTCCGTCGCCCCGCCCGCGAACAGCATCCCCGCAATGCCCGCGAACTCGAACCACATGATGACCGTTCCGGCCTCGGAGGAGGTCAGCCCCTTCGCCTCCTGGAGCATCGTCGGGCCCCAGTCCGCCACGAGCGCGCGCACGGCGTTGATCGCGAAGTTGCAGAGTCCGAGCATCCAGATGACGGGGTTGGCGAAGACCATGCGCGCGGCGGAAAGGCGCGAGTCCGCCGATTCGCCGCAGACCTCCGAAGAGGCGGGGGCGACTTCTGTGCCCGGCAGATCGGGCAGGCCTTCCTCGCACGGCGTCCCGGGGAGGAAGAGCCACATCAGCAGAAGGCCGGCTGCGCCGAGCGCGGCCATCGACCAGAAGCACCAGCGCCACATCCCCACGCCTTGGTTCGCCGCGCCGATCGCGCCCAGTCCCATCACGACGCCGCAGACCTTCGCGACGAGTCCGCCGCCAATCGAATGCGACGTGTTCCACACGCTCATCTTCGTGGCGAGCTCGTTCGGCGGGATCCAGAACGCGATCAGCTTCGCGCACGGCGGAAAGCCCGTCCCCTGGAAGAACTGGTTGAGAACGAGCAGGACGCCGAACGTCCACGCCAGCGCGGCGATGGACGCGCCTTCAGCGCCGCCGCCCGCGAGGCACGAGGCGATCTGCGGCGCGAAGCCGTAGGCGACGTTCACGAGCGTGCAGGCCAGAAGGCCGAAGCACAGCAGGCGGCGCGGATTGCACCGGTCGCCGATGAAGCCGTTGAGGAACTTGGAGAGTCCGTAGACAATGCCGCCCCAGAAGAGGAATGTTCCGAGCATGGACTTCGTGAGCCCGCAGTCCTGCTCAAGCCCCTTCATCGCGAAGGAGAAGTTCTTCCGCATGAAGTAGAAGAGCGTGTAGCCGACCATGGTGGCGATCAACATCCGCCACTGCATCCGGTGGAACTTCCCGTCGACTTCCCTGTCCTCGAACAGCATCGTCCACTTCCTCTCCGAACGCCTAGCGGGCGTTCTTGCCCTTCCAGCCTTCCGTGTCCTTCATCCATTCCCTGACATCGCCCCAGTTGAATGGCGGCTCGCCGTAGAGGAAGTGGTTGCGGAGGCTGGCGCCGTCGCAGGAGTACTCGATGAGGATCATGCCCTGTCCGGAGAACGGAATCTCGCCGAGGCGGGTCTTGGAGTTGGCGGCGATCTCGTAGTCCGCGTCGAAGAGGACCTTGCCGGAGGCCCTGTCGGTGAACTTCGCGTGTCCCTTCACCGGGTGGCGGCTGTCGTTGACGGCCCAGGCGACATGGTCGTCTCCGAGCATGACGAGCTGGTTGTGCTGGACGCTCTTGAGCGCGAAGTAGGCCTGCTTCTTGCCGCCGTACCAGTCGACCACGGCGTCGGAGATGATCGGCCAGCCGTCGCGGACGTTCCACCAGATGAGTCCGTTGAAGCGCGTGAACTTGCGGCTGCGGAAGACCTCGCAGAAGGTCTTCATCGCCTCGGCCTGGACGAACTGGCTCTGGTCGACGAAGTCCTCAAGCGTCCGTCCGACCTTGCCGAACATGATCTTCGTCTGATTCGTCATGAGGTTGTTGCGCGTGGAGTGCACCATCACGCCCGGCTTGAGGCCGGCGTTGCAGGCCTTGATCTGCCACTCGTCGTTCCAGTGGAAGTCGCGGTGCGGGTCCTCGCCGGTTACGGACTTCCAGGGATAGACGCACTCGGGCGTCATCATCTTCTTCAGGGACTCGATGTTCGGGCAGCCGTGGTAGCCCATCTCGCTCGCGAACCAGGCGGGGCTGTTCGTGTAGAACGGCACCTTGTAGTAGGCGCGCGCGCCCCAGAGGTGCTCTTCGCTGGGCTTGGCCCTGCCGGCGACGACGTCGGGGGAGTAGTACGGCGAGGACGGGAGGTACGGGCGCGTCAGGTCGTGCTCGAAGAGGACGTCCGGAATCGTCTTGCGGGAGTTGCGGTCCAGGTTCGGGTCGCGGGCGAGCCTGTGCCCGACGAACCAGGTGAAGGCGCCGTCGTTCTCGTTGTTGCCGCTCCAGAGGGCGATGGACGGGTGGTTGCGGTGGCGCGTGACGATGGAGAGGATCTCCTCGCGCGTCGCCTTCGCGTACTCGTCGTCCTGCGGGAAGACGTCGCAGCCGGTCATGAAGTCCTGCCACACCATGATTCCGTTCGCATCGCACCAGTCGAAGAACTCGTCGGGCTCGTACACGCCGCCGCCCCAGACGCGGACCATGTTGCAGTTGAGGTCCTTCCACATCTCGAGCGTGGAGACGAGATGCTGCATGTCGCGCCCGTGGAAGGCGTCCAGCGGCACCCAGTTAGACCCGCGAACGTAGCACGGCTCGTCGTTCACCTTGAAGAGGAACTGACCCGGGCGGTCAGGGCCGTACACGTCGTCGCGCACGAGCTCGATCTTGCGGACGCCGATCTTCCTGGCGTCGCGCGCGAGCACCGTGCCGTCCTCGCCGACGATCTCGGCCACGGCGTCGTAGAGGGCCGGCTCGCCGGAGCCGTGCGGCCACCAGAGGTCGGCGTTCGAGAGCGTGAAGTCGGCAATCGGGTGGTAGGAGTAGACGGGGAATTCCCTGGACGCCTTCACCTGCCCGTTGCGGGAGAGCGTGCAGCGCAGCTTCGCGCGGTCGAGGACGGAGAAAGGCGCCTCCATGCGCGAACGGAACTTGAAGTCCGCCCGGCGGCCCTTCACATCGAGGTTCTTGACCATCCACACGCATTCGCGAAGGCGCACCGGGTCCTCCACGTCGAAGCGGACGCTCCGCCAGAGGCCCTGCGCGAAAACGCGGGGGAAGATGTCCCACCCGCCCATGTGCGCGGCCTTGCGGTAGGCGAGGCCGTCCGCGCCGGGCTCGCAGGCGCCGCTCATCTCGTTCACCGGGACGAACTGCGTGTCGAGCATCACGGGGCGCAGGAGCACCTGGACGACGTTCTCGCCCGGCCGCACCTTCTTCGTGACGTCGAAGCGGCGCTCTATAAGCATGTTCGCCGACTCGCCGATCTTCTCGCCGTTGAGGAAGACGTCGGCCAGCGTGTCGATGCCGCCGAAGACCAGCACGGCCCTGGCGCCGCCCTTCACGTCCACCGCCGGCGCGGTGAAGGTCTTCGTGTAGAGCCACTGGTAGGCTTCATACGGACGCAGTTTCAGCACGTTGAGTCCGATTTCCATGGGAGGCAGCAGCCCCGCGTTCACGAGGTCGAGCTCGCAGTTGCCGGGCACGGTGGCCGTCGTCGTTTCGTGCGCGACGGCCAGCGGCAGCGTCCGCACCGCGCCGTCCAGCGGCTGCGGGAAGTAGTCAAGCTTCCACTTGCCGTCGAGCGAGACGGATTCGGCGGCTCCGGCGGCCATGGCGGACGCCGCCACGAGGAGCGACACAAGAGTTCTTTTCATCAAGACGATCCTTTCTTTCACTGCCGACCATGATATAAAAAAGACGGCCGCCGTTCAAGCGCGAAAACGGCATGGGGAAAGTCGTGCAGTCGACTGGGGCAATTCGGAAAGGCGGCGTTTTACGGATGCGCTCCGTTCTGCTATAATCGGCGCCGTCAACGAAATCCGAAAATCCCGAAAGACAGAAGAAGGAGTATGGAGATGAAAACGACCTGCCTTTTCGCCGGCGCGATGCGGGTGATGGCATTGGCCCTGGCTGTGGCGTTCGCCGGCGAGGCGGCGGGCGCGACGGAGGAGACGCCGGCATGGCGGCCGAAGGTGCGCTGGCGCGGATTCAACCTGACAGGCATGTTCATACGTCCGCGCGCCGGCGCGAAGTCCACGTTCAAGGAGGAGGACTTCGCGATCGTAAAGGACCTCGGCTTCAACTTCGCCAGGCTGCCGATGGACTACCGCTACTGGATCGCGAACGAGGACTGGGAGCAGATTGACGAGGAGGCCGTCGGGCAGGTGGACGACGCCGTGCGCTGGGCGAGAAAATACGGCATACACGTGATGCTCAACTTTCACCGCGCCCCAGGCTACACCGTCGCCCGGCCGCCGGAGCCGCGAAGCCTGTTCACGGACAAAAAGGCGCAGGAGGTCTGCGCGAAGCACTGGGCGTTCTTCGCCAGGCGCTACAGGGGCATTCCGAACGACGAGCTGAGCTTCAACCTGATGAACGAGCCGCCAAGCGGATGCACCAACTACGCTGAAATCGTGGAGATGCTGTCCGCCGCCATCCACGCGGAAGACCCCGCGCGCTTCATCGTAGCCGACGGCGAGGGCTACGGACGGCGGCCCAACGCAAGGCTTCTCGAACGAGACGCGGCGCTGGTGGGACAGGCCACGCGGGGCTACACGCCAATGTCGGTTTCGCACTATCTGGCGCCGTGGGTGGGGACGCCGACGGCGAAGCCGATGTGGCCGGCGCCGTCCGAGGGCCACGGCATGCTCTACGCGCCGAACAGGTCGCGCCCCGGATGGGACGCGCCGCTGCGACTGCTGGACGTTCCGGCGGGCGAGCTGGCCGTAGCCGTGTCCTACTGCTCCGGCGCGAACTCCCTGCGGATCGACGTCGACGGAATCCCGGCGAAGACGGTCGTCCTCGACCCCTACAAGGGCGGCCCGCTCTGGCGGGGCGGAATCCACCCGCAGCACAAGATATGGCAGGGACACTACCTCGGCTCCGTGAAGCTGGCGCTGGACCGCCCCGCCCGCGAAGTCTCCATCCGCAACGAAAGGGGCGACTGGATCCGCCTCGACCGCGTGTCCGTCAGGGGCGCCGACGGACGCATCGCCGCGCGCGACCTGCAGAACACGTGGGGAGAGGCGAACGAAAGGCCCTACCGCTTCCGCGGCTGGGACGACGGCATGGCCTTCGTCGCGGACGGCGAGCGGATGATGGACGCCGGCTATCTGCGCGACGTCGTCTACGGCGACTGGATCCGCGCCAAGGACGCCGGCGCGTTCGTGATGGTCGGCGAATTCGGCGCGGCGATGTGGACGCCGCACGACGTCGTCCTGCGCTGGACCGAGGACATGCTCAAGGTCTGGAAGGAACACGACATCCCGTGGGCCATCTGGGGGCTCTACGGACACTGCGGAATCATGGACACCAACCGCAAGGGCGTGGAATACGAGGACTACCGCGGACACAAGCTCGACCGCAGGCTTCTCGACCTTCTCCAGCGCTACTGAACCGGCGAGTTCCCCTTCCAGGTCTTGCCGGGAACCTAGAACAGCGGGTCCTGGGAGATGACGGACTGCTCCGGCGGAAGTTCGTACGCCGGAGCCTCCACGACCTCTTCGCTCGTGGCGAGCGCCACTTCCTCGTTCTCCTGCTCCTGAAGGCTCTTGCCGCGAGTTCCGGGCTTGCGGTCCGCGAAGCGCGTACCCTCCTTGAAGAAGTTCAGGTCCACCTCTCCCGTCTCGCCGTTGCGGTTCTTGGCCACGTCAACGATCGCAAGCAGCTCGTCCTCATGCCACTGCGCCGTCTTGGAGCGGCACGGACGGCGCAGAAGGAACACCATGTCGGCGTCCTGCTCGATCGCGCCGGAGTCGCGCAGGTCGCTGAGCTTAGGCGTCTCGTCCTTGTCGCCGCGCTGCTCGTTTCCACGCGATAGCTGTGAAAGGACGATGACGGGCACCTGCAGTTCCTTCGCCATCGCCTTGATCTGGCCGGAGATCCGGCTCGTCTCGAGCTGGCGTCCCTGCCGGGCGTATTCGCGGCAGTTGCAGAGCTGCAGGTAGTCGATCACGATCAGCTCTATGTTGTGGGTGCGCTTCATGCGGCGCGCCCGCGCGCGCATGTCCGCAACGTCGAGGGCGCTCGTGTCGTCGATGTAGATCGGAGCGGCGCTGAGCGCCTCCGCCGCCTGGAAGAGCCGCCGGCTCGCCTCGATGCGCTCGTCCTTGTGCATCATGCCGCGCGCCAGGCGCCAGAGGTTCACGGCGGCGCGCCCGGCCAGCATTCGCTTCGCAAGGGACTCCGTGCTCATTTCAAGGGAAAACATCAGGACGGGATGCTTCCTGTCTCCGCCCACGGGCGCAGGGCCGCCGCCGATCGTCTGCCCCAGCGCGACGCATTCGGCTATGTTCATCGCGAAGGACGTCTTGCCGACGGACGGACGCGCGGCGACGACGATCATGTCGCCGGGCTTGAGTCCGAGAAGCTTCTCGTCGAGGTACTTGAACCCGGTGGACAGCCCGTCGAACTTGTCGCCCCCGCCGTCGAAAAGGCGGTCCAGCGACTTCAGCGTGTTCGCGACGGCGGCCTTCCATTCAGTCCTAACGCTCGTGCCGCCGCCGATTTCAAGGAAGTCCTTCTCGACTTCGCCGAGAAGCAGGTCGGCGTTGGAGCTCTGCGCCTCGTCGAAGCACTTCGCCTCCGTCTCGCGCGCACGGGAGATCAGGATGCGGAGAAGCGCCTTCTGGCGGACGATGTCGATGTAGTACTCCGCATGGGCGCTTGTCGGGGTGTTGTCAAGGAGCGACTGGATCGCGGCCGCGCCGCCGACCGCGTCGAGGCGGTTCGTCGCCCGAAGACGGTCCAGCAGGGTGACGGCGTCGATCGGGACGGACGTCGCAGCCATCTCCGTGAGCGTCTGGTAGAGCATCTTGTTCGACGGCTCGTAGAACGATTCGGGGGAAATGCCCTTCGACTGGCACAGATCCAGCACACGGGCCTCCTCGCCCATCGTGGTGTCCAGGAGGATCGATCCGAGTATTCCGCGCTCGGCCTCTGCGCTATGCGGTGGAGTTCTCAATTCTGTCGACATGGGCGCAAGTATAGCACAAGGACGGAAAACGTGCTACCATATGCGGTCTATGGAAGAAGGAAACGCAAGGAAAGCGGACGGCGTGGTGTTCGAGGTCAGGGAATTCTGCCTCCACGACGGTCCGGGCGTCAGGACGACGGTGTTCTTCAAGGGATGTCCGCTCCGGTGCGCGTGGTGCCACAATCCCGAAGGGCTCTCGCCGGAGCCGGAGACGCTGTTCAAGGAGGGGAAGTGCGTCCATTGCGGAAACTGCCGGCGCGGCGGGGAGTGTCCGCAGGACGCCCGCGTGACGTGCGGCCGCCGCCGGACGCCGGAGGACCTGGCGCGCGAACTGCGGACCAACGAGGACGTCTTCGCCTCCACGGGCGGCGGAGTCACCTTCTCCGGCGGCGAGCCGCTGATGCAGGCGGACTTCATTTCAAGGCTTATCCCCCTTCTCAAGTCCCCTTCGCCGATCCACCTCGCAATCGAGACGTCAGGGTACGCAACGCCGGATGCGTACCGCCGCGTCGTCTCGAAGGTCGATTTCGTCTTCCAGGACCTCAAGCATCCGGACCCGGCCGCCCACAGACGCTGGACCGGCGCGGACCCGACGCCGATATTCGCCAACCTCCGCTGGCTGAAGGAATCGCGCCGACCATTCACCGCGCGCATTCCGCTCATCCCCGGCGTGAACGACTCGAAGGATGTGAAGGAGGGCTTCGCCGGACTTCTAGAAGGCGAATCCGGACTTGTCCGCGTCGAACTCCTGCCGTACCATCGCACGGCGGCGGCGAAGTACCCGTTCACCGGACGAAAATACGCGCCGGGGTTCGACGAAAGCCGAACCCCGGACGCAGACGTCGAACCGTTCACGCGCCGCGGCATCCCCGCCGCGGTGATGTAGGCACGGCTTCAGTACAGGACTTCGAAGTCCGCCACGCCGTCAACTGGCCGTACAGACGCGTCGACGTACGTCGAGCCGTGGACGTCGGAGACCTTGAAGGGAACGTCCGCACCGTTCATGCGCACCGAGACGGGCCTGCGTCCGGCGGGGACCAGCATGTGCGCCTGGACGTCCTCGGCAGGCGATTCAAGGCGGTAGCGGAATCCGCGGTCGGTGAAAATCCAGCGGACGTCGACCTTCTTCTTCGAGAGCTCGTAGCCCGTCAGGTAGCGTCCTTCCTTGAACGGCGTCACCGCCCAGCGTGGCGCGAAACGCATCTTTCGGTACTGCCTATCCAGGTCCTGGACGCCGGCAAGCCCCTGGTCGACCGCGTTCAGTATCGCCGCCGCGCCCCATGCGCTCGGCCCGCCGCCCTGCGGTCTTCCGGTTATTGGATGATAGAGGAAGTAGATGCTGCCGTTGTCGCGCCGCACCATTTCGGAGATGCGCGAGAGGATGTCCCATCCGTAGGCCTCCTCGCCGTTCTCGAACGCGCCCCTGGCGAGTTCGCCCGCCGTGAAGGGGCAGATGGCGCCGTTCACGTAGTTCCCGGCCTTCTGGTCTCCAAACGCCGGCTCGTATGGCGGGTCGACCGTGAACCATTCGGCAAAGCCTTTCGTCGTCGCGCGGCGCGCCTTGTACTCGGCGATTATGGAGCGGCATTCGTCCATCGAGAGCATTCCGCGGTTGAGCGCATAGGCGTCGCTCATCGAAAGGCGCTCGTTCTCGTGCGCGTCCTGCGGCGGGCAGTTAAGCGGCAGCTGGTGGCGGAAGAACCGGCCGTTCCAGAGATGCTTCATCGCGTTCGCCCTGAGCTCGCCGGCGCGGGAGCGCCAGCGCCGCGCCTTCTCGCCGTTGCCGAAATAGTCGTTGATCCACGCAAGCTGCACCATCGCCTGGTAGACGCCGGTGTTGTCGCCGTGCATGATCGCCATCGGCTCGTCCAGCTGGACCGTGCGGTTACGGCCGGAAACGGGGTCTGCGGTGAAGTCCCACGTGTCGATGGTGTAGGGACGCTTGCAGAGGCCGCGCTCCGCGTCCCAGCGTTTCCCGTCCGACGTCATGTAGTCGATGCCCTTCTCAAGCTTCGGCAGCGCGCGGCGGAGCCAGATGTCGTCGCCGGTCACGCGCCATGCCTGAAGACACCCCTCGACCATCAGGTACTCGATGTCGGCCTCAAGTTCAAGGCGGACAAGCGACTGGTTGTCCTCCGGATAGAGAATCCTGCAGTCGGGGTTCACGAAGGCCCAGTGCGGGTCGTCCAGCTGCTTGATCAGTTCGTAGAACTGCCCGTCCGCGCGCTGGGTGTCCAAGATGAAGTCGAGGAAGCTCGTCAGGTCGTATTCCCAGTGGCAGAAGCCCTTCATCTGGTGGATGTGGTCGCGCACCCAGTTGAGCTGGCACGTGAGGACGCGCCCATCCACGAACACCTGGCGGCGGTCGGCCCACACGCCGCGCCGAAGCTGCCAGAGCGTATTGCCGAACTGCGGGCTGACGGTGTTCAGCAGGCCGGGATACGCGAGTTCCCAGTTGTTGTACGTGCCGCACGCCGCCTTTCCGCAGCGCATTCGCGGCAGAGGATTCGCGAACCTGACCTCCCGCCCCGCGTTGACCTTCAGCGTCGCCGGGTCTGGCAGCTTCGCCGGCGGAAGCGGCTTGAGCGCGGCGGACGCGCCCAGCGCGAAGAAAAGGCCGCCAATCACGAGAATCGTCTTTTCCATTTCATCTCCTTCTTCTTTGTCAAGTTCCATTGCAAGACGGCCCGGCGCGGTCGCCGCCATGCTCCGTCCCCATGAACTCGGAGGCCGTGGCCTCTCCTGCGGCGGACACCCCGGCGGCGCCGAGCACGGTTCCGACCGTCATGAGCAGAATCCTTGCGTCAAGCCAAAGGGAGCGATTGTCGACGTACCAGACGTCGTAGGCGAATTTCCGTTCCCACGAAATCGCGTTGCGCCCATGCACCTGCGCCCATCCGGTTATCCCCGGACGCACCTCGTGCCGCCGCGCCTGCTCCGGCGAATAGCGCGGCAGATAGGCGACGGGAAGCGGACGCGGCCCCACGAGTGACATCCGCCCGGTCAGCACCAGAAGAAGCTCCGGCAGCTCGTCCAGCGACGTCCTGCGCAGAAACAGCCCCAGCGGCGTCAGACGCTCGCCGTCCGTCCCGCCGCCCACGCGCATCGTCCGGAACTTGAAGAGGCGAAACGGCCGCCCCTTCAGCCCGGCGCGCATCTGCGCGAAGAAGACCGGACGCCCCTCCACGGCCAGGACGCAAAGCGCGACAAACGCCGCAAGCGGCAGCCAGAGCGGCGCCGCCAGCAGAACGAGAACCGTGTCGAAAAGGCGTTTCATGCGGCGTATTGTAGCAAACGCCGTTCGTTTCCTCAATCCGCGCCGAAGCGCGCGATCTCCGCGCAGACCGCCGGCGGGTAGTTTCCGTAGTCGACGACTTCCATCGTGATCCCCGCGCCGCCCGCGTCGCGCGCCAGCTCCAGGAGCCGCCGCACGGTCTGCGCTCCGGAGAGGCCAGTCCACTTCGCGTATTCGGGAAAGCCCGGCCGGCCGGGGAAGTTGTAGGCCATGACCGGGAAGTAGACCGGAACGCCGGCCGCCTGCTCGCGAACGGTCTCGTATGCCGCGCGCGTCGACGTCCAAGGGTCTTTCACGTCAATCGCAGAGAGGTCGACGCTCATCACCGAAATCGCGTCCACCACTTCCGTCCGCGCCAGATGCCGCCAGTCCACCGCGCGTTCAGTCCAGTTGAACTCCCCGCCCCTGCGGCAGACATGGTCGATTCCCAAAATAAGGCGAACCTTCCGCCCCGCCCGGTCCAGACGAGCGCGGACTGCCTTGAAGAACGCCTCCTGGCATTCCCACACGAGCTCCAGCCACCGCTCGTCGCGCGGATTCGCGGGCGGCGGCGTCCCTGTTCCGAAACGCCCCTCCCACCGCGCCAGCATCTCCGGCACGTACTCCATCGCGGGCGACCATCCGCCCGTGCGCATGAGGTCGACGTAGACGACGTCCGCCCCGCGTTCCAGCAGTTCGTCCAGAAGGCGCAGCTTGTGCGCCATCACCTCCGGATAGGCCAGGGACGTGCGGCCGTGGAACGGAACGCCACGCCGCGTCACGCCCCAGTACTGCGGATGCTCCAGGTTCCACGTCCCAAGCGTCCAACTGGCCCCATGCGTCTCTTCGTACGGCATGTGGACGCCATGTGCCACGCCGCGCACCCGGCAGTTCTCCATCGCGGCGCGGAATATGTCGGGCGACGCCGTCTCAAGGCGCAGCCATCCGAAGACGTCGCGGGACGAGGGAATGCGCAGCTTGTTGAGCGGATTCTCCGCCGGCGGAGAGGTCTCCTCCGCCGAATGGTAGCGCGCAAGCCCGCCGGAGCAGTTGCGCCACAGCACGGTGTCCGCGCCAGTCAGCAGCACGTGCTCAAGAACCTGCACGTTCCCGGTCGCGCTCTCGACGTCGTACGTGCGCGCGAAGTCGTAGGAATCCACAAGCGCGATCTTCTCGAACGCGAATGCCGGCGCAGCCGCCAGTGCGGCAAGCATGATGCAGTCCAGACGTCTCATTTCCCCGTCCTCCCGAAAAGTTCCCGCCGCGTCGGCGGCAGTGCGCACGGCAGCCCCTTCGGCCAGCCGCGCCCCATTTCGAACGAAAGAATCTCGCCCTTGAAATTTCTCCCCTTCCGTACGGCGGCCGCGTCCGGCAGTACGGACACCATGAGGCCGCTTCCGGAAAAATCCCCGCAGACGGGCGGCGCGTCGCCGACGAACAGGAGCAGCCTGTCGCCGTGGCGGACGCCGGTCAGCGTCGCCGTCTCCCCCGCCTTCAACGCCGTCTGGGCGCGAACGCCCGCATACGAGCCGTCAAGCCGCCGCGTGGCGAACTCAGGGAAGCCGCCATCGCGGAAGAACATCTGCATCGCAAGCGGAGCGTCCGCCGTCGGCGCGACGGCGACGTACGACAGCCCTTCTGCCGGACGAAACCGCACGGTCGCCCGCATGAACAGGGCGGAGTCCGGCGATTCGCCGTCATCCTCAGATTTCTCCGCGCCGTCCTGCGCGGCCGGCCAGTCCCCATCCGCCATGTCGCGTTCGAAGATGAAGCCGTCGCGGTCGAAGAGAATCGTCCGCCCCGACGCGCCGAACGCGGGCCGCCGCCCGTCGCAGAGGCGTTTCATCGCGCCCGATTCCACGCGCATCAGCCAGACGCCCCAGCCCGCGTCGCCCGGCCTGAACCCGGTGAACGCCAGGAAACGTCCGTCGGGACTCCACGACGGCGCAGAGCATGACATCGTCCGCGGCGTCAGAAGGCAGAACCGCGACAGGTCGCCGCTTCGCGCGGCGGCGATCCGCCAGGGTCCCTGGAATCCCTCGACGTGCGCCCACGCCATGAACGCGCCGTCCGGCGACATGCGCGGGCCGACGGCTCCGCGGCTGGCGCCGCCTAGCGGCAGGGCGCGCGTCGGAACGCCGCCGTCCAGCGGCACGGAGTGGATCGTCGCGGAGTTCTCGAAGACGTCCTCGCGCGCATATGCCGAGGCGTCCCGCGTCGTCGTGAAGTGGACTGTCCGTCCGTCGGGCGACACGGACGCCGCGTAGTCCCGCCAGCGTCCGAACGTCAACTGGCGGCGCGTCCCATTCTCCAAGACCCAGAGGTTGAAGCCAGAGGAGGACTTCGCCTGATGCGCGGCGAACGCAGTCTCGACGTCGTTTCCATACGTGTAGACGATGCGTCCGTCCGGCGCCCACGCCACGTCGAAGGAGTGTCCCGGACGGTCGTCGACCCACGACATGGAGCCGTCACGGAAGAGACCGGCGCGGACGCGGCCGGCGCGTTCCAACCTGAAGAGGATGGCCTTGCCATCCGGCGACGGCACGGGTTCACTCCCCTCGCACAACCGCCGTTCGCCCGCGACGAGCGCCGCGCAGACGAAGAACTGCAGCATTGTCATGATAGTTTTCATCTCGTCCATCCTCTCGTTGGATTAAGCGCCAGCCGTAAACAGCAATCTCCGGCATCGGTCAACTCGGCCGGCAGAAAAGGGCGGCGTTGCGGCGCGACGAGACGTCGCGCCCTACCGGAAAATGCAAGCCATTCACATCCTACCGGAAAATGCCCATCGTTCACGTCCTACGGCCGGATCACTTGCTCACCGCAGGATGATCATCGTTCCGACGAGCGACGTCACCGTCAAGGTCTTGTGCGAGAAGACGACGGACCAACGGCCGCGCTTCTGCTCCTCGCCGTCGAGAACGATTCGGCAGTCCTTCAAGTTCTCCGCACCGGCGACGCTTCCCTCAACCTGCATGAACGGAACGCGGATGGACTCGACGGCTACGCCGGCCATATTGTCTATGCTGAGCGTCATGTCCTCGCCGAAGGCGACGTCGCCCTTCACGGTCAGGACCTTCGCGTGCCCGGTGGACTGGCGCAGCCCGGCGCCGTCCGCGAACACGGCGTTCGCAACGACGCCCGTGCCGGAGAGGAATGCGCCGGCCGCGACGAGCGTATCGCCAGAGGTGGAGACGTCGCCGTCGACCTGAAGCGTCCCCTCGTCGACGCGCGCCTCGCCGTCGTAGGCGAACGAACCGGCGACGACGGGATGGTCGGCTGTCAGGCGCAGCGTGCCGGGGCCGGTCTTCGTGAAGCCGTAGACGTAGTTCGTCCGCATCGCGTCAAGCGGCTGCGTGATCGCCAGGTCGATTGTCAGGTCAGGCAGCGCGTCCGCAGTGACGTCGTCCGCATGGAACGACGTCGCGTAGAGCGGATAGAGCGGGAGACGACGCGCTTTCGTTGCCGGCACGACGGGAAGCGTCTGCGCCTTTTCGCCCGTCACCTTCAGGACGCCGCGCACGGTGATCGGGCCATAGGCGTCCACAAGCCCGATCTGCGCAGGGACGGTTTCCGAATAGTCCAGCGTTCCGCCGTCCAGGGTCAGGTCTCCGAAATTGACCGTGCCGTGCGTCATGACCATGCGTCCGCGCAGTATGAACTCCGCCTCCGCGTCGTTGTTGCCCTTGTCGGGGTTGATGGCCGGCTGGTAGGCGACAAACGGGTTGCGCAGCTTCACGTGCAGGGTGGCATTGGTGTTGACGACGACCTTGCGGCCGGGGACGGAGAAGTCGCCGAGGAAGGAGCGGTGTCCGTTGCCGCAGTCGACGAAGTTCTGCGTGCCTGAATCAAGAGCCGTCAGACCTTCGCGCAGTTCAACGTCGCCGGTGAAGGTGCTGGCAGTGTTCGTGACGAGGAGCGTCCCGGCGCCTGTCTTCACGAATCCGGCGGGGACGACCGTCTGCGCGTAGCGGTCGACGTCATCCACCAGCGGATAGCCAAGCATCGCGTCGTACTCGAACGGGGCGTCGAGGTCATCCGAGAGGCTTTCCACGCGCAGTTCCGTCGGCCTTCCACCGTGGAGGTGGACGCGCTGGCGGATCAGACCTGTGGAATATGGCGCGAAGTCGTAGGGGCCGCCCGCCTTGAACCACACGAGCTCGCCAAGCGTCATCAGCCCCAGTTCGTTGGTGACGTAGCTGAATCCGTTCATGCGGTTCTCGAACGTCGCATGGTCGAGGACGAGTTCGCGCCCCACGTAGTTGTGTCCGAAGCGAGCCTCCGGGTCGTCTATGATGAACGAGCCGTGGTCCACCGCAATAGTCCCGCGAATGCCGTTCGTGGGCTGGGAACTGTAGCTGAAGACGTTCCGCATGGAGAAGTGGAGCGTAGCGTTCGTGCCGACGTAGTGCTCGACGGGATGGTCGGAGAAGATCTGGTTCTGGCCGGAGTACTCAAGCGTTCCCTCCTCGACGCGGACGACGCCGTTCGCGCCAAGCCTGCTGTCCGTCACCTCTCCCTGCGCGATTTTCATCCGGCCTAGGCCGCTCTTCGTGAACCCGCGGCGGATTTCAGGTTCGAGCGTCAGACTGTCTGTCATGTCGCCGCGCGTGAAGTGCATCTTCATCGTCAAATCCGGACTGTCGTCGCCCGTGACGTCCGCCACGTCGAAGCGCGTCGGGGACGCCCCCCATCCAAGAAGCCAGTACTGGTTCGCGAAGCCGGACGTGGAGGCGATTTCATACGGCTTCGTCCCCGAAACGGAAACCGTGTCGAGAACGCGCAGGATTCCGAGATCCATGTTTGCGCCAACACCCTGAAGACGTAGCTCTCCGCCCTTCAGGTGGAGGTTGCTTACGGAGTTGCCGGAGTGCCATCCCGGCGCACAGAGCGTGAACGCGCCGCCTTCCTCGACAGTCACCGACGCATAGGCCTCGAAGCGCTTGTCCAGCTTGCCGATGCAGTTGCGCGCGAGGACGCGCAGTTCGCCGCCGGACTTTATCGTGACGTCGTACGAATCGCCGAAACTCGCCGAACTGTTCGGGCTGTCGAAGTCAAGTCGCCCCTCCTCGATGACGATGGGCGCGGTCGAGTCGTTGCGGCGCCCCGTGTTGCTGTCCGCGTTTCCGAAGTACATCGTCCCGGGGCCGCGCTTCGTGATGGACTTCACGCCCCTGCGGTAGTTGCCGCTGCGGAAGTCGAGGGAGAAATAGTCCGCTATGTCGTATACGACATGTCCCGGCACGTGGTCGGACGCGAACGCGACGTTCGTGACGTCCGTTCCCGCGTCGGTGAACGTGACGTCGTCGCCCTCGGCGTAGACGGCGGCTTCGCCCGCTGCAGTCTTCCAGCTGGCGGACGCCGCGTCCCACCGAGCGCCCGCGGCTCCAGTCCACGTGAGCGCGTCGGCTCCCGCACCCATCGCCGCCATAACCGCGAAAGCGGCGGCTATTGCATTTTTTTTTCTCCGGCTCGACGAAGCGTTCGTTTCATGGCGAGATCTCCTGTTTGCTCGTTCAATCGCGCAAGGCGGACATGCCAGCACAATCCACATGGCTTCAGTCTACCATATCGCCGCCACCGGTTTTTACGCAATCCAACAATTGTGGAATCACGCACGTTTTCGGAGCAAGGACGTCGGGGGATGCGGACGGAGACGGACAGGGCGCTACAGGTCGCGCAGACCGCTATAGGCGGGGCCGCCCGCCGCCAGCCATCCTCTCGACTCGCCACGCGCGGACGGCGACACCCAGAAACTATACAGCACGCCGCAGTGAAGCCTGAAGCGGAAACGGACAGGGCGGCCGGCCAGCGTCTTCAAGTCCGCGCCCTTCCACGAAAGTTCGACCTTCGTTTCGTCGCGCAGCGCCAGCGTCCGACAAGCCTCGGCCTCGAAGCCCTTGATGGGGACTCCATTCTCGTCCAGCGCCTCCGCCGTGAGCGAGCCGAACCGGCAGTCCGCGTTCACGAAGAGGTGTCCGCCGGAGAAGACGACGTCGCGCGTCACGAGTTCACCTCTGCCATCCGCCACCATGCCCGCGAACCCGTCGCGCCGGAGCGTCGCCACTCCGATGCACGCGTTGAAGTGCATCCCGCAGGGGCGCCAGTACTCGGGGTACTTAGCCGCCACCTTCGTCTGCGTCGCGTCGCCGCGCATCCCGGTGTAGTAGAACCAGAGACGCTCGTCCTTGATGACGCAGATGCCGCCAATCGGGGAGAGGTAGCCGGAGTCCCAGCGGCCGGAGCCCCAGCGGCTTGCGGGGATGGCGGCGCGGCGGTCAGGACGCTCGTAGTCCCACCCGTTGCGCGAATAGGCGAACTGGAGGTCGGTGATCTTCGGCATCCCCGCGTCGCGGCAGGAGTCGTTGTCCCTTGGATGCGGGTGCAGGATCTCGGCGACGCCCACCATGATGGACTCGTAGGCGACGGCGTCGAAGTTGTAGAGCTGCGGCGGCTTGTTCGCGATGGCGAGGTCTGGAAGATCCTTCTCGTCCAGCGGCATCCAGGGCTTGGGCTCCTTGAGGCCCGGGTACTTGCCGGGGTCGCCCTTCTTCCAAGGGCAGCTCCACTGGCACGACGGCCCGCCGAAGGTCGGCGAATCCCAGCGCGAGCGTGTGCGGGAGAGGAAGCGCGGCTGCCCTCTGATCGAGAACACCCACACGCTGCGGAACGGGTCGTAGAACATCGTCGTGCGGTCGCCGCCAGGCCCCGTGTCGCCCACATGCCGCCAGTGGATGCCATCCTCGGCGGTGTAGAGGTGCTTCTCGCAGTTGCCCCACGAGTACATGAGCCTCCAGTTGGAGTAGGGATCGGCGGAGGCGTAGTCGGGAATGACGACCCAGGTGTCGACGTCATGCTCCGGCAGGAGCGCGTTCGTCCCCGGCACGACGCCGCAGTCGGGCCGCTTCCAGTTCACGCCGTCCTCGGACTCCGCGTAGCTGAGGCGATGCTCCCAGCCGGACTCGTACCAGAGCCGAAACACCTTCCTGTGCGGGTCCCACCACAGGCCCCCGTCAGTGGCGGCGACGGATGGCGCCCAGCGCTCCTTGCGGGATGGGTCCACCTCGCGCTCCTGGTCCGTCTGCGGCCACATGACCGGCGCGTCGCCCATCTTCTGCGGAAGATAGAAGGTGCGGACAAGCCCCTGGGTGGAGGCGATTAGCGCATCGTCGACGAACAACTGGCGTCCGACGTCGATTGAGAGCGGCGCCGCCGCGACGTTCTCCGACACGTCCGCCTCCCGAACGGTCGTCGCCGCCGATACGCCCATGGCCAGTGCGCAGACCGGCAAAAGGCCCTTCATGACCAAGTCCATCGTCCGACTCCCGAATATGCCGCAGCCGCGCTTCCCGCGGCCACGCAATCTGTCAAGTGAATGCGATTCCATGGCGAAAGATTATAGCAAAAAACGCCCTCTCCGGCGGGGCGCCCCGCCGCGTCCATCAGTTCGGGCAGGCGAGGGCGGCGGCCTTGCCGACGGATTCACCCATGGCGACGGCAGTGCCGGTGACGCGGTAGCTGGCATGTGCGATGAAGTCGCCGGAGATGCAGCGCCCGGCCATGTACAGGTTGTCCGCGTCCTTCGCCCGGCAGGCGCGAAGTGGAATCTGGAAAGGACGGAACTTGACGCCGAAGTTCTGCCCGGCGGCCTGCTTCTCGTTCATCTTCCTGTCAAGTCCGTGGATGTCGATGCCGAAGTTCGCCGTCGCGACGGCGTCGGGGAACTTCGCCCCCGCCGTGACGTCCGCGCGCGTGACGGCGTATCGGCCGTGGATTCGGCGCGCGTCGCGATGCCCGATCTGTTCGGCGGTGGCGACGACGCGAAGCCCGGTCCACGGTCCGCCAAGCCCCGCCAGCGCGGAGGCCAGTTTGAAAATCTCCTTGCGAGCGCGGACCGTAGCGGCGGAAATGGCGTCAGCGTCGTCGATACGAAGCTTGTACTCGTGGTTGACCATGAAGCAGAAAAGATTGCGGGCGATGCGGAAGAGCGTCGGGTCGCCGTAGCTGGGGTCCACGCCGGCGCGGCGCATCTCGTCGCGCATCCGATGGCTTGCGTGGATGTGGTGGCAGACCGTGCCGGGGCCGTCCGCCTTCTTCACCTGCGTCCAGAGAGCGGGGCCGTTCGAGACGTAGTCGCCCGCCTCAAGGGCGTCGCCGTCGTCCACCACGACGAGCGCGTTCAGCGTGGCCGGCTGGCCCCACCCTTCCGGACCGAATCCGATGTCAAACCCGCATCCCGACAGCGCGGCCAGGTCACCGTCTCCGGAGCAGTCCACGAACGTCTTCGCGCGCCACGCCCGGCGACCGCTCTTCGACTCCGTGACGATTGTCTCTATCTCCCGCCCCGTCGCGTCGCGGTATGCCGCCACGACGGGAGTCTGGAGATGGAATCTCACGCCTGCCTCCGCGCACATGTCCTCGCAGACTATCTTCATGCATTCGGGGTCGTAGACGAAGTCCTGGTCGAGTCCGTTGCGGTAGTGGCGCATTCCGTCCGGCCCCGGCCTGTCGACGCGGCGGCCGTTCAGCGCGTCAAGGCGGCGGACGATTTCGCGGTCCGTCTCCGAGTGGTTGAACTGGAAGATGTACGTGAGGAAGCCGGCCGTCCATACGCCGCCAAGGCATCCCTGCAGTTCGAAGAGGCGCACCTTGCGCCCGGCGCGGGCGGCCGACACGGCGGCGGCGACGCCCGCAGGCCCGCCGCCCACGACTATCACGTCCGCCCAGTCGTCCACGGGAACGTCGCGCATCGGCTCGCGGAATGCGTTCGCCCCGCTCTTACGCGCGACATCGAGCGCCGAAGCGCCGGACGCCATGAACGTCCCCGCCGTCGCAATGCCCGATCCTAGAAAAAACCGTCTTGTCATTTCATCCTCGCTTTCACGTCATCGCCTTTAAAGCACTGTCCCGCATGGTATCAAATACTCATTCTCCAATCAACTTCATCAGATCTGGAGCGGAAACGCCTCATGGCCCGATCAGTCCGAAGTAGCGTTCGAAGAGCGCCTTGAGCTTGTCAATGACGGACTGTTTCTTCCTGTCGCGGCAGCCACCGCCACCAAAGCGGGAGACCGGCGGCAGAATTCGGTCGACGTCCGTACCCGTAGTCTTGAGAACCCCATCGCGAAAAGCGTTCGCGATGAACTTCATTGTCTCCTCCGGCTTCAGTCTTTCACCTTCAATCAAGGACTGGATGTCCGCCTCCCGCCGCTCCCTCACAAAGCGTGGCCAATCCGTGTTCACGTCCGTTTCCACGTTGATTGTGGCTATGAAGTTCTCTATCAGCTTCCTCTTGGAGCGGAGCTGCAGACTGGACCTGATCGCCTTGTCGATCGCGACGAGGACCTCCTTGTCCTTGCAGTTGCCGGCATGGTACTTCACCACCAACATCAGGATGTAGTCGATGTCGACCTCGATCTGCTTGACGAGTTCCATCTCGAAGACGACGTCGTCAATGATGCTGTCCTTGCTGCCCGGCTTCGGCTTGATTTCATCGTACACGTCATGGTATGTGCCCATGTAGTCCTGAAAGTCGATCGGGGATAGGATTTCGTTCCCCGCGAAACGGTCGAAGGACGAAAGAACGTTCCTCAATCGGAGAATGTTTCCGAAGAGGACGATGAAGTCCTTTTTGCCTTGCTCGCCGACGATCGGCTCTCCCAAGGGGAACTTCTGCCGCAATTCGGCGATACGCTCCGCGTAGCCTTTCCGCTCGCGCCCCTTGTCGTCGACGTAGCCGAAATAGTAGTCGTCATAGGACTTCAGCAGCACGACGCCGTTCGCCTCTTTGTCGCCGAAGAGGGCTATTGCGTCGTTTGTCGCCTCCTCAAGGTCGCGGAAGCAGACGACGTTGCCGAACGTCTTGACGGAGTTGAGGATGCGGTTTGTCCGTGAAAACGCCTGTACGAGACCGTGCATCTTCAGGTTCTTGTCCACCCAGAGGGTGTTGAGCGTCGTCGCGTCAAAGCCGGTCAGGAACATGTTGACTACGATCAGCAGGTCGACTTCACGCTTCTTGACCTTGTCGGAGAGGTCCTTGTAGTAGTCCTGGAATCCCCTGCTCGAAGTGTCGTAGTTCGTCTTGAAGGTCTTGTTGTAGTCGGCAATCGCCATTTCGAGGAAATCGCGTGAACTCCGGTCAAGCCCGTCCGTGTCGAAGCCCTCCTCTTCAAGCATGCCGTCCGCCGTGTCAGGCTCGTTCTGGGCAAGGGAGAAGATGGTGGCTATGGTCAAGTCACGACGCCGCTCCGCGATCTGCTTCTTGAATTCGAGGTAGTACTTCCTGCAGACCGGGATGGAACTGACGGCGAACATGGAGTTGAATCCGTTCACGCGCTGCCCCTTCAGGCTGTAATGGCAGTTGCGCATCGTCTTCTGGTCGAAGTGCTCAAGAACGTACTTCACGACCTCGGAGATACGTTCATCGGACGCCAGGGCCTCCTCGATGTCGATTGCGCTGACCTGCTTGTCCTTGCCGCCGTCCTTCTGCCTTACGGTGTTGACGTAGTCGATGCGGAACGGCAGGACGTTCCCGTCGTTGATGGCGTCCACGATCGTGTAGGTGTGGAGCTTTGCGCCGAACGCCTGCTCCGTCGTCCGCAGTCCGGGATTGCCGCAGGAGGCGGAATTGACGGCGAAGATCGGAGTCCCCGTGAATCCGAAAATGTGATAGTTCTTGAAATGCCCTACGATGTTCGCGTGCATCTGCCCGAACTGGCTGCGGTGGCATTCGTCGAACACGAGGACTACGTGCTTGCCGTAGACGAGATGCGTCTTGTTCTTCGCAATGAACACGTCCAGTTTCTGGATTGTCGTCACGATTATCCGCGACGTGCCGTCCTCGAGCTGGCGCTGCAGGACAGCCGTGCTCCTGTTGCCGTTGGCCGCGCCCTTTTCAAAGCGATCGTATTCCCTGATTGTCTGGTAGTCCAGGTCCTTGCGGTCGACCACGAACACAACCTTGTCGACGTACGGCAGTCCCGCGGCAAGCTGTGCGGTCTTGAAGGACGTCAGGGTCTTGCCGCTTCCGGTGGTGTGCCAGACATACCCCCCGGCCTCGATTGTCCCCGTCTTCCTGTAGTTGGTGGAGACTTCGATCCGGTTCAGGATGCGTTCGGTCGCCACGATCTGGTATGGCCGCATGACAAGCAGCAGTTCCTCGGAAGTGAACACGCAGTATTTCGTCAGGACGTTCAAGATGACGTGCCTCGCGAAGAAGGTCTTCGTGAAGTCCACGAGGTCGGCAATGACCCTGTTGCCGCCGTCCGCCCAGTACGAAGTGAACTCAAAGCTGTTTGACGTCTTCCTGCTGTGCCTTCTGCCGCCTGAACCGTTCTCCCTGACGTGGCTTGCGCGGGTGGTGTTGGAATAGTACTTCGTGAACGTGCCGTTGGAGATGACGAATATCTGCACGTACTCGTACAGACCGCATCCCGCCCAGAAGCTGTCGCGCTGATAGCGGTTGATCTGGTTGAACGCCTCCTTGATCGCCACGCCGCGCCGCTTCAGCTCCACGTGGACGAGCGGCAGACCGTTCACCAGAATCGTGACGTCGTACCGCGTGCCATGCGTTCCTGCGCTTTCCCCATACTGGTTGACCACCTGCAGGTGGTTGTTGTGGACGTTCTTCTTGTCGATGAGATAGATGTTCCTGGTAGTGCCGTCCTCGCGGGTCAGGTTCTGCACGTAGTCTTCCTGGATCTTCCTGGTCTTCTCGACTACGCCCTCGTTTGGGTTGGCAATCCTGCTTTTGAAGAAGCCGTCCCATTCCCTGTCCGTGAACAGATAGCCGTTCAGCAGTTCCAGCTGTATGCGGAGATTGGCGACGAGCGCGGCGGAATCGCGGACGTCCACGTACTCGTATCCCTGTTCGCACAGCATCTTTATGAACGCCGTCTCAAGGTCCGCCTCGCTCTGGTAGGCGTCGGAACGTTTGGCCTGCGGCTCGTATTCGGCGACGACGGTGCTTTCGCTGGTGGAAAGCACTATGTTGTAGGCGCTCATGGAGACCTCCTGCTGTCGATGATTTGCACGATGCCGCTCTGCATGGGAATTTACAAACGGATTTGCTCAAGTCCAACGACTTTCGCCTTTCCCGTGAACCGCGTTGGCGGTGAACAGATCCGTTTGTCATTTTGCTTTGAAATTCAAAAGTCTATCTCGGTAGTGTTCGTATTGCTTCCGTCTAGCCTCGATTTCGGCAGGCAATCCAACAGTCAAGTCGTTGCAGAGGGCGTCAAACCGGTCGAGGATGGAGACGATTCGTTCCTGCTCTTCAAGCGGAGGAACAGGCAGTTTCATTTTTCCAAGGGTTTCTCCGCTGACATGGGGAACTCCTGCCCCACGCTTCATGGAGTTCATGGCGCTCTCCATGTTCTTCAGCACATAATACAGATACTTTGTTGTTATTAGACCTTTCCCCCCTTTATAGCCGAAGCCGTCCGTCACAAAGACAGGCTGATTCCAGTAGGAGACAAAGCCGGCAGAAGCGCCGCTTCTTGCAACTACGACGATTTCGCCATCATGGTTCGCCCTGTCGACATAGTATGCGGGTTCCTGTCCACCAAGGATGACGGGAACAGTTCCCTCGTGAGCCGTTTTCCTTGTAATGTATTCGCCTCTAAACACGTCGGCAATTTCCTTCAGTTCAAGCCACTTGACAGCCCTGCGAAGTTCAATTATCCTTCTCTGTCTGTCTGTCTGTCTGTCTGTCTGTCTGTCTGTCTGTCTGTCTGTCTG
>CAYLRN010000029.1:0-27362 GCA_964386385.1 uncultured Lentisphaeraceae bacterium | reverse complement strand
CGTCTGCCGGAAGTCTAGCATTTCTCCCCGCTGGAGACAAGCGTTCGCCCGGTGTCAACTTTGAAAGGAACGTCAACACGCGCAATCGTACTCGTACACGAACAGACGGCTTCCATTCCGCCCGCCCTTCATGGGCCGATTCACTCCTCAAGCAGCACGCGGAAGCCGACGTCGTAGACCTTCTGGTGCGGGAGATAGTAAAGCCTGAAGGAGCTTGTCGCGTCCTTCGGGCGGGACGCGAAGCTTCCGCCGCGGACGACCGCGCGTCCGTTCCGCGTCGTCGCCGTCCATTCGGCCGCGTTGCCGTGCATGTCGTACAGCCCCCAGCGGTTGCAGTTGGCGCGACCGGTGAAGTTGAGCGTGAACCAGTCGTCGCGGAAGCGCGGCTCGTGAAGCGGATAGTTCAGTTCGACCGGATACGGGCGGCGCGTCTGGACGCAGCCGGCATGGTCCCATTCCGAATACATCCAGCGCGTGTCGGCGTCCGCCAGGTTCGCATGGCGTCCGAAATCGTCGTCAAACCCGCCCCAGGGGAACGGAGTCGCCGTGCCGGCGCGCGCCGCCCACTCCCATTCCTCCTCCGTCGGCAGACGCGCCGCCACGCCGCATTTCGCGGACAACCATCGGCAGAACGCCTCCGCCTCGTTGCGCGACACGCGCACGACGGGCTGGCGGCGGTGATTGCCAACGTGGCCCGGCATCACCTGGTCGAAGCCCCACTGGTCCTGCGAACGCGAGTCGTGCGCTGCGTCGAAGGCATGGTACTGCGCGTTGTCCACCTCCATCTCGCCCAGCCAGAATGCGTTCGTGACGGTCGCCACGCGGACGGCTTCGTCGGAACAGCCGTTCGTCGAACCCATGAGGCACGTCCCCGCCGGGATGCGTCGGAACGTCATGTGCGCTCCGTCGGAAAGGACGAGCGTCCGCGTCGTCACGGGCGCGATCCCGTCAATGCGCCCCAGCTGCGCGGCGGCGGAACGCAGAACGTCCATCGGCCAGCCGGCGACGGCGGGCGGCGGCGCGGCGGAGGGCTTATCTTCAGCCGGAGCCAGGGCAGGCAGGCGTCCACGCGCGGCAACGCGCGCCGCATGGCGGTCGTACTCCGCCTCGAACTCCTCGTCCCTGTCCGCATACGCCTTGCGCAGCGCGGCGCGGCGGGCCACCTGGTTCGTGCAGCCCTGCACGTAGGAGTCCGTCGCGTACGCCTTTGGATCCCACTTCCCCCAGAAGGGGCAGTTCAGGTCGATCCACGTGAAGAGCTGCCGCCAGCCGGTCTCCGAAAGCCGCGCCCCGTGATGCCCCTTCTCAAGCATCTGCACGAGCGGGCTTGTGGAGGCGTGGAACTCGTACGGCGTGAGCGTCTGAAGTTCGCTCTCCGCGCCGCCGCGCCGGACGTAGGGGTGGAGCCTGCGGTAGGCGGTCTCGGCGGAATCCCAGGTCTTGTGGCAGGAGACGCACGAGGCCTCGAGGTGCGGCCACATCTCGGCGGCGAATCCCCACGGGCGCGGGCCGTCGAAGTCGATTGGCGCGATCTTCTGCACGGGTCTGCGGTCTGCAATGGTGCGGACGGTCGGGACGGACGAGCGGTTGTCCTCGTGGCAGCCGGTGCAGGACACGCGCTCGCCCGGCATTCCGACAGTCCACGAGCGCATCAGCTGCACAGCGGCGCCGCGTTCGTCAAGCGGCTGGAACGAGACGGGCGCGTTCGCGGGCATCTCGAAGCAGCAGCTGCCGTCCGCCTCCACGTCCACCGTGCCCAAAACGCGCTTGACGTCCCATCCGGCCTCGACCTTGTCAAGTCCCATCGAGACGTGTCCGCCCGTCTTGTGGTAGCAGAAATGGTACTCGAACACGCGCAGCTTCTTCACCGTCCCGCGCGGGACGCCCTTCAGCCCCTCGCCGGCGTAGACGTCGGCTATGTGGACGGTGCAGGTTTTCATCCCCTTCACGCGCCTGTCCGGAATGACGGGCGGACGCTTTCGGGGCGAGAGGAGAATCGGCTCGAAGAGGGCGCCGTCCGGCTCCTCCGCAAGAAGCGTCATGTTGTCGAAGGCGTCGACGAGATAGATGCCGAAGCGTCCGGCGTTAGACGTCTTGGCGCTTGCAAGGAAGTAGGCGCCGCCGAGCGGCCATGGGTGGGCGAAGTAGGGCTTTCTGCGCGCGAACTGGTTGTCCACCTGCAGGTCGCTGACGTCTCCGGCGACGGCGCGTCCCCGGCCGGGAAATTCGTGGATGAAGCCCGTCTCCGAAGCCGGCAGCGTCTGCGCGGGAATGCGCAGGGTGTGGAGCGGCGGACCCCAGACGCGGTCGGGCGGCTCGGCGCGGAAGGGATAGCGCCTGGCAAGCGTCGGGTCGAGGAGGAGCATCCGGCCGTGTTCGGCGCGACCGTGGTGTCCGCCAGCCATCAGCACGATGCGGTGCGGGTCGTCCGGGAGCGGACGCGCCCCGCAGAAGAACGTTGGGAAGTATGAGCCTGAACCCCAGAGCGCCAGCTGCCCGGTGCCGTCGGGGTTCATCGTCATAAGCTCGCGGGAGAAGTAGTGCTGGAGGTCCGAGTACTCCCAGCGCGTGAAGACGACGCGGCCGTCGTTCAGGACTTCCGGCGTGTAGTCCGAATCCTGCTCGAACGTGAGCTGCACGGTCTCGCCGGTCTTCCGGTCGACGCGGTAGAGGACGCACATCGGGAAATTCCCGTCCTCGCACGGCAGGAACTGCCACGCCGCCGTGCCGAGAATCACCATCTGGTCGCGGTTCGGCAGATAGCATCCGTCCCACCACTGCACGTCGAAGTTCCCGTCTTCCGGCGAGACCAGGCGCGGCGATTGGTCGGGCGCGGAGAGCGGCAGTTCGAAGACGCCCAGCAGGTTGTTCGTGCCGCGATAAGACGTGAAGAGGATGCGCGAGGCGTCGAAGTCCAGGTCGAGGTCGCGCACGATCTCCGTGTTCGGCGGACGATAAAGCGTCGTAAGCCGCGCAGCGCCGCGAAGACCTGAGAGGACGGCGATCTCGTTCGTGAATCCGTCGCGCCGCAAGTCCATGTGGTTGTGCGCGTTGAGTCCCAGAAGCCCCAGATCGCGCGAACGCGCGCGGGCGGGGCCGCAGGGGGAGTCGGACCCGCCCGGCAGGTCGTACTTCTCCGGCCAGACCGGATTGTCCACCTTGCGGCGGATGCAGAGAATGCGGTCGCAGTCCAGACGCGGATTCGCAAGCATTGCCTGCCGAAAGCCCACGACGAGCGCGGCGGGCGCGTTGGAGGCGGCGGGATTGGCGGACTTGTACGCCGCCAGCGCGTCCACCGCGTCGCGGTGGCGACGGTAGTCGTAGCCGGGGGCGGACTTCAGATCCTCCACGGCAAGGCGCGCGGCGGCGGGGTCGAATCGCAGATACTCCTCGCGACACTGCTCTGGCGTCAGCGCACTGGCGGCAAGCGCAACCGCGGCGGCAACGGCAAAGACTCCAAGCGTCCTGTTCATCGTCTGCGCATCCCCCTGTGTGAAATGAGCTGCTTCAGGAATCGGACAGGGCGGAAAGGATCTTCTCCCCCCACGTCGCGGCGAGAAGGAACTGGTCGAGTCCGTACGATTCGTTCGGCGAGTGGATCCTGTCGCCGGGCTGCCCCCAGCCGACGAGCAAGGGCGCGGCGCCGCTGCACTCCTTCAGCGTGGACACGATCGGGATTGACGCGCCGTCCCACTGGAAGACCGGCCCGCGCGGGTCGATCTCCTCCAGGACGGACGCGGCAAGACGGAATATGGGCGACGCAAGCGGAAGCCTGAAGCCGGCGGCCTCGCCCGTCAGGTCCTCGATGAACAGCCTCATGCCGCGCGGCGTCCGCTGGCGCAGATGGCGTTCCACCGCGGCCATCGCGTCGTCCGGATTCTGTCCCGGCACGAGGCGCATCGACAGCTTCGCGATGGCCGACGCGGGGATGACGGTCTTCGACCCCGGCCCGCCGTAGCCGGAATGGACGCCATTGACCTCTATCGTCGGACGGAACGAGTTGCGCTCCGTCGGCGTCAGTCCCGCTTCGCCACCGACGGGCGGGCAGCCGATCTCAGCCTCGTATTCGGCCTCGCCCATTGCGGCGGACTCCGCGGCGGCGCGTTCCTCGTCTGTCGGCGGCTCGACGCGGTCGCAGAATCCGCGCACGGCGATCGACCCGTCCGGATTGTGCAGGCTCGCCAGCAGTTCCGCCATGCCCTGCGCGGGGTTTGGCGCGATTCCGCCGAACTCGCCGGAATGGAGGTCGTGGCTCGCCGCCTCGAGGCGGACGGTGAAGTGGCTCACGCCGCGAAGGCCGGCGACGATTGCAGGGCGCAGGCCGGACGCGGCGCAGGTGTCGCTCACCAGCAGCACGTCGGCGCGAATCCTCTCGCCGAGCGTCGGCGCCAGGCGGGCAAGCGCGGTCGAGCCGCTTTCCTCCTGCCCTTCAAGGACGATCTTGATCGTCGGGACGTCCGCGCCCTCCTCGATGAGTTTCTTCATTCCCGTGAGGAATCCGAACCACTGCCCCTTGTCGTCCTGTGCGCCGCGGCAGTAGACGCGCCCGTCGTCCTTCAGGGTCGGCGTGAACGGCGGGGTCGTCCACTCCGCCTCCGGGTCGGCCGGCTGTACGTCGTAGTGTCCGTAGAACAGCACGGTGGCGGCGTGTTCAGAGCCGCGGCGTTCAGCGACGAGGACGGGCGGCGTTCCGAGAAGACCATCGGCCTGCATGAGCGTCGTGGAGAATCCCAGCGCCCTGAGCCATTTCGCGATCCACGTGGCGCAGTTCACGCAGTCGCGAAGGCGCATGGGGTCCGCGCCCACGGTCTCGAAACGCAGAAGCTCGAAATAGTCGCCCAGGATCGCGTCGCGGTTCGCGTCGAAATACTTCTTCATCTTGTCCATGGCTGCCTCCGTCACTTCCATTCAGGGCTGCGCTCGAAATCGGGGACGTACTCGGCGAGCTTGCGGCAGATGGACTCCATCTCCTCCTCGCGCTCATCGAGGTCGCCCTTGTTCCGGCGGGCGCGGTCGTAGCGCTTGCGGAACGCCTTGACGAACTCGTCCTTCGTGACGCGGCCGGCGAGCATTCCGGAGTAGTAGGCCTCGTCGCGGTCTATCAGGTCCGTCATCACGCCCACGCGCGCCCAGTCGGGGGTAAGAGCCATGAGGTCGGCGCAGTACCTCTCGGCCAGGTCCTGGCGTTTCGCCTTGCGCGCGTCCTCGATCAGCTCGGTGAAGACGAACGGGTAGTTGGGGACGATGGACGCAAGCGTCTTGCGGTAGTATGCGGCGTCTGTTGTGCGTCCGTCGCGGACGGCGCTCTCTACGAGCCTCATGAAGCGGTCAACATGTTCGCGGGCGGCGCGGCGGCGCGCCCGCGCGACCTTGGCGTCGGACGCAAGACCGCGCTTTTCAAGGGCGACGGACGCGCCGTCCCCGGAGCCTGCCGCTTCAGGCCACGTCACCGACACGACGGTCTGCGTCGGTCCGGCGGAGTCCGCGCCCTGGGGTTCTTCCTCCGTCTCCTCCTGTTCCGTCTTCGGCAGGGCGACTCCCGCCTCCTCCAGCGCGAGAAGGCGTTCGGCCTTCTGGAGCTCAAGCATCTCGGCGCGGCTGGACTCGGCGCGGCGGTACATGCGCAGCTTCCGGTCGTGCTCCGCAGCGGCGTTGGCCTCGGCCGCCTTGCGGTCGTTCTCGCTCTTCGCGAGCGCGGCGTCCGCGACGGCCTTGGCCGCGACGGTGCGCGCGAGTTCGGCTTCGGCCCTGCGGCGCTCCTCGGCGGCCTTCTGCAGCGCAAGTCCCTCGGCCTTCGCCTTCGCGTCCGCCGCTGCCTTTTCCGCCTCGGCGCGTTCCACGGCGGCCGCGGCGCGTTCGGTTTCGGCCTCGGCGGCCGCCCTGGCCTTGACCGCCTTGGCGGCCTCCGCGTCCGCGGCCTCCTTGCGGGCCTTCGCGGCCTTCGCCTCCTCCTGCTTCGTCTGCAGTGCCTTTGCCGCCTTCTCCTTTTCGGCCTCCGCCTGGCGGCGTTTGCTCTCGGCGGACTTCGCCTCGGCGGACTTCGCCTTCTCGTTTGCCTCGGCCTCCAGGCGGGCGACCTCCCTGGCCTTCAACTTCGCGTTCTGCGTCTGCAGCGCGAGTTCCTGCCGCCGCGTCTCCTGCGCGTTTTTGAACAGGAAGACGCCGCACCCGACGGCGCCGAGCAGAACAAGCGCGCACACGGCGCCAACAGTGCCTGAAACCTTCATTCGTTCTCTCCTTGCATGAAATCTGCTATGGGTTCTCCTGCCATTCAAGATAGACGGGAGTCGATTCCCTGATTGTCATCTTCGCCTTCACGACGTGCGACATTCCCATGGACGACGCGGTGATCGTCACGCGGTAGAGGGCGCCGTCGCCGGAGCCGCCGGAATATCCGAGATACTCCTGGGCCTCCTTCTTGATTTCGCCCTCGGTTATCTCGCTGAGCTTGTTCCAGTCGGTGATCAGCGTTCCGTTCTCCTCGTCGTCGACGTCCACGGCGTTGCCGTCCATGTCCATCCCGGAGCGCCAGTCGACGATAGCCTGGGCGACCGTCTCGTCCGCGATTTCCGGGTCGTCCATGTCGCGGATGCCGGGGATGCACATGAGGACGTCCTTCGAGGCGAGGTTGACGTTTATCTTGTCGCCGCCGAAGACGTCCAGCACCTTGTCGAGGGTGTTCGTGATGTTGAGGTTGTCCTCCTCCTTTACCTCGTCGAGGGGATAGTACCATCCGCCGGTCAGGACGGCGGGGTGTTCGCGGAACGCGCCGACGGAGGCGAGTTCCTTCAGGTCCGGGATGGGGCCGTTGCGCGGGACCGTCTTGTCCTCGCCGTTCTCCTCGCCGTCCGATTCCTCCCACAGGGCCTCGTAGTACTCCTTCTCGCCGGTGGCGTCCTTCCTGTCGTTGTACGGGCCGACCATCACGTCGTCGTCATCGCGCCAGTCGACCCAACTGTTGACGAAGTGCTCCTGGTCGTCCTCCGGGACGCCCACCCAGTAGAGTATCGCCTCCCACAGCTCCGCGTAGTGGGGATTGCCCTTCGGATAGAGGGAGTTGACGTTGAACTTCGGCCCGCCGCCGTCGCCGCCGCCGACGGACTCGATTTCCACGGTGACGAAGCCGTCCTCGGGGCTCAGCGCGTCAACGGCGATCGGGCCGATGCGCACGGTCGCGCCGCTCTGCTTGAGCTGGCGCTTTTCGAGCAGCCATCGGTCGTCCTCGAGAAGCTTGTCCAGGTCCTCGCCCTCGGAGTACGCCACGACGTCCTGGTGGTTCACGACGATCATCTCGCCGAGAACCTTGCCCGCCTCTACGAGATGGTCCATGTGCACGCGCTCGCGAACGTAGACGTTCGCGGCGGACTGCAGCTTCGCCTCGACGGCGAAGCTCATCACGACAATCGAAAGGACGGCGATCGTCCAGATCACCATCACCAGCGCCGAACCTCTGCGATTCCGCGTCATGGCGCCGCGCCTCCTCCCCCGCCGCCCGGCGCCACGGCAGGCCCGCCGCCGCCGGTCGGAGCGCCGCCGCCGGAAGCTCCGCCCGAAGGGCCGCCGCCATTGCCGCCGTTGGACTTTCCGCCGTTGCCCTTGCCGCCGTCGGACTTTCCGTCCTTGCTCCCCTTCCCGCCGCCGTCCTTGGAATCGGGCGAGAACGGATTCTGCGAATACGCCGACAGGGGCATTTCTACGACCCGCAGGACGGGCAGCGGGTCGTCGCCCTTCTCCGGCGGCTTCATGCGGAAGGCGATTTTCACGCGGTGGGGAATCTGGTTTGAGGTGGCCCATTCCTCCTCCCATTTCGGGCGACCGTCGGACTCGACCTCCTTGGCGTCCTTCTGGACCTTGCAGTCGAATCCGATGACGTCTTCGACGAGCAGGAACTCCTGCCCGTACTCGTCCTCGTCGAAGTCCGGGTCCTCCGTGTCGATGAGGTCCGCGTTCCAGACGCGCACCCACAGTCCGCCCGGTTCGTCGCGGCTCCGCGAATCCTCCACCCACATCCTGACGCGATGCGACGTTTCGCCGAGGGTGGACTTGTCGCCGACGATCGCGTTGCCCAGCTTCGTCCATTCTATCATGTCGCTCTCGGAGGCGCTCTCCCCGTCGCCGCCGTCGATCAGGGCGAAGCCCCATTCATCCTTCTGGTTGCCGTCCGGCGGATAGTAGGCGCTGCGGAGGCCGGCGACGACCTGGTTGAGCGCGTAGTCGACGGTCTGCATCCGCTCCGCGACGACCGTTGCCTTTTTCCACGAGTTTATTACGGAGGTGAACGTCACTCCCGTCACGATTGTCATGACGGAGAGTATGAGAATCGCCGCCAGCATCTCTATCATCGTGAATCCGGCGCGTCTCATTTCGTGGAAGTCCCCTTCCCCTTGCGCCAGAGCTTGACTACGGCCCATTCGTCCTTCTTCCCGCCGTAGTTGTCACCGCCCCACTTGACGGTGGTGCGCACGACGTAGATGCCGCCGTTGCGCTCGAGCTCCTCGTCGTCCACGTCGTCGACGACGCGCTCGACGGTGTACGTGCGGAGGTCGCGGCTGTCCTGCGGAGTGAGGTCTATCTCAAGTTCGTCGGCCAGGTCGGTGGCGCGCTCCTCGCCTATGTTCAGGACGTCGTTCTGCAGCGGGTCGTCCGTCACCTCGTCGGCGGTCGGAACGGGATGGACCATTTCGAAGTAGTTGAGAACCCTCTGGGCGGTCTCGAAGCGCGCGGAGGCGAGCATCATGCGCTGGCTCTGCATGAAGAGCTGCAGGACTGAAATGAGACCTATCGTCAGGATGACGGAGGCCACGAGGACTTCGATGAGCGTAAATCCGTTCTTCATTGTCAGTCGCTCGTCACGGGGCGGCCGAAGCGGCCGACGTTTATCTCCAGGGCGTCGCGCTCGTCGGAGCCCTCCTTCCAGACGCGCACGACGTACGGCTCGCAGCGTCCGTTCGCCTCGTAGACGGCTGTGAAGGAATGCTCGCTGTCCGCGCCGAACCCGTCGTCGTCCTCTTCGCCGCCGGATGCGGCGGACGGCGCGACGCCCTGGCGTTCGGCGGACTTCCGCTCCTCCTCGGCCTTCTTCTCGGCGCTCTTCCTAAGAAGGACGTCAACGTTGCTGAACACTGAGATGCGCGGACGGTTCGCCTCCAGGTTCTCCTTCGCCTCGGCGTGTATGCGTATGCCCTCGAACTCGCGCGGCTCGGCGGCGAGAGGGTCGGGCGCGTCGCCGGCGGACTGCACCGCCGCGGCGTCGCCGGACGGATCGATCACCTCCTCGCCGGTGAGCGTCTGCACCGCGCCCATTCCGCCCGCGACGCCGAACCCGGCGCCGCCGGACGCCATCGCCGCGGAACCCGCCGAGTCGTCGGCGGAATACGAAATGGAAATGCGGCTTTTGACGAACTCCCCGTTCTCGGCGATCTCCTCGATCGTCAGCACCACGGGGCGCTGCTTCAGGAGCGCGACGGCCTTGGCGTGGCGGGCGTACTGCTGCACGGCCCGCGCAGCCTCGCCGAGGCGCGCGGACTTCATGCCGGCGGCGACGCTCGCCACCGCCGAGCCGACGATGACGGCCATGATGACGAGCGCCACCAGTATTTCAACGAGGGTGAAGCCCCGTCTGGTCTGTGCGCCGCCGCGCATCCGCCCGTCACTTCCTGTCGAGTATGTTCGTCAGGTCGTCGTCCGTGCCAGGCTCCATGTCGGGGCCGTCGGACGTGATCTTGAAGCGCCCGCCCTTCCCGACGCGCTCGTAGCGCAGGGGATTGCCCCAGGGGTCGTTCAGCGCGTCCTCTCCGCCCTCGATCTCCGGGTCGTCTCCGCCGGTCAGGGCCTCGACCCACGCCTCCTGGGAATCGGGCACCTTGCCGCTGTGGTCCAGCGAATAGGTGGTCGTCGCCTGCGCGGCGGTCTGGATCAGCTGCTGCGCCGCCTTGATGCGTGCGCGCTTGATGTTCTTCTGGATGTTCGGCACGGCGACTGCGGCCATGATGCCGACGATGGCGATTGCGATGATGATTTCGATCAGCGTGAAGCCGGCCTTCGCCGCCTGTTCCGCGATCCTGCGGTCCTGTTCGTTCATTTCCATTCTCCTTTGACTAAAACGAAAGAAAACTCCATCAGCCGCCGATCTGGTTGGACATGGCGAAGACGGCGGACACGATCGCGTAGGCGATGAAGCCGACGCCGACGGAGATGATGCCGATCATCAGCGGGCCGAGCGCGTTCGTGAACTTCGCGATGTTGCGGTCCATGTCCTTCTGGTAGCGCATTCCGATGTGCCCGAGGGAACTCGTGAGGTTGCCGGCCTGCTCGCCGACGGCAAGCATATCCGTCATCATCCGCGGGAACGCGCCTGAGGCGGCAAGCGGGCCGGAGATGGACGTGCCGTCCGTCACGCGCTTGCGCGCCGTCGCCAGGGCCTGTCCGATGACCGCGTTGTCGGACGTGTCCTCGGCGATTTTCAGCGCCTGCAGAACGTTCACGCCGTTCGACAGAAGCGTCTGGAGCGTGAAAGCGAGCGACGAGTATGCGCCCGCCGCGACGATTCCATTGACGAGCGGCGCGCGGAGACGCCAGCCGTCGACCTTGAGGCGTCCGGCCGGCGTCTTCTTCCACTTGCCGAACCAGGCGATCGCGACGGCGAGGACGAGCGCGATCAGCCAGCCGTATTCGAGAAGGCCATCGCTCATGTCCATGAGAATCTGCGTGGGGACAGGAAGCGATCCGCCAAGCCCCTCGAACACCTTCTTGAAGCGCGGTATGATGAAACCCATGGCAATCACCACCGCGCCGATGCCGAAGCAGAGCACGAACGCCGGGTACATCATCGCGCCCTTGATCTTGCTCTTCATCGAATCGGAACGCTCGTAGTGCTCGACGAGGCGGTGGAGGACGTCCACCATCGCGCCGGACGCCTCGCCGGCCCGGATCATGTTCGCGTAGAGGCCAGGGAACGTCTTCGGGTGGTGGGCCACCGCGTCGGAGAACGACTCGCCGTTCACGATGCGCTGGCAGAGGTCCTGCGAGACCTTGCGCTGCGGAGTGCCCTCGTCGCCCTGGTTCGCAAGGCAGCCGAGCGCCTGGCCGAGCGTCATGCCGGCCTCCAGCAGGTCCGCGAGCTCGCTCGTGAAGAGCTGCACCTCGACGGGCGACATGTCCGACGGCCCGCCGCCGATCTTCATGTTCCAGACGCTTCCGCCGCCGGACTTCCTCTTTTCGGCCCCGCCCTTTGAGTCCTTCCTGGAGGACGCGGCGGACGCCGCCTCGGAGACCGAAAGCGGAGTCTGCCCCAGCTTCCGCACGGCGGCAAGCGCGGCGCGCCGGTCGGCCGCGTCAACAGTCCCGTTGACGCGCCGCCCGTCCTTCGTCATCGCCCTGTACGCGAACGCCGCCATGCGAAAGCCTCCTGCGCCGGGACTACTTGATCACGCGGACGCGGATCACGCTCTCGCACTTGCCGAACGCCTCGACGACGGCAGCCGGGATGGCGGAATCCGTGTCGATGAGCGTGTAGGCGAAGTCGCCGCGGCTCTTGTTCGCGATTGCGTCGATGTTCACGTTCGCCCCACCGAGAATCGTCGTGAACGTGCCGATCGCGTTCGCCACGTTCCTGTGGCAGATCGCGATGCGCCCGGCCTTCTTCGGCGTTCCGAGCGAACAGGCGGGATAGTTGACGGAATTGACGATGTTGCCGTTTTCGAGGTAGTCGCGGATCTCCTTGACCGCCATGACTGCGCAGTTGTCCTCGGCCTCCTCGGTGGACGCACCGAGGTGCGGGATGACGATCACGCCCTTCTTGCCGGCCGTCGTCGCGTTGGGAAAGTCGCTCACGTACTTGCGGACCTTGCCGGATTCAAGCGCGGCGAGCATGTCCTTCTCGTTGACGAGCGCATCGCGCGCGGCGTTGACCACGATCACGCCGGTCTTCATCATCGCGATCGCGTCGGCGTTGATCATGCCCTTGGTGGAATCGAGCGCCGGGACGTGGATCGTGATGAAGTCGCAGTTCGCGTAGATGTCCTCGACGTTCTTGCAGTGCCTGACGGCGCGGCTCAGGTTCCACGCGGCGTCGACGGACAGGTACGGGTCGTAGCCGTAGACGTCCATGCCCAGCGCCACGGCGGCGTTCGCCACCTTCTGCCCGATTGCGCCAAGGCCGATCACACCGAGCTTCTTGCCCGCGATCTCCGTGCCCGCAAACGCCTTCTTCGCCTTTTCCGCGGACTTGTTGATCGCCGGGTCCGCGACGTTCGCCTTCACCCAGTCGATGCCGCCGACGATGTCGCGGCTCGCAAGCAGCATGGCCGCTATCACGAGCTCCTTCACTCCGTTCGCGTTCGCGCCGGGCGTGTTGAAGACCACGATGCCCTTCTTCGCGTACTCGGCGTGCGGGATGTTGTTCACGCCGGCGCCGGCGCGGGCCACGGCCAGCAGGTTCGCGCCGGGCGTCAGCTCGTCCATCTTGGCGCTGCGCACGAAGACGGCGTCCGCCTCGGCGAAGTCCTCGGTGCGCGCATAGGAATCCGGAAGGTCCTTGAGGCCGACCTGCGCGATTGGATTCAGGCAGTTGTACTTGTAGTTCATCTTTTCTTCTTTCGCTTTCTTGTAGAGGTTATCGTAGAAAGGCGGGCAACGCGCCCGTGGACGATGATTATAGCACAAATCGCCATGTCCATGGGAAGCCGAAAGGAAAGTCCCTCCGCCCGCCGGGGGACGAAGGGACCGTTCGCAAGTCCGTGCCGGATTCCACGCCGCGCAATGCGAATGCGCGGCGCGTCCGGACTGGGTTCACAGGCAGGAGGCCGCGAGTTCCTCAAGCGTGACGGCGTTGAGGCCGCCGAACTTGACGAGCTGCCTCTTCACGTAGACGGAGGCGACGACGATCCTGTCGTTCTTCGGGTCGTCGGCGCGCGCCGCCACGTACTCGGCGAGCTTCTGCACGAGCTCCGGATGGAGGCGGTCCAGGACGACGGCGCCCTCGCCGCAGCAGTACGTCTCCTCGTCGTTCGTGCCGAACGGCCTGTTCTCCGCCTTGAGGGCCTTGAGCAGCTTCGCGGGGCAGTCGCATCCGTCGTAGTTGCGCAGGAAGTCGTCGGCAAGGAAGTAGATCTCGCCGGCGGCCTTCTTGAACGCGACCTTCTCCTTGACGAGGAAGCCCGCGACGTGGAAGACCTTGCAGGGGAGCTTCACGCCCATCGCCGGGTAGTCTTTCGTCAGCGCATCGAACGCGGCCGGGTTGGAGACTACGAGCGTCTTCACGCCCGCCTCCTTCAGGAACGCGGCAAAGGCGTCGGCGGAGGCCTTCGCCTCGCCGACGTAGCCGAGCGCCTTCAGCGCCTTGCCGATGCAGCCACCCGTGATCGTGCGGAAGTCGACCTTCGCGGCGGCGAAGAGCCTCTTCGCGGCGGCGACGACGTCCTTGTCGCCGGCGGTCGTGTCGTCGAGGAAGTAGGCGACATCGCCCGTGCCGGAAATCTTCCACTTCGCGTTCGCGGCGAACTCCGCGGCCAGGGCCTTCACCGCCTCGGGGGCCTTGCCGGCCGCCACGACGTCGGCGCGGGCCGCAAGGGCGAGTCCGTTCTCGTCGTAGTGGTTCACGCAGTGGTGGACGCAGCAGGCGGAGAGGTCCTGGCGGTAGAGCGCGTCCACGAAGTCCGAATCGTCGAACGAGTTCGTGCCGGTGCGCAGACCGTAGATCATGGCCGCGCGGACGCGGGGCGAGTCCACTTCCGTGAAGCGGACGTTTCCGATGGCGGACAGATGCCGGCACATGAAGCAGAACCGGCAGTTCATTATCGCGTCTTCATAGGCATCGATGTACATCTCAAATTCCTTTCTTTAACAGCCTGCGAAGCCCATCTTGCCGGGGTTCATGATGCCGTTCGGGTCGAGTTCGCGCTTGACGCTTTCGAGGACCGGCATGGCCGTGCCGTAGAGGTCCTTCACGTAGCGGCCCAGCTTGAGTCCGACGCCGTGGTGCTCGTTGATCACGCCGCCGTTGGCGATGGCGGCGCGGATGGCCTTGTCCCAGACGGCGTTGTAGAGGGCGGCGGCCTCGCGTTCGTTCGGCGGGACCTTGTCGCCGGGGAAGATGAAGCGCGCGTAGAGCATGCAGCCCCAGTCGTACCAGTGCGAGAAGTGGCCGATGAAGCGGGCGTCGGGGAACTCCGTGTTGACGACCTTCTTCATGCCCCAGTAGACGTCCTCGATGTGGGAGAAGTCGGCGACGGTGTCGAGAGTGCCGAACGCCTGCGGGACGTGGAACATGTAGCCGGGGTAGAAGAACTTGTACTTGTTCTCCCACCACCACTCGCCTCCCTTCGCGCCGAGGTCCTGCCCGTTGAACTGCCCTTCCATGATTTCGCGGGCGTACTTCATCTGGAGGTCGACGATGGACTTGCGTCCGTCGAAGCCGAAGACGAGATAGGCGCCGCGGTCGAGGTCGATGCCGAAGACCTTGGAGACGTGCGTCTTCGTCTCGGTCTCGTCGTAGAGGCGCATCGCGCATGGGCCGAGACGGCTGCGCATGAGCGTCTGGCCGGCCTGCATAGCGGTATGGAAGTCCTTGAAGATGTATGCGCGGAACTGGCGGGACTCCGGCTGGGGATGGACCTTGAGCGTCACTTCCGTGATGACGCCGAGCGTGCCCTCGCTGCCGAGGAAGAGCATTGTCAAGTCCGGGCCGGAGGCGTGGCGCGGCACCGGGAGCGTGCGGATGACCTCGCCCGTGGGCGTGACGACTTCGAGCGACATGACCATGTCCTCGATCTTGCCGTACTTCGTGGAGAGGACGCCGGTGCCGCGGTGGGCGAGGAAGCCGCCGATCGTGGAGCAGGCGATGGACGCGGGGAGATGCATCGTGGAGAGGCCCGCCTTGTTGCACGTCCACTCCAGGTGCTTCGTGATGATGCCGGTCTGCGTAGTGACGGTGAGCGCGGTCTTGTCGATCTTGACGACCTTGTTCATGCGCTTCATGTCCAGCACTATGCCGTTGTAGACGGGCAGGGCGCCGCCCTGGGAGCCGGAGCCGCCACCCCACGGCACGACGGGGATCTTGTACTGGTTGGCGATCTTCATTACCTTCGCCACCTCCTCCGTGGAGCCGGGGTGGACCACGAAGTCCGGCTGCGGACACGGCCGGCCGCGGTCGTGCCACATTTCAGGGATCCAGTAGTAGTCTATCGAGTGGCCGAACTTGTCGGCGAACTTGACGTCGACGTTCGCGTCGCCCACGGCGTCCGTGAGCTCGGTACGAATCATCTCGTACATGTAGCTGTCTTGCTTGACGTTCATCGTTCTTCCTTCTGCGTTTCCGCTTCAATCGCGTTCTGCAATGCGCACACTCCCGCCGCTGCGTGGGGAATTTCACAAAGGCCGCCCCGCAGGGCGGGACGGCCTTTGAACGCCGTTCGGGCGTTTCGGGGAATCCGTCAGACGACGACTTCCCAGCCGTTGCGGCAGTAGTCGCGGGTGAGGGCAATGCCCTTGCCCGTGCCGTTGGCGAAGTCCATCTTCACGGGGTCCCAGTCGAATCCCGTGTCGTAGACGTAGCTCATGTTGCAGAGCTGGCAGAGCACCGCGCCGCGGGCGCCGACTTCGGACGGGGAAATCGTGGGCTTGCGGGAGAAGTGGCACTCGACGAAGTTCTGCACCTGGTTGGGGCTCTTGTAGAGCTGGACCTTGGCGGCCTCGAGGTTGAACTTGGCCTTGAGCGTCTTCAGGCAGGCGTCGAGGCTGTTGTCCTTCTTGACCGTCGCGTCGGTGCCGTAGTCCTTGCCCACGGAGGAGGCCACGATCTTGTCCTTCATGAACGAGCCGTCCTGGAGGGCCTTGCGCACGTTGGCGTCCGGCTTCACGAGACCGGTGCCCGTCCACACCGCGATCTTGCCGCGGTTGACGGCCACGATGCCGGTCGTGCCGTAGAACACCGTGCCCCATGTGCCGAACGGCCCGTGGTAGAGCTCCACGTCGCCCTTCGCCGTCTTGAAGAGCATCTTCATGCCGAACTGGCGGCGGCCGCCGTGGAAGAGGTTGGTGGAGTACGGCTCGTCGGAGCGGAGAATCTTGTAGGGACCGCTCTTGTCCATGTCGAGGCCCCACTGCGCGATGTCGAGGTGGTGTGCGCCCCAGTCGCCGTTGTAGCCGGTGCCGATGTCGTCGTCGAAGCGCCAGAACATCGGATAGAAGTTGTTCACGCCGCGTGGCGCGAGCTGGTCGGAGTACGGACGCCACTTGGCCGGGCCGAGCCACATGTCCCAGTCGCAGTTCGGATTCGGAGCGCCTTCCTTGGCGGCGTTCTCCGGGACGTCGAAGAAGCGGACGGGGTGGGAGGGGCCGCCGAGCTTCTGGCCGCCGCGGCCGTAGTTGGCGTCCACGTACTTGACATCGCCGATGAAGCCGTTGCGCACGATCATGCAGGCGGTGCGGAAGACGTCCCACGAACGCTGCATGGAGCCGGCCTGGAACACGCGGCCGTACTTCTCCTGCGCGGCGATGACCTTGCGCGCCTCGTCCACGTTGTACGTGAGCGGCTTTTCGCAGTAGACGTCCTTGCCGTGCTTCATGGCCTCGACGGCCATGTAGGCGTGCCAGTGGTCGGGCGTGGCGATGCACACCATGTCGATCATCGGGTCCTTGATGACGTCGCGGAAGTCGGCCACGGCCTTGCACTTCGGAACGCCCGCGATCTTCTTGGCGGCGTAGCGGTCGTCTACCGCCTTGGCGCCCGCCTCGCGGCGGTCCTTGTCGCAGTCGCACACGGCCACCACCTGGGCGCCGCGGCCGTACTGGTCGATGAACTGCGGCAGGAGCGCGGTGCGCTGCTGGATGCCGAAGCCGATGAGGGCGACGTTCGCCTTCTCGCCCGGCTTGAGCTTGCGCGTGCCGACCTTGTTCGTGGCGCAGCCGACGAGCGCGGCAGCGGAGGCGCTGCCGAAAATGAAGCCTCTACGATTCAGATTCATGTTCTTGTCCTTGGATGGAGGCCCGCGTTTCCGCGGACGGGGCTGACGGCCGCCTGGCCGCGCCCCGCCGGCGGAATCGCAGGGCGTTTGCTATCAGCCGCGGCCCTTGGACTTGAGGAACTCGATCGACGGGCGGATGGCGTCGAGGCTGTCCTCATGGCGCTCGCACTCGACGACGTACCACTTGACTCCGTCGGCGTCCGTGACGGGGAAGAGGCGGTCCCACTCCACGCCCTTGGCGCCCGGCTTGCCGGGCTGGCCGAGAATCGCGTCGAACTGCTTGACGCCGGGGCCCATGCCGTTCTCCTTCGCATGGAGCGTGGGGGAGCGGTGCGGGTACTTCTTGTACTGCTCGCACGGGTCCTGGCCGGCGCAGGTCGTCCAGCCGACGTCCTGCTCCATGCAGACGCGCGGGTCGGTGTTGGAGAAGAAGTAGTCCCAGTACGTGGTGCCGTCCTTCATCTTGCGCGTGAACTCGCCCGTGTGGTTGTGGAGACCGATCTTGCAGCCGTACTTGGCGGCGTCTTCGGCGGCCTTGTTGTAGAAGTCCACGAGGCGCTTCATGAAGTCGTCGAAGTTCTCGTCCTTGCCGGGGAAGTTGCCACCGCCGGGGCAGATGATGAGGTTGTTGCCGTAGGCGAGGTTGAAGTCGCAGGTCTTGGCGACGTTCTCCGGCGCGAACGCCATGCGGCCGACGTGCGTGCCGCACGCCACGAGCCCTGCGGCGTCGAGCGCGTCCTTGAGGCCCTTGGGGTTGCTGCCATACTGGTAGTAGCCAGCCATCTCGACGGCCTTGTAGCCGAGCGCGGCGACATCCTTGAGCGCCTGGTCAAGACCGACGCCCTTGACGATCTCCTTGCCGGACTTGTCCTTCTTCCCGCCGATGTAGGTGCGGATGGAGTAGAGCTGGACGGCCAGCTGGCCGACCTTCCCCTTGCAGCAGCCCATCGCGGCGCAGCCGGAAGGCAGCATCGACACGGCGCCGGCCGCGGCCAGAGAACCCAGGAATCCACGTCTTGAGAGATTCATTTCTTTCCCTTTTCCTTTTACCTGTTTACCTTGCCTTGTCTTCGGCAAATTCATTGTCGGAGCGCGACGGAGACGGCCGTCACGCGAGATCCTTCATCGTGACGACCGGCAGTTCGCGGTTCGTCTCGACCATCGGCTTCAAGGCCGACTTGTCGAACGTGAACCCGGTGACCGGGTCGAGCGGCCATACGACCGGCGCCGTGTTGAGAATCGTGGCGCGGAAGCCCTGCATCGTCGCGGCCTTGTTGCCGGTGTGCGACGAGTTGCACCCCTCGTTCTCGATGACGAAGGGATACCTGAAGCCCTTGGCCATGAGCGTCTGGAGGAACTTCGTCCAGTCGCACGAATCGCTGCCGCCGAAGCCCGGAAGGCGCGGCTCGTAGTTCATGCGCGCCCACTCGTTCTGCGCGATCGGGACGCCCGCCTTGGCGGCAAGCGCCTTGTCCACTACCTGCTCCGGATAGAGGCGGCCCCAGTGGATCGCGTCCGCCGAGTTCGGGAAGTTGCGAGTGCCCTTGATGTGTACGCGGCGGAGGCGGCTGAAGTCCATCGCCTCGATGACGTCGCTGGGGTCGATGTGCTGCCAGATGTCGTGCGACGGGTCGTACGTCTCCTTGAGCGCCGCGGATGCCTCGTCGTCGAGAATCGCGTACATCAGCTTGCGCGCGGCGAGGCAGCCCGGCAAATTGTTGTAGGCATCCGGCGCCGTCGCGGGCTGCCAGCCCTCCATCGGGCAGTTCTCCACGCACACGGTGACGCCCAGATCCCTTGCGTACTTGAGAATCGGCGTGAAGACCTTCCTGAACTTGTGGAGGTTCTTCTCGAACCCGCCGTCCTGGCGGCCCAGCACGTGGTCGTAGCCCACGAAAGTGCCGCAGACGACGTCGTTCGCGTCGCCGCCCAGCATGGACGCGATGCGGACGAGCTTGAGAATGTGGTTCTGGTTGTTTACCTGCTGCGCGGGGTCGCCGCCGATGAGGTTGTCGTACGCGCCAACGGACACGCGCAGCCCCTCTTCGTTGCAGCGGCGCACGACGCGCTTCGCCGCCGCGAGGTCGAACGTCTCGTAGTCAAGATGAGTGGCCGTGTGGTCCTTGCGGTCGGAATCGCGGCGGAAGACGCAGAGCTCGAGACCCTGTGCGCCAACGCTCTTCGCGCGTCCGAGCACGTCCTCGAACGATTCGCCCGGAAAGGCGGACGTCATGAGCCAGATGGGGTTGTTCATCGGCTTCGGCGCCCCCGCGCCAAAGCCCGGCATCTGCGCCTTCGCGGCCCGCGCGGCCGCCGCGACGGCCGCGAAAGCCGCGCCCGCCTTGAAGAAATCGCGTCGGTTCATCTTCTTCGAATCCTCCATTAGTCTTCTCTGTTCGGTATTCGTACGAAAATCGTTGCGCCTATGTTATCACAAATCCGCATTGCGCGCAAATGCGCAATCGCCGGAGTCCGCCCGTTTTTCGACGCCGCCCGGTCGGCGGACGAAAAAGCGCATTCTGCCGGCAGCCTGGCATTTCCCCGCCTGGAAGACAGCGGCCGGCGCCTCGGATTCACCTTGGCGGGGCGTCTTCATTCCGGTCAACACGCACGACCGAAAATATGATAGAATACTCCCCGTTTTGCGCGGCCCCTGTAGCTCATCTGGACAGAGCAACTGCCTTCTAAGCAGTGGGTAGCAGGTTCGAGTCCTGCCAGGGGCGCCAATGCGGAAAACGGGGAGGATTCTTCACCTTGCGGCTTCGGCGGGCGGGCGCGTGGACATGTCCACCACGACGCGGACGCCGCGGACGACGTCGGCATGGCGAAGCGGCGCGTCCACTCCGCCCTTGCGTCCGTCGACGGAAATCGACTGCACGTACTTCGCGTCGTTCGACGCCTTGGGCGCCTCCAGGACGAAATCGCGCCCGTTCTCAAGATGGATCGTCACCTTGCGGAAGACGGGGCTGCCCCACTGGTATTCCGGAATGCCGGGCGTGACCGGATAGAAGCCCATCATGGAGAAGACCGCGTAGGCGCTCATTCCGCCGCCGTCCTCGTCGCCGCACATTCCCATCTTGTCGTTGCGGAACCAGCAGTCGAGGGTCTTGCGCACGAACTTCTGCGTCTTCCACGGCTCGCCCGCGTAGTTGTAGAGATAGGGGATGTGGAAGGACGGCTCGTTCGCCATCGTGAAGACGCCCATGAGGCCGGTGCAGCCGTCGGGCATCTGGCTGGTGAACTTCCACTTCGCGCCGACGGACGCGTTGAGCATCTTGTCTAGCTTGGCCGCCATCTGCGCCTTGCCGCCGAAGAGCGCGACGAGACCCGGCAGGTCGTGCTGGACGTCCCAGATGTAGGTCCAGGCGTTGTTCTCGGTGAAGTAGTTCCTGGCGCCGTAGCCGCCGCAGATCATCGGGTCGAACGGCTCGATGAACTTTCCGTTGGCGTCCTTGGGGTGGAAGAACTGCGTCTTCGCGTTCCAGAGCGCGGCATAGCCCTTCGCGCGGCGGTCGTACTTCGCAAGGCGTTCCGCGCCGTAGCCGAGTTCGCGTCCGAATTCGGCGAGAGCCCAGGCGTCGTAGCTGGCGCCCTGCGTCAGGGACACGCACTGGCGGCGCTCCCAATTCGTGTCCACGGCGGCGACGGTCTCCTTCTCGTCGGGCTTCAGGCCCGGATAGTAGCCGCGCTCCTTGTAGAAGCGGTCAAGTTCGGTCAGCGGGCCGCGATACCACGGGACGAGCGATTCGGTCTCCTCCGTGTGGTCCATCAGCTCGAACGCCTTCTTCGCGTCGTAGCCGCGAATGCCCTTGCGCCAGGCGTCGAGGAACATGATGGAGGTGTGGCGGTTGACCATCGAATGGCGGTCGCCGGCGACGCCGGGGAAGACGGGCATCCACTTCTCGGCGTTCTCCTCGGCCATGCGGACGTAGCTGGCGAGCTTGTGCCCCTCGGCGGTCGGACGCAGGATCGTCATCAGCGGATGGTGGGCGCGGAACGTGTCCCACGTCCAGTCGTCGACGTAGTAGGGAACACCCTTCGCGTCGCGCACCGTGCCGTCGAAGCTCCGGTAGCGTCCGTCCTCCGTGACGTCCACCATGCGTTCAAGGCAGCGCCAGAGGGCGGTGTAGAAGACGCTCCTCTCGTCCTCCGTGCCGCCCTCGACCTCGACCTGTCCGAGCGCGTCGTTCCACCGCACGCGGGCGCCGGCTGCGACACGCCCGAGGTCGAAGTCCGCGATTTCCTTCGCGAGGTTGCGCGCGGCCTGCTCCGCCGAGACGTAGGACACGGCGTAGCGCATTCGCACGGTCTCGGGCGCGTCGCCGAAGAAGAGCGCGGTGCGTCCGTCCTTCGCCACGACGCGCGCGGGGGCGCGGTCGAACTCCGCGTGGAGGTAGACGTTCGCCTTGCAGTCGCGGCGGCTGTGGAAGACGTCGACGCCGCGCATGACGTTCCCCTTCACCTCGTAGGCCGGCGCGTCCTTCGCCTGCGTCCCGAAGACGAGGGCGTGTCCGCCCGCGCGCTCGAACGCGAACGTCGCGACGGCGGCCTTCTCGCCCGGTGCGATCGCGAAGACGACGCCGTGCGTGTCGAGCCACACGTCGTAGCGGTACGGCGTGGCGTGGGACTGGTCCCACGTGGACGACCACGGCGCGAACGCCGCGCCGTCCGCGCCAGTGACCGGGCGGACGGAAAAGACGGGGCGGTCGCGGTGGCCGGGGTTCTGCAGCCATAGCGCGGAAACGCGGTCTTCGGTGAACTGCCCCGCCGGCGCGTTGAAGCGCAGCATCGCGTTGGGCCGCTGTACGGTGCGGAACGTCGGCACCAGCATGTGGCTCACTGAGCCTATGTACGAGTTGACGTAGTCGACAGGCGCCTTCCGCGCCTCCGCGCAAGCGCACGACGCCGCCAGAAGGCAGCACAGGACAATCCGCGTCTTCATCTGCAATTCCCCTTCGATTCGTCTACCTTGAAAGACCGCCATTCCGCGCAGGGCGCGGGGTCACTCCCACTCGATCGTGGCCGGCGGCTTCGGCGTCACGTCCCACACGACGCGGTTGACGCCCTTCACCTTCGTGGCGATGAGCTCGGCGACCTTCGTGACGAACTTGAACGGCAGCTCCACGACGCCGGCCTTGACGAACTGGCTCGTGGAGACGGCGCGGATCGCAATGACGTAGCCGAACGTGCGGGCGCCGTTCCTCACGCCGACGGACTTGACGTTCGTCATGACCGCGAAGAACTGCTGGGCCTTCCTGTCGAGCTTCGCCTTCGCCATCTCGTCGCGGAAGATGAAGTCCGCCTTGCGCAGGATGTCCAGTTTCTCCTTCGTGAGCTCTCCGAGGCAGCGGACGGCAAGGCCGGGGCCGGGGAACGGCTGGCGCTGCACCATGAAGTCGGGGATGCCCAGGGCCTTGCCGACTGCGCGGACCTCGTCCTTGTACAGGTACTTGACCGGCTCAACAAGCCCCTCGAAGCCGATGTCCTTGGGAAGTCCGCCCACGTTGTGGTGCGCCTTGACGGCCTTGTGCCCGCCGACGCCGGACTCCACGATGTCGGGATAGATCGTGCCCTGTCCGAGGAATTCGATCTTGCCGAGCTTGCCCGCCTCCTCCTCGAAGACGCGGATGAACTCGCCGCCGATGCACTTGCGCTTCTCCTCGGGGTCCGTGATTCCGGCGGCCTTTGCCAGGAAACGCTCCTCTGCGTCGATCTGGACCAGGTTGATGCCGAACTGGCCCTTGAAGACCTTCTTGACCTCCTTGGCCTCGTTGAGGCGCATGCAGCCATGGTCGACGAAGACGCACGTGAGGTTCTTGCCAATCGCCTTGTGGAGAAGGACGGCGCAGACCGACGAGTCGACGCCGCCGGACATCGCAAGCAGCACCTTCCTGTCGCCGACCTGTTCGCGGATCGCCTCGATCTCGTTCTTTATGTACGCCTTGACGTTCAACTTCTTGCCAACCTTGGCAAGACGTTCCTTTTCGGCCTTGTTCATTTGTTCTCCTGTGCGTTGTTCTGCGGCAGCGCCGCGAATGCGGGCGTATTATACCAAAATGTCCATGGGCGCGTCCCCCGAAAACCTACGCGAAGAGCCGTGGGGGCACATCTGCGTAATTTACCGCAGTGCATTCCGGCGTGACGCGCGGGGAATTGGCGATGGTCGTTGAAGTGCGCCACCGTCGAAGGAGGCGAGCGCCTCGCCGCCGCCGGGATGCGGGCCGTTCACGTACGAGACCGGGCCTCGGCGGACGAGCGCGAGGCCGTCCCAGAGGAAGCCCTCGGAGAATGCGGGAGCGGCTGAAATGGACGAATCTGGATCGGGCGGCGCGGCGGGAACGCCGCGCCCTACCATGTCGGCGGTGCGGTCGCCAGACGACGCAGCAGTTCCGCCGGGCAAATGGGAAGTCTGCACGGTAGGGCGCGGCGTCCCCGCCGCGCCGCATCCCCTCCTCGCCACGCGCTTCACTCAAGCCTCCTCGTAGACGAGCCCGATGGGGATCCTCAGCTCCGGGGCGATGGCGACGACTCCCAGCTTGCGCCTCAGGACGAACCCGTCCTCAACGAGCGACGCCCTCCCCGCCAGCGGCGGGGCGAACCTGAAGCCGGGACCGTCCGCGAACGCGGCGGCGGCGGGGAGAAACGCGAACAGTGCGACGGCGGGAAGACGGACGGCTGGGACACACGCACGGCTAAAGACGGAGCGAGCGGAGGCGGACAGGGCACGGTCAGACGCCATCCCGCGTCCGCCCGCGGCGAAAGGCATGTCGGCTTTCTCTTTCATGGACGCTCTCCTTGCCAGTTCTCAAAACGAAACTCCCATCAGCGAAGTCGCGCATAGGCTACCACAACCTCCGGTGTCCGTCAACCGGCCCGGCGGGAAAAGCGGGAAAGACCCACCCGCCATCCGCTCTCCGAATGGCGGCGCATTTCATCGCCGCGACCAGAGGCGACTCAGCTCCTCCGTCCAGAGCGGATTGCGGTACTCCGGATCTATCGAGTCGAAGGGGCGGACGAGGAGCGTGTCGTCCTCGCCCCAGACGGCGCAGGGAGTCCCCTTTTCCACTGCCGCGAAGAACGCCCGCGCAAGTCCGCCCGCCGCGGGCTCGAACGGATGCCCGCCGCCGAGCGTCTTCCAGACGAGGAGTCCGCCCGCCTCGCGGAAGCGGCAGGCGAAGAGGCGGCAGGCCGGCAGACGCCCCGCGTCCCCCTCGCCGCACATGACGAGGCCAGGGGCGCCCGCGTTCGGACTGTCGGGGAAGGCTCCGCAGCCGTGGACGCCCCACGCCGCGACGGCGAACGGCGGATCGGACTGGACGCGCGCGGCCAGCTCCCCGCCCGCCGAGTGGCCGAAGAGGAAGACGGGCAGGGGGCGCAGTCCGTGCCGGCGGCGGGCGGCCTCTACGGCCTCGCGGACGACCCCGGCCGCGCCGCCGGAGCGCCACCACTCCCCGGCAGCGAACGACGGAGCGACGAGGCACCACCCGCGCGCCGCCGCCCAGTCGCGGAAGCCGAGGCCGGCGACCGCCCGCGAACCGGTCCGGCCGCGTCCGCCGAGGAGGACGAGGACGCGCGCGTCCGGGCGGACTCCCGGCGGCGCGAAGAAGACGGTCTCGACGCCGCGCACGGCGTTCGTCCAGGCGACGGGGCGGCGGCGGGCGAACTCCGCCGCGAGAGCCAGTCCCGGCCGCCCCCACGCGGACGCGACGGACTCGGAGGGAAGGTCCACGCGGTCGTCGGAGGCGATGGCGGCGGCCTCCGCCGACCCGGCGCGGTGGAAGGTCCCGTCCGAGTCGTCGCCGGCGAACGCCCCGGACTCCGGCGCGACGGGACGTCCGCCGAGGTCGTCCGCTCGCGACCAGTGGACGCGGGCGAGGAACTCCTGCGCGAGGCGGACGGACCGCTCCGGCACGTCGTGGGGGCGGTTGGGGAAGGACTTCCAGAGGACGGGGATGCCGGCGCGGCGGCAGCCGGCGACGAAGCGCCGGCCGAGGACGTAGCGGGCGGCGTCCGCGTCCCCGCACGTCACCAGCCCGGCCACGCCCGACGTCCGCGGCGACGGCTCGTGGAACACCCCGCAGGCGTGGGCGGCGTAGGCGCGGCAGAGGTCCGGACGCCACGCCGCGAAGAGGTTGGCCGCCTGGCTGCCGGCGGAGTAGCCGTAGTAGAGGAGGCCGGAGGGCGCGGCGCGGCACTCCGCGGGCAGGGCGTCCAGCGCGTCCAGCAGGGCGCGGCCCGACCAGCGCGACGGGTCCCAGTACCCGTCGTCGCGCATGGTGGGCGCGACGAGTACGACGCCGTTCAGGTCCGCCCACGCCGGCCAGCCAAGCTTGCCGGAGACCTCGGCCCTGCCGTCGCAGTTGCGCCCGCCGAATATGACGAGCGCGCGGCGGCGGGGAGTCGGAGGCGGGCCGTGCGCCTCAGCGGGGACGCGGTACCAGAACCGCGCCATGGGGTTCGCCGCCGACCGCGTCCGCACGTCCACGTGGCCAACCACCGCCTCCGTCACCGCGGCGGCGGCGGGAAGACACGGAAAAAGCACAGTGACCATAATGGTCAATGCGAACGCCGCGACTGACGCCATCTCCGTCCTCTCCATTTCATGAAGCATCCCTTCGCTCATTCCTCCAGGACGGCAACTTCCACCTTCCGCGTTCATCCACTCCGTCATCCATCTCAACATGCGTTTCGGCTTAAACATATGCACGACAATTAGACGAACAACGACAATCCCATGGCGATGAACCCGGATTTCCGTCCCAACCTCTTCATTTCGCTCCTCCAGAGTCAACCGCCATCCCATTGGCGACGCGCAGACATCGCAGCACCCGGCCGTCTGACTTCGCCATCTCAAGAACCATGACGCCGTCAACCCCCTTCGAACGGCCAACGACAACATATGAACATCCGTTGTCGGAAACCTCACACTCGACATTCCCTTTCGCGTCGAAACGATCCGCAAACACACCCCTGGCAATCCCCGGACAGAGCTTCGGCGTCCACAGATACTTCGCCCCATTGTCCGGAGGAAACGGACGCGCCTTCGCATTGGGAGTAGACGTCAAGATGTTCTCCGGGTCAAGAAAGCACATGAATTCCTTTCCGCGAACGGAATACGCCAGACACCGCCTCTCAAACAGTTCTTTTCTTTTCTTCTGAAACGTACTTGACAACACAACCCCGAAAGTTGAAATCGTTGAATATCCGAACTCGATGGCGGGAACATAAGCGTCAAAGTCGTAGTACTGTGGCTCCCCCTTGTGTCCGCCCGAATGGAGCTGCCACACTCCTCCTCTGGTCTGATAGGAAATCTCACGCCCCCAGGCGTCACATATGTCGGCAAGGGTTATTTCAGAACAATCCATAAGGCGAGCCGGACATGCGCCGCGATGACATGCCATGCAAGAGGAAACAACACTTCCGAGAGCCACCATCTTGAAAAATGTCAACCGCCGCCCAATCCACCAGCTCTTTTCGCTCTCCGCGAAAAGCCCCGAAGAGGCAATACGCCGAAAATGCGCCATCTTCGGATAGTAGCCTCCATCGACTATTCGGATCAGCGCGTAGCAGATATCCAACGAAGCCTCCAGCCTGTTGTTTCGCAAATTGTTGCGATCCAGCGCAATGAACTCAAGGAGACGGACAAGACGCTCCATGTCCCGGTCGAACTCCTCCGTACGCCTGAAACGCGCCGCCAGCTCAAGGCTCTTTAGAATCGGCGGAAGAAGGCGCCGATTGTAAACATCTGACCGCTGGTCGTCGCCGAACGGAGACCAATAAGAAGCCCCAGGATAGTCGGGACATGCGTCCAGTCCTAAAAACGAGTACGCCGATGGCTTCTCAACGCCATAGCAGGAAACCGCCGCCGCAACGCACAGCGTCATCAGGCGCTTTCGGGCGACGTCATTCATAGACCACCTTCACTCTCCATGTCTCCGTTCCCGAATTCACCACGTATCCACCCGTTGCCTTCTCCGACATGTCCAAGTCAAACTTAATGATGTTCATCGTCACGATTCTGAACTCATCGAACTGGACACCCATTCCGTTCAATCTTCGCTCTACGTCTTGGGTGTTCGGAGGATTCATTGTATAGGCGCCAGTCTTGGCTTGTTCATACAGATACCCCTTTATCGTATTCAGTTCTGCGTCTTGCAGGGAAATCTTATTGATTATTTTCCGCATCAGTTTCGTATACGCATCTGCGGGCACTCCCAAAACATCGTATGCGGACTGGACTTCGGGAAACATGACGCATGGACTGAAAATCATCATTTGCTCGAAATCAAGAATGACGGTTTCCCATCCGCCCAACAAATCGAAAGAACCAATTGGTCTACAGTTGCAGTACGCGAAGCCGTTCCAGCCGTCGGGGTAGCCAAGCGGGTCGAGCGTCGG
>CAYLRN010000028.1:0-27551 GCA_964386385.1 uncultured Lentisphaeraceae bacterium | reverse complement strand
TTCCAGTCCCTCGCGAGCATCTCGCGCTGCTCCCGCACGAGGTGCGCCCCCGGGGTCTTGTGTATGGCATGATGTCTCATGCCGCCTTTCCTCTGCCCGCGCAGATTTTTTCCTGAGCGCATTGTAGCAGACGGGAGGCGGCCTTTGCATCCGCCGGGCGCGTCGGCCCGGCGGCCGCCTCCGCCCCCGCGGGGGCGGAGGCGCGTCTCCTTCGCCTTCCTTCTCTCCTTCGCCTTTCCCGGCCTGTCCTTCTTCCTTTTCGCCTCCTGCCTCCAGCCCCCTTTCGGACCTGTCCGCAGTGGTTCAGTATATGATGCACTTTTCCAATGGAAACTCGCCTGACGCAGATGGGCGGATTTTGGTATAATCCACCCAAACGAGCGACATGGCAAGGAACGACAAGGTGAAATCGATGAACCGAAATGAACTTGAGTTTGCGGTTTTCTGCATAGAGAACGTCGCCGCTCGTCTTGGAAGGCCGGCTGAAGAGATCTACCGCTCCTGGACTGACGAGAGCGACATTCTGCGACAGTACGTCGTTCCCGGCTACGACGTCCTGCATACCCAGGGCAGGGAGTACGTAGTCGACGACATACTTGAAGTGATGAAGGAAAGAGGTGTGCTGGCATGACCCTCTACCATGGCGGATCCGAGGTGATAGAAACGCCTGATCTCGTGCATTCGCGCAAGGCGGTGGATTTCGGGCCAGGTTTCTATACAACCCCATTGCGGGCGCAGGCGGTGAATTGGTGCAGAAAACGCGGGCTCCGCGGTCTGCCGCAGATTGTGTCCGTATATGAATTCGACGAGGACAAGGCAGCATCTCTCAAGGCTCTGCGCTTTGATTCCTATTCTGTGGAGTGGCTGGATTTCATCGTAGCCTGTCGGGAACTTGCCGATCGGTCGCAATGGGACGTCGTTATTGGCGGCGTCGCAAACGACAGGGTGTTCGACACTCTTGAGGCGTTCTTTGACGGCTACGCAACAAAGGAACAGACGATTGGACGACTTCGCATGCAGTCGCCCAATCTCCAGATCTGCTTCAGGACACAGACGGCACTTCAGGCGTTGAGGTTCATCGGGAGCGAAACGCCATGACGGCGAACAGGAACTTCCTGCGAAAGAAATATGCCCGCGTGATCGAGGAATACGCGCGGATGGCCGGTTGTCCGCTGGACGAGGCCATGGATGCATTCTACCGTTCGCAGACGTACAGGCTCATGCGCGACGGCGTTTCCGACATGCACTGCATGAGCGAAAACTACCTCGCCGAGGAACTTGCGGACGAACTGGCGGCGAAAAAGGGGCGCGACGCCTCCGTGCAGTCCTTCATCGCGGTGTAGAACGTCGCCATGCGCCGGCGGATTCTTTCCATTTGACTAACTGCGGTCGGACGGCTGGCGGTCAGGCGGTCGACTTTGTCGGACAATGCGCTTTACAGGAAAAAAAAACGGATATAATTGTCTGCAAAGTGTTTTTGGCGTTTTTGTCGATGAAAGGAAGGATGGCAGACATGGGTGACGTTGGATTCCGCTTCAGGAGGGCGGGCGCGGCGCAGGCCGCGGCCGCGATTGCGCTGTGCCTTTGCGTTCCCGCATTGGCCAACGGAGGGCTGACCGCAGACTGGCTTCCGACTGCCGCGGGGACGTACGGATGGTGGGACGCCGCCAACTGGTCAGGCGGCGTTGCGCCGACGAACGGCGGCGACATGGCCCGATTCGACGCCGCGGCGGTCGAGGGCGCGCAGACCATCGTCCTGCCCGAGGAAGTGGCGTACCGCGATTTTACGCTCGGAACGGTCTCCGGCCACGCGAACCAGACCATCAGGTCGTCCGAAAGAGCTACTAACGGCACGACGGTCAGGAAGATGTCCGTGGCGAATCCGAACGCATTCATGGGCGCGTGGGACCAGGCGGACGCGCTGGCGAACTGGGTCGCGCAGCCGTCTGACGATTTCGTCCCCGTCTTCCAGAACGTCGAAGGCACGTACATGCCGCAGTTCACCGTGGCCTCGAACCGCGCCGAGATCGGACGCTTCGGCGGCGAGGGATTCGTCAAGAAGGGCGCGGGCGCGCTGACGCTGCGCGGTGTCAAGCTGATGGGACGCGCCACGACGCGCATCGAGGTGGAAGGGGGGACGCTGGAAATGGCGTTCGATGACGAAATCCCGGACGCGGTCGTTCCAGGCGCCTATCTGCATCTTGACGCATCGCGCGCGGACACGCTCGCCGTGCAGGCGGGCGACGACGGCCGCTCGTACGTCTCCGAATGGCGCGACTGCGACGGGACCGGCATTTCCGCGACGAGGCGCACCGGCGTTTCCATGCCGTTCCTCAGCACGGTCACGTCCGTGAACGGCGTCCCGCTCGTCGACTTCGGCGCGAACAAGTCTTCCTCCAACACCAACCTCGAACACTGGACGGAACTCGTCGGCCCGCCCGCCGCAATGGACTTCCCGCGCACGGAGAAGGTGCGCGAGGTCTTCATCGTCTTCGAGGACACGCAGTCGTCCAACTCATGCTGCTTCTTCGTGGGCGACCTGTACAGCTACGACTTCCACCGCGACTGGAACACGCCCTGCGGACTCATGAACCAGTCGTTCGCCGCCGATTCCCTTCGCACCGGCGTCACCATGGTGGACGGAATGGTCGTCGCGTACACCCACGCGCAGGACTGGACGCACCTCTCCGTGGTTTCGCTCGCCTCCGAGACGGCGGACCTGCGCCTCTCTACGCTCTGCAACGACCGCAACATCCGCTACGGCGGCGCCCGCATCGCGGAACTGCTCGTCTACACGAACAACCTCACGCAGACCGAGCGCGAGCGCAACCAGTACGTCCTTGGGCGCAAGTGGGGCACGCGGACGGACGACGACCTGCGCGAGCTCCGCCTCTCCGCCGGAACGACGGTGGGCGTGGCGGAAGGCCGGACCGTGACGGTCGACCAGCTGTCCATGAAGGCGGGGGCGGACCTGACGAAGACCGGCGCCGGGCGCCTTCGCGTCCGCTCCCTCCCGCGCGACGGCTTCTCGATCGCCGTCGAGGGCGGCGGAGTGGACTTCGTCGCCTCTGAAGTCCCAGTCGCGGACGACGCGCCGGCGTCCGGGCCGCAGATATGGTTCGACGCCTCGTGCGCCGAGTCGCTCGTCGCCACGAACGTCGCCGACGGCGCGGACGGACCGCACGTCTGGCGCTGGAACGACCGCCGGCCGGGGCAGACGGCGATTTTCGCCTCCACGCGCACGAACGACGTCACGTTCCCCTTCGTCGTGCCGAACGCCGCGAACGGACTTTCAGTCCTCGACTTTGGCGACGGCTGGCTCAAGGAATGGGGCGAGTGGGGTGTTGCCAGCGGCACGTCCGCGCGCTTCGACATAAACAGGCACACGACCGCCTACGACGGGTTCGTCGTCATCCGCCCGAAACTGCCCAGCGGCTACAGCAAGACGGACCGTTCTGTCCAGGATCCGCCTTTCTTCGGCACGAAGACGCAGGCGTTCTCGCGTTGGGGGTGCGGCTACGTCGTCTCGGGCTACGCGGACGCGAGCGTCATATCCGCGCTCTGGGAGTTCGACGGCGTTCCGCAGCAGTCGGTCTACGACAACGCCGCCATTCCCACGAACGAGTTCACGGTAGTCAGCTTCTCGGCCTCGACGCCGTGCTGGGCGGGCGACTGCATTGCGAACGACCGCGACATCATCTGCGGCGGCGTCCAGATCGGCGAGCTGATACTCTACGACCGCCGCCTGTCGTCCGCGGAGCGCAAGACGACGCAGGCGTACCTGATGAAGAAGTGGAAGACGAAGGCGCATCCCGCGATGGCGGAGACGATAGAGCTCAAGTCGCTCGCGTACGCAGAGGGCGTGGAGCCGCGGATCGAGACGGATCGCCGCATCGTCGTATCGACGCTCGACGCCTCCGGCCCGTTCAAGGTGACCGGCGGCGGGTCTGTCGTCGTCGGCGACCTGGGGGAGACGTTCACGTCGCTGTCGGTCGACGGCGGCTCGTTCGCGGTGACGTCGGGCGCGTTCGGCGACGCCGTGTTCCACTTCGACGCCACCGCGCCGGGATCGCTTGAATACACGGTGGAGGAGCGCGACGGCGAGACGGTCACGAACGTCGCGAAGTGGCTGGACGTCCGCGGCAACGGCGTCTACGCCAAGGCCTCGCGCCGGGCTCCGGTGGCGACGGCGGACCCGACGCTGCGGACGGTGGAGGTGCGCGACGGCCGCATGATGCCCGTCCTCGACTTCGGCGACGTGAACGTCAGCGGCATGGAGTGCGACTGCCAGACGTCCGCCGGCATGGAGATTGTCCGCTCCGGCTGGGACGGACTCGTCCAGGAGGCGCACGTCGTCTACAGCGACGCCTACGATTCCTACAGCGGCTGGGCGCACCGCTTCATCTTCTCCGATTCGCAGCACTACGCCTGCCACCGCAACGGGAGCACGGGCGCGATGTTCTGCGCGTACAACGAGGCGACGTGGGCGGACTACGTGAAGCAGGGGTACGTGGGACTGGACGGCGCGGACAGCTCTTGGTCGTACTGCCTGACCGACCGCAGGTTCCACGTGATCTCGCTTGCGACCTCAAGCCCGATCTACATGCGCACGATAGCGCTCGACCGCAACTGCCGCGCCGGCGGCAGCCGCCAGGGCGAGCTGATCGCGTTCTCGAAGGCGCTCACGCCCGCGCGGCGGAAGTACGTGCAGGACTACCTTCTCTGGAAGTGGTTCGGAGAGGGTGAGAAGCCGACGCTGGCGTTCTCGCTTCCGACGGTGGCGCTGACGGGGAACGCCGGCGCGTCGTTCCCCGAAGACTGGACGCTCCAGACGGCGACGCTCTCCGGCACGGGAACGCTGACGGCCGGCGGGGTGGCGGGCGTCGCGACCATCGCGCCGGGCGATTCCGCCGACGCGCCGGGCGCGCTGGCGGTCTCGGGCGGCATGACGCTGGCCGCCGGGGCGGCGCTCGCATTCGACTTCAGGTCGCCTACGCAGTACGATTCGCTTGCGGTCTCCGGCGCGTTCACGGCGCCGGCGGACGTCACGCTGGCGATAGACGTCGGCAAGGGCGCGGACAACTGTTCGGGCGACTTCCCGATTCTGACGGCGGCCTCGTTCGCCGGGACGTCTCCGCTCGAGTGGACGCGCGTCGTCAACAACCGCTCCAACAGGTCCGTGTCGCTCGTGATGAAAAACGGTGCGCTTTGCCTGCGTCTGACGGCCAAGGGCACCGTCTTCCTTTTCCGATGACCTTTCATGCGCTTATTTGATATAATCTGCGCATGAATTTGATCGACCGCAAGGCATACGACTGGGGAAGCGCCGTAGGGCGCTTCCTCTATGCCTTTTTCCCGAAACGGCGCCGGCTGGCCGTGGACAACGTGCTGAAGGCCGGCATAACGTCCGACCGCGCGGAGGCCGACCGCATCGCCCGCAACAGCATGGGGCATCTTGCGGGGCACGTCTGCGAGGCGATCCGCGTCCCGCGCGTCGTGACCAGGGACAACTGGCGAGAGCACATCGACGTCTCCGGCGCGGACCCCGCCACGGTGAAGCTCCTTCTGGAGGAGACGGAAAAGCCGATTCTCCTCGTCAGCGCCCACCATGGCGTCTGGGAGGCGGCAACCAACGTCCTCTCTTTCGCTCGGCCGATGATCGCCATCGCCCGCGTGATGAACAACAAGTTCGCCGCGCGTTGGATGAAGAAGCACCACTTCCGCGGCCCCGTCACGATTGTCGACAAGAACCACGGCTTCTCGGTCGAGGTGATGCGCCAGTGGGAGCGCGAACGCGCGGCGATGACGATTCTCATGGACCAGCATGCGTCGAAGGGGCTGCCGCTCACGTTCCTGGGGCGTCCGGCGAAGACGTTCACGTCGGCGACGCGCCTGGCGATCCGCTACGGGCGGCCGATAGTCGTCGGCTCGTTCGTGCGCGTGGCCCCGTACCGCTACCGTCTCGTCGGCGGCCCGCCGCTCGTCTTCCCGCGCGACGCCGACAGGGCCGAGTGCACTCAGATTTTGAACGACCGGCTTGGAGAGGCCGTCCGCAAGTATCCGGAACAGTATCTTTGGGCGCACCGCCGGTGGCGCTGACATGGAGGGAATAGAGTAAATGTCGTCGTTTTCGCAGGTTTTCATCGATCATCCGCGTGTCGCGTTCGTCCTTTCGATCGTGATGGCGTTTTGCGGCTGGCTGTGCCTCAAGACGATCCCCGTGGCGGAGTACCCCGAAATCGCGCCGCCGACGGTCTACGTCACGGCCAGCTACCCCGGCGCCTCGTCGGAAGTAGTGGCCGAGACGGTGGCCATTCCGATCGAAGACCAGATCAACGCGGTGGACGACCTGCTCTACTACTCGTCCAGCTGCAACAACAACGGCTCTTACGCCTGCTACGTGACGTTCCGCAGCGGCACGGACTCGAACATGAACCTCGTCAACCTGCAGAACGCGGTGAAGCGGGCCGAGCCGAAGCTGCCGAGCGAGGTGCTGGCGAAGGGGCTGACGGTCAACAAGCGCCAGGAAGACCGCATGGCGATGTACGTGTTCCTCACGGACGGCAGGCAGGTGTCGCTGATGGACCTCTGCAACTTCGTGGAGAACGACGTGAAGGACGCCGTGCAGCGCCTTCCGGGCGTTTCGCTCGTGGAGGTGTCCAACCGCAAGTACGCCATGCGCGTCTGGCTCAACCCCGTGCGCATGACGGGCATGGGCGTGTCCATCTTCGACGTCAAGAACGCCATCGAGGAGCAGAACGTCCAGGCGGCGGCCGGCACGATCGGCAGCGAATACTCCAACCGCTACCTCAGCTACAAGCTGAACGTGAAGGGACGACTCAAGACGAAGGAGGAGTTCGAGAACATCGTCGTGCGCACGGACCCGAAGACGGGCGCGCAGGTCCTCCTCAAGCACGTCGCGCGCGTGGAACTGGGCGCGAAGAGCTATTCGTCCACGAACAAGTTCAACGACGACATGGCCATCTTCATGCACGCCTACAAGGCGCCGGAGGCCAACGCAATCGAGACGGTGGAGTCGGTCAAGGCCGAGGTCGAGAAGTGGGTCGGTCGCCTCCCGCCAGGCGTCAGGTGCGTCCTGGCCGACGATTCCACGGCGTTCACGAAGGTCTTCATGAAGGAGACGGCGAAGACGCTCGTCGAGGCGCTGATACTCGTCGTCTTGATTACGTACCTCTTCCTCCAGGACTGGCGGGCGACGTTCGTCCCCGCAATCGCCATCCCCATTTCGCTCCTTGGCACGTTCATCTTCCTGCAGCCCATGGGCTTCACGCTGAACATCCTGACGATGTTCGGCCTCATCCTCGTCATCGGGTCGCTGGTGGACGACGCCATCGTGGTGGTGGAGAACACGCAGTCTCTCATGCTCCGCGAAGGGCTTTCCGCGAAGGAGGCCGCCGGGAAGTCGATGAAGCAGATCACGGGCGCCATCATCGCCACCACGCTCGTCACCGTCGCGTGCTACATTCCGCTTGCGTTCTACAAGGGCATGGTGGGCAAGATGTACGTGCAGTTCGCCGTCACGATGTGCATTTCCCTCTGCCTTTCCACGGTCGTCGCGCTCACGCTTTCGCCCGTGCTGTGCGCGCTGCTCCTGAAGAAGCCGCCGGAGAAGCCGCCCGTGGCCTTTCTGCCGGTGAACTGGGTGATCGACGGATGCCGCAGGACATATCTGTCGTTCGTCCTCTTCTTCGTCAGGCAGGGAATCATCACTGCGGTTCTCTTTCTGGGCGTCGTCGCGCTCCTCTGGTGGACCGGCCGGCAGGTGCCCGAGGAGCTGCTGCCGAAGGAGGACCGCGGCTACATTCGCGCCAACATAGAGTTGGCGGAAGGCGCCTCCCTGCAGCGGACGATCGAGGTCGTGGAGGAGTTCAACGACCGCGTCCGCGCCATTCCCGGCGTCGAATCCGTCTCCAGCTCCACCGGCTCGTCGCCCGTGAACGGCACCGGCGAGAACTACGGCGGGTCTCTCATCCGCTTGAAGCACTGGGACAAGCGCAAGACGCCGGAGCTGCAGATCGAATCCGTGATGAGCGAGATCGAGAAGCGGACGGCGGACATCCATTCCGCGCGCATCACGCTGTTCACCCCGCCCGCGATCCGCGGCCTCGGCTCGCTCGGCGGCATCGGCTTCTGGGTCTGCAGCGTAGGCGAGTTCTCGTCCCAGCAGCTCTCCGCCACGATGGAGCAGATCCAGGAGACGATGATCCGCGAACTGAAGACGGAGCGCTGCGCCGTTGGCTTCAACGCGAACACTCCGCAGCTCTACCTCGACCTCGACCGCAAGAAGGCGGAGTCGCTCGGCGTCACGGCGAAGACGATTTTCTCCACGCTCCAGAACAAGCTCGCCTCCTTCTACGTGAACGACTTCAACATGAAGGGCGGCAGCTACGAGGTGATCGTGCAGAGCGACGCCGACTACCGCTCGACGATCAAGGACGTCATGGAGATCCGCTTCCCCGGCGCCGGCGGCGGCATGGTCCCGCTTGCCGCCATCGGCAAGATCCGCTATTCCGTCGGCCCGCGCGAGGTGAAGCGATTCAACAAGATGCAGGGCGCGTGGATCAACATCCAGACGCCGCCCGGCATGACGAACCTCGAGGTGCTGGAGTTCGCCGAGAAGATGCAGCTGCCGCCTGAATGCCATCTCGAATTCAACGGCATGGCGCTCCAGGAGAAGGAGAACCAGGGGCAGATCATGTGGCTCATGTGCATGGCCGTATTCTTCGCCTACCTCTTCCTCGTGGCGCAATACGAGAGCTGGTCTATTCCGATGTCCGTCATGCTCTCCGTCGTCGTGGCCATCTGCGGCGCGATGGGCGGACTTTACCTTACGAAGACGGCGATGAGCGTCTACGCGCAGCTCGGCCTCGTGATGCTGATCGGACTTGCCGCGAAGAACGCGATTCTCATGGTCGAGTTCTCCAAGCAGGAGCGCGAACGCGGGCTTTCGATACGCACCGCCGCCGTAAACGGAGCGAACCTGCGCTACCGCGCCGTGATGATGACGGCGTGGAGCTTCCTCTTCGGCGTCCTTCCGCTCGTCCGCGCCACGGGCGCGGGGGCCGGCGCCCAGCGGGCGATCGGCATAACGACGTTCTCCGGAATGCTTGCGGCGACGTTCATCGGAATCGTCTTCGTGCCTGCGCTCTACTGCGTGTGCCAGCGAATACGCGAGCGCGTGAAGCGGACGCTGGGCATGGAGATTGCCGTGAAGCGCCGGGCGCCGGAGGCGAAGCAGTAGAAAACAGGAGGCTGTGAAAATGGGCGGAAATGCGTCAAAGGGTTTTGCGCTGGGATGTCTGGCGTCGCTCGCCGCGATGCTGTCGACCGTGCTGGGCTTTCTCTTCGTGATGGGAATGGCCTTTCGCGGATGCGTCGACGCCGCGGCGGACGGCGGCGTCGGCGGGGCGTCCGGCGTGAAGGAGCAGAAGAAGCCGGAGGACGTCGGGAACTTCAGGCAGACGTGGGTCGACGGCGCCGGCGGCGCGAAGGCTCCTAAGGTCCTGCGCATTCCGCTCACGGGCGTCATAATGTCGTCCGACCGCGGCCGCGGATTCTTCGAGACGGCCGAGGACGGCTCCGCCCCCGCCGCCCTGCGCAAGATCCGCGCCGCCATAGAGGACGACGGGATAGACGGGCTTTTCCTCTGCATCGACAGCCCCGGCGGCGGCGTCACCGCCTCCGACGAGCTCCACCACGCCGTGCGCCGCTTCCGCGAGTCGCGCAAGGGCCGCTTCGTTCTCGTCCTCATGGGCGACATTTGCTGCTCCGGTGGATACTACGTCGCCTGCGCGGCCGACTTCGTCATGGCGCGCCCGACGTCCCTCACAGGGTCGATCGGCGTCCTTCTCAACGGAGTCAACGCGGCCGAGCTCGTGCGCAAGATCGGCGTCGCGCCCGTCACCGTGGTCTCCGGCAGGAACAAGGACCTCCTGAATCCGCTCAAGCCCGTGGACTCCGGACACGTCGAGATAGTCCAGAAGGCGGTCGACCATATGCACCGCCGCTTCGTCTCCATCGTCGCGGAAGGGCGGCGCATGGACGAGAAGAAGGCCGGGGCCCTTGCCGACGGCCGCGTGTTCTCCGCCGACGACGCCCTGGCGAACGGGCTTGTGGACGCAATCGGCTACCGGGAGGACGCCATGGCGAAACTGCGCGGCCTCGCCGGCGACAGGGACGTGCGCATCGTGCGCTACCAGGAGGTGGAGAGCTTCAGGCGGCTCTTCACCAATTCCATGATCTTCAGTTCGGCCGGCGAAGTCGCGCGCGAAGTCGCATCCGCGCTCGACGCCGCGCCGTCCGTCCAGTACCGCGCGCCGATTGGAGACTCCGGACGATGAAGGACAGCCTCTTCATCGAGATGGAGGCCACGCAGTTCACGAAGACCGGACAGGCGGCCTGCGGCGACGACGTGAAGCTTCTGACGATCGAGCGCGAGAACCGCTCCCTTGCCGTCCTCTCCGACGGCCTCGGCTCCGGCATCAAGGCGAACGTCCTCGCCACGATGACGACGACCATGGCGCTCCGCTTCATGCAGCAGAACCTCGACCTCCTGCAGTCCGTGGAGATCATCATGGACTCGCTTCCGGTCTGCGAGGTGCGAAAGATCAGCTACGCCACGTTCTCCATGTTCGACTACATACTCGGCGGACGCGCGAAGATAGTGGAAATGGGCAACCCCGCATACGTCCACCTGCGCGGCGTGGAGGAGGTGCTGCCGGTCAGGGACAAGTCCGTCGTATCGGAGCACTGGCCGGATCGCGAAGTGCGGGAGGTGGAGACGGACGTCAAGTCCGGCGACAGGATAATCTTCTGCTCCGACGGCGTCACCCAGAGCGGTCTCGGCATGGGCCGGATGTTCAAGTTCGGCTGGCGCCGCAGCGGCATGATGGCTTTCGCGCAGGAGCGCATTGCCGAGGAGCCGGACATCTCCGCGGCGGACCTTGCGCGCAGCATCGCCCTCTTCGCGCGCAACATCACCCCGGAAGCCTGCAAGGACGACATCAGCTGCCTTGTCATCTACTTCCGCCGTCCGCGCGTCCTGCGCATCCTCACCGGCCCGCCATACTACCGCGAACACGACGGCGAGTTCGCCCGCCGCGCGAACCTGGGCGAAGACCACGTGGTCGTCTGCGGCGGAACGACCGCCAACATCCTCGAACGCGAACTCGGAACGGGCGTCCGCATCGACCTCAAGGCAATGCGCGAGGCGGGCGAACTCCCCCCCAGCGGAATCATGCCCGGCGTCGCCCTGTGCACGGAGGGCATTCTCACGCTCTCCCGCGTCTGCAAGGCCCTTGAGGAACGCCAGCGCCCCGACTCCCTCCCCATGGCCGCGCGCCAGATCCTCGAGCGCATCCTCAACCACGACCGCATCGAGTTCGTTATCGGAACGAAGGTCAACGAATCGCATCAGGACCCCAACATCCCGCAGGACCTGGAACTGCGCCGCAGCGTCTTCCGCCGGATGGAGACCGCCCTGGAGAAGAACTACCGCAAGATCGTTACCGTGAACTACTACTGAAAGACGCTCGATGGCGTCGAAGGAGGGATGGATGAGAAAACTCGCATCGCTGCTGTTCGGACTTGCCGCCGCCGCGGCCGTCGCCGCGCCGTGGCCCGGTTTCGAGAGGGGAATGGGCATCGGCGGATGGCTGACGAACTACAAGCGCTTCAACGTCCTCCCGATGGACAGGCGTCTTGTCCTGACGCCCGGCGACTACGCCCACTTCGATTCGTACATAACCGAAGGCGACGTCGAGCGCATAAAGAAGTGGGGCTTCGACCACATCCGCCTCGGCTTCGACCAGATCGTCCTTGAAGAGGCTCCGGGCAAGTACCGCGAACGCACGTTCCGCCTCATCGACGATTTCGTCGGCTGGTGCGAAAAGCACAAGGTCAACGTCGTCTTCAACCTCCACAAGGCAATCGGCAACTACGCCGACATCGCGGAAAAGGTGAAACTGCTGGACACCCCAGAACTCCAGGACCGCTTCGTGGCCCTCTGGCTTGAGTTCGAGCGCCGCTACCACGACCGTCCGGGCGTCGTCTTCGAACTTCTCAACGAAGTGCGCGACGAGCCGCCGTCCAAGTGGAACGCGCTGGCCGACCGGACGCTCAAGGCCATCCGCGAACGCAACGGGGACAGGTGGGTCGTCATCGGCTCCACCTGCTGGAATTCCGTATCGCGCCTCAAGGACCTCGCCGTCTGGGACGACCCGAAGGTCGTCTACACGTTCCACATGTACGACCCGCACATGTTCACCCACCAGCGCGGAGTCCTCCAGTCCGGTCCGCTCTTCGCGAACGAGGACGTGCCGTACCCGGGGCGGGAGGCAATGGCCCGAGCGCTTCAGCCCGCCGTCGACTGGGCGAAGGCGCATCCTGACAAGATTCTCTGGAACGGCGAGTTCGGGACGATCCGGCACATGGCGCCGATGGACCGCGTCGCCTATATGGGCGACGTCATCGCAGTCTGCCGCAAGGCCGGCATTCCGTACTGCGTGTGGAACTACCTCTCCACGCCGAACGACGGCAACCGCTTCTCGCTTGTGGACGACGTCACGCGGGACTTCCTCTCCGACGAGCTCCAGAAGGCCTGCCTCGGCATCCCGCCCGCAGGGGAGACCGGCGAGCTGAAGTTCATGGCGTTCAACATATGGGGCGACTACTTCGGCAACCCCGTCTTCGAGCGCGACCTCAAGATTGCGGCGTACGTGGAGCGCAACGCGCCCGACGTCGTGGCCATGCAGGAGGTGACGCCCTCGTTCTGGTCTTCGCGCCTCTTTGCGCGGCTGGGGAGGTTCTACGGCGTCGTCCGCGACAGGGGGAATCCCAGTCGCGAGTTCAACCCGCTTCTCTGGCGCAAGGACAGGCTCGAACTCGTCGAGGGCGGGACGCACGTCTTTGCGGCGGCGGACAACCCGGAAGGCTCGAAGGGGTTCGGCTGGGGCGTCTTCCGCGACAAGGCGACGGGCCGGCGCCTGATCGCCTATTCGACGCACCTCTGGTGGAAGTCCATGCCGCTTGAGGAGCTGTCGCGCTTCGACCGGATGCGCGTGAACAACTACCTTGAGCTCAAGGCGAAGGTCGACGCGCTGCGGAAGAAATACGGCAATCTGCCGGTCGTCGGCGGGGGCGACCTGAACACGACCGTAACCGTGCGCGAGGCGGGGCGCGCGACGCCCCTTGCGAACTGGGAGGCGGACGGCTTCCGCGACGCGCAGTACTCCGTGAAGGGCGCGTCGGACTGGTCGTCGAACCACGGCGATCCGCGCCGGGACGCGCTCGGCAATCTGCGCGGCCGGATCCGGCCGGACGCCGCAGACCCGAAGAACTCGCTCGACCACGTCCACTATTCGTCCGCCGGAATCGAGCCGCTTTCGCTGCTCGTCGACCGGGCGCAGGACGCGCTTGAGGTCTCCGACCACTCGCCTGTCGTCTTCACGTTCCGTCTGACGGAATGGCGCCGCTGAAAGGCGGTAGTTTGACTTTGCATTGATTCATCGGCCTGTGGTATAATGCAATATGCAATTTAATTTTAAGGAGCACTATGGCAAACGATGCATTGGCCCAGAAGGCGCAGAACCTGACGAACCACGGACGGATGGCCCTTGAGTCCGGTCGCTATGAAATGGCTGTCGAGATGCTTTCGCAGGCGCTGGACTGTGCGCCGGACACGCTGGAGACGCGCCGTCTTCTCCGCACGGCGCAGATCGCAAACGTCCGCCAGAACCCGCCCGGATTCATGGCGAAGATGAAGTGCATGAGCATGAGGGGCAAGGTGCTGGCTCTCGCCAAGAAGGGGCAGGGCGTCGAGGCGATGGCCGAGGCCGAGAAGCTGCTCGCGGTCAATCCGCTCGACCCCGACAACGTGGACGCCGCGGTCAAGGCCGCCGAGGCCGCCGGCAAGCCGGAGGCCGCCGCCATCTCCGTCGAGGCCGCGTACTCCTGCAACCAGGGCGACGCGACGCTGCTCGAGCGGATTGCCAGCTACTACATGGTGGCAAAGCGCTACGACAAGGCGCGCGACGCATACGTGAAGCTCTCCAAGCTCAAGCCGGGCGACCAGCGCGTCCTCCAGCTTCTCAAGAACGCCGAGGCGCAGTCCACCATGTCCAGCGGCTGGTCGGATTCCGTCGGCAAGAAGGGCGGCTTCCAGAACCTGATCGCCAACAAGGAGCAGGCCAAGAAGCTCGACGCCGCCAACAAGGCGGTCATTTCCGGCGACGACGCCGAGGCCCTGATCGCCGAGAAGAAGGCGCAGATCGAGAAGGAGCCGAACAACATGAACGCCTACCGCGCGCTCGCCCGCCTCTACACGCAGGGCAAGCGCTTTCCGGAGGCGATGCAGACCCTGCAGCAGGCGCAGGCGATCAACTCGGCCGACCCGGAGCTCGACCGCATGCTCTCAAGCGTGACGGCGCAGAACTACGAGTTCCAGATAGAGAGGCTGCAGAAGGAGGGACGTGCGGAGGAGGCGGAGAACATGAAGGTCGAAAAGGACCAGTTCGTGTTCGACGATCTCGCGACGCGCGTCGAACGCTATCCGAACGACCTGCACCTTCGCTTCGAGCTCGGCCTCCAGTACTACACCTACGGCGATCAGGACCCGACGTTCTACGACGAGGCCGTCCAGCATCTCCAGCTCGCGCAGAAGTCGCCGAAGGACCGCCTTGAGGCGCTCTTCTACCTTGCGATGTGCTTCCTGAAGAAGGGGCAGACGGACATGGCGATCATGCAGCTCGAGACCGCCCGCGACCAGCTCCCCACGATGGACGACCTCAAGAAGCGCGTCGTCTACCAGCTCGGCCTCTGCGCCGAGGACGCGAAGGACTACGAGAAGGCCTACGCCTACTACAAGGACGTCTATTCGTCCGACGTCACGTTCGCCGACTTGAACGTCCGGATGCTGAACGTCGCGAAGCTGCTCAAGGAGAGCAAGGCGCAGTAGACGCCTTCGCCTTCGCCTTCAACGCGATCTACCGGAAGGGAGAACCCCATGAGAAGACGCGCGATCCTGGCTGCGGCCCTCTTCACCGTCGCATTTGTGATGGCCGAAACGGCCGAAGTCCGCATCCTCTGGGGCTCTCCCCGCAAGGTCGTCCGCATGGAGCGGCGGACGGTCGAACTTGAAAAGACCGGCGACGGCGCGTTCCGCGCAGTCGTGCCGAAGGCGGACATCCCCGCCGACGCCTTCGCCGTAGACGTCGTGCCGTCGTTCATGAAGGCGCGCAAGGGCGATTCCGGCTACTGGATCCAGGCGCGCGGCACGTACGGCCTTTTCGACAGGGACGACGGAGACTACTCGAAGGAGCGCCAGCTCATGCCCGTCTTCGGAATGAAGCGCGGCGACTCGCTCTGGTACGGACACGTCGGGACCTGGCGCTTCGACTACGATTTCAGGACGACGGCGCGGAAGGGCGTCTACGAGACGTATCCGCGCTTCCGCTGCGACCGCGTCAGGGCGTTCTTCCCCGCCTACTACAACGACATCGTGGTCGAGTATCGCCGTCTGGACGGCGAGGCGGCCGACTACAACGGCCTTGCGCGCGCCTACCGCGAATGGCAGCTGGGTCGCGGCGTCGTGCGGACGATCAAGGACCGCATGAAGGACTATCCCGAACTCGCATATCTCTGCGACGCGATAGTCGTGCGCATCCAGACGCACGCGGCGAAGCCGATTCCCGACGCGAAGGACGCAAAGCTGTTTTTCAGGCGCGGCGAGGAACTGCCCGTAGTCGTCCACATGCCGTTCGGCGTGACGGAGGAGTTTCTGCAGGCGATCAAGGACGCGGGCGTGGACAAACTGTCCGTCTGTTCGGCCGGCTGGCAGGACGGCGGCTACGACGGCCGCGTGCCCGGCCACTTCCCCATCGGCGCGGAGGCGGGCGGCGCGGAGGCGTTCGGACGCCTGATTGCCAAGGCGAAGTCCCTCGGCTACCAGTTCGCGCTCCATGCGTCGAACACGGACGGCTACATGTGTTCGCGCCTCTGGGACGAGGACTGGGTGTGCAAGCGCGCGGACGGAGCTTTGGACAAGGGCGGCCTCTGGGCTGGCGGACAGTGCTACTGGGTCTGCCAGAAGTGTGCCTGGGAACGCTGGTTGCCGAAGGAAATGCAGGAGATGGCGGCGCTTGGCATCCGCGGCCCGCATTACATAGACGTCTATTCCGCCACCTATCCCCAGCGCTGCGGCGACCCTAGGCATCCCTGCACTCCGGAGCAGATGGCCGAGCTGCAGAACCGAATCCTCGCAGAGGGGAAACGGCTCATGGGCGGCGCGTCGTCGGAGTCCGGCTACGACCACGTGGCGGGCAACATCGACTACATCAACTACGTCGAGCGCGACCTGAAGCTGCTTGACGAGGGCAAACTGCCGAAACTCGCCACTGGCGTCTATCCGCTCTGGGAACTCGTCTACCATGGGATCATCCTCTACACGTCCGACCGCTGGTGCCAGAACCACACGCGGGGCAAGTGCATGTACAAACTTGAGAAGAGCGGCGACCCGCGCTGGATGGAAGGGGACGGCGTGGAGAATCCGCGCGTGGCCCTTAAAATCGTCGAGTTCGGCGGACGGCCGATCTTCTACACGTACAAGTTCGCGGACGTGCCGCGCATAAAGAAGGCGTGGGACGAGTTCGTTCCGGTGCGCCATCTCCAGAAGGAGGACATGGTTCGCCACGACACGCTGGCGAAGGACGTCTTTCTCACGACTTTCGGCGACGGGTCGAAGATCGTCTCCAACTACACCGACGCCGGCTACTCCTACAACGGAGAGGCGGTAGGTCCGGTTTCCTATCTGCTCGTCAATCCCGACGGCTCGGTTTTCCGTCCGAAGCCGTTCTGACGACTTCCATGGGCCAGCGGACGTTCGCGAGGCGTTGCGCCATGTTCGGCGTGACGACGAGGCGCGGGCGTTCGGGCGTGTCCGGAATCCATAGCGCCTGCGCGGCGGGATGGTGGCGGGCGAGAAAGTCGGCGCCGTCCGCGGGGCCGAGGATGAACAGCGTCGTCGAAAGTCCGTCCGCGCCCATCGCGCCAAGCGCGCGCGGCGCAATCACTGTGACTCCCGCGACGCCGCGCGTCGGCTCGCAGGTCCGTCCGTCGAGGATGTGCGAATAGCGCATTCCGTCGCGTTCGATGAAACGCTCGTAGTTTCCGCTTGTGGCGGCGGATTCGCCGTTCGTCAGCGCCACGACGGCGATGTATTCGCCCTTGCCTCCGAACGGATTGCGGACGCCCGTCCGCCACGTCCCATTGCCGACGACGCGCAGGTTGCCGCCGAGGTCGAGAAGAAGATCCGGAACGCCGCCGCGCCGTTCGATTGCCTCCGCCGCGAGGTCGACGGCGAAGCCCTTTGCGATTGCGCCCAGGTCGAAGTCCGAGTATGCGCCGCCTCCGGAGACGCCGAGTGCGCGGAGCTTGGAGCCGACTGCCGGATTGAAGGCGCGTCCGGACTCCTCTGCGAGGCGAATCGCGGCGTCGTAGCAGGGACGCATGTCGGCGGAGACGTCCGCAAGCCAGTTCGTGCCATCCGCGTGGGCGATGCGGCTGAGCTCCGAGTCCGGATTCCAGGCGGAAAGGCGCTCGTTGACATGGTCGTAGATGCGGCGGACGTCGTTCTGCACCTCATCCATTCCCTGTTCGCCGCCGCGGACCGACAGCGCGGCGAGGGTGCCCATCACGGGCCAGCTTCGGCGCACGACGCGGGCGTTCGCCAGCCGGACGTGCGCGACGACGACGAGCGCGGCGACTGCGGCCGCCGCAAGGGCTATGGATGCGAATCTCTTCATGGGAGCGCATTATCCTAAAAAGCGCGTTGGACGTCAATGTCCATTCAAGGCGATCTTCCACGAGGCCTTGAGTCGCGGCAACGACCGCTGCGCCAGCCACCGCATTTATATAAATGCGGTGGCTGGCCTACCATTCGATTTCGGGGACGCCGTTCTGCCGGAGGTATTCGTTCGCCTTTAAAAAGTGGTTGCAGCCGAAGAAGCCGCGCCGGGCTGAAAGCGGGGACGGATGGGCCGCCTCGAGCACGAGGTGGCGCGTTCTGTCTATCATCGCGCCTTTCCTCTGCGCATATGCGCCCCATAGGAAGAAGACGACGTGTTCGCGACGTTCGGCGACGAGACGCACGACGGCGTCGGTGAACGTCTCCCAGCCTCTGCCTTGATGCGAGCCTGGCTTTCCGGCGGCGACGGTGAGCGTCGCGTTGAGCATCAGGACGCCCTGCTCCGCCCAGTGCGAGAGATTGCCCGGCCTGTCCATGAACGGCGCGTGGCATTCCGCCTCCAGTTCGCGGTAGACGTTCCGGAGCGAGCGCGGGAGCGGAACGCCGTCGGGCACGGAAAAGCACAGTCCGTGCGCCTGTCCGGGATTTGGATAGGGGTCCTGTCCGATGATGACCGCCCTGACGGCGTCGAACGGCGTCCGGTTGAAGGCCTCGAAGACGCGTTCCGCCGGCGGGTACACCTCGCCGTGCGCGTATTCGCCTTCGAGAAAGCGTTCGAGCTCTTCGTACCATGCGCTTGCGAACTGGTCTCGGAGAACGTCTCTCCATGTGCCGTCGATCTTGAATTTCATGGTCGCGGGGAAAAACAATGGTATCTGCTTCTGTCGCATGCTGATGACGCCATTATAGCACAAATGGGGAGGTGCCGCGGCATAGGCCCGCTGCCGCGAAAAAACGGGTAGACCCGGTGCATTTTCGCATTGCGCGACGGCGTTTTTTTTGGGACAATTACATCGTTGTCTTACTGAAAGGATTCTGAGATGAAGAAGTTGTTTGTCATGGGCGCCGCCGCTTTCTGCGCCGCCGCCATGTTTGCGGACAAGGTCGCGATCAAGTTCGAGCTGCCCGCCCCGCATTCGAGCGGCACGCCGAAGGAGATCAAGAGCGACAACCTGGAGCCCGACCCCGGTCCGGGCAAGCTCCGCGCGCCCATCATGGTCGAGCCCGAATACGCGAAGAAGCTCACGACCGAGGACACGAAGGTCACGACGAGCGAAGAGGCCGTGACCGGCGAGAACGAATACGTCGTCGACGGCGACAAGACGCCCGACGCGACGGCGATGCTCCAGCTCCCCGGCGGTCTGCAGTGGGTCCAGCTCGACCTCGGCGCCGAGCACGTCATCTCCGCCATCTGCGTCTGGCACGACCAGGGCGACGAGCGCGTCTACAAGGACGTGATCATGCAGATCTCCAGCGACGCGAACTTCGTCAACGGCGTCACGACCGTCTTCAACAACGACCATGACAACACCGCCAAGCTCGGCGCGGGCAAGGACAAGGAATACCGCGAGCGCAACGACGGCCGTCCGGTCGACGCGAAACTCACCAAGGGCCGCTACGTGCGCGTCTACTCCAGCGGCTCCACCTCCGAGCCGGTGAACAACTACATCGAAATCGAAGTGTTCGGCAAGTGAGCCGGATAGCCGAGATTTCACTTGAATTCCTCGGACGCGGCGGCAAGAGATTGCGGCCGCGTCTTTGCAGAGCCGTCTACGAAAGATGCGGCGGGACCGGCGACGTCGGACGGATATGCGACGCGGTCGAGTGCTTCCACAAGGCGTCGCTGATGCACGACGACATCCAGGACTGCGACGAGGAACGATACGGACGCCCCACGACGTGGATGGAACACGGAGTGGGAGTCGCAATCGCCGCCGGAGACTGGCTCGTCGCGCACGGCTATCTGCTGATCGCGAAAAGCGGCTTCGCCACCGCCCAGAGGATGCTGGAGGCGACGGTGGAAAGCCACATGCGCCTCTGCGAGGGACAGGGCGACGACCTGATGGGCTTCGGCGACGGCGCCGCGTCCGAAGCGGAACGCTACGTCGCCACGTGCGAGCGCAAGACCGGCGAGGCGTTCGCGCTCGCCGCGCAGCTGGGCGCGATAGCCGCGGGCGCGGATGACGCGCCCTATCGCGAATACGGGCTTGAGTTCGGCGTCCTCTTCCAGATAGACGACGACCTTTCGGATGGTGGAAGCCGCGAAGCGCTGCTTCCGCTCCGGGCCGTCCACGAGGCGCGCCTCGCCGCGCTTGAGGCTTCTCTCTCTCTGCAATCATGGCGTGAATCGCCATGATCGCCGGCAACTTACTAGGCACAATTTCATGGAAAAAGAATTTCATCTCTCCGACCCGTTCGGCGCCGCCCCCGACAAGGCGCCGTTCACGCAAAGCGTCTCACGCGGCGTCCCATGGCACAATCTGCCCGTGACGCGCGACTACACGCTCGGGCAGCTTCTCGACCAGACGATCGCCCGCTGCGGCGAGAACGACGCGCTCGTCTACCCGGACCGCGACTTCCGCCTCACGTGGTATCAGTTCGGCGAGGAGGTGGACCGCCTTGCCCGCGGCCTCATGGCGCTCGGCGTGAAGAAGGACGAGAAGATCGCGCTCTGGGCGACGAACGTCCCGTACTGGATTGTCCTCATGTTCGCCGCCGCGAAGATAGGCGCCGTCCTGCTGCCGCTCAACCAGAACTACAAAGAGCATGAAATGGACTTCGCGCTCAAGCAGTCCGACGCCGACAGCCTGTTCATCATCGACGGCTATCGCGACTGCTCCTTCGTGGACGTTCTGAACACGCTCATCCCGGAGCTCCGCCTCCAGCCGCGCGGCTCGCTCGAATGCTGGAAGTATCCGCACCTCAAGCGCGTCATATTCATGGGCGACGAGCGCCACAAGGGCATGTACACGATGAACGAGGTCATGGACTTCGCGGACCGCACGCCCTGGCCGGAGTACTTCGAGCGCCAGGCGCAGTGCCGTCCTGACGACATCGTGAACATGCAGTACACGTCCGGCACGACCGGCTTTCCTAAGGGCGTCCAGCTGACCCACTCCAACATCGCCAACGACGGCTTCTGGATCGGCGCCTGCCAGAACTTCACCTGCCGCGACCGCTGCTGCATCCCCGTGCCGCTCTTCCACTGCTTCGGCTGCGTCCTCGGCGTGATGAGCTGCGTCAACCACGGCGTCACGATGGTGATGGTGGAGAAGTTCGACCCCGTGAAGGTGATGGAGGCCATTCAGAAGGAGAGGTGCACCGCCGTCTACGGCGTGCCCACGATGTACATTGCGATTCTCGACCACCCGCGCTTCCCGGAGTTCGACTTCAGTTCCCTCCGCACTGGCATCATGAGCGGGTCCGCCTGCCCGACGCACAGGATGCAGCAGGTCGTGGACCGGATGTTCATGAAGGAGGTCACGAACCCATACGGTCTCACGGAGTCCGGCCCCGTGATGACCATGACGCGCTACTTCGAGGAGGACATGGAGCGCAAGTGCTCCACGATCGGGCAGGCCCTCCCTGGCATCGAGGTCGCGATTGTCAACCCGGAGACGGGCGAACTCGCCCCGCTGGGGCACGACGGCGAGATCTGCTGCCGCGGCTACAACTGCATGAAGGGCTACTACAACATGCCCGCGCAGACCGAGAAGTGCATCGACAAGAACGGCTGGCTCCACTCCGGCGACATCGGCCGCATGGACGCCGACGGATACTACTACATCACCGGCCGCCTCAAGGACATCATCATCCGAGGCGGCGAGAACATCTCCCCCAAGGAGGTCGAGGACTTCATCGGCACGATGCCGGGCGTCAAGGACGTCGCCATCGTCGGCTGCCCGTCGAAGAAGTACGGCGAACAGCCCGCCGCGTTCATCATCCCGGCGGAGGGCGCCGCGATATCGGAGGCGGACGTCGCCGCGTTCTGCCACAACAAGATCTCGTGGTTCAAGATTCCGAAGTACGTCCATTTCATGGACGAGTTCCCGATGACCGCCTCGCAGAAGATCCAGAAGTACAAGTTGCGCGAACTCGCGCACGAACTCTGGCCGGACGCCTAGGAGTCCGATGAACCGCATCCTGCTCGAACCGTCTGAAATCGACGACTGCGGCGTCGCCGTGTTCGGCGGGGCGCGGGCCCGGCATGTCCGCGACGTGCTTCACGGCTCGCCGGGAATGACGCTCAAGACCGGCGTCGTCGGCGGCCCGGTCGGAACGTCGGAAATCGTCACGATGTCGGATGACGTCGTGACTGTGCGCTGCCGCCACGACACGCCGTCGCCGCGTCCGTGGATCGACCTCGTCCTTGCGCCGCCGCGCCCGCGCGCGCTGAAGCGCCTCCTGCCCCAGCTCGCGACGCTCGGCGTCGGGCGAATCGTCCTCGTCGGCGCGGAGAAGGTCGAAAAGGCGTTCTGGGGGGCGCAGCTGCTGAAGCCGGAAGTCCACCGTCCGCTGTTCGTGGAAGGCCTCCAGCAGGCGGGAACGTCCATTCTGCCCGAAATCCGGATGGAGAGGAATTTCCGCCGCTGGGCGGCCGGCGGCGGACTTGAGGAGGCGTTTGCCGGACAGGACGTCCGCTTCGTCGCGCATCCGCACGCGGCGGATTCGGCGAAGTCGCCGTCGCCGGAGCGCGTCGGAGCGGAATCCGCCGCGTCCGTCTCGTCCGCGCGTCCCGTCCTCGCCGTCGGGCCGGAGGGCGGCTGGACGGAGGACGAGGTGGCACTGCTGGAGTCGAAGGGCTTTGTGCGCCATTCGCTCGGTCGCCGCATCTTGCGCACGGACACCGCGCTGATCGCCCTGCTCGCGCAGCTCATGCCCCGCTTCGACGCGGCGGCGCGCCAATGCGGAGAAGCCCGCGCTGGCGGAAAAAACGGCTTTCAGGAAAACGAAGAAGAGAAGGGGAATGCCTCATGAAGCACATTCGGAAACTCGTCGCGGCGTTCTGCGCCGCGCTGGCGTCGGCCGCGCTGGCCGCGCCGCAGGTCGTCAGGACCGTCCATCCCACGCCGGACGTCGTGATTGCCGAGGAGGTGATGGACCCGCCCGTCAATCCGGACACGGACGTGTCGCAGACGCTGCAGAAGCGGCTCTACGCCGTCGGCGCCCGCGGTGGTGGCGTCCTCTTTCTGAAGGCCGGCACGTACACGCTCGCCCAGCCCGTCTTCGTCCCCGTCGGCGTCACTCTGCGCGGAGACTACAATTCCGCCAAGCCGACCGAATCGACCGTGATTGCCGTCACGGCGGGACGCGGCGATGAGGAGGGGCAGGCGGCCGTCACGCTCATGCCAGGCTCCGGCGTCGTCGGACTCGTCTTCCACTATCCAGAACAGACGCTCCGCTCGCCCGCGCCGTATCCGTGGACCGTGCGTACGTCCCGCAAGCCGCCATGCGCGAATGACAACCAGTCCGTCTTCGACTGCACGTTCGTCAACTCCTGGCGGGCGATTTCCATCGGACCCGAGTGGAACGAGCTGCACACGTTCCGCCGCCTGGCGATCTGCGGTCTCCAGACCGGCTTCGCCGTCGATTCCACGACTGACATCGGGCGCGTGAGCGAGGTCGAGGTCTCCCCGTCCGTCTGGGCGCGGAGCGGATTCCCCAATTCGCCCGCCGAGGCCGACGTGCGCGAGTACCTCCGCTCGCACGACGCGATCGGCGCCGACTACGGGCGCAGCGACTGGGAGTACGTCTGGCGACTTCGCGTCAAGGGCTACGCCACCGGCGTCCGCTTCCGCAAGGGACAGCGCGGCCTGACGAACGCGGTGATGGCGGACTGCGACGTCTCCGACTGCGAGACGGCCCTCAGCCTCGAACAACTCAACGGCGTCGGCCTCTCCGTCTACAACTGCCGCCTCGGCGGAAAGCTCTCCCTCGACTGCGCGAAGGAGTTCCGCAGTTCCGCCGTCCAGTTCCACACGTCCTCCTTCAGGGGACCGCTTCGCGTCGACGGCGACAGCGTGGCCACGTTCCAGCACTGCACGGGCGACTCCGCCCTAGACGTCGTGGGCGCGGGGCAGGTGGTCGGGCAGGACTGCGCGTTTCCGTCCGTCTCCACCGCGCCGGCGACGCGGCGGTTCTACTGGCTCGGCTTCAACGCGAAGCAGACGAAGGTTGCGAACTCGATAAAGTGGGGCGACGTACGGATCGACGCGAAGGCGAAGGTCCCGCTCGCATCGCCCGTCGTCGCGCCCGCGCCGATGGAATGGCCCCGCCCTGTCGGGCAGTCGCTTTTCGTCGTCACGGACTACGGCGCTTCGCGCAGCTCCAAGGACAACTCCGCCGCTTTCCAGAAGGCGATCGACGCCGCGGCCGCCTCCAGGGGCACCGTCTACGTCCCCGCCGGCCAGTGGCGTTTCACGGGCAACTTCACCGTCCGCGCCGGCGTGGAACTGCGCGGCGTCTCCGACGTCCCGCACCACACCGTCTCTGGCGGCAGCGTCCTCATGCCCAAGCACGGCGCGAACGACGAGAACGGGACGCCTTTTATCCAGATGGAGACGGGCAGCGGGCTGCGCGGTCTCGCCGTGTGGTATCCGGAACAGCCCACGAAGGCTCCCGTGCCGTATCCGTGGACCGTTCGCTCGCTGGGGACGGGCTGCTGGATTGTCGACGTGAACGTCGCGAACAGCTGGCAGGGCGTCGACTTCGCCACGAATCCGTCCGCCGGACATCGCGTCAGCTATCTTTCCGGCGCGTTCTGGCGGCGCGGGCTTTTCGTCGGCAACTCCGCCGGGCGCGGCTGGGTGGAGGACGTGCAGTTCAATCCGCACTACGCCGTCCGCGTTCCAAAGGGGATGCCGATGGTCGAACTGCCGGCAAAGGGCGACATTCCGCCAGGGCGCAGCGTGTGGTCGGACAACATGCGCGCCCGCCTGGAGGGGATCGTCTTCCGGAACTGCGCCGACGAGCAGATGCGCGGTACCTTCCTCTACGCGGCGTTCGACGGCATCTCCTTCTACGGCAAGAACCAGGTTGCGGCGCTGATCCACGGCACCGACACCGGCGCCCACGGATTCGTGGTGGAGCAGGATGAGGGCAGCCGCCTGGAGGCCGCGCTCATGCAGCTTGTCCCGTACGCCACGCCCACCCCCACCCGCTCCGCCGGCGTCTGGCTGAAGAAGGGCGACCGCGGCCGGACTTCCCTCTACAACACGCAGATGTGGGTCGACCATCCGTCCGTCATTTCCGAGGGGGCCGGCCGCCTCTTCTTCGAGCAGGCGAACTCGCTTTCCGGCATGACGCTTGTGGAAGGGGGGAACGTCGTCGCGGCGAACGTCTCGATGGACCGCTCCCGCGACGTGCAGGCGGTCGTCTCCGCCGGTGCGAAGGGTCTGTTCCTCGGCTGCGCCGACGAATCGGGCGAATACGCCGTCGACTTCGCCGAGGGCGCGCAGGGACGTGCGCTGAACTGCTCCCGCGACTACGAAGTCGACCCCGCGCTCTGCCCCAAGTCTCCGCCCGTCGAAGCGCTTATCGACGGAGTGAAGACGAAGCCGATCGAGAACAAGATAGCCCCTCGCGGTGGCCGGCGGAAGTTCGCCGACGATTCGTGCGCGCTTCAGGCGGACGCCGACGGGCGGGCGTTCATCCGCCTTGCAGGGACTTCCCTCGACCCGTCCTACTCGTTCATGTACTATCTCGTGTGGGACGGGCCGATTCCCGTCTGGCCGCGCACGCGCCTCGTCTACAAATGCCGCGCCGCCAACGCCCAGAGCCTGAACTGCGGCGTCGACCTCGTCTTCGACGACGGCACCGTCATGCGCGAACATGGCGGCCGGACGTCCTGTCCGTCAGGGAAGGCGGGCGAGTGGGTGGAGGTGACTTTCCCGCTGGGTCGCCATCTCGGCAAGACGATAGTCGGCGTGATGCTATGCTACGATTCGCGCAGCGGCGGCGGGCCGATCCAGTGCGACTTCGCCGACCTCCGCTTTACCAACCAGAAGAAGAGGCGCGCGCGGTGAACGAGAAGTTCAAGGCCTGGTTCTTCCTGTTCCGTCCGTGGAGCTACGTCGCGACGCTCGTGCCGTTCCTCGTCGTGGCCGGTCTCGTGGCGGGGCCGGGCGGCGGCCCCGCCCGCGCCCACTGGTTGCATTGGCTTGGCGGCGTCGGCGTCGGGATTCTCTTCCAGGCGATGGTGAACCTGCTCAACACGTGGGGGGACGAGCGCAGCGGCGTCGACTCCGTGCCGGGCGCTATCCGCACGACGCCGCAGGTGCACGACGGGCTTGTGTCGATGCGCGCGCTGGGAATCGCGGCGGCGGTCTGCGCGTTGGCGTCCGGCATCCTCGGCGTCCTGCTTTGCTTCCATCGTGACGAATGCGCGCGCGACCTCCTCGTCGTCTCCGGCGGATGGGGCGTCAACGTGCCGCTGCTCGTGGCGGGCATCCTGGGATTTCTCGGCGCGACAAACTATTCGACCGGCTTCAAGTTCAAGTACCATGGGCTCGGCGTCCCGTTCGTCTCGCTCCTCATGGGGCCGCTGGAGATGTTCGTCGCGCTCGCGCTCCTGAATCCGTCCTTTGCGGCCGATATCATGCGTCCGTTCATCCCCGGCCTGGCGCATGACGTTTCGGCGCAGGCGGCGCTGATGGCGCTTGCCGTCTTCTGCGCATTCGTCACGCTGCCCGTCGCCGCGCTCGTGGGCGTGATCATGCACGGAAACGACATGAGGGACATTCCGACGGACCGGGCGGCGGGAATCGTGACGTTCGCCTCGTGGCTGGGGCCGCGGGGGGCTCTGCGCTACTATTGCGTCTGCCACGTTCTGCCGTACGTCGTCTCCGGCGTCCTGCTGGCGCTGTCATTGTTCATTTTCGGCCAAGGGCACGGGCTTTCGTTCGCCCTGCCGTTCCTTGCGCTGCCGCTGTCGCTCCGAACGATTCGCGCGGCGACACGGACGTACGGGGAGAACCCGGAATCGCCGCCGTGGCGCGGACTTGAACGCGGGTCCGGGAAGATCCATCTCGTCTTCGGGCTTTTGTACGCGCTTGCCTGGCTTTGGGCGTGACGGGGCGATGAAATGGGGGAACGCCGACGATGAAGCGAAACGGGACGCTGGAAGTCCGCGTCTCTTTTTTACGCCGTATTGACATTTCGGGCGAATTGGTTTGATACACTCCGAATCAGATACGGCGACGGCATCATTCACCTCCCTCCCCTCACCACGTCGCCGTAGTTTTTTTTGCAAGTCGACTTCATGGCCGTCTCGTTTCCGAATCCGTGCAGCCGTTTGTCCGCCGGAAGACATGTCTGCTGCCAACTGCCACCTGATTTGCTATAATGGCGGGCATGGAAGAACACGAGCCGAAGAGAATAGCCTACGGCGTCATAAACTACGCCGAGCTCGTCCGCGAATGCCACTTCGTGGACAACACCGCCTACATCCGCGCGCTCGAGCGCGTGAAGACGCCCATCTTCCTGCGCCCGAAGCGCTTCGGCAAGTCGCTCTGGTGCTCCATGCTCGGCTACTACTACGACGTGAAGGAGAAGGGCAGCTTCGCGGAGCTGTTCGGGAAGACGGACATCGGACGGCGCCCCACGCCGCTCGCGAACTCGTTCCTCGTCATCAAGTTCGACTTCTCGACGATCACCGTCGGGACGCTCGCGGAGATCGAGCGCGACTTCTTCGGACACGTGCGCCTGCAGACGCAGACGTTCGCGAAGCGCTACGCGGACCTTGCCGACTGGTCTTCCGTGTTCGATGCGACGACGCCTTCCGCGATGATGG
>CAYLRN010000027.1:0-30776 GCA_964386385.1 uncultured Lentisphaeraceae bacterium | reverse complement strand
CGGGCGGCGGGTCGAAGCCCCCCGCCTCGCCCGCCCCGGCGCGCGCGAGGACGATCCCGCGCGCGTAGTCCTCGTCCGTCAGTTCGCGGCCGGCGGCCTCCGGCGCGACGGACGCGAAGCATTCCCGTTCGCCGGCGCCCTGCGGCCGCCTGGCGACAGCCTCGCCGGAAGAAGCCGCCGCGCCGGCGGCGGCGCACTGCCCGCCAGTCGGCGCGACGTGGACGTCGCATTCCTCCTCCGTGGACGCGGGCGCAGGATGCTTCGTGCCGGCGTACAGGACGAACGCCGCCGTGAACGCGCCGGCCGGGATGCGTTCGACGAGCGCGCGCCATCCAGCACGGACGCCCGCGCGGAACTCGCCCTTCTTCGCCTTTCTTGCGGCGTCCGTATTTGCCTTGACCATTGTCCGTATTACCTTTTGCTGGCGATTATATCAAAAAAAACGCGGACGAGATTCCAACCGCCGGTCGCGCCTTCCCCGGCGCCGCGGGCTTTTTCCTCGCGCCGTCGCGCCCACCCCCATGGGGGTGGTGTGGACTGGCTTTCCTCTTCGTCGATTCCCATGGCATTCCTTTCTTTTTTGCTGACCCATTGGATATTACCATTTGGGAGCAACTGCGAAAACTCCGGCGCACTTGAACGCGGTAAGGCATTCTGATATACTAATCGCCACTTTTTGGGCGCAAGTTCATCAAGGGTGCGAAATTCGCACAATCGGTTGCAACAAAGGAGTATCATCTACATGAGCTACACACTCGTCCTCATCCGCCACGGCGAATCGGAATGGAATCTCAAGAACCTGTTCACCGGCTGGAGCAATCCCGACCTGTCCGAGACCGGCCACAAGGAGGCCATCGCCGGCGGCCAGCTGCTGAAGAAGGAGGGCTTCACGTTCGACGTCGCCTACACGTCCTATCTCCAGCGCGCCATCCACACGCTCAACCACGTGCTTCAGGAAATGGACCTCGAGTGGATTCCCGTCGTCAAGAACTGGCGTCTGAACGAGCGCCACTACGGCGCCCTCCAGGGCCTCAACAAGAGCGAGACCGCCGCCAAGTACGGCGAAGACCAGGTCAAGGTCTGGCGCAGGTCCTTCGACGTCCCGCCGCCCGCGCTGACCGAGGACGACGATCGCAATCCGCGCAAGGAGGCCCGCTACGCCAACGAGAAGCCGGAAGACGTGCCGCTCACCGAATCGCTCAAGATCACGATCGACCGCGTCGTCCCCTACTGGGAGGACGTGATCAAGAAGGACGTCGCCGCCGGCAAGAAGGTCGTCATCGCCGCGCACGGCAACTCCCTCCGCGCGCTCGTGAAGTATCTCGACAACATCTCCGACGAGGACATCGTCGGCCTCAACATCCCGACGGGCGTTCCGCTCGTGTACACGCTTGACGAGAACTTCAAGCCGATCGAGCACCACTACCTCGGCGACCAGGAGGCCATTGCCGCGAAGATCAACGCGGTCAAGAACCAGGGCGCGAAGAAGTAGACTCTCGCACCGACAGGCCGCACGGCCGGAAGCGGCGGCGTCCGACAAAGGACGCCGCCGCTTTCATTTGACAAGCGCGCATCGGGAGCAGTCCCGGTGCGCCGACAGGCAGAACTCCTTGTGTATCTGCAGCAGCCCCTGCAGCAGAAGGCCGTTTCCGGAGTAGAGGGCGGGGTTGTGGTCTCGCCCCAGCATTCTCCACGCAGTCAGGCGCATTGGCGAACTGACGTCCTCCGGGAACATCCAGCACGGGACTTCCGCCAGTCGCCGTTCAGCAAGGGCCATCGGGACGAGGACGTTGGCGAGAATCGCGGCCGCGCGATGGCGTCCGAGGCGGCGCGAGGCGGTAAGCGTTTCGATGGCGGTCTTCTGTCCGTTGCGTGATGCGAGATTGCAGTCGGAAAGCCGTGAAAGGAGACGCGGCGCTCCGCCGGCGAACAGGTCGGCGGCGGCCTCGATCCGCCTGACTGGGGAATTAACCGGCCGGACGTTCGCGCGCCGCCATGGCGCGTTTCGCGCAACGGACATCTGCGCCGCGCAGAGGAGGGCGGAGCGGATGCCGTCGAAGTCGAGCGGAAGATCGGTCCACGGGAAGACGCGGGCGAGTTCGCGGAACGAGAGGGAGTTGTACTTGTAGCCGAAAGCTCCGAGGAATTCCTCGTAGAAGACCTGCATTCTGTCGTGACGGCGTATGAACAGCGCCTTGAAGCGTCCGGCCTTCATCTGCATGCGCCTTTCCCCGGCGGCGCGCAGGACGGAAAGCGCGAGGTCGGGGTCTTTCGCGAAGACCTTCTCGCATGGGCGCGGCGTGGCGGGTAGACGCGAGTATGGATACGCCTCCAGGTCGATTTCCTCCGGGGAAAAAGCGGGATCCGTCTTCATCGCGTCGCCAAGGCATATGCGTAGACAGCCTTCGGGAAGGCGTGGCGCGTTTTCCAGGGTTTCATTCCGCCATGTGACATGGGCGACTACGTTCGAGTACGCGACATCGCCGGAGTGTCCATGCGCCGTCCAGTCGGACGGACGCAGATGGACTTCGACGTCACCGACTACCCTTTCGCGTCCGAGGCCCACTTCGAGGACGGCGTTCCGGAAGTCCGGCCCGGCTTCGAGGTTCCACGCCCCCGGATCGACGATGCGCACGGCCTCTCCGTCTGAAGACGCGACGGTTTCGGAGCGCAGGGCGCGGTCGTACCATATCGCCTGGACGTGGCGTTCCGTTATCGGCGAGAGGAATGAGGCGTCTGCCATTTGTCAGTTCCTTTCTTTCCACCATATTTTCGAAACCGGGATTCGTGAAGTGCGAATGCGTCCAAGGACGAAGAACAGGGCGGCGCAGCCGGCGTACCAGAGCAGGCAGGTGGGGACGTTCCACGGCCTCACGTCGACAGACGCAAGCGGAAGTGACGCGACGCGCTCGGAGACTGCCGTCATCATCCACGTCATCGCGGCGGAGGCGTTGTTGAGAAGCGCGCCGAGCGGGAGGCAGATGAATCCTGCAAGGACGCCGCCTACGCCAATCTTCACCATCCAGTCGGCGCAGTAGATCACGACCAGGTTGGCGAGGAGTCCGCCTGGCGTGAAGCGTCCGAACGCCGCGGCCGCGATCGGAACGCCGGCGATCCAGGCGGCGAAAGATACGCCGAAGTGCGACACGAACCTGTTCGCCAGGCCGCGCTCGCCGAAAAGGCGCGTCGGGGAGAGGCCTGGCGGGGACGCTCCTCCGAAGAGCGGACGAAAGCGCTTCGACCACGCAAGCCAGGCGACGATTCCGAACATCACGGAGAAAGACAGGGCGCATCCAAGGTCGAAGACCATTTCAGGGGAGATCCCATACACCACAAGAGCGGTCGCCGACCATGAGGCGAGCGAATTCGGACGGCGGCCGAAGATCGGGGCGGACATCCAGAACGTCGCCATCAGCGCGGCGCGAACGGCGCTTGGGCGCATTCCGGTCAGGGCGGTGTACGCCCACACGAGCGGAATGGCGAGCAGGTTCCGCCCAAGCGACGCGACGCCGAGCTTCGAGAGCAGGGCGTGCACAAGCATTGCGACGACCATCACATGGAGGCCGGAAATCGCGAATACGTGGATTGTCCCGGCGTCGGCGAACATCTGCCGCCTCTCCTTTGAAAGTCCGCTGCGGCGGCCGAGCAGAATCGCCTGGTTCAGGTTCGCGAGTTCGGGACGCCACGCTAGGCCGGCGGCGACGCGGCGGGCGAGCTCCTCGCTCCATTTTGCGTAGAACGCATGGGAGGAAAGGGGCGACGCGGGGGCGAAGAGCCGTGCGGATTCGGGGCTTTCCACCCAGAACGTCCGGCGTTCGCAGCGGCCGCCGCGCTTTCCACGCGCCGCAAGCCGCCCTTCGCAGCGCCAGATCTCGCCCATCTTCGGCGCGGTTTCGCGCGAATCCGCAGGAGCCATGACCGTGACAGGAATCGGGCCGGCGTGGGAAGAAAATGCGACGCGCCAGCGGCTTTTCGCGCGGTCGCGCCATGTCCTTGGCGGCTCCTCCACCTTGAAATCCATTGAGATGCGGCGCCTTGGGAGCCCGTTTTCGTCCTCCACCATGTCGCGGAGACATCCGTTGGCCCGCGCCGCGAGGGCGACGCCGGCGAGAAACGCCATGACGAGAGCCAGCGAGCGCAGACGCCACCGCCATCCCCACGCCGCGAGAGCGACGACGCCTGCGATTGCGCAGGCCCATGCCGGCGAAAGACGCATTTCAGCAGCAAAGGCAGTCCATTCGCCGAAGACGAGGGCGAACGCGGCCATTGCCAGGAATACGGCCGGATGGAGAGCGGAAAGCGGCATGGCGCGTCACCCCCAGTAGGAGCGGTCGAGTTCACGGAGGGTGGAGGCCTCGAAGACGTGCTCGTCGCAGACGCTCTCCGATCCGGCGAGGTCCGCTATCGTGCGCGCGACCTTGAGGACGCGGTCGTAGGCGCGGGCGGAGAGGTCGAGCGCGGCGATAAGCGAGCGAAGGCGGTCCTGCGCGGCGCGGTCGAGCCTGCAGTGGAGTGCAAGGTCGCGCACGGGCATGTCGGCATTGCAGAGAACGCCGGGAGAGCCGGCGAAGCGGCGGCGCTGTATCTCGCGGGCGGCGACGACGCGCGCGCGGATCGAGGCGGACGGCTCGCCCGGCGGCGCGTCGACGAGTTCGTCCACGGAGACGGGCGGGATGGCGAGCTGGATGTCTATCCTATCGAGGAGCGGGCCGGAGAGGCGGCTGCGGTACGAGGTAATCAGCCTGTGGGAGCAGCGGCATTCGCGATGCGGGTCGTCGGAATATCCGCATGGGCATGGGTTCATCGCGGCGACGAGCATGAAGCGGGAGGGGAAGTCGCAGGCGGCGGCGGCGCGCGATATCGAAACGTGTCCGTCCTCCAGCGGCTGGCGCATCACCTCCAGGACGTGGCGCTTGAACTCCGGGAACTCGTCGAGGAAGAGGACACCGCGATGGGCAAGGGAGACTTCGCCCGGGACGGGATGGGCGCCGCCGCCGAGAAGTCCGGCGTCCGAGACGGTGTGGTGCGGGGCGCGAAACGGGCGGCGCGTGACGAGGGCTTCGCGGGCCTTGAGCGCCCCTGCGACGGAATGGATGCGGGTGACCTCAAGCGCCTCCTCCGGCGTGAGAGGCGGAAGGATGGTGGGAATGCGGCGGGCGAGCATTGTCTTGCCCGAGCCGGGAGAGCCGACCATGAGCATGTTGTGGCCGCCGGCTACGGCGATTTCGATGGCGCGCTTCGCGCCGGACTGGCCCTTGACGTCGGAAAAGTCCTCGATGAAGGCCTGTCCGTTCGCGACGAGCGCGTCGAGATTGGAATGGACGGAGGGAATGGAAAGCGCATGGGACATGAAGTCCACCGCCTCGCGCAGGGAACGGACGGGATAGACGTCGATGCCGTCGACGACCGAAGCCTCCTCGGCATTGTCCGCCGGCACAAGAACGGCCTTCTTGCCAAGGCGGCGCATTTCAAGGACGATGGGGAGAATCGCGTGTACGCGCCTGACCTCCCCGGAAAGCGACAGCTCTCCGGCAAGCGCATAGTCCGGCAGGTCGTCGGCCGGCAGCCTTCCCATGGCGGCAAGAAGCGCGATCGCGATTGGAAGGTCATAGACGGGCCCCTCCTTCCGGACGTCCGCGGGCGCCAGGTTCACGGTTATGCAGGCCTCGATCTTCTTGAAGCCGGAGTTCCTGACCGCCTGCATGACGCGGTCCTTCGCCTCCTTGACCGCCTGGTCGGGCAGACCGACCATGGCGAACTGAGGCGGGCCGCCGGCGACGCATACCTCTATTTCAACGCAACGCGCGTCCACGCCGCAGACGGCGCCTGAATGGCATTTCGCAAGCATTGACGGATTCCTTTCCTGTTGTGCCTTGTGCGATGCCAATTCTAAATGAAATAACAGAGGAAAACAAGCGAGAAGTTGTGATTATAATGTGATGCAATGTGTACAAAACGTGTATGCGCGGAAATGTGGAAGACATCTGGGAGGGGACGCCTTGCGGGGCGAACACGAAAGAACGCGAAAAGCGCTTCGCGGACGCGAAAGACCCACATGAGAGGGCGGACGTCTTCGTCCGCCGCCGCGGCGGGGCGAGACGCCCCGCCCTACCATCGTAGAACTTAACCACTTAGCCACAAAAGCCCGATGGCGCAAGGTCTTTGAAAGACCTTGCGCCATCGGGCTTTATAAGTGTCGGAGCGCGTCAGAGCGTGCCGTTGAAGAAGCGGTCCATGATGGCAGAATGCTCCGCGTCGGTCCAGCCGGAGCTCTCGATCGAGACCCAGCCGTTGTAGTTCACGCCCTCGATCGCGCGGCGGACGCGCCGCCAGTCGATCGACCCATCGCCGATGCGGACGAAATCGCCGTCGCGTTCCTTGGAGCGGTCGATCTTGAAGTCCTTGATGTGGAGCTTCACGATCTGGTCGCCCATCGCGGCGAGCCACTTCTCCGTGGCGGCGTAGCGCACGTGGTTGCCGAGGTCGAGATACGCCTTGACCCATGGGTTGCGGAACGAGCGGATGAACGCGGCCGCGAAGTCCGGCATCACCCAGAGGTTGTTCCAGACGTTCTCAAGGCCGATGACGACGCCGAGGTCGGCAGCGTACGGAGCGAGTTCGCCGACGGCGTCCTGCGCGTACTTCGTCGCGTCGTTCTGCGCCTTCACGTATTCCGCAAAATCGCCGTCAGCCGCGCGCCTGAGCACGAGCGTCGCCGGGTCGAAGTCCAGCTTGAACTGCGAGGGCTTCGGCATGGGCATTCCGCCGACGCGGCCGGGGACGACGAGCATCACGGGGACGCCGTAGGCGTGGGCGATGCGGAGATTGGCCTTCGCCGTCTCGATGGCGGCCTTGCGCTTCGCGGCGTCCTTCGAGTTGAATTCGAACCATCCGCCCATGAACGAGTGGATCTGCAGTCCGAGGTCTTCGGAAAGGCGGCGCGCGACGCGCGCCTCTTCGACGGAGACGGACTTGTCCTGCAGCTCTACGCCGGGGAATCCGGCCGCAAGCACGTCCTTAGCGACCGACTCCGTGAGACGGTTGCGGATGAGGGCCTTCTTCAACTGCGTCCTAAACGGCGAAGGCGAAGCGCCGGCCGGAGCGTCGGCGGCTGCGGCGCCTTTTGAAAACGCCGCCGCCAGTGCAAGCCCCGCAGTGGCCTTGATGAAATCGCGTCTGTTCATTTTTCTCTCCATTCCACGCCTACTTCGCCGCACAGACCGGCTTGATCGTGACAGTCCACTTCTCCGTCTGCGCGCGGTACATGTACTTCTCCATCGGAATCGGGCCACAGGAGGCGCCTCCGAGGCCGAGCTGGGCGACGTCGAGGTTCAGCACCACTTCCGGACGCGCCACCAGGGGCGTGCGGTAGCGCTTCTCGCCGTTGCGGTGGCGGGCGAACTCAAGGTCCTCCATGCCGTAGTGGAGAGCCTGGACGAAGAGCGGACGGTCGCCGCTGAACTCCACGCCCTTGCCGGAGGCGTCGGTGAAGCGGACAGTGCGGACGTCGCACTTGTAGCCGTTGTCCTGCGGGCGGACATAGGCCTCGTACTGGTCCGTGACGGTCGATTCCCACCATCCGAGGAACGAGCCGGTCTTGCGGTCGACGTAGTTCTCGCGCGGGCCGCGACCGTAGTAGGCCATCTGCTCAAGCGACTTGTCCAGCTTCCACGTCGTGCCGAGACGCGGCAGCGCTGGCGGCATCGTGCCGTGCGGCACGGCCGTGTTGGCCACCTTCACCGTTCCGTCGGCGCGGAACGTCCAGACGCTGGTGTGGGTGAATCCGGCGCTCTTGGAGCCGGTCACCTCGACGACGGACGTCACCTTGACGGAATTGCCGTCGTCGGCCACGGCGAGCGGACGCGCGTGGTGGCGGAGTTGCGTGAGGCCGGAGGCGTAGAAGCTGTGCCTGCGGTCTTCGCCCCAGGGGTTGCCGTCGCGCAGCCAGCGGTCGTTGTCGGTGAACGCGCGCTCGCAGGTGAGCTGCGGGCCGGCGACGACGCCCGGCGCCAGGTCCCTGGCGATCGTCTTGCCGTTCATGACGAGTTCGGCGAGAGTGCCGGACTTGCGGCAGAAGACGGCCTTCGTTCCGCCGCCGATCACGGTGACGGTCCTGTCGTCCTGGGCGACGGCCGGCTTCTCGCCGGCGACGGGCTGCTCCACGGGCTTCGAGGCGCGAACGAACTGCTGGTCGCGCGCGACGGCGTGGCCCTTCTTCGCCCAGAGGGCGTCCGCCTTGAGCGTGAACGCGAAGTTGACGAAGTACTCCCTGTTGGGCCTGAATGCGGCGGCGGGCAGGTCAAGTTTGAACGCGCCGCGGGAGAGCGGCGCGACGGCCGGGACGAAGAGGGGACCGGAGGCGACGGGGCGACCGTCCTCGATGAGCTCCCATGCGGCGTCGAAGGCGTCGGAGGACGTGAAGCCGAAGCGGTTCCAGAGGACGCCCTCGCCGGACTGCGGGTTGAACTTCTCGACGACGAGGTTGCGGTAGACGTGCCCGACCTCCACGAGCTTCGCGGTGACGTTCCGTTCGGGGTCGACGACGCCGTTGACGCAGAACGGGCCGTCGTTCGGCTGCTCGTCGTTGTCGCCGCCGTAGGCGAGGAAGCGTTCGCGCCTGCCGGTCTTGGGGCAGACGCGGTCGGTGTACTTCCACACGGCCTGGTCGACCCAGTCCCAGATGCATCCGCCCATGAGCGCGGGATAGGCGTAGATCTGCTCCCAGTACTCCTGGAAGTTGCCGATGGCATTGCCCATCGCGTGGGCGTATTCGCAGAGGAAGTGCGGCTTGCCGGCGGTATGCCCGCCGATCGCGAAGCCCTCGCCGCCGCCTTCGCCCTTCATTTCGCCCTCCTTCACGTTGCCGAGCTTTCCGCGTTTCTCGACCCATTCCACGGAGGGATACATCGTGGAGTCGACGTCGGCGTCGGCGTTGCCGCGCTCCCAGTGGACGAGGCGCGTGGAGTCCATTTCATGCACCTTCCTGATGGCGTTGCGGAAGCCGTCGCCGTGCCCGGTCTCGTTGCCCATGGACCACATGAAGATGGAGGCGTGGTTCTTGTAGTTCTCGACATGGCGGACGTTGCGCTCCATGATCGTGCCGTACCACTCCTTGTGGCGGCCGAGGCCCGCGTCGCCGTAGCCGGGTTCGTGGCCTTCCACGTTGGCCTCGGCCACCATGTAGACGCCGTAGCGGTCGCAGAGGTCGTACCACGTGTGGTGGTTGGGGTAGTGGCTCGTGCGCACGGTGTCGATGTTGAAGCGCTTGAAGAGCGTAACGTCCCTGAGCATGTCGTCGAGCGTGACGGTGCGTCCGTTGTCGATGTTGCACTCGTGGCGGTTGACGCCCTTGAACTTGATGGGCTGGCCGTTGAAGTAGACGGCGTTGCCCTTGCGCGCGACGTGCCTGAAGCCGACGCGGCAGGCGCGGACGTCCCGGCCGGCCGTCATGACGAGCGTGTATAGGTAGGGGTCCTCGGCGCTCCACCTGCGCGCGCCCTTCACGGCGAGCGCGCCGTCCTTGACGGTTCCGACGGGCTTGAACTGCGCGTCGTAGAGGGTCGCGGAGACGGCGACGTCGCCGCCGACGACCTTCGTCTGCAACTTGAGCGTCCAGTCGGTGAACGTCGCGTCCGGCGTCGTCGTGACGAAGAAGTCGTCAAGGCGCACCTTCGGCGTCGCGAAGAGCGTGACGTCGCGGTAGATGCCGGAGTAGCGGAACATGTCCTGGTCCTCCAGGTACGAGCCGTCGCACCAGCGGTAGACCTCGACGGAGAGCTGGTTGTCGCCGGGGCGGAGGAATTTGGTGACGTTGAACTCGCTGGGCAGTTTCGAGTCCTCGGCGTATCCGACCTTCTGTCCGTTGATCCAGACGTAGTAGGCGCTGTACACGCCGTCGAAGCGCAGGAAGACCTCGCGTCCCGCCCACGCCGCCGGCACGGTGAACGAGCGGCGGTAGGAGGAGACGGGATTGTAGTCGCCCTTGTTCGTGTCGCGGTCGAGGATCTGCGGCCACTTGTTCGCGTGCGGGTAGCGCACGTTCACGTAGCCGGGCGAGCCGAAGCCGCGCAGCTCCACGCAGCTGGGCACGTCTATCGTGAACCACTGCGAGTCATCGTAGTCGGCCTTCCAGAAGTCGAGCGGACGCAGCGCGGGGTCGCCGCACCAGCTGATCTTCCAGATTCCATTGAGCGATGTCTTGAACGGCGTCGCCGGCTCCAGGTCGTCCGTCAGCGCGGCCTTCGCGTCCGCCAGCGGCATGGAGTATGCGCGGGCGGGTTCGCGGTTGATTCCGTTGACGGCGGTGTTTTCCCAGTCGTTGGCCGCCTGGGCGTAGAACGCGCCCAGGACGGCGACGGACAGCATCGTCGATTTAACGTGCATGGTCTGTCAGGTCCTTTCGCGTTTCCGTTCAGCCGAAGAGCTTCGACCAGAAGCCGCCGTCTGCGGTCGTCGCGTATCCGACGAAGGGCTTGCCGCCCACCATCACCTGTCGCTTTTCGGGGCAGAACGTCGCCTTCATGCCGGTGCGGGCGGCGGCGTTCGACATGATCAGCGCGATGGCGTGGGAGTAGCCGGCCTCGATCGGGGCGTTCGGGTTCCTGCGCGCGCGGACGCATTCCATCCAGTTGCGCATATGGGCGTTCGTCAGCTTGTCCGCGCCCGTGTTGGCGCTCGTGACGACCTTCTCCTCCGGCGCGGGAAGCGGCTTTTCTGAGTACTTGACGCCCTCGACGCCCTCGTTCGTGACCATGCCCTTGCCCATGTCGACGCAGCCGTTCGGTCCGAAGTACTTCTCCACCGGCCCCTCGCCGTTCAGGCGCGAACCGCCGCCGGCGTTGTGCTGGTGGCTCTGGAAGACGCACTGGAAGCCCTTGCCCTTCACGCCGCTTTCACCGTATTCGAGAATCGTCGTGAACGTGTCGAAGCTCTGGCGTCCGTCCGCCCACTGGTAGAGTCCGCCGGAGGAGACGGCGCTCTTCGGATAGGGGAAGTCCATGAACCACGCCACCGTGTCGATCTGGTGGCACATCCACTGGCCGGGGGTGCCGGACGAGAACGGCCAGAAGAGGCGGAACTCGAGGTACTTGCGCGGGTCGAACGCATAGGCGACAGGGTCGCGGTCGAGCAGCCAGAGGTTCCAGTCCACGTCCTCCTTCTTGAGCGACTTGACGAGCGCCTCAGGGCGGCGCCAGCGCTTGGGCTGGTTCACGTTCCAGCGGAGGTCCACGTAGGACACGTCGCCGAACTTGCCGGAGTTGATGAACTCCTTGGCGGCCTTGTACTTGAGGCCGCTGCGGCGCTGCGAGCCGATCTGCAGCACGGCGCCGGGCGCGAAGCCGGCGTCGCGCTTGGCGTTGATCGCGTCAAGCAGCATGTTGGCGGAATACATGTCCTCGGCGAGGGGCTTTTCGCAGTAGGCGTCGCGCCCGGCGTTGACGGCGTGGGCGGCGTGCTGCGCGTGCTGGAAGTCCGCCGTCGAGATGATCACGGCGTCGACGTCCTTCGCCTTCTCGTAGAGCGCGACGTCGCTGGAATAGGCGGCCACGGGATGGCCGACCTTCTTTTCGATTTCAGGCTTGGCGTTCTCGAAGAGGCGCTTCTTCCAGAGGTCGGCCACGGCCACCATGTCGAAGTTGAGTTCTTTGCGGTGGTTCAGGAAACTGGGCAGCAGCGACCCGCGGAAGCGGTCGGAATAGCCCACGCACGCCACGCGCACGGTCTCGTTGGCGCGGTAGTAGGCGCCCGCGGCCTGGGCCGGCGCCTTCTGCGCCTTGAGGATCTTCGGCATTGCCGCCACGGCGGCGCCCGCGACGCCCAGCTTCACGAAACTGCGACGGCCCAACTCGGTGTCTTTCATCATTCTGCTCCTTGTGCTGCTTTTTGTTCTGCTTGAAACTGCCTCCACCGCCCGCCACTTTCCTGCGGACAATGAACGGTCTCCATTCTATCGGAAATTGCGGAAATAATCAATCTTGCGACATCGCGCAGTCGCGCATCGCCGCGGCGCGCGCCTCGTCGAGGAACGGCGGACGGTACGCGATCTTCCGCGCGTCGAAGCCGTACAGCGACGAAAGCCACACGCAGGCCTGAAGGTACTCCCCTTCGCGGTTCAGGTGGAACTTGTCGTTTCCCGTCGGACTTCCGCACGGGTCGCCCGTGATGCCGTCCGGCGACGGAAACCTCCTGCGGAAGCGCTGCACGGCGGCCCCTGTGGGGATGACGGCAAGCCCGTGGCGCGCCGCGAACGAGGAGTACGCCTTTTCGATCGACGCATACATCCCCTTCTGGTCGATGCCCCATTTCGCAAGGCGTCCGTCGAACGGCGTGTACGCCCACGTCTCCTGCACCATCACGCGCGCCTGCGGCGCAAGCCTGCGGATCGTCTTCAGAAGATTGCTCCCGAACGGCTCGTACGTCTCCGGCCGCCAGCTGAAATGGCTCGCCTGCTGGATCGTCACGACGTCCCACCTGTCCGCCGAAAGCGCCGCCTGGATGCTGGACTTCCCCTTGACCGCCGCCGCCGCGACGGGCGCGTCCGCCGCGTTGGACGCTCCATGGTAGTTCCAGTGGATTGCGTACGGACGGAAAGCAGGGTCCGCCGCCGCGCGCTCCACGTTCCGCCAGTGCGTCTCAAGCGAGCATCCGCCGATGTAGAGCGAGCAGAGGTCGAGTTCGCATCCCGGAGCCGCCGCCACGCACTGCGGCAGCTGCTTCAGAAGGCAAATCGAGAAGCTGTTGCCGATCATCAGCACCTTGAGCGACTGCGCCTGCGCGCACGCGGCGACCGCAGCCAGGGCGACGGCTGCCAGGCGAATAAACGTCTTCTTCATGAACGTACTCCCTTCGTCTTCATTGCGGAAATGGAATTCGAATGCGCCTCACCTGCCGACGATCTGCTTCAGCGTCGGAAGGAGCGCGTCGCGCCAGACGAGATAGCCGGCGTGGTCGGGGTGGAGGTTGTCGGAGAACATGAGGCCGGGCAGCATTCCGCCGTCCTTGTCAAGGAACTTCGAGTTGAAGTCAAGCCACAGGACGTCCTTTCCGTCCGCGTAGCCCCTGATTATCGCGTTCACGCCGTCGTTGCGCCGGCGCGCCCCGTCGTTCGCGTCGCGTCCGCGCGGGAAGATGGGATGGAGGACGATCTTCGATTCGGGGTGGCGTTCGCGGATGATTTCAAGAATCCTCTTCACGCCCAGCGCGACATGCTCCGGACGATCGCCGTTGTTCGTGCCGATCATTACGACGAACGCCTTTGCCTTGTAGCCCTCGAGTTCGCCGTTGAGCATCCGCCAGATCACGTGCTGCGTCCGGTCTCCGCCGTATCCGAGGCTGAGGCACGCGTAGGTCTTCTTCAACTCCGCCCACACCTTCTCGCCGCCGCCGCCGGGACGCTCCCAGCGGTGGGAGATCGAGTCGCCGACGAAGACGACGTCGTATTCCTTCGGGCCGTCCACGATCTCCGCGCGCTTCTGCGCCGGGCGGTCCTTCCACCAGACCTGGTCGGGGAACATCGTCGCGGGAATCACGGTCACGGGGTCGTCCTTCGCGAACTGCGCAGGATCGGCATATTCCGCCCAGCGCTGCGCGAAGACGCGGCCGTCGCCGTCCTTCGAGTCGAGCGCGAAGTCGAGATACGGCAGAACGGCGGACGCCCACACCTCGTATCCGTAGGCGGCGGGGTGGAGGCGGTCCGGGAATATCTCCGCCGGGAGAACGCCGTCCGGCGTCAGGAACCGGCGAGTGAAGTCGCACCAAAGGACGTCCCTGCCGTTCGCGAACTTCGCGAGTTCCTTGTTGACGACGTCGTTGCGGCGGCGGCAGGCGTCGTCCGGTCCCACGCCGCGCGGGAAGATGGCGCACAGCACGATCTTCGCCCTTGGCTGATGGGCGCGAATGGCTTCGATGACGGCCTTCATGCCGACGATCGTGTCCTCCGGCGTCTCCTTCTCGAACGGAAAGTGTCCGGAGTTGTTCGTGCCGAGCATCAGCACGACGGCCTTCGCCTCGTAGCCGTCCAGCTCGCCGTTGGCGATTCGCCAGAGCGCGTGCTCAGTGCGGTCCGCGGAGAAGCCGAGGTTCAGCGCCTTGTAGCGTCCATTGGCGAAGTACTTGTTCCAGACCTCGCGACCATTCCCCTCCCAGAAGTGGGTGATAGAGTCGCCGAGGAAGACGATTTTCTCGCCGCCGGCCTTGACGAGCTCCATCTTCTGCGCATGGCGGTTCATCCACCAGCTCTTCGGGTCCGCGCTCTGCGGGACGGGGGTGACGCTCCGCAGGGCCGCGCCGGCGGCGCAGGCTCCAAGCAGAAAGCCAAGCAGTACAAGTCTTTTCATTCGATTGCCCTTTTTCTTGGGTTGAAATCCGTTCGATGCGCGGTCGGCGTCATTTGCGCGGCGGCGCCGGCTTTTTGGCCGCGCCGTCGGTCAGCTTTATGAGTTCGTCCAGTTCCCTGCGGTCGGTCTCGCCGCGGACGGACGAGTACGCCTTTTCGCGCTCCTCAAGCGTCTTCGCGCGGACGCGCTCCGCTTCGAGCGACTTTGCGAGGGACGCCTTTTCCGCCTCCGCCCTGCGCAGGTCGCCGCGCAGTTTTTCGTAGGCTTTCGCCGCGACCGAGGCGTTCGTCGACATGGAGGCCCTCATCGCGGCGAGTTCGTCCACGTTGCGGAGAAGCCGTGCCTCAAGGTCCGCCACGACGCGCCCCCTCTCGGCGGCGAACGCCTCGTGCGCGGCGCGGGCGTCGTCCAGCCGGGTCCTTAGCCCGGCGTTCTCGTCCGCCAGGCGCAGCGCGCCCTTGCGGAAGAGCCACAGCCCCGTCCCCGCGGCGCACAGGGCGAGGAGGGAAACTGCGTTGGCCAATATGAAAATGCGGTTTGCCTTCATGCCGGTCTCCGTCCTATGCGAGGCAGACGCCCGCCGCGCGAAGTTTCGCCTGCAGTTCGGCGACATCGAGGGAACGCGGGGCGACGCCCTTCTGCGCGGCGAGCGCAGCGGCGACGCCTGCGGCCTGGCCGGTCACGAAGCAGGGGCAGATAAGGCGGAAGGTGTCGATCGTGTCGGGAGCTCCGAGCATCCGCCCCGCGCAGAGGACGTTGTCCACGTTCTTCGGAAGAATCGCGCGGTACGGCACCTTGAACGCCGCGTGGCGCCCGTCCACGCCGAAGACGCCGATCGAATCGGACGGGTTGAACTCCTTGCGCAGCAGAGCGCGGTCGACGACCAGTTCCGCGTCGATGAGACGCGACGCGCGCGGACCGATCTGCGAGCAGGTGTTCGCGATGAAGACCTGCTCCCAGCCGGGTTCCTGGCGCATCGACGCGACATGCTCCCACCACTTCTTCCGGAAGTCGATCTCGGCCGCCGTCAGGTCGCGGACGTCGAGCCCGTTCCCCTTCGGGCCCGTGCCGAAGTTGCCCCACCACGTGGACGGGTTCGCCTCGTTCGAGCGCGTGGGCCACTTGTTCAGGACGCCGCGCTTCGCCTTTCCGTCGGGTCCCTTCGGCGGCGCTTTCGCGGTGACGCGGTCCATGTTGCCAAGGCGCACGACGTGTCCGATGCCGTGCGTGATCTGGCGGTAGTTCCCGCCCGCCTGGAAGAGGACGTCGCCGTCGCCCGTGCAGTCGACGACCTGTCTGGCGAGAATCGCCTGCTTGCCCTGCTTCGACTCGAAGACGACGCCCTGAACCTGATTGCCGGACTGTATCACGTCCACGCCCCAGCAGTGGTAGAAGAGGGAGACGTTCTTCGCCTCTTCGACCATCCTGTCCATCAGGTACTTCGCGCCCTCCGGGTCGACCGTCGGCTGCCAGTGCCACTTGGAGAGGTCCGCCGGGCGCGGCCGGCAGACGTATCCGCCCAGCGCGATGGCGCGGTCCGCGAACTCCTCGGCAAGGCCGCGCGTGACGAGCCGCCATTTCCCGTCCTCGCGCGCCGAGGTGCACAGCATGATCAAGACCATGCCGTTCGTGAAGAGGCCGCCCAGCGAGCCGTAGCGTTCGACGAGCGCGACCTTCGACCCGGCGCGCGCGGCGGCGATCGCGGCGGCGAAGCCGGCCGGGCCGCCGCCGACAACCACGACGTCGGTCTTGTGGAAAACAGGAATCTCTCGCGCGGGGCAGACGACCTTGCCGTCCTTCATCGCGCAGCTGGGACCGTCCTCGATCGTATGCTCGAGCGGGAAGATGTCCTTTCCGAACCAGACGTTGTCCGGATCGCCGACGGAGCCCGGCGGAAGGCCGTTCTTCGTCCTGACGAACTCGTCCGCCACGAGGCCGCCACCGGCCAGCGCCGCGCCGCCAAGGCCGAGCCTCTTGAGAAATTCGCGCTTCGAGATGTCCATGCCCTGCAGTCCTTTCAAGTTAGACAAAACCATTTGCAGTCAATGCGCCATTCTACCAGTTTTCCGCCTTGCCAGTCCAACCAAATCTTATGGAAACGCAAAATCGGGACCGCCTCCCTCTCCGCGCATTCACGCCTTGAAGTGGGCGCGGCGGTATTGCGAGGGCGTCTGGCGGCGGAGGCGCTTGAACGTCCGGACGAAATGGCTCTGGTCGTAGAACCCGCATTCAAGCGCAATGTCGAGAATCTTCATCCGCGTCGTCACGAGGAGCCGCCGCGCGTGGTTGACGCGGATGGTGGAGACGTATGCGCCGGGCGTCATCTCCATGATTTCGCGGAAGACGCGGCGGAAGGAGGTCACGCTCGTGCCGGAGATGCCGGCAAGCGTCTTCAGCGTGAGCCGTTCCGCGAAATGCGCGTCGACGTACGCGACGGCCTCCTTGACGACGCCGTACCAGTCGGGCTTGCTGTCGCCGGAGGAGGCGGTACGGTAGAGGCAGGTCGTGCCGACGATCTTCCCGCCGGCGTCGCGCAGGGGATAGATGCTGACGATGCGCAGGTCGGTGGAGCGGTCCGCGCCGTGTCCGTAGACGCGGTTGACGATTGGGCGGCCGGTCTGCCGGACTTCGCGGTCGCGCGCCACGTAGACGTCCGCCAGCACGGTAGGGAAGACCTCCGAGCACTTGCGTCCGACCACTTCGTCCTCGTCCTTGAAATTCGAATTCTCGCAGTTGCGGCGGTTGTAGGCCATGATGCGCTCTTCGTCGTCCATCATGTAGAACGTCGCGTCCGGCAGGGCGTCGAACAGCGTCTTGAAGACGTCGGCGTTCGGGCCTACCTTCGCAAGGAACGCCCGCTGCAGCGCCTTGCGCACTGACAGGGGGGCAGGTTCAGTCTCGTTTTTTTCCATCTTCCAACTACTTAACCGCTTAAGGCATTTCTTCGCACGTGATTTGCTCAAGCACATGCAGTTTCACCCCTCGGAAGACGTAGACTATCTGGTGGAGGGTCGTGCCGCGCGCGAGGGACGGGACGGAGCGGTCCGCGCGGTATTTTGCAAGCTGCGCCTTCGCCTCGGCGACCTTCACGGTCATGTCGGCGTCGGAGGCGTCCTTCGGCGCGTACTTGAGCTCTATGAGATAGCTGTGCGAGGCGTCGCCGTAGTGGACGCGCTCGGGGAAGAGACAGAAGTCGCAGAACCCGCGAGAAAGCTCCATCTCCGGCGCGAGGAGGTAGAACTTGAGGTGTCCGAACTCCGCCTGCATGTAGCCCTGCACGCGGATCTCGCCCTGGAAGCCGCCCCTGACCGGCGTCGTCTCGGCGTAGTCCCGGGCGAGGCGCCTGAGGAACGCCTCCCACTCGCCGCGGTAGGCGAAAGCCGAAGCGAGACGCGACCACTCGATCCAGTCCGGCGACCGCGTCCTGTGGTAGGAGTCGCGGAGGTAGTCGAAGAGCTGACGGCGGACGCAGACGTTGGGGATGCGGAAGACCGTGCTGCCCTCCCGTCTGCCCTGCATCGACACGATTCCGTAGTAGTGGAAGAGGGAGCGGAAGTTCGCGAGGTCGGAGATCCTGTCCGCCGGGAAGCTCTCAACGAGGTCGAAGGAGATCTCGCCCGTGGTGGCCAGCTGCTCCGTGATCGGCAGCACGCCCTCGTTCTCCGACGCGGCATTGGCGACGGCATTCTCTGCGGTGTCTGATGCGGTGCAGAACTCTGATGGCAAAGACGGCGCAATGGCCGGCTCATCTGCCGCCGCAGGCGCCAACGGCGGAGCAGGAAAGGCAGATGCCACCGCAGCGCCAGATGCGGCGCGACGCCTGTGTTGCCGCTGGATCTCGGCGATGATCTTCAGCTTCTCGTAGTCCGTCCTGACGTTGGCGTCCACCATGTTCTCAGGCGGCCGGCCCTTGGCGACGAGCGACTTCAGGTAGTAGAGCGCCATGTCGCTGTTGAACACGCACTCCCTGCCGATGCAGGCGGTCGCGAAGCAGTAGCCGTCGTACCACGGCTTGATAGACCTCACGATTTCGGCGGGGTCGCCGTCCGTGAAGCGGTCCGTGCCCTTGAAGTCGGAGTACATCTTCGCGACCTCCGCCTCGGAGAAGCCGGCCATCGCGTTGAACTCCTCGTCCTGCGTGAGGTTGGCGGCGATGTTGAATCCGCTCGTGAGGTCGTCCATCGTGACGGGCGAGACTCCGGTCATGAAGATGCGCGAGCAGCCCTCCTTGAACCTCCTGAACCAGCTCCTGTAAAATCCAACGCCGTGCGTGACCGCGCGACAGTCCGCGTTCGCCTCGCTGCGGAGCATCGAGTTCGTGAAGTTGTCGTACTCGTCTATGATCAGGTATATCTGCGCCCCGCGCTCCTTCGCGGTCTGCGAAAGGTAGGCGAATTTCGCCACGGGCGGAAGCGCGGCAAACGCCGGCCTGTCCTCTGGCGGATAGCAGTTCGGATAGCGGACGAAGAACCGGTCGAGGCAGACGCCCATGTATGCGTCGAACGCCTCCTCCAGCGTCGCCCCCGGAATGCCGCCGACGACTGAGAAGTCGAGCGCGAGCACAAGATATCTGTTCGCGTTCTCGGTCGGGTACTCTCCAATGTCAAGCCCGCCGAACAGCTTTCGGAAGTTGTCCTTTTCGTTGACGTCGTAGTAGCAGCGCAGCGTCTCGACGAAGAGGGACTTGCCCATGCGCCTGGGGCGCGCGAAGAAGACGAAGCTGTCGCGCTCCTCCATCCGCCGGACGTACGCCGTCTTGTCGACGTAGTAGTAGCCCTCTTCGCGGACTCTCTTGAAGTCCTTGACGCCGTACGGTATTTTCGGTCTACATTCCATGTCCGCAATTCTACCATCTCGCCATGTCTGCGTCAACGGAGGAATGCGACTGGACAGATTGTACACTTTTTCGGCATTTCGATGCAAGTCCCCCTTGAAGGACTGTGCGAAAATATTGGCAAAAAAAAAACAATTTCGCAGACATCACATGTCTAGGAGCGGTACGATGATGCAAGACGAAAACGACCTGTGCATGAAGGGCGCCATGAAGTCGATCGGGGTGCGCGTGGCGGCGGCGATCGCGCTGGCGGCGGCGGCGGCGAACGCCGGGCTTCCGCCCGTGCGGAGCCACGTGAAGGAAACGTTCGCCCCGCCGCGCGTGGTGCGCGGATTCTGGTTCCGGACGCCGACGAACCGCGTCAACGTCTCCGTCAGGACGGCCACGTTCAAGGTCAACGGTCATGTGGTCAAGGCGCGCGTCCAGTTCGCTCCGCTCAACTCCGGCCTCGTCGGCTACACGACGTGGGAGCCCGTCGTGGCATCCAACGCCGAGATGACGGTCGACCGGGCGTGGGACGGCGGCGGCGCCTACTACGCCGGCTTCTTCGACACCGCCGCCCCCGACCTGCCGCGCTTCCTCGACGCGCCGCCATACGAAACGCAGCCACCGAAGGAACGCGGCGCCAGGATGGCGGACTGCGGGTTCTTCGACGAGCCGCCCGACTTCCTTCCGCTGCCCAACAAGCCGCACGAGGCCTATCCCCCGCGCATGGTCACGAACTCCGCCGCGCGCGCGGCCGCCCTCGCGCCGTTCCGTGAAAAGTTCACGCAGTTCATCTACGTGAAGCACCTCGTCATGGGCAACTCGATCGTCTTCGCATCCGACGACCCGACCGACTGGCCGTTCGACGAATGGAGGGGCATCCCGGACCACGGCGGCGGCAGCGAACTATGCCTGGCGACGATTCTTCCCGGCGGGGCGGTCTCGAACGAGGTGCTGCTGGCGTCCGAGCGCGGCGTCATCCGCGACCCCGCGCTCTCCTTCGACGCGAGGACGCTCGTCTTCTCCATGCGCCGCGACTTCGAAAAGGACGACTACCACCTCTACAGGATGGACCTCGCCACGCGCCGCGTGACGCAGATCACGTTCGACTCCCCGCCGTTCACGTGCTCCGACATAGAACCGGCGTTTCTTCCCGACGGCTCGATCGTCTTCCAGTCCACGCGCTGCTCGCAGACCGTCGACTGCTGGCCGCTCGCCGTCTCCAACCTCTACCGCTGCGACGCCGACGGCCGCCACGTCCGCCGCATCGGCTACGACCAGGTCAACACCCTCTACCCGCAGCTGCTGGACGACGGCCGCGTCGTCTACTCGCGCTGGGAGTACAACGACCGCAACGCGCAGAACGTCTGCCCCCTCATGGTCATGGACCCGGACGGACGCCGGCAAAAGGTGTTCTTCGGCGGCAACTCCGCCTTCCCTACGTCCCTTCTCCACGCGCGCGGCGTCCCGGGCTCGGCGTCGGTCTTCTGCATTTCGGGCGGACACCACCAGGCGCAGAAGGGCAAGCTTGTGGAAATCGACCCCAACGAGGCGGACGACTTCTCGAACTCGACGTACGACGAGGCGAAGTCTCTCTACGGGCTTGTCCGCGAGACCATGACACTTGCGAACCCCAACACAGGCCTCCGCGTGACGATGCCATGGGCGCCCTACGCCGGCGAGATCTCCGGCCCCGCCGTCACGAACATGCCGGGAATGTACTACCTTTCCGGCGGCTCGTTCGACGGGCGCCCCGGCCGCCAGCCCGCGCTCATGCCGCGCCACTGGAGCTACTACGTGATGGACGGCGCGTCGCAGTTCGGCGCGCAGGGACAGTACCCCTATCCGCTCGACCGCGAACACTACCTTGCCGCCTACCATCCGCGCGGGCAGCGCAACGCCCACGGCCCGTTCGACGACCGCTTCGGAATATACGCGCTCTCCGCCGACGGCACGACGCGCGAACTGCTGGCGTTCGACTGGGGCAACAACTGCGCCCAGCCCGTGCCGCTGATGGCGCGGACGCCTCCGCCGCGGATTCTGAAGCCGGACGCCGACGAAACCGCCTTCGGCACGTACTACGTCCAGGACGTCTACGCCGGCGCCGCCATCAAGGGCGTCAAGAAGGGTTCGCTCAGAAAACTGCGCGTCGTCGCCCTCGAATACCGCCCCGCCCACATCGGCTGGAACTGGCAGTACGGTCCCAGCGGAATGTACGGAAAGATCGGCACGCCCATCGCCCTCGGCAACGCCGCATACGACGTGAAGCACGTGCTTGGCGAAGTGGACATCGAGGCGGACGGCAGCTGCTTCTTCGAGGCCCCGGCGCGGACGCCGCTATACTTCCAGCTGATAGACGACAGGGGACGCTGTGCGCAGACGATGCGCAGCTGGTCCACACTCCGCCCGGGCGAATTCAACGCCTGCGTCGGCTGCCACGAACACCCGCACGAATCCGCCGCGGCAACAGCCCACCCGTCCGCCCTCGCCCGCGCGCCGCGCCGACTCTCCCCCGTCACGCCCGCGCTGGAGAACGCAACGCTGAAGCGACTCTACGAGACGAAGCCGCTTGATTCGATCGAGACGTTCATGGCGTTCCAGGGTCCGGGCGCGGACAAGGGCGGACTCTCCTTCGCGAAGACCGTACAGCCCATCCTCGACCGAAAGTGCGTCTCATGCCACGGCGCGTCCCATCCGAAGAAAATCGACCTGCGCGGCGTTGCCTGCCCCATTCCGAAGGAGGAGGACGACTCGCACCGCACGTATTCGGCAGCCTACGTGAACCTGTCGCGCAAGGGCGCCTGCGATGCGAAGATGAACTTCGCGCACGGACGCGGCGACGCGCCGTTCCACCCGCCATACACGTTCGGCGCGGCCAGGAGCGCCTACTACGCGAAACTTGAGGCGGGGCACGGGAATCTCTCGCAAGAGGAACTGCGGACGATCGCCTGCTGGATAGACTGCTGCTGCCCGTTCGCCGGCGACTACCGCGAGTCGAACGCCTGGAACGAGACGCACCGCATCCGCTACGACTACTTCACGGCCAAGCGCGTCCGCTTCGCCATGGAGGAACTCAACGACGTCCGCCGGTCGCTAGGACTTTCCCCGCTTGCCGAACCCGACTGGGTTTCGCGCGTGAAGCGCCCCGCGAAGCAGCGTTCGTGGAACGATTAAGTGGTTAAGTGGTTAAGTGGTTAAGTGCGTGAGTGCGCAAGTGGTCAAGTGCGTGGGCGCGCGAGTGGTCGAACGGAGACATTCGGCAGGGCGCGACGTCCCGTCGCGCCGCACCCATTTGAATCGACGAAGGAGACGAACAATGAAAAGACTGGCTATTGGATTTGCGCTTTTCGCCCTGGCGGCGCTCTGCCGCGCGCGGGCGGACGTCATTGCCGACGTGAAGGCGGCGGACGAGAGAATAGACGCGGCCGTGGCGTCAATCGCCACGGCGGACGAACTTGCCGCCAGGCAGGCCGAGTGGCGGCGGAAGTGGCTGGACATGATGGGCGGAATGCCAGCCGCGAAGACGCCGCTTGACGCGCGCGTGACGGGGACGGTCCGATGCGACGGCTACCGCATGGAGAAGATCCTTTTCCAGTCGCTGCCCGGCGTCTACGTCACGGCGATCCTCTATCTGCCCGACAGCCCGGAATACGCGCCGCCGTATCCGGGAATGCTTCTCGTCCACGGACACTCGCAGGACGGCAAGATGCGCGACGGCTACCGGCGCATGGCGATCATGGCGGCGCGGGCCGGATTCGGCGTTTTCGCGCCAGACCCGATCTCGCAGGGCGAACGCCGCCAGTGCCGTCCGAAATACGACCGCGACTGCGCACAGGAACACGCCTCAATCGGCGCGCGGAGCTGGCTGGTTGGGTGGAACTTCGCGCGCTTCCGCATCTGGGATTGCGTCCGCTCGGTCGACTGCATGGAAACGCGCCCGGAACTCGACCTTTCGCGCCTGGCCGTCTGCGGCAACTCCGGCGGAGGAACGATGAGCGCGTTCATGCAGGCGTTCGACGGGCGGATCAAGGTGGCGGCGCCGAACTGCTACGTCTCGTCCATCCGCGAAGTCTTCCGCGAACGCGGCGCGCACGACGCGGAGCAGTTCTTCTTCGGGCAGCTCCGCGACGGGTTCAACCACGCGACGCTCCTCGCGATGGGCCAGCCCCGCGTCGACCTGCTCGTAGGCGCCCGCCACGCCGACTACTTCCCGATCGCCGGCGTCCGCAGCACCTTCGCGCTTGCGCAGAAGCTGCACGACGCGCTCGGACATCGGAACCGCCTCGCCCTGTACAGCTGCGACGGCCCGCACGGATGGGCGGAGAGTTCGCGCCATGCGACGCTCGCGTGGATGAAGTTCTGCGTCAAGGGGGAGACGACCGCACATTGCGGTCTGCGCGACGGCAGGTTCTTCTTCGACGTCGCCGCCCTCCGCAAGATCCCCGGCGACTTCGCGTTCGAGGCGGACAAACTTCCCTTCCCGCCAAAGGGCGGAAACGTCACGGCAACCGGACAGGTGCGCGACCTGCCCGGCTTCAGGAGCCTCTACGCGCTCGTCGCCGACGAGGCCTCGCGACTGGCCACCGCGCGCCGTCCGTCTGCGGAAAAGGGGGCGTACCGCGAAATCGTCCGCCGCCGCGCCGGGATTCGCCCGCTTGCGCAGCTGCGCGGGCAGGTCGTGGAGGACGACTACCGCCACTCGTTCGGCTGGTGGTATCTGAACGGACGCGAAGGCGTCCGTGCGGAAAACCATGCGGCGATGCTCTCGACGCTTGGCCGTTCGCGCGTGGGCGTGAAGGCCGAGGCGATGATACTTCGGGCGGAGCGCGCCGTCGCGGCGAACGGCGGCCGCCCAGTCCCGCTCAAGGCCAAAGACGCCGACTGCGTTGCGGCCGCCCACGCCTACGCGGCCGAGCCGCAGCTCTTCAGCGGCGTAGAGCTCTCCGACCCGCCGCCGAGCTGGACGGAGACATGCCGCATTGACGACCCGTCAAGGGACTCCTACGCCACCGCCGTCTGGGGGGCCTTGCAGGAGTACGACTGGACAGACCTCCTGCCCCGTCCCTAATCGACGCCATTGGAAACGTCCACGCGGCGAGGCGGGACGCCCCGCCCTACAATCGTGCCGTTTCATCGGCAGGGCGCGACGTCCCGTCGCGCCGTTTCGCCGCCGGCGGCGCGTGAGAACACGCGCCATCCCGATGAACGCCCGTCAAGCGCAGATTGACCACTTATCAGAGGTCCAGGAATCCGTTGGAGCCCTTTAGGACGTCGGGGTCGTGGCAGAGGCGCACGTCGTATTCCGGGGAGGCGTACCTCTCGATGAACGCGCGGCTTTCGGCCAGGTTGCCGGTGGCGCCAGTCGGGCGGCGCTGCGAAAGGCAGGCGGAGAGGTAGCAGGCGTCGCCGGCGAAGACGATTGTCTTGCGGTCGGGGCGCGGGAGGACGACGACGCTGGAGCCGGGGGTGTGCCCGCCCACGCGACGCATGGAGATGCGTCCGTCGAAAAGCGAGATCTCGTCGTCAAACTCCACGACCTCGCCCTTGCGTCCCTTCAGGTAGCCGGCGCCGGGCTTCACCTCGGCGCGGTGGAGGACGACGCGGGCGTTGGGAAAGGAGACGACGCCCTCCATGTGGTCGGAGTGGTGGTGGGAGACGAGAACGTCGGTGACGTCCTCCGGGCGTATTCCGCGGCGGCGCAGCAGGTCGGCCGGCTTCACGAACACGGTGGCGGCACGGCCGAATATGCTGAAGCTGTTGCAGCCGGCGTCTATCAGCACGATCCGCCCCGGCATCCTGACCATGTGGAAGAGGAGCGATATCGGCACGAGCTTCGAGGCGTCGCCGCCGTGGAAGACCATGGCCTCGTGTATTATGGCCTCTCCGTACTTGCAGACCGTGACCGACGTTTCGCCGTCCGCCGCACCGCTCGCGGCGCCGGCCGCGCAGAACGCCGCGGACGATCCGATGAACTCCCTGCGGGTGATTTCCATTGCTCTATCCTTCTTTTCGTTGGCTTTCAAGTGGACGCCTTGTCCGCCGCGGCCGCGGCCTCCATGAGGTCGGCCTCCACCTTGGAGGCCTGATGCGGATTCATCCGCCCCTCGGCGACGAGGGACTCGAATTCGCGGCGGAGGCGTCCGCACAGGTCGCGCGCCTCGTCCGGCGTGACAATCCCACGCTGCACCATCTCCGTCACGGAGCCGACGTTGCGCCCAATCGCGCGGCAGGCCCGCGCTCCGTAGAGCGGCTTGCGCATGTCCTTTCCTTCCATGTCGCCTCCCGCCTTCCCGCCTATGCGTTTTCGGCTGCGACGCGGCGGACGATCGCCTCGAACTCGTCCGCCTGCGCCTCCATGGAGCGCACCATCTCGAACTGCGTGCGGCAGCGGACGAGATTGTGGTCGGAACAGGCCGTGTGGAAGTAGACGTCGCCGGCAAGGTAGTCCGTGAGGAAGCGGACGCCGATGGTGAAGGTGATGAGACGCCCTGAGAACGCCAGGTTGTCCAGTTCCGCGGCGTTGAGGAACCTGGCCTCAGAGAGGTAGCCGCGCACGAGCTGCTCGAAGTATTCCCTGCTGGAGGAGACCTTTGAGAGGTCGCGTTCGTCCTCGGCGGCGGCGGCGGTGGAAGTGCGCACCATGTCGCCGAAGTCGTAGAGCGCACAGCCGGGCATGACGGTGTCGAGGTCGATCACGGCCACGCCCTCGCCGGTGGCGTCGTCCAGCATCACGTTGTTGATCTTCGTGTCGTTGTGCGTGATGCGCTCCGGGATGGCTCCGGAGGCCATCAGGTCGAGGATGCGCCCCGCCTCGGCGCGGCGCGCATCCACAAAGGCGAGCTCCGCGGCGACATCCTTCAGGCGGCCCTTCACGTCGGCGGCGATCGCGGCGTCCAGCTGCGCAAGGCGCGCGCGGGTGTCGTGGAAGTGCGGAATCGTCTCGTTGAGGCGGCGGCCGGGAAGGTCGGCGAGGTCGTTCTGGAAGCGGGCGAACGCCTTGGCGACCTTGAACGCCTGGTCGGGACGTTCGATCTTGTCGTACGTGCGGGCGCCGTCGATGAAGGCGTACTGCCGCCACGGGCTTGAGTAGTCCAGCACCGTAAGGGTGCAACGCGGGTCGTCGGGATGCTTCGCCCGGATGTGCTCCGTCACGCGGGCGACGTTCTCCATGAGGCCGTCGGGGTCGGGGAAGATGGTCGTGTTGATGCGCTGGAAGATGTACTTCGCGCCCTCCGGGCACGTCATGAGATACGTCTCGTTGATGTGTCCGCTGCCATAACGCTCGATAGTAGGTGTCATGCGGATATTATAGCACAAGCAAACGGAGTGCGTGGCGAAAAGGACTCCAGTGCCGCCCGCACTGCATCCGCCAAAGCAGATGGAAAGTGCAATCGCGCAAATTCACGTTCGCCACGGCGCGGAATAAGTGGTAGAATATCCGCCAGCCACAGGGGTGCTTCCGGACGGGTGTCCGGCGGCTGAGACAATACCCTTTGAACCTGAGCAATCTCCTCCGGAGGCGACTTCGGAGGAGTCCGGACAATGCCGGCGGAGGAACGTGGATGAAGATCGTGTACCAGGGGCGTCCCGAGGAGACGGACGCCGCGAACGTGAAGGCCCTGCTTGAAGGCAAGGGCGTGGACATGGCAAGGGCCGTCGTCGAATTCAACGGCGAGGCCTACGGCGCCGGCGCGGACCTTTCCGCGCTGCGGCTTGCGGACGGCGCCGAGGTCAACGCGTTCCAGATCGTCGCGGGCGGCTGAACGATGGGCGTCAATCCATATCTGACGGACGGGGAGCGCTCCGTCCTTGAAGGCGTCCGCGTCGGAATCGCCGGCGCGGGCGGGCTTGGTTCGAACTGCGCAATGCACCTTGTCCGGGCCGGCGTTCGCCGCCTCGTCGTCTGCGACTTCGACGCCGTGGACGCCTCCAACCTCAACCGGCAGTTCTTCTTCCGAGACCAGATCGGCATGAAGAAGGTCTTCGCCCTCGGCGACAACCTCAGGCGCATAGAACCGGACCTCGAACTCGACCTGCGCGACGTCCGGATAGACGCCCGCAACGCCGTGTCCACGTTCGCGAAATGCGACGTCGTCGTTGAGGCGCTGGATTCGGCGGACGCAAAGGCGACGCTCATCGGTGCGCTCCTCCCGCTCGGGACGCAGGTCGTCTCCGCAAGCGGAATCGCCGGCTGGGGGAGAAGCCGCGACGTCGCCCTGCGCTGCGTCGGGCGCAACCTCGTCGTCGTCGGCGACTGCGAAAGCGCCGTCGACCCCGGTCTGCCGCCGACGTCCCCGCGCGTCGGAATCGCGGCCGCCATGCAGGCGAACGCCGCAGTCGCCCTTCTGCTCGGATGCGAACCATAGACAAGGCGAGGCGGACGCGCGTGAGCGCGTCCCTCCCATGGGGCAGACGGCGATTCCGCAGACGCCCCACTGTCCATGTCAGAACGACAAAGGAGAATCAGGAATGAAGGAACTCGAAATAGGCGGAAGAAGATTCACCAGCCGCTTCTTCCTCGGAACAGGCAAATTCGCCGATGCCGACGTCATGCGCCAGGCGCTTGCCGCCAGCGGGACGGAACTCGTCACCACGGCTCTGACCCGCGTCGACGAGCGCGACGCCGCGCACGACGACATCCTCAAGGCGATAGACCGCTCGAAGGTCGAAGTCATGCTCAACACCAGCGGTGCGCGCAATGCCGACGAGGCCGTGCGCATCGCGAAGATCGGCCTTGCCGCCGGCTTCAAATGGGTCAAGCTGGAAATACATCCCGACGCCCGGTATCTGCTGCCCGACCCGGTGGAGACGCTCGCCGCGGTGAAGGAGTGCGTGAAACTGGGCATGGTCGTCCTGCCGTACATCAACGCCGACCCCGTGCTCGCCCGCCACTGCGAGGACGCGGGCGCCGCCGCCGTCATGCCGCTGGGCTCTCCCATCGGGTCGAACCGCGGCGTCAGGACGCGCGACATGATCGAGATAATCGTCGAGCAGTGCCACGTCCCGGTCGTCGTCGATGCCGGAATCGGCCTCCCGTCCCACGCCGCAGAAGCGATAGAGCTCGGCGCGGACGCCGTTCTCGCGAACACCGCCGTCGCCGCCGCCGCCGACCCCGTCAAGATGGCCGAGGCGTTCAGGCTCGCCGTCCGCGCCGCCGAACTCGCCGCCGACGCCAAACCTCCGTCGCAGGGACGCACCGCAAGCGCCACGTCGCCCGCCAACGCATTCGACATCTTCAGGAGCTGAAATGTTCCCACTTCTGAAATACGACGCCCAGTTCGTCGAGAGGCGCTGCGCGGAGACGACCGCCGAAATGGTCGCCTCAAGCCTCGCCCGCGAAAGGCACGACTGGTTCGACCTCCTCAACCTCATCTCGCCCGCGGCATACGCCTTCATGGACGAAATGCGCGCAAAGGCGCGCCTTGCCCGCGTCAGGTACTACGGCAAGACCGTGAGCGTCTACGCCCCCCTCTACATCGGCAACACCTGCGTGAACTCCTGCCGCTACTGCGACTTCCGCATCCAGCACAAGGGCACTGTCAGACGCAACCTGACGATGGACGAGATCCGCTGCGAAGCCGACGCCATCCGCACCACCGGCATCGACTCCCTCCTCGTCGTCGCCGGCGAAGACCCCCGCGTCAACACCGTCGAACATTTCTGCGAAGTCGGGCGAATGCTCAAGAAGACGTTCTCCAACCTCTCCCTCGAAGTCGCCCCGCAGAGCGAGGACGGCTATCGCGAACTCTTTCGGGCCGGATACGAATCGCTCACCTGCTTTCAGGAGACGTACGACCCCGTTCTCTACCGGACGATGCATCCCGCAGGCCCGAAGAGCGACTACGAATGGCGGCTCTGGACACAGCTCCGCGCCGGACGCGCCGGCTTCCGCACCCTCGGCTGCGCCTTCCTCCTCGGCCTCGGCCCCTGGCGCCGCGAGGCCGCCTCCCTCGCCGCGCACGCTATCTACCTGATGCGCGAATGCTACGAGTCTAAAGTGCAGTTCGCCTTTCCGCGCTTCTGCCGCGTGGACGGGGGATTCGTGCCGCCATGCGAAGTGGACGAGCGCGACGTGGACCTGATGATGCTCGCCTTCCGCATCGTCTTCCCGCAATGCTGCATGACCGTCTCGACACGCGAAGCCCCCGCGTTCCGCGACTACGTCGTCCAGGTGGCGGCTGACAACATGAGCGCCGGCAGCCGCGTGACGCCCGGCGGCTACGCCGTCCTCGAACGCGAAAACGCAAAGGACGTCGCGCAGTTCGCGCTCACCGACAGACGCCCCCCGGCGGAGGTGTTCGCCGCAATCAAGGCCAACGGGCAGGAAGTCGTCTTCAAGAACTGGGACAACAGGATATAGCGAAATGGAAGACTTTGGATTCTACCTCGTCATGACAAACCCGAAAGCGGGATACGAAAAATGCGCCGAGGCCGCCGTGCGCGCCGGCGTGAGAATGCTGCAGCTGCGCATGAAACACGCAAGACGCGAAGACGTCGTCACGACCGCCCGACGCATCCGGGCGATCACGGCAGGGAGCGAGACGCGCTTCATCGTCAACGACGACCCGTCCATCGCTGAGGAAGCGGGCGCGGACGGCGTCCACGTCGGACAGGACGACATGCCCGTCGCCGAAGTGCGCCGGCTCCATCCCTCCATCGGAATCGTCGGTCTCTCCACGCACAACCTCGCACAGGCCGCGGCCGCCGCCTCCGCCGTCGGCGCGACGCGCCCGGACTACGTCGGCGTCGGCCCCGTGTACGCAACCCCCACGAAGGACGTTCCCGACCCGACGCTCGGCCCCGAAGCCGCAGGACGCATGATCGCCGCCGTCCCCTTCCCTGCGGTCGCCATCGGCGGAATCAACGCGGACACCATCGCCGCCGTCAAGGCGGCCGGCGCCAGGAACTTCGCCGTCGTCCGCCCCGTCTGCTCCGCGGACGACCCCTATTCCGCCATCCTCGCCCTCCGCGCCGCCTGGCGGGCAGGCAATTAAGTGGTTAAGTGGTTAAGTGGTTAAGTGGTTAACGGACAGTGCAGAACTCTGATGGGAAATGCCACCGCAATCGCCGGCGCAAAGGCTTCTGCACTGGCCAACGGGCAGTGGTTGGCGGCCACGCCCAGCGCGCGCCCATGAAGAGGCCTTTGCGCCGGCCATTGCGGAGGCATTCACATCAGAGTTCCGCACCGCGCAGCGCTCGCCCATGAAGAGGCCCTTGCAGTGGCGATTGTGGTGGCATTCCCATCAGAGTTCCGCACCGCGCAGCGCGCGCCCATGAAGAGGCCCTTGCAGTGGCGATTGCGGTGGCATTCACATCAGAGTTCCGCACCGCGCAGCGCTCGCCCATGAAGAGGCCCTTGCAGTGGCGATTGTGGTGGCATTCCCATCAGAGTTCCGCACCGCGCAGCGTTCGCCCATGAAGAGGCCTTTGCGCCGGCCATTGCGGAGGCATTCACATCAGAGTTCCGCACCGCGCAGCGTTCGCCCATGAAGAGGCCCTTGCGCCGGCGATTGCGGTGGCATTTCCATCAGGGTTCCGCACCGCGCAGCGCTCGCCCATGAAGAGGCCCTTGCGCCGGCGATTGCGGAGGCATTTCCATCAGAGTTCCGCACCGCGCAGCG
>CAYLRN010000026.1:12448-35528 GCA_964386385.1 uncultured Lentisphaeraceae bacterium | reverse complement strand
CGGCACGGCGGTCTTCACGATCTACGAGGGCGACAGGAGCGGGCGCGGGCGCGTCACGAGCAGGGGCTACCAGCGCAACGCGAAGACCTCCGCGTACCTCCCGGTCCTGCGGAGGCATTTCGGCGAGGTGGAGACGCACGGCAACGTGGTGTTCGCCCGCAGTCCGAAGGACGCCGGCCCCGCGTTCTGGGCGTTCGACAGCAGTTTCTCCGACGGCGTGTCGTTCGATTCGCCGGAATTCGACGCGGAGGCGTTCCAGAGGCGCGTCGGGGCGGTCGCGAAGCTCGTCAAGACGTACGGGGACAGCGGCACGGCAGACTTCAGGACGCTCGCCACGCGCATGGCCGAGCGCTTTCCGGAGAAGTTCGCGGACATGAGGCCGTACCTCAGGGGCGTGTGGAACGCGGTCGCGGAGCAGACGGGCCTCGAAGAGGTGTCGAGAAAGGACGCGGAGGCGGTTTACGGCGGAATCGAAAAGGCGTATAATGCGCCCAAAGGAAAGGAAGACGGAAATGCACAAGGAATGGGACGCCCTGGGCAGTCTGATGCTGGCGGGCCTTCGGCACACGGTCGAGTTCATGCCCACGCGGGTGACGGAAAAGGCGAAGGCGGGGACGCTCGGACGCGACCTCCTGCAGATGGCGCGGGACGCGCAGCTGAAGGTGTGCGGCTCGGCGGAGACGGACACGGACAGGTACTTCCTGTGGAGCGACCTGCGGTGGGAGACGGGGCTGTTCCCGCCGGAGCACGCGAACGGGCCGAAGAACCGGAAGCTGGCGGAACAGTGGGTGGCGATGCTCGGAGGGGAGTACGAACTCGTGGACAGGGCGCTGAAGGAGGCGAACCTGGGGTACACCTGGAGTCCCGAAAACCAGGTGACCTGGGAGGAGGAGCAGGCGGAGCAGGAACGGCGGGACCTGGAGCGGGCGCAGACGGAGCGGAAAGCGTAGCCGGGGCCGTCCGCAACGCGCTCGAAGGGGATTCCCCGAACGCGGCGCGGGGCGGGAACTACGCCATCACCGACGCGGACGAGCGCGCGATCGAGGGCGGCTCCGCCCTCGACAAGGCGCGCCGGAACGTCGAGGCGATCCGCATAGTCCGCAAGCTCGCCGAGGACGGGCGCGGGGCGACGCAGGAGGAGAAGTCCGCCCTCGCCCGCTACGTCGGATGGGGCGGCCTGAAGGACATGTTCAACAGGGACTACCACTACGCATACGAGCGCGAGAAGTCCGACGGGGCGATTTCGCCGCAGATGCGGGAGTACGTCCGCAGAACGCCGCTCGGAGAGGAGGGCTACGACCTCTACGGGCAGATGCGCGAACTCCTCTCGGACGAGGAAATGCGCTCCGCCGAGATGTCCACCCTCAACGCGTTCTTCACGCCTCTGCGCCTCTGCCGGGCGATCCACAGGGCGCTCGCCGCCGCCGGGCTGAAGGGCGGAAGGTTCCTCGAGCCGTCCGCCGGCGTGGGCAACTTCATCGGCGCCGGCCGGTACGCGGACGCGCACTGGACGGCCGTGGAGATAGACCCCGTTTCGGGGCAGATCCTCAAGGCGCTCTACCCCGACGCGAACGTCCGGATATCGGGCTTCGAGGACGTCGCCGTCCCCGACAACTTCATGGACGCCGTCGTGTCGAACGTGCCGTTCGGCAACACCTACCCGTTCGACCCGGACTACAGGAAGTTCGGGTTCGTCATCCACGACTTCTTCTTCGCGAAGGCGGTGGACAAGCTCCGCCCCGGCGGCGTCGCCGCGCTCGTCACCGACCCCGGCACGCTCGACAAGAGGGACAAGAGGCTCATCCGCCACCTCTCCGAGCGCGGCGGGAAGATCGTAGGCGCGGTGCGCCTCCCCAACGGCTTCTTCTCGAAGAACGCGGGGACGGACGTCGCGACCGACGTCGTGTTCATCCAGAAGGTGGGCGGCAGGGCCGACAACTCGGCGTTCATGCGCACGGACGAGCGCGGCGGATGCGCGGTGTCGGGATGGTTCGTCGACCACCCGGAAGCGTGTCTCGGCGAGATGACGCCCGGCTCCGGGCAGTACGGCCCGAAGATGCGCTACGTGGCGAAGGGAGGCGTCTCGGACGCCGCGCTGGACGCGGCGGTGGCAAGGGCGGCGAACGGGCTTGAATACAGGCCCGCCGGCTCGGCCGCCTCGCCGCGCAGGGCCGTGGTGGATGCGGACGCGAACGGCCTCAGGAACGGAAACGTCGGCGTGGTCGGCGGAAGGATTGTCAGGCGGGAGAACGGCGAGCTGCTGGAGGTCCCGAAGGCGCAGGTCCCGAAGCTGACCGCCGCGCTGCTCCGCAAGGGCGTCACCCCCGCCGAGGTCGTGCGCGCGGTCGCGAAGCTTCGCGGCGCGTTCCGCGCCGTCGTGGACGGACAGCTGGCGGACTGCCCGGACGCCGAGCTGGAAAGGCTGCAGGGCGCGCTGGAGCGCGAATACTCGGCGTTCGAGGGGCGGTACGGCCAGCTGCACGACCCGCTGATGAGCAAGTTCGTCGACCTCGACTACGCCGACGGGCCGCTCATGCTCGGCATGGAGAGGGGCGAAAAAGTCCCGGACGGAGTGGACGCCGGCGGCAGGCCCAGGACGAAGACCGTCTACACGAGGGCGGCCGTCTTCACGAGGCGGACGATGTTCGTGAAGCCCAGGGCGACGAAGGCCGGCAGCGCGCTCGACGGACTGCGCATCTCGCTCAACGAGACGGGGGGCGTGGACACGGCGAGGGTCGCCGAGCTGACGGGCCGGGACGAGGCGGACGTCCGGAGGGAGCTGCTCGAATCCGGCCACGTGTTCGCGAACCCCGAGACGGGCGGACTCGAGACGAAGGACGAATACCTCTCCGGCTCCGTCCGCAGGAAGCTGAAGGCCGCAAGGGCGGCGGTCGAGCTGGACGGCTCCTTCAGGAGGAACGTGGAGGCGCTTGAGAGGGTCCAGCCGGAGGACGTCGCCGCCACCGACATATCCTACCAGCTGGGGCAGAACTGGATTCCGGTCGACCTCTACGAGCGGTTCTTCCGCGACGTGGTGTACGGCGGGACGGCGTCGCGCCTGAGCGTGGCGTACGACAAGCGCCGCCGCCTGTGGACGGTGGACACGCGCCACGTCGGGGTGACGGAGTACGACGAGGAGTCGGGGCTTGACGTCGAAGACCTGCTGCAGAGGACGATGAACGGCCAGTCCATAGTCGTGAGGCGGCGGACGCCGGACGGCGAGACCTTCGTGGACCCGGAGGCGACCACCGCCACGAAGATAGTCCAGGGGAAGATCGCCCGCTCGTTCCAGTCGTGGATGACGGACGACGTCGACCGCGCGACCCGCGTGGAGCGCATCTACAACGACGTGATGAACGACTGCGTCCCGCGCAATTACGACGCGGACGTGCTGGACTTCAACGGGCTGTCGGAGGAGTGGACGGGCCGCGTCGGCGCGAAGGGGCGCGAATACCAGAGGCGGTGCGTCGCGCGCGGTGTCTTCGGCGGCAACCTCCTCATCGCGCACTGCGTGGGCGCGGGGAAGACCTTCGAGATGGCGTCGGTCTGCATGCAGCTGCGCCGCCTCGGCCTTGCCCGCAAGCCGCTCTTCGTCGTCCCCAACCACATGCTGTCGCAGTGGGAGCGGGAGTTCCACGAGGCGTATCCGGGCGCGAACTTGCTTGTCGCGACCAGGAAGGACCTGCAGAGGGAGAGCCGCAGGGCGTTTCTCGCAAAGACGTCCAACGGCGACTGGGACGCCATCGTGATGGCCCATTCGTCCTTCTCGCGCATCGCCATGTCCCCCGAACACCAGGCGGAGTACGTCAGGTCCGAGGTCGCCGACCTCGAAGACCTCCTCCACCGGACGCAGGGCAGGAGGGAGCAGTCGCAGATAAGGAAGCAGATTCAGTCGCGGCAGGACAGGCTCAAGCAGCTGCTCGACCCGTCGCGCAAGGACGACGGCGTGAAGTTCGAGGAGCTGGGCTGCGACTACCTCTTCGTCGACGAGGCGCACAACTTCAAGGGGCTGGACATCCACACGCACATGTCCAACGTGCCGGGCGTGACCGGCTCGGTTTCGCAGAGGGCGCAGGACCTCGAGATGAAGTGCCGCTACGTCGCGAAGCTGCACGGCGGCGACAGGGGCGTGGTGTTCGCGACGGGGACTCCGATATCGAACTCCGTGAGCGAGATGTACGTCATGATGCGCTACCTCGCGCCGACGAAGATGGACGAGATGGGCGTGAGGAACTTCGACGACTGGGCGAAGCAGTTCGGGAAGGTCGTGAGCGAGTGGGGCCCGAACCCGTCGGGCGTCGGATTCCGCGAAAAGGCGCGCTTCTCGCAGTTCCAGAACGTGCCGGAGATGAAGCGGCTCTTCCGCTCGTTCGCCGACATAGTCCTCGACTCGGAGCTGGACGTGCGCCGCCCGAAGGTCGCCGGCGGCAGGCCGACGCAGCACGTCATAAAGCCGTCCGAGGCGCAGAAGGCCTACGTGCGGAGCCTGAACCTCCGCATGGAGCGGATGCAGTCGGCGAAGGTCGACCCCAGGGTGGACAACATGCTGAAGGTGACGACGGAGGGGCGGCTTCTCGCCATCGACCCCATGCTCGTCGGCGTGAAGGACGAGAGCCACGCGCGGGCGAACGCCTGCGCGGACGAGGTGAAGCGGATATACGACGAATCCACCGGGAAGCTGGGGCGCGACCGGGACGGAAACCCCGTCCGGATAAACGGGACGCAGCTCGTGTTCTGCGATTCGGGCGTCCCGAAGAAGAGGCCGTCCGGACAGGCCGAGCGCACTGCGGAGGCGCCGGCGGCGGTGGACGGGCGAGACGCCTCGGCCGAGGCCGGCGGCGACGCGGAGGTCGACGGAATGCTGCGCGGCAGGTTCGACATGTACGCCGAGCTCCGCGACCAGCTCGTGCGGCGCGGAATCCCCGCGAAGGAGATAGCGTTCATCCACGACGCCGAGACTGCCCCGCAGAGGCAGGCCCTGTTCGACAGGGTGAGGAGCGGCGAGATCCGGGTCCTCGTCGGAAACACGGCCAGGATGGGCGAGGGGACCAACGTGCAGGACAGGCTCGTCGCCATCCACCACTTCGACATCCCGTGGAAGCCCGCGTGGCTGACCCAGCGAAACGGACGCGGCCTGCGCTCCGGCAACATGAACGACGAGGTGTCCATCCACCACTACATCACCGAGGGGACGTTCGACGTCTATTCGTGGGACACCGTCGGGCGCAAGGCGAAGTTCATCGAAAGCGCGATGGACGGACGGATGGACGAGCGCACGATCGAGGACGTGGATTCGTCCGTGATGTCGCTCGAGGAGGGCAAGGCGGCCGCCGCGGGCGACCCCCGCATCCTGGAGCGCGTCAGGCTGATGAAGTCCGTCGAAAGGGCGCAGATGGAGCTCGACGCGCAGACGAAGGCCGCGGACCGGGCGGCCATGCGAGTCCGCGTGGCGGAGCGCGAACTCGCCGAAGCGGAAAGGCGGGCCTCGGACAGGCGCGAGGCGGTGGAGAGGTACAACGCCGCGAGGGGCGACAGCCCGTTCACGCTCACGGCCGCGGGGGAGGCGCAGACGGAGCTCACGGACAACGACGAACTCGCCCGCCACGTCCAGGACAGGCTGGGCGAGTTCGCGAGGAAGGGGGCGGACGCCGGCCTCGTCGGGCGGCTGTTCGGGTTCGACGTGCGCTACGAAAGGGAGTCCGGCCTCGGCCCGGCGATGGCCGTCCGGGAGCTCGGGGTCCGGCGTCCCGTCTCCGTGTTCCCCGGCGTGGGGGCGGCGTTCCCGAAGAGCGACCTGTCGAACTTCAAGGCGGACGTCACGCGGGCGACGGGCGCAAAGGCTCTTGAGGGACTGGAACGCCAGAGGGCCGAAGCGGAAAAGCGGCTTGCCGTGGCGCGGAAGGCCGCCGGGAACGCGGCGAAGTTCGACCGCGCGTCCGCGAGCATGGAACTCGGAGAGAGGGTCGTCGCGCTCGCGCGGCTGAACGCCGCGCTGGGGATCAGGGACGCCCGCGTCGCCGACAGGGCGGAGGCCTTCCTGAAGGAGCGGGGACTGACGGCGCCGGAGTCCGAGGCGCAAAAGGCCGCCCAGACCGGCACTGCCACGCCGGAGGCGCACGACGTGGGCTTCGACAGCCCGGAGCTGGACGCGGAAATCCCGCCATCCGTGCGCGACGCGCTGTCCGCAATCGCGCGGGGAGAAGATTACGGCGTCATCCACAACAGGGACGTCGGCGAAATCAGATACCCCCTCGGGAAAATTGGCAAAGGGGGATTCGGCTTTCTGCACATCGTGGAAAACAGGATGCGCAAGGACGGGTCCACGCTTGACGAGGCCGTCGACACGGCAGTCCGCGTCGGAATCGCGGCCGAAAAGGGCAGCGTGACAAACGCACGGATGAACACGCGCTGGATAGACTTTGGCGGAACGAGGGCGATTGTCGCGCTTACGGAAAACGGAAACCCGATCATCACAGGATATGAAATCCGTGCGGACGTCCCGACAGCCGCCTATCCTGCCACTGCCGAGACGACCACCCGCCCCCCGGCACGCAGGGACGAGATCGTTGCCGCACTGAACAGAAGGATATCACGGAACGCCCCGGACGTCAACAGCCCCGCCGAACGCGGCGCATCCTTCGACTCGCCCGAACTTGACCCGGAGCTGGATTTGCGCCGCGCCGGCGAAAGTGGTACAATGGGCGGCATGGACGAAAGGCAGGTGCGGGCGTCCGTGGACGCCATGACGTCCGGCACCATTCGGCATCCACGATTCACAAGACAGGAAGTAAAGGCTTCAAATGGACACGAACACGACAGACTGTGGGGCGTCATCCTATCGCTGGAATCCGCCGGCTCTGACGGCAGGAGAAAGGGAGCGTTCGCGCAGATTCAGGGCGGAGATGCTTCGCAAGTCGGCGAAACGCTTGGGCAGCGGCTCTGCCGACTGGCTACGCGCTATGGGAGTGACCCAAGAGAGCTGATCGGGCAGAATCACCGATTCCTGGATTCGGGGGCTGAAAGCAGGGTCTACCGCGATGGACTTGACAGGGTAGTCAAAGTCCGCCGCCTGAACGCCGTCAACGCCGAGGGCGTGGTGGACGCGCTGGCGAGGCTCGTCTACCACAACCACCTGTTCCCGAAGGACGCCTACACCCTGGCCGACGTCGCCGTGTGGGACAACGGCGGCTACGACGAGTTCTACCTCGTCCTCGAACAGCCGTTCGTGACCCCGAAGACGGACGCGCGCGGATTTGTCGTCCCCCCGTCCATGGACCAGATAGCGGCCGCGCTGGGCAGGACTTCGCAGAGGTTCACGTTCGAGCGCGGATACGGAGCGGAGGATTCCGCCGCGCCGCAGGGGAGTTCCGGCATGGTCGAGGCCGCCCGCGTCGTCGCCGCAGGGCCGGACTACGCCGTCTACGACTTCAAGCCCGGCGCGAACACCTTCATAGACGCGGAGACCGGCGAGGTGCGCTTCATAGACCCCCGCGTGGACCTGAACGACCCGGCGGCGGGATTCCCGTATTCGCGGATCGGACGGCGGAACGCGGCGGGAACCGTCAACATCCACGACGCATCCGAATACGACGACTATGACGGCTGGAGCGACGAGTACGAGGACGGCGCGGACTTCGACTCGCCCGAACTGGACCCCGAGCGCGACGCCGCAACGCGCTCCGTCGCGGACATGTGCGCCAGTGTCTCCGACGAGGTCGCCGCCGCGATGGCGGCCGAGGAGAGGGAGGGATGGAAATACGCGGGAATCTCCGCCGCGCCGCGCGGACGCGGCACGGGGACGCTTGCGCAGGGCGACCCGGTGTCGCTCGGCGCGGGGACGCGCGGACGCGCCGTCACGCCGCAGACGTTCCTGCGCGAGGCGCGGAGGCTCTTCCCCGACGTCGCGTTCCGCCCAAGGGGGACGAAGCGCATGGCGAAGTGGAAGGCCGGGCAGTTCGAGGCCGCGTTCCGCCTCATCCGCCTGAGGGACGTCAACTCCGTCGGCACGGTGTGCCACGAGATCGGACACGAGATAGAGCATCTCACGCGCTACGAGGTGCTGCGCCTTCCCGCCGTGAAGCGCGACCTCTCCGACCTCGGGCACGCCCTCTACGGCCCCAACGACCCGAAGCCGCCGTCCTACGTCGGCGAGGGGTTCGCGGAGTACGTGCGCGGCTACGTCTGCGACGCGCCCAACCTCCACGCCGCCGCGCCAGACCTCGACGGCTGGTTCAGGGGCGACTTCGCGAAGAGGCGCCCGGACGTCGTGAAGAGGCTCGACCGGCTGCGCGGGATGGCGCAGACGATGAAGGAGCAGTCCGCCGCGCAGCTCGTGGACGAGTTCATGCGCCCGTCCTCCGCCGCCGTTGAGCGCGCGTGGAACAGGGCGAAGGAGTTCCTCTCGGCGGAGAACTGGAACGATTCGAACTCCGTCATCCTCCGGGGGCTGCGGAGGTCCGGCATGGACGGGCTGTTCAGGTGGCAGGACGAGTTCCGCGAACTGGAGAGGTGCAGGGACCCGAAGAGGCGCGCGGAGCTGGCGGCGTCCATATCCGACAAGGTGGAGAGCAACCCGTACCTGTTCGCCACGACCGTGCGCGGCACGTCCGCCCAGCGCGCCATGGACATGGCGCGGCACGGCACGACGAGCCTCCTCGGCAACAGGAAGACCGGCGAATCCATGAAGGAGATATTCGCCGACTTCACGCCGCAGGAGCTCGCCGACTGGAAGCGCTACGCCATCGCGAGGCACGGAATCGCCAACTACTTCGACAGGGGGCTCGAATTCGGCATTCAGAGGGAAGTCCTCGAGGCCGTCGTGGGGCAGTTCGGGTCGCCGAAGTTCGAGGACGCGCTGAAGCGCTTCACGGACTACTCGCACCGCATACTGCACCTCGGAGTCGACGCGGGCCTCATCTCCCAGGAGACCTACGACGGGATAGTGAAGAAGCACCCGATATACGTGCGCATCACGCGCCGCCACGACGCGGACGGCGCGTCCGCCGGGCGCGGCGGAAACGCCATCAACCGGCGCACCGGCGGCTTCGACCACGTGTTCGACCCGATCGACGCCGCGCTCATGGACCAGGAGAAGTACCTCCGCGCCTGCTTCCAGGCGAAGACCGTCCAGCTGATCGCCGCCGCCGGTGAGCGCGCGGCGAACGCCAACCTCGATTCCATCGCCCGCAACGGCGGCCCCGTCACGAAGAACCTGAGCCCGCGGGGCGAGGCGCACCACGCCGTCGCGGCCTACTGGCCCGTGCGCGTCCCGAACGCGCAGGAGAGGGTGGCGTTCCCGGCGGCGAAGCTGAGGGGGCAGATGGGCGAGGCCGCGTTGGAGTACGCGGCGTTCGCGGGAACTGGCGAGGAGGAGAACAGGGCGATCCTGAAGTTCGTGCAGGCCCTGACCGACCCCGACAGCGGCGCGACGCTGACGGTGTTCCGCGACAGGGCGTCGCGCGGCAGGGACGGCCGCCTCGTCTCCGTCTACCTCGGCGGAAGGCTGCAGACGTACGAGCTGCCCGACGCGAAGTGGGCGGACATGCTCCTGGGGCTGGACGAAAGCGGCGACATGGGCTTCTTCGAGAGGCTGGGAGCGCGCGCCACGTCCATGCTGCGTCTCGGCGCGACGACGCTGAACCCCGCGTTCGCCGTGCGGAACGCGATACGCGACACGCTCCACTCCGCCATCGTCTCGGAGACGGGCGCGCTGCCCGGCCTGAACACGCTCAACGGAATGCTGAAGGAGCTCATGGGACACGAGGCGGCGGCGGTGTTCCGCTCCATGGGCGGCCACATGAGCGACCTCGTGGGGATGGGCAGGGAGCAGAAATTCAACCACGGCGGCAAGGTCGCGCTTGCGCGGAACGCGGCGGAATCCCTCCGCGCGTACTCGCCGGCGGACTGGCTTCTGGCGAAGCCGCTCGTCAAGGCGTGCGCGGACGTCCTCGCGCTCCCCGAAATCGGCCCGCGCGTCAACGAGATGTCGGCAGTCCTGAAGAAGTGCCGCGACGCGGGGCTCGGGGAGGACGCCGCCGCGATCCTCGCCATGGGGCACGCGAAGGACGTCTCCATCGACTTCCAGCGGGCCGGCACGGCCATGAGGCGGCTGAACCGGTTCGTCCCGTTCCTCAACGCGGGCTGGCGCGGCATGGAGCAGGCGGCGCGCGGCCTCGGCCTCGTCCGCGCCCTTCCCCACCAGTTCGAGGACGGGAACTGGCGGCGCGCGGCGAGGGCCGCGGTTCGCGGCACGGCCGTCCTGACGGCGGCGAACGTCCTTGTCGCCCTTCTGGAGATGGCGGGCGACGACGACGAGAGGCGCGCCGTGTTCGAGAGACCGCCCTCCGAGAAGTGGGAGTACATGCGAATCGGAGACTGGCGCATCCCGCTGCCGTTCGAGTACGGAATCCTGTTCGGCTCGCTGCCGCGCGCGGTGGTCTACGAGATGCACGGCGACAGGGGCGCGGTGGCGGAATGCCTCGCCACGCTCGCGAAGTCGCTCCCGCTCAAGCACCTCGACCCCGACACGGCGGCGAACTCCGTCGCGGCGGTATCGCCCGTCCTCGACGTGATGCGGAACAGGGACTGGCGCGGACGGCCCATCGTCCAGCGGCACGTCATGGACGCCTACGAGAGGAAGGACTGGCGGGGACCGTACACCGCGGAGACGTCCGTGCGGCTCGGCAGGGCGTTGGGGCAGTCGCCGGCGCAGCTCGAGCACGTCCTCGACGGCTACTCCGGCGGGTGGTACCGCCGCGCCGCCGTGATGGCGGAGAACTTCGTGGACTTCTCCCGGCTCGCGGAGGGGCGCGGAATCCCGTTCGTGGACACGCTGCGCGCCCGCCCGAACGCCACCCGGCTGCTGGAGGACTTCTACCGGAAGGGCAGGGAGTGGACGCGCGCGGCGAACTCCGGGACGATCGGACTCGAGGATTACGGGCGTCTGCAGGCGCACGGCGAGACGGCGAAGGCCCTCTCCGAGGTCACGAAGGAGGTCTTCATGACCTTCGCCGACAAGTCGCTGAGCCTCGCCGGGCGCGACCGCCGCATAGAGGAGCTGCAGACCAGGAAGAACGACATCGTGCGCGCGTTCAACGACGCGGGCGGCGACTGGCGGCGCATCGGGATGGCCCGGGCGGCTGCGGCCCTCACCGCCGGCGAGGGCGTCGGCGACGACGCAAGGCGGAAGTACCTCGGACTTCTCAGGGGCGTGCCGGTCGAGGAGGCGGTGAATGCGCTGACGGAGTACGGCGACGAGTTCGTCACGACGAAGGTGCGCGGCGTCGGGCGGACGCACAGGCGGTGGAGCGGACGCGAGACCGGGCGGCGCGCCGAAAGGCTGCGGCGGCTGATGGAGGAGTGAATTTTCAGTTATGCGCGTCCGCGCCGGCCGTAGCGCAGACACGTTGAGGGATGGAAACCCTCCCCGTTTGCCACACATTTGCCACACAGAACAAGCCCCGATTCAGGTAAAAAAGCCCCCATTCCCGTAAACCGCCCGAAAACGCAGAAACGCCGCAGACCCTTGATTTCATTGGATTTGCGGCGTTTTTCCGTGCATTTGGGCTGGTGCCGGAGGAGGGACTCGAACCCTCACGCACTTTCGTACGGCAGATTTTGAGTCTGCTGCGGCTGCCATTACGCCACTCCGGCTTGAAGCGAATCGTCCGCTTCGACGAATTGAGTGGAGTATATCAGAAGAGACCGCTCCACGTCAACAGAGAGCGCGAAGCGGTCGCGGAAGAACGGACGTGCCGCTCATCGGAAGACGATCAGCGTGCCGTTCATGGAGTGGAACTGCCACGTGAGGCGGACGGCAGGGGCCGTATCGGAGACGACGTGCTCGTAGTTCGTCCCGGACCGGACGACGGGCGTCGACCATGCGCCGTCCGTCCACGTCTCAAGCGCGTAGCCGGTCGGCACGTACTCCTCGCCGTCGATCTCCACCGGCATGGCGGTGAACGTCCAGCGGCCCTCCACCTCGTACGCGCCGTTCGGCTCGACGCCGGCGCAGTCCGCGCGGCTCGACGCCACCACCACGTTCGTGACGGCCATTCCCTTGTAGCGGGCATCGTCCACCTTGCGGTTGCGCGCGATCTCCGCCTCCGTCAGAGCCCTGTCGTAGAACCGCACGGCCTGCATCCTGCCCACCATGCAGCGATTCGCCATCGATCCGTCCGCCGCGGCGCCGATCGACCATCTCGCGGACGAAAAGGGCTTCTGCAGCGTCCGCGCCACGCCGTTCGAGTAGACCGTCCCCTCGAAGAGCCAGGAGCTGTCCGCCGTCATGACGGCGGTGAAGTACCGCCCCGCCCAGTCGTCGTTCCAGGAACGGTGAGTGTAGTCGTGTCCCGTCCAGGCGTCGTCCTTCCAGACGAGCTTCCGCCCGGTGCCGCCCGAGAAGATTCCGTAGTCCCCCTGCCCCGTGACGTAGTTCGGAAACTGGTTCGTCTGCGCGCCGGCGTCGACGTCGCAGACTGCCTGTATGGTGAACGACAGTCCCAGCGAAAGGGAGTTGCGCATCCGGAAATTCGACGCGCCTTCAAAAGCGTAGCCGTCGTCCGCCCAGGCGCCGGCGGCGACGGAGTTTCCGCCGAGGAGGCTGCGGGCGCACGTGTTGTTGCGGCCGGAGAGATCGCACCAGTTCGTGGTCGCCATGTCGTGCGGCAGACTGGCGGCGACGTTGCGGATGCCGTCGTAGTGCGCCACGAGGCCGGACTGCACGTAGTCGTCCACGTCGTAGTCGCCCGCGACGCGAAGCCCCTTCACGACCGTCCACTGCCATGTCAGGCGATAGAACGCCGCCGTCTCCGACGAGGGGAACGTCCAGGCGTTCGCCGCCTCGGTCTCCTGCCCTTCCCACATCTGCGTCTCGTCGTTCCACCTTTCAAGCGCATAGCCTGCGGCGCGGTACGTCCTGCCGTCCTGCTCCACGTCGCCGGACGGCGCGGAGAAAGTCGCCGCCGCGCCGCCCAGCACTTCGTAGAACGCGCACGGCTCGTTGCCGGAGAGCCCCGCGACGTTGGAGACGACGAACACGCCGTTGGAGGCGGTGAGCGACGGCCTCTCGCCCCAGAACCGGACGTTGTCGACGTCGCGGTTGCGGGCGAGCTCCCAGGACGAAAGCGTGCGCGTATAGCCGCGCATGGTGAAAATCGTGCCGCGCAGGGAACGCCTTGCCCTGGCGGCGTCCGTGTCGCCAAGCGGAACGCCGCCGATGCAGAAGAATCGCGGACCGATCGGCTGCTTGTAGAGCCCCGTGGCCGTCCACGCCGGCGGTTCGGCGTCCGAACGGAGGGCCGTCGCGTCGAAGTCGAGAAACGCATTCACGAAGCGCATCTCGGAGATGGGGCTGAGGGTGGGGCAGCGGGCCTCCCATCCGCCGCCCACCACCGCGTCCATCTTGAACGTCAGGTTTTCCCACTGGTTCTGCGTGTAGAGGTTGAAGACGTCGCCGGTACATCCGAAGAAGGTCGGCCATCCTCCCTCCACGGTCGGGAAGGTCTGCTCCCCGCATTGGAAGTCGAAGGAGAACTGGAGCGTCGCCTTGTCGCCGAAGTCAAGGGCCTTGTCCAGCTGGAAGTAGTCCCTGCCGTTGAAGCGGTAGCCGTGCGACGTCCAGTGTCCGGCGTCGCCGAACGCCATCTGGAGACGGGTGGCGGAGACGCCGCCGGCGACGAGGTTCGTCCAGCCGGCCATGTCGGAGGCATGGGGAAGACCCGCGCCCGCGTTCTCGACGCCGTCGAAGTTGAAGACCATCCCGTGCTGCGCGTAGGCGGAGGCGTCCCACCTGACGACGCCCTTGACGGGCTTCCAGATCCACGTAAGTCGCACACGCGGCCGCGCCGCGCAGTTCGTGTAGGTGAACGTCGTGTCCGTAGACTCGCTCGCGAAACCCCAGACGTTCGACGCGGCGTTCCAGTATTCCACCTGGAAGCCGACGGGCGCGTACTCCACGTCGCCCACCGACGTCCGCTCCGGGGCGCTGAAGGTGTAGACTCCGTTCACGAGGTAGCCTCCGCACGGCTCGTTCGCCTCGGCGCCCGGCACGGTGGACTGCACGACCGCCGCGCCGTCCGCGGAGCCGCCGCCATCGGCGGCGTTGAAGCGGATGTCGTCGACCATGCGGTTGTGCACGAGCTCGGCCTCGGTCAGGACGCGGTTGTAGAGGCGGAGAGACTTGACAACGCCGATTGCCGTGCGGTCGCTGCTGCCGGAGGCAGACCCGCCCCACGTCCACTGCGTCTCCGGAATCTCGACCGTCGCCGTCCGCGCCTTGCTGTAAGACCCGTCTGTCGGGCATTGCGTTCCCTCGAACAGGCATATGCTCTCATCGTCCATCGTCGCCGTCATGTACTTCCCGCCCCATGGATTCAGCTGCGGGCGATTGTACGTGTTCGCCGGACAGGCGTACGGGGCCTGCTTCCACGTCAGGACGTCCGTCTTCCACGGCCCGTTGTTGCCGAAGAAGAAGCAGAAGTCGTTCGGAGCGGCGAAGACGTTGGGGTAGTGGTTCGTCATCTGGCTGGACGGCGTGAAGTCCGACGCCATCTCGACCGTGGCGTTCAGTCCGAGCGCGACGCCGGTCTGCATCTGCGCGTAGACCGTGCCGTCGAAGTAGTAGCCGTCGGAGAGCCAGCGCTTCGTCCCGTCGCGGACGCCGGCCCTGGCCTCGACGTCGACCTTGACGTCGACGAACGCCGCCTTGCGCGTCTCGTCCACGAGGTCGACCCATTCCGTCGCCTCGTCGTCGTGCGGCTTCGCGGCGCCAGCGTTTCGGATGCCGTCGAAATGCGCCACAAGTCCGTCCTGCACGTAGTCGCAGACGTCGTAGGCGTTGAGGCCAAGCGGACGCGACGGGTCGACGATCGGGTCGAAGTCGTCCGCGCCCACCGACGGCGCGAACGTGACGGACAGCAGCGACGCCAGAGCGGACGCCAGGCGCATTTTCAACGACGTCTTCATCTTCATTTTGCCTTTCTTCGATTCAAGGCAACGATTATATCCTTTTTTTTTTCTCAACGTCAACCGAAGACCTTCGAGTAGAACGGCGCCCAGTAGGAAATGACCTGCGTGGCCCCGGCGCGGAAGATGGCGTAGAGCGATTCGCGGGCCGTGGCGTAGAGGTCGCAGTGGCCGGCCGCCGCCGCGTCGTGGATCATGGAATACTCGCCGGAGACGTTGTACGCCATCACCGGCAGAAGGCTGCGCGCGGCGACGTCCTTTATCAGGTCGAGATAGAAGAGGGCGGGCTTGACCATGAGCGCGTCCGCGCCCTCCGCCTCGTCGAAGAGCGATTCGCGGATTGCGGTACGCGGATCGCGGAAGCTCGCCTGGTAGCCCTGCCGGTCGCCCTCGCCCGGGGCGGAGTTCTCCGCGTCGCGGAAGGGACCGTACATCTGCGAAGCGAACTTCGTGGAGTAGGCGACAAGAAGGGTTTTGGAGAAGCCCTCGTCGTCGAGGGCGCGGCGGATGGCGGCGATCTGCCCATCCATCATGGCGGAAGGCGCGACGCCGTCCGCGCCGGCGCGGGCGTGGCTGACGGCGACGCGGGCGAGCATTTCGCAGGCGGCGTCGTTGTCCACGTCGCCGTCCGCGCCGCGCGGGCCGCAGTGTCCGTGGCTCGTGTACGCGCAGAGGCAGACGTCGGTGAAAATCACGAGGTCCGGATAGGCCGCGCGGAGGACTGGAATCGCGCGCTGGACCGCGCCGCGCGGGTCTTCTGCGGGCGTTCCGCATTCGTCCTTGCCGTCGCCCTCGTGCTGTCCGAAGAGAAGGACGCTCCTGACGCCCTGCGCGACGACGGGAGCCAGTTCCTTCACGAGCTCGTCGGCAGAGAGCCTGAACTGCCCCGGCATGGACGCGATCGGCTCGCGCCGGCCGGCGCCCGGCACGACGAAGACCGGCCAGATGAATTTTTCGGGGCCGGGCTTCGGCATCGCGAACATGTCGCGGACCGCCTCCGTGCGGCGGAGGCGGCGCAGGCGGACGAGCGGGTATCCGGCGTTCATTTCCGCGCCTTCTTTCCCTTCGCCGGGGCGGATTTCGCGGGCTTGGCGGCGGGTGCGGGTCTGGCGTTCTCTTCGGCCGGGATGACCAGCTTCTGGCCGACGCGGAGGTGGTTCGCCTTGAGACCCGGATTGGCGGCGAGGATCTTCTCCACCGTGGTGTCGAACCCCGCGGCGATGAACGAGAGGGTCTGCCCCTTCTCGACGACGTACTCGTAGTGCGCGCCGACGGCCGGCGCGGGGCGCGGGGCCGGCTGGGCGGCCGCTGGCTGCGGGACGTACGCCGGCGCGGGGGCGGACGGCGGCACAAGGGACTTCATGCGGCGGGCGAGGTCGTCTACGATTTCGCGGCGCATTCTGTCCTGCTCCCGGCGCATGGAGGCCTTCAGGTCGGCGACTTCGGCGCGCAGGGCGCCGACCTCGTCGGACGACACACCCCTGTCGGCGGCGTTCAGCGCCGCCTCCACGCGCTGGAGGCGCGCCACGATGGCGTCCTGGTTCTGCAGCAGCTGGTCGAACTGCTTCACGAGGCGCGGCACTTCGTCAAGCGCCTGCTGCTGCTGGTACGCGAGACGCGCGGAGCTGACGTTCTGCGACGCCGCGAAGAGCGGCGCCAGGCAGAACAGAAACATTGACTTCTTCCCCATTTCGATTTCCTTTCCCCGGCCTTGCGGCCCGATTGAATGAAGACGGCTAGACGAACCAGAAGACGATCCATGCGGCGAGGAGCGCCGCGGCGATGCGCAGGAAGCGGCGACGACGGCGGGAGAGCGCACCAAAGCCTCCGCCGCGCCTGACGCCGGAGACGCCGCAGCCGGACAGATAGTGGAAAAGCCGCCGGTTCGAGCGGCCGCCGGACGGCGAGAGAGCGCCCGGCAGGTCGTTCACCACGTCCATGCGCCACGGCACGTCCTCGCCAGTGTAGGCGTGGCTTCGCGTAACAAGCGTCGTCCGTACGGCAGACATCGGCGCTCCCTACGGCAGCTTTATCTCCTGCCCGACGCGGAGGCGTCCGTTCGCAGGGATGATCAGGCGGTTCGCGCTCTGTATCTCGTGCCACTTGGCGTTCGAGCCGTAGAAGCGCTTGGAGATGCTGTAGAGCGTGTCGCCGGGCTGGACGACGTACTTCTCCGGACGCGCCACGCCCTTCGTCTTCTCCTTGCCCTGCCCGGAGAGGAGCGCCCCAAGCGCGTCGCCGCCGCCGCCGGACTTTCCACCCATTTTCTTCGCCTCCGGCTTCCTGCTGTCCTCGGCCTCCTCCTTCGCCAGATCGCCCTTCATCTTCTTCACCTCGTCGCGCGAGCCGAGCGCCGACGGAGGCGTCTCGTCGTCGTCCAGCAGTTCCGCGTCCGTGGGATTCACGCGCCGGCGCTTCTCCTCCGCCTCGATTCTGCGCAGTTCGGCCAGTGCCTCCTTGGCTGACTTCGCGCTGTCAGGGGCCGGCTTCAGGTCGTCGGCGGACATCTTGGAGAGCAGCGCGCGGAACCGGTCACGGTCGCCCTTGGCAAGTTCAAGGTCCTTCTTCGTCTTCGCCAGCTCCGCGTCCAGCTTCTTGACGCGGGCGGAGAGGGCTGTGTTCTCGTTCGTGAGCCGTTCGTTCGCGGCCGCCAGCTTGTCGGAAACGCTCCCGCCGGCCTTGCGCAGGATCTCCGCGGAAAGCAGCGTCTCGCATATCTTCATGCGCTCCTGCGCGACGGTCGCCTTGTCGGACGCGGGGCGCATCGCAAGGTACTCGCGATAGTGGGCGATCGCCCCGACGTAGTCCTTGCGCACGTCCTGCAGCAGCGTCGCCAGCTGGAAGTGGGCGGAATACGACGACGGCTCCTGCCTGACTACGCGCTCGAACCCCGCGATCGCGGGGTCCGTGCGGCCGGCGTTCAGGTCGTCCATCGCGTTCGAGAAAAGGCGCGATGAACGCTCCTTCGCCTCCAGCTCCGAAAGCGAAGGCCCGCGTTCGCATCCGCAGAAAAGCAGGGCGGCAAGCGCCGCCATGGCAATCACGTCGAATTTCCTAGGCATCTTCATCGTCCTCTCCTTCTTCTTCGTCGTCGGACTCGTCGTCGTCAAATTCCTCTTCGTCGCCGTCTTCCTCGTCTTCCGAATCGTCGTCTTCGTCGCCGTCGTCGAACTCGTCTGGCGTGTCGTCCACGAACACGTCGTCGCCGTCGTCGCCGCCCTGCGCGGAGAGGCCGGCGGACATGAACCCGGAGCGGATACCATCCTCAGCCGTCTCGTCCGCCACCGTCTCCGCAGATCCGGATGCGTCGCCGTCTTCGGCGTCCGCTGCCGGCGCGGCGCCTTCTGCGGGCGGTTCCGCGGTCTGCGGCGGCGCGGACTGCTCCGGTTCAGCCTGCGCGGCCTGCTCGTCGGCGTTCCCGGTCTTTTCCTCCTTCGGCTTGTCCTTCTTCACGAAGAGCTTGGCGCGTTCGCGCGGGTCGGAGCGCTGGAGCGTCGGGTCGAGGTCGTTGAGCTCGCTGAGCGAGGCGAGGCCGAAGTGTTCGAGGAAGAGCGGGGTCGTTCCGTAGAGGAAGGGGTGGCCGGGGAGTTCGCTTCGTCCGACGAGGCGCACGAGCTGGAGTTCGACGAGCGTCTTCATGATCGTGTCCACGCCCACTCCGCGGATCTGCTCTATCTCCGCCTTCGCGATAGGCTGGCGGTAGGCGACGATGGCGAGGGTCTCGAGCGAGGCGCGGGACAGGCGGTTCGGACGGTCGAGCTTGAGGAGCGCGCGGACGTAGCGTCCGCACGACGGCGCGGTCTGGAGGCGGTACGCCCCGCCGGCGCAGACAAGGCGGAAGCCGCATCCGGAGCGTTCCAACTCCTTCTCAAGTCCGTGGAGCGCCTGGTCGATTTCGCGCGACGTGCAGGTCCTGTACACGTCCATGACGTCCGCGTCGTCGCCCTCCTCGGGGTCGACGCCGCGGATCGTGTTGCGCAGCTCTCCGGGCGTGAGGGGGGATTCGGAGGCGAACAGCAGCGCGCCGACGATCTCCTGGAGGGACGACGGCAGCGGGACGCGCGGCTCGCGCGGCCTTGGCGCGGGCTGCGGCGGTGGCGGCTGGGGGGGCGTTTCCTCCGGCGCGGCCGCGGCGGCGTTTTCCATTTGCTCTTCTTCAGGATCCATAGTCGTCCGGGGCCTCAAGTGGCTGGTCGTCAGGAGCGTCCTGCGACGGGGTTACGGTGATTTCGTGGAACGCCGCGTTCTGGTACACGACGATGCGGTGCTGGCGAAGGAGTTCGAGGAGGGCGAGGAACGTCACGATCACCTCGCCGCGCGGGCTCTTCGCGTCGAAGAGGTGGGAGAACGCCACGCGCCCTTCGCTGCGGGAGCGGTCGAGAATCAGGTCCATCTTGTCCGAGACGCTCCACCGCATTCCCTTGAGCTCTTCATGCGGCGCTTCGCTCAGGCGGGCGAGCACGTCCTGGAACGCGGTCAGCAGGTCGAAGAGCCCCACGCCCGCAAGGGCGCCGACGGCGTCGGCGGCGGTCTTCTCGAACTTCGGGCGGCCGCCGCCGTACTCGAACGACTCCTGCTGCAAGACCTCGTATTCGCCGAGGCGTCCGGCGGCGTCCTTGAACTTCTTGTATTCGACGAGCTGGCGGACGAGGTCGAGGCGCGGGTCCACCCACTCCTCCTCCGCGCCCTCCTCGGCGGCGCGGCGGTCGACCGGCAGGAGCATCCGGCTCTTTATCACCATCAGCGTCGCGGCCATGACGATGAACTCGCCCGCAACGTCCAGGTTCAGCTGGCGCATCAGGTCGAGATACTGCATGTACTGCTTGGCGATGCGCTCGATCGGGATGTCGTAGATGTCCAGCTCCTCGCGGCGGATCAGGTACAGAAGAAGGTCAAGGGGGCCCTCGAACACGTCGAGGTCCACCTTGTATTCGTCTGCGAAGAGTTCCGCCTGGGCCATTGGAAAGCCTTGCGTATGCCGCGCCGGTCCTAGACGGACTTCGCGACGTCGATTCCGACGGCGGAGCGGACGCGCTCCATCATCTCGCCGGCGTGGGCGCGCGCGCGGCGGGCGCCGTCGCGAAGGATGTCCTCTAGCGCGTCCGCGTCCTTTGCGAGTTCCTCGCGGCGGGCGCGGAACGGGTCGAAGAGGCGGTGGTAGGCCTCGAGGAGGGCCTTCTTCGCGTGGCCGTAGCCGTAGCCGCCTTTGCGGAAATTGTCCGCCATCTCGGCGGCTTCCCCGTCGGTGGCGAAAAGCCTGTAGAGCTCGTAGATGGAGTTGCCCTCCGGGACCTTCGGGTCGTCAAGCCCCTTGGAGTCGGTCACGATGGACATGACCTTCTTCTTTACGGACTTCGCGTCCTCGAAGATCTCGATCGTGTTGTGGTACGACTTGGACATCTTCTGCCCGTCGAGGCCGGGAATCGTGGCGACGGTTTCCGGAATGTAGGCGTCGGGAAGCTTGAACGTCTCGCCGTACGCATTGTTGAACTTCTGCGCCAGGTCGCGCGTCACCTCAAGGTGCTGCTTCTGGTCCTTGCCCACCGGCACGAGGTCGGCGTTCATGATGAGAATGTCCGCCGCCATCAGGACGGGGTAGGCGAAGAGGCCGTGCGTCGCGTCAAGGCCGTGCGCCAGCTTGTCCTTGTAGCTGTGGCAGCGCTCGAGAAGTCCCATGGGGCAGAGGCAGGAAAGATACCATGCGAGTTCCTGGACTTCGGGGACGTCGCTCTGCCGGTAGATGATGGACTTCACGGGGTCAAGGCCGCAGGCAAGGTAGTCCAGCGCCACGTCGCGGGTGGCGGCGCGAAGGGCGGCGCCGTCGCGGACGGTCGTCAAAGCGTGGAAGTTCGCGATGAACATGAAGTTCTCGCTTGTCTCCTGCAGGTCGAACATCGACTTCATGGCGCCGAAGTAGTTGCCCCAGTGCAGTTTTCCGGACGGCTGTATTCCCGTTAGAATTCGTTTCATGGCATTGCTCCTAGAGAGGAATGATTTATTTTATCCGATTTGGAGCATGATTTCAAGTGCCGGCCGCCCGCGCCGAACAGTCACGTGCAAGACGCATTCGGCATTTGGTATAATCTCCGCATGATTCTAGACAGAACGTTCCATCCGGACGAGGCGAACCAGGCGTTCACCGTCGGCCGCCTCCTTGAAACCGGCGCATACGCCTACAAGCCCACGGACCACCACGGCCCGACGCTCTACTACGCCGCCGCGCCGCTCCAGAAGATCGCGGGCGCGTCCGACGTCGCCTCCCTTGACGGCGTCGCCCTCAGGTGCACTCCGCTTGTCTTCGCCGTCCTGGCCCTCGCGCTCGGCTTCGCCGCCGTGCGCCGCGTCACGCGCAGCGCAATGGCCGCCATCGCGTTCGTCCTTCTGCTCGGGACGGCGCCGTTCTTCGTCTTCTTCGCGACGGACTTCATTCAGGAGATGCTGCTCGTCTGCTTCCTCGTGGGGACGTACTTCGCCGGCGCCGGCTACCTTCGCCCCGGCGGGCGCGTGAAGCCCGGCAGCTGGGCGCTCATGTTCGGAATCTTCGCCGGGCTTGCGTTCGCGACGAAGGAGACGTCCGTCCTCTCGTTCGGCGCCGCGGCCGTCGCCGGGCTGCCGTTCGCCGTCTCCGCCGCAGTCGCAAGGCGGAGGTCGCCCACGCCGCCTGACGCGCCCCCGTCCCGCCCCTTCCGGGACGCGGTCTTCGCCGTCGTGGCGTTCCTCATGACGTCAGTCGCGCTGTTCTCCTCGTTCTGCTCCGACTGGACGGGCGTCTTCAACGCCTTCGTCGCGGCCCCCATGGCCTATCTCGGACGCGCCGCCGGCGACGCCGCCGCCTCGACCGGCGCGAACTGGCACGTCCATCCGTTCGCGCAGTACTTCAAGTGGCTCTTCGCAAAGCCGCCGTTCACGGAACTGGACCTCTTCGCGGTGGCGTTCGCGGTCATTCCCGCAAGCCTCGGACTTCTCCGCCTGGCCCGCGTCCGCGAAGAGGCCCGGCGCGCGCATTTCATCAGCCTGAAGCCGGAGAAAAAGTCCGTTCCCTCCGACCTTCCGTCCCTCGCCCCGTTCGCATTCGCCGCCGCGTACACGATCGTCCTGATGCTCGTCTACTCGGCCATCCCCTACAAGACCCCCTGGTGCGCCCTGCAGTTCCTGCCCGGCGCGGCGCTGACCGCCGCGCTCGGAATGCACGCCGTCTCCGCGCGGCTTGGAAGAAAGGCGGTATCGTCGCTGATATGCGCCGGGATGGTCGCCGGCGTCGTCTTCCACCGCTGGCCCGCGCTCGTGAAGATGAACGCAGACCCGGACTCCCGCGAGATCCCGTGCAACTACGCGAACGCCTCGCCGGAGGCGCAGCTGCTGGCGAAGACCGTCGCGGAGGCGATGAAAGCCCCGTGCGCCGACGAGTTCATCGCCGTCGCCCTGCCGGCGGCGGACGCCTGGCCCTTCCCCTGGTACAACAGGGCGCTTGAGGCGAAGACCGGCTACTGGACGGAATTCGACGCGTTGAAAAAACTCGCCGAGGCCGGCGCGCGCCCTTCCGTCGTGATCGTGCCAATGACGGAGGGGCATCTCGTGCAGCCCCTGTTCCCGCATCTCAAAAACACCAGGCGCTTCTACATGCGCGACCGCGTCCGCGTCCGCGTCTTCTGGTAGACCGGCGAGGGCTCTGCGGGAGACTGAAAAGCAATCTTCCTCGGCGGCGCATGAGGACACACGCCCTCCCAAAACGCCTTGTCACGCGCCAATTAACCACGACGGCGGGGCGAGACGCCCCGCCCTACCATCATGACTTTTCACCGGGAGGGCGGACGTCCTCGTCCGCCGTTGTGGACGAAGAGGCTGTTGAATGGGCCAATTCGGTAGGGCGCGACGTCCCGTCGCGCCGTTCCGCCCGCTGTGGCGCATGAGGACACACGCCCTCCCAAAACGCCTTGTCACGCGCCAATTAACCACGACGGCGGGGCGAGACGCCCCGCCCTACCATCATGACTTTTCACCGGGAGGGCGGACGTCCTCGTCCGCCGTTGTGGACGAAGAGGCTGTTGAATGGGCCAATTCGGTAGGGCGCGACGTCCCGTCGCGCCGTTCCGCCCGCTGTGGCGCATGAGGACAC
>CAYLRN010000026.1:0-12348 GCA_964386385.1 uncultured Lentisphaeraceae bacterium | reverse complement strand
GCGACGTCCCGTCGCGCCGTTCCGCCCGCTGTGGCGCATGAGGACACGCGCCCTCCCAAAACGCCTTGTCACGCGCCAATTAGCCACGACGGCGGGGCGAGACGCCCCGCCCTACCATCATGACTTTTCACCGGGAGGGCGGACGTCCTCGTCCGCCGTTGTGGACGAAGAGGCTGTTGAATGGGCCAATTCGGTAGGGCGCGACGTCCCGTCGCGCCGTTCCGCCCGCTGTGGCGCATGAGGACACGCGCCCTCTTGATCTTCCTCCGCGGCGGTCAATAGACCGCCAAAAGCCTGCAGAAGAGATAGGCGTTCAGAAGACAGCCGGAGAGCATCAGCCCGACCGCAGGCCAGAAGAGAACCTGTCGGTTGAAAACGGCGCCCAGAAGAAGCAAGAGCGCCACGGCGACGACAACGCCCACCGCAAGTTCCCCGGTCGGGCAGACCTCGACGAAGCCGTATTTCCATTCATAATGGTGATTGGCAGACCGGATCTGCCCGGCAATCGTCCGCCAGACAGTGTCCCCGTAGCGGCGCCACGTGCCGCCGAAGGAATGCCACTTACACAGGCGGTAGACGATTCCGCCGCACATGAACAGCCCCACGAGACCGCCCACCGCCCGCGTCATGTCCCACCTGACCTCGTCGTCCATTTCATCGCCGTCGAACATCGCGCATCCTCCACTCAACCTCTTAACCACTTAACCTCTTAATCGCTCCCGGCGTGGAATGGAAGTCGTGCCGCGTTCCGCCGCGCGCGTTGAGGAGTCCACGTTCGGCGAGCAGCCGGCGCACCTGCGCGGCAACCGCCTCGGACGGGTCGACGACAACCGCCCGCCCGGCGGCGACCTTCGCTATCAGCCCGGCGAGATGCGGGAAGTGGGTGCATCCAAGGACCAGATGGTCAGCCCCCGCCGAAAGAAGCGGCTCGACCTTCGCGCGGACCGCCGCCTCGGCGCGTTCGCCCTCCGTCTCGCCAGACTCGACAAGCCGCACGAACTCGTCCGCCACGCAGGCGAGGACGGTGACGTCCCTCGCAAAGCGCGCGCTCGTCTCGCGGTAGAGGCGCCCGTGGAAGGTGCCCTCGGTGGCGAGCACGCCTACGACGCCGCTCCTCGAGTTGAGCGCGGCCGGCTTGACGGCGGGCTCCATGCCGACGAACGGCACGTCCGGCCACTCCGCGCGAAGGGCATCGATCGCCGCCGCGGTCGCCGTGTTGCAGGCGACGACGACCATCTTGCACGGCTCGGACACGAGCGAGCGCGTCAGCAGCCGCGCCCGGTCGAGGACTTCCTCCGGCGGACGGCTTCCGTACGGGCAGAACGCGGAATCGGCGTAGTAGACCGTGTCCTCCAGCGGCAGAAGGCGCCTGACCGCATCGCGTATGCACAGCCCGCCCACGCCGCTGTCGAAAAAACCTATCGGCAATGTCTCCGCACCATTCATCCGCGCTACCCCCAGAACGGAAACACCGCGCATCCAAGCGCGCCGCAGATGAAAATCGCCGCCATCACCGAAATGCGCCCGCGCAGAATCGCATAGGCGGCGAAGACGGCCAGCGCAAGCGCGAAGGGATGGAAGACGCGTACGCCGTCCGCTCCGACGTCGAAGACGGACATCCCCAGGAAGGAAATCCCCGCCGAAAGAATGAGGACGGCGGTGACAGGCTTCACGCCCCAGAGGACGCCCTGCACGACCGGATTCGTCTTCCACCGCTCAAGCCCGGCGAGAAGAGCGGTCAGGAGAAAGTACGAGGGCAGGAGGAGAGCCGCCGTCGAGACGACCGCGCCCGGAACGCCGGCCAGATGATAGCCGAAGAACGTGGCGGCGTTTATGCTGACGGGGCCGGGCGTCGTCTGCGTGAGCGCCATCAGATTGGAGAAGTCGGCGGCGGACATCTGCAGCAGCGGCGCGCTCTCGCCGACGAACGTCTCCAGGTAGAGCGGCACCAGCACGTATCCTCCGCCGAACCCCAGGCATCCGAACTTGAGGAACGTGAAGAGGACGTCATGCCAAAGGCAGGTGGCGACTGCAAGGACGGCCAGGAACCCGGCGCCGGAGACGAGCCTCGCGCGCCACGGCAGCGGAGCCATGGACACCCCTGCGGAATCGGCGTCGTCGGACGCCACCCCGCCGCCGCAGAGCCGCCAGACCACGCCCGCCGCCATTCCAAGCAGGATCACGGCCACCGTGTCCACCCTCAGCCCGATCGCCAGCGTCCCCGCCGCGGCGACGGACGCGACTCCATACCATCCCCTGACGCTCTTCCGCCATCCCTTCAGGAACGTCGCGAACACAAGCCCCGTCAATGCGCTGCGCAGTCCGAGAAAGCAGGCGTCCAGCCATCTGTTCCCCACCGGCAGGAGGTTGTACCCGCACGTCACGCAGAGGAAGATGGCGAACGACGGCAGGGCCACCGCCACAAGCGCGACGACGGCGCCGATCCTGCCGGCGGTCTTCAGTCCAACGTAGATCGCGGTGTTGCCGGCGATCAGGCCGGGGACCATCTGGAATATCGGCAGATGCTCCAGCAGTTCCCCTTCGCGCAGCCATTTCAACTTCCTTCCGAACACCTGGTCAGCCACGATGATGATGGCGTATCCCCCTCCGACGACGAAGAGGGCGATCTTGAACATCTCGCAGAAAAGGCGGAACAGCTTCTTCATGGCAGATGGCGCCTCGTGTGGCGCGGTCACCGCGTTTCCATCAGACGCACCGGGCCGAGAAGTCCGGCCGGGCGCGGCTCGTCATCCGCCGTCCAGCCCTTCATCCAGTTCATCCACGTGTAGATTCCCGTGCCGGAATCGGGGCGGTCGTCCAGTACCCACTGCGGAAGGCCGTGAGCGCCCCTCGGCTCGGCGGCGCCGCCCTTCCGCGCCTTCGCGTCGCCGATCAGGCGGTTCGGCCATGTGTTGACGACTTCCAGCCGGATGGAAAGCGTCTCCGCCGCGCAGAGGTCCGCCGGCAGTTCGACCCGGTACGGCACCTCCCAGAGACAGCCCAGAAAGCGACCGTTCACCCACACGTTCACAAGTTCGCGAACGTCGCCGAGGTCGAGCGCGACGGCGCGGCCGGCGGCGGCCCGACCGAGGCCGGGCGACGTCTTCTCGTAGACGGCGCGGCCGGCGAAGTAGCGCAGCCTTTCGTCAGAAGACTCGTTCCATCCCATCAGCGTCGGGAACGCCCTCGGCGCGTCTGGCGCGTTCTTGCCCGTGAACGACGTCGCCGTCCAGTCACGCGACAAATCGAGCAGAACTGTCGGCTGCGGCTTCGCCGTCTTGCGCACGACCTTGAACGACGCGGTCGAATGTTCGTTGAAGACGGTCGCGCGCGCTTCGCCGTCGGCCGTCCACTTCACCTTCAGGACCTTGTAGCGGTTCGAGGCCGGGTCGCGGACTCCAAGCGTCGCGTTGCCGACCTTGAACTCCAGCGCACCGCCGGCGATAAGCCGCCGCGCGTTCGCCGTGACGTCGAGTCCGGCCGCCGCGTCGTCGCGCGCCTCGTATCGGGCGGAAAGGATTTCCACCGCCGCGAACTCCTGCACGGGCCCGTCCCAGGCCGTCTTCGGCCTTTCGCCGGCGGCGGGTTCGCGGAACGAGACGAACGCCGACTCCTCGCCGCGCAGGGCGATGCGCGTCTTCACGCGGCCCGCCTCGTCGGCGTACCACGGCAGCGGCTCGATTCGTCCGGTCTTCGCGTCCCAGCGCTCCGGGCGTCCATGCGCGGCGAACGAGACCGCGCCGTCGAATTCCTCGGACGAGCCGTTGAGGACGAAGTAGAAGTCGCGTCCCTCTATCACGCGGCGGCTTGCGACGAGCGCCCCGGCAGAGGCCTCCATCGGAGCGCGGACGCCGAACGCCCGAAGGGCCTGGCGGGCGGAATTCGCCTCCTTCAGGTTCGCATGGCCGCCGCCCCAGACGGCCTCCACCTCCGCGCGCCATGCGGCCGCGTCGTCTCCGAGCGATGGCGTGTCGACGGGGCGAAGGCCCGCCACGCGCGCGCCCGCCCTGACGAGCGCGTGGATGGCGTGCACGGTCTCAAGGCGCAGATGGCGGTCGGTCCCAAGCCAGAGGACTTCGTATGGAAGGCGTCCGGGCATGGCGACTCCGCCGTCGCGGGCGGCGAGACGCTTCAGGTCGTCGGCGCCGCAGTAGTCGAAGTTGAAGCCGTCGGCGACGGCGTCGCGTGGATAGGCGTAGCCGTTTGGATGGCCGTCCCCCGCGAAGACGAGGACGTCCGCCTTCGGCTCGCCGCGCTGGAGGATGAACTGTCCGCGCTGGACGTACTTCGCCCACCACTTCCCCTCCGGCCACCACGTCGTGTGGCGGTTGAACTGCGTGCCGTGGCGGTCGAGCGAAAAGCCGGGCTTGACGTTCATGAACGGCTGCTGGAGGTACGAGTGGTAGACGAGCTGGGAGATGCCGTCGAACCAGCCGCGGTCTCCGTTCACGCGGAACTCATGCGGCGTGATCTGCCAGCGTCCCTCCTTCGCCTCGGTGGTGAACGCCTCGGCGCCGATCTGCGCGCGGCCGTAGAGATGGCCGGCGGAGGAGGCGATGCGCGGAGAGCCGTGCGGCTGGCGGCCGAGCCAGAACTCGCCAGTCGGGACGTCCGCAGCCCTGAAGGCGCGCAGGTTGTCGAAGGGGCCGCCGTAGCTTTCCGTGGCGGACTTCATGCCCTCGGCGTGGCAGCGTTCGGCGAAGTGGTCGTAGTAGTTCTCGCACATGAGGTCGGAGACCGTGCGCTGGACGTCGTAGAGGAACTTGGCGGTCTCCAGCTGCGTGCCGACGACGTAGCCGGCCATTGCGGGAAGCCATGGCCGGATGTCGTAGCCGCGGCGCTTCGCGAACTCCTGCGGGAAGGTCTCCGTCCAGTTCTGTCCGCCCACCTCCCACGAATCGACGATTGACACGGCCACCGTTCCGGCGGCTCCGGGCGCGCTGGCCATCTTGTGCGGCATATGCGGCCAGTGGGCGTCGAGACCCTTCTTCGCGAGCTTGTCGCATTCAAGTCCGCGCACGTTGCCGGGCGCGGGAGCGCAGCACTTGCCGGTAGTCGTGTAGCCGACGCGGAGAAGACGCCAGGAGCCTCGGGCGAGGCGCGGCGTCGCCGCCCGCGCGGCGGCCCAGTCGACCGTGCCGCCGGCCGCCATCCAGCGCGTGACGTCGGCAAGCGAGTCCTTCGCGACGCCCGCGGCAGCAGGGGCGGACGGCGCGCGGAAGCCGAACGCCGTCGAGGCGCCGTTCTTGTCGTCGATGTCCGCGACGAGCGGGGCGGACGTGAATTCGACCGCGGAAAGCCTTCTGCGGACGAAGCCGACCCACGGCGGCGGCTGGACGGTCGAGAACGCCAGCTTGAAGAAGCGGACCGGAGGGCAGTCGGCGAGCGGCAGGACCTTAGGCGTCAGCTGCGCGTTGAAGAGCCTGTAGTCGCGGCGGCCGACCTCCTTCCACTCCGCGCCGTCGGCGGACGCCAGCACGCGGAGGTCGAGCCAGAACTGCGACTCCTCCCATGTCGTGACAAGCGTCGTGGGCGCGATCGGACTTGCGTACTCCAGCACGACCTCGCACGACTTCGGATCCGCCTTGGAAGTGGGCAGTTCCAGTGCGCCCGTCCCTGCGCGGAACGCCGCGAAGTCGGCCTTGAAGTCGCCAGAGACCTTCGCGGGCGAGGCGGACGGCGGTACGGGCAGCGCGAAGACGGCCACGTCGCGGTAGAAGCCGCGCTGGATGCGGGGCTGCGGAAGCCTGACCTCCTCCGCGCCTGCGGGGACGTCCGCGGCGGCGCTCACCAGCACCTTCATCGAATCCTCCGGACGGATCCAGACGCCGCCGGAGGACGACCACCCGGGGCAGTTGTGGAAGCCGACCTTGACATTGTTCCTCTTGGCCTCGCGGAGGAAGGTCTCCCAGCGCTTCCACCATTCGGGCGAAAGCGGCTGCGTGTCCGGCGGGACGCCCTGCTGGCCCGGCATGAACACGTGCGCCATGCCGACGCCCAGCTCGCCCATCGCCTTCAGGTCGGCGGCGAGGCATTCGTCGGTGATTCCCGTCGTCGTCCAGTGGTACCACGCCTGAAGCCGGCAGTCGTCCGGCGGATCGGCGAACTGCTGGCGGACGCCGCCGCGCGCGGCGGCGCAGATTCCGGCAAGCGACAGGACAAGGGCAAGAGTGTTCATCGTTCTCATGCCGCAATTATACAACATATCCGCCGACGAATCCATTGCCCGCGAAAAAGAGGCGGCGTTGATTTGAGATTGCGCAAACCTGAAGGAAATGCGATAATCCACCTTGAACAAAAGCGCAACAGGAACATTTTTCATGGGCAAATTCCGTCTTAGAGGCCGTCGCCGCAAAAACCACTCCCAGGGGCCGGAGCAGATTCCGATCCGCGCGGTCGTGCCGAACCTCATCACGTGCATGGCCGCGTGCGGAGGCATCACGTCGATTGCGATCAGCGCCACCAACTACGCGAAGACCCTCGCGGGGCAGGGAGTGGCCAGCCTCGACTGGCAGTTCGGCCTCATCGCGCTCGTCGTCGCCTGCCTGTGCGACGCCTTCGACGGGCGCGTAGCGCGTCTCCTGAAGTGCAGCTCGAAGCTCGGCGCGGAACTCGATTCGCTTGCGGACTTCGTGAACTTCGGCGTCGCCCCGGCGATGTTCCTCTACTTCTGGGTCCTGAGCGGCGACCCGACGCCGGCAATGCCGGTGAAGCGCCTGCTGCTCGCCTTTGCGCTCTTCTACTCGATGTGCGACGCCTTCCGCCTCGCCCGGTTCAACACGATGCTGGAGCAGCCCGCGATTCCGTACTGGAAGCACTTCTTCCTCGGAGTGCCGGCGCCCGGCGGATGCTGGATGGTGCTCTCCCCGGTCCTCATCTCAATCGGACTTCCCGACCTCACGCCGCTTTCGCAGAATCCCGTCTTCGCGATGTTCATGCTCTTCCTCGTCGGCTGCCTCATGGCCTCTCGCCTTCCGACGATATCGTTCAAGAGCGTGCGCGTGACGCGGAAGTTCCTCCTGCCGACGATGGCGGGGCTGATACTTCTCGTCGCGTTCCTCTTCGCGAACCCGTGGTACACGTTCGGCGTGATTGGCATAGGCTACATCCTGACGGTCCCCGTCGTGGGGATGATCTTCCTGAAGGTCCGCGCCAGGCATTTTGAAAGCCAGGGAACGACACCGGAGAAGAGTCCTGCAGGGCGTCTTGAAAGCCGGCGCGCGGCGCCGGTCAGGGGACAGGCAGGGCGTCCGCAGGGGAGCGCGCCGCAGTCCGCAGGGATGGGGGAATGAGACCGGCGCCGCTGAACGGCTGCGCGCTCTGTCCGCACCTCTGCCATGCCGACCGCGCGGGCGGCGCGACCGGCTTCTGCCGCGCGGGGGACGCGCCGCGGATATTCCGGTGGGGGCCGCATTTCGGCGAGGAGCCGCCAATCTGCGGGCCTCGCGGTTCCGGAGCGGTCTTCTTCTCCCGCTGCACGATGAAGTGCGTCTACTGCCAGAACTCGCCGTGGAGCTGGCGGGGGGAGGGGCGCGACATGGCGGTGGAAGAGCTGACGGACGTCCTTCGGACGCTTGCCGCGGAGCGCCGCTGCCACAACTGGAATCTCGTCTCCCCCACGCCGTACCTCCCGCACGTGCGCAGGGCGGTCGCCCCCCTTCTCGCCGATGGAATCCGCATTCCGTTCGTGTACAATTCAAGCGGATACGAAAACGTCGAAACGCTGGAGGAGTACCGCGACCTGTGCGACGTCGCGCTCGTCGACCTCCGATATGCGTCGGACGCGACGGCCCGCGCCGCATCGGCGGCGACGGGCTACGTCTCCGCCGCCCGCGCCGCGGTGTCGCACCTCTGGAAGACGCTTGGGCCGCTTGATTCTGAAGAGCCGGGCGAGGCGACGCGCGGCGTAATCGTCAGGATTCTCGTTCTGCCCGGACACGCCGACGAGGCGATCGAGAACCTTGCGTGGCTCGCGGCGGAATGCTCCCCGCGCGTGCACGTCTCGCTCATGAGCCAGTACGCCCCCGCGTTCAAGGCGCTTGAGACGCCGCCGTTCGACCGGGTGCTGGAAGAGGAAGAATACGAAGCCGTCGTCGAGGCGGCGGCGGACTTCGGGTTCGAGAGCGGATGGACGCAGGGCTTTGGCAGCCGCGATGCGTCCTCCGATCTCGTCGGCGAGAACATGTCCCCGGGCGAGGGGACTGTCGGGGCCTAGCGCAGGAAGAAGTTCACGACGGTTCCCGTCTTGTCGGGGTCGACGCCGTGCGGGTGGTGTCCGAAGAGAGCGCGTTTCTCGACCGCAATCGGTCCGCCGGCAGACTTGAACCTGGGAATGAAGAGTTCGCAGTTCTTCGCAGGCGGCACGGTGGCGTCCTGTCCGCCGTAGAGCAGCAGGACGGGGATGCCCGTCTTTCCGAGGGCGGAGGCAAGGTTGACCGGCATTTCGGGGCAGTCCGACCATGCGCCGTCCTTCGGCGCGTTCGCCGACCAGGGGCCGATCGCCCCGGCGGACGTCGGGAAGCCGTCGAAGTTGAGGAGCGGCGCGTCGAGGTAGATCTTCCGGACGTTCTGCGGATAGGCGGCCGCATAGCGCGTGGAGAAGAACCCGCCCCAGCTCATGCCGACGAGGTTGGCCTTCGGCGCGAAGCCGAGCTCGTCGACGAGGAACTTCTGGAAAGCGGCGGCGATTTCAAGGCCCTTCGCGTCCATTCGCGTGTCGAAGAGCTGGATCGTGGCGTGGTGGAAGCCCTTGCGCAGGAGGTCGGGGACGCCGGTGCGGTCCACGAAGGCGTCCGCCCACTGCATCGTCCACGTCCAGGGCATGCCGTCGCGGGGGGCGACGGACGGCTCGACGACCCAGGCCTCGCGACCCATGAACTCGAAGCGCGTCCTGCGGTACTCGTGCCACATGTCCTCGCCGACGACCTTGCAGAGGCGGGCGATCTTAGCCCTCGTGGAGTTCCCCTGCCGCTCGGCGTCCATCTGCGCGTTCACGTGGCGGACGATGCGGATCTCCTCCGGGTCGTAGGGGTGGTGGGACGGACGGAACAGGTCGTGGTACCAGCGCGTGACTGGGGCGTCCGGACTGCGGTACTCGAACTGGCTCTTCCACATGGGCTCGTACGGCTCGTACGTCTGGTACTTGCCGGCGACGAAACCCCAGTTCACCGCGCCCACGCGCTCCTGCGCGAAGACGGGGTAGGACGTGCGAAGCTCGTCGCCGATGATGCGCGCAAGCCACTCCGTGTTGATCATCGGGCGCCCCCAGCGTTTGCGGAGCGCTGCGATGGTGGACTTCTGCGCGTTGTAGTTGGCGTAGAGGTGGAAGCTGACGATGTCGGAGAGTTCGCCGGCAAGCTTTTCGACCGGGAAGCGTCCCTCGCCCCTGTTGCCGGCGTTAGCCGTCCAGATGTCCGCCGCAAGCGGCTGCTTCGGGTCGATCTTCCACGCAATCTCGAAGAGTTCGCGCATGTCCTTCATCGTCAGGCTGCTGCGGTTGTTGTTGCCAGGCTCGTTCCAGAGGTTCCAGAAGAGTATCCGGTCGTCGTCGCGGTACTTCGTCATCAGCTCCGCGCACATGGCGTAGAACTTCGGGCGCATCCCCGCGTCGTCAAGCGGAGTGAAGCCGACGGCGCCGGGGTTGCTGCCGTGCTGCGTGACGCGGCGACCGCCGTGGTAGCCGATGTCGTACTGCTGGACGCCGGGGGTGGGCATCTTCCAGATGCTCTTCGGACGCGAGCAGTCGTTGCCAAGGACGACGATGGCGCGAAGGCCGTGTTTCTGCATGATGGAGAGCATTCGCTCGAAGCGGGCCATGAAGCCGTCGTGCTCGGCAAGCCAGACGCCGAATCCCTGCGTCTCGACAATGATGCGCAGGGTGTTGAAGCCGATCTTCTCGGCGAGGGCGAGTTCGCGCTCCACTTCCGCGAAGCGCTCCTCGCAGCCGAGCTCCTGCCACTGGTCCACGCGGTTCGCCGCGCTCGCCGGCATGTAGTTGCATCCGCGGATCCACGGCTGCGCGTTGTACCACTCCCACGCCTTTTCCTTCGTCCAGGGACCTGTGCGCCCGGCGAACGCGCCAAGCGACGCGGCTGCGGCAAACGCAAGAAGAACCGTCTTCATCTTCAACTTCATCTTGACCTCGCTGGTTCAGCCATTGAAATTCCACAATGCCGTCACGCGATGCGCGACCGGGCGATTTCCGCCGCCTCCGCCGCCAGATGGCGGATGCGCTCCCAGTCCCCGGCGGCAAGGGCGTCCTTCGGGACGAGCCATGTGCCGCCGCAGGCGACGATTTCGGGGACGGACAGGTACTCGGAGAGGTTGCCGACGTTCACGCCCCCGGTCGGCATGAACTTCACGCCCGTGAAGCGGAACGCGCCGAGAAGGTTCTTTATCATCTTCACGCCGCCGGCGGCCTCGGCCGGGAAGAACTTCACCATCGGCGCGCCGGCCGTCAGCGCCTGCGAGAGCTCGCTCGCCGTCGCGACGCCGGGGACGAACGGAAGCCCCGCCTCCCTCGCGGCCGCGACGACCGCGGGGTCGAAGCCCGGCGCGACGCCGAACGCGGCGCCGGCCGCCTTCGCGTCTTGCACCATCTGCGGCGTCAGCAGCGTGCCGGCTCCGACGACCGCGCCCGGCACGTCGCGCCTTATCGCCGCTATAGCGTCCACCGCCGCGGCGGTGCGGAACGTCACCTCGACGACGTTCAGTCCGCCCTCGACAAGGGCGGCCGCCATCGGCGCCGCCTTCGCCGCGTCCTCGATCACGACGACCGGCACCACGCCGACCTTCTTCAGAGTCTCCACCACGTCCATTTCAAAGCCCTTTCTGAAAACGGATTCAAGGTCACTTGTCGGACGAGGAGGCCTTGACCTCCCGCGTGTACGCCCGGCCGTTGTAGGAAATCTCGGCGCCCTGGCAGAGCCACTTCGTCAGTTCGATGAAGTCGCCCTGCGACCCCGACTTCGGCATCATCAGCTTCGCGACGTGCCCGTCGGCGAACGCCACGTGCGCGGTGTAGTTCTTGCCCGACTTGTGGTTGAAGCCGATGTGCTCGCGAAGTCCGCTGCCGTCGCCGTCGTAGTTCAGTATCGGGTCCACGGCGGTGGTGCCGTCGCCGCCGTTCATGGTGTGCCCTACGTGCTCCGTGTTCTCCACCGAGGCGAACGGCACTTCGGCGAAGAGAAGCTTCCGGTCCGCGGACTTCAAGGACCCGAACTCGATGCGGTTGGCGTCCCTCTGCACGATCGCCCTTTTCCTCTGGTCGTACTTGAACGCGGAGCTCATCACGTAGCTCCACTGCGGAACGAACGCGCCGTTCTCCTTCTTCTGGCATTCAAGCGAGTGCGACGGACAGACGTAGGAGGCGTGGGACTTGCCGACGTACGACCACAGGACGCCGTTCGTCAGCACGTATTCGTTGTTTTCTATGTTGCGGCTGGAAAGCGACGGGACGGAGCATCCGCCGCACTTCGACGTCTTGGACGAATGGCCGCTGTACTTTCCGCGGCTGAGCCAGGAAATCCAGCCCGGCGATTCAACGTAGACGTTCCCCACGGTCTTCTCCTCGAAAGACCCGGCCGGCGGATAATGCCCCACCGCCGAACCGTAGTTCTGGACGGCCGTGGCCAGATTCCGCATGTTCGTCATGCATTTCGCCGCGCGCGCGGAGTCGGTCGACCCGCGGAAACCTGTCAGCGCCACTGCGGCGAGTATGCCGATGATGCCGATTACCACCAGCAGTTCAATGAGGGTGAAGCCCTTGGACGTCTTGATTTTCATGGTGCACATTATCCTTCATTCGAATGCAAAAGGCAAGAGGAAAGTAGCCGGGGCGAAGTAGAGCGCGTTTGCGCCATTTTGGGGGAACGTGGTATAATCTTCGTCATGGAGAAACTTGCAACAGACACGGCCACGTTTGAAAAACTTGTGAAGAACGGCTTCACGTACGTCGACAAGACGGACGCGCTGTGGCCGCTCGTGAACATGTCGCTTGGCTCGCAGTTCTTCATCGCCCGCCCGCGCCGGTTCGGCAAGTCGCTCACCGTCTCGGTCCTGCAGTCCCTCTTCGAGGGGCGGCGTGAGCTTTTCAGGGGTCTTTTCATCGAGCCGCGATGGGACTGGTCGAGGAAGTGGCCCGTCCTGCGTCTCGACATGGGGTCGTGCCAGTCCCAGACGGTCGACGGGTTCTGGATGAAGCTGCACACCGCCCTTGTCGGCGAATCGGAGCGCAGCGGCGTCCCCCTCCGCGACGTCCCGCTCGTGCCGGACCAGTTCCGCCTCCTCATCGGCGACCTCGCCGCGAAGTCGCCGGACGGGCAGATGGTTCTCCTGGTAGACGAGTAC
>CAYLRN010000025.1:0-38813 GCA_964386385.1 uncultured Lentisphaeraceae bacterium | reverse complement strand
ACCTCCGCTGCGCTCTCATGTGGCTCAAGGTAATCTCGTGACTACACGCTCTAGCGAATGCCATGCAAAGAACCCCAATACCTGGGCTACTACTGGCTCTCATGTTCGCCCCATTCTCCAATAGAATCTCCATAGCCGGAATGTTGAGGTCTGATGCCGCTGCCATCAGAGGTGTCCATTTTCCAAAGTCCAGCATACATTTCGCATTCACATCTGCACCATGACGAATCAAGAGGCGAAGAATATCCTTGTACTTCGGACTTTTAGCCAAATCCCCTGACGCACAAAGAAGATGAAAAACTGGCAAGCCTCTCCCACTTTGCATGTTACCCGATGATGGTTGCGCACCATGCTGTAGAAGTAATTCCACAATGTCCGTAAACAAATGTGCACAAGCAAGAAACAATGGCGTAAATGTCCCATCGTTATCGTCGCCTATACAATAAGCCGGCTGGTTAGCATCTGCACCCCTTTCCAGAAACAACGAAATCATCTTCCTCTGCCCTTCAAAATTGCAATCATCAAGATGACATCTCTGAATTGCGACCAACAACGGCGAGAAGTCCCTAGCATCACCTGTGTTTTCTTTTACTTTCCCGTTTATCTCCGCCCCATTCTCCAATAACCATTTTGCAGTTTTCACGCTCCATTTTTCGCCTCCCTCTAATGCAACAAGATGCAACGCCGCGAACCCATGGCATCCTTTCTTGTCATCGCGCAAGACAACCGCGTCAAGCCTTGCGCCCTTCCTCTTCAACTCCTCCATCTCGGAAAGGTCTCCGGTTTTCACTGCTTTCAGAACGGCATTCAGAAACGGAGTCTGTCCATTCCCATCCCGCTCTTCCAATGCTTTCACTGCCCTGTGCCCAATCCTAGATTCCGCCGCCTTGCGCTTCGACTTCGCCTCGGCTTCGCTAGCTTCTACTTGATGATTACGATCGGACCGCCATTCTTCTTTATCAACGCAAGGACTTCCCCAAAGCGCTGCATACAAACAGACCAGCCCGGCGATGCATACAGACAGAATGTATGCCGCAAATCTGCCATGATGATTTTTCGCCCATATAGACGCAAAAAAGATGCATAGAAGAGTGGCAAACGCCACGAACACGCCAGTCTGTCCAAGCGTTAACATCACATGAATGGCGCAAACGAAAAGATACATTCCCATCATGAGAGGTTCGCCACAGCCATGCGCCCCCTCGTCCTTAGCGCTTTCCTCGGTCAAACTGCTCTTTGGCGCATCCACTTTCTCAGGCGCTGGCGATGGTTTTGCGGAAATCTTCTGCCGCCAGGACTTCGCCCCATCTGACCGAAGGCGTCCGACAAGCCACGACATCAGGTCCTCGAAGCCGCGGGACTTGAAGTCGGGCGCGGGCAGGAGCAGCGCAGGGTTGTCGGGCATGGGGACGACCGAATCCACGGCCGAAACCGCGAAAAGCGGCAGACGGTCGCCGTAGTTCGTGTCGACGATGCGGAGGTACTTCGCAAGTGCCCCGCGGACGCCGCCGCACTGCCGCACAATCTCCTCGTATCGGTCGGACTGCGTGAACACAAGGGCGACGGACTGCTTGTGCGCCTCCTCGAATGCGAACGACAGAATCGCCTGCGAGAGCCAGTTCATCTCGATTGTGCGGTCGTCCCTCTCGCTGCCGTTGACGATCTTGCCGAGGTCGACGAGGACGATCAGGACGTCGGCGTCCTGGACGTGCGACTTCAGACGGTCGACGGCCTCCTGCGGCGGCAGACCCTTGCTCTTCGCATTCTCCGACTCCTCCCTGCCACCAAAGGCCTCGCGGTAGACTTCCCCCGCAAAGTCGAGAAACGACAGCCGGGCAAGCTCTTCCCATGAACCGAATGGGCCGCCTTTGATGCGCAGCTTCCAGTCGAGTTCCACGATCTCGCCGGGCTGCGTCGCAAGCGGCCACTCCCCATCCCGAAGTCTGGCTCGTGCCTTCGCATAGCACCCGTAGGTGGCTTCGTTCACAGACGTCAGGAACACTCCATTCCTGTCGGGCGCCTCGTATTTGTCGGCCATCGCCACGAGGAACACGGTCTTGCCGCTTCCTTCAACACCGACTATCACAACCTTCTTCATCGTCCAAATCCTCCGTCTACCTTACGACATGAAAACGCCGACAATTGTCAGCCGATCAGGAATTTGCCACACACACGATAATAATGACGATATAGACAATTGCCAGGCAAACCCAGATTTTCAGGCACACGCGCCTCCTCTCGCATCTTATCGCGGCTTTCCTCATCCACTTCATCAAGTCATCAAAGCCCATCGACCCAAAATCCGGCGACGGCAGCATCATCGTCGGGTCGTCGGGCGAAGGGACGAGCGTGTCCACTGCGGAGACCGCGAATAGCGGCAGTTTTCTTCCATGCGTTGAACTGACAATCGGAAGATACCTCGCCAACGCCCCCCGGACTCCGCCGCACGTCTTGACAATCTCAAGATATCGGTCGGACTGGGTGAACACCAGCGCGATTTCCCGCTTGCGCCTCTGTCTGCAGACGAACGAAAGCATCGCCTGCGAAAGCCAGTTCATCTCAATCGTGCGTTCGTCTTCCTCGTCGCCGTTGATGATCTTGCCAAGATCGACAAGGACAACCAAAACGTCAGCCTCCTTGACGTGCGATTTCAGGAGCGCCGTGTCGTATGCGTCGTCAGAACCGCCAGCTCCAAATGCCCTTCGGTAGACCTCGCCCGCGAAGTCAAGGAATGAAAGCTGGGCAAGAGGCCTCGCGTTCTGTCCAAAGCGCCTTGTTTCCATCAACTGCCAGCTCAGTTCCATGGCGGAGTCCGGCTGCGTGGCGAGAGGCCACCGCCCCTTCCGAAGGGCGGCCACCCCCTTTCTGCAATACAAATACGTCTCATGGTTCAACGGCGACAGGAACAGTCTGTTCGCGTCGGGCGTCTCGTATTTTGCGCCCATCACCGAAAAGAGAACCGTCTTCCCGCTTCCCTCAACGCCAAGAATCGCGACCTTTACCATTGGCCAATCTCCCATTCACAATATTGACATTGCACTACGATTTCTCGTTGTCCTTATTCCGCGCTTCTTTTGGCACGCTTGGCGCCGCAGGCTCTCCCTTGTTCCCCATGGCGCTGGCCTCCTCGTCCTGCGAAGACGTATGCACATCCTCCGAAGTGGGCGCTTTTTTCACCTCGTCTGCGTCCTTCGCGCCGTGGCTGGTATTTTCAGGTGAACCTGAAGCCTGTACGGCAACGTCGGTGGACGCTGAAGTAGGACTGCACCTCGACGCCTTCAAGTTAAAAGACCAGAAGCAGACCGCCGCCGTGGCAATCACGCCCAAGACGAAGCCACAGGCAAGGCATGCGAAACAAGTCCAGAGCGAATCGTCGGACGTCTTCGCGCGGATTCCGTCGACGTCGGGAGTCGTCCTGCCCCAATTCGCAGACGACGGCTCTGATGTCCAAATGTCTGAACTCCTTCTCCTCTCGGACTGTACCACGGCGGCTTTCGGACGCGCATCGGCACGGTTCATGCGCGGTGCGACGGAGTCCGCCATAGAAACGGGCGAAGACGCCGAAGCGATGTCCGCCCATTCCGTCGAACCGGGACGAGAGGGGATTTCCCGGTGCGCACCGACGCCCACCGGCCTCAGAGGCGGAGGCGGAGACGACGGCATGGTACGCGGCTTGTAGGCCACGATGAACAGCGGGACGTCAAGCGAACCCATTATCCGGACGTCCAGCCGTCCGCCCTTCGCCTCTTCGCACCATCCGCCCAGTTCAGCGAACGTCTCGACGCCGTCGACACGCCTTTCGGCAAAGGCCGCGTTTCCGAGCGGGGACTTGAATTCGCCAGTCCGTTCAGGCAGTTCCAGTGACGTCGGAAATGGCTTCTGCGGCTTTGACACTTCGGAGGAGGCGAAAACGGCGTGAAAATCCACCTTGACGGCCATGTCCTCCGGCACGGCGCCGACGACGCAGTAGACCGCGTCGCGCCCATAGGAGTCCATGTACGACGCAATCTGCGTACGCCAGAAGACCGCCTTGCCGTCCTTCAGGAACAGTCCGCCGAACGGCAGGCCGTTCGCGTCAAGCCGTCCGATTTCATCCTTGTATTTGGCAAGTTCCTCCGGCGAATACACGCTTCCCGGCTGCCAGGCATATCCGTTCACGGCCGTCCATACGGCAAGATTGATTTTCATTCTCAGTTCTCCTCCGAAAAGTCGACGATGCTGTCGCGTATGGCGTGAAGCGCCGCAAGCGTCGCCGCATTGAATTCCCCGTCTCCATCATGGTTGTCGACCCATGCGACGATCTCCATGCGCCTGTCATTCACCGCCCTGGACTTCAAGTCGCCCAAGGAAGCGGCTGACACCTCCGAAACGAGGTCGATGAACGCCTCGACGCCGAGAACCCTCCATCCCATCCGCTTTCCACAGCGCTTCACGTCCTTCACAAGGGAGTCCATCCTCTGAACGACGTCCGCCATCCCGCACTTTGCAAGAATGTGCCGATAGGCGTCCATCACCTTGACCGGCAGAAAGACGTCATCGGACGTGTGCGACTTCGCGGCTTCAGCGTTCAAGACGAATCTCGCATGAGACAACTCCGTAGTCACCTTCCTGTCCGCAGACTTCGCCGCCGTCATGTCCTTGGCGGCAGACGAAACTTTCGGCTCGAAGAACTCGACGCACTTCTTCGGACGCAAGGATGGGTCCCTAGACAATCCGCACAGGACGACAGGCGGAACGCCGACTTTCCTGGCAGTTGCCGGCGACAAGTCGGAGGGCAGATCAAGTCCGCCGGTCAGGCAGCGGAAGACCGTGACGGCAAAGCTGTAGACGTCCGCCGCGAACGTCACTTCCACGCCGGGCCTGACCTCCGGTGCCCTGTACCATTCAGTGCCCCATGCGCATTGCGTGACGTTGAGATGCCGGCTGGCGATTCCGAAGTCGCAGAGAATCGGACGCGGTGCGGCGTCCGACGGCGATGTCTTGCCGATCATCACGTTCGCCGGCTTCACGTCGCGATGCACAATCCCCTTGCCGTGAACGTAGTCGATCGCCTCCGCAATCGGCCTGAGCCATGCGCGCGCCTCCTCCCATAAAAGCCTGCCGCCTTCCCCTCTTTGGTTCAGGACGTCCTCAAGCGACTGTCCGTTGACGAAATTCATGACCATGAAAAGGACGTTTTCCCTTTCGTCCTTGTGGCAGCCACGCATTCCGATGATGTTGTCATGGCTCAAGTTGTCCAAAATGCCGGCTTCGACCATGATGCTTTCCGCAATGTCCCCGTCGGCGTCTTCGCGAAGGATTTTTACGGCGACTTCTTTTTTGGACACGTTGTCGAAAGCCTTCCATATCTGCCCCATGCCGCCCTGTCCGCACCGTTCCAATATCTGGTACTGTCCACGCAGCAGAGCGCCAGGACGAATCCCCATGGGAATGGATGTCGCCAATGGGACTGAGTCCGCCGTTGAAGCGGAGGCTGCCGATGAAGCGGTGGTAGGCGTTGGGGCGGGCGCGGTCACATGGGGAATGCATTTCACTTCCTCCACCTCGACGACGGAAAGCCACTTCTCCCGAAGGGGAATCGGCACGACGCCAGGCCATGACACGACGCCGTTTTCCTCCAGCAGTTCGAGGTTGGCGTCGTCAAGGCAGTCGCGGACGTACGAGGCAAGGCCAAATCGCGGCTCGGTCTGCACAAGCGCCACCAGCGACGTCTCCCGAATCGTCCTCCCCGCGTCGTCCCACACGCCAGCGGCGTTCGCCAGCCACTTCGCGAAGCCATTCCCCTCCAGATCCACCTTCACCTTGAGGCGCACGACGACGTCGTGCCCGTTCCAGGCGTACTTCGTGCATTCGCATTTAAACTCGCCCGCCGTAAGATGATAGACGGCGCGTCCTTTCCCGATTTCCGAAAGCGCCGCCTTTATGCTTGAAATGCGCCGCAGCACCGGTCCGCCGGTGTATTCGGTTCGCACGACAAACAGCCCGTGCGCACCGCCCAGCGTATCCTGCGGCAGTTTGCGCAGATAGCCTTTGTCGTCCGGTGTGAGACGCCTTATCAGAACTTTAGACATGCCAGCCTCCTATTTCCACACAAGACACGCCAACGCCGCGCAATGGATTGCAAACATCAAAACGACCCATCCGGAGAAAGTCCACTTCCCGCTCTTGTGCCTGAAGAGGATAATCCCGGCCATCGCGCCGGCCGAACCGCCCAGCGCCGTCCAGAACAGCAGTTCCTTCTCCGGAATGCGCGGCATACGCCTGACCGCCGCCCTCTTGTCCCATCCGAACAACAGGAACACGCCCACGTTGACGGACATGAGCAGAAACGGCAATCCGCCGCCGCACGCCGCGCCGCCGACCGCGAGAAAAAACCAGACAAGTTCAGCAAGAAACATCTTCTTCACTCCGCCTCAAGCCGCAGGGCAAACGACATCAGAGACACGTTGTAGAGGAACGCCGCAAGCGATGCGCCTATGAACACCGCCACCGCCGCAAACGACCCGAACGTCCCGCCGACCATGAAGAACGCAAGGATCATGTCGATTGCGGTGTAGACGCCGAGCACGAACACGTTGACCCTGTTCGAGCGCTTCGCCACCATCGTCCGTACGAACGATATCGTCAATACAGGCAGCAGAAGGACGAGCAGCACGAATCCGAGCAGCCGCATGTACCACGGAATGGCGGACGCGAAGACCTCCGCTCCGTCCGTCGATTCTCCCACGGAAGCGACGGCCTCGAGGACGGCGGAGGCGGCGTTTCCCGCCTGTATCTGCCCGCCGCAGACGGCGACGCCGGTCTTCCTGTCCACCAGCTGCCATTCGCCTGTAAGCGTCGCGCCGCCGCCCTTTGCGGACTCGAACCGCTCGATCCTCCCCCACAGGACGGCATCCACCTCTTCCCTTCCGGCTGCGGCCAGCGCCTCCGACGCATTTGCGGCGCCCCTGTTGCGCAGATTGAGCGCCGTGCGCAGCTTCTCCGCAAAATCGACGTCCGTCAAGTCGAGGATGTTCGACTGCTCGATTCGCTCACGAAGCCGGCGCGAAAAGTAGTCCGACGTGTCGTTCGCGAAATGGCACAGCGCCGCACTGCGCACCGCGCCGCGGTTCTGCCGCACTTCGTCTATTATCCTCTCCACGGCGCGGTCGGCGGCCTTCATCCTCGCCATGTCCGGCATGGGCTTGTGCGGGCCGAGTTTTATCCAGCCCATGCAGCACACGTAGAGGACGAAGAGCGTCGTACCGACTTTCGGGATCAGGAGAAACCACCACTTGAGGAACGAAAGCCCCAGCAGGCCGTTCATGAACTTGTCTTCCATCGCCTTGCCCCTTTCACGGACGCTCAGTCGCCGTCCGAATCGCCGCCCGCGCCAGTGCCGGAACCTTCGCCCGCGCTCTCGCCGGAATCGCGGAACGCCAGGTTCCTCCGCACTATGTCCGCGTCGCGCCGCGACGTCGGGACAACTGTCTTGAGGGCGCATTCGAAGTCGTCCCACGTCACCGGCTCCACCTTCGCCCACTCCTCGGAGCCTTCCTCCTGGCCCTTGCGCCGCTCGATCCAGCGTCGCGCCGCGAACTTGCGGGCCTCGTCGCACACGCCGCCGCCGTTCTCGCGGTGGCTGATCTCGGCGCCGCTGAAGCCGTCCGTCAGTTCGACAAGCCTGTCGAGGTCCACGTCGGGCGAAAGCGGAACGTCCTTGAGGGCGGCGTCGACGATCAGACGGCGTGTCTCCTTTTCGGGCAGTCCGACGTAGACCGCCGTGCTGATGCGTCCGCTGCGGGTGATTGCGCTGTCGAGCATCCACGGACGGTTGGTGGCGAGAAGCACGAACAGCTGGTTGCCGTCGCCCTCCTTGAAGCCGTCCAGTTCCACAAGGAACTGCTCGACCATGCAGACCTTCTGGCTGCCGCGTCTGCGGAGCATCGATTCGCACTCGTCGAGAAAGAGGACGCACTTCTTGTACGACCGCGCCTCGCGGAACATCGCCGCTATGTTCTGCTCCGTCTCGCCGACGTACTTGCTCTTGAGCTCGTTGAGCTTCACGTGCATGAAGGTGGTCTTCATCTCGTTGGCGATCGCCTTGGCGAACATCGTCTTTCCCGTGCCGGGAGGTCCGTACAGGAGAAGCCCCGTACCGGGCTTGACCTTGAGAGTCTTGTAGACGTCGGGGTGGTTTACGGGGTTGATCAGCGCGTCCATGACGACCGCCTTCGCCTCCGCAAGCCCCTTGACGTCGTCGAGAAGGACGTCGCCGGCGGACGTCACCGTCCACTTTCCCTTTTCGGGCGCCGTGCCGTCCCCGCCGCCTCCGCCCTTTTCGCCGGTCGTCTCCTTGTTCACCTTGACTTTTTTCGCGGCGGCCGCCCTGTCGCGAAGCGACGCCGCGATGGCGACGAGTTCGTTGGCGTCGGCGAGATAGGCCTTCGCCACGTCGCCCTCGCTCTGCTCTGCGAGATTGAACGTGAACTCCGCCGCCTGCGCAGTGTGGAAGAACGCCTTGGCAAGGTCGCCTGCGGCAAGGGCCTTCTCCGCAAGCGCCTCGTGCTCCCTCTTCTTGTCTGCATTGAAACTGCTCATGTTCTGCCTCCCGACCGTGATGCCTATTTCGCATCGTCCATGAGAGCCTTGAGCCGGCGGCGGCCCTCGCCGATTCCATCGGCGATACCGACGGACGCCTTCGCTTCTGCGGCCGGAACGGCGCCGGCGATTGCCGCGCCGCCGGCGACGTCGGCGACGACCTCCTTTTCAAGGCTGCCCATCATCTCCTCCATGGACGGCACGGCGTCCGACTGGGCAAGTCCGTTCATTTCCTTCTCGTACCTCTTGTCCCAGTTCTTGTCGACGTCGACCTGCTCTGAAAGCGAATCGTCGACGTCGCCGAGGACGTCGGCCATTCTGTCCGGATCGATTTCAAGCGTCCTGTTCAGTTTTTCAAGCGCGTTGGCGAACTCCTGGTCTGTCTTCGCCATCTTCATCCTCAGCGCAAGCTGGTTGAAGACCCAGAGTTTCTTTTCCAGTCTCCCCATCATCAGCTCGCACGACTGGACGGACTGCAGCGTCCTCTGCGCGGCGGCCTTCTGCCCGTCGCGCAGGTATTCGCGCGCCTGCGCCCACGCCGCGTCGCGGTCCTTTTTCAGAGTCGCGATCTCCTCCTTGACCGTATCGGTGGCGGATTCCACGTCGCGCAGCGCCCTTCTGCGGCTGTGCGCCTTCTCGCGTTCGATTTCCCTCGTCGACTTGAACAAATCGGAAAGTCCCATTTTTGCGTTCCTCTCTTTTCGTATGACGCCAGTGTGCGAATGATGATCTTTTTCGTATGACTCCGGTGTGCGAATGCGCCTCAGGCTAGTTCCGCGATCCGCCTGTCGATGGCGTCCATGGAATCTGCCCCGACGGCGTTTTCGGTCTCGACCTCGCCGCCAAGCGCGTTCATGCGCGCGTCGAACTCCGTGTCGTCGTCCCTGTCAAGCCCCGAGACGTCGACGTCTTCAAGGCCTTTCGCCACCTTTGACTGCGCCCTCTGATCGTCAAGCATGTCCTTCATGTCAAGAGTGAGCTCCTCTATCTCCTCGATGCGCGCCGGGTTCTCCGCCGCGGCGATGAGCAGACCTATCTTATGCCTCTGCAGTTCGGCGGAGCGTAGGTTCCTGGTTATGACGGAGAGTGATTCCAGAATCCGATCCTGCTGCATGAAGAGCAGTTTCAGTTCCTCCTTGACTATCCGCCTTCGTCCGAGACCGGCGGCGTCGTACTCCTTCTTCTTCTTGGACATCTTTGCGTCAAGCCCATCGACCTGCTTTTTAAGCGCCTCAAGCCTGTCGTAGCCGTCCCTGATGGCATCGGACATCTCCGTCTGCCTCCTGCGCATCGAGTCAACGTCCGTGTCCTTGAATCCGAGCTTTTCCGCGACCTTGCATAAAACGTCATTCAACGCCATTTCCGTACCTCCGTTTCATCGACCATTTTCATTCATGGATTTTACGTTCAACATGGCCTTTACACATGTTCACAATTCCAAGACCAATAACACAGCCCATAACTCCAATAATCCTCGACCAAGCCACGCCGCCTTTGCTTTTCCCAGGTTGTCCGCTGTCACTTGAAGCCGGAATCTGTCCCGTCAGATTGTTCGTAACGCAAGAAACAACAGCAACGCTGTTTGACGTCGTGTCTGCACACGAGACAGCGGTCGATACATCATCGGACTTTCCGAAAGCACCTTTGAAGCAATTGTTTCCATAAAAAGATAAGGCGAAGGCAAGTAAAATCAAAAACCAGTCAAGAAGAACAAATGGCCATTTCCGCGCCGATGGCACGAACGCGCCGGCGTTGGCGGCGATGCCCGGAGCACGGCTTTCAATCGCAAGTTTACCTTTTGCAGTCCGGCGAGACCTCCACTTCCTGCTTTTGTCGGTCCGCAGCCTTTCGAACACCTCGGCGACGCAGTCCTTTGGAATGCCGGTATTGTCCGACATCCGCGAAACCGTCATGCTGCCATCGACACTGTCGTTCTCAAGCGCCCTGCATATTTCCTTGTGCCAGTCCGTCCACAATTCCGGCCACAGACGGTAGACAAGCATTCGGTATATGGGGCGCATGTGCGTCAGGTTCGGAAGCCTCACGTTCCACGGACGCGATCCGCCGTGATTGGGCGAAGAAAGAAGCTGAATGCTGTCCGGCAGTTCGACAACGTTCAGACTCCCGTCCCATCCGCCGAACGACCCGATCGACACGCATCTGCAGTTCGCCCGCCTAAACCGCCTTTTCCGGTCCTTCACGAAGTCCATGACGGCGTTGTACGTCCCGGCGTCCGATGGCTTGACTGCAAGCCGCCTCACGCCGTCCCGCTCCTCGACGCCCACGCGGGTGACGAAGATTGTGTACACGTGGAACGTGATTCCGAACCGTCCGCGAAGTTCGTATACGCGGAAAAGATTCGCATCGCAAATGCTCTGCCGGACATCGCCTCGCACGTCGCCCGAAGGCGGAATCACGCCCTTCTTTTCAAGATAGGCGATGAATTCCGACTCCCTGACCTTGATTTCGCGGACCTTGCGGAATTCGAGCGAGAACGGCCACAGCGCCACCCACCATGGCAGATTGAACCCCGGAATGGCCTTGCCCTTCAAGTCCGCCACGTTCGTACCGAGCGCAGTGCCGAAATCCAGCATTCGGCCGCACATGGCGGACAGGCTCGCCCGCATTTCCTCATCTGGATTCAGATAGAAGCTCATCCCGCTGCGAACGAACGCCTCGACGTTCGCATCCGTGGCGGGCATACACTCGCCGGTTGCCGGATCGACGAGCATCCTGTCGCCCGGCGCGATCGTCTTCTGTCCGAATCTGTCAGCGGTCACCCTTGACGCAATCCGGACATGCGCCTCGACACCACTGCCTACAGAACAGTTCATTGCCTCTCCCGCTTCGATGTCATCTACGCTTACGCGATGGCCTCAGTGCGCAGTGTTCTTCATGACAAGGGAGGAGACAATTCTGATGATCCGCTTGGCAGTCGGCGCATCAAGCGCCACTCGTTCAATCAGGCTGCGCTTGAACGCCACGAAAGTCGTACTGCCGCCTGACGTGGTGAAGTAAAGCGCCAGCGTCTTGCGTGTCCAATACAGAAACGCGAATACGACCGAAAGAGTCAGAAGGACAACGCCTTCCGCCACTCCTCCATCTGCGCTAAAAACGGCGAATGCGGCAAGCGCCAGCAAGGATAACGAAAGAATCATACATGAAAACGGCTTAAGAAATCCCGCTCCAAAATTGCTGACGCTTGTCAACGGAATCGTCTCGGTAAAAGTCCCATAAAGCGACCCCGCAGAATGCTCGATGCAATCCTCGTAGACATCGAGTGTCGTTGTCGCGTCAACGCCCAAAATCGTGTTGACCCAGGAGAAGACGCCCGCCTTTCGTGCTTCGATATGCACGAAGTGCGGCCCGTCTTCATTGATCTCCACGCTGCGGAGCACGGACGCAGAACCTCCAAGCATCGCAGCAAGTTGCATAAGTGTCATCTCGAATCCTTTTCTCCGTGCCCCATTGCCTGACACCCTCCCCGCCCGACACGAAAAAGAACGCGGCGTGTCCTCAAATCCCTGTCTTGCTTGAGGCACGACCAAGCGCCTTGTAAAAAACATGAATAGAAGACACGCCACGTGGAATACTCCACGCAACGCATCTCACATATTCAGCCTTTTACAAGAAGATTTGGTCGTTTTCAAGCAAAGCCAAATACGCAAGATTGCGTACGCCGTCGCAGGCCCTTTCGGAACACCACGACACTCCCCGATTTCCGCGCCCTATCCGTCGGGCGCGTTCATGCGGGGTTCTGCCAGACGCGAATCGCTTCGCGCCCGGCATGGTGGCAGACCATGGGCCGTCCGCCTATGTGAAAGAACATGATTTTCCTTCGCCCATGCTTTGGGATAAAGTGTAGCATTTTCCGCCCCTCAAGACAAGCGGAAACGTCAAGAGGGCGCAAAATCGGCTTTTCCGCAGTTCAGCGCAGATCAATCTCCGCGCATCCGCGGATCAAAACTGCATCTTCTCGGCGGCCGCGTCGACGAGGCGGCGGGTCTTCGGGTCGAACGCGAGGCCGATCGCCCAGATCGGAAGGCCTCGTGCGCGGTACGGCTCGGCGTAGCCGCGCGTCCGGATCTGCCCGATCGCGTCCGCCGCCGTCCCGTCGCGCTTGAGCTCGAAGATCCAGACCGTGTGCCGGTCGGCCGCGACGACGTCCGGCCGCGCTCCGGCCTGCGCCTCCTCCGCGCGTACCTCGAACCCGAACGCCTGAAGGAATGCCTTTAGGACGCGCTCGTGGGACATCTCGTGGACGGCCCCCTCAAGGCTGCCGTAGGGCATCCCGGCGTAGAGCGACTTCAGCCCCGCGAAGAAGAGGTCGAACTCGCCGTCGATCAGGTGGTCCGCAAGGCGGAACACCCACGGCTCGCCCTTCCCGGCCGTCTCCGCCGAGACGAGCAGCATCAGGTCGCGCCGCACCTCCTCGTCGGGCACGCCCAGCGTGTAGCGCCCATCCGCGTAGTCCGTGATCGTAAGGTATCCCGCCTGGAAGAGCATCGGCACCGCGCGCAGGCGGCGGATGTCGGAAACGTCGAAGTCGCCGTCCCGCGCCTTCACGCCCCTCTCGTAGTCGATCGCGAGAAGCCCCTCGCGCCGGATGAAGTTCATCAGCATCGACGGACGCCCCGTCGCCGTCCATCTCGCCGTGAACGCCGGGTCCCGCGAAGCGAGCGTGAGCGCGATCGATACCGGGTTGTAGACCGTCGTCGCGTCGTAGCGGGCGAAGCGGTAGCCGTTGAACCAGCGCTTCAGTTCCGCGCGGAACGCCGCGTCGGAGAGTCCCATGCGCACTGCCTTCGCGCGCATGTGCTCCGCGAAGTTCGCGTCGAGTTCCTCCTCCGTGTAGCCGTAGAGCGCGGCGTAGTCCGCGTCGAACGAGACGTCGTTCAGGCTCGAGAGGGCGGAGAAGATGGAGAGCTTCGTGAACTTCGACACGCCCGTGATGTAGAGGAAGCGGATCTTCCCGGAGTTGTCCTTGAACTGCGCGTAGAGGGTCGCGAGGCGGTCGCGGATCCTCTCCGCGAGCTCGACGTCGGCGAGCGCCTTGGCGACCGGGTCGTCGTACTCGTCGATCAGGATCGCCGCCCCCACCCCGTCGCGCGCGTGGAAGTGGCTGATTGCGCGGGCTAGGTTCGTCGAGGGAAGCGCGCCGTCATCGTAGGCGTAGCCGGCCTGGGCCAGCGCGTCGCGGACGGCGTCCGCGAGCGTGCGCTCGAACGCCTCAAGGCTGGAGACGTCGACTCCGCCCCAATTGAAGTGAATGACGGCGTGCGGCCGCCAGTCGTAGTCCGTCGCCGCGATCGCGAGGCCGTCGAAGTACTCCCGGTGTCCGAGGAAGATCGACTTGAGCGTCGTCACGCTCAGCGACTTGCCGAACCGCCTCGGCCGGGCGCAGAAGAAGAACGTGCGGCTCGGGTCGGTTATCATCCGGTGCAGCAGGGCTGTCTTGTCCACGTAGAGCTGCCCCGCCTTGCGCATGGCCTCGAAGTCGGCGATGTTGGTGGCGATCGGTTTCATGCGGACATTATAGCATAAAGAGGATAGGTGATTAATGGCAAGCTGCACATGGCCGGCGTTGCCATGCCGTCACCAATGGGAGGGACGCGCTATCGCTGGCGCCAGAAGAGGACGCCGCCGATGGCCATGAAGAGAACCGGCGGCAGAACGGCGGCGGGGATAGGCGGAAGGAGTCCGCTCTTCGTCGCGATCATGAGGCCTATCGTCGTGCCGTAGTAGGCGAAGAAAAGGCAGAGCGCGCCGACGACTCCCTTGAACACGCTCTGCCGCCCGGTGGCTATTCCGGCGGGAATCGCGAAGAGCGTGATGACGATGCAGGCGAGCGGCGCGACGATCTGCGCCCAGAGGTCGTACGTGTAGTCGCGCCTGTCGTCGGCGGAGAGCGACGGATGGGTCTCAAGGTAGCGAAGGCGGTCCCGCGTCGAATAGTACGCCCAGTCCCTGTTCTGGAGAAGAAAATCGTCCGGCTTTTCCGAGAAGCCGGGGAATGTGCGAAGCGTCAGCCCCTCCAGGTCGGGCGTGGGCGATGCCGCCTCGTCGCCGCTCTGCGAGTAGTAGAGGACGGAAGGATGGTCGAAGTACCACATTCCGTCGAGGTACTCCACGCGCGGGGCGTTGACCGTCATGCGCCGTCCGCCGCCTGCCGCGGCGGGATAGTTCACGGAGACCTTCACGTCCTCCATCACCGTGGCGTCGGGAGTCACGAGCATTCCGACCTTCCACGTCCTGTCCTCGCGCGCGTTGTGGAACACCAGGTCGTCCGCGCTGTCCATGGCCTCGTGCTTGAATCTCGCGGCCTTGAACTGCTTCGCCCACTGCCCGTTCCGCGGAACGTAGAACTCGTTGACGTATCCGACCGCGACGGCCATCAGCGTCGCGACGACGAGCAGCGGCTTGACAATCGCCAGGAAGCCGATTCCGCTCGCGCGCATGGCGATCAGCTCCGAATGGCGGCAGAAGTTCCACATCGTGTACAGCGTGGCAAGCATGAGGCACGCGGGCGCCATCCACTCGAAGTACGGGGCGACGTAGCCGACGAGGTACGCAAGCGCAGGTCCCCAGCCGGGACGCGCGGCGACGAGACGGCTGAACGAGCCGAAGAGCTCGAAGAGGAGGTAGATGGAGGCGAAGCCGAGCAGACAATACGTCAGCGGCGTCGCGAACTCCCTGAGGACGTATCTTGTGAGGATCTTCATCTTCTTACGCGACGCCGCGTGTGGAGGTGCGGTAGAACTGGACGAGTTCCTTGATCTCCGGAAGCGGGTCCACGTCGTTCTCCACGCGCTCAAGGGCCTGCGTCCTGTTCAGCCCGTCGCGGTAGATGAAGCGATACGCCTCCTTGAGGGCGTGGCAGACGTTGTCCGCGAATCCGCGCCGGCGGAGGCCGACGATGTTCGGCCCGATGACCTTCAGCGCGCCGTGCTCCATGTCGCAGAGCATGAACGGCGGGACGTCCTGCCGGATCTTGGAAAGTCCGCCGACCATGGAGTGCTTTCCGACATGGCAGAACTGGTGCGCCCCGACGACGCCGCCGATGATGGCCCAGTCGTCGATGTGGACGTCGCCGGCCAGCTGGACGGAGTTGGAACAGATCACGTGGTTGCCCAGGACGACGCCGTGGGCCGCATGGCAGTAGGCCATGAAAAGGCAGTCGTCGCCGATGATCGTCTTCTCCCCGTCCGCCGTGCCGAGATGGACGGTGGCGAACTCGCGAATGACGGTGCGGTTGCCGATTTCGACGTAGGAGACGCTGCCCTCGCGGTACTTCAGGTCCTGCGTCTTCATGCCCACGCAGGCGTATGGGAAGATCTCGCAGTCCTCGCCGATTGTGGTGTGTCCGTCAACGATCGCGCCCTGGCGGACCTTCGTGCGGCTGCCGAGCGAGACGTCCGGGCCGACGCTTGCGTAGGGGCCGATCTCAACGTCCTCGCCGAGGCGGGCGTTCTTGTCTACGATCGCTGTGGGATGGACTATGACTGCCATTTGTGATTCCTCCTGACGGGACGTTTTCTAAAGGTTCTTCGGTATCAGATATACCGCAAGCGCGCAGCACAGGACGACCGGAAGCCATATCAGGATTTCCGGATGCACGTGGTAGTTCTTAGACAGGCTTGTCATGAGAATCACCACGAGGTAGTAGCTCAGGGCCGTGACCATCGAGATGGCCATGCCGATCGTCGATTCCTTGCGCTGGGCGCGGATGCCGAGCGGGACGCCGATCATGACGAAGCAGATGGAGGCGCAGGCGAAGACCCAGCGCTTCATGAACTCCGTCTTCGTGTCGCTGAGCTGGCGTCGAAGCGTCTTGGTTATGAACGTCTTCGTGATGCGCCTGCCCGTCGCCTTGTCCGTCGTCTTTCCGGCGGCCTCGCGTTCCGCAAGACGCTTCGCGACGTACTCGTCGGGATTCCTGGCCGTTTCGGAGAGTTCGCCGATTCTGTCGATCATCTCGAAGAAGCGGAAGTCCTTTTCCTTGCGCTTGTACTCGGAGTCCTTCAAGGCGTCCTTCACGCGGTACTGGATGCGCCCGGCGCGGGCCATTCCGGGCCGGTCCTCGTCGACGGGGTCGATCGTCATGCCGTGGAGGTCGAGCACTATGTCGCGCCCCTCGCTCCTGACGAGCGCCTTCGACGCCGTGACGAGGCGGTCGACCTTCGGATTGGAGTAGTCCAGGACAATCAAGTCCTTGAGCCAGTTGCCGTCCTTCTCCTCGAAGTAGATCTTGACCTTCGGGAAGTCGTCGATCACGCGGCCGGGTTCGAGAAGGCTCAGCCCGGCGCCGACGGATATGCGGCGCGTGAGGTCGCGGCGGACGTGGTGTCCGCGCGGGACGATCTCGTTGTTGACGAAAAGGCCCAGCAGCGTGCAGGCAAGCGCGAAGAGGAGCGGCCAGCGCATGACGGAGAGCAGGTTCACGCCGCAGGCGCGCATCGCGGCGATCTCGCTGTCCGCGCTGAGGCGCGAGAAGACGAGGATGGACGCCACCAGGAGGCCGAGCGGAATCGTCCACTGCAGCGTCTCCGGAATGCTCACCAGCGCGAAGCGCCCCACCAGGTTCGCCGGCATTCCCTGCAGCATGTAGCCGACAATCTGCACCATCAGTCCTATCGTCAGCACAAACGACAGGACGAGGAACGCGAGCAGGAACGACGAAAGAAACGAACCGAACACGTACCGTTCAAGCGTTTTCACGGTTCCCCTCCGCCAAAACTCCACTGGACGCCCGCGGCGATTCCGTAATTCATTCCGCAGGGGCTGTCGACCGACATCGCCGCCGTCGCGTCGAAGCGCAGCGCCCAGGTGTCCGTGAGATAGTAGAACGCGCCGATGCCAACTGCCGGCCCTGCGGCCGTGCGGTGCGAGCCGTCCGCAAAGGAATAGCGCGAGGAAAGGAGCGTCTGCACGCCCGCCGTCACGAAGGGATCGAACCGCTCGTAGCCGAAGAGCTTTCCGAACGCCTCCCACCCGGAAAGGTGGAAGAGTCCGCGCGCGGCAAGGCCGGTCACGGCGGCGTGTCCGCCGCCGGACGACGCATTCGGCGCGCACGACCCCTCGAACTCGAACGCCACGAAGTCGGAGGCGTACCACCCGATGTGCGCGGAGGACTGCGCCGCGCGCGAAAGCGAACTGCCGCCACCCGGCAGGAGCATTCCCGCGCCGGCCCCGGCGTACCACGACGGCACGGAGACCTCTTCGCTCTCCTCGGCGGCGAACGAAACGCAGGATGCGCACAGCAGCGCGGCGCAGACTATGTGGAATCTTTGCACGGCTTGATTATACCATATCCGATGGCGAAGAGTGGCGGCCGTGGGCCGAAAGGATGGCGGCGACAAGCGCGGCCTCGTCATGCGGTTCCATGCCAAGGTGGAGGCCGGGCTTGTTCGTTCCGTGGAAGTCGCTGCCGGCGGTGACGAGAAGGCCAAGTTCCTTCGCGGCCATGAGATGGTCCACCGTCTCGCCCGGCGCGTTCGACTGGTAGATCGCCTCCACTCCGTCAAGGCCGGCGTCCTTCAGTCTGCGAAGGCCGGAACGCAGGGCGGCGGGGTCGTCCGTCCAGTAGCGCGGGTGCGCGAGGACGGCGAGTCCGCCTGCGGCGTGGATGGCCTCGATCGCCTGTTCAGGCGAGGGGCGGTAGCGCTGCGCGTAGGCGGGGGCGTCGTTGCCGATGAAGCGGGCGAAGGCGTCGGAGATGCTCGAGGCGTATCCCCTGGCGACAAGCGCGCGGGCGAAGTGGGGGCGGGCGACGACGCGCCCGTCGGAAAAGCCTTCCGCGTCGCGCAGCTCGATTGGGGCGCCGAGCGCGCGGAGGCGTTCGAGAATGACGAGATTGCGCTCGTCGCGCCCGGCGACGACGGCGTCGAGAAGCGCGTTGAGGCGGGGAGTCTCCGGGGCGACGCCGAGTCCGAGCATGTGGAACTTGCGGTAGCCGGGGTCGGGGGCGACGCTCAGTTCGACGCCGGCCCAGCGGACGCCGGCGGCGCCGATCCTCGCGGATGCGGCCAGAAACCGGCGCGCGCCCTCGCACGTGTCGTGGTCGGTCAGCGCCATCAGGGCGAAGGAGCTGCCGAGCTCGGCGATTTCCTCCGGAGAAAGCGAACCGTCGCTGGCCGTGCTGTGCGCGTGGAGGTCGATCATGCGGGCGTCTCCGTTTCCTGCGGCGTTCGCGCCATTTCCGTGATCGTGGAGATGAACTGCCTTGCGTCCGTGAAGCGGCGGTAGACGGACGCGAAGCGGATGTAGGCTACCTCGTCGAGCTCGTGCAGGAACTTCATGACGAGTTCGCCGATTTCGGAGGACTGCACCTCCTCCCCGTCGAGGGAGGCGACGACGGCGTCGATCAGGTCGCGCACCTTCGTCTCCGGGATCGGGCGCTTCTGGCAGGCCGTGCGGACGGACTTCTCCAGTTTCTCGCGCCTGAACGGCTCGCGCCGCTGGTCGCCGCGCTTGATGACGAAGAGCTCCTCGCGGTCGATCTCCTCGTGCGTCGTGTAGCGACACCCGCAGCTCAGGCATTCGCGCCGCCGTCGAATCGAAGCTCCCTCCCTTGAACTCCTTGAATCAAGAACCTTGTCGTTGTCGTTTCCGCACTTCGGGCATTTCATCGCCAGCCGCCAGTCATTTGCCGTTGGGACACATCGTGCAATGGCGGCAGTCGAACGCCGCCGGTTCCGGCGGAACGAGTCCCTTGCGAACCGCTCGGGCTTCTGAAACGTGGTTTATGAGCGCAAGAAGAAGTCCCACCGTTATGAACCCGCCGGCGGGAAGCACCGCCATTATGACGGTGTGGGAGTTGAGGCCGCGCAGCGCGACGTCGCCCCAGACGGTGAGCGAGCCAGAGCCGACAATTTCGCGGACCGCCGCGATCAGCGAGAGCGAGAGCGTGAAACCCGCCCCTGCGCCGAGGCCGTCCGCCAGCGAGGGAAGGACGGGGTTCTTGCACGCAAAGGCCTCGGCGCGGCCGAGGATGATGCAGTTGACGACAATCAGCGGGATGAAGATGCCAAGCGACTCGGAAAGAGCCGGCAGATACGCCTGCATCAGAAGGTCGATCGCCGTCACGAACGTGGCAACGATCACGATGTAGCACGGAATGTGGACGGCGTCCGGAATGCACTTCCGCAGGGCGGAGACGATTCCGTTGGAGCAGACAAGAACGAAGGAGGCGGCAAGCCCCATGCCGAGCGCGTTCTCAAGCGACGTCGTCACGGCCAGCGTCGGGCAGAGCCCGAGCACCAGCCGGAACGTCGGATTGTTCGCGAAAACGCTCTGCCAGAACGCCTGGAAGACTTTCATGAGGCCGCCTTGTCAGAAAACCGAAGACGGCGATCACATCCCGCCGCGGCCGCGCAGCGTGCCGTGGCGCAGGAAGCCGTCGTACTTGCGGACGAGCAGATGCGATTCCATGATGCGCAGGGTGTCCAGCGCGACGCCGACGATGATGAGCAGGGACGTGCCGCCGAAGAAGGAGGCGATCGCCCACGGAACGCTCATCATCCCGTTGAGGACCTGCGGAAGGAGGGCGACGACGAGGAGGCCCGTGCCGCCGATCAGCGTGATGCGCGTCATGACGCCGTCGAGGTACTGCGCGGTGGCAAGGCCAGGGCGCATTCCGGGAATGTAGGCGTTCTGCTTCTTGAGGTTCTCGGCGATCTCGACCGCGTTGAACTGCGTGGCCACCCAGAAGAAGGCGAAGAACATGATGCAGACCGCGTAGAGGGCGAGGTGCGTCGCGCTTCCCATGTCCGCCAGCTGCTGGCCGAAGGAGCGGAGCGATCCGAGGAAGCCCGTCCTGTCCGCAGGGATCTTCATGAGAAGCATCGCGGGAATCTGAAGAAGCGGCTGCGCGAAGATGATCGGCATGACGCCCGTGTAGTTGACGCGCAGGGGCATGAACGTCTGCTGCATCCCGAAGCTGCGGCCGCCGGCGGCCATCGCGCCGCGCGTCATGTGGATCGCGACCTTGCGGACGCCCTGCGTCAGCATCACCGTGCCCATCACGACGGCGAAGCCGAAGAGGAGGAGGAGGGCGAGTTCGACCGGCGAGCGGGTGGCCGGGACGCCGTTGTAGCCGAAGTAGCGCTCCCACGCGGAGAATATCGCCTCCGGCAGACGCGACGTGATGTTGATCATGATGATCAGCGAACCGCCGTTGCCGATGCCGAACGTGGTGATCTGGTCGGCGATCCACATCACGAACAGCGCGGCGGACGTCATGCCGATCACCGTCATCAGCTGGAAGCCGATTCCCGGATTCGCCACAAGCTGGACGCCCGCGAACGCCGGGGAGATGGCCGCCGGGTGCATGAGGGCGGTGGCTATGCCCCAGGACTGGAGGACGCAGAGGGCGATCGTGAGGTAGCGCGTGATCTGCGCCAGCTGCTGGCGGCCCGACTCGCCCTCCTTCTTCAGCTTCTCAAGCTGCGGAATCACGGAGGAGAGGAGCTGGATGACGATCTGCGCGGAAATGTACGGCCAGATGGAGAGGAAGCCGATGGCGCACTGCCCAAGGGCGCCGCCCGTGAACACGTCGAACCAGTCCAGAAGCCCGCCGCCGGAGGTCTCGCGGATGTTGTTCACCGTCGTCTGGAGCGTCTGCCAGTCGACGCCGGGCGTGGGAATCTGCGAAACGAGACGGCAAACCGCCACAAGGCCCAGCGTAATTAGAATCTTCTTACGCAGTTCCGGAATCTTGAAGGCGTTCGAAAAGCCCTTGAACATCGACATCTTGTTTACTCCGTTTTTGACTGTACTCCTAAGAGTGAAGCCGCATTCTATCAAAATCGGATGGGACATGCAATATCGCGATGGGAAATATTGGGAAGCCGCAGTTCGTTATAGTAGTGGACACTCTTCCGAGACAAGGATCGGAATCCAGACGTGCCCGTTCGTCAAATACCGGACGCTTCTTGTATCATATAGGGCCTGCCGGATGGACCTTCCCCCGTCCCCGTCCGCCCGGCCTTGGCGCCTGACGGCGCCACCCCTTCGGGGACGGCCTTCGCTCTCGGGGACGGGGCGGGACAACTCCGCATCCAGCCAACTCAATCCTTCAAGAAGGCGTCCAGTATTTGACGAACGCAATGACTACATCGATAATCAAAGAGAGTCCTTTCCATTTGGCTAACTGCGCACGGCGTCCAGCGCGGCGGCAAGCCTTTCGCGGCGGCGGCGTTCCAGCTCCTGCGAAGAGGGGAAGAGCGACGGAGGGTCGGAGTCTTCGATGGGGACGAAGTCGGAGACCCCGAAGCCTATCAGCCTGACCGTCCTGCATCCCCACGCAGGCCATTCCCTGTCGAAGAGCTCCAGCACGAGGTGGCGGAACGTCATGTCGTCGCGGGCGGGAAGCTCGAATCGCGCCTGGCGGGCGATCGTGTCGAAACTGGCGTCGCGCAGCTTGAGACGGCACGTACACGCGCGGCGCGGCTTCTCGCGCACCCGCCGGCCGACGTCCGCGACGAGTTCGAGGAGCTTCACGCGCACCTTCGCCCTGTCGCGCTCGTCGACGTCGAACGTGAACTCCCGCGACACGCTCTTTTCAGGTACGTCCTCGCGCGCCACCTGCGTCGAATCGCATCCGAACGCATGGGCGCGGATCGACGTCGCGGCCGCCTCGCCGAGGATGCGGACCAGGAAGCGCGGATCCCCCTCCTGCACGTCGCCGCACGTGCGAAAGCCGTACTTCGCAAGCAGCTCGCCCGTCTTCTTCCCAACCCCCCAGAGGATCTTCAGTGGCTTCGGCGCCAGCCAGGAACGTATCTCCGCCTCCTCGAACGGCATCACGAAAAGCCCGTCAGGCTTCGCCTCCTCGCTTCCGATCTTGGCGAGAAGGCGGTTCGGCGCGATTCCGACGGAGCAGGTCAGCCCGCATTCGTCGCGCACCTCCGCGCGAAGACGCTCGCCGAGCGTCCTGACGTCGCCGAAAAGATGGACAGTCCCCTCGACGTCCAGAAACGCCTCGTCCACGGAAACCGCCTCGACGAACGGCGTGTAGTGTTCGAGGATCTCGAAGACCTTCCTGGAGACGGCGGAATAGACCTCCATGCGCGGACGGACGAATATCCCCTGCGGACACCTCTGGTAGGCGGTCCTGCTCGGCATCGCCGAATGGACTCCGTACCGCCGAGCCTCGTAGGAGCACGTGGAGACGACTCCGCGCTCGCGCGGCCCCGCGCCGACGATCACCGGCCGCCCGCGCCACTCCGGATGGTCGCGCTGCTCGACCGCCGCGAAGAACGCATCCATGTCGACGTGCAGGACGACGCCCATGACTCCACGCCCCCAGTCCGTCAGTCCTGAAGCTCGACCGCCGTCAACGCCCCCGGCGCAAGCGTCGCGGACCTGACCTTGCCGCGCCATTCATGGCGGACGGTCTGCGGCCTCTCCGAGAGGTTCGCCAGAAAGAGCCGCTCCTTTCCGGTCGTCGCGGACTTCCAGACATAGCCGCAAAGCGACGGGACCTTTCCGCGGATCGTCGCGGAGAGCGGATAGTCGGGCATCTTCCACGCCCAGAACGGCTTGCGCCCGAGCCACGTGACGTCTACGTCCGGCACGACGCCGTCGAACGCCACCTCGCCCAGGAGCGTCCCGTACGCGAGGCAGTCAAGATGCCTTTGGCGGAAGTCGACGAGCCGCCGGACGATGTCGCACTTCGCCGGACTGTCGAGAATCAGCGGATGGTACCATCCAAGCGCCTGTCCCCAGAGGAGCTCGCGCGTCTGCGCGGCGCGGAAGGAGACGACGTCGTCCTCGTGGTTTTCGGGGCTGCAGAAATACGTGGTGTAGCCGGAATAGACCGCATGGAAGAACGGCACGTCGTCGGGGCGGCGCTGCGTGACGGTCAGGTAGCCGTCGACGACGTTCATCCACTGCTCTCCGGACCCTTCGGTCGTGAGGAAGGCGTTGGTGGAGGAATAGCGGGCGTGGGCCTTCGCGAGAATCTTCTGATATCCCTCGAAGTACCACGTTCCGCCGCCGACGGGATGCCCATGGCCTTTCGCGTAGCAGGGCGTTCCGGCGCAGGCGCCGATCTGGTCCAGGAAGAGCGAACCGGCGCCGAGGTCCAGGACGCGGACGGCGAAGTCGTTGAGCGTGTCGTCCCATTTGTCCGTCCACGGGCACATCGGCGAAAGCGGCGGCGTGACGGGACCGTACTTCTCGACGCGCGGACTGCCGTCGGGCTTGGCGATTGCAAACGGCTTCACGTACGGATAGCTCATAAGCGGAACGGACCAGAGGCGTCCGTTCGTGTACGGCATCGCCTCCTGTCCGATGGACCGGCAGTACGCAAGGCACGCCTTCGTCCCCGGCTGCTCCGGGAAGTACTCGGGGTAGTTGACGTCGTGCGGCGAATGCTGCCAGAGATGCCAGTGGATGCCGGCGGCGACGCCGGGGAATGCGGCGCGGACGCGCGACATCACGTTCGACACCTCGTCTGGGCCGCCGTGGATGTTGAGCCAGAGCGGAATCTCCGCCATGCGCTTCGGATAGTCCGGGCGATTGCGGATCGGCCCCTTCGCCGTCCATTTCGTCGTGAGCGCCCAGCTGCGGTAGAGGCGCGCCGCATTCCACCAGTCGCCCGTGAACGGCGCGATCGTCACCGCGTAGCGCGGACCCGGAGCCGCCTTGCCGGGAATGCCGGCGTTCTCCACGGGCGTCGTGAACGAGACGTCGTTCCTTTCGGAGACGACAAGCGTCTTTATCCGCGCCTCGGAATCGTGCGCCGCGACGTACAGCCCCGCACCGTCCTTCATGAACGCCGCCATCATCGGATAGTAGCCCATGCATCCGAATCGCTCAGCGCGTCCGCCGTGGGCGCGGCGGCGCACCAGCCTGGCGCCGAGGTCGGGCCGCGGCAATAGGACGTCCGCCTCCCCGCTCTGCGAGACGCGCCCAAGAATCGGGAACTGCGTCTCCGCAAGGCCGTAAGCCGCGCTCTGGTTCTGGACGTCGAGCGTCCACCGGCTCGCGCCGTCCGCAGTCAGCGCCACGGTCGCGCGCACCGTCACCGCGCCCTTCTCGCCCGGCAGGTCGAGTCCGTTCCAGACGAACGTCGCGCCGCCGTCGGAACGCCTCTCCAGCGCGCGGGATGCGGAGAAGGAGCGGTTAGTCAGGCGCACCGCGCTCCGCGAATCGCCGTTCTTCCAGAACGTCAGCGCCCAGAAAGGCGCGTCTTCAGCGGACGGCGAGACGAAGCGGACGAAGCCGCCGCCCGGCGCCCTGCACTCGATCCGCTCTATTGCGCAGCCGTCGGAGATTCCAATCCGCATCGAACCGTTCTCAAGCGTCATTGCGGAAAGCGACGCCCCAAGCGCCGCAAGCAGAAACGACAGCGACTTCATCTCACGCCTCCTTCATCTTGCAATGGACTCCACTTCGCCGTCGGCGAACATGGTTACGAGGACGTCGCCGGAGGCGACGTTCCCCGCCCGTCCGACGACGCGCCCGGCGGCGTCCTTCGTTATCGAATACCCGCGCTCAAGCACGGAACGCGGATTGAGCAAATCGAGCTTCGCGGACTGCTCGCGCAGCGACGCCTCCGCCGCAAGGACGGCCTGCGCGACGAGCGGCGAAAGGCGCGGCGCAACGCGCTGCAGACGGCGTTCATGCCGGGCGATTGCGTCTCCGAGAAGCGGCGCAAGCCGGCCAGCCGCCTTCTCAATGCGCACCGCCGCCTCGCCGACGGCCCTGTTCGGCGCGGCGGCGAAGCGGACGCGGAGCGATTCAAGGCGCATGGACAGCTTCTCGACAAAGGCGCCCGGCACGCGCTCGAGCCGCGCGCGCAGGTCGTCGACGTCCGCAATGCGCGTCTCCACGTCCCTGTCCACCGCGTGGCGCAGACGGCGCGCAAGTTCGCCCATGCGCGCCGAAAGTTCCGCTTTCACCGGCACGGCGCGTTCGGCGGCGATGGACGGCGTCCCGGCGCGAAGGTCGGCAACGTAGTCGCAGAGGGTGACGTCCGATTCGTGCCCGACGGCGGAGATGACGGGCAGCGGCGAGTGCGCTACGGCGTAGACGACCTCCCTCTCGTTGAACGCCCAGAGGTCTTCCATCGACCCGCCGCCGCGCCCGACGATCATCACGTCCGCCCGCCAGTCGCACGTCCCGAAATACTTCACGCCTTCAGCGACCGACTCCGCAGCGCCCTCGCCCTGCACCTTGACGGGGTGGAGACGCACTTCCAGGTTCGGGAAGCGGCGCAGCAGCACGTCGCACATGTCGTGTATCACCGCGCCGGCGGCGGACGTCACGATCGCGATCCTGTGCGGCATGAACGGAAGCGGCCGGCGGAGTTCGGGATGGTCCAGCTTGTTGAGGCCCTTCGCCTCGAGCTCCGCCCTCAGGGCGTTGAACTCGGCCATCTTGTCGCCCGCGCCGACGACGCGGAGGCGGGAGACCTTGAACGAGTACTGCCCGCGCCCCATGTTCAGGTCGAGTTCGCCCTGCACGTCCACCTTCACGCCGTTGGCCCTCTCCTCTCCGCCGCGCAGAACCTGCATGAATGCGGCGTCGCATCCGTCGAGCCTGAACTTGAAGAGGACGCAGTTGATGACGGCCTCGCTGTCCTTCAGCGTGAAGTAGCGATGGCCGGATGAATAGACCTTGCAGCCGGAAATCTCGCCCCGGATCCACTTGCCCTTGATCTTGTCGTTGTTCGCGAGAAGATTGTTGCGTATGGACTTCGTGAGCGCGGCGACGGAGTAGACCTGCTCAGGTGGTGTAGTCTGCGTTGATGTGGACATAGTCGAGGGAGAAGTCGCAGGTGTAGATGGATGCGGAGCAGTCGCCGAGATGCAGGTCGACCGTCACGACGAGCTCCGGGCCTTCCATTTCCCCTTCAAGCTTCGCCAGCTGCGCGGCGTCCGCGACCTGCCCCCCGCGGTACGCCCACGTCTTCCCGTAGAACACCTCCGCGGCCCTGTCGTCAACCGCCGCGCCGGAATAGCCGACGGCGGCGAGCACGCGGCCCCAGTTGGGGTCCTTTCCAAACCAGGAAGTCTTCGCGAGCGGACTTTTCGCGATGGCGCGGGCGGCGCGTTCCGCGTCGCGCTTCGTCTTCGCGTTGACGACGCGCACCTCGACGAACTTCGTCGCGCCCTCTCCGTCTGCCGCCATCTGCCTTGCAAGCGACACGCCGACGGCGGTCAGGGCCTCGACGAAAGCGTCGAAGTCCGGCCCCGCCTTCGCGACGGGCTCGTTCCCGGCCGCGCCTGAGGCGAGAAGGAAGACGCTGTCGTTCGTCGACTCGTCTCCGTCCACCACGACGCGGTTGAAGCTTGCCGCGACGGCGAGCTTCAGGGCGCGCCGGAGCATGGCCGGCGAAATCGCGGCATCGGTCGTGATGAATCCGAGCATCGTCGCCATGTTCGGCTCTATCATGCCGGAGCCCTTGCACATTCCGCCGACGACGACGGCCTTGCCGCCGATGGTCGTCCGCACCGCGGCCTCCTTCGGCTTCGTGTCCGTCGTCATCACGGCCTTTTCGGCGGCAAGCCCGGCCTCGGACGAGCGTTCGAGCCTGGCGGCGGCCGACTTCATGCCCGCAAGAAGCCTGTCCATTGGCAGAGGGCGTCCGATCACGCCCGTGGAGGCGACGAACACGTGCCTCGGGTCGATTCCAAGTTCGCCCGCGGTGGCAAGGGCGGAGAGTTCCGCGTCCTTGCGTCCGCGCTCGCCCGTGCAGGCGTTCGCGCAGCCGCTGTTCGCCAGAATCGCCTGGGCGCGTCCGCCACGCGCGATTTCGCGGTCGTAGACGACCGGCGCCGCGGCGACGGCGTTCGTCGTGAACATCGCCGCGGCGGCGCACGGCGCGTCCGCGACGATCAGCGCGACGTCGTTGCGCCCTTCGTACTTTATCCCGGCGCCGACGCCCGCGGCGCGAAATCCGGCCGCGGCGCAGACGCCGCCTTCAATCCTGCGAATTTTCATGGTCGAGATTATATCACAAACCGGTGGCGGGGGCGGCGGAAAGGCCGGCGAACGCGACATACGGGGGAATGAACTCGACGGTGCGGACCGCTGAACGCGAAAACCGCCTACGCCGGACACGAAAAGGATTTTGACTGTCCATGCCCCAGGGAATGCCGTTCGCATAGAACCATCGCATTTATATAGTGTCTGCCCAACAAAGGGCGTCTCTGAAGTTCACAGGGGATGAAGGGAATCTCCACCTACGGCGCGACGAGACGTCGCGCCCTACCAAATGGCATTCAACCGCATTCCCACCCGCGATGGCGGACAAGGACGTCCGCCCTCCCATGGAATCGCCCGGCAACGGACTGATGGCAGTCCAATCCTACATCACATACCAGAGGATGCAGAAGAAATGGCAGAGCGTGGCGGCTAGGACGAAGAGATGCCAGACGGCGTGTCCGTACGGCAGACGACGCCAAAGATAGAATATGCAGCCGAGCGTGTACAGGACGCCACCAAGCGAAAGCCACATCGTCCCAAGCCCGCGAAGCGCCATGACAAGCGGAACTATCGCCACAAGCGCCATCCAGCCCATCACGACATAGGCCAAAGTCGAAACGACGCGAAAACGCCCCGTGGTGAAGACCTTGACGCAGACGCCCACGAGCGTCGCGCCCCACTCAATCCCGAATATGCTCCACGCAAGACCGGGATGCTCCGGACGAAGCGTGACAAGACATAGCGGCGTGTAGCTTCCCGCTATCAGGAAATAAATCGCCATGTGGTCCATGACATGGAGGACACGCTTCGCCGGGGGATACATGACGGCATGGTAGGCGCTCGAAACCGAATAGAGCAGAACCATGCTCACGCCGAAAATGGAGGCGGAAACCACCTTCCATGCGACGTCAACCCCGGACTTGACGGCCTCCCAGACGAGCAACGCCGTCATCGCCGCCGCCAGATGCGATCCGACGACATGGATGACGGCATTCGCTACCTCCTCGCCGGAGGATTGAACCCGATCGGACGAGGACATTTACTTCGCCGCAGGAGCGGGAACGGGAGCAGCCGCAGGTTTGGAGACGGGCGCAGAAGCCGGCTTGGCCGCAGGGGCAGGGGCGGGCGTCGCCGTCGGCGCAGGGGCGGCGGCGGGGGCTTCGGCGGGCATCTGCGGCATCATCGGCATCTGCTGCTGTACGGGAGCGGGCGCCGCCTCGTTGGCCATGAGCGTCTTCTGGTTGATCGTTGACGTGAAGCGCGCCAGAATGAGGGTGTTGGCGAGGAAAATCGCGCCGAGCCACGTGGTGGCCTTGATGAGGACGTTTCCGGCGTCGGCGCCGAACACTGCCTCGCTCATTCCGCCGGCGATTCCGCCAAGACCGCCTTCCTTCGGCTTCTGCAGCATGACCACAAGAGCCAGGAGGAGACACGTGATCACCTCAACGACATAGAGAAAACCAATCAGAATGCTCATTTTGACCTTCCTTCAAGCAAAGTCCTCGCCGTCTGCGGCGTTCAGGGATCGACAAAAGACAGTTTCAACGTATCGAAATCGATTTTGCGGTAGTAGCAGTTGCGCGGAGCTCCGTCCTTGTTCTTCGTGTGGCAGATTCCGCCGCGGCACGGACGCACGACGTAGAGGAGCGAGTTCTGCTCGCAGTTCACGTACGCCTCCAGCAGGTCGAAAGTCTCTCCGCTCGTCTCGCCCTTGAACCACAGCTTGTTGCGGCTCGTAGACCAGAGAACGAGCTTTTTAAGGCGGAACGACTCCTTCATGGCGAATTCGTTCGTGTACGCCACGAGAATGACCTCCCGCGTGTCCGCGTTCTGCACGGCCACGGGAATGACGCCCGGATCGCACGAAGCCGAGCCGCCAGCCCGCGTGTCCGCAACCTGACGGCCGACCTTTTCGAGTTTCGTAAAGTCAAGCGCAAGCTCTGTAGATTCTTCTATCTGTCCCATAGGTTCATCTATTGTACCAAAACGGCCGCATTGCGCAAGGGGCTAGTTGGGAAAATAAGCGAACGGCCTCAAAGCTCAAAGGTTGGCGCGCGCGAGGCGAAGGAGGTCGCGGAGCGTGTAGAGGCGCATGACGGCCCTGAAGAACGCCAAGTCGGAAACCCTGCGCGTGGACTGGATGCGTCGCCTGGCGTCCTTGGCCTCCTTCGCGAGCCGGCGGATTTCGCGATGCGCCCATGAATGCGCCTCCCATGCCGCGCCCGACCCCTTCAGAAGCTGGAGAAGCGCCTGCGCCCAGCAGCAGACGATGAACGTCGGATAGACAGTCAGAAGCCCCAGCGGTCCGAGGCACGTCCGGAACGAGAAGCGCATGTTGCGGTAGTAGCGTCGCAGCACCTCCTCCCGCGCGCAGTACCTTCCGAACGTCGCGCCGTGGCGGTGTTCGGCGATAGGCGTGGGGACGTACCAGACCTCCCAGCCGAGCAGACCGGCCCGGTGGCAGAAGTCGACTTCCTCGTAGTACGAGTGAAAGAAGTCGTAGAATAGGCGACCCGTCTCCGCGACGATTGCGCGGCGGAACATGAACAGCGCTCCATGGGCGGCGAAGCAGCGATGCGGCGACTTCGCCGCCGGGTCGTCTGCCGGCGCAAGCCAGCATCGCGACTTCATCGTGCCAAGGGGCGTAAGGAACGAGCCGGCGCCGTTCAGGGTCCCGTCCACGCCCGGCTCTCCGTTCTTGATGATGAGCGTGCCCTGCGCCATCCCGGCGCGCGGATGCGCGTCCATGAACGCGACAAGCGCGGAGAACGGTTCTTCGCGGAACGCGACGTCCGTGTTCACCAGCACGACGAATTCCTTCGTGCAATGCGGAAAGCCGACGTTGTTCGCGCCGGCGAATCCGCCGTTCTCCGGCATGACGACGAACTTCACGGCGTCTGACGCATACGATTCCACAACCGCCCGCGTCCCGGCGTCGCCCGCCGCGTCGTCTACGACGACCGTCTCCGGGAGGCGGCCGCCCAGCGCCGCGCGCATGGTGGACAGGCAGCAGTCCAGCAGCTCCGCGTTTCTGTACGACGCGATCAGAACTGAAATCCGGTCAAGAACAGACTGTTCCATCCTACGCAGTCCTTCCCGATTCCGCCATCGTCAGCGCACGTACGCCGCAATCGATCGGCGGAGCTATTCGGCTTTGCCGCGGCTCATCTTCCACGCCTCGGCGAGAGTGTGGTACTTGACGAGCATGTTGGGCAGATAGTCGGCCGGCTGCTCGCCCTTCTTCATCCAGCCAAGGTACATGTTCATCACCTGGCTGAAGTGCGCCTCATGCCCGATCTCGTACTTCTGCGGCACGACCATCTCCCAGCCCTCGGCGTCCGCCTTGTACGAGACGCCGGGATAGTCCCTGTTGAACGCGGCCACGGCCGCCTTGAGAGCGGTTTCGAGCGCGGCCTTGTCCTGACCGGGGCGCGGACGCACGTAGACGCGCGGCTTGTAGCCCTCGGCGACGCCCTGACGGATGACGATTTCGGACTTCGTCCCGCGCATGAGCGAGTAGTGCGTGTCGCCCGTGCCCTTCGGCGGCATGAAGCGCCATTCGACGGACACCTTCGCGTTGACGCCCCTGAGCTGCCAGGTGAACTCGCCGTTCGCCTTGCACTGGAGGACGTTCTTCGCGTCGACGTCCTTCTTGAGGAAGTCCGGCCACGACGCGAGGCCGGTAGAAGTCCTGTAGTCGTCGGCGGAGATGGGCGTCGGCCACGTGCGGGCCTTGAGCATCTTCACGTCTGATGTCCGGAGCGTCTGCCCCGGGAACGCCTCCCACTGTACGAGGTCGACGAGATGCGTCGTGACGTCGACGATCGCCTCGCCCTGCTGGTCCGTGTCGTAGTACCAGCCGGGGCGTTGGAGCGGCTTGCCGTTGACGAGTTTGCAGAAGTGGTGGACGGAGATCTTCGTGATGGCCGGGTCGTCTGGAGTCCCTTTCTCCTGCTCCCCGTAGAGGTCCTTCGCCGCGACGAGCGCCTTCTGGAGAATCGTGGTGATTTCGTTGCGCTCGGTCATGATGTCGGCGAAGTAGAGTCCCCTCGCGTCGGCAAGCCTTGCGGCCTCGCAGACCTTTGCGTAGGCGTCCGGGGTGATGGCCATGGGCTTGTCGGAGAGGACGTTGAAGCCGGCCTTTATCGCCTCAAGATAGTAGTCGGCCTTCCTGTCGTTCCTTCCGGCGAGGACGACGACGGTGGACGCCCTGTCGTCCGCCGCAAGCGCCTTCTGAAGGTAGTCATCGCCCGTGTAGACGATTTCGTTCCACGCCGTCGGATCCTTCGCGCGGGCGTTGAACGCCTGGACGAGCTTCAGGTGGGCGTCGAGGTCCGGTCCCTTCGGCGCGAAGACGCGCACGTCCTTCGAGACGCCGTCGTAGGAGCGGTTCAGCACAAGCGCGGCGTGGAAGTGTCCGGGATCGAGTTCGAGGAACTTGACGTCGGCCACCGGCTTTCGCGGAACGGCCGCGCCGGCCGTTCCGCACTTGTCGCAGCATCCGGCGGCCAGCAGCGCGGCCGCGCATCCAAAAATAACAGTCTTCATTTCGTCGTCTCCGTTTCCTATTGCCTGAGCGATGCTCCCGTGGAGGCGTTGCCGACGAAGCGCGCGTAGCGCTCGAGCCAGCCGCCGCGGATGCGGGGCGTCCACGGCGTGAACGCCTTGCGGCGAGCGGCGATCTCGTCGTCCGACAGGTCCGCGCTGATGGCGCGGTTGGGGATGTCGATCGCGATCGAGTCGCCGTCCTTCAGAAGTCCGATCAGTCCGCCCTCGGCGGCCTCCGGCGAGACGTGTCCGACGCAGGCGCCGTGCGTGGCGCCGCTGAAACGGCCGTCCGTGATCAGCGCCACGCTCTCGCCAAGCCCCGCGCCGATGATGTAGCTGGTCGGCGCCAGCATCTCCTGCATTCCGGGGCCGCCCTTCGGGCCCTCGTAGCGGATGACGACGACGTGTCCGGCCTTGACCTTCCCGCCGAGGATTCCGGCGCAGGCCTCCTCCTGCGAGTCGAAGCAGATGGCCTTGCCGGTGAACGTCATCATGTTCGGCGCGACACCGCCCTTCTTGACGACCGCGCCGCGTTCGGCGAGGTTGCCCCAGAGAACGGCGAGACCGCCGTCCTTCGAGTACGGATTGTCCAGCGGACGTATCACGTCGTCGTCGGAGACGTCCGCGGCGGCAATCTGCTCGCCGAGCGTCCTGCCGGAGACCGTCGGCGCGTCGAGGTTGAGGAGGTTTTGCGGAAGGCGCTTGAGAATCGCCATTATCCCGCCGGCGCGGTCGAGGTCGGAGACGTGGTAGTGTCCGCTCGGCGCGAGTTTGCAGACGTACGGCGTCCGGGCCGAAACCTCGTTCATGCGCTCAAGCGAGTAGTCGACGTCCGCCTCGCGTGCGATGGCAAGAGTGTGGAGGACGGTGTTCGTGCTGCCGCCCATCGCCATGTCGAGCGTGAGCGCGTTGTCGAGCGACTCCTTCGTCACGAGGTCGCGCGGGAGGGGGCCGCCCGTCCGGGCCATCTCCACGGCGCGGAACGCGGCCGCGCGCCAGAGCTCCTTGCGGCGCGGGTCGATTGCGAGAATCGTTCCGTTTCCCGGCAGGGCGAGGCCGAGGGCCTCGTAGAGGCAGTTCATCGAGTTGGCCGTGAACATCCCGCTGCAGGAGCCGCAGCCGGGGCAGGACGTCTCCTCGACCCGCTCCAGCTGCTCCGGCGTGATCTTGCCGACGTTCTCCGCGCCGACGGCCTCGAAGACGGAATTGAGGTCCGAATCGCCGCCCGTGACCGGGTTGCGGCCCGGCGCCATCGGGCCGCCGGATGCGAAGATCGCGGGGACGTTCACGCGCAGCGCGCCCAGCAGCATTCCCGGCACGATCTTGTCGCAGTTGGGGATGCAGATCATCGCGTCGAAGCAGTGCGCGCGCGCGACCGTCTCCACGCTGTCGGCGATCAGCTCGCGGCTCGGCAGGGAGTACTTCATGCCGGGGTGCGCCATCGCGATGCCGTCGCAGACGGCGATCGTGTTGAACTCCATCGGGACGCCGCCCGCCTCGACCACGCACTGCTTCACCCATTCGCCCACCTTGTCGAGGTGGCAGTGGCCGGGGACGAACGACTCGTAGCTGTTGCAGATGCCGATGAACGGCTTGTCCATGTCCGCGCGCTTCATGCCCGTGGCGAACAGCAGACTCCTGTGCGGCGCGCGCTCCTTGCCCGCTTTCACCTGGTCGGAAACCATCTTCTTCATTTCAATCGCCCTTCTTCGATTCTTCGCGTTGGTATTTGCAAATCGGATTTTCGAAAATCAGCGTCACTTCGCGGCCGCGTCGTTCACCGTCTCGGACTGCGGCACGCACGTGAACAGCCCCTTGAAGCCGGGCTTCTCCTCGCCGCCGTTTATCATGAGCGCAAAGCCCTTCGCGCCGCCGGGAAGACGCTGCGTGACGACGTAGCGGAGGAAGTGCCCGTCCGTCGAATAGCTGTTGCCGAATCCCGCCACGGCCACGCCGTTCGGACGCGCCAGCACGAGGCGGCGCACGTTCTCCACCTTCCCCTCGCCCATCGGCGCGGGATGGACGATCCTGGACGTCAGACGCCCAGCGTCGACCTCCACCCGCACGCCGCAGAAACGGCTGCGCGGAATCCCCAGCGTCTCGGCCGCGTTCCGGACGAACGCCTCAGGGCTTGCCGACACGACGTAGTTCTCGACGCCCGCCGCCTCAAGCGCCTTGAGGATCTCGACCGACGACGCGAAGTACCATCCGCGATAGACGGCCGCGAACCTGCCCGTGCAGAAGGCGTCCAGTTCGTCCGCTTTCTGCCCAAGATACATCTGCGCGTTGTACGGCCACGCCAGCCAGCGCCCGATCGCGTTCATGCGCGGATAGTCCACGTCGCGGTACTGCCGCCATCCCTCCGCGCCGCGATAGACGGTGCAGAGCCCAGCCAGGGCCGTCTCCTCCACAAGCCCCCTGTACCTCTGGACGCCGCCCTCGTAAAGGCCCTCGGACACGTCGCCCTTTATGATCGTGCCGTCGAAGTCCCAGAACGCCATCGGCACGGCGTCCGGGCATTCCGCCCTTATCTTCGCGACGTTCGCCATCACCTCGGAGACGACCGAGGCGACATGGGGCTCGCCCGCATGGACGGAGAGCGCCAGCGCGGCGATGAACACGGACGCCGCCAGCCTGAACCGGCGGAGGGAAATGACAACATTGGAATTCGTTTGCATGGGTGCAAGTATACCACGAAAGACCATTGGATTAAAGGCGAATCGCAGCGGACAAAACGAAAAGCCCCCGCGGACGCGGGGGCTTCATATGTTCCAATTGGTGCGACTGACTGGGATCGAACCAGCAACCTTCGGCTTCGGAGGCCAACGCTCTATCCAATTGAGCTACAGTCGCGGCAAAGGCGAAACACCTTAGAAATAGCAGTTGAGGAGCGGAAGGACGGGAATCTCGTTGTCCATGATAATGTTCACGAGACCGACCTGAAAGCCGGCGGAGCAGGTGGCCGCATAGTTCACGATGCCCAGCTGGGCGCCGCGGAGCTCGTCCGTCATGTTGAAGAGCAGCGACGACTGGAAGCCATGGACGCGACGCGCGAACGTGCAGCCGAGGGCGAGCTGCCAGCCCCACATGTCCTCGCGGACCGCGCTGGCGAGACCGGCGGCGGAAAGCCCCCAGAAGCACTCGTCCGTGAGCGACCCGAGAACGTCGGCGCGAAGGCCGACCGATTCGCGGTTGACGCCGACGGCGTCGACGAAGAGACCCGCCTGCTCGCGGTTGGCGACGTTGACGAGAGCCACCTGTGCGCCGTACGCATGGCGGTTCGCGTAGTTGCAGCCAAGCGCCGCCTGAATGCCCAGCATGTCAAGGCGGGAGACGTTGGCAAGGCCGCCGACCTGGATGCCGTACATCTCGTTCGCGTCGCTGTAGAGCAGATTGACATCAAGACCATAGATGTCCCAGTTGAATCCCCAGGGGAGCGAAAGCGGAGTGCCGATGCCGACGCGAAGCACCGTGTAGCCATAGGACTTGGGGTCGGGAGCGCCCGCGTACTCCTTCTCCTCCTGCGCGAAGACAGGCTGAGCCACAAGCGCAAGAGCGCAAGCAAGCAGACAGTTCTTCATCAAACGGTTCATCTTGACCTCTTTGTTCTCTTAGAATTTGGTAAAGCCCTAAAACGGCGGTATGCTGACTATGATACCCCATTCTCCTGCGCAAGTCAACCCAGAATGAACCGGATTTTCATCGCGCCGGGGCGGGAAGTCAGAACTCGACGACGGCGGTGACGGGGAAGTGGTCGGACGGGTAGAGCGTCGTCCCCGGTCTGACGTCGTTCCACGTGGTGTAGTCGGACACCTTCACGCCCTTCGACACGTAGATGTAGTCGATGCGAGGGCCGAACTCCTTGCCGGCGTTGCGCTCCTCGACCGGAAGCTTCAGCGCCTCAAGCGCGGTGCGCTCCCCGGCGACGTGCCTCCATCCCGTGAACGTACGCCACGGGCCCTTCACCGGCGTGGACGAGACGTGGAGCGCGTTGTCCAGAATCTTCGACATCGTCTGCGCCGGGTCCTCGTTCTCCGTACAGTTGTGGTCGCCGGTGAAGACGATCGGCGCATCGCCGCCGAACTCGCGCATGCGCTCGACAATCAGAAGCATTCCGTTCTTGCGGGCAAGCGCGGAGACGTGGTCGGTGTGCGTGTTCGCGAAGCAGAACGTCCTGCCGGTCTTCACGTCCCTGAGCCACGCCCAGGAGCAGACGCGCGGGCACGCGGCGCCCCACCCGCGCCTTCCCGGCACGTCGGGCGTCTCGGACAGCCAGAAGGTCCCGCTCTTCAGCGCCGAGAAGCGGCTCTTCCGGAAGAAGACCGGCGACGCCTCGTCCGACTTCCGGTCGGCGCCGCGGTGTTCGCCCACGAACTCCCACTCCGGCAGCTGTTCGCGGAAATACGCCGCCTGCTCAGGGCGCACCTCCTGAAGGCCGAACGCGTCGAGGTCCATCTTGCGGATCTGCGCGACGACGGCCGCCTTTCGCGCCTCCCAGGCGTTCGGAGTGCCGACGTCGCCCGTGGCGAGGCGGATGTTGTACGTTCCCACGCGCACCGGCGCGGAGGCGGCGACGGCGATGGAAACGGCGGCCGCGGCCAAGATCGAGAGCATGAATTTCATGGTTGTCCTTGTTCTGTGATTCTTCCGTTGCCGCATTCCGCGGCGGGGACGCGCCTAGCGCCACGGCTGCACCTTGTCGAACGTCTCCACGACGATGGCCGGCGCGGAGCCCTTGTAGCGCGCGAGGTCTGCGCGCGTCGTCTCTCCGGAAAGGACGCAGACGAAGTCGACGCCGGCGTTGTCGGCGATCGCCTTGTCCGTGTACAGCCTGTCTCCCACGCACGCGACCTCCTCCGGGCGGAACTTCGCCAGCACCGGCGCAAGGAGCGTCGGGGACGGCTTGCCGAAGACGTATCTGGGCTTCATGCCGTTCGTCGTCTCGAGGAGCCTCATCATGCCGCCGATGTCGGGGATGGGGCCCTCCTCCGACGGACAGCAGTTGTCCGGATGCGTCGCGACGAAGTCGATTGGCCTGCGTCCCTTGATTGTCTTGAGGCCCGTCGCCGCGTTGCCGCCGTTGCGCATGTTCCACGCGGCCGTCAGGCGGCGCAGTTTCTCGTACGTCAGTTCGCGGTCGTACGTGAGCGCAAGCAGCTCGTTCTGGGCGGGGTCGTAGTCGAACGAGACGCCGACGTCCGCCAGCCGTTCCGTCATGTGCGCCCTGACGGCCTCGCTCGCGACGAGGTAGACGCTGCGATAGTCCTTTTCGCGGATGTACGCCTCAAGCGTGATGAGCGGCGTGAGAATCTGCTCCGGTCTGACGGGAATCGCCGCGCCGGAGATCTTCTTCATGTACTCGGCGGGGGTCTTGGACGTGTTGTTCGTCAGGTAGTAGAACTCGAATCGTCCGCTCTTCGTGTTCTCGATCACGAAGTCGACGGCCGGCCTTATCGGGTCTGGGCCCATGAACAGCGTTCCGTCAAGGTCGCAGACGAACGCCTTTTTGCGTGAAAGGTCGAATGCCATTGCCGGTTGTCCTTTCGATGGCCTACTTGCGGATGGTCTTGGCGAACTCGTTGTAGAAGAGCGGGAAGTCCGACGTGAAATGGTCGAACCCGATGTCCCACAGACGCCTGTGGACGTCGGCGTTGGTCCCCTCCGTCCACGTCACGGTCTGCACCGAGACGCCGTGTTTGTGGAGAAGTTCGATTGCGCGCCTGAGGAATGGCGTGGATGGGCAGAACGGGTCTTCGCGCTTCAGGTCCGTGCGGACGTGGATCTGGATCTGGTCGATGCCGTCGAACCCCGTCGCGGCCATCTCGTCGAGGCGCTTCTGCACGAACGCCTCCGTCTTCTTCACGTTCTCCGGACTGTTGTCGCGGGGGAAGTTGCCCAGCCAGACCATGGAGCGGCCCTTGGGCGCGACCTTGCGCCATTCAACGACCTTGCGCCAGTCGGGCGACGTGTAGTAGACCTGTTCGACGACGCCGAACTGCCCGGCGAGACGGGCGATCTCCTTCGGCGGCGCGCCTTTCTCGTCCACGTAGATCAGGCGCTCGGGGCGTCCGCGCATGGCGGCGAAGACGGACTCCATCGTGGCGATGCGCGTGGTGGCGTATTCCCTGCCGAGGTAGGAGCCTGTGTCCACGTCGCGGATTTCGTCCCACGTCAGGTTCCTGACGGAGGTCTTGGCGAACTCGGGCGTGATTCCGCGGCCGATGCGGCGGAAATTGTCGTCGTGCATCGCAATCGCCACGCCGTCCTTCGTCATGCGCGCGTCGGCCTCCGGCGCAAAGCCCATGCCCCAGCACCAGAGGAACGTCTCAAGCGAGTTGTCCGGCCGCGTGTTCGCGCCGCCGCCGCGGTGGATCTGGCTCCTGAAAAGGCCCTTCTCGCGCGGAATCGGGGCGGGCTTCGCCCATTCGCCGGCCATAGCGCCCAGCGCCAGGGCGCATGTGAAAATTGTCAGTCTCTTCTTCATCGGCTGCTCCTGCATTCCATTCCGCGCCGGCGAGACCCCGTCCACCCGGACGGGACACTCCGCGCTGTTTCCCAAGATGATATCGTTTCCATGCCCTTCCAGTCAATGGGAAATGCATGAAGATCGCGTTTCATGCGCAACCGTAATCCGAAAACGCCATGAAGGCGGCATCATGGCAGGACCGCCCCGCCGCGTCGACCGACAAGTCCGTGATGGACAGCCCCTCCGCCGCATTGCGCCCGGCAACACCCTCGTCGCCGGCATT
>CAYLRN010000024.1:0-45078 GCA_964386385.1 uncultured Lentisphaeraceae bacterium | reverse complement strand
ACACGCTTCATGCAGTCCGCAAACGAGAAGCGCATGGACGCCCAGTCCCCGACACGCTCCTGGTTCCATCCGGAGGAAACGGGGATGTCGGCGTCGCCGAGCAGGACAAAACGGCCTTTGAACCCCGTGAGGTCAAGCCTGTCCGTCCCGCCGACGACGAACAGTCCGCCGCCCGCCTTCACGTAGCGGGCGGCCGTCTCGGCGTGCTTACGCATCATGCCGTTCGCGTTGCCGACGTCCATGAACAGCACGGGCATCTCCTCAGGCGGCGGAAGGTCCGCCTTCTCAAGGTCCCGGAACGACACCCCGCGCACGGCGTACCCGGCGTCGCGCAGAGTGCGGCCCGCCGCCGCCGTCAGCATCTTGCCGGCGTAGGAAAGCGCGGTCAAGTGGAACGTGCCGTACGGTTCGCAGAGAAGCCCGACCGTCGCTTTCGGGTTCTTCGGATTGAGCGACGCGTCGAACATTCCGTGCCACACCGCCTGCGTCCGCGGATTGCCGAGACGGCGGCGGCGCTCCTCGCGGGCGAAGAGCAGCGGGCGGTCGGCGGGCATGAACTCTTCGGGGTCGTCGCGGAGCGTCCAGCAGGTCCACGCCATGTCAAGGAGCGACTTCACCTGCTCGACGGAAATGCGGGCCATTGCGGCGACGTGACGCTCCCGCGTCCCGAACGCCGCGTCGATCTCGATCTCCGCCGAGACCTCCGCCTGGTGGTAGCAGCCGTCGATCGTCATCGCGACGACCGCATCCTTGAACGACGGCGCGTAGAGTTTCGGACGGTATGCGTCGAGCTCCTTCCTTATGAGACCCGCCACGTCCATGTCGTCGAGCGAAAGTTCGCAGTCATGCTTCCATCCGTAGTCCACGCCCTCGAAGCGCGAATACGTGGTGAACTGGAGAATCGGCGTATGGTTGATCGCGCCCTGGTCTGAAACGGCATGGCTCAGCACTGAGAGGTAGAACGAGGCGTTGCGCGCACTGCCCTCCCTGAAGGCCTTGCGAAGAAGCGAATACATTGCGGCGCGGCCGGGATGGCGGTGGAGCCAGTCCCCGTTGCCGTAGCCGAACGCCTTGAAGATGGCCTTGTCCTCGTCGCCGACGATCGCGCCGGTCATGTCAAGCGTCTGGTCGGGATGCCCCGGAAAATGGTCTGGATGGTGACACCACCTCGTCAGGTTCGTGCCGCCCTCGCCTCCGAGGAACGCCTTGATTTCGGCGGGCAGATACTCCCCAAGCAGGATCGCCGTGTCGTCATGCCCCCTGTCGCTCCAGCCAAAGGCAGGGCAAGCCGTCGCCGCCACCGCCGCCATTGCGCCGAAACGCAACGCCCTTGTCAATGCATTTGCAATGTCCATCATCTGTTTCCTGTCAGTGCCAACCATCAACTGCCAACCGGCCTACAATTACACCTCACACAGAGCCACAGAGACACGGAGGAATTTACGATTTGCGATTTACGATTCATGATTGACTCGTTGCGCGTTGAGGATTCAAATCGCAAATCGCAAATCGATCAATCGCAAATTCTGCCAACTATCTCACGATCACGTGGAAACCCGGGCGGTTCACGCACAGGGAAACGGACTTTCCGCGCTTCACGAGACTGTACGCCATCCTGTGCGACAAGTGCGAGAGATCGCAGTTCCATGCCGTGTCCGCGCCCTCGAGCGCATCTGCGGAAAGGATCACGTACTCGCCGACGCCCGCATGATAGTTCTTTTCGTTCACGTCAAAACGCTCATAGCCGAAAAGGCGTTCAACCGTCTGCGTGGCGCCGACTGCGGCGCTGAAGTTGAAGCGCCCCGTTGCGACAGCCTGGCGCATGGTGATGGACGTCCCCGCATCGCCGGGAGCGTACAGCCCGCACCATCCGCCGAACGTGCGGAAATATCCGAAGAAGTCCGACGCGTCTGATACCGCAGCACGCCGGCAGTTGCCTTTGTCAAGCGCAATACGGCGGCGGTTCGATCCTTCAAGTCTGCCGACATGCCACGTGCCGTCAGTGTATGCCGAATCAAGCGTGACGGTCTGAAGGAGATCCGGTTCCCCGGACAGGCTTAGGTCGACGGGGTTGGACGCATCGTTGAACGCCGGCGCAACTCCCTCCATCCAGTTTGCGGCGACAGACACTTTCGACGCCTTGTCGGTGACGTTCGTCCACGTCGCGGCGAAACCGGCGTCGCAGAGAACCGCGACGGCGAAAAGATTGATGACGTGCGCTTTCTTCATGTCATTCCCATCCTGCCATAGGTTAAGTCAAGCGGTCTGTCGTTTACTGCAATCGGATTCCGCGCCGCCGCAAAGAGCGACAGCGCGCCAAATGCGGCCAAGTACGCCAAACAGGCACATTTCGTCTTCATACATACTGCCATTATAGCAAATGTTTTTTTCACAAGAAACAGTTGGAGGAATTTGCGATTGGGCGATTTGCAAGCGGGCCGTGCCGAGCGCAACCTCCTCACGGCGCGACGGGGACGTCGCGCCCTACCGAATTTGCAGAGCAGCCACCCTCTGGTAGGGCGGGGCGTCCCGCCCCGCCGCATTCCCAACCGCGTTTGCGGCGGTTGAGGACAACCGCCCTTCCGAGTCGACGAAACAATCGGCATCGAATGCGCAATTCGGCGCGACGGGGATGTCGCGTACGTCGTCGAAAACGGGAGGGACGCGCTCCTGCGCGTCCGCCGCCTGGCTTCACGCCCGCGAAAACCACGGCGAAACAAAGACGGGGCGGCTGCGCGAAAAGCGCAGCCGCCCCGTCCTGCAGGCCGCCCTTCAGGCGGCCTCTGCCGACAGGTCAGGCTTTCTTCAGACCGCGCCAGGGCTGGCCGGGACGCGGGAATGCGTCGTCGCCGAACTCGGGCATCGCCACGTCGCCGGGCTTCTCGAAGTCGGCGGGCGTGGGCGTGCAGGCGAAGTTGTAGAACGGGGACTTCTCGTTCTTGATGAGGTCGTTGAGCGCGACCATCTGGCCCGTGTAGGCGGAGATGCGGATCATCACGCCGCAGGCGGTGGACATCGCGCAGGCCTCGCCCTCGTTGTAGTAGGGTCCCTTGCCGACGATGGACTTGAGCAGGTCCACGTGCTCGACGACGTAGGGGTTGAGGTCCATGAAGTCGCCCTGGAGCTCGACACGCTTCTTGTCCTCGCCGCGAACGGCCTGGCCGCCGGCGATCTCGAACTTCTCCGTGCGGAAGAACTCGCGCACGTCGTTCTTGCAGCCGTCGATCTGGCGGCACATCGAGTGGATGTGGACACCGTCGCCGTAGTCGAAGTCGCCGGAGAAGAAGTCGTACTGGTTGCCGGAGACGCGGCGCATGCGCGCGCCGAACGCCACGACCGTCTTCGGATAGCGGCCGATGAACCAGTTGGCGACGTCGATGTTGTGGACGTGCTGCTCGCAGATGTGGTCGCCGGAGAGTTCCGCGAAGTTGAGCCAGTTGTTGCAGAGGTAGGCCGCGTTGGACTGCCCGTTCTGGCGGTCGCGCACCCACGGCACGGAGCCGTTCCAGTAGACCTCGCCGCCGAGGATCTTGCCCAGCCTGCCTTCGTCGAGCGCCTTCTTCTGGAGAAGGTAGCCGCGCTGGTGGCGGCGCTGCGTTCCGCACACGATCGTGAGCTTCTTCTGCTCGGCGAGCTTGGAGGCCTCGATCATCAGGCGGCATCCGGGGCCGTCCACGGCGACGCCCTTTTCGGCGAACACGTGCTTGCCGGCCTGGACGGCGGCCATCGTGTGGATCGGGCGGAAGTTGAGCGGGGTCGTGAGGATCACCACGTCCATGTCCGCGCGCTTCATGATCTCCTTGTAGCCGTTCGCGCCGCCGTAGGCGTTCGCCTTGTCGACGCCGAACTTCTCGGCGGCCTGCTGCGCCTTCTCGATGAAGAAGTCGGCAAACGCGACGGGCTGGACCTTCACGTTCACTCCCTGCTTGCGGCACTCCGCGGCGGCCTGGATCAAGTTGCCCAGCGCGCCCATGCGGTAGAAGTCCTGCTCGTTGGCGGGCTTGTAGCCGCCGCCGACGCCGCGGCCGCCGCATCCGACGACGGCGGCGCGAATCACGCGCTCGCCGCCCTGGGCCATCGCGGGCGCCGCGGCCATCGCCGCGGCAAGACCGGTCGTCTTGATGAAATCACGTCTCTTCATTTTCGTTTACTCCTTTTTCAACAGATTCAACTTGGTTTCCGCCCGGATCAGGCCATCGCCCACTGCTCGCGCAGCATCTTGACCATCTTGAGGATGAGGTCGCTCCGCCCCTTCTGGTCGGGATAGATGGGCTTGTTCTTCGCGTCGCGGCCGATTTCCGGCGGGCCGGCCTCCATCGAGACGGCGCCGCGGTAGCCGATGAGCTTGAGACCCTTGAAGCCGTCCACGTAGTTGTCCAGCGCGCCGTCGGAGCCGGGGAACCTGCGCCGTCCGAGGGAGGCGATGTGGACGTGCGTGAGCAGGTCGCCGGCGGAGATGAATGCGCCCATGAAACTCGTCTCCTCCTTCGACATGTGCCAGAAGTCGCCCATCACGGAGCAGCCCTTGCCGATCTCCTGCGCCATCTTGGCGCCGTCGGCGACCTGGCGGAGGAACGGGGTCTCGGCCCGCTGGAGCGGTTCGAGGACGATCGACGTTCCGCACGCGGCGGCCTTCTCGGCGAGGCGTCGGCCGGTGTTCGTGACGAAGTCCTCGCGCAGTTCCTTGAGACCGACTTCGGGCTTTCCGCGCGCCGGGCAGATGATGAGGCCGACGCTGCCGATCTGGCCGAGGATCTCGAGGACGGGCATGAACCTCTCGACTTCCGCGTCGTTCCCGGCCTTGTCCGCGCGGTCGAAGCGGGACGGCCCGCACGCCGTGGCGACGAAGAGATTGCGCTTCTTCGCCTCTTCGGCCACCTTCGCGCCGTTGGCCTGCAGCCACTTCAGGTCGGAAAGGATCTCGACGGCCTGAAAGCCGTTCGCGGCCAGATAGTCAAGCTTGGCGTTGATGTCGTCCGCCACGGGGATGCCGCCCCACTGGAGGCAGAGGTTGAGCTGGGCGGGCTTCTTCGGCGGACACAGCTTCGGCATGCAGCCGGCGCAGCATCCGTCCCCCTTGGCCGGCAGCGCGGCCGCAAGTCCGGCGACGGCCCCCGCCGCCAGAAAATCACGTCGATTCATACGCAATGACTCCTCTACGGTTTATGATACGAAAAACAGTCTACACGAAATCGGCGGAAAAAGCGAGAGGGAAATTTCCGCGCCGCGGGAGGCCGGCGAAGGGCGCTACTTCCCCTTCCTCAACTGCGCGATGCGGGCGCGAAGGGCCTTTATCATCTCCTTCGGCTCGGAGACGCCCTGCACGGAGGCCTCGAGCGGGCAGAGGCCGTCCTTCTTCCGGTTGAGGATCCTCGGCACGACGACGTCGCCCGAACACGGGACTCCCCTCTCCGAAAGAAACGCCTTCGCCTCCTCGCTCATCAGCGCGCCGTGGACGCGCGCGGCGCCGCCGGCGACGGCGATCGCGGCGGCGGCGCGTCCAATCACCTTGTCTATCACCCATGCGCCGTCAAGGTCCTTCGGACGCCTGTCGTAGAGGGAGAGAAGCGGCGCGACGCCGCGTCCCGATTCCATGGCGACTATCACACCGTGCCTGACGAGGACAACCGCCGCCTTGCCGTTGGCGAAGAGAGTCCGCGCCTCCTCAAGAACGTCGCCATCGCCCATGCGCCCGACGACGCGCTGGCGGTCCAGCCCCTCAACCGCCATCGCGGGCGCGGGACGCGCCGGGCAGAGGTGCTCGCAGGCGCCGCAGCCGATGCAGCGTTCGCGGTCGACGACCGGGATCTTGGGGGACTTCGCGTTCTTCGCGTCCATCGGCACGAGGGAAATGGCGTTGACCGGGCAGTGGCGCTCGCAGGCGGTGCACGTCACCTCCTCCTGCGCGGCAAGGCACCTGTCCATGTGCCAGACGGCGACGCCGACGTGGACGTTCGGCTTGTCCGCCGGCGCTACCGGACGGATCGCGCCCGTGGGGCAGACACGGCCGCAGGCGTCGCATTCCGGCCGGCAGTAGCCCCTGTCGAAGCCCATCTCCGGCAGAAGGAACGCACTGCCTCTGCGCGAGATTCGCAGAACGCCGTTCGGACACGACTTCACGCAGAGCCCGCAGGCGACGCAGGCGCGCCGGAAGCGGTCGATCGAAAGCGCACCGGGCGGCAGCACGGGGCGCGCCCGTTCGGGGACGCCGGGGAAGGAGACGTCGGCGAAGCCGCCGTCGGTCGTCTTCTCCGGCTCCGGGGCCGCGAAGGAAGAGGCCGCCGCCGTTCCGAGGCCGACGATGAAGGAGCGGCGCCCGACGGGCGGGAAACAGGAAGACGGCGCGGTTGTCATGCGTTTCTCCTCAGCTTGTCCACGAACGAATCGATGCGGCGCATCCAGCCGGGGATGTCGATGGACTGGGGGCAGTGCGGCGAGCAGCGTCCGCAGGAAATGCACCTGTCGGCGCGGCGGAGCTGCGGAATCGCCTTCAGGTATTCGGAAAGGAACCTGCGCCGGCTGTCTGGAAAGTCGGCGTCCGACCTGTCGGCGGGAAGACGGCCGTCGGAGGCGGCGGCGTTCCAGGTGGCGAATATGCCGGGGATGTCGAGGCCGTATGGACACGGCATGCAGTAGGCGCAGGCGGTGCATGGCACGGCGTCGTCCGCCAGAAACGCATTCGCAGCCTTTTCCAGCATCTCGCGCTCGCCGGCGGAGAGGGGCTTGAGGGGCGAATACGTACGGACGTTCTCCTCGACGTGTTCAAGGTACGTCATGCCGCTCAGGACGGTGAGCACCTTCGGGGGCGAGCCCGCGAACCGGAACGCCCATTTCGCCGGAGTTCCCTCCGGGTCAAGCGGCGTCATGCGGTTGCGCATGCCGGCGTTCGCCCGCGCAAGGCGGCCGCCGAGAAGCGGCTCCATCACGACGACGGGGATGCCCTTCTCGGCGAGAAGGCCGTAGAGCGTCTCCGCGTTCACGTTGCGCTCGTTCACTTCGTGCGCGTGGCGCCAGTCAACGTAGTTGAGCTGGATCTGCACGAAGTCCCAATGCACCTTGTCGTGCATCGCCAGGGCATGGCGGAAGACCGCCTCGCTACCGTGGAAGGAAAAGCCAAGGTTTCCGATCCGCCCGGCCTCGCGCTCCTTCAGCAGGAAGTCGAGCATCCCGTTGTCGATGAAGCGCGTGTTGAAAAGCTCCATCGCCTTCTCGCCGCCACCGCCGATCGAGTGGAGGAGATAGAAGTCGAGCCTGTCCGTGCGCAGCAGCCGGCGGGAGGTCTCGTACATCTTGCGCGACGCCTCGGCGGTCTGCGTCTGGGGGGCGAAGTTGGACAGTTTCGTGGCGACGAGCCACGAGGAGCGCGGATGCTTCGCAAGCGCGTCGCCCAGCACCTTCTCCGACTCGCCTCGGCAGTAGGCCGGGGAAGTGTCGAAGTAGTTCACGCCGCGGGCGATGCAGTAGTCGATCTGCCTCTGCACGGCGGCAAGGTCGATCGGCGCCGTGGAGCCGCCGCGGAACGTGTTCGCATGGCTGCCGTCGACGGTCGGATAACGCATCGCGCCGTAGCCGAGAAGGCTCACCTTCTCGCCATGGACGCCCGAACGCATCGTCATCTGCGACGGCGGCCGCGGCGGATTGAGAATGGTGGAGAGGAACTGAAGTCGCGTCATTTGGCGGCCTCCTTTGCTTCACGTGGCAGAAAGCCCTCCGCGCAGGCGAGCGAGACGAAGAACGACGACAGCACGGCGGCGGACCGAAGGGGGCAGTCGCCGAACGCATGGACCAGCACGGCGATGTCGCCCAGAATCGTCCAGACCACCGCCGGCGGAACGCAGTAGAGCGCGCGGGGAGCGGGCGGCGCGTTCTCCGGCTTCATGAAGCGCGCGGTGCGGTAGAGGCGGCACCACGCGCCGGCAAGGGGATAGACGAGCGCGAGGACGGCCAGAAGAAGGCAGAGGACTCCCACCGCGCCATGCTCGCAGAGAAACTGCATGTAGTCGTTGTGGACGTTTGCGCCGCCCTCTTTCTGGGCCTGCCGGAGCTCGTCCTTCGTCATGTACGAGCCGCAGAGATGGCGATAGCCCCATCCGCCGACGCCGAAGACGGGATTCGCCTTGAAGATCTCCGTCGCCACGCGGACGTGGTACTGGCTCTTGCCTGAAACGCGGTCGAGGACGCCGCGGGAGGACATGGTGTCCATTTCGCGCGACACGTCCGACGGCGCGAACACGAACACCAGCAGAAGGAATAGAAGCCCGCCGCCGGCCGCGAACGCTGCGCGCTTCACGCGGCGAACCCTGTCATGGCGGGAGAGGAGAAGCCAGACCTCGTAGTACGCGAAGGCGACAAGGGCGAGAATCGACACGAGGGAGACGGCGGCGCGGCTTAGCGTCGCCAGGGCCGCGAAGAAGTTCAAGGCCACCGCGGCGAGGGGATAGTGCGCCTTTATCCAGCGGACGAGCGCCTGCTCGCGCCGGCCGCCGGCCGTTTCCTCGACGACGGGGACTTCGGACATCTCGCGGACGCGGGTCTGCCACGTCCCGACCGAAAAGGCGAACGCCATCGTGAAGAACGAGCCACCCATGTTCGGATAGCCGAACGCGGAGAAGAAGCCCCTGAGTTCCTCCTCTCCCCAGTACGGACTGACGGCGCCCGTCGCCTGCTGGACGAATCCGAGAACCGCCAGCAGCGCGCTGTTCCACACCATCATCTCAAGGAGAACGCGCTTCCCCTGCCGCGACAGCGCGTTCCTGACGGCCAGGACGGCCGCGAAGACGGGCACGAACCACTGCACGACGCCGTAATGCTCCGCGACGTCCACGCAGAACGGAAGAAACGGAATATGGCCGTTCGGGTCCGCCCCCGCCGCGATGGCGGCGCGGTCGCAGACCGGACAGAGCCCGACGTTGAGAAACGGGACGAGCAGGACGAACAGGAAGACGAGCGAGACGTAGAGCAGAGGGTCGTGGCCCAGGCGCCACCACACGCGGCGGCGCGCCGATACGGAATCCTCGTACGGCCTGCGCTGCGGGAAGAAGAGCATGACCTCGAAGAGGAACGCCAGCAGCCATGGGACTACCGGCTTGAGCGGCGCGGCCTGCGCCCCGCCGAAAATCCACGAAAACGCCATCATCGTCAAGAAGACGAGAGCAACCGGCAGGTTGCGAAATATGCCTTCAACGCTCATTGCAACGCCCTTCCAAAGAGGCAGACTGTCCAAAAGCTGTTTTCCATTCCATCCGTCAATGATAGCAAGATAACGCAGTGAACGCAAGCGCGACGAATCTTTGCGCCCGAGCCACCGCATTTATATAAATGCGGTGGCTCGGGACGTTCATGTCCCGGCATCGGGGAAAGCCGTCCGAAGGGCTGTCTCAAGCATACCGGACTGCGCCGCGGCGAGAGTGTCGAGCCGTATGACGTTGTGCCGCTCTATCCGCCCGCCGCCGTCGAACCCAAGCACGTAGCGCAGGCAGATGCGGTGGATGATCTCCGTCGGGGCGCAGGCGTACACCTGCTTTCCGAATATGTGCCGCAGACGCTCCGCGCCGTCCGGGAAACGCGACTTCATCTTCGCGCTCCGGTAGAGCCGCTTCACGATCTCCGCAACGTACATCCCTGACTTCACGTACAGGTCGGCGAACGTCGCGTGAGGGTCGTCGAAGCAGCCGGGATTCTCCGCCTCCAGCCGGTCGACCATGTCCTTCACCACCGCCCTCGGCGTGAAGATCTGGTTCGTCCGCTGCGGCGGCACGTAGTCGAATATGTCGCCGCGCTCCCCGTCCTCGAAGTAGTTCGCCAGCTCACGCCGCCGCTTCATGAACTCCTGCACGGAATCGTCGAACACCACCTCGTCGAAAAGCCCTCCGGCGAAATGCCGCCTGTGTTCCTCGTCGCGGATCTCCCTCCCGTTTTCGTCCTTGAGGTAGTAGTCCCCGCCGTCGCGCAGCATCCGGAACTCATCGAGCGTGACGCCCTTCCCTGTCTGCGGGTTCACCGTAACCTCCCGGAACACGTCCGCCGGCACGAGCGAATCGAAGTTCGCAAGCGTCGTCGTCTCGTCCCCGTACGCCATGAGGAACGCCGGAATCGTGCGCGAGAACCCGCGCAGATGGTCGCGCACGGAGCCCTCGATCGAATCCTTCTCCGCCTGCCGCCGCTCCGCCTCCACCGTCACGGCGATCGTCTCCGCCGCCTTGCGGACTCCCTCATCGCCCTTCAGCCGCGCCTGGATGTCCGCCACCATCTCCTGCCGGGCCTCGTGCCGCCGCCGGGCGTATTCGTCCCCGATGGCCGTCAGCTCGTGCATCGACGCGCCGGCGCATCCCGCCTCCGCGATCCTGTCCTGCCCTTCCTTCTCAAGTTTCCTGTCGCGGATCGCGTATTCGCCGTACGTCTCGCGCACGATCCTGTCGGTCGTCTCGCGCACCTTGACCTCAAGGCGCCTCTGCGCCGAACTGCGCAGTTCAGTGCCGTAATGCTCCTTCGCCTGCGCGACGAGCGCGTCCGCGACCGGCCTGCCGAACAGTTCGCGCAGGTCCGCCAGGTCGTCCCTCTTCGCGCCGCCCGCCCGGTCCTCCGCCGCCTCGGCCGCCGCCGCGTCGAGAAGGCTGTCCACCTCCCTGTAGACCTTCTCGCCGAAGACGTCCGCCGCCAGTCCCACCGCCAGCTCCGCCGACACCTCCACCTCGCCGTCCGCGTTCAGCCCAAGCCGCGCAGCAGTGCCGCCGTCCACGTCCACCGCCGCCGCCCTCCGCGGCGCCTCGACCGCCTGCATCCCGTTGATGAGGTCGACTATCTCCTTCGGCGCACTGAATATGCCGGACACGTTCGCGAACAGGAAGTTGGACATGAACCCGCGCTCCACGACCTCCTTCGCGTGGATCCGCCTCGGAATGGACAGCACCTCCTCCGCGTCGAGTTCCACCATCTCCCCTCCCTCGCCCTCTCCGTACACGGGGAAGAAGTTCAGCAGTTCGCGCACGTGGCGCTTCCGCCCGTCCGCCCCGCCCCTCTCGCCGGACGTCTCCGGGATGAGGTCGTTCGCGAACTCGTCGTAGATCGTCAGCGTCCGCGCCGGGTCGAAGTCGAACACGTACGCCTCCCGCTTGCGCCGGAATGCGCCCTTCGCGTCCTGGAAGAGGCATGGGTTCTGCGCGCGGAACGCCGCCTGCATGTAGAGCGCGGGGCTTTTCACGTTCGAGAGCATCAGCACCGCCGTCCACTCCGGCACCGTGACGCCCGTCGTCAGCTGCCCAACAGACAGCGTGATCGTGTGTCCATGCTTCCGTATCGCCTCCGTCACGCGGTTGAACGCCTTGTCGCCCTCCTCCGCGTCGTCGAGCTTCCCGTCGCCCGCCGCAAGGACGATTTCGTACTCCCCGAAGACCGGATGGATCTTCAGTTTCTTCGCCAGCGCCTTCGCCGACGCCACGCGGTTCAGCAGCCATAGCGTGTGCCTGAGCTCGTCACGCAGTTCCAGTGTGGAGAACGGGAATCTCTCGCCGGACGCCAGCGCGTCCAGAAACCTGTCCACGTCCGCCTCGTGCGCGAAACGTCCGGTGCTTTCGTTGACCTTGAAGAACTCGTTGAGGTCGAACGCGAACTCCGCCCATCCGCCGTCCGAAAGCGCAATGCCGCGCTGCGCCCTGTCCCGGACGATCTCCGGCATCTTGTACGTGTACAGCGTCAGGCGCGGCAGGACAGCGTATGGGTTCTCCAGTTCGCGCGAATCGTCCCACTCGCGCTTCCGTAACTGCTCGTCCGCATACGTCCAGTTGAAGATCGCCTCCTCCGCGAACTTCTCGTTCGCCAGCGCCTTGAACGGAGTGCCGGAGAGATGGAGCGTGTGCCGCCGGCGGATCTGCCCGAACGCGACGTCCGTCCTGTACGTGTCCACGCCCTCGTGCGCCTCGTCCACGACCATCACGTCCCACTCGATCCCCTTCTCCGCGCTCAGCTCCTCAAGCTTGCCGTGCATGCCGCCGAAGTGGATCGAGCCCTTCAGGTCCTGCAGGCTCACGAACTCGATGCAGCCTCTCACGCCGTCCGACGAGGCCGCCCGCTCCACGAACGCCGCTCGGTTCATCACGTGCCTTCTGCCGCGCAAGGCCTCCACGCCGCTCACGAACAGCCAGCCGGACTTCGGGCCGAAGAACGTCTCGTAGTCGTCGTACCACGAGTTCGCGATCGCCGGGCGGTTCGTGACGACGAGCACGTTCCGCGCCCCCATCCGCGCACAGAGGTCGTAAGCGGCGAGCGTCTTCCCGAAGCGCGGCTTGCAGTTCCACAGGAACTCGCCCCCTTCGCGCGACCCGAAATACGCCATCGCCTTCTTCACCGCCGCCTCCTGCTCGTCGCGCAGAACGTACGGAACCGCGGCCTCCCTGCTCTCCTGGACGGCTCCGTGGTTCTGCACGAAGTCCATGAACTCGCCCTTCGCCCTTTCTGGCTGGATGAAGAACCACTCCGTCCCCTTTTCGCGGCGGACGTCGAGACGCTCGAGGTAGCCGTGGAAGTCCCTGTCGCGAAACGCATTGTACGGCGGCGTCATGAACGCCGCGCGCATCGTCCACCACAGTTTGTACTCCACGCCAGCGGTGTGCGTCTGCTCGCGTATGCGGACGTCGGCCTCGCGCTCCGTGAAGCCGATCTTCGTCCATCCCTCGTGCCGCGCCACGCCGGGCGTCGTGTAGGCGTAGCACTGCGGAACCACCTCCACGCCCGTGCATATCCTGATCCCCGCCATCACGCCATCTCCTTCACGTGCGATTCGATGAACGCGATCTCGCTTTCGTCCAGTCCGTATTTTTCGTACAGTTGCAGGTCTATTTCGCGGACGGACTTCGTCCAGTCGACGTCCGATTTTTCAGTGAAGTCCTGGAGGGGAACATAACTCCATGTTCCTCTCGGATTATGCTGCGTCACCTTCTTTACGCCAAGCAGGGTACGCGCGAACTTCGTCTTCACGTACTTCATGCAGGCGTTCGCCTCCGCCTCCGAGGCGAACGAGCCAATGCTGATGAACGTCTGCGTATGCCCTATCAAGGGCAGCCCTATCAAGGGCAGCCCTATCAAGGGCGTGCTCAGCACTTCGCCGATTGCTCCCGTTCCATTTGCCTCCGGCACAAACACCTTGAACTTCTCGAAATTGTCGGCGGCCTCGATGTAGTCGCGGCGAATCCACCTTTCAACTCTCTTCCCGCGAACAAGTCCAAGAATACGGACATATTGATGCCGTTTCGGGGGGGGGCGAAAAATGCAATTTTGTCAAGTTTTTCCAATACGTTCGACTTGAAATCGTATCGATGTCCCTTGCTCAACAATGGCGCGGCCGTTGGATTGTCTTCGTGCATCTTCTCCGTGAAGCGGTAGGATTCCGGCGCATACACAAGTTTGGAGAACGAATCTGCCGCTTCCGCGCCGGCCTTTCGCTTGATGGAGGCGAGTTCGGGGAAAACGACGAACGTTCCGATTGCGCCGAAGTCCTTTGTCGCGTCACGGTATGTCACGGCGACGCCGCCCTTGATGTCGACGTCCGGGAAGAGCGCGGTGCTGTTCGCCTCGTAGCGGAGAACCTTGAAGTGCGGGTCTTTCAGCATCTGCTCGTTCCACGGCTTCGGGGTACTGCCGGCGTTGAAGAGGAAGCGGGCGGGATGGACGAGTTCGACCTTCTCCGCGACCTTGTACGATTCGCTCATGAACCGGTGGTAGACGGGCTTGGCGAAGTTTCCGTTCTCGCCCGAGTTCTCGAAGTCCTCGTTGTACGGCGGATTGCCGACGACGTAGTCGAAGAGCTTGCCCTTCATGTCCGTTGCCTCCTTCAGCGTTCTGAAAACGATTGGCCTCCGCGCGCGCCAGTCGTAGATGCGGCACGGCGGGGACGTGCGCGACGGCGGTCGCGGGGCGACCGCCCTACCGGCGTCGTCCTCAACCTTGTCCCGCACGGCGCCGACGCCGGGCGCGAACGCCGCGAGGAAATCCAGCTGCGCGGGCGTTTCGCACTCCGGCCGTGTGAACGGCGGCAAGTCCGTGAGGCCGTCCATCTGCCATACGTTCCATGATATCCGATTCGCCGCCTTGCGCAGGAGCGGCGCAGGGGGCGGTGTTCCCCACCGCGCCTCGTGGCGTTCGGCGAACGTCATGAGCAGGTTGACGCGTGCGATGAGCAGGCTGTCGCCCTGGAACTCGTAGCCGTACGTCGCCTCTAGGGCGCGGACCGCCCACTTCGTCCACTCGCCGCGGTCCGCGGCGTTCTCGTCCACGACGCGCAACTTGCGGTCGAGGACGCCTATGCGCCCGTCCAGCGGGATGCGCTCGCCCGTGGCCGCGTCGTAGCGCGAGACGAGATACGGCGCCTCGCCGCACGTTATCTCAAGGCGGCGCGAGTCCACGTACTGCCGCCAGGTGCGTCCCTTCGGGAAGGCGACCGGGGTCTCTGCGACATCCCACGAGCCGTCTTCGCGCGCGACGTTGAAGACGTCCGGACGGCCGAACCAGTCCTCGTCGCAGACGTTGTTCATCATGTTGCAGAGGCGCGTGGACGTCGTGACCTCCGCCTTTTTCCTGGTGCGGGCGCTCTGCGCCTCACGCGACTTCCGGACGCGGGGCCGGAGGACGTCCGCATGGAGCAGCAGCCGGACGGCAGCAAGCGCGTCAGTCTCCGCGAACCCCTCGCCGAACGCGGCGTAAGAATCGGTCGCCCACACGACCGGACGGTCTCTGCCCTTCCGCTCCGCCGGCGCGGACTTGTCGGCGAGCAGGGAATCGAGGACGGACGCGACGGGCGGACTCCCGACGTCGATCAGCGCCCCGTCCGGTTTTCCATCCCGCAATCCGTCCACGTCCGCCATTCCGCTCCGTCCTCGTTCAGCCGCCGTCAGGCAATGTGTGAAAATCGGTGTTCCGATATGCATTTCCCATTTCGGCATTTCAGCAATAGAAACTAATCTCCTCGAAATGCATTAGCCAACGCGCTTTCACCATTTCGTGTTGCGACTCGATGGCGTCCATGATGTTGCGCAGAATATGCGCAGGGATGCGAGAGGCGTTGTTCGCCAGTAGCACACCTCCCGATTTCGCCAACCAAACCTTTGTCGCATCCCTCGTCGGTTCGCCTCTTGATATGTGCACATGGACTGGTTCAAGGGGAACGCCCTCATCAGACCAGAAATAGACGAGGAAGGCGCCCATCCTAAAAACCTGCGGCATTCTCGAACCCTCCGTTGCGCGCAAAGCGAATGATCAGGTGTGCCATCGTCTCAAGGCACGTTCTCTGTTCCGCAAGTTCCTCTTCGCAATATCCGTCAACGTCATGGCAGACGTAGGAAGGCAGTTCCCAATAGGATGTCTTGAATCCGTTAACCGTGGGCTGCTCGAAGCAGACCTTGACAGACCCGTCGGCACGCATGTCAGAATGGGTGATCTCCGTTCGATCAGGAAACTCCATGTACTTATACATCATCATGCACCTCTTTCCTGCCGTCGCATATGTCATTCCCCATCCTCGCACACTCCACGTCGAACCAGTTCCAGCCGCGCGAGCCGCAGACCTCGACCACGGCGGTCCTGACGGACGAAACCCACGTCAGGCGGGACTTCAGCGATTCGCGGTAGCGGCGGGCCTGCGCGGCAGTCTCCCCGTCCGGGACGGTGCGCTCCAGCGCGCGAACGCGGTCCGTCTCGGCGTTCGTGAAGTACTTGAACTCGATCAGCATCGCGGGCTTCGGATAGCCCGGCTTCGGCGTCGCGAGGAAGTCGACGCGCCCGGCGGGCGTGTTGTACTCCGTCTCGAACGAGTAGAACGGGCAGAGCGCGTCCCAGGCGCGGGACGTGAACGTCGTGCGGAAGAAGTTCTCGTTCATCTGGTCGAACGCCTGCGCGGGGATGCGCGCCTTGACGTAGCGCTCCCAGAACGCGGCGAAGAGGCCCTTCCACGTCCCGTCGCCAAGGGCGAGCGACTCGGCGGCATCGAAAAGGGCGCGATGCGCCTCGTCGCCGTCGGGCAGCTGCATGAGCTCGTCGTAGTAGTCCACGAACATGCTCTTGACGGTGAGGTTGGGAATCTGCAGGCGGAAGCGGTTCTCGAACGTGAGAAGCCCAAGGTAGTAGAGCGCGTAGGGGAAGAACTCCTTCGAGAAGAACTTCACGCGGCCGAACCTCGCCGCGAGGTCGCCGTCGTTCGCGCGCTCGCCCTCCCCGCGCTGGACGTAGGCGCTGATGCGCTCGCGCACCTTGCCGTTCGCCCCGGCGAGACGGCGGACCCAGCCGACGTCCGTGCGGAGGTTCGCGTCGATCGCCCGGGCGGGAATTCGGCCTCCGTCGGCCGCGAGGCAGTGGAGATACCAGTTGCAGACCGTCGCGTTGTAGAGCGGCTCGGAATCCGGCATGAAATGGTAGCCGTCGTAGAACGCCTTGAGGTCGGAGAGGACGGCGGGCTTCAGGGCAGGGTCGAACCCGAAGTCCGCGAACACTTCGTCCACGTAGCGCTCGACCTGCCTCTGCGTGAACCCGACCATGCCCAGCTTGTCCGCGTCGAGGCTCACGACCGTGCCGACGTTGAAGCCGCTGGACAGGTCGTCGAGCGTGATGGGCAGCACGCCCGTGAAGTACGTGCGCCCGACCGTGCCGTCGGCGAGCCCCGCCTTGAACGACTTGAAGAACGCCTTGAAGAACGATTCGCGCACCGCCCCGCCGTCGTGTCCGCACACGGCGTCGTAGTCCGCGTCGCGTCCGGACACCACCAGTTCGTTCGTGAAGTTGTCGTACTCGTCCACGATCGCGTACAGCGGCGGGAGACCGTTGCGGGCGACGACGTTGCGGACCTCCTCCACCATCGCGGCAGCGTCTGTCATCGCCAGCGCGGACGACCAGTCCGCCAGGTCGCGGTAGTGCGCCGCGAAGTTCGCGACACAGCCCTTCACGTGCGTGAAGAAGTTCCGCTCAATCTCCGCAAGCGTCCCGACGGTGATGACGGAGAAGTCGAACTTGATCACGAGGAACGAGTTCGCGAGCGGAGTGGGACGCCGTCCGATGTCCGTCCTGCCGAAGAGCTCCGCGAAGTTCGCCTTCTCCTTGACGTCGTAGTAGTAGCCGAGCATGGAGCACCAGAGCGACTTGCCGAAGCGCTTCGGGCGCAGGAAGATGGGCGTCTTCACGCGCTCGAGCGCGCGGATGTAGGCGGTGTTGTCCACGAAGTGGCATTCGCGGACGAGCTCGGCGTAGTTTATGACACCGTATGCGATTCTCTTCGGCTCGTGTTCTTCCATGCCCAACAGTGTACCATTAAGTGGTTAAGTTGTTAAGTGGTTAAGTTTGCGCCTTCCCGCCGTACGACTTGCACATAACCACTTAATCCCCGGGGAGGGCGGACGTCCTCGTCCGCCACAAACTTAACCACTTAACCACTAGCGGACGCGAGCGCAGACAAGTCCGAGGGCAAGCCCCGCGGCGGCGGCGAGGCATTCCGGGACGACGAAGACGACACCGGTCGCGGCGACTGCCGAACAGACGGCGAAGAGCCATGCCGGGGCGCGGAAATCCGGGCGAAGCGACACCCTGAAGCGATTGGCGTCCACCGGGGCGAAGAAGAGGCGCAGCTTCCGGTGGCGGCGGCGGCGGAAGTGTCCGGGGTGCGTGAGAGGAAGCGGAACCGGATGGTCAGGAATCCAGCGCCCGCGCAAGTCCATGCGCTTCACCGAAGTTCCATCGACGCGGATTGCGATGCGTCCGTCCCTCTCCCAGTCCATGGAGACGTTCCGCCCGACCTCTCCGCACGGCTCCACGACCGCGCGAAGCCGGCGCGGACGCTCGTCGAGCGACTGCGCCACCGTCGCCCAGCTGCGGGCGACGAACTCCGGACTGCACCGTTCGGCGTCGAACGCCACCAGGACCCTCTCCCAGCCGCGCCGCGCCTTCACCGCCCGCGCGAGGAACGGCGCGGCGAACGACGCCGCCATCAGTGCCGCGCTCAAAGCGAGGCGAAGCGTCATCACCTCTGCCATCTCCACATCATTCACCATGAAGCGCCTGCCGCCCGCCGAGCCGCAGCGCCATCGCCTTTTCAGGGCAGGTGAACGGGTTCGCGTGCTTCGTGCAGTTTATGCATCCGGCGTAGAGCTTGTGCATGATGTGGGCCTTCGGTATCTCGGCGAAGCCAAGCGACTCGAAGAACGCGGGGGTCAGGGTAAGGACGACGACCTCGGCCGGCGAAAACGGCCTGACGCGGTCGATCACCGCCTGCACGAGCATCCGCCCGACGCCCATGCGCCTGAACGGGGCGCGCACCGCGACGCTCTGCACCTCGACGGCCGCCTTCAGCGGGTCGCCAAGCTCCGGCCATATCTGATAGGCGGCGCAGCCGACGATCTCGCCGCCGCGCTCGACCACCAGGAACCGGTCTACGTTCTCCACCACGTTGCCGAGGGAGCGCGGGACAAGCTCGTCCATGTGGAGATGTATGAGCGCCCTTATGCGCTCCGCGTCGCGCAGTGTTGCAGACCTCGTTGCGAACCGTCCGTCCACGTCCGTCGCCTCCATCAGCGGAACTTCCCGCCCACAAGCGTCTCCGCGACGTTGAGGTAGTATGCGCGAATGCGCTCGTAGGCGTTTATGACGTCAAGCTCCACCAGCACGCGCATGGGCGAACTGGGGTCGTCCTGCCCGACGCGGCCAAGCTGCGTACGGCGGCATTCGCGGACGAATTCGTGAATCTCCCTGGACTCCGCATGGACCTTCTCCACGTCGATCGCAGGGCGCGGAGACTTGACCCACGGCGAGACCTCCGCTGCGAACGCCACCACCCGGTCGTGCACGCCAAGCAGCACCTCCCGCGAAACGTCGGAGATGGACTGCCCGTTGCGGCGGAGACGGCGCGTCACCTTGACGATCGTGGAAGCCTCGTCGGAGACCGATTCCAGCTCGTCCGTGAGGCGCAGCAGACGGCGGGCGCGCTCGGCGACGTCGATCGGAAGGCGCTTGGCCATGACCGTGCCGAGGAACTCCGTGACGTCGCGCTGGACGTCGTCGAGGACGTCCTCGCGGTGCGAGATGTAGTCCTCGTCCGAATCCTCCGCCGTGCCGTCTATCACCTTGCGCACGATGCCAAGCAGCTCCAGGTCCGTGTCCCGCATGAACTGCACTTCGAGAAGCGCCTGGTCGCAGGCGATCACGGGGGAAAGACGCGGTCCAGCCTTGAGGGCGCTCAGGTGCGGCTTCTCCTTGCCCTTCTGCGGAATCATCCACGCGATGAAGCGCGCATACCGCTTGACGAACGGGAAGAGAAGGACGCCGCGCAGGACGGAGAACACAGTGTCGGTGATCGCGATGGGCGCGGCCATGTGCGTGAACATCTGCATCGTCTTTCCGCCTACCTTCACCGTCTCCGCCACGTCCAGGTTCGGGAAGAGGCAGTACCCGCCCTTCACGAGCAGCGGTACGAACGGGATGAAGACAATCGAGCCTATGACGTTCGACATCGTGTGCGCCATCGCAGTGCGCCGCGCCTCGGCGGAGCCGCCGATCGCCGCCAGCCAGGCGGTCATCGTCGTGCCTATGTTGGCGCCGAAGAGGACGCTGATCGCCACCTCGTACGTTATCAGCCCCTGCGTGGCGAGCGTGATCGCGATTGCGATCGTCGCCGCCGAGCTCTGGATCACCGCCGTGAACGCGGCCGCCGCCAGGGCGACGAGCGCTATCCCGCCGTACGTCGTCGCGTCCATCGCCTTGAAGCATCCGGACACGTTCGGATTCTCGCGGATCGGCATCACGCCCTCGGACATGAAGTACAGCCCCAGGAACACAAGCCCAAGCCCAAGGACGGCAAGCCCCCAGTTGCGGAGACGGTCGCCGCGCATGAAGAAGTAGAGCGCGCCGCCGATCGCTATCCCCACAAGGCCGAGAATCTGCGGAGACGGCGCGAACGCCACAATCCACACCGTCCCCGTCGTGCCTATGTTCGCGCCGATGATCACGTTGATCGCCTGCTGGAGCGTCAGCATCCCGGACGAGACGAATCCGACAAGCATCACCGTTATTATGGACGACGACTGCACAATCAGCGTCGAGACGATTCCGGTGCCAACGCCGGCAAGGCGATGCGTGGTGGCAAGCCCCATGAACCTGCGGAGCCCCTGCCCGCCAACGGCCTGAAGACCGTCGGAAAGGTGCTTCATTCCCAAAAGGAATACGCCCAACCCGCCGGCCACTGTAATTAGAACGAGCAGTATGTCGCACATATGCTTATATTGTATCAAACCCCCTTCGGACAGTGGTAGAAGCGCCCCCGAAAAAATTTCAAGATTTTTTCACGCAGCCCCTTGTACAGGCCCGGCGGGTGTGATATACTATGCGGCGTTGACCACCTCACGGGCTCATCGTTCATCGGTTAGGACCTCGGACTGTCGATCCGAAGAGGGGAGTTCGATTCTCCCTGAGCCCGCCATTTCAAGTGAGGTCGAAACGAATGTGCGCCAAATCCGGTTGGGTTTGGCGTTTGCTTTTTTATCGGCGCGTTTCGCCTCGCACTTGACCCCTTCCGCCGAATTCGTTATAATCAGCCCCAACTTTTTTGGAGGTACCATGGCTGAAGAACTGCAACACCTTCTGGAGAAGATACAGCACGACGGCGTTGAAAAAGCCAACGCCGAATCCGCCGCGATTGTCGCCGAGGCGAAGGCCCGGGCGGAGGCAATCGTCAGGGAAGCCGAGGCGAAGGCCGAGGCCGTCCGCGCAAGGGCCGAATCGGACGCCGCGGCGTTCGAGGAGCGTTCGCGCAAGACCGTCGCGCAGGCCGCGCGCGACGCGGTTCTCGAAGTGAAGACCGCGATTGCGAAACTGCTCGAAGGCGTCCTGGCGAAGGACGTCCACGCCGCCCTTTCCGACGGCGCGAACGCTACGGCGCTCGCCATGGACGCGATTCGCGCCGCCGGCACGGACGCGGAGGTGACCGCCGGAGCGCAACTGGTCGAGGCCCTTCGCGCCGAACTTGCGAAGGAGGCCGCAGGCGGCGGAATCAAAGTCGTCCTGGACGAATCCACCGGCGCGGGATTCTCCGTCCGCGTCGACGGAGGCCGCGTGGAGCACGACTACTCGGAGGCGGCGATCGCGAAGTCGCTCGCGCGCCGTCTGCGTCCGGACCTCGCCGCCCTGGTGAAGTGATGGCAGCCGACTATCTAATTGCATCGCTTCCGTCGCTTTCGTTCGACGGCTCCGCCCCATGCACGTGGGATGCGTTCACGGCCGCGTGCCGCGAACAGCTGGGCGCGGAAGACGCGGCGGCCCTCGAGAGCCTTGCGGCGATCGAGCGCGGACGCGGAGACGCCGGCGACGGCGCGGCGGCAGACCATGCCGTCGTCGCGGAGTGGCGGGACGCGGACGCCGCGCTGCGCAACGCGCTGGCGGCGGAACGCGCAAAGGCGCATGGGCTGGACGCGGCGAAGTGGCTGCGGCCGGCGTCTGGACGCTCGCTCTACTGGGACGGCCGCGTCGCCGCGGCGTACCAGGAGCGCGACGCCGGAAGGCGCGACGAACTGCTCGACCGCGTCCGCTGGGACGCCGCCGGGGAGCTGACGCCGTGCGAGGCCCCGCTTTCGACGCGGGCCGTCTTCACGTACGCCATCCGCCTGCTCATCGTCCTGCGCCGCAGGGCGATCGAGCGCGGCGCGGGCAACGCCGCGCTGGACAGGCTCACTGCGGCGTCCCGCATCGAACTGCGGTGAAAACGCATCGGAAACGTCAAGCACAACGCATACGGAAGGTCTGAAATGGCAAAAGGAAAGATCGTAGGCGTCAACGGCAACATGATCACCGTCGCATTCGACGGCGCCGTCGCCCAGAACGAAGTCGGATACGCGGTCCTCGGCGGAAAGAGGCTCATGGCGGAGATCGTGCGCGTGCGACGGGGCAGATGCGACATGCAGGTGTTCGAGTCGACGACAGACCTCATGGTCGGCGACGAAGTGGACTTCACCGGCAGCCTGCTCGCCGCCGAGCTCGGCCCCGGACTTCTCGCGCAGGTGTATGACGGACTTGAAAACCCCCTCGCCGAACTCGCGAAGGAGGCGGAGAAGATCTCGAAGGACGCCGGCTACTTCCTCCAGCGCGGAATGTATCTCCCCGGCCTCCCCCGCGACAGGAAGTGGACGTGGAATCCGACGGCGAAGCCAGGCGACCGCGTGACGGCCGGCAATGCCCTCGGCTGGGTCCCGGAGGGCATCTTCGACAACAGGACGATGCCCGGCCACAAGATCATGGTCCCGTTCGCGCTGCGCGGGACGTACGTCGTCAAGGACGTCGTCCCGCGGGGCGACTACACGGTCGTCGACGACATCGCCACGCTCACGGACTCCGACGGCAAGGACGTGAAGGTCCAGATGATGCAGCGCTGGCCCGTCAAGATGCCGATAAAGTGCTTCGCCGAACGCCTCGCCCCCACGGAGACGCTGGAGACGACCGTGCGCACGATCGACACTTTCTTCCCCGTCGCCGTCGGCGGAACGTACTGCATCCCGGGCCCCTTCGGCGCCGGCAAGACCGTTCTGCAGCAGACGACCGCGCGCTACGCGAAGATCGACGTCGTCATATCCGCCGCCTGCGGCGAACGCGCCGGCGAGGTCGTGGAAATGCTTAAGGAGTTCCCGGAACTCGACGACCCGCGTACGGGGCGCAAGCTGATGGACCGCACGGTCATCATCTGCAACACGTCCTCGATGCCCGTCGCCTCCCGTGAGGCGTCCGTCTACACCGCCGTCACGCTCGCGGAGTACTACCGCCAGATGGGTCTGAACGTCCTAGTGCTGGCCGACTCCACGTCCCGCTGGGCGCAGGCCATGCGCGAACTGTCGGGCCGCCTTGAGGAAATCCCCGGCGAGGAGGCGTTCCCCGCATACCTCGAGTCTCGCATCGCCGCGTTCTACGAGCGCGCCGGGCGCGTAAGGCTGAAGGACGGCTCGATCGGCTCCGTGACGATCGGCGGGACGGTGTCGCCCGCCGGCGGAAACTTCGACGAGCCCGTCACGCAGGCGACGCTCAAGGTCGTCGGCGGCTTCCACGGGCTCTCTCGCGCGCGCTCCGACGCCCGGCGCTATCCGGCGATCGACCCGCTCGAATCGTGGAGCCAGTACAACTCCGTGATCAAGCCGGCGGAGCGCGTCGAGCGCGTCCGCCTCCTCATGCGCAAGGGCAGCGAGGTCGGACAGATGATGAAGGTAGTCGGAGAGGAGGGAACGTCGCTCGCGGACTTCACGGACTACCTGAAAGCCGAATTCCTGGACGCCGTCTACCTCCAGCAGAACGCCTTCTCCGACTCCGACGCCAGCACCCCGGTCGCCCGCCAGCAGACGATGTTCGCCGTCGTGGAAAAGGCGCTCTTCACCGCGTACGGGTTCACGGGAAAGGACGCGGTGCGCCGCTTCTTCATGGAACTGCAGCAGACGTTCATCGACTGGAACGACACGAAGGCGGAGACGGACCGATTCGCGGAACTGCAGAAGGCTCTGTACGCGAAAATCGACGCGGCAGCGGCAAAGTGAAAGGACGAAGAGAATGTTGAACAGCACCGTCTACCACAGAATCGACGCAATCTCCGGCTCGGTCGCCACCCTCCGCGCCGAAAACGTCCGGTACAACGAAATCGCCGAAGTCCAGTCCCGCGCCGGAACGTCCCTCGCGCAGGTGATCAAGCTCGACGGGCCGAACGTCACGCTGCAGATCTTCGCAGGGGCGCGCGGCGTCGACACGTCCGCCTCCGTCCGTTTCCTCGGAGAGACGATGAAAGTCCCCTTCTCCGACGCCCTCCTCGGCCGCGCGTTCACCGGCGCCGGCGAGCCGCGCGACGGCGGACCGGCCATCGAGGAGAACAGGATTCCGATCGGACAGCCCTCCGTCAACCCCGCGCGGCGCATCATGCCCAACCGGATGGTTCGCACGAACATCCCGATGATCGACCTCTTCAACTCGCTCGTCGTCTCCCAGAAACTCCCCATCTTCGCGCGCGCGGGCGAACCATACAACGACCTCCTCGCGCGAATCGCCCTCCAGGCGAACTCCGACGTGATCGTCATCGGCGGCATGGGCCTCAAGTACGACGAGTACCTGAAGTTCCGCGACACGCTGGACAAGAACGGCGCCCTCTCAAAGACGGTCATGTTCGTCCACACCGCCGCGGACCCGATCGTAGAATGCATGCTCGTCCCGGACGCCGCCCTGGCCGTCGCCGAAAAGTTCGCCCTCCAGGGCAAGGACGTCCTCGTGCTCCTCACCGACATGACGTCCTTCGCCGACGCGCTCAAGGAAATCGCCATCACGATGGAGCAGATCCCCTCCAACCGCGGCTACCCCGGCGACCTCTACTCCCAGCTCGCCGCCCGCTACGAAAAAGCCGTCGACTTCGACGGCGCCGGCTCCATAACCGTCCTCGCCGTCACCACAATGCCGGGCGACGACGTCACGCATCCCGTCCCCGACAACACCGGCTACATAACCGAAGGCCAGTTCTACCTCCGCAACGGACGCATCGAGCCCTTCGGCTCGCTCTCCCGCCTGAAGCAGCAGGTAAACAAGGGTGTGGACGCGACGGTCGACCTGAACAAGTCGCGCTCGACACAGCAGGGCAGGGTGCTGGCCGGCGCCGAAAAGGACGGCGCGGCCGTACAGGAGAAGGAATGGTACCGCGCACACAACACGACGCGATACGACCATCGGACGATCATGGACGCGATGATCAAGCTCTACGCATCCTACAAGGAGACGGTGGAGAAGCAGTCCATGGGCTTCCGCATGAGCGCATGGGACCTGAAGCTGCTGAAGTACGGCGACATGTTCGAGCGCAAGATGATGGACCTCTCCGTGAACATCGACCTGATCGACGCGCTGGACCTCGGATGGAAGATCCTCGCGGAGTGCTTCGACAAGGACGAAGTCGGCATTCCGTCCAAGTACACCGATGTCTTCTGGCCAAAGGCCTGATGCGATGACAATAACGTACCAGGCCAAGAACGCGGTCTACGTGAACCTCACGAACCGCTGCCCCTGCGACTGCACCTTCTGCCTCCGCAACAACGCCGACGGCGTCTTCGGCTCCGCTTCGCTATGGCTTGAGCGAGAGCCGACGGCGCAGGAGGTGAAGGACTCCCTCGCATCGTGGGACTACGAAAAATTCCGCGAAGTCGTCTTCTGCGGCTACGGCGAGCCGACGACGCGCCTCGACGTCCTCCTTGACGCCGCGAAGTTCGTCAAGGACCGCTGGCCGCAGACGCGCATCCGCGTGAACACCAACGGCCTTTCCGACCTTATCGCTGGCAGACCCACCGCCGCGCTCTTCGCCGGCCTCGTGGATGCCGTGTCGATAAGCCTCAACACGGACAACCCTGACGAATACGCGGCGCTGTGCCGGCCCGCTTTCGGCGCGGCGGCATACCCGGCAATGCTGAAGTTCGCAGAAGAAGTCAGCCGGCACGTCCCCGACGTCGCAATGACTGTCGTGGGCGAGCCTGTGACGTCGCCCGAAAAGCAGGAACGCTGCCGCCGGATATGCGAACGCCTCGGCGTCCGCCTCCGCGTCCGCCCCTACGAGGGGAAATAGGACCGCCTAAAACAGTCCGGGCGGCGCGAACGCGCGTGTTTTCAGGACAGCAGCCAGTCGATTAGGTTCAGATGCCTGATGCCGTCGTATGAACTGACATAGTCCCTGTCCATCGACAGGACGATTTTCTCGTAGTTGTCGGGTATTTTGCGCAAAGGCCTCAATTCCCTCTCCCTCGTTTCGGGCGAGAGCATGCTTTCAGTCACCTGGACGTACAGTTTGTCGTCTGGCTTTTCCGCGACAAAGTCCACTTCCATTTCCCCGACCTTGCCGACGGACACCCGATAGTCGCGACGAATCAGTTCAAGAAAGACAATGTTCTCAAGAATGTGCCCTCGGTCTACGTCGCGATAGCCAAGCAGCATGTTGCGGAAGCCAATGTCGATGACGTAGTTCTTGTACAGCGTCTTCAGAAGCTGCCTGCCCTTTACGTCGTATCTTCCGACCGAATAGAAGATGAACGCGCTGCGAAGCATCGAGACGTACCTCTCCACAGTCCGTCCCGCGACGCTCCTGCACTTTGCCGGCTGGATGTCGCCTTCATTGAAGAGCACGTTGCCGATGTTGTTTGGCGAAGTGATGCTGCCGATGTTGCCACACAGAAACAGCATTATCTTGTGAAGCAGCCCCTGGTCTGTCTGTCTGTTGCGTTGAAGAATGTCGCGCAGAACGACCGTGGAGTAGATTCCCTCCAGCGCCTGGTTGCTCCTCGCCTCGTTGAAATGGTATTCCCTCAAGATGGGCATTCCGCCGAACTGCAGATATCTTTTGAACTTCTCGTCCATTGACGCTGACGCGGGGAACGAATAGAACGACAGGAACTCCTTGAACGAGAGCGGGAGCATCCGGATCTCCACGTATCTTCCGGAAAGAAGCGTTGAAAAATCCGTGGAAAGGAGATACGCATTCGACCCGGTGACGTATATGTCCACGTCAAAGTCTATCCGAAACGACTCAATAGCCTTTTCCCAGTGTTCGACGGACTGCAGTTCGTCGAATATCAGATACGTCTTCCCCGCATTCGAAATGCGCCCGGCAACATAATCGTAGAACGCCCGATAGTCGTAAAGGTCGCGATAGCGCAGGGATTCAAGATTCATGTGAACTATCCTGGAATCCTCCACGCCATCGTCTGAAAGACGGCGGTGAAACAAGTCCAGCAGCGACGACTTTCCGCATCTGCGAATGCCGGTTACAATCTTCACCAGATCCACATCCCTGTGCTGGACGAGCTGGTCAAGATATTCAGGCCTGTTTACAAGATCGGTCATTGAATGCGGTCTCCATTTTGCGGCACATTATACCGCTCAAGCCGAAACCGGTCAACAGTTTCCGACTTGCACGTCAGAAACTATGCAAAAAACAAAAGTTTCCGACGCCCATGACGGAAACTTCGCCGGCCGCACAAGGCAAGAACGCCGTCATTCCTTTTCGGAATCGCAGGCGATGGCACACTTCAAGTAGGGCCAGTAGACCTTCGTGTAGACGGCGCAGGAATAGACGTTGAGTCCGATGAGAAACGCCTCAAGCCCGTAGACGACCCAGAGGAACGCCGCATCCCACGCAGACGGCATCATGGCATGGAATGAAAGATAGATGTAGAACATTCCCGCCGCAGGGAACGAGAGTGCGGTGCGAACCTTGCCAAGCCACATGGCGCTGACGTCCGCATGGTACGAGGAGGCGACTGCCCGGAGAAACGTCACCCACTGGTCGCGGAGAATGTACAGGACGGTGAAGACGAGCATGGCGACATGGTGGACGGCGTTCTCGCCCTGGACGCCGATCAGCCATAGGAGCGTCGGGAAGGTGACGATGAAGAACACCTTGTCCATGAGCGGATCGGCAAGCTTTCCGAACGTCGAGACTACACGCCAGCTGCGCGCGAGGCGACCATCGAAGAGGTCGGAAAAGCCCGCGGCCGCCATGAACGCGATGGCGGCGAGACGCCAGGCAACGCCGTCCACATAGTGTCCGCACACAGCGCACAGCATGAACGCGAAAATCAACGGCACACGTGAAAACGTGAGACCGTTGACTATCAGTGAATGCAGCTGCCGTTCGCTCATCAGGAGGCCGTTTCGGAATCGGCCGCCGCGTCGCCGTCGTCGCCGGCGGTTTCTTCCGCATCGCCGGCGGCGGCGGCAGAACTGGCGGCGGCGGACAATTCGGAGGCCATCTTGGAGAGGAGTTCGTCCGTGCGCACGTGGAGCGAAGCCCGCTCGGAGGCCATGTCGCGAAGCGCGTTCACCTGCCGGAGGGCGGTCTCAAGCGCGGCGTGAAGCGCCTCCTGCCCGGCGATGGTCTCTTCAAGGGTGGCTTCAAGCTCCGCAGCGCGCGCCTCGGCCTTCTGCAGGTTGCGGCGCGTGGCGAAGAGCTGCTTGAGGATTTCGCCGGGTTCGAGGTCGAGGTCGTCGATCTGCATCCCGGAGGGGATGGGGACCAGGACGGACTGTCCGCAGTTCACGCAGTCGATCATCAGGCCCGCGCCGCGGTAGTCAATCGCCAGATTGTGCCCGCAGTGCGGACAGTCGAAGACGATGTCCGTGTCGCGTATTTCCGTAGTCGGCTCGGAATCGCCTTCGGCGACGTCGACTTCGGTCTTGTCGATCTCAACTTCAGCCTTCGTGGTGTCTTCGTCCATGTCCACCTCCTTGTTTGCGGAGAGATTCCCGTCCTGCGCCGTCAGGCCTTGGCCGTCGGACGCGGCGGGACCTTGAACTCGTCCTTCTTGAAATAGTACGTCTGGTGCGTGTCCGCAGAGACGTTCGCCTTGAGGACCGCGACGGCGCTCTCGTAGGCGAGTTCGGCCGGGCAGTTGAGCTCCGCGCCGTGGCGGCAGGCCGCGAAGAAGTTCTCAAGGTGCGGCATGTGCGCGGGCTTGTTCATCTCCACGCCGATGGGGTTGCCGTTCGCCTGCGCGGAAATGCGCGTGTCCACGGCGATGTCCTTCGTCACTTCCTTCTTCACCTTGTCGCCCTCGGCGGGGAGAATCCAGCCCTTGTCGATGAACTTCTGCCACTGTTCGTCCGTCGGGCCGCCGGAGCGGAGCTCGCGCTGGACGGTGTTGCCGCGCGCGGAGATCTCCGCGATCGTGAGCGAGGCGTCCACGCCCATGAACTGCTCGTAGAAGCCGCCGCGGGCGTTGGAGGAAATCACCTGGTAGTACGCCTCGTTCTTCGTGCCGTCCGGCATCTGGAATTCGTAGAGGCACATAACGCGGTCGTAGGCCATGCGCGGCGGATTGAAGGCGTCCTTTCCGCCAATCGCCGTCACGGAACTCGGCGGAACGCCCCAGCACCAGAGGAAGAGGTCGATCTGGTGCGAGCCGAGGTCGACCATCGAACCGCCGCCGTACTTGTAGAACCAGCGCCAGTTGAGGTACTGCTCCGGGTTCTCGTAGCCGTACTTCGTGAGAATCGCCTGCTTCGGCGGACGCTTCACCTGGAAGAACGGCGCAAGCGTGCGGTTCCACTGCGCGTAGGCCGTCGTCACGCGGCCGAGCATGTTCGGGACTATGTTCGTGAAGCAGTGGCGGTAGCGCGGATTCGAGCGACGCTGGTGTCCGATCTGCAGCAGTTTGCCCGTTTCCCGCTGGACGCGGCACATTTCAGCCGCCTGCTCGAGCTTGTTGGACATTTCCTTCTCGCAGTAGACGTGCTTGCCCTTGCGGAGGCAGTAGCACGTGTGCTCGCAGTGCATCCAGTCGGGAGTCGCGATTACCACCGCGTCGACGTTCTTGTCCTCCTTGTCCAGCATGTCCTTGTAGTTCTCGTACGTCGTGACATCGTGTCCGTACGACTTGAAGAACTGCTTCGCCTGCTGCTGCTGGAACTTCCAGATGTCGCAGACGCAACGGATGCGGACGCCGGGGATGCGCACGAGCGACGCGCTGAGCACGCGCGCCTCCGCACCGAACCCGATAAGTCCCACGTTGATCGTGTCGTCCTTCGGCCCGATTGTCGCATCCTCCGCGTGCAGAATGCTGAAGCGCGGCAGAAAGGCTGACGCCACTGCGGCGCCCTTGACGAAATTGCGACGGTTTAGCTCCATCATTTTCTTCCTTCTTCTACATGCGGGTATAGCGGGGACCGTCCCCACCCTGCGGGAATGTCCATTCTATGTTATCACAAGGACACTTGATTTGGCAAGTCTTGCAGTGAAGACAGTTCGAGAAATCAATCTGAAGGCGTCCCTCGTCGCGGCGGTAGACCTCCGCGGGGCAGAAGCGGGTGCACGGCGAGCCGAACTCCGCCTCGCAGCTCCCGCAGCGCGCCGGGTCGCGCAGTTTCAGATGACACGGCTGGTCTTCCTCATGGCGGGCGCCGCTCATGAAGACGTCCGTGAGCCTGTCGGGTTGCACGGGCGAGACCTCGACGTCCGCCGCCGCCTCGCGATCGAGCATCGCCCTGTCGAGCGGAAGCATCGCCTCCGCGTCCGGTTCCTCGCACCCCGGGACGCGGAACCACGGCACGGCGCCCTTCGTCGCCCACGCAAGCGCGGCCGCACAGACGCCGGCCGGAAGTCCGTAGGCGAACGACGCCCTGACGTTGCGCACCCGCTTCATCTCCTTCCACCCCGATGTCTCGGAAAGGAGCTTCATATAGCGTCCGCCCACGTCCTCGCCGCCGAAGAGAATCGCCTCCGCAGCCGCGACGCCGCTCTGGAGCGCTATGTGCACGCCCTTGATCCGCAGGGAGTCCAGAAGCCCCGCGCCATCGCCGACAATCAGGCATCCCGGCGCGAACGGTTTCGGGACGGAATAGAATCCGCCCTCCGGTATCACCTTCGCGCCGTACGCGACGGACTTCCCGTCCCCGACGTGCGCGGACACTGCGGCGGACGCCTTGAAGCGGCGGAAAAGGCGGAACGGGTCGATCTCCGCGCGGCGGTAGTCGAGCGCGTAGGCGTAGCCCACCATCACCTGCGTCTCGGAGACGTGGTAGACGAAGCCGCCGCCGTAGGTGGAGACGTCCGCCGGCCATCCGAACGTGTGCATCGTCTCGCCCGCGGTCTGCGTCCCCGCCGGGACCTCGATCAGTTCCTTGATTCCAAGAGCGTACGTCTGCGGACGCGCCCCCTGCAGTTTCCTCTCGGCGATCAGCCGCCCCGTGAGAATCCCGCATCCGCCCTCGGCCAAAACGACCGTCTTCGCGCGAATCTCCTCCGACGGCAGATGGTTCGACTTCGGCGTTCCGTCCCTGCCAAGCCCCTTCTCGCCCGTCCGCGCCCCGACGATTCGCCCGTTCTCCTCGACGAGCGACGTCACGGCGAAGCCCGTATACACCTCCGCGCCAGCTTTTTGGGCAATCCCGGAAAGGTACGCCGCCAGCTTCGAGACGGACATCACCGGATATCCCTTCGAACTCATCATCGGCGGAACCCACGGAATCTTCATGGAACGCCCCTCGGTGAAGAGAAGCCTGAACGACTCCTTGACGACCTTCGCCTCGCATGGGATCTTCGCGATTTCGTCATCTGTCAGAAAGCCCGCGAATCCGGACGGATCGACAATCGCCCCGGAGAGGACGTGCGCCCCGACGGCGCGTCCCTTCTCCAGGACGACGACGCGGAGTTTCGGATTCCCGCGCCGGAGCCTTATCGCCGCCGCAAGCCCCGCCGGGCCCGCGCCCACTATCAGCACGTCGGTTTCAATCATTTCTCAAGCTCCTTGATCAGCGCCGGAAGAATCTCGAAGAGGTCGCCCACGATTCCAAGGTCGGCGACGCCGAATATCGGCGCGTTCGGGTCGCTGTTCACCGCCACCACGACATCCGCGCCGCGTATTCCCTCAAGATGCTGGATCGCCCCGGAGATTCCGAAGCAGAGGTACAGCCTCGGCGCGACGGTCTTGCCGGTCTGCCCCACCTGGCGCGACACGGGGCACCACCCCATGTCCACGCAGGCGCGCGAACACGCCACCTCGCCGCCGAGAAGTTCGGCAAGGCGGAAGAGCATCTTGAAGTTCTCGCCCTTCTTCATGCCGCGGCCGCCGGCGACGAGCACGTCGTAGGCGGAGACGTCGATCGCGTCCGCGTCGCGCCTAGTCTCGACAATCTTCGTCTGGGGCGCGATGAGCTTCAGCGCCTCGACTAGCGTCTGACCGGTCCGCGTTGAATCCGGCGCGGCCTTCTTGAAGACCTTTGGACGCACGGTGGCCATCTGGGGGCGGTGGTTCGGCGTCATGATCGTCGCCATGATGTTGCCGCCGAAGGCCGGGCGCGTCTGGTGCAGCAGCATCTGCATCGCGCCGGTGTCCCTGTTCTTCGTCGACTCGACCTTCAACATCGTGCAGTCCGCGGTCAGGCCCGTGCGCACGCGCACCGCGACGCGCGCGAAGAAAGCGCGACCGACGGCCGTGGCGCCGGCGAGCACGACTTCCGGCCGATGCTTTTCGATGAGCTGGCTCAACGCGTCGACGTAGACGTTCGCCTCGTATTCGGCAAGGGCCGGGTCGTCCACGGCGTAGACGACGTCCGCGCCGGAGGCGACGAGCGACGCCTTCATCGCGTCCGTCAGCCCATGCCCCAGAAGGACCGCGCAGAGCCGCGCGCCGTCGCCGCGCTGCGCCTTGAGTTCAAGTCCCTTCGCAAGGAGTTCGTACGCGACGTCGGCGATTTCGCCGCGACGCTGCTCGGCGAAGACCCAGACGTCGCGATAGCGCTCGATGCCGTCGGTGCCGTAGACCTTGCGCTTCGTTTCGGAGATCGCCTTGAACGGACACGCCGCCACGCAGGCGCCGCACGCCTTGCACGCGGCGGCATCCACTTCGGCGAGTTTTCCGACCTTGTTCGCATTCGGCGCGTCCACCATCGCGAGCGCACCGAATCCACAGCCCTTCACGCACTTGCCGCAGCCGCGGCAGAGCTTTGGATCGATGAAGACAGGAGCGTCGGCCATCACTTCACCAGACCTTTCTTCGCAAGGAATTCGGCAATCGCCCTGGCGCCGGCCGCGCCGTCGCCGCGCGCGTCCACCTTCTCGCCGCCGGACTTCGCGGGCGGCGGGAAAATCGTCACGACCTTCGTCGGGGAGCCGGCAAGCCCGATTCGGATAGGGTCGGCCTCGATCGCCTTCTCGTCCAAAACCGTTATTTCAGCCCGCGCGGCGCGAATCGTGCCGGAAAGGGACGCGAAGCGCGGCGGCGCCGCCTCCTTGAGAACGGTCATCACGGCGGGGAAAGTCCCCTCCAGTACGCACTCGCCGTCGTCCATCACCGTCGTGGCGCGATAGCCGGATTCGGTGGCCTCGAGCGACTTGACGTACGTCACGAGGGGGACGGAGAGGCATTCGGACACGCCCGGCCCCACCTGCGCGGTATCGCCGTCGATCGCCTGCTTTCCGAAGAGGACGAGGTCGGGACGGCCGCCGCCGCACGCCTTCGCGATCGCGCGCGAAAGCGTGTAGGACGTCGCCAGGGTGTCCGCGCCGCCGAACGCGCGGGACGATACGAGGAACGCATCGTCCGCGCCGCGCGCCAGGGCGTCGCGCAGAACGGCCGTCGCCTGCGGCGGGCCCATCGATATGACGCTCACCTTCGCGCCGAGGGAGTCCTTGAGGGACAGCGCCAGCTCGAGGGCGTATTCGTCGAACGGGTTGACAATCGACTCCACGCCCTCGCGCATGAGGGTGTTCGTCTTCGGGTCTATCCGGACGTTCGTCGTGTCCGGGACCTGCTTGATGCAGACGACGACGTGCATGGCTTCACTCGCCCGCGCCGAAGCGGTATTCGGTGTGCGACTTGAAGGTCTCGCCCGGGCGCAGCACCGTGGACGGGAAGTCCGGACGGTTCGGCGAATCTGGGAAGTGCTGGGTCTCGAGGGCGACGCCCGCGAACTGGCAGAGATTCCTACCGGCGGCCTTGGCGGGTAGGTCGGACGTCATGTTCTGGGCTCCGTACATCTGCATTCCCGGCTCGGTCGTCCAGATTTCAAGAGTGCGGCCGGAGACGGGGTCGCGCATTTTGCAGGCCTGCTTGAGTTCGCCCGCCTTGCCGCGCAGGACGAAGTTGTGGTCGTACCAGTTGTCCATCGGGGCCAGCGCCTTGTCCGCCTTCATCAGGTCGGCCTTCGCACCGATCGCGCGCATTTCCGTGAAGTCGAAGCCCGTGCCCTTGACAGGGGCGTTCTTCGTGGGAATCAGTCCCTCGGTCGTCTGGGAATACTCGTCCGCGAAGATCTGCAGTTCCTGGTTCAGCACGTTGCCGCTCGATTCGCCGGCGAGATTCCAGTAGGAGTGGTGCGTCAGGTTCAGGACGGTGGGCTTGTCGGTCGTCGCCTCGTAGTCGACGGTCCAGACGTTGTTCGGAAGGACCTTGTACGTCACCTTGCACGTCACCTTGCCGGGGAAGCCCATTTCGCCGTCCTCGGAGACGTACGTCAGTTCAAGGCCCTGGACGGGGCCGTTGTGGAGGCGGCGGGCGGACCAGACCTTCGTGTCCCATCCGTCGGGGCCGCCGTGCAGGTTACAGTGGCGCTTGCCCTTGTCCTCGTTGACGGGCAGCTGGTATTCCTTGCCGTCGAGCGTGAACTTGCCGTCGGCGATGCGGTTGCCGAAGCGTCCGATGAGAGTGCCCATCGAAAAGCCGTTCTTCTCGTATTCGGCGGCGGTGTTCCAGCCGAGCGTGACGTCCGCCAGGTTGCCGAACCTGTCGGGGGCATAGCAGCGGACGAGACGCCCGCCGTAGTCGGTGACGTCGAGAACGAGCCCGCCCGCGCCCTGCAGACGGTAGAGCTTCGTCTTCGCGCCGTTGGAAAGCGTTCCGAACGGCCTCACCGCAGCCCCGCGGCGGGGCGCGCGGCGCATGGCGCGGTTCGGGCGGCCGGGGCGAGCGGGACGCGCCGCGTCTTCAGCCGCCGGAGCGGCTTTCGCGGCCGGGGCCGCGGGCGCCGCGGCGTCCTTGTTCTGCGGAGCGGCCTCCTCGGCCAGGCAGACGCCCGACGCGAGAACCGCGCAGGCCAAAGTCGTCATGATCTTTTTCATGTCGTTCATCCTTTGAATATGAAGTACTTGCGTATGAAGAAATTGAGCAGGAACGAGACGGCGATTTCAATGAAGACGGCCAGCGTCGTCATCAGCCCCGCCGCGTGGATCAGCGCCCACGAGACCGCCGTGGCGATTCCCATCGCGAGCGCCGCCACGCCGAAGAAGAGCGCGAACTCCTTGTACCAGGCGTAGCGGCCGGGCTTGAAGACGAACGCGCGGTTCATCAGCCAGCAGAAGACGTTCGCAAGCGCGAAGCCGACCGCCGTGTCGACCGCGAAGCGCACCGAACGCAGGGCGTCGGCAATCTCCACGGACGGCAGGCGCAGGAGGCGCACCGCCCAGTCGCCCGGCGCGAGGCACTTGAGGCACGTCGCCGCCATGGCGTAGAAGACCGCCATCTGCACCAGCGTTGACATGACGCCGATCGCGCCGTACTTGACGAACTGCGCGAAAGGCCCGCTGTCGGTGGAGAGGAATCGCCTTACGTCCGCCGTCATCGTCCGCCTTTCAGCCCATGAGCTCGTTGACCTTCGCCATCACCGCGAACGCATCGGCGACGTAGAGGACGTCCGCCTTGCCCTGCGCCCAGCCGCAGTTCGCGTCCAGGTTGACTGCGCGGCGCTCGGCGATGAAGCGCCAGCCGACGACGTGCGGCTCCTCGCCGTGGCAGCAGGTGGCAAGACCCTTCTGGTGGCGTGGCGTCGATCCGGTCTGCCCCACCTGGTTCATGTGGCTCATGAAGGAAAACGCCTTGGCGGCCTCCGGCATGTCGACGAGCGACTTCGATGAGCCGAGCGACGCGCCGCTCTTCGCGATGAAGCCGGTGATCGTGCCAGCCGCCTCGTCGAGATGCGCGGCGCCGTCCGCCTGCTTCTTTGTCCATCCGGCGCCGGCAACGAAGAGGAGCTTCGCGTCCGGGCGGATTGTGGACTCTCCTCCGGCGCCGGCCGCGACCTCGCCGTTGACCGTCGTGCGCGTGGGAGCGCTCGGCGCGGCGGCGATCTCCTCCGGCACGACGGAGAGCTTCGCGCAGATCTCGGGGAAGAGCGAGGGGTCGGTCACGACGACCCACGGACGCGCCGCGCGGCTGAACGCCGTGAGGATGCGCTGGCGGTACGCCCAGCGCCGGACCGTCGCCTTGTCGCCGTCGACTGCGACGTCCACGACGTTCGTGTCCACCTCCGCGCCGGCGCGGAACGCCGCCGCCGGCATGGAGCGCCTGACGCGGGAAGTGCCCGGAACGAGCACGAGGTCCGCGCCGGCGGACTTTATCGCCTCGGCGAAGAGCGGCACGTCCTGCGCGAACATCCCGTTCCCGGAAATTGAAAACGCTTTCACTGTCATCTTGAAAATCCCCTTCCTACGAACGGATCCATTCCACGATTTCGCGCGCGACGTCGTCGACCGCCATGTCCTTCTTCACGACGGTGTCGCGCTTCGCCGACGGCACTTCGGCCGTCTCGTAGGCGATGCCGCCGACGCCGACGTCGGCCGCAACCGCCTTCATGAGAGCCGGCATCACGCCGCGCATGTTCATCATTCCGATCTGCGGGTTGTTCGGCGGTTCGGGGAGGCTGCCCGTCGCCCAGCCGACGGCGACCGGGAAGCCGGCGCACGTGGAGGAGAGATAGCGTCCGCCCTCGATGCGCTCGAGGACGGAGACGGAATCGTCGTCCGCGACCTTGAGTTCGTCCACCGCCATGAAGAACTCGGAGACGCCCAGGGCCTCGGCGACGAACTGCAGCGTGACGCCCGCGTCGCGGGACGCGCTGGCGCATCCGCCGAAGAGAAGGTCCGGCTGCTGCGGAAGGGACTTGATCGCGTTGGCGAGCGCCGCGGCCGTCTGCTTCGCGTCGGTGAAGCCGCCGGCGGGCGCGTTCACGGCGACGAGCTGGAAGGGAAGCTTCTGCGCGACGGTCATCATCAGCTGCTGGAGCTTCGCCTTGGGGCCTACGGCGACGAGCGTGACCGAGGAGCCGGGGCGCGTCTTCGCCAGCGCGCCGGCCTCGTAGAGGGCGCAGGCCGCCCATGGGTCAAGCACGCTTGGAAGCATCTGCTCGTTCTTGAGTCCGGGGCCCTGCGGCGTCTGCACGGGCTCCAGCGTCTGCAGCGGATCGGGAACAAGAGATCCGCAGACGACTATGTTGAGGGGTTTGCCCATTGTCCTATTTCTCCAGTTTGTTCGCGTTAAGGTGAAATGCCGGAGGACGAAGTCACTCGGCCTCGTCCGCCTCCAGCACGACGCGGAAGCCGACGTCGTAGACGGCCTGCCACGTCTCGTAGGGAAGGCGGAAGGAGCTCGTCGCGTCGCGCGGGCGGGATGCGTACGAGCCGCCGCGCGCGACCTTCTTCGTCTGCGGATTGCAGCCGTTGCGCCCGTCGCCGTCCACGTACGGATACGGCGCGTAGTCGGAGCGCGTCCATTCCGCGGCGTTGCCGTGCATGTCGTAGAGCCCCCAGCGGTTGCAGTTGGCGCGTCCGACGAAGTTGAGGTTGAACCAGTCGTCGACGAAGCGCTCGTCGTGAAGCGGATAGTTCTGGTCGATGCGGAAGGGATGGCGCCTGCGGATGTTGCCACCGCCGTCGAAGCCGACGACCTGGAAGCGGGTGTCGCGGTCGGCGAGGTTGGCGAACTTCGAGAAGTCGTCGTCGAGGCCGCCCCAGGGGAACGGCGTGTCCGTACCGGAGCGGGCGGCCCACTCCCACTGCGCCTCGGTCGGAAGGTCGGCCTTCACGCCGCACTTCTTCGAGAGCCATTCGCAGAACGCGCGGGCGCGGTTCCACGACACGCGCACGACCGGCATGCGGCGGTGGTTGCCGACGTGTCCGGGGAACACGTGGTCCTTGCCGAACTCGTCCTGGTAGCGGGAGTCGTGCTCCGGGTCGAAGACGTTGTACTGCTGGTTCTGGATTTCCATTTCGGACATCCAGAAGGGCCTTGCGATCTTCACGACGGCCTGCGGCCATTCGTCGGGATAGCCCGTCGCGCTGCCCATCACGAACTGGCCGGCCGGGATGCGGCGGAACGTGAGGGACTGCCCGTTTCCGAGGACGAGCGTCTTCGTCGTCACGGGCGCGATCTCGTGGATGGCGCCCAGCTGCGCGTCCGCGCTCTGGAGAACGTTCATCGGCCAGCCGGCGAGCTTCGGGGCTGCCGGCGGCTTCGCGGCGGGCTTTGGTGCGACGGCCGTGACGGCGCGGCCGGTCACGGTCGCGTAGTGGCGGTCGAACTCCGCCTCCGGGCTGTCCGGGACGCGGGCGTACTTCTTCTGGAGCTCGAGGCGGCGCGCCACCTGGTCGTTCTGGTCGCCGCGCATGAAGTTGTCGCCCTTGAACGCGGGCGGATTCCACTTGCCGATGTACGGGCAGTTGAGGTCGATCCACTCGTAGATTTTGAGGAACTCCGCGTCGGCGAGCTCCACGCCCTTGTGTCCCTTGCGGAGCATCTGCACGAGCGGGCTGGTGGAGGCGTGGTAGTCCATCTGCGGCAGCATCGTCTCCTCGGATTCGGGGCCGGGGCGGTGGATGTACGGATGGAGCATGCGGTATGCGGCCTCAGGCGTCTCCATGGAGAGGCGGCGGCCGGAGAGTTTGTGCGTGACGAAGCGGTCGACCTTGACCTCCTCCGCGCCGCCCTGGTCGAACTTCGCGACGGGGGCCTTCGCGGGGTCGCCGTGGCAGGAGAGGCAGCGTTTCTGGACGAGCGGGTAGAGCTCCGCGGCGAAGCCCCATGGGCGGACGCCGTCGGCGTCGAGCGGTTTGATCTGCTGGATCTGCCCCTTGAAGTACTTCTCGTCGGCGATTGTGCGCTTAGTGTGGACGGACGAGCGGTTGTCCTCGTGGCAGCCGGTGCAGGAGACGCGCTCGCCCGGCATTCCGACGATCCAGGAACGCATCAACTGGACGGCCTGCCCCTTCTCGTCGAGCGGCTGGAGGGAGACCGGCACGTTGCAAGGCATTTCAAAACAGCAGCTGCCGTCCTTCTCGATGTCGACCGTGCCGAGCGGGCGCTTGACGTCCCAGCTCGACTCCACGCGGTCCTGATAGGTGCGCTTGCCGTTGGGGCCCGCGATCCAGCCAGTGGAGGAGTGACCGCCCGTCTTGTGGTAGTTGTAGTGGTAGCTGAAGAGACGCAGCTTCTTCACCGTGCCGCGCGGAATGCTGGCAAGGCCGGGGCCGTTGTAGATGTCCGCGATGTGGACGGAGCAGGTCGTCTTGGAGAGGTCGCTGCGGTCGGGGATGACCGGCGGACGCTTCCGCGCCTGGAACGGAATGGCCTCGGCGTAGAGGCCGTCCGGAGTCTCGGCGATGCGCACGACGTTGTCGAACACGTCTACGAGATAGAGGCCGATAAGCGCGTCGGGCGCGGCCTTGACGCCGGCGAGGTGGTACTTCTCGTTGAGCGGATACGGATGGAGGAAGTACGGCTTGCCGCGCGCGAACTGGTTCATCGTGTAGGGGTCCGCCATGTCGCCCTCGACGTCCTTGCCCCAGCCGGTGAACTCGTGCACAAGGCCGGTCTTCTCCTTCGGGAAGACCTTGGTGGGAATGCGGAGTGTGTGGCGCGCGGGTCCCCAGTCGCGGTCCGGCGGGTCGTAGCGGAACGGATAGGCGCGCGCGAGCGTCGGGTCGACGATGAAGAAGCGGCCCACCTCGGCGCGGTCGTGATGCCCGCCGCCGATCATCGTGATCTTGTGGGGGTCGCCCGGAATCGAGCGGGCGCTGTAGAAGAAGGTCGGCACGAAGGAGTTGGAGCCCCAGACGGCGAGCTGGCCGATGCCGTCGGGGTTCATCGTCATGAGCACGCGGCTCCAGTAGTGCGGCTGGTCGGAATACTCCCAGCGCGTGTAGAGGACGCGGCCGTCGTGCGTGACGGTGGGAGTGTAGTCGGAGTCCTGCTCGTATGTGAGCTGGCGGACCTCGCCCGTCCTGCGGTCCACGCGGTAGGCGACGGCCATCGGCATGTTGCCGTCCTCGCAGGGAAGGAACTGGTAGGCGGCCGTGCCGAGCATGATCACCTGGTCTTTGTTGGGAAGGTAGCAGGCGTCCCACCACTGGATGTCGTAGTGGCCGTCTTCAGGGGAGACGAGCGTCGGCGTCTGGTACGGCATGTCGGGCGTCCGTTTCGCGAAGTCGGCGGATATCTCGTAGACGCCGAAGAGGTTGTTCGTCCCCTTGTAGCCGGTGAAGAGGATGCGCGAGGCGTCGAAGTCCAGATCGATGTCGCGCACGATCGACGTCTTGTCCGCCGGCTTGTAGAGCGGAGTGAACGTGGGCGTGCCGCGAAGGTTGGAGAGGACGCCGATTTCGTTCTCGAATCCGGTGCGCGGGGCGACCATGTGGTTCTCGGCGTTGAGGCCGGTCATGCCGCTGCCGCGACCGCCGAACGCATTGCGGGCGCCGTTGATCTTGCGGTGTACGCAGAGGATTCTGTCGAAGTCCAGGACGGGGTTCGCGAGCATCGCGGCGCGGTAGCCCTCCACGAGGCGCACGGCCTCCGCCCTCTGCTCCGGAGTCCCCTTCTCGAACGCCGCGCGCACGTCGGCCTCGCAGGCGATCAGCGCCTCCACGGCGGCGTTGTGCTTCGCGTAGTCGTACTTCGGGTTCGACTTCAGGTCGGCCATCGCCCGTCTGGCGGCGGCGGGCTTGAACAGTGCGAACTGCTCCCTTGCGGCGCGGACGGCGTCCGCGTCGACGGACGCGGCGGACAGCATCGCGGGGACGAGCATTGCGCAGATTGCTGGAAACTTCATCGTCTGGACCTCTTCTTCTTTATAGTCAACGTCCCCCATTCTATCAGTTTTCATGCCAATCAGTCCAACGATTTCTGCCCGGAAAAGTACATCATATACTGGACCGCTGCGGACAGACCCAAAAGGGGGCTGGAGGCAGGAGGCGAAAAGGAAGAAGGACAGGCCGGGAAAGGCGAAGGAGAGAAGGAAGGGCCACCGCCCGTCGCCCGGCGGCCTCACCGCCGCCGAGTTCGGCGCCGCCGCGAGAGTGGCGGAGCGGGCGGCCGCCGGCGGCGGGGACGCGCGGGGCGGAGCGCAGGACGCCCACGGGAAAAGGAGAGAGAATGAGACAGTTCAGGACGCTGCCGAAGTGCATCGCTGGAATCTTCGGCGAGGAGAGCCATTTCGCTTGCAATTCACGTGCGGAATTTACCATTGAGCATGTAGAAGCGGGCCGCACCCGACACGGAAAGGCATGGAATTCAGTGTGTTTCAGTGTCCCGCGAAGTTGGCTTCCGTGTGTTCAGTGGCAAAATCCCTCCGTACGGCCGGGGAGGATTTTTACCACAGAACACACGGAAACGGCCTGACGGCCGACACAGAAAGACACGGAAGGGGCGTGAGGTTTCGAGGCCTGGCAGGGCGGTTTCGATGAAACCGCCGCGTTCCCCCATGGTCTTCATTTGTGGTATAATGACGGCGTTCGTTGAGTCGATGGCCGGGATGGCTGTCGCCGAAAGGAGAGCGAAAATGATCGGTGATAAAGATCGGAAAGATGACGAGCCTTCGGACCTTCATTGGTGGGGCGGTGCGTTGAGCGGAGGCGCAACGGTGCCGTACTCGTGGATGTTCGGAGGCAGGGCGGCCGCGATGAAAGGCATGAAGGGGGCCGTGATTGGAGGACTCTTGGGCCTTAACAGCATCTTTGACGACGACAAGAGTCCGGATGAGGATGCCGATAGGTGGAAGGACTAATGGTGAATGTGAGAATTGTGCTATAATACTGCCCGTCTGCGACAATGAATCGCGGACATGATCTTTGATATCGGCGGCGACGCGCCTTCACGGAGTTTCGCCGCCACCATCAAATGTGCGCAAGCGCATTTTTTGCTTCGAGTGGAAACTGGTAATTTTCGTTCGGGAAGCGAAGAATGTGGCTGCGCAGGCCTGCACACAGGGGACGCTTTGCGCCCTCTTTCAGTGTGCCTGCTCTGCGTGCCCGTTCTTTGATATTTCCCGAACGGGCTTACCAGTGCCTCACTCGAGATATCTTGAACGAGGCACGCGCTATTTTTTTCGGTGATGGGCGTCGCCTCGACCCGCGTGCGGAACGAGGCGTCCCGGTTCCCTGCGCGGGGAACGTGAGGCGGGGCGCGGCAGACGAAAGGGGCATCTGCAGACCGCCGTGCAGATCATCGACAACGTGCAGACGCGCGTCGGGGAAGACCTGGCGCGAAGCCTTCGCAAGGGGAGCCGGCTCTCCATTGCGGCGGCGTGCTTTTCGATCTATGCCTATCGCGAACTTCGTCGCGAACTCGCGCAAATCGACGAGCTGCGCTTCATCTTCACGTCGCCGACGTTCGTCCCGGAGGAGATGCCGAAGACCGCCCGCGAATTCTACATTCCGCGCCTTGCGCGTGAACGCGGCATCTGCGGCACGGAATTCGAAGTCCGACTGCGCAATGAATTGACCCAGCGGGCGATTGCGAAGGAGTGCGCCGACTGGCTGCGCCGCAAGGCGACGTTCAAGTCGAATGCGACGGGCGATCGGATGATGGGGTTCCTGAACGTCGACGAGACGACCTATGCGCCGCTCAATGGGTTCACGACGGTCGATCTTGGCTGCGCACGCGGCGACAACGCCTACTACTTCGTCCAGAAGACGGACAGCCGTGAAAATTCGGGCCATTACCTGCGGCTCTTCGACCAGATCTGGGCGGACAAGGCGCGGCTCAAGGACGTGACGGAGACCGTCATCGCCAGCCTTTCCGCCGCCTATCGCGAGAATGCACCCGACTTCATCTACTTCTTCACGCTCTACAACGTCTTTCACGAGTTCCTTGAGGACGTCTCGTCGGACGACCTGCCGAACGAGGCGACGGGCTTCAAGGAGAGCCGCGTCTGGAAGATGCTCTACAACTTTCAGCGCGACGCCGTTTTGGCCATCATCGGCAAGCTGGAGAAGTTCAATGGCTGCATCCTCGCCGACAGCGTTGGTCTCGGAAAGACGCTGACGGCGCTCGCGGTCGTCAAGTACTACGAGAGCCGCAACAAGACGGCGCTCGTCCTGTGTCCGAAGAAACTCGCGGCGAACTGGAACACCTACAAGGGCAACTACGTCAACAACCCGCTCGCGGCGGATCGCCTGCGGTATGACGTCCTCTTCCACACCGACCTCTCGCGCACGCGCGGCGAATCGAACGGACTCGACCTCGGCCGCCTGAACTGGGGCAACTACGACCTCGTGGTCATTGACGAGAGCCATAATTTCCGCAACGGCGGCGAACTTTCGGGCGAGGAGGCGCGGGAGAACCGCTACTTGCGGCTGATGAACCGCGTCATCCGCATGGGCGTGAAGACGAAGGTGCTGATGCTCTCCGCGACGCCCGTCAACAACCGATTCGCCGACCTCAAGAACCAGCTCGAACTCGCCTACGAAGGGGATGAGCGGCAGATCAACTCGAAATTGGGAACCGCAAAGGGGGTCAATGAAATCTTCCGCTCGACGCAGAGGGCCTTCAACGTCTGGGAGAGGCTGCCGGCCGAGAGCCGGACGACGGAAGCGCTCCTGAAGACGCTCGACCTGGATTTCTTCACCCTGCTCGACAGCGTGACAATCGCCCGTTCGCGCAAGCAGATCGAGAAGTACTACGACACGACCGGCATCGGCAAGTTTCCGACACGCCTGCCGCCCATCTCCTTGCGTCCGCCTCTGACGGACGCGGCGGACGTGCCGAACTACGACGACATCTACCGTCGGCTGATGGAACTCAACCTGGCAATCTACACGCCGTCCGAATTCATCCATCCCTCGCGACTGGCGAAGTATCAGTCGCCGGCGAAGGACGGATCGCGGGCCAATCTCACGCAGCGCGGACGAGAGGCGGGCATCCGTCGCCTGATGGGCGTCAATCTCCTCAAGCGATTGGAGAGTTCCGTCCCGGCCTTTCGTCTCACGCTCGACCGTGTGCGGTCGCAGATTGGCGAAGCCGTGCGGACAATCCACGCCTATGCGGGCGGATCGCGGACGCTGGAGCTGACGGAGCTTGCGCCAAACGCGGCGGATCTCGATGCGGACGACCAGAACACGGACGCATTTGCCGTCGGGTGCAAGGTGCGCATCGACCTCGCCGACATGGACTGGCGGTCGTGGCTGAAGCTGCTGGAGGCGGACGCGGCGCGTCTGGCCGAACTGTCCGCCCTCATGGCGCACGTCACGGCTGAACACGACACTAAACTCCAGGCTCTCCTTGCCCTGATTCGGGAGAAGGTGGCGCATCCGGTCAACCCCGGCAACCGAAAGGTCCTCATCTTCACGGCCTTCTCCGACACGGCTGACTACCTCTACGACCACATTGCCACGGCGGCGAAGGCGCGGCTCGGACTCGAAACGGCGGAAGTGACGGGCACGATCGACGGCAAGACGACCCTGCCGCGCCTTCACTCCGACCTGAACACGATTCTTACGTGCTTTTCGCCGCGCTCGAAGGGACGGGACGTCCTCTTGCCGGGGCGCACGGACGAGATTGACGTTCTGATCGCCACGGACTGCATTTCGGAAGGACAGAACCTCCAGGACTGCGACTACGTGGTGAACTATGACATCCACTGGAATCCCGTGCGGATCATCCAGCGATTCGGGCGCGTGGACCGCATCGGCAGCGCGAACGAGCGCATCCAGCTCGTGAACTTCTGGCCGGACGTGGGTCTGGACGAGTACATCAACCTGAAGGAGCGCGTCGAATCGCGCATGAAGGTGAGCGTCCTTGCCGCAACGGGCGACGGCAACCCGATTGACGCGGAGGAGAAGGGCGACCTCGAATACCGCCGCGCCCAGCTCAAGCGGCTTCAGGAGGAAGTCGTGGACATTGAGGACATGGCGAGCGGCGTTTCCATTCAGGATCTTGGATTGAACGAGTTTCGGCTTGACTTGCTCGATTACATGAAGTGCCACAAGGACGTCGAGAAGGCCCCGAAAGGGCTCCACGCCGTCGTGGCGGCACGGTCGGATGCGCCAGGTGGCGTCATCTTCATTTTGCGGAACGTGAATGACAGCGTGAATGCGGGCGACCGCAATCGGATTCATCCGTTCTACATGGTCTATGTGGATGCGGCGGGGGAGGTCGTCTGCGACTGCCTGAATCCGAAGCGCCTGCTCGATACGATGCGGTTGCTCTGTCGCGGACAAACGGCGCCGGACGCGGCGCTTTGCCGGGCATTCAATGACGAGACGGATGACGGCCGGCGGATGGAATCGATCTCGGCCCTGCTTGGCAAGGCGGTCGCGTCCATTGTGCAGACGAAGGAGGAGAGCGACATCGACAGCCTCTTCACGCCCGGCGGCACGTCGGCGCTCGTCCACGAGGTCGCGGGGCTGGACGACTTCGAACTTGTCAGCTTTCTTGTGGTGAAAGGCGGTGTCGTGTGAAATATTTTGCCACAGAACACACAGAAGCGGCCTGGCGACCGACACAGAATTTCACGGAAAGGATCGTGGGGCATCACGGCATTCAGTGTCCTTCAGTGTCCCGCGAAGCGGGGTTCAGTGTGTTCAGTGGT
>CAYLRN010000023.1:40401-45349 GCA_964386385.1 uncultured Lentisphaeraceae bacterium | reverse complement strand
TTGCGCCGGCGATTGCGGAGGCATTCCCATCAGAGTTCTGCACCGCGTCCCCGCTCACGCGCTCCTGCGCGACCAGGAATCCCATGTAGACGAGAAACGACGCCACCCAGAGAAAGCCCTTCACCCAGCCGATGCGCCCTTCCGGCCGCCTTCGGAAACTGCATCCGAAGAACGCGATCGTGGCGGAAAGAGCCACCATCGTCCAGAGGTCGCGCGTCAGCACGTAGCCCTGCGAACACGAAAACGGACGCACCATGCCGCTCACCCCCACGACAACGAGCGTGTTGAAGAAGTTCGACCCGACGATGTTGCCGACGACAAAGTCGTTCTGCCCCTTGCGCGCGGACACGATCGCCGAGGCGAGTTCCGGCAGCGACGTCCCCGCCGCGACGACCGTCAGCCCCACCATCAGCTCGGACACCCCAAGCGCCCGCGCAACGTCCACTGCGCCCCACACGAGAAGATGCGACGAGCCGACGAGCAACGCCAGGCCGAAGAGCACCCAGAACCACGGATGGCGCATGGAGGCAATCTCCAGCGCGTCGTCCGACGAGACTCCGCCGAACTTCTTCTCAAGCCAGCACGAAAGCGGCAGCAGAACGCCGAACGCCACAAGCGAGATCAGCGCGTCCACGCGCGAGAACTCCCCGCCATGCCAGACGAGGAAGCCCGACAGGAGCGACACGCCGACGAGCATTATCCCAGACGTCAGCGCAGTGGCCGTCCGCGTCACTATCGGCTTGAGAAGCGCGACCGCGCCGAGAATCACCGCTATGTTGTAGATGTTCGACCCGTAGGCATTGCCGAGCGATAGGTCGGAGTGCCCCGACGCAGCCGAAAGGGCGGAGACCGCCAGTTCCGGCGCCGACGTCCCGAAGCCGATCACCACCATGCCGATGACGAACGGCGGCACGCCGAGCCTCTGCGCAAGAGCGCCGGAGCCGTCCACGAACCTGTTCGCGCTCCATGTCAGAAGCCAAAGGCCGACGACCACAAGAAGAATCGCCATGTACAGCGGAACGTCTGGATACATCCCGAACTCCTTTCAAACGCCCTTGCGGCGACGCAAGACGGAAACCGGTCAGGGAACGAGGAACTTCGCCGTGAGGGCGCGCGCCTTGGCCTTGACCTCCTCCTGCACCTTGATGTTCGAGATGTCGTCGAGGACGTCGGCGATCCACGTGCCAATCATGGCGGCCTCGGCCTCCTTCATGCCGCGGGTCGTGATCGAGGCCGTGCCGACGCGGATGCCCGACGTGCGGAACGGCGACTCGTTGTCGTACGGAATCGCGTTCTTGTTCACGACGATGCCGGCCGCGTCAAGGGCGGCCGCCGCGTCCTTGCCGGTGATGCCCTTCGTGGACTTGACGTCCACGAGGAAGAGATGGTTGTCCGTCCCGCCGGAGACAATCCTGTAGCCGCGGTCCTGCACCGCCTTGCACATCGCCTGGCAGTTCTTCACGATCTGCTGCGCGTAGCCCTTCTTTTCGGGCATCATCCACTCGCGGAAGCAGACCGCCTTCGCGGCGATGATGTTCTCAAGCGGACCGCCCTGCATTCCGGGGAAGACCGCGCTGTCGAGCTTCGAGGCCTGGACTTCCTTCTCGACCTCCTTGCCGGCCTTGTCGATCGCCTTGGCGTACTTCTTCTTGCACAGCACCATGCCGCCGCGCGGGCCGCCCAGCGTCTTGTGCGTCGTCGTCGTCACGAAGTCGGCGTACGGCACGGGCGACTCGTGCGCCCCGCCGGCGACGAGGCCGGCGATGTGGGCCATGTCCACCATCATGATGCAGCCCGCCTTGTCGCAGATTTCGCGGACGCGCCTGAAGTCGATCGCGCGCGGATAGGCGCTCGCGCCGGTGAGAAGAATCTTCGGCCTGACCTCAAGGGCCTGCCTCTCAAGCGCGTCGTAGTCAATCGTCTCGGTCTTGCGGTCGACGACATACGGCACGATGTTGTAGATCTTGCCGGAGAAGTTGACGGGCGAGCCGTGCGAGAGATGCCCGCCCTGGTCGAGCGAAAGCGACATGATCGTGTCGCCGGGCTTGATCGTCGCGAAGTACACCGCCATGTTCGCAGCAGACCCGCAGTGCGGCTGGACGTTCGCGTGCTCGGCGCCGAAGAGCTCGCACGCGCGCTTTCGGGCAAGCTCCTCTGCCGCGTCCACGGGCAGACAGCCCGAATACCAGCGCTTCCCCGGATACCCTTCCGCGTACTTGTTCATCAGCACGCTTCCGGCCGCCAGGCGCACGGCGCGGGACGTCGTGTTCTCCGAGGCGATGAGGTTGATCTCCGTGTCCTCCTGCACGACCTGCGCCTTGATCGCGGCGTAGATTTCCGGGTCGTAGAGGCCAAGGCCGGAGAAATCGCTCAGGCGCTGCGCGCGCTCGAGCTTGGCGCGGCGGCGGGCATGGCGGTCCGCGTCGTCAAGACCGGTCGTCACGAACGTGCGGAGAATCTCAACCGCCGCCTCCGGCGTCGTGCGGTCCTGCCCCAGGCAGAGGACGTTCGCGCCGTTGTGGGCGCGGGCCAGCGTAGCGTCCTTCACGTCGCGGCAGAGCGCGGCGTGGACGTTCTGGAACTTGTTCGCGGCCATCGACATTCCCATGCCGGTCGTGCAGACGAGGACGCCGAAGTCGACCGTGCCGCAGGAAACGGCCTCCGCCACGGCGTCCGCCGCATCGGGATAGTCGCAGGATTCGGCGCAATGAGCGCCGACGTCCGTGAACTCCGCGTCGCCATACGCGGCGACGATCGCGTTCTTCAGTTCGAATCCACCATGGTCGGAGCCGATTACAATCTTCATCTCAAGATTCCAGTTAGTTGTTGCGGTAGGTTTCACGCATTATAGCACAATAGGCCGCGCACAGGCAAAGGCAAAACGCCCCGGATCAGCGGAAGATCACCATCATGCCCATGGGGACGGTCTCGAGCCAGAGGTCAACCGTGCCGTCCGCCGCGCCCGCCTTCGCGTGGAGCGCCATGCCGACGCCGGTGCGGTTGAGGTTCGCACCGCGGCATCCGGAGATAGCCGCCCTGCCATGGACGACGCCGACCTTGCGCGAGAACGGAACGGGAATCGCCTCGCCGTCCGCCAACGCCATGTCCAGCGTCACGCCCATCGCGGCAAAATCGCCCTTGACCGTGAAGACCGCGTCCTCGTCCGCGTCCCAGTCGAACGCATACCGGCCGCCGTCCATCGTCAGTCCGTCGACCGTGAACGCGCTGCCGTGCGCAACCGTGCCGGACGCGACGATTTCGCCGTTCACGGCAAGCCCGTCGCCGGAGAGGTCCGTGACGTACGCGCGCCCGGGCACCGACAGGTCGAGCGTTCCGCCGTCGCGCAGGACAAGCCCGGCCGGAATCGCATCCGCCAGCTCCGGCGCAAGGACGCCGCCCTTCACCGTGACGGGACCCGTGAAGGCGTTCGTGACGGCCAGCACGACCGTGCCCGCGCCGTCTTTCGTGAACCCGCCGTCGCGGACGTCGCCGAGCGCGGCATCGTGGACGAGCGGCTGCCTGAACGCATAGGATTCGCCCGCGAAGTGCGTCGTGTTGACGATTGCGCCGTTCGTGGAGACGGTCGCCGCCGTAAAGCCCTCGAACGTCCGGTAGGACGCGTTCGTGCCGGTCGGCCAGAACTCGCCGCCGTTGAAGTAGACGTACGTCTCGGAGTTCGCGCTGCCTATGACGTTCTGGTGTCCGTCGCGGGTCGCGGGCACGACGTTCTGCACGATCAGGCGTCCGCCGTGCAGGTTCACGTCCGAGCGCGTGTTGTTGAGGCCCATCACGACGTTCCTGAAGTCCACGTAGTCGCCGCCGTGGACGTTGAGCGTCGCGTCGCAGGACTTGTTCCTTACGGCGCCGTCCGCGTTGTTGAGCCAGCCCATGCGCGTGCCGCCGCTGGAGCCGTTGTCCGTCGACACGTGGCGGAAAACGCCGCCGTACACGTTGAGCGTCGAATGCGGCTCGGCGTATCCTTCCCTGTTCGCGGTCTGCCCGAAGCGGAAGACGCCCCTGAGCGTGAACGTGCCGCCGTAAACATTGAAGAACGTCTGGCAGGAGGAGTTCTTGTACTGGAGGTCGTAGTTGAAGATGAGCGAGTTCACGACGGCCTCGCCCGCGTACTGGTTGTAGACGGCGTAGCACTTGTCCCAGCCCGGACGGCGCATGCAGCGTCCCAGCTGCATGTATTCGCCCTTGAGGAGCATCTGCCCGCCCATCATGTTGAGCGTCGCGACGTTCGTCGCGTAGGCCCAGCCGCGGTCCGCCGCGCCGATATGCATCTCGCCGCTCGCGCTCTCCGTGCAGATGAGGTTGACCTGCCCTTCCGCGCCGATGTCCATCGCGCCCTCGTCCACGACGAACGCGCCGCAGCGGTTCCGCGCGGACGACCCGTTCGCCGGCCACGGCGCGGCGGCGTTCATGCTGCCGACGGCGGGGCAGACGAGGCCGAGGACGTTCGTCGCGTTCCGGGCGACGAGGCGCAGCGTGCCGATGCCCGTCTTCTGGAATGCGCCATGGTTGACGCTCCACCAGTCCTTGTACGAGCCGAACGGGCTCGTCAGCGTCAGGTCGCTGTCAAGCCGGATCGTCGTCGCCTCGTCCTTCCGTCCGACGCACTGGTAGAACCGGCGGTCGGTGGACGCGGCCGGGCCCGTGTAGTGGATTGTCGCCGGGCCGAGAAGGACGTCGCCGTTCGAGCCGAAGGAGCTGGAGCACCCCGTGTTCGCCACCTTCGTCGCCTTCAGCGTGCCGCAGCCGATGCGCGTCTGCTGCGAATACGAGCTCTCGCCGCCAAGTTCGATCGTGCCCGCCCCCTCCTCCTGGTTGTGGCGGAGCGTGGAAAAGACGGAGCGAATGGGCGAGAGGACGCGCGCCACGGCGCCGGATGCCGCCAAGTTCGATCGTGCCCGCCCCCTCCTCCTGGTTGTGGCGGAGCGTGGAA
>CAYLRN010000023.1:0-40301 GCA_964386385.1 uncultured Lentisphaeraceae bacterium | reverse complement strand
GCCGCCAAGTTCGATCGTGCCCGCCCCCTCCTCCTGGTTGTGGCGGAGCGTGGAAAAGACGGAGCGAATGGGCGAGAGGACGCGCGCCACGGCGCCGGATGCCGCCTGGATGGCGAGAACGCCCATGCTTTCGACCGGAGGCATCAACACGTGCTCGCCGCCCTTGACGCGGATCATGCCGCGCGTCGTGTCGGTGTCGGCGGCGGTAGTCCCCATCGAGAAGGCGAGCGAACCGCTCCCGCCAACGGAATAGCCGGACGACGCATCCGCCGCGTCAAGCGTCAGCTGCCCCAGCCGGACGTCCCCATCGACGTCCACCGGCACGTTCGCCGCCGCGGCCGGCCTGAAGACGACGCGCTCGCCCCATGCGTTCTGCGGCGGAGTCCCGTCCTCCCAGCTCTCCGCGTCCGTCCAGGCGCCGCCCCGATCCGTCGCCGTCCACGTGGCCGCGGCCGTGCGCGTGACGTCGCCGGAAACGGTGGCCGTGACGGCCATCCAGTCGCCGGACAATCCGCCCCAGCCGGACGGCAGCGCCACCTTCGCGAACGCGACGTTCGCGTTCGGATAGTATTTCGCCGGCTGGACGAAGTTCGCCAGGTCCACGTCCGCGTCGCACGACGCGCGGTAGACGAGCGCCGTGTACGCGCCCGCCTGCAGAATCAGCTCCGTGTCGCGGCAGGCCGTATTGCCGGCCGGATGGTTGAGGAACGTCACCGGACCCTCTACCGCCGCCGCGCCGGTCACGAGCCAGTAGGACGTCGCGCCGGCGGAGACGTCGAGAATGGCCGGATCGTCCGCCGCGCCGCCGGAGACACCCAGCGTCAGGTTCTTGATGGCGTGGTCGCCCGCGCTGACGCTCGTGCGGACGCGGCCGCCGGCGCGGAGGACGACGGAGACGTCCCTGAACGACGTCCGCTCAAGCCCAAGCGCCGCGTTCTCCGCCACGACAGGCCCGGTGAAGAGGTACTTCGAGCCGGCGCGGAAGTGGACCGTGTCGCCGCCCGTCACGCGGACGCCGCCGTCAGCCGCCGCGCCGAGCGCCGGGTCGTGGGAGAACGTGGCGTTCGGCACGTTGAGGTAGGACTTCTGCGCCGCGTTCGTGTCCACAAGCCCCCAAAGGGAGGTGTCGATCGTCAGGCCGCCCGCGCCGACCACGACGTTCGTCGCCTCGAAGAGATTGACCGTCCAGCCGGGGCAGACCGGCTGGAACGTGCCGCCGTCGAAGAGAAGGCGCACGTTGTTCGCCTGACCGTTGCCCTTGACCGACATCGCGCGCATGGCGGAGCCGCCGCGCACGGTGAACGAGACGGGGCCGCGGCCTATGCCGAAGTTCAGGGCGGAGCATCCGAGGTCGAGAAGGCTGCCGTCCGCGACGTCGATTTCGACGGGCGTCGTGTTGTCCGAGTCGGACTCGTGGACGGTGGCGCCGTTCGCCGCGCGCAGCGTGGCGCGGACGAGGGAAAGGCGGTTCGTCGTGTCCGCCGTGGACTTGTGCTGCGCAATGAGCAGTCTGTCGGCGACGTCCACCTCGGCGTCCTGCACGAGCAGGGTCGGGCGCAGGGTCTGCTCCTCGCCGTAGCGGTTGTAGCCCAGGAAGAGCCGCTGCCCGACGACGAGCTTTCCGCCCGTGATCGCCAGCACGGCGTCCGCGCCGTCCGGCAGCGTCCCGCGCTCGCCGCCGTAATAGGGAACGAAAGCTTCGCCGGAAACGCGCGTCTCGCCGCCGAGAATGGACAGCTTCGCGCCGTAGTTCTCGCCGTAGAAGCGGCGCAGGCGCTGTCCGACGCCCAGACGCGGGATCGAAATCGTCTCCCCGTTCGCGCCCCATTCCATCTCGCCGCGCGCAATGCCGAAGGACGGCGTTCCGTGGAGCGGAGCGTCTCCCGTGGCGGGGTAGACTTCCGTCGCGTCGTTGCGGTAGACCGGGAACTCCTCGCCGAACGAGAACGGCCCGCTGCCGACGAGGCGCATCATGCCGGGGCCGGTCTTCATGAAGCTTCCGCGCTCAAGCGCGATCGACTCGACGTCCACCGCGGCGGCGGCGTCCGCGACTTCGAACACCGTCGCGCGGGACGAGCCGGTCGCGAGCGTGAAGCCGGGAATGGTGCACGATCCGCCCGTATATCGCAGAGTGCCGGGGCCGAGGAAGAGGTCGGACGGTGACTTGACGAATCCAAGCGACGGGACTTCCGTGACGCCGGAGCCGGTCTTCACCTGCGACGCGATCGTCGCGCCTGAAAGGACGACGCACCCTCCGCTCTCCGCCATGTTGAGCGCAAGCGCCCCCGTCCCGGAGAGGCCGCCGGAGAGCGTGAGCGACGCCCCTGGCGACACGTTCGCCTCAGCGCCGCGCGTCCCGACGGAGACGTCGCCCGCGACCGTATGCTCGCCCGCCGTCACCTCAAGGGACGGCACGAAGCCTGCGGCCGCGAAGGCTATCGCCCCGCCGGAGAGCACGTAGGGGTTCGTCGAGGCCATCGTCATGCGGCCGACGGTGCGCGTCCCGTCCAGCGTCACCATCGTCCCCTCGGCGGCGGCCGGTTGCGTGAAGAGCGCCTCCGCGCCCTTGGCGTCGGGGACGACTCCGCCCTGCCAGTTCGCGGCCTCGCCCCAGGCGCCGCCGGCCGGGGCCGTCCAGACGCTCGCGCCCGTCGCGGCGGCGCGGACCGTCACCTTCAGCGTCGTCGTGCCGTTCGCCGTCTCCGTCGTGAACTCGTAGGCGCAGCCTGGCGCGGGGTTGGCGATCGCCACGTCGTCCGCGTCGAACGACGAGCCGTCCGCCGCGAACGCCATGAGCGAATACGTGCCGGCCGTCGCCAGCGCGTTCGTCGAGCCGCGCGCGGAGAAAAGGCGGAGATTGAGGAAGCCGTCCAGCGTCGCGGCGCCGCGCACGGTCAGCGGCAGGGTGGGGACAAGCCCCAGTCCAGAGCCCGGCGCGAACGCTGCGGACGCGACGGTCTGCGCCGCGTTCGTGGCGATGAAGAGGCCGGCGGAGCCGACTTCCAGCGCCGTCTCCGGCACCTTCACAGTGCCGGACATGGCCATCGAGCCGCCAAGCACGCGCGTGGGGCCGGTGTAGGAAAGCGTGTTCTCGAAGCGGAAGCCGGCGTTGTCCGCGCAGTTCGCCGCAATCGTCACGCCGCCATCCGCCGCAACGCCGTCCATGGACCTGACGGCAACGCCCACGCGGGAGACGAGCCCCGCGTTCGCGGCGAGGAACGCGCCGCCCTGCTCGCCGATGCGGATGTCGCATTCGCCGATCACGCCTGGCTTTTCAGGCTTCTTCAGCCACTGTCCGCTCGTGTTGACCCCGGCGGTCTCTCGGTAGAGCGACTTGAGCGTGCCGCCGTCGAGAAGGAAGCGCATCGTCGCGTTCCTGTTCCCGGTAATCTCCTGCCACGTGATGCCCACCGTGCCGCCGTCGTGGGCGTAGACCGTCGTGTCGCCGTAGAGGCTGCCGGTCCAGCGGAAGCCGTAGAAGAAGGAATTGAAGTTGGCGACGGCGTTCTCGCAGACCTCGATCAGGTTGGTGGCGCAGGGGGTGGCGTACTGCCCGTACCAGTTGCCCCAGACGTCCAGGGCCGACGAGCCGTCCATGAAAATCGTGCAGGCGGCGCCCGTGTCGTGTCCCATGCGGAAGTTGCCGGTGGACATGTAGGCGCTGTCGTGGAGTTCTATGCGCGGCGCGGAGCGGTACACAAGCCTGTCGCCGAAATATCCCGTCGCGCGCTGGCATGCGCCCATGGCGACGACGTCGTTCACGACCAGCCGGGCCGTGCCGGAGAGGCGCAGGGTCGAGGCGACAGGCTCTTCGGACGTCGTGGCGGAGCCGTTGTTGTAGCCGACGAAGAGGTACGTGTCGACGGTCGTCTTGCCGCCGCGCAGGTCGAGGACGCCGGCCGTCTCCTTGCCGTCGGCCGTCGTGAAAGAGCCGACGTAGAGTCCGTTGTTGCGGACGTTCATCGTGCCGCCATTCTCGCCGAAGACGACCGTGCCGTCGGCGACGACAAGGCCGCCCAGCGGGCCCGCCGCAGGCGAATCGCCGTTGGAGTTGAACGCGAGCGGGACGCCGGGGCGGGTGGAGTTCTGGTAGTTGGCCGACGTCGCCTCGCCTTGCGCGTTCACCGTGCCGTGTCCGAAGTCGTACGTGCCCGACGACGTGAGCGAGAGGACGCCGGGTCCCGTCTTCACGAAGCCGCCCAGATGGTTCACGAGCGGTTCGGAGAGTTCGAGGTCGTTCTGCACGTCGAAGACAATCGCGCGCGTGGCGGCGGCCGTGCCGTGGACGGGGCGGTCGATCGCGCCGCCCGCCTCGCCCGCGTAGCGCAGCGTACCCGGGCCGAGTGCGAGAGATCCGCCGCTTCCGAGCGAACCGGGCAGACGCCCCGCGCCCGTCTTCGTGACTACGAGCGTGCCGCAGCCGTTCGTAAGCGGCCCAAGGAAGTCGCTTGCCGGGTCAAGCGCGACAATGCCGCCGCCGGACGCGCCGGGATTCGCCACCACCGAGACAAGCCCGTGGATGGCGGGGACGTTCGTCTCAACGCCGTTTCCGGGCGCGACCACCACCTGGCCCGCGGCCGCGACGCCGGCGATGACCGCCAACGCCGCCTGACCAAGATTGCGCAACTTTCCGATTTCCGCCATGTCCTCGTTCCTTTCAGCAAGCGTCGCCTACGACTTCTTGAAACCACCATGCGAGTTGAAATCAACATGCCTATGACAAGGATTTTACCATTTTTTTTTCTCGCACAACTTGAAATCAAGGATTTGCCGGTCGGGTGCGTTTTTGGCGGGGCGAACTGCGCGGAGGCGGTCGAATGCGCCCGGCTACAGATCAGGCGGCTCGACCGAATTGCGCGGGAGGGCGTTCGCGAAACGTCAGACGCCGGCGCGGACTTCGTCGATGGAGGAGGCGCCGCAGGCGAGCATGACGAGGCGGTCGACGCCGAGGGCGACGCCGCCGGACGGCGGCATTGCGCCGAGGACGGCCAGAAAATCCTCGTCCAGCGGGTAGTCGGCCTCGCCCAGTTCGCGCCGCTCCGCCTTTGCCGCCTCGAAGCGCGCGCGCTGCTCCGCGGGGTCGGTCAGCTCGGTGAACGCGTTGGCCAGTTCCATGCCGTCGACGTACAGTTCCCAGCGCTCCGCGACGCGCGGGTCGTCGGCCTTCAGGCGAGAAAGCGACGCCGCGGCCGCCGGATAGTCGATGAGGAACGTCGGCCCCTTCGGAAGGTTCGGCTCGATCTTCACGGCCATGTCGAAGTCGAAGCGGTCCTGGTCGAACGCCTCCACCGGGTCCCAGCCGGCGAAGCGGCGGTAGGCCTCGCGGACGGGCAGGCGGTCGAACCGGCGGACGCCGCCGCCGCGGAAGCGGCTGAGGACGCCGGCGACAAGCGCCTCCATGTCGGCCGCGATGTCGTTGTAGTCGGCGTTGGCGCGATACCATTCCAGCATCGTGAATTCAGGGCTGTGCCGGCGGCCGCGCTCACCTTCGCGGAAGCAGGGCCCGATCTGGTAGATGCGCTCCATGCCGGCCGCCAGCAGCTTCTTCATCTGCAGCTCGGGCGAGGCGCGCAGATACCACGCGCCGCTGGGCGGGCAGTCGATGTGCGGCTCTGGCGCCGGCGACGGGATGCGCACGGGCGTGTCGACTTCGATGAACCCGCGGTCGTCGAAGAACGCGCGGATTTCGCGGAGGATTTGCGCTCGAATGGCGAGAAAATCGTTTTTTGTCATGGCACGTGCCTCCTTTCAACGGCATTGCGCAGACGCGCGGGTATGCAGAACTCTGATGTGAAGTGCAGCGCAGATGCAGAGCAAGAGCAAAGCATTGGCGCAAGAGCCAGGCGCGCGCAGGGCGGGCGCGGGGCGATGGCGCATGGGCCTGGCGCGCGCGGCGGCGAAGCGGGCGCAGGGCGGCGGCGCATGAGCAGTGCGGGCACAGTGGTGGAGCGGGCACGGAAGGCCAATGGCAACGCCGCGCAGTGGCAAGTGGCGGAGCGATAATGGGAAGTCCATTGCGCAGGTCATGCTCTGCATTTTCCATCAGAGTTCTGCATTCCACGGCATCCCCGCGCACCATCATGGTTCTGCATTCCGCAGCAATGCCCCATTCCCATGCGCCACCGCAGTGGCGGCGGGCATCGGCACGGCGCCACAATGCCCTTGCACGATGTCGCCCATCTCGTGGCAGCGGCGGTGGAGCGTCGCGTTGTCGAGGCGCCCCGCCTGCGGCTCGTACAGCGAAAGGAAGAGCATCCGCCCCTTCGCGCACAGGGCCTCCTTGCTGCGCGGCGGGTGCCACCTTTCGGCGAATCCCTCCGGCGCAAGGACGACCAGCCCTCCGCCCGCGCGGAATATGGCGTTGCCGCATTCCTTCTCGCACGGGCTCATGAACGTGCCCACGCCCGCGCCGCCGGGGCCGATGCGCTCCGCGCGCGCCAACGTGCGATGCCATTCTGCGCCGCCGCGCTCCCACCTGCGCGAACACTTGAACGGCTCCAGCATCGGCAGGTCGAGGAGCGCCGCGTTGCCGTAGGCGAACCATTCGCGCCCTGCGAAAGTCCTTTTCCGCACCTGCGAGAAATACCGCCTGTTCCGCTGGCGCAGGCACGCGCGCTTCGGGTTTTCGCGGATGTAGCGCGTGAACGCGAAAAGCTGCCGCTCCTTCTTCACGATCCAGTCGTGCCATTGGCGCTCGAAGACGCCGCCGCCGGCTTCCGCGCCAGGGGCGTCGCCCGGCGATCCGCGCAGAACCTGCCGGTACACGCCCGCCAGCGCCTCCTTCATGGCCTCCACGTGGCATCCAAGCGGCAGTCCGCCCGCGCGCAGGTGGAAGAGGACGTGCAGGTGGTCGGGCATGACAATGAACGTCTCGATCGGATCCAGCCCCTCGCGCCGCGCCGCGAAGCCCCTGATGGCCTTCGCGAAGGCGCGCGTGAGGTCGGTGGCGACAAGCCAGCGCTCGCGCCCGCGAAAATCCACTTCGGGCTCCGCCTCGCCCGCGATGCGCGAAAACGGCGCAACGCCTTTTGCGGCCCTCAGCGTGACCATGTAGAAGTACGGGGCCGAATAGTCGAAGCCTGGCAAACGACCCATGGCAGAACGCTCCTTTCATTGGTGCAAAACAGTGGTATGCAAAACTCTGATGTGAAGTGCAACGCAGTGGCGGAGCAAGCGCAGGGCAACGGCGCGGTGGCGTGGCCGCACGGCATGCGATTGGCGCGGAGCAAGCGCAGGGCAACGGCGCGGTGGCGTGGCCGCACGGCATGCGATTGGCGCGAAGCGGGCGCAGGGCGGCGGCGGAGCAGGCGCAGGACGATGCGCAGGGGCCGGGCGCGCGCGGGGGCGGAGCGGGTACGGAAGGCCAATGGCAACACCGCGCAGTGGCGGAACAGGCGCAGGGCGGCGGCAATCGAAAAGGCCATTGCGCCGGTTCATGCTCTGCATTTCCCATCAGAGTTCTGCATTGCCCCTGCGGCGGGGCCGGTCACTTCAGCTTGTTCTCGAGGATCACGGGGCCGCCCCACTTGCCGGTGGTGACGAGGTCCAGGTCGCCGTCGCCGTCCATGTCCACGCACTCCACGTTGAGGCCGACGCTGATGTCGGAATCATAGGAGATCACGTACTTCCGGAACTCCGGATTGGGGCCGGGGGTGAAGTCGTAGTAGTAGATTCCCAGGGGGCCGTACTCGTCGGGGTCGCTGCCGTTGTGTGCCATGAAGCGCTTTCCGGTCACGAGCTCGGGGACGCCGTCGTTGTCGATGTCTCCCCAGCCGAGGTAGTGCGCCTGGGTCCAGGTGTCGTCGATCACGTGCTTCTCGAAGCGGATCTCGCCCTGCGCGTCGCGCTCCCTGAGCTGCTTCCACCAGAAGATGCCGTACTTGTGCGCGGAGCTGACGATCACGTCGTTGAGTCCGTCCCTGTCCACGTCGTAGACGATGAGGTTGGAGGCGTGCCCCAGCGCGCGGCCGGGGTCGTCGAATCCGACGCGGAGCGGATGCTTCTTCCACGTGCCGTCCGCCATCTGCTCGTACCAGGCGGCGGGGGTGAGGACGTCGTTGCGGCCGTCGCCGTTCAGGTCGCCGCAGCCGCGGCCCATGTCGCAGGTCTCGTTGGAGACGGAATCGCGGGAGAAGAAGCCGTCCACCTTCGGCGCTTTCCGCCCAAGGCGGTAGAGGCAGGTGATCTGCGTGTCGGGGAGGAGGTCAGTGGCCTTGCCGTCGCCGTCGAGGTCCACGAGGATGCCGGTCTCGATGTGGCCGGTCTTCTCGATGACGCGCTTCGGCCAGAGGCCGGCGACGGGCAGGAGGTTCTGGAACCACCACGTCTCCTTCGAAAACCAGTCGCCGGAGACGACGTCGAGCCTGCCGTCGCCGTTGACGTCGAGGGGGAGGTTCATGAAGTCGTGCGCGTAGCCCTTGCCGTCGTCGCCGACCTTGCCGTCGACTTCGCGGACCTTCACGGGGCGGAACTCCGGTGCGAGGTACAGGTACGGCCCGGCGACGACGTCGGGCTTCCCGTCGCCGTTGAAGTCGGCGACGCCGCACGCCTCCGTGCGGCACGAGCCGATGCGCTTCGCCTTGAACTGGACGCCGCCGGCGCGGCGCGCGATCTTCATTACCGCGCGGCGCGCTTCCTTGCGCTCCTTGGGGTCCTTCGCCTTCGCGGCGGCGGCGAGCGTCGCCTCCTGGACGTCGTATCCGCCCTGCTGGGCGATGGCCTTGAACGCCTGCGTCCGGACGGCGCAGTTCGTGTGGCGCATGAACGGCGCGATCTGGTCGGCGTATCCGAGCGCGTTGCGCACGGTGAGGACGTCGAGCAGCTTCACGAGGGCGGCCGGGTTTGAATCGAATTTCGGCAGCTTCATGACGATGGCCGCGTCGGCCTTGACGTCGCCGATCGAGATGAGCCCGCGGCGCGCGGCGGCCGCGACGTCCGCGTCCTCGGACTGCATCCACGTCACAAGCGCGTCGACATCCGCCGCGGAGCCGGTGCGGCCGAGCCCCTCCAGGGCCTCGTGGCGCAGGGCGGGCGTCTGCGACTTCGCAAGCGCGTCCTGTATGAACCTGCGCGCGGCGGGACTCTTCACGTGGACAACTGCGCGGAGGAAGCGGATCTGCTCCTCGGCCGGGAATGTCGCGAGCCAGGCTCCGGCAAGGCCGTCAAGGTCCTTCGCGGGCAGGAGCGCGGCGGCCTGCGCCGCGGTCCCGCGCCACACGTCGTCGCCGGACGTCCAGGCGGCCTTCATCCACTCCCCAAGGCGCGCGCTGTCGGCGCGCATAAGGCCGCAGAGGGCCGCCAGACGCTGATGCGGCGGCAGCTTCGCGGAACGGTACACGTCCTCGTAGCCCTTCGCCGCCTCGGCCCGCAGACCGGCGACCTCCTTCGCATGGCTTTCGCGAAGGACTCCGTCCGCCGCCTCAGGCGCGACGTCCGCGAACGCCATCATTCCCGCAAACGCGCAGACAACCGCGCACGAGCAAATCATTCGGTTCATCTCTCAAATCTCCTTTTCGACGTCTTTCGCAGCTTCACGTTCAGAGCGTCCACGGCGCGCGGCTGGCGCGCGCAAGCAGCTTCGTGGCGTCCGCCTGCCCCGGGAACGAGCACGTCTTCACGTCGAACGCCAGTTCGCGGTTCAGATGGTAGGCGACAGTCGCGGCATGGCAGGCGACGTGAGAGAAGTGGAGCGAATCGGCGGGTGCGCTGGGGCGAAGGCGCGAACGGACGCACGAGAAGAACTCCGCCGGATGCGCCACCGGGCGCGACCAGCTTTCATGGCGAATCGCGTGGCCCTCAAGTAGAAGCGGGTCGGAGACGTACACGCCGCCCGAATCGTCCGTCTCCACCCACCCCTCGTCGCCCTCGAGGCGAATCGCGCAGGAATCCCTGAAGCCGTCCTGGCGGAAGACCATCTTCACGCCGTCGGCGTAGAAGGCGTGGAGCTCCTTCTGCGCAACGGGGACGTACTTCACCGGCGCGGTCAGCTCGCGCCCAAGCGCCAGCTGGCAGAGGTCCACCGTGTGGGAGCCCCACTCGGTCAGGTCTCCGTGGAAGTCGTACTGGCGGTGCCAAGCGCCCTTCATCACGTAGTCGGAGTTGAACGGGCGCATCGGCGCGGGACCCACCCAGACGTCCCAGTCGAGGTCCTTTTTGTCCGGCAGCGGCTGCTCCGGGAGATAGGTGTTCTTCGCGCTCATCCCCATCACGTTCATGCCGGCGTGGACGGTGTGGATGCGTCCGAGGCGTCCGGTCTGCGCAAGCGACATCGCCGTCACGAAGTTGCCGACGTTGCGCCGCTGTACGCCGCCCTGGTAGATGCGTCCGTAGAGCTGCGACGCCCGCATCACGGCCTCGCCCTCCTCGATCGTGAGGGAGATCGGCTTTTCGCAGTAGACGTCCTTCCCGGAGCGCATCGCCGCGATCGCCAGGCGCGCGTGCCAACGGTCGCCTGTCGCGATGTACAGCGCGTCGACGTCCTGCCGCGCCATGAGTTCGCGGAAGTCGGAGTACATGCGGCAGTCCTTGTTGCCGTTGTACCCGTCCACCTGGCTCTTGCCCCATTCGCGGCGCTCGCGCACGACGTCGCACACGGCGAGGAAGCGGACGCCCGGCTGGTTCATGAACACCGGGAGCATCTGCCTGCCGCGACCGCCGAGGCCTATTATGCCCATCGTTATCGTGCGCGACGGCGGAACGGACTTCTGCGCCCACGTCCGATGCGCGCCAAGCAGACACGCCGCCGCGGCGCCCCTGAAAAGGAACTCTCTTCTGCCAATCTTGACCATATTCTCTGCTCCTTGAAGACAACGCCGCAGACCCACTCGACGACTGGACGACTGGACGACTGGACGACTGGACGACTGGCGGCGATTATACCTAAAAAGCGCTGCGCTTGCAACGTCTAGCGCAGGATCAGGACGGTGCCGGAAGCGACGGCCGTGGCCCAGACTTCCGTGCCGTTCTCGTAGCGGACCGAAAGCGAGCGCCCGCGGGAGAGGCCGTGGCCCGTCGCCGTGAAGCGTGGGCGCGAGGCCGGCGCAGAGGCGAACGAGCCGATCCGCGCGCGGAAACCGGCCGGCAGCGGGTCGTCCGCCGAGCGTCCGAAGTCGACCGTCACCGCGCCCGATGCGGAAAGGAGCGAACCCTCCACGCGCAGCTCGTCGGCTGTCCAGCCGCCCTCGCCCTCGCGCGCGTTCGCCTTCCACACGGCGCCCTCGCCGAAGACGAGCGAATCGACAGTGAGGACGTTGCCGGCCCCCGTCGCCTCCTCGTCCGCGCCGCATGGCTCGACGCGTCCGCTCACGACGGCAGTGCCGTTCGTGACGCGGCCGCAGCCGGTCAGGGCGGCGAGTTCGTACGCCTCGGCGCCGTTCAGGTCAACCGCGCCGCCCATCGCCGCGAGCGGGCCGGTGAAGGCCATGGGCTTCTTGAGGACGAGCGTCCCCGCGCCCGTCTTCACGAGGCCGCCGTCCGCGCCCTCGCAGGCGGAAGCGTGCGTCAGCGTCTGGTCGATCGTGAACGAATCGACGAGAGAGACGTCCACGACCGCGCCGCCGGAGGCGACCTGGTTCGTCGTCATGCCGGAGAGCGTGGCGGCGGAGCCGGGACGGAACGTGCCGCCGTCCCACGTGATGGAGGAGACGCTGCCGTCCACCTGCGTCATGTTCGGCGCAATGAGCGTTCCGCCCGCGAGGAGGAGAGCTCCCTTCGCGGACGCGGCGTGCGTGATCTGCAAGGCGACGTCGGACTTGAACGTGCCGCCGTACATGTTGAGCCTGCCCAGGCATCCGTCGCCGTTGTGGCCGGAAAGCGAGACGCCCTCGTTCATGCCCGCCAGCGTCACCGTGCCGTCGTAGACGTTGAAGTCGCTCACGCTCTCGCCGATCCGGGCCACCGCCGTCGCGTCCTTGCTACGGTGCTGTCCGAGCGCGAAGCGGTTCTTGAACGAGAGCGCCCCGCCGTACATGTTGTAGACCGCATGGGCGCACTGAAGCCCCTGGTTGTCCCAGTTCATGACGAGCGACTGCGCCTCGATTGTCCCGCCATGCTGGTTGAACGTGTAGACGGGCCGGCGGTCGAGATCGCGGAACGAGACGTTCCAGCTGCGTCCGACGCCCATGAACGAGCCTACGATCAACTTGCCGTCGTGGAAGTCGAGCGTCGCGTCCAGCACCTTGCCGTCCGCGCCGAACGTCGGACAGCTTCCCACCCAGAACTCTCCGCCGTAAATGCGGATCGTCTCGCCCGCGCGGCCCATGACCATGCGCCCGCCGAGGACGGCCGCGGCGCCGAGGCCTTCCGCGGTGACGTCGCCGTTTTCAGGGAGCACGACCTGTTTCGCGCTGATGCCGTTGCCGGTGGCGTCGGCCATCGTCCAGTCTGACGCGAACGGCGTGAGCCAGAGCGCGCCGGCCCCCGTCTTGAAAAAGCGCTTGCTCTTGAACTTGCCGGCGTGGACGCACTCCACGCCCTCCGGGACGTCGATGGCGAAGCCCATGCGCGTGGCCGTGCCGTCCATGTTCGCCGTCGAGCGGCCGGACGCGGTCGGGCGCAGCGTCGCGCCCGCGATCGAGACCGTCCTCTCGCCCAGCGCCTCCGGCCTCGCCTCCAGGCATCCCGACGTCACCGCGACGTCGCACTTGAGCTCGCCCGTCACGCGGAGCGTGCCCGCGTCAAGCGTCTTCGGCGTGACGACGCCACTCGCGGCAGTCGTCCCCGCCAGCTCCGCCGTCGCCCCCTTCTCGACGTCCACGCGCAGATCGTCCGCGCACGAGACGTCCTGCATTACGAGCGTTCCGGCGGTCACCGCCACGTCGCCGCCCGCGAATGCAAGCGCCCCGCCGGCGATCGCGACTTCGCCCTGCGCGGCGGACGAGATGCGCCCAAGCGTCCGTTCGCCCGCCAGCGTCACCGTGCCGCCCGCGAACGACGAGGGGAAGACAATCCTGTCGCCGGGCTCGTCGTCCGGGGCGGCAGACCAGTTGTCCGCCGCGTCCCAGTCGCCGCCGCCCGCTGCGGTCCATGCGTGGACGTGCCCGGAGACCGTCGCGATCGCCATCGTCAGAACGTCGTACGTCCCGTCGGACGAATCGACCGCGAACGTCGCATGGACGGTCGGATAGAACTCGGCGTCCAGCGCGAACTTCGCCGCGTCGACCTGCCCCTTCGGCGCGCGCAGAATCGCGAACGTTCCGTCGAAGGAGGGCGTCGTCCGGTCTGCCGCGCCGGAACGCCGAAGCCCCACCTTGACCCGGCCGTTCACCGCCAGCGCGTCCGTCACCGTCAGCGGAGTGGAGTCGCCGTTGGCGAAATACATGGCGTTGAGCATCGTGACGTCCGCCTCGCTCTCGCCCATGACGAGCGTCCCGACGTCCGACGCCGCGTCGGCATTGCCGGTCTTCCATATCGCGGCGCCGTCCTTCATGCGCACTGTCTGCGACGCGAGGGCGCCGTCGGCCACGCCCACGCCCGCGCCCGACTCGACGACGACGTCGCCCGTGAATGACTGCGCCGCGCGGAAGCAGACGGACCGGCTGGCGTTCGTGCCGGCGACCGTGACGCCGCCCTCGCCGGAAAACGACGGGTTGAGGTTCAGCCATCCGCCGGTCAGCTCCGTCGTGTCCAGCGTCAGGCCGCCGGCGGTCAGCGTGGGCGAGCCGAACCCGCCAATCGCCACATCGGCGGAGCCGGCCAGGCGGATCGTCCCGCCGCCGCAGGAAATGCGGTTGTTCGTGTTGCCGGCGACGAATCCGCCCGCGATGCGCAGAGTGCCGCCGTTGAGGTTGAACTGGCAGGAGCGCGCGGCCTTGACGTCGACCCCGCCGGCGAAGTCGACGAAGCCGCCGTTCATCTCGAAGACGACGTTCGGCGACCACTGCCCGTCGAAGTTGAAGATGCCCTTTCCGGCGAATTCGGCGCGGCCCCCGTTCACGATGAAGGAGGCGTCGCAGCCGCGGGCGTAGTAGTTGCCGAAGCGGACCGAATTGCCTTCCGTCGACGTCTGGCGGAAGACGCCGCCGTTGACCGTCATCACCGGTCGCGTCTTCGAGTTCCTGAGGTTGTCGTAGCCGATGATGAACTTGGACACCTCGAAAAGACCGCCGTTGACAGTGGCCCTGGACTCAAGCCACTCCTCGGCCTGGGTGTCCGTCCATCCGTTGTTGCGCGCAAGGCAGAAGAAGTTGTTCAGCACTCGCAGCGAGCCGGAGTTGACCTCGAGTTCGGCGGCGTATTCCGTGCCGTTCGTCGTCGTGAACGTGCCCACCCAGAACTCGTTGTCGGAGATCGTGACGTTCGGCGATTCGTCGACGCCGGGGCGTCCCACGACCATCTTCCCGCGGAATACGGCGCCACCCGCGTAGGAGAGGCGCGAGTTGCCGGCGGCGTCGAACCAGTCCGGGTCCGACCTGTTGTCGGCCCCCGTGCCGAGATAGGAGAGGTTCAGCGACTTCGCCCACGTGTAGTCCCAGTTGCCGGCGAACGTGAGCGTTCCGGGGCCGGCCTTGACGAAAGCGCCGGCGTTCTGCACCGCAGGGCCGTCCAGCACGAGGTCCTCCTCCAGCCAGAGGCCGGCGGCGCGGTCGACGGTGGACGTGGCGACGATGTTGGCGGACCACGTCGTCGCCGTGTAGTTCGTCGTGTAGCCGTTCGGAAGGTAGATCGTGTTCGCGGCGGCGGCACCCTCCTCTCCCTCCGAAATCGCCACGCGCAGCGTCTTCGTGCCGTCGCCGTTGTCAACGACGCGCAACGCGCAGTCAAGCCCGCGCGGCGCGTTCGCGACCTGCGCATCGGCCGCGTCGAACTCGACGGACGCGGGGAACGTCAAAAGCGCGTAGTCGCCCGCCGTCGCGAACGGCGTCGCCGTGTCGGACTGCAGCAGATGGAGCCGCAGGGTCTCAGGCGGGGTCCAGGCTTCCGTCGCAATCGCGGACGGCGTCGTGCCGCTGAAGCCGATCTTCACCGCGGCCGTGCCGGACTGCACGAGACCGTCCATCGAGACCGGCGTCGCGAACGTCTTGATCGCGCCGGAGCCCTTCTGCTCGACGACGGCCGCGCACGAGGCGTTCTTGAGGCCGACGTCGGCGTCGTTGACGCGGAGTCCGCCCGCGAGGGCGATTGCGCCGGAGAAGTCGATTTCGCCGGAGCCCGCGACGTCCACGCCGCCGTCCGCCACGCCGTCCGCAGAGGCAATCGGAAGCGCCCACTGGCGCGCCGTGCCGTTGTACGACCTGATCGTCGTGCCGGCGGCGCCGACGAGAAGGCGGCCCGCGGACCAGTCGCCGCGCATCTGCAGCGTGCCGCCGTCGGCGTGGATGGACACGTCTCCGTCCGCCTTCGTCGCCGCGAACGAACAGCAGTCGAAGAGTCCGTTTTCAGAGACGTTTATCGTCGTTGTGGCGGAGCCGTTGCAGTTCGCGTTGAAGTAGTTCGACGCGCGGAAGACGCCCGTCCCGGAGACGTTGGCGGTGAAATGTGAGCCCGCGTTGTAGTAGGCGATCCATGCGCCCTTGACGTCGAACGTGCCGCCGTCCACGTTCACCTCTCCGCGGCTCTTCGTGTGGTCGACGCGGAGCGTGGCGCAGCCCAGACGTCCGCCGTGGACGGTCATGACGCCCGTCATCGTATAGTCCAGATTGTTGTCGGCGCAGTAGGCGAGGCCGAAGCAATTGGCGTAGCTGTCGCCGCCATAGACGGTTATCTCCGAGCGAAGCCCCTGCGGGGCGGTCGTCGTGTCGCCGTTGTTGCGGCCCGCGCAGAGCCAGTTGCCAAACTTGTTCACGCCGCCGTAGATGTCGAGGTAGGCGGCAGTCTCGCCGCCGGCCTTGCTCGTGGAGCGGATGCCGATGCCGCTTTCGTTCGAGCCGAAGACGTTCGTCACGGTGTCGGCGGTGTCGATGACGAAACGGCCCTCCGTGACCTGGAAGGAGGAGACGCTGGAAGAGGGGCTGTCGCCGTTCGCGGGCGCGTTGACGTAGCCGCTTCCGAATCCGATCTGGCCGCCCTGGGCGAACGTGTTCTGGACGCCCGTCAGGCGCGTCCGGAGAATCAAGGTGCCGGGGCCGCTCTTCATGAACGCGGCGGAACTCGTTCCATCCATCTTCACCTGCCCCGTGAGCACGAGCTCGTCGTCGACCTTCACGACGGCGGGGCGGCGTCCGGAGGCGAGCGACTGGTCGGACTTGATCAGCACGTCGCCGTCAAGCGTCGCCGACGGTCCCGTGTAGTGGAAGGTGCCGTTCCCCAGCACGAGGCGCGTGCCAGTCCACCTGTCGAAGCGGCCGAGCGCGGAGGGACGTAGCGCGACACCGACGGACGGGACCGCAAGCGTGCCGCTCTTCACGTACGCGCCGCCGCGAAAGGCGTTGTCCGCGTTGGAGAGCGTGACGATGCCGCCGTCCGCGGACTTGTCGTTCGCCTGGACGTTGACGTCGCCGTCGATCATGTCGGCTACGTTCGTCGCGACGCCACTGCCGGGCGCGTAGACGAGCGTCGTCCCCGGAAGCCCGAAGGACGTCAGGTCGTCGGCGCGGACGCCCGCGCACAGCCCTGCAAAACCCAGCGCAACGCCAAGAGAAAGCGCCGCCCGCGCTTTCCTTCCATGAAGACCGCCAATCGCCCTGTCCATGTCCGCCTGCCTTTCGTTCAGTCGTTGTTTCCTCGCCGCCGATTGAGACCACAACCAGCATTGCGGACAATTATATCCATTTTTTTTTTTCTCCGCAACCGCGAATCGCGGAAAACCATGTCGGGTGGACGAATTGGGAGGGTCGCGCTCCTGCGCGACCGCGGCGACGCCGGACGCGCAGGAGCGCGTCCCTCCCATGGGGACGACACGACGGCAAAACGGCGGGGCGGGACGCCCCGCCCTACCATCGTGCCGCATCATCGGCAGAACGCCGGCAGCTTCGAGAACCAGGAGAAGACGCGGCGGTCGGACGTGAGCTCCGGATGCCAGGCGAGGGCGACGACGCTGCCAAACCTGACGCCGGTCGGACGGCCGTCGCGCTCGGAGAGAACCTCGACGCCCGGGCCGGTCGCGACGACGCCGGGGGCCCGGATGAACGTCATCGGCACTTTTTCAAGCGGCCCGCAGCGTCCGACGGCCTGGAAGCTCCCCAACTGGCGTCCGTAGGCGTTGCGCCTGACGACGACGGGCAGGACGCCGAACCAGGCCGTCGGGTCGTCCTCAAGCCGCTCGGCAAGGAGGATGAGTCCGGCGCACGTCGCGAAGACGGGAAGTCCGCCGGCGATCCGCTCGCGCAGGGGGGCGAAGAGTCCGAGCGTCTTCAGGAGGCGTCCCTGCACGGTCGATTCGCCGCCGGGAAGGACGAGCGCGTCGAACGGGCGTTCGATGTCCGCCGCCTTGCGTATCTCGAACGTCTCCGCGCCGACGTCGCGGAACGCGGCCGCCTGTTCGGCGAATGCGCCCTGGACGGCAAGAATCCCCACGCGCATCACTTCCCGCGCTCCTCCATGATCGTCTGGATTTCCTCCGCGTTGATTCCCACCATCGCCTCGCCGAGGTTTTCGGAGATCTTCGCCAGCAGCGCGGCGTCCTGCCAGTTCGTGACGGCCTGCACTATCGCGGCGGCGCGCTTTGCGGGGTTTCCGCTCTTGAAGATACCGGACCCCACGAAGACGCCCTCCGCGCCGAGCTCCATCATCAGCGCGGCGTCCGCCGGCGTGGCGACGCCGCCCGCCGCGAAGTTGACGACAGGCAGACGCCCCTTCTCGTGGACTTCGCGCACAAGGTCGATCGGAGCGCCGAGCGCCTTCGCGGCCTCGAAGAGCTCGTCCTCGCGCATGGAGACGAGGCGGCGGATCTCGGACTGCATCCTGCGCATGTGGCGCACGGCCTGGACGACGTCGCCCGTGCCGGGCTCGCCCTTCGTGCGGATCATCGTCGAGCCCTCGGCGATGCGGCGCAGGGCCTCTCCGAGGTCGCGCGCGCCGTTGACGAACGGCACCTTGAACTTCGTCTTGTCGATGTGGTGCAGGTCGTCGGCGGGGGAGAGGACTTCGCTTTCGTCGACGTAGTCGATCTCGATCGCCTCCAGAATCCGCGCCTCCGCGACGTGTCCGATGCGGCACTTGGCCATCACGGGGATGGACACCGCCTCCTGGATGCCGCGAATCATCGCGGGATCGCTCATGCGGCTCACGCCGCCTGCGGCCCGGATGTCCGCCGGAATGCGCTCAAGCGCCATCACCGCGCAGGCGCCCGCGTCCTGGGCGATCTTCGCCTGCTCCGGCGTGGTGACGTCCATGATTACGCCGCCCTTCAGCATCTGGGCGAGATTCCTGTTCACTTCGCATCTGTCCTGCATTCTCTTCGCTCCTTGTCCTTATGCGTCTGCCGTCCTTCTGGACGGGAAGACTTTTTTCAGATGAAGACGCCGCGCAGTCTACCATCTGTGATATGATACATACAAACCTCAAATTGCATGGAAGACAATAAAGATGCCAGTCAACTCCTTCGCCCACTATCCGCTCACGTGGAAGCCGGACCGCGCCGTCGTGCGCAAGGCGCCGATCTACCTCTCGCTCGCCGCCGCGCTTGAGCGCGACGTCCTTTCAGGCGCGCTTCCGCCGGGGACGCGCCTCCCGCCGCAGCGGGAGCTTGCGGACTTCCTGGACGTCGACTTCACCACCGTGACGCGCGCCTACGGCGTGTGCAGGGGGAAGAACCTCGTGTACGGCGTGACCGGGCGCGGCACGTTCGTCGCTTCTATGCCCGGCGAGGAGGAGGAGGCGGAAGGCGACTTCATCGACCTCGGCGCGGTGGACGCCTTTCCGGAGATCGGCAGCGCGGCGGTCGTCTCCGCCGCACGCGGCGTCCTCGCCCGCGATTCCGCGTCCGGCCTCTTCTCGTACGCGGAGCGCGACGGCAAGCGGCGCCACCGCGCTGCGGGGCGGCGCTGGCTTTCGCGATGCGGCGTGGACGCGCCGTGCGAGAGGATCGCGGTGTTCCCCGGCGTCCAGAGCGCAATCTCCACCGCCCTCCTGTCAGTCTTCTCCGTCGGCGACGCAATCGCCACCGACGTCTTCACGTACGCGAACCTCATCCAGCTCGCCCGCCTCGCGCACGTCAGGCTCGTCCCCGTCGCGGGCGACGGAGAGGGGATGCTCCCGGACGCGCTTTCGGAGGCCGCAGCGCGCCACCGTCTCGCCGGCGTCTTCATCATGCCCGCCGACGCGAACCCAACGACGCTTACGCTTTCGGAAAGGCGCAAGGACGCCCTCGCGGACGCAATCGCCTCGCGCGGGCTTCTCCTGCTGGAGGACGACGCGACGCTCGACGCCGCCGCTGAATGCGGACGAAGGACGCTCCACTCGCGCATCCCGGAGAGGACGGTCTACCTTTCCGGCTCGACGCGGCTCGTCTCGTCCGGACTTCGCACCGCGTACGTGGCGTTCCCTGAGGCGATTCGCACGCGCTTCCTCGCCGGTCTGCACCACACCGCGATAAAGGCCAGCGCCCTCGACGCGGAGATAATGGGCGAGCTCGTCGTGACCGGCACGGCGGAAGGCGTCCTGCGCGAAAAGGCGGCCCGCGCCGTGAAGGCGAACGCCGTCTTCGACAGGATCTTCCGCAGCGTCAATCCGGGAGACGCGCACCGCCTTTTCCGCGTCCTCCCCGCGCCGGGAACGGCGGGGATGGGGCCGGAGCTGGAACGCCGCTGCCTCGAGCGCGGCGTAAAGGTCTGCCACTCGGACCGTTTCGCGGCGGCGCCGGGCCGACACGATTCGTTCTTCCGCGTGTCCGTCTCGTCCGCCGGAACGCTTCGCCGCCTTGAGGACGGCCTCCTGCGCCTCCGCGCGGCTCTCGGCGTAGTGTAAACCATTGACGGATGCGACAATGGACTTACCACATATGGCGCAGATTCGGGCTACGCCCGACACAGAAGTCCACAGAGGTGGGACGTCGCGCCCTGCCGATCAGGCGGCACAACGGTAGGGCGGAGCGTCCCGCCCCGCCGCGACGGCGGACGCGCAGGAGCGCGTCCCTCCCGCAGCGGGCATGGAACACCGCTTTCGCCCCGGGGAGCTTTGGAGACTCGGAGCTGTCGTCTCCAAAACTCCGAAACTCCCGGCGGCAAGGGCGACATCATCTCCGCAGGGCGTTCCAGGGGAATCAGCGGAAGACGAGCAACGTGCCGTTGCGCGAAACGACGCCGAGAACGCCGTCGCGGACCTCCACGGAGCAGCCGCCCTTTCCGACGACCTTCCACTTCGCGCCGTCCACGTCCGCCGCGGCGACGCGCGCAAGCGGCGTGAACGACCGTCGGCTCTCCGGCAGGTCGGCGACGTCGAGACGCACCGCGCCGACGGCCTTCAGGGATTCTATCTCCGCCATCCGCCCGCAGACAAGGCGCAGCGCTCCGCCTTCCGCGACAACGAGCGGCCCCGCGACGGAGCCGCCGTCCAGAGAAAGCGTCTGCCCCGCGCCGACCGTGAACGGCGCCGTCTCCGCCATCGGCAGTACAAGCGACGCGCCCGCCGCCACCGACACGTTCGTCGCGCCAAGTCCGTACCCCGCCACCCTGCCGGGGCCGAAGTTGCCACGCGGGTAGAGCGGAACGCCGTACGTCCCCGCCAGTTCCGTACACACGCCAATCGTCTGCTCCATCGTCAACGGGGCGTCCACGTTGGAATACCAGCGCACTTCCATGATCTCGCCTGAGAAGAAGCCCTTTCCGTTGACTAGCTGGCCAAGGCGAAGGCGGAAGGCGTCCGTCTTCATAAGTTCCGGATTCACGCCCGTCGGGCATTCGCTGACAACGCCGTCCACCACCAGGATGCCGTCCTGCTTCCCGCAGTAGCGTCCGGCCATGTCGCTCGTGAAGACGGCCACGTGGACGTTTCCGTCGTCGAGATGGAGCGGACGGCGCCGGAGGATGCGCGCCGTTGAGGACTGCACGCGCACTTCGCCGTTCGTCACCATCGCGAACTGGAAGCAGTTCGCGCTCGTCTCGCCATTCATCACCGAAACAATGCCGTGCCCTTCCGTGACGCCAGTAAGCCCCATCGCACGTTCCGTCGAGCGGAAGGCGACGGCCATCGTCCAGTTGTTCCAGTCGTTCCGGTCAAGGACGTCCGTCGCCTTCGCGCCGAGCGTCGTCCGGCGCGCGGCGTCGAACCTCACGGCGGCGTGCCCGTTCGCGGAGGACGCGACGAACGCAGGCGCGGCGCATCCGCTCTCCACCGCCAGCGCGCGCATTCCGTCCACCGCCGGCCAGCTCTCCACGTCCGCGCCGTCCGCGAGCGTCGCCGCAAGCGAATCGGCCGTCCAGCGCTGCGTCGGCGCGGGAATGCCGTCCGGAATCTCCGCCGCCGGCGGCGCGACGAGCTCGCCCGCCACGGCGCCGTCGCATCCGGACATGACGCCCGCGAGTCCCGCCACCGACCCGTTGTACTTCGCGTAGAGTTCGGCGGAAAGCTCTGACATCGCGGTGCGCGGCAGCGCGTTCGTGTAGAAGCGCATTTCGCCGACGTTCAATCCCATGATGCTGCGTATGTTCCACGTGTCGCTGACAAGGCATCCGATCACGAGCGGCAGCGCCTTCGACGTCTTCCATTTGTTGCAGAAGAGCGGACGGTACTCGCCAGTCCACGCGCGGTTCGTGACGACGCCGTCGACCATGAGCGTCAGCCCGCCCGCCTCGCTCACCGTCGCCACCGCGACGTGGACGTCGCCCTTGAGCGAAACGCCCTCCCTTGACGTCACGATGTGGTTGGTGGTCGTCGCCTCCTCGCCCGAATCAACCATGAAATTGAGGCGGTTGCCGGAACACCACCTGAACCACGGCCCCCAGTACTCGTTGTAGTCGCCGTTGCCGGCGTTCAGAATATGCGTTCCCTGGTCGTAGTAGCGGCCTCTTTCAAGGGCGCTCGTCCCGTCCTTCGTCATCTTGAAGGCAAGGACGATCGTCATCTCGTCCGCGCCGACGAAGGGGTTGGCGTCCGCCTGGACGGTCAGCATCGCGTTGTCGAACCGAAGCGCGGCGTGTCCGTTGAACGCATCGGCCACCAGCGTCGGACAGGCCAGATGCTCGTCCTTCTCCTCGCCCTTGTTGACGAAGTGGACGTTCGCGTTCGTGGCCGCGACGCCGTGCCGGATGTCCGTCCATGCGGCGACCGCCTCGCCGTTCGTGGCTCCGGCCGCCAGCGCGGCGTCGCCAGTCCACTGCCAGAAGTCATGCCCCGCCACCGCGGACGCGGATCCCTCGCCGGCCGCCGCGCCCTTGCCGAGGATGCGCAACGTCCCTTCGCGCACGTCGATCGAGCCGTTGAACGCCGTCGCGTCGGTGAGCGAGAGCGTTCCAGCGCCGGTCTTGACTACGCTTCCATCGCCGACGACAGGCGCGAAGACCGCGTGCGCGGCGTCCTCCGGCGCCACGTTCCATTCGACGTCCTGCCCGGAGCGCGGAATGCGCAGCGGCGCCGTCGTGGCGCTCGTGCCGGTCTTCAGCGTCCCGCCGCAGAGGCGCACGTCGGCGTAGCAGTTCGTGGCCTGCGAGATCCATCCGTCGGGATTCCAGTTCCATCCCGTCGCGATTCCGCCCGCGCCGAGCTCCAGCGTTCCGCCGGAGAGCTCGAAGAGACCGTAGGAGTTGTGGCAGGGCATGTGCGACCCGCCGTTGTCCCGCGAGTCCGTCACAGTGTCGGGAGTCCGGTCGAAGTTCGTTCCGAAGAGGATGCGCGGCGTAGAGTGCGTTCCGCCCCTGAGCTCGTACATCGCGCGGCCGTAGCCGTTCTGCCCCTGCGGATAGTAGAGGAGCGTGCCGTTGTTGTTCTCCGGCGCGTACGCCGACGTCACCGTCACCGTGCCGCCGTCCTGCCGCCATTCGGCCAGCGCGTCTTCCGTCGTCTGGTTTCCGCCGCCCATGACGATCGTCGCGGCGGTCACCGTACCGCCAGACTGGACGAGGCGGGTCACGCCGTTTCCGTACTCGCCGATGTTCATCGTCTTCGTCTCAAGCGCTCCGCCGGAGAGGTAGTAATGGCATGGGGCGTTGTACGTGTAGTTGTAGTACCAGTTGTTGCCGATCCAGAACGTGTCCTGCGCGGTGAACGAGCCGTCCGACTGGACCAGATCGCCGCCGCCAAGGCAGAACTGCCACATCGTCACCGCCTCTCCCGCGCCGACGGTCAGAGTCGGAGACCCCGTACCGCCGGCCGCGCCCTCGTCCTTCCTGATGCATTCGATTCCGAAGCCCTGCCCGACGGAGAGCGGGTCCATACCGGGGAAGAGCTGCGGGAAGCTCACGGGGCCGTTGAAGAGGAGGCGCACACTGCACCAGCCGGACAGTACGATCTTGTCCGCCCACTTGCAGTCCGGCTCGTAGAAGTTGACGTACGTCGGACGCGACCAGTCCGACTGGTTCCACTCCTTGATGCTCTTGTACTCGATCGAGCCGTCGTAGCGCGGCGACCAGTAGTGCCACACGCCCTTCGCGTTCTGGATTGTCAGCGAGTCCGTGCCGGAGAACGGATGGTGGAATCTGGCGGGGGCGCCGCCGAAGTCCCAGGTCTGCTCCGCCGCGACGGACAGCGGCAGCTTGAAGGACGTGCCGTTCGTCCCGTCGCAGACAATGCCGTCCGCGCCGATCGAGAGCGCATTTTCGGAAACGAGCTCGACGCCCCTGGCGTTGTTCGTGAAGCGAAGTCCGCCTACCGCAAGGGGCGCGGAAAGCGAGTACGACGACCCGCTCGCCGAGACGTCTACGACCGCGACGTCGTCCGCGCCTGGCAGTTCGCCGCCCTCCCAGTTCGCGGCCGCCGCAAGGTCGGCGCCGTCCCCGCCGCCGGTGAACGCAATCTCCGCGGCGTCCACACGCGCGATCGCGGCGGCGAAGGCGAAGAGAAAGGCGGCGTTCATGAGAGCGCCGCCCTTCCGAAAAACTCCAAGCAACATCGATTCCAACTTCATCGTCCGCTACCTTTCTTTTCACGCCCCTCGCACAACTTGCAATGCGACGTAAAGGCACGGACAATTATGCCATTTTTTTTTTCTCCCCCGTCAACCCCCTCGCGGAATGCTTCATGAACTGAAAAGTGCATCGTATGCTTGACCGCTGCGGAAAGACCGTTTCGCGCAATGCCGCTTTGTGGTATAACCCTCGGCGTTCTGCGCAAGGCGGCAAGGCCGCTTCGCCCCTCCTTCACGTTCATCGACCTGTTCGCGGGAATAGGCGGATGAATCGCCAGCGGATGCGCTCTGCGGCGCGACGGAGACGTCGCGCCCTACCGGATTTGCAGAACAATCACCATACGGTAGGGCGGGGCGTCCCACCCTGCCGTCTGGCTTTGCGCCGACGAAAATCCACAGCGAAATCAAGAGCGTTCCAATGACTGCGCGGCGGTGAATTGCGCAGACGCCCCGAAAAGGCGGGGGGTTGGCATAATGCGGGCGTCACGAGAAGAGCTTTGCGGCAAGGGCGTCAGCGGCTGCGAACTCCGCGGCGGTCTTCGAGTTCGCCGTGGCGACAGCCTCGCCAAGGCCCGCTATCTCCGCCTTGACGGTGAAAACGGGATCGTGCGGCGGGCCCTTTTTAGAGAGGACGACGTAGACCGGCCTGCGCGGCGGATGCAGAGCCTGGGACTTTATCTGGAGAAATCCCTTCGGGTTGTCGGACCATTCGTTGAGCGCGACGTCCACCTGAAGCCCAAGACGCCTGAAGACCGCGCGCGCCGCGCCAAGTCCGCCGTCAAGCCAGACCGCCCCCATCAGCGCCTCCATCGCGTCGGCAAGCGCCTTCGACCGCGGCGGCAGCTCCTCCGCCGCGAGATTCTGCCTCACGAACCTTCGGAGCCCGATCTTCTCCGCGATCGCCGCAAGGGACTGTCCGGAGACCATGTGCTTGCGCCTGACGGTCAGCCGCCCTTCCGAATCCTCGGGGAAATGCGCGAAGATGACCTCGGCGGTGAGAATGCCGAAGACGGCGTCGCCGAGGAATTCGAGGCGCTGGTTGTCCTTCGCGCCCGGGTTGTCCATTCGGAACGCGGGGGTGGTCAGCGCCAGCGTCAGGAGTTCGGCGTTTCTGAATTCGTATCCGATTGTCTTTTCAAGTTTCGTCATGGCAGATGCACTGGCGCTAGCGAACGGAGACGCCGGACCATCCCAGCTTTCTGTTGAGCGCCTCGAACGGATTGTAGCCGGAGAGTTCCACGAGCGGAACGGCCGTGGGGGACTTTTCGATTGAGAGTTCCGCGCCGACGGCAAGCGACGCGACGGACACGCCGTCCGCGAAGACCGTCAGCGGCGAGGAGTCCGCCCCGTCGCGCGCCACCGGGCGCACGGTGAAGAGAACTGTGTCGTGCACGACGAGGGGCCGTGATGAAAGCGCGTGGGGGCAGATGGGCGTGACCACGAACGCGGCGGTGTCCTGCATCAGGATCGGGCCGCCCGCCGAAAGCGAATACGCCGTGGAGCCGGTGGGCGTGGCGATCACGAGGCCGTCGGCGAAGAAGCGCGTGGCCGGGCGGCCGTCCACGAAGAAGTCGAGGAGCGCGGGGTGTCCGGAGACGTCCGGCCGGACGACGACGTCGTTGAGGGCGAGACGCCCAGCTACGGAAAGAGCCGTCCGGCTCGACACGGCGAAGTCGCCCGCCGCCAGGGCGCGCATGGCGTCCTCGAAGCGCGGACGGTCCACCCCCGCAAGAAAGCCGAGCGTTCCGAGGTTGAGGCCGAGAAGCGGGACGCCCGCGAACGCGCGCGCGGCGGAGAGCATCGTTCCGTCGCCGCCCAGGACGACGACGGCCTCCGGGGAGGAGTCCGAGACCTCCATCCCCAGCGATTCCGCAAAGACGGCCAGTCGGTCGCGTTCGGCAAGGGCGTCCGGCTTGTCGCCGTTGACGTGGAAAGCGATTCTGCGCACGGCGACGCCTCACGACTTTTCGAAGGGGCCGAGGAATTCGGTCCTGAAGTCGAATCCGCCGACAAAGTCGTCCGCGGAGTCGCGCTCCGACCGGCCGATGCGGTTCCCCTTGCAGAGGTTCATGACGACCGCGCCGACGTCCTCGCACGTCTCAAGCCCCCAGTCCGTCAGGACGGTGTAGGCGAGCGGACCGTAAGCGTCGAGCGCCAGGTCGCGGAAGAAGCCCAGCAGGTCCTGCCCGGTGACGTGCCCCTTTATCGCGAGCGACGCCTCGGCGACGACGCGCATGATGAAATCGTATGCGCGCGAATCGTAGCGCGAGTCCTTCCGCAGGATGTCGTCGAAGTCGCCGGTCTCGTACTGTATTTCCGGAAGTTCCATCTTCAGTCCAATGCGCTAGGCCATCCGAAGTCGCCCGGCAAGGGCCTTGAGCGCGGCCATGTCGCCCTTCCCGTTGACGAACTCGATCTTCCCGGCGGCGTCCTTCGCGAAGCGCGGCACAATGTGGAAGTGGACGTGCGGAACGGTCTGCCCTGCGACCGGGCCGTTGTTCTGCAGGACGTTGAAGCCGTCGCAGGGCAGAGCCGTCTTCAGGTGCGCGGCAACCTTCCGGACGCGCGCCACGACCTCGCCGAGGACGTCCGCTGGCGTGTCGAGAAGCCCCGTGAAGTGGGCTTTCGGAATCACCAGCGTATGCCCTTCGGTGAAGGGGCTGATGTCGAGGTACGCCAGGACGAGGTCGTCCTCGTAGACCTTGAAGGACGGAATCTCGCCCTCGGCGATGGCGCAGAAAATGCAGTCGTTTTTCATGGCGTTGATTCTAGCACAATCGGCGGGCGTTGGCAAAACATCCGAAACGCCCGCCGGCTGCCCTCGGCGATGGAATCACTTCGCGGCCTTGACGACCTTGACGCGACATCCGTCCTTCGTCTCGGTGTCCACGATGACGTACTCTCCGTCGCGGTCGGCGAACGTCGCCGTGCGCGAACCGTCGGGATTGACGACGATGCGTCCGGGGTTCGGCAGTTCGGGAATCCACTGCGTGTAGAGCGAGCCGTCAGGACGCTGCTTGAGTTCGCGGAAGCATATCCATCCGCCCCATCCGTGGTCGGGCGGACGAATCCAGCCGATGATGAAACGCCTGTTGCCCTTCCACTCCGCGACCATCGGCACCTTGAGCTCGTCGTAGAGCGGCTTGCCCTCGTCGTCGCAGTTGCGCCAGGTGCCGGGCTTTCCGGACTCGCTGCGGCAGTAGTGCTTGAAGCCCTGGAGGAGATAGTGGTGTCCGTTCCACTCGAAATAGCAGGGGCAGTCGCCATTGGCGGGAATCGTCTTGTCGACCTCCTCCCATTTCAGCAGATCGTCGGAAACGTACATTCCGCCCATTCCGGCGTAGCCGATGACCATGCCGAAGCGTCCGTCGGGGCGATTGTAGACGGTGGGGTTGCGCGTCTCGTGGAAGTAGACGCCCGTCTGCGTGAAGTGGATGCCGTCGTCGCTCACCGCCCACGTGGCGCCGCGCGGCTTGTCGGCGGCGTTCTTCATTCGCTCCGTGTGGAAGCCGTACGCAAGGCACAGCTTTCCGTCCTTGACGAACGGCGTGCCCGTGCCGACGCTCTGCCACCATTCGGTGATCGGCACGGCGTCCGGCTCCTCGATCCAGTTCACGAGGTCGGCGGAGGAGAGATGGGCGAAGATGTGCCCGCCGGCGCCGCACTTCGAGCGGTGGTGGCGCCTGTCGTAGAGGTAGAACACGTGGAGGCGTCCCTTGAACGAAATGCAGGCCACGTCGCCGGCGGTGGCGTTCCAGTCGTGCGGACGCCAGTACTGCGCCATTCCCTCCAGCGGACGGCGCTCGCTGCGCGGCAGCGGCTTCGTTCTGCGGAAGCGCGGGTCGACGTCGAGCGGGGCGAGGACGGAATTCTCGTCCATCTCCCCGTCCGCCTCAAGCCGCCAGAACGCGCCGTCGAAGTCGAGCGTCGCCACCTTCGCCTTCGACCCCCCGAGGCGCGAGGCGGGGATGCGCAGCTCGCACGACTTGCCAAGGCCCATGTCGACCGTCACCCTGAACTCGCCGTTCGTCATCGCGACGGTCGCGGGCGTAGACGTCTTTTCATCCGCAACGGCGCGCTCGCAAAGACCGGCTGCGAGGAATGCGGACAGAATGGCAAATGCAATTGAAGGTTGTTTTTTCATGGCACAATGATACCACGTTGGACGACAATGGACAACTGCGCACGAGAAAGCGCACATCTCGGCGGCAGAAGACAAAAAAACTACGGCGATGATGGTGTGAGGGGAGGGAGGGGATGATTGCCATCGCCGTAGCTGGTTCAGAGTGTATCAATTCCCATCCGCCGCATTGTCATGCTTTTGTAAAAAGAAAGTCGAAATGCAAGGCGCATCGCAGTTTACGCCGTCTCCTGCCAGATGGTGGCGGCAAGATACCCGATGAAGAGCAGAATCCACACGGCGCCGGCCAGGCGGGAAATGCGGCCGGGGTCGTTCGGACGCCGCCAGTTGAAGCCGAAAGCGAAGAGGAGGGCCGCCATCAGGGCCATGACCGGCAGGTCGCGGAAGACGACGTGCCGGCTGAAGCCGTCGAACGGGGAGACCATTCCGGCCGTGCCGACGACGACGAGCATGTTGAAGACGTTGGACCCGAAGATGTTGCCCACGGCCAGTTCCGATTCGTTCCGCCGGGCGGCCTGTATCGTCGTGGCGAGTTCGGGAAGCGACGTGCCGATCGCGACGACGGTCAGGCCGATGAAGAGCTCGGACACGTGGAGGACGTCGCGCGCGAAGTCGACGCATCCCCAGACGAGGGCGTGGGACGAGGCGACGACGACGGCGAACGAGAAGGCAAGCGCAACACCGTTCCAGAGGAGGGACGGCTTTTCGCCGGCGACGCCTTCGCAGACGGCGTCGCCCGCCTCGTCCCCTTCCCGCTTCGCGCCCTTCTGGTCCGCGAGGCAGTACGCCGGCATGATCAGGGCGAACGCAGCAAGCAGGACGCCCGCGTCGATGCGCGAGACGCCATTGTCGCGGACGAGGAAATACGAAAGAAGCGTCACTCCGAGCATGACAGGCACGGCGAGGCGGCAGACGGACGGCTTGACCTCGATCGGACGAATGAGCGCCCCGACGCCGAGAATCGCCGCCAGGTTGAATATGCACGAACCGTAGGCGTTGCCGAGCGATATGTCCGCATGGCCCGAGACGCCCGACATCACCGAGACGACGAACTCCGGCATCGACGTCCCGAATCCCACGATCACCATGCCTACGATCAGCGGGGATATTCCAAGCGCGCGCGCAAGAATGGAGGAGGAGACGACGAACCTGTCCGAACTCCACGACAAGGCCGCAAGCCCGCCGACCATGAAGACCAGCGACAGCCAGAGCGGGACGTTCTGGTTGAGGTCGAGGAGATTCATGCGGTCTGTTCCGTCATCGCCGTCCTGAACACGGCGTCAAGCGCGGGGAGCTTCGCGTGCTGGACGAGCTTGAACGGCAGTTCGCGGCAGAGTGGGCGGATGAACCTGGCCATGCGCGGAGACCTGACGTGCACTTCGCCCGGGACGCGGCCGGACTGCACGATTGCGTCGAGAACGCGCTGGGCGTGGCCTTCCCACAGATGCAGAAGCCCGTCCGGCGACCCGTCGACGGAGAGCTTGAACCAGGCGATCCGCGTCTGCGTGATGGAGTCCACGATCGCAAGCACGTAGAGAAAACGGGAGTTCTTCTCGACCGTGCGGTAGTTCGGCACGAGCATGAAGTCCACTTCCCACGCCTGCTTCGGATAGACCGGAAGTCCCTTGGCGACTTCGCACTTGGCGCTGTCCAGCGCGATTCGCTCCACGGAGGCGGGGGCAGATTCGTCGGACGGCATCTTCAGGGGGCCGTCCTGCCACACGCCCTCCACGACCTCCTTGCGCGCGAAGAGCGCGTTCCGGGAGACGTACTTGAGCGGAAGGTCCGGTTCCTTCTCCAGTCGGAGCAGGAGGCCGTAGTACTCGAAGAGCATCGAGGCGAGAAGGCGCAGTTCCGCGGAGTCGGGGCGCACCGGCAGAAAGCCCGGACGGTAGCGGAACAGCTCCACCTCGCCGGTCCTCAGCGCGGCCACTTCGTAGTGGGGGAAGTCCATCGGCGTCAAGGCCACGCCGTAGTCGTTGAAATGCCTTGAAAGCACGTAGTCGCGGAAGACGGCAAGCCCCGGGAAGAGCATCAGCCGCCCTTCCACCGGAGAGGCGTCCTTCTCCGCGACGGCGACGGCGACGTACGGCTCTTCCGCCATCTGCGAGACGAACGCGCAGTTGTGGCGCGCGGCCGTCTTCCAGCGCTTCAGGCCGGCTATCGCCTGCGCGACGTCGTAGGGGCTGTTTCTGTCGATTGCCATTGCGTTGGGCATCCCGTTTCAGCGACCGGACAGGCGGGACCGCACAAGCGCACAGGCGAACGCGCCGTCGTTTCCCGTCTCGAAGGGCAGGGATTCGCGCGTCTCCGCCCGCTCGAACTCCGGATGCGCGGCAAGAAAGGCGTCGATGCGCTCGGAGTTCTCCTCCGGTTCGAGGGAGCAGGTGGAATAGACAAGCCGTCCGCCTGGCGCGACGAGGGCCGCAGCCTTTTCAAGGATCTCCCCCTGGAGCTGCGTGAGCTGGCGAAGGCGAACGACTGACCAGCGCCATCTGGCGTCCGGCCGGCGGCGGAGGACGCCGGTGTTGGAGCAAGGCACGTCGAGAAGGACGCGGTCGAACGTCTGCGGGACGCCGTCGCATTGCGCAAGCGACTGCGTCGTCTCCACCCAGTCCATGCGAAGGCGCTTCACGTTCTCGCGAAGGCGCTCCAGGCGCTGTGGATTGACCTCCTGCGCGACAAGACGGCCGGAGGCGACGGCTTCGTCCGCCGCCCCTGCGGGGCGAAGGCGCCACGCGATCTGGGCGGTCTTCCCGCCGGGGGCCGCGCAGAAGTCGAGCACGATCTGTCCCGGCCTGACGTCGAGAAGCTCCACGGCGCCAAGCGTCGCGGGGTCCTGCACCAGGAACGCGCCATCGGCGTAGCCCTCGGCCTCGTCGACCCTGCGGCCGCGCGGAAGGCGCTCCATTCGTCCGTCGGAATACGAAAGCCACGTCTCGGCGGGCGTGTTGAACAGCCTGGCCATCGCCTCGGCCTTCTCCGCGCCGTAGCGGGCGCACCAACGCTTGACAAGCGCGTCGGGAAAGCTCTCGCGCACCGCAAGCGGGGCGGAGGCGACCTGCGCCGTCAGCTCGTCGCGCCGGCGGATGAGGTTGCGAAGGACGCCGTTGACCACTCGGTCGAAGCGGCGGCCGGAGCCGGACTTCTTCGCCGCGGAGACGGTTTCGGAGACAGCCGCGAAGTCGGGCACGTCGGGCATGTAGAGGATCTGCGCCGCGCCGACGAGAAGGAGGGATTCAAGTTCGCCGTTCGGCCAGGTCTTGAGGAGGCGGCCAAGGACTGAGCGAAGGACGCGGTGGCGGCGGATGACGGCGTACACCAGGTCCTGGACGAAACCGCGGTCCGGCCCCTCCTTCGGAAGAAGGGCGCCGGGGAACTCGCGCGTCGCCAGCCAGCGCGCGACGATGAACGATGCTGTGCGGCGGGTGTTCATCATGAAAGAGAGGCGACCGCCTCGATTTCGATTTTGACGTCCTTGGGGAGGCGCGCCACCTGCACGCAGCTGCGCGCGGGCTTCGTCTCGCCGAACATCTCCGCGTAGACGGCGTTGACCGCGGCAAAGTCGTTCATGTCGCTGATGAACACCGTCGTCTTCACGACCCTGTCCAGCCCGGCGCCGGCCGCCTTGAGGACGGCGGCGAGGTTGGCGATCGCCTGGCGCGTCTGCGCCTCGACCGTCGTCGCCGTCACGGCGTTCGCCGCCGGGTCGATCGGAATCTGCCCGGAACACCACACGAAGCCGCCGGCCTTTATCGCCTGGCTGTACGGACCCAGCGCCTTCGGCGCGTTCTCTGTGGAAACGACTTCCATATCGGTCTCCTCCTGCCTACTTCTGATGCCTTCTCATCTGCCGCGTCGGCATGATCACGGAATCGGGGTCTATCGCGCCGCCGTTCCCGCCGGCAGACGCGGGCGGCGCGTATCTGCGCTTGATCCAGTACGTCTGGACGACGCCGAACGCCGTGCTGAGCGCCCAGTAGAGCGAGAGGGCGCTTGGGAAGTTGTAGAACATGACGAGCATCATGAGCGGCATCATGACCATCATCATGCGCTGCTGGCGGTTGTCGCCCGTGGACGGGGTGAACGCGCTCTGAAGCACCGTCAGGCCCGCCATCGCGATCGGCAGCACGTTCAGTCCGCCGAACGGGAACCACGTGGCGAAGAGGGCCTCGGGCTCGGACAGGTCGGAAATCCAGAGGAACGGGGCGTAGCGAAGCTCGACCGCGGAGCGCAGCACCGTGAAGAGGGCGATGAACACCGGAATCTGGACGAGCATCGGAAGGCAGCTGGCCATCGGGTTCACCTTGTTGTCGCGGTAGACCTGCCACGTCTCCTGCTGAAGGCGCTGCGGATTGTCCTTGTACAGCCGCTGGATTTCCTTCAGCTTCGGCTGGATCTCCTGCATCTTGCGCATTCCGACGGTGGACTTGTGCGTAAGCGGCCAGAAGAGGACGCGGACGAGAATCGTGAGCAGGATGATGCCGACGCCGAAATTCGGAATCGCCGCGTGGAACGCGTTGAGCAGCCACACGATCGGATAGCACAGCCAGCGCCACATTCCGAACTCCATCACGTCCTTCATGCCGAGCGACCACAGCAGTGTCTGCTTCTTCGGGCCGAAGTAGAAGAGGGACGTGCGGCTCTCCGGCACTTCCGAAAAGGAGACCGCCGCGGAGACTGACTTGAGCGCGTAGTGCGCGACGGCGGCGTCGCGCCTCATCGTCGCCCTGAAGCCGCTGTTCGCCTCGGAGGAGCGGGCAAGCGCGAAGACGAAGAAACGGTTCTTGACGGCGATCCAGTCCTGCGGCGCCGCGACGTCCACCGACATGGACGGAGGAATTCCCATGGCGTTCTTCGAGCCGCCGCATCCGCCCATGTCGCCGCCGACGAGATAGCTCTTGAGCGGCGAATCGCCGTCGGAGCCGTGGTGGACCACCTCCCGCCTGCCGTCCGGGGCGATGGACATGGAGTCTATGGAGAGGATGTCGTTCTTCGACGACCCCATCTCCGCCGCGCCGATCGAAAGCCTGTTGGCGGAGGCCGACCTGCCCGCGAACGACTCCACGAGCTCCACCTGGTAGTCAGGCTTCAGGGATATCCTGCGCGTCGCCCTGTCGTTCCTGAAGACGACGAAGTCCTCGCCGCGCTCCGCCACGGAATACTCGGAATCGGGGTCAAGGCCGGGGACGCCCTCGAGCGCCAGGGCCGGCGCGGAGGCGAAGTCGAACGTCAGCGCAGGATTCTCATCCGAAACCTTGCCCGCGCCCTTTGCGTAGCCGAGCATCTTCGCGCCCTTCACGACCGCGCCGCGGGTGGAAAGCGAAAGCTCAAGCTCGCCGTTCGAAAGCGTGACGACCTGCTCCGGGGCCTTCGGCTTCGCCGGGGCGGTCTTCCCGGCCGGCCTGGCCGCCGGCGCGGGAGACGCGGCCGGGGCCGTCTGGGCGGGGGCGTTCGCGGCAGCGGCGGCGCGCGCGGCCACGACGGCCTGGCGCGAACTCTCCTCCGCCGCCTTCTTCGTCTCGGAGAAAGAATGCCACATCCACCAGACCAGCGCCAGTCCCAGAAGCGCGGCAATGATCTTGTCCTGTTTGTTCATCTTGTCAGCAATTCCCTGAAAATTCCATTCGGCGGCTCAAGCGTCCGCCCCACCACGCCGGACGTCCCGGCGGAAATCGTTCTTCCACTTTCCCAAGGGCGGCACGGGGTCGTAGCCGCTCGGCCCGAACGGCCGGCATCTCACAAGCCGCATCGCCGTCAAGGCGACGCCCTTCCACGCGCCGTGGACGCGCAACGCCTCGATGGCGTAGTTCGAACACGACGGCTCGAACCGGCAGCATCCGCGGAAGAGCGGAGAAAGGACGACCTGGTACGCACGCACCAGAAGAATCAGGACGCCTCTCACGCCATGACCCCGGCCCGTGCGGCGACCTTGCGCAGCTCCGCCACCACGTCCGCCGTCCCGCGTCCGCCAAGCGCGGCCCTGCCGACGAGCACCCACGCCGCGTCCTCCGCGAAAGCGGAAGAGGCAAGGCGAAACCCCTCGCGGAGAATCCGCTTCGCCCGGTTGCGATCCGCCGCGTCGTGGAAGCTCTTCTTTGAAACGACGACGCCGGCTTTGCGACCGGCGTCGGCAGAACGCAGTATCCACGCATTGAAAAGACGTCCACGATGAGTGCGCCCTCTGTCGAAGACGACCTTGTACTTCACACCGGGAAGGCGCGTGGACATGGTATGTCCGATTATCAGACCTGCGTCAGACGCTTGCGCCCCTTCGCACGGCGACGAGCGAGAATCTTGCGCCCGCCCTTGGTGCTCTTCCTGGCGCGAAAACCAATCTTGCGCGCACGCTTGATGCGCGACGGCTGCCATGTCATCTTCATGATTCTGTTCCTTCCTTGTAAAAGTAGACTGCGTAAAAGCGAGACTGCAGTATATCAGAAATCTGCGCGGAAAGCAAGAGCGCGAAACGGCAAATTGGGCAAATGCGGATTGCCGCGGCAGATGCCCATGGGACATGCCGCGGCCCGGCGCGGCCGTTGAAAGTCCATGCCGTGGAAGCCTGATGACGCCCGTCACTTCTTCACGTTGAAGTCCAGCTGCTGGCGGTTGACGCCGCCCGACGCCTCGTAGCCGATTTCGCCCTCGTCGATGCAGTGCGGCAGCGTGACCGCCTTCGCGGTCTTGAAGGCGTCCAGCGAGAACGACCATCCGGCGTTGAGAGACGACGTCCGGCGCGGCGAACCCTCCGCCGGCCAGTACCCGGCCCGGGAGAACTCGAATCCGAAGGCGGACACGGAGCAGACGGAACACGCCGCTCCAAGAAGCAGCGCTGCAATGGACTTTGCGGACATTCTGATTTCCTCGTTTATTGACGGACGCCGGCCTTCGACCAGTCCCACGCCTTGAAACCGGCCGCGAACGCGGGCGAAGACGGACGAAGGCGAAAGTCGTTCTTTTCCGCGTCGACGAACTGCGGATCGGCGTAGACGCCGCCCGTCTCCTTGCCGCTCGCCGCCCACGCCGCCCAGTCAAGCCCGTCCATGACCGGCTTTCCGGAATAGTCGTACCAGAGGTTGTTCGCCCACACGCCGCCCACGCCGCGCGGCCCCTGCCCGACGAGCGGGCCTTCGCGCACGACAACGACGTTGTTCACGAAGTGCAGCGTGCACGGCACGCCCTGCACCACCTGCCGCGCCATGCGCACCGCGCCGAGCTTGCGGTTCCAGGCGAAGACGTTGTTGCGGATGACGCAGCCCGTGCCGTAGTGCTGGTGGAAGCCGCCGTCCGTCGTGTTCCAGCAGAGGTTGCGCTCCATCGTCACGCCCTCGCTCCCCTCGTCCGTGTAGAGCGCCCAGCCGCCGTAGGAGTACGCCCACACGTCGTGGATCACGTTGTCGTGCACCTTCGTGCCGAAGCTCGTGCCGAGCGTGTAGACGCCGCCCATGTCGCTCATCACGCCCTTGCCGAGGTCGTAGATCCGGTTGAACGCCACCTCGTTGCGCTGGGCGACGCTTCCCGTGAAGCCCCACGTCCATCCCACGGACACGCCGGTGTAGAACATGTCGTGGATGTCGCAATGCACGACCCTGGAGTCGGACACGTGCGTGTACGCGACGCCCGTCCCCTCCGGGTTGAAGCGTCCGCCGCCCCGGATCGTGCAGTTCTCGATCGCGTTGAACGCGGTCGAGCGCGGCGCCAGGTTATTGATCACCCGCCGCGTGAGCGCCTCGCCCTTCGCGACATGTCCCTGCCGGGCGCCCATCCATACGCCGCCGGCGCCGAGGTCCTCCATCAGGCAGTTCTCGATCCTGTTCGACGTGCATCCGTCGTTGAACCGGAATGCGTAGTTGCCGGTGTGGCGGAAGCGGCAGTTCCTCCACGCCAGCCGGCTGACGCCCTCCGCAGTCACCGCGCCGTCGAACCCGCTCGCCGCCTGGTGCTGCCAGCTCTCCGTCGGGCCGTTCGCGTCCGACGGCGCGTCGCTGTACGCGAACTCAAGGTTCTCGAAGCGGACGTCGTGCACGTACGCGCCCCTGTCAGGCTCGCCCCTGAACTCGACGAGGCGGCTGATCTTGGAGCTCGGCGCGACGACAATGGCGTGCGCCATGTCCTCGCCCGATCGCGGACGATAGAGGACGCGCCCCGCCTTCGCGTCGTAGAACCATTCGCCCGGCGCGTCGAAAGCGCTGCGGACGTTCTCGAAGTGGACGAGCGTTTCGCGTTCGTTCCACTTCTGCCAGCCCGTCTGCCCGTGCGGCGAAGCAGTCGCCACCTCGATTCCGTCCGCCGTCTTCGTGACGCCGCGCAGCACGCGCCGCGCAAAGCTCCACTTGTGGACGACGCACATCTGCGCGTATGGAAGCTCGTCCGCCGGCACGGCCGCAAGCGCCGACGCGGCGGCGTTCGTCAGCGCCACCGTCTCGCGCCAGGAGACGGCGGCGCCGTTCGTCACGGCGGAGATGGCGGGTTTCCCGACATTGAAGTAGCCGGAGTCCGGAAGGCGCGCGCGCTCCGCGCGGCGGCCGTCCACCCAGAGCTGCTCGAAGTAGGCCGGTTCGCCGGAGGGCGTCTTCGGCACTGGCGCTGACCACACGCCGCCGCCGTCGTCGCGCCAGCCGCGAATCGCGCTTCCGCCGGCGAGGACGGCGCCGTCCTCGCCGACCCACGCCACCGGCGCGTCCGGCGTCCCCGAATCGGCGGGAGTGAACACAAGCGTCCCCGGCAGGACGTGAAGCCCCGCCTTCACCCTGACCGTCCAGGCCTCGCGGCTGCCGACTGCCTTCGCGGCGCGGATCTTCGCCAGCGCTTCATGCGGAGACGTCCCGCCGGGCGCGACTTCGACCGTGCCGCCGCAGACGGCGCCGGCCGCAAGCGCCGCGCCGCAGAAAAGACTGCCCTTCATCATCGTGTTTCTCCTCGCCATTCGCGGACTATTTCACGTTGCGTTCCTGCCGAGCCGCCTCACTCGACTTCGATGAACGCGAACGAGTTGGGCTGCATCTTCACCGAGGCCGTGCCGTCGGCGTTGAGGATGAGCGGCGTCTCCGTGTGGGTGCGCACGGCGTCCGTCAGCAGACAGTACGCCTTCGCGAACGAACGTCCCTTCGGAAGCGAGAGCGTGACGCGGCGCGTGTCCACGATGTTGTTGTTGTCGTGGTAGCGGACGACGAATATGCCGACATGGCCGTTCTTGCCCTTCGCGGCGACGGCGTAGAGCTGGTTGTCGCCGGGCGACTTCACGTCGCGCGTCTCAACGGTGCAGCCGACCTGCTCGCCCATCGCGGAGAGCTCGCGCCAGGCGGCGAACGGGTAGTAGCCCTTCATCGGGAGAAGCGTGATGGCATCGAACATATTGTTCATGCCGGTGCCGATCCGCGCGTCGTAGAACATGAGCATGTCGAGCGGAGCGTCCTGGCCGACGCACATGGTGGCGGCGATGAACGCGGCGCCCTTCTGCCCGAAGCGGCCGGACTCGGTTTCAAGCGAATAGACCCATTCGTCCGCCCAGCCCTTCACGTAGTTCCACTCGTTGAGAATCGACTCGGCGTTCTTGAAGCCGTTGTCGTCCAGCAGCTTGCGGGCGGCGCGCGCGTCCTGTCCGATCTGCGCCGGGGAGACGGCGTAGCGATGCCAGGAGTAGAAGTCGAGCGGCACGTTGTTCTTGCGGCAGTAGGGAATGAAGGCGTCCTTCCACGCGCCCCACCAGCAGAACGCCGGGCCGCCGATTTTGATCTTGTCGCCGAAGCAGGCGCGGAGGTGCTTCGCCGTGACCTCGTAGAGCTCGAGGAACTGCTGCTGCGTGCCCGTCCACGTGGGCCCCTGGCGTCCGTCGCGGGTGACGCCGTTGCCGTCAGGCTCGTTCCATATCTCCCAGTACTTTATCTTGAACTGGTCGCGGTACTGGACGACGTTCTTGTAGAACTCCTTGCGGACGTTCCACCCCCAGCCTTCGTTGTAGTGGCGGACGACGTGCTCGCAGATCCGCGCCCACTTCGCGAAGTCCTTCGGCGGATTGACGCCATACTTCTTGATGGAGTGCTCGATGGACTGCCCAAGGCGGAAGAACGTCTCGGTTCCGGCGGCCGCGATGTTGTCGAGATACTCGTCCGTCAGCGTGAAGTCGTAGGCGAGCGGGTCGTCGGGGTCTGCGTCGAAATTCGGGAAGACAGCGGAGATGTCGACCGTGTGCGGCGCCCCGTAGGTGTAGCAGAGGTTCGCGTCGTGGACGCGCGCGTAGGGAATCTTCAGCGCCTTGAACTCGTCGAAGTTGGTGCGCGTCTGGTCGCTGCGGACTTTGTTCGGGCCGTTGTTGACGGCGTTCATTATGCGTATCGGGCCGCGGGAGACCGCGGGGTCGACCCGCACGAACCACTCCGCCGCGCCCTGCGCCGCGCCGGCGCAGGCCATGGCGACCACCGCCAGCGACGTTTTCAAAAAGACCTCGCTCTTCATCTGCTCTCTCCTTCTCATGGTTGTCGGTTCTCGTTCAAGACGCCGCAGCCCGGCGGACGGCCTTCAGGCGGAAGAGCCGGCTCTCCCTCCCGACGCGAATCCGTCGCGCCTCGCTGCGGACACGACTGCAACGCCGCCAAGTATAGCAAAAGCTACCGCTGAATGCTCTTCGAAGTTTGCAAGGGCGCAGAGGCGGCTCCATTGCCATGAGGCGGCCGCCGTCATGGCGCGAGCGCGCGCCGCGCGGCGAAAATCACCGCGTTTCCCCAGAACAAGCCAACGGCGCAGACAATCTGCCGTCCAAGACGACGGAGGGATTCGTCCCGTGCATTCTGCAACCGCGACAGCGTAAGCATCAGAACCCTGTCCGCCCTTGGCGTAGTCGTACATAGAGGCTGAAAGACATTGCACCGAAAATGACTGCGCAGCTCTTCAGAACGACCAGACAGCCATCGTGCGCGGCAGTAGATGGCGAACTGCAGCAGGAATGTCGCCGCCGCTCCTGCCACAAGCGGCACGACAAGAAAAAGCGCAAAATCACCAGTTGACATCTTGCATATTCCCCATGCTATCGTTCTAAGTCCCCCCTACAGAACGACCTTCCCTTTGATTTCAAACGGACTTGCCGCATCCATGCTCACCAGAAGGGATACCCTTCGCGGACATACAGGCAAAGGCTGCCGGAACGGGCCGCCCACTCGCAGTCGGGGCAAAGCGGACTGGGCAACTCGACGCGAACTCCGATTCTCTCCTTGTAGGGCCATGGAAAATCGGCAACGCAGAATTCGCCCACTCCATGATGTCCTCTAGTGACATCGTAATCCATTGCAAGCCCTATCCTTTCTGAAGTCCACCGGCGAAAAACCTCTCCGTTGTGAAGAACCGTCATCACGGGCAAATTCGTCGTTGTCTCTGGACGAAGGTCAACATGTACAGTGTCCTTTCTCAGCGGATGGCCAAGCTCTATCCAGTACACCCTCGGATAGGCAGGGGAGAACTCCACCTCATAGACGCAGTTCGTGCCAAAGGAGGAAGGAGGACTGGGAGCAAACGGTCTGCATATGACATCCGTCTCTCCTCCAAGAATGTAGAGCAGCATGTCCCACCCTTCCGCCCAGCGGTTCGCCATCAGCGGACTGGGCCCCACCACCAGTGAAAGACCAACGGTAAAGGAGAGAAGCAGAAGAATCGCCAAGGAAACAGGCAGGAGAATCAGCAGCAGGAACAAGATCTTGAAAACACCGGCTAACTTCATGTCAAAGTCCTCCGTTCACCAATGAATTGTATTGCTGCAACACGGCAGTGACGAAATCCTGACAATTGTGCAAGACGACATTGTAGTCCGCTCCAGTCCATTCGCCCGTGCTTCTGACAATCTCGACCGCCCTACGCATCCAATCGTCGTCAAAATCCCGTGGGTCTCTTCTGTCGTATTCTGCCAGATCCGCTTCGTCTCGGCAAATTCCCCTTTTGCTATAACCTACATTCCCAAGCCCTTTCCCATCGTCAAAGAAGATTTCTGCGTGATGTGGGTCTAGATTCCCTGGGAGGTTCAAGTTTTTGACTGCGTTGGCCAGTCCTGGGTATTTCTTGGAATGAAGTGCCCTATACCGCATATGCGCCTCGCCAGAAGGATCAACGCCGTTCACGGGGTCGTTGGAGCAGAATGCGTAGAGGTTGAGGCCGCCGCGGAGGCGGACGGGGGCCTTGGAGACCCACCGGCCGGCGAGCGGGGTCGTACCATCGGGCGCGGAAGTGGACGAGGCCGGT
>CAYLRN010000022.1:28650-46065 GCA_964386385.1 uncultured Lentisphaeraceae bacterium | reverse complement strand
CGCGGTTCACGTACCGCGAGGGCGTGATGGACTGGCGCGACATCCAGCGCGAGGCCGACGAATGGCTTGCCTCCGCCCCTCGTGAATGAAAATGGTGCGACGGAAAAGCGTCCTTGGCGCATCTTGCCAGCGGGAGCGCGCATCTCGGCCCGTTTGAGGGCATGATTCCCCGGTCTGCGCGGACTGCAACCGGAGAAATGGCAACGTATGATACAATGGTGGCGTCATGAAAAGCATTGCACACATCCTTCGTCTGCTGGCATTCTCGTCGGCCGTTATCGCGAACTGCGCGAATGCGTCCGTTGAAAGGGACGTCCTCTACTATCCCGAATCGGCCCTTTCCGCCTCCTCCGCCGACGGGCGGCGGGAGAGATGCCGTCTCGACTTCCGCCATCCCGCCGGCGCGACGAACTTTCCGACGCTCGTCTGGTTCCACGGTGGCGGGCTGACCGGCGGAAGGCGGCATTTCATCGACGTCGACGGCGCGAGGATAGCGCAGGCGACGGCGGACTACCGTCTGCTGCGCGCGGACCGTTCGGTGACGGGGGACGACTGCATCGACGACGCGGCGGCGGCGGTCGCCTGGGCGCTTGGCAATGTGGCGAGATTCGGCGGAGACGCGAAAAAGGTGTACGTCGGCGGGATGTCCGCGGGCGGATATCTGACGATGATGGTCGGCATGGACCCGTCGCGTCTCGCCCGGTGGGGATTCAAGCCGACGGACCTTGCCGGGATCGTGCCCGTTTCGGGCCAGGCGACGGAGCATTTCAACGTGCGCAGATTCGCGGGCGACTCCGATCCGCAGTATCTGCCGAAGGTCAACCGCCTGGCGCCGCTTGCGTTCTGCTCGGCGGATCTGCCTCCGATCCTTTCCGTCTGCGGACAGCCGCCGTGGGAATGGAAGGCGCGAAGCGAGGAGAACCGTCTGCTGATAGCCAGCTGCGTCGCGCTCGGACACCGCTCCGCGCAGTTCGTCGAACTGCCGTTCTGCGACCATGGTCGCGCGGAGCGCGCGGCGTATCCCTACGTCGAGTTCTTCATCCTTGGGCGAATGCCGGCCTCGCTCGTCTTCCCCGCGTCCGGCCGATGACGGCTGTGGAGATGAGCCGCGCCCCTCGGCGCGTTCGCGGCAGGGCGCGTTGCCCGCTTCGTCGGAATCTGCTAGAATCCACGCGTCTGCGGCGGCCTTTCCGGCCGGCATGGCGCATTGGAATTCGATTGGGCGTTGCTTGAGATGAAGAAGGAAGACAGGTCGAAAGGATACGGGTTCGGGACTTTCCAGGGCGTGTTCACGCCGAGCATTCTCACTATCATAGGCGTGATCGTCTATCTCCGCTTTGGCTGGATGCTTGGAAACATAGGCCTTGCGAAGTCGCTGCTCGTCGTCACGATGGGAAGCGCAATCACCTTTCTGACGGGGCTTTCCATTTCCGCGCTTGCCACGAACATGCGCATGAAGGGCGGCGGAGCGTACTTCATGCTGTCGCGCTCCCTCGGCCCTGCGGCGGGGACGGCGCTTGGGCTGCCGCTTGCGCTGTCGCAGACGATCGCGGTGTCGTTCTACGTGGCCGGGTTCGCCGAGGCGCTTGTCGGGTCGGGTCTGCCGGTCGTGTCGGGATGGGACCCGCGCGTGGTGGGCGTGACGACGCTTGGCGCCCTGGCGTTCGCCTCGTCCGTCTCCGCAGACTGGACGCTCAGGTCGCAGTACGCGATCATGGCGCTGATAGCGTTTTCCTTCGTCTCGTTCTTCCTTGGCGGGACGCCGCAGGGGATGGGGCCGGCGACGGCGGAGGAACTAGCGTCAATGCCGCCGGCAAGGGATTTCTGGTCGGTGTTCGCGGTCTTCTTCCCGGCGGTCACGGGCATTCTCGCTGGCGTGGGGATGTCGGGCGACCTTAAGGACCCCGGCCGCGCCATCCCGCGTGGAACGCTTGCCGCCGTCGTCGTCGGCTATCTCGTCTACATGGCCGTTCCCGTCGCCCTCGATGCGTTCGTGCCGAACGTCGCTGCGCTGCGCGGCGACTACATGGTCTTTGACAAGTGCGCCCGCTGGCACACGCCGGTCATGCTCGGAATGTGGGCGGCGATGCTTTCAAGCGCCGTGGGCAGCTTCCTCTGCGCGCCGCGCGTCCTCCAGGCGCTTGCCAGGGACAGGCTTGTGCCGGCGTTCCTCGGACGCGGCTTCGGTTCTGCCGACGACCCGCGCCTTGCCGCCCTCGTCTGCTTCTCCGTGGCCGGGCTTTGCATCTGGTTCGGCGGCATAGACGTCATCGCCCCAGTCCTCACGCTCTTCCATCTTTCCGTGTACGGACTCCTCAATCTCTCCGCCGCGCTTGAGGAGGCGATGTCCAATCCGTCCTGGCGTCCCGCCTTCCGCGTGAAGGCGTCGGTGTCGTTCGCCGGCTTTGCCGCCTGCCTTGGGGCGATGTTCATGATAAGCCCCGGATGGACGATCGTCGCGCTCGTGTGCGAGGCCGCCATCTACCTTTGCGCACGGCGGCGTCCGCTCCGCGCGCATTGGGGCGACATGCGCGCGGGCCTTGCGCTGAGCGGCGTCCGCCTTGCGCTCAGGCGCCTCGACCGCGGCGGTTCGCGCGAGCGCAACTGGCGGCCGAACCTGCTCGTGATGACGCGCCTGCCCATCCCTGACACTCCGCTTCTGGAGCTTGCCCGCGAGATATCTGGCGGACGCAGTTTCGTGACGCTTTCATCCGTCCTTCCCGCCGCGATGTCCGATGCGGCGCGCGAACGCGAACTGCGCGATTCTGTCATGCGCTCCGCCGAGAAGATCGGGCTTGAGGCGTACGTGCATCTCGTCCACGCCCCGAACGAGTACGCCGGGATGGGCGAGCTCGTTCGCACGTACGGATTCGGGCCGCTCGTGCCGAACACGCTCATGCTCGGCACTCCGGCGATGCGCAACATGGAGGCCTTCGCCGCGCTGGTGTCGCTCGCCGTCGCAAGGCGGCGCAACGTCGTGGTGATGGACCGCGACGCCGCGCCGGCGGACGCCGGTCGCCTCGACGTGTGGTGGCGCGGGCAGAAGGCCAACGGCGCGCTGATGCTTGCGCTTGCCGTGCTCGTCTCCCGCGGCGGACGCTGGCGCGGCAGCCGCATAAGGGCCAACATGATCGTCAAGCGCAGGACGCCGGAGGAGGGCCGCCGCGTGCTGGGAGAGCTCCTGCGCAGGTTCAGGATAGACGCCGAAGATCGCGTCATCGAAATGGACGATCGCCCGTTTTTGGAAGTGATGTCCGGCAATTCCTCGGACGCTGCGGTTACCTTCATCGGACTGCGCCGCCCGGAGGACGGAGAGCCGCCGGAGGCGTACGGCGAGTACCTCGCCATGATGCGCGCCGGCGTCGCGTCCATCCCGTCGCCGGTGTTCGTCCTCGCCGCCGAAGACGTCGACTTCCGTCGCATCTTCTTGTGAGCGTCCGGAGAGGTTGAGAGAGGAAGTGGTCAGGTGAAAGATGGGCGGATTTGACCTATTCGGACGCCTTTTCTCCTTGTTTGAGTTTCCTAACATTTTCCCTTGCGCGGCAATGTTATGTTTGGTAAACTTTCCCGCGTCTGACGTCAGGCCCTGAAAGGATAAAACGAAAATGCCACTCTCAATGATGGAAGTCGGAAGCATCCACCGCATAAAGACGGTGGGCGGAAAGGAAACCGTGCGCCGCCATCTGGGCGACCTCGGCTTCGTCGAGGGCGCGGAGGTGACTGTCGTCGCCGAGTCCGCCGGCAGCCTGATCATCGGCATACACAGCACGCGCGTGGCGTTGAACCAGGACTTGGCGCGCCGCATCCTGGTCTGAACTTGGGCTTTGCGGCTGGGTGCGCGATTCCACGGGGCGCGCGCCGCCGGGTAGAAAATCGAGGAACAAGAAGAATGAAAACGCTGAAAGACGTCAAGGTTGGCGAGACGGCGGTCGTCGCGAAACTCCACGGCGAAGGACCGGTCCGCCGCCGCATCATGGACATGGGACTGACGAAGGGCACGGAGGTGCTTGTGCGCAAGGTGGCGCCGATCGGCGACCCCATAGAGCTGTCCGTGCGCGGATACGAACTGTCGATTCGCAAGGACGAGGCCGCGACCGTGGAGGTTCGCTGATTTTTTTTGCGCCTTAAGTTAGTCATGTCTAGTTAGACGCGGCAAATGCGTTTGGTCGGACATTGGCAGAGAGGACAGGACAAGATGGCAACGATCATTGCTCTCGCAGGCAACCCCAACTGCGGCAAGACGACGCTCTTCAACGAGCTGACGGGGTCGAACCAGTACGTCGGCAACTGGCCGGGCGTGACTGTGGAGGAGAAGAACGGCGGACTTAAGGGCCACAAGGATGTCACAATCCAGGACCTGCCCGGAATATACTCGCTTTCGCCGTACTCGCTTGAGGAGAAGGTCTCGCGCAACTTCCTGGTGAACGAGAAGCCGGCGGCGATTCTAAACATCGTCGACGGCGTGAACGTGGAACGCAACCTCTACCTCACGACGCAGCTGGCCGAAATCGGAGTTCCGATGGTCGTGGCCGTGAACATGATGGACGTCGTCGAGCGCAATGGCGACAAGATCGACTTCGACCGGCTGGCCAAGTCCCTCAACTGCAAGGTAGTCGGCATATGCGCCCAGAAGGGTACCGGATGCCGCGAGGCGGCGGAGATGGCGCTTGCCTACGCGAAGGAGGGCAGGGCCGGAGAGCCGCCGCACGTGTTCACCGGATCTGTAGAGCACGCCCTCGCCCACATCGAGGAATCGCTGCAGGGGCGCGTCCCCGCGGCCTCCCTGCGCTGGGCTTCCATCAAGGTCTTCGAGCGCGACAGGGACGCGATCGAGAAACTTGGCGTCCCGCAGGACGTCCTCGACCACGTGGAGGGGCACATTCGCGACTGCGAGCAGGAGATGGACGACGACGCGGAGGCGATCATCACCTCCCAGCGCTACGAGTTCGTCCAGCGCCTTGTGAAGGACTGCGTTGTCAAGAACGAGAAGCGCGCGAAGCGGGCCAGCTGGTCCGACCGGATCGACCGCATCGTCACCAACCGCATCCTCGCCATCCCGGTCTTCCTCGTCTCCCTCTGCGCCATGTACTGGCTTGCCGTCTCCGACAACGGCCCCGGCACGACGCTCACGGACTGGGCGAACGACGGACTCCTTGGCGACGGCTGGTTCCTGCCGTATACCCAGCACGAGTACAAGAGCTCCCCGGACGTCAAGGAGGCCGACAGGCCCTGGTACGAGGGCATGGACTTCGAGACGGCCTCCGGCGCGTTCGAGCCGCACGGCGTGAACGTCGAGAAGTGGCAGGAGGCCTACAAGACCGCATACGACGAAAAGAAGGGCGACGGCGCTTTCGAGAAGGATCTCGCCGCGTTCAACGAGAAGGCGGAGAACGCCTTCAAGCCCGAAAAGAAGGGCGAGACGTTCGAGGCCGCCGACTTCGAGGTGCTTGACGAGGCTCTGGCGGCGACGGTGAAGGCGCCGGCGTGGCTTGAGGACGAGGAGAGCGGCGAGGTGCGCCACGGCACGGTGTCCGTCGCGCCCGGCGGCAAGCTGTCGGTCGAGGAGGACGAGGAGGGCGACAAGGAGCTCCGCTGGACGTGCGACTACGCGATGTACAAGGCCTCCGCCGACGTCGCGGAGCCAGACCCCGCTGACGGCTTCGGCGTCTGGATTCCTGGTGTCGCCGCGCTGATGGGCGAACTATGCACGTCCTGCGGAATAGAGGAAGGCACTCTCGCCTACGCGCTGATCAACGACGGCGTCGTCGGCGGCGTCTGCACGGTCCTCGGATTCGTCCCCGTGATCGCCATCGTGTTCCTCTTCCTCGCGTTCCTCGAGGACTGCGGGTACATGGCGCGCGTCGCGTTCATCATGGACCGCCTTTTCCGCGGATTCGGCCTTAGCGGCAAGAGTTTCATCCCCATGCTCGTGGGCAAGGGCTGCGGCGTCCCGGCCGTGATGGCGGCGCGGACGATTGAGAACAAGCGCGACCAGCGCATGACGATAATTCTCTCCACCTTCATGCCATGCGGCGCGAAGACGGTCATCATCACGATGTTCACGGCGGTATTCTTCCGCGAATGGTGGTGGATCGCGGCGGCAATGGACTTCACGGGAATCGCGATTATCGTCCTTGGCGGCATTGCGCTCAAGAAGACGAAGATGTTCGCCGGCGAGGCGGCGCCGTTCGTGATGGAGCTTCCAGCCTACCACCTTCCGACGCTGCGCGGCGTCTTCATCCACACGTGGGAGCGCGTCAAGGCCTATGCGTGGAAGGCCGGAATGATCATCTTCCCCGCCTGCGTCGTGCTCACGTTCATGATGGTGTTCGACTGGCGCTTCAACGTCGTGGAGGATATCGAACAGTCGATTCTGCACGACGTCGGCGGATGGTTCGCCTGGCTCTTTGCGCCGCTCGGATTCGGCACGTGGCAGGGCGCCGCGGCGACGATCTCCGCCGAGATCGCGAAGGAGCAGGCCACGGCAACGCTTGCGATGGTCGCAGGCGGAGACGGCTCCGCGGCCGCGAACGTGTTCGCCCTCTTCAAGAGCTTCCAGCCGGTCTACTTCCGTCCGGCCGCCCTCTCCTTCCTCCTCTTCAACCTGTTCATTCCGCCGTGCGCCGTGGCGATCGTCACGACGTTCAAGGAACTCGGATCGGCGAAGTGGGGATGGTTCGCGATGGCGTTCCAGCTTGCGGTGGGCTACCTTCTCGCGCTGAACGCATACCAGATCGGCGTCGTCTGCATGGGCGGCGGGTTCGGAGCGGGCGCGATCGCCGCGCTCGTGGCAGACCTGGCGGTCTTCTGGTGCATCGTGCGCCCTGCGAGGAGGAGCTGACGTGAACGCGGCCTCGATCGTCGTCGTCGGAATCATCGTGGTCTTCGCGGCCCTCGCCGTCGTCCGGAACCTGAAGCGCAGGGGCGGCTGCTCGTGCGGGTGCGGGGGATGCGGCGGCGTGTGCGGCGGAGCCTGCGCGGAACGCCATGCCGGGCATGACCACGCCGCCGTTCCGGGCGATGGAAACGTCGAAGCGAAGAATGCGAACTGAAATTCAAACAACAAGGAAAGAAAAGAAAATGAAATCCAAGAACTGTCTCGCGCTTGTCTGCGCGGCCGGCGTCGCCGGCGCGTTCGCGGCGGACGACTCCGCGAAGAAGCCCGAAGCCGAACTCGAGGAGCAGGAGACGCCGATCGTCTCGGCCGAAGTCTCCGTGGCCTACGAATCGCACCACGTCTCATACGGCCTCATCGACACCCGCGCGCCGATCATGACGCCCGCCGGCGCCATCACGTTCTTCGACCTGCTGACGTTCGACTGCGCGTTCGTCATGGACACGACGCGCTACAGCCGCAAGCTCGGCATCGGAAACCGCCGCTGGCAGTACTGGGAGCTGGACGCCGGCGTGGGCCTCGCCCACGAGTTCAGCAAGGAGGACTACGAATTCCTTCCGACCTCCGTTGAACTCGGCGCCGGCTACGCCTACGAATACCATCCCCGCCGCGCCAAGTGCAAGACCGACGGCGTGAACGGCAACCCCGACACGCAGTTCGTCACGGCCTACTTCTCGCTCCCCGACCTGATCGTCGTGCCGACGTTCAGCTACGAGCGCGACATCGTGCGCGACAACGGCACCTACCTGAACCTCGAACTCGCCCACGAGTTCGAACTCGTCGGCGGCGCGAACGAGGACGACGACCCCGAAGTGGCGCTCACCCTCGCCGTCGCGCAGGGCTTCGGCAACGCGCCGCGCGTCAGGTCATACCTCGGCGGAACGCTTGAGGACGACGAGCGCGCGCTTGACCACGCCGGACTGATGGACACCCAGTTCACCGCCACGATCGACTGGCACATCACCGACTGGCTCACGCTCAGCCCGTACGTCGCCTACGTGGACTTCCTCTTCGACGAGAAGATCCGCGACTACTCGCGCTCCTACGAGCCGCTTGCCTCCGGCGGACACAAGAAGGACAACAGCTGGCACGTCCTCTGGGGCGTCACCCTCGCCGCGTCGTTCTAATCGCCGCAGGAAAACAGCCTGAAGCACGTCGCCCGGACCGCGCAATTCGCCTGCGGTTCGGGCGACTGCTTTTGTCCTGTCTCCTCCACGACGTGGTATAATCCAAGTATGAAAAACATTCCACTCTGCCTTGCGCTGGCGTTCCTCGCCATCGCGCCGTCCACACGCCTGTCCGCCGCCGAAACGGGCCTCGCGGCCCCCGTCGTCGCGCGTTCGCCCGTGAATCCGCGCTACTTCGTCGAGGGCGCCACCGGGCGCACGTGGATTCCCATCGGCTGCAACGTCTGCTTCGACCGCCTGTACGACGGGACGAACCACGCCGCCGCCGCGGTACGCGCCAGCTTCGACCGCTGGCTGCGCCGCTTCGCGGCCAGCGGCGGCAACTGCATCCGCCTCTGGGCCGGGCACAGGTCGCTTGAGGTGATGCCGGACAGGCCCGGCGTCTTCGATCCAGTCGGCTCGGAAACGCTCGTCGGCGTCGTCCGTCTCTGCGAGGAGCTGGGAATAAAGGTCAAGATCACGCTTGAGAGCTTCCGCACGTGCCTGGACGAGGAGACCGCCAGTCGTCTGCCTAACCCGCCGCCTCCGGGGTTCAACTTCAACGGCACGTTCAACCGTCGCCTCTACGCCCCTTACGCGAAGGACATGCGCGAGTTCTACGCCTCGGCGGAATGCCGCGGATTCTACCTTGCGAAGGCGCGCCACATGAAGTCGCTCGGACTTGGCGATTCGTCCGCCGTCTTCTGCTGGGAGCTGTGGAACGAGATAAACTCGACCGCCCCGGCTTCCGTCTACGCCGGCTGGAGCGATTCGATGCTCGCCGAACTGAAGCGGATGTTCCCCCGGCAGATGACGACGCAGAACCTGGGAAGCTTCAGCGACGTGGACGCCTACCGGATGTACGACCAGCTGGCGACGGTGAAGGACAACGACTTCATGCAGATCCATCGCTACCTCGATTCCGGCGCCTGCCTGGACGTCTGCCGCGCGCCGATGGACGTCGTCGCCGCGTCCGCCACGCGCGAACTTCTGGACCGCCGCCCCGACCGTCCTGCCGTAGTCGCGGAGATCGGGGCCGTCCGGCGCGACCACACCGGCCCGTCGCCATTCTACGCATTGGACAAGGACGGAGCCCTTCTGCACGACGAGATCTTCGCGCCGTTCTTCTGCGGCAGCGCCGGCACAGGACAGCCGTGGCACTGGGACCACCAGTATATCGACGGAAACAACCTCTGGTGGCATTTCGGGCGTTTTGCTAACGCCGTTGCGGGACTAGACCCCGTTGCAGAGGATTTCCGTCCGTTCTACACGGAGTCGCGCCGTCTGCGCATGTACGGACTTCGCGGAAAGACCGTCTCCGTCGTCTGGTGCCGCGACAAGCGCAATTCCTGGCGCGACGAGTTCGTGGACGAGATTCGTCCGGAACTCCTGGAGAACGAGCGCGTTCCGTTCGGCAGATGCGAGATGGAATGCTATTTGCCGTGGGAGGACAGGCGCGTCGCGGTCAAGGGCCCGCGTCTGCCGTCGTTCATGCGGTCGATTGTCGTGCGCGTTCCGTCCGCCGCCGTGGATGGAATCGTCCGTCCGCGTTGAGAGCGATTTCAGGAGCATAGTCTATAGTCTCGCTTGAGAACAGGAGAAGAGAATGGTACGAACAACAGTGGGAGCAGTTGCCGGACTTGTGGCGATGGCGGCCTTTGCCGCGGCCGCAGACGTCGTTTCGTCAAAGGGGCGCATGAGCCTGGCCGGGACGTGGTCGCTTGTGGAGGAGGCGCCCTCCGCGGCGGCGGCCGTTCCAATCGCCGTGCCGGGGGACGTGCACTCGGCGCTTTTCGCGGCGGGCCGCATCCCGGACCCCTACTGGGGCCGCAACGAGCTGCTGACGCAGGACGTCGGGCGCAAGGACTGGCGCATTGAACGGACGTTCGACGTCGACGCGGCGACGCTCGGGGCGAAGAGCGTCGTGCTGCGTCTTGAGGACGTCGACACGTTCTGCACCATCTACGTCAACGGCAGCGAGGTCGGGCGGACGGACAATCGTTTCCGCCGCTGGGAGTTCGACGTGAAGCGCTTCCTCCGGCCGGGCGCGAACAGAATCGCCGGCGTCTTCAGGAGCGCGGAGAACGAGTCGAACGAGCGCGCGAAGAAGTACGACCACGCATTCCAGATCTCCAACGTCCCGTGGGCGAAGTCAATCGAGCTCATCCGCAAGCCGCAGTGCCACGGCGGATGGGACTGGGGGCTTGCGCAGATGACGACGGGCTTCTGCGGCCCCGTGGAGCTGATTGCGTCCGACGTCGCGCGGATTGACTACGTCCGCTGCGACCAGTCGTTCGCGGACGGCTATTCGCGCTGCGACGTCGTCGTCACGGCCGAAGTCACGGCGCCCGCCGCCGGAAGGGCGAGGCTGAAGGTTTCGCTCGGCGGCGTCGAGCGAGAGAGGGACGTAGAGCTTGCGGCCGGCGCGAACACCGTCTCGGAGACTGTATCCGTGGAGCGTCCGAAGCTGTGGTGGCCCAACGGACAGGGAACGCCGCACCTCTACGACCTTTCCGTCTCCATCGGAGGAGAGACGCTTTCACGCCGGATCGGACTCCGCAAGATCGAGGTCCTCAACACTCCCGACGTCGACGAGAAGGGACGGGCGGGCGCGCACATGGCGTTCCGCGTCAACGGACGCGAGGTCTTCTGCAAGGGCGCGAACTGGATTCCCTGCGACGCATTCGAGTCCAGGCAGACGCCTGAAAAGTATCGCGACCTGCTGCAGAGCGCCGCGTCCGCGAACATGAACATGCTGCGCGTGTGGGGCGGCGGACAGTTCGAGCACGACGCTTTCTACGATATCTGCGACGAACTTGGAATCATGCTCTGGCACGACATGATGTTCTCCTGCGCGATCTACCCCGGCGACGCCGCGTTTCTCGCCGGCGTCGAGGCGGAACTTGCGCACCAGCTCCGCCGTCTTCGCGACCACGCCTCCATCGCCCTATGGTGCGGCGACAACGAGTGCGTCGGAGCGCTCACCTGGTTCGAGCCGAGCCGCAAGGACCGTCCCTACTACCTCAAGGCGCTTGAGGCCCGTACGAAGGTCGAGGCCGACGCCGTGGCGAAGTACGACCCCGCCCGGACGTTCTGGCCCTCCTCGCCCTGCGGCGGTCCCGGCGACTACTCCGACGCCTGGCACAACGACAGCAAGGGCGACATGCACAACTGGACCGTATGGCACGAGAACAAGGGCTTCGACAACTACTACAAGTACAAGCCGCGCTTCTGCAGCGAGTTTGGCTACCAGAGCTTCTCCTCCCCGGAGGTGGCGCTGACGTTCTGCGGAAAGGACCAGCTCAACCCGACCGCCCCGCTCTTCGAGTACCACCAGAAGAACCCCGGCGGCAACAGGCGGATGCTTGAGACGATGGCGCGCTACTTCCGCTTCCCGGAAAGCGCGGAATCGATGCTCTGGGTCTCCCAGATCCAGCAGGCGCTCGCGATCAAGACGGCGGTGGAGGGATGGCGGCGTCTGCGTCCGCGCTGCATGGGCGCGCTCTTCTGGCAGCTGAACGACAACTGGCCGGTGGCGAGCTGGAGTTCCGTAGAATACGGCGGGAAGTGGAAGCACCTCCAGTACCACGCGCGCCGCTTCTTCGAGAACGTGGCCGTCGTCGCGGCGCCCGCGGACGGCGACGCCTCGAAGATCGAAGTGTGGGGGCTGAACGACACGGCTGGCGACCTGCCGGCGGACGTCGCCGTCGCGACGCGCGATTTCGAGGGCGGCGTCCTCGCCACGCGGAAAATTGCGCGGACGCTGCCGGCGGGTTCCGCCACGCTGCTTGCGACGTACGACGTCACGCAGTTCGGCTCCGCCGACGAGCGTGTGGGGCGTTTCCTCCAGCTGACGCTTTCCGCGACGGTGGACGGGCGGCCGTATCGGTTCGACAACGAGTGGATGTTCGACGCTTACAAGGCGTGTCCGCTTGCGGACGCCAACGTCGCCTTCAAGACGGAGGACGCGAACGGCGTCTGGACCGTCACGCTGACGACCGACCGGCCGGCGTTCTTCACGTGGGTAAACGCGACCGGCATTCCGGGCGAGTTCAGCGACAACAGCTTCACGCTCTGTCCCGAGCGTCCGGTCAGGCTTGTCTTCACGCCGAAGAACCCTGCCACGCGCTTCTCCGACTTCGTCTCCTCCCTCTCCGTCACCCACCTCCGCAAAACGTACCGGTGATTCCGATGGCGCATGGGAGAAAGGAAAAGGGGCTTCCGAAGAAGCCCCGCAGTCTCAAAACGACTTCGGCATATAGCCTTGTTGTGATAAGATGTGTCCACATTTTACCACAACAGGGCGCGATATGAAACCGGAATCTGAAAAAGTTGAAAATCGGGAAACAGGAGGGTCTTTTGAATGGCAAAGACGCTTGGACTTGACCTTGGCTCGAACTCGCTTGGATGGGCCGTGATAGACGACTCCGCGCATGAAATCATCGCCAAGGGCGTGGTGATATACCCGGAGGGAATCGAACGAGAGAAGGGAAACGACACGCAGAAGACCCCTGCGGCAACGCGGCGGGAGAAGCGGATGGGACGGCGGCTGAAGTTCCGTCGCAAACTGCGGAAGTGGCATCTCCTCTCCGTGCTGATCCGCAATGGGATGTGTCCGTTGACGGAAGGCGAGCTGCAGGAGTGGAAATCAGCCGGAAAGTTCCCGATCGGCAACGCGGAGTTCATCGGATGGATGCGTTCGTCGAATGAATCCAACCCGTACGCCGACAGAAGCCGCGCAGCTTCCGAAAAGGTCGGACTGCAGACGCTTGGACGCGCCCTGTACCACATCTGCCTCCGCCGCGGCTTCAAGAGTTCCCGCAAGGACGCCGTTCCGGACACCGGCGACGAAAAGCAGAATGCGGCTCTTGCCGACAAGAACGCCGGCGCCGTCAAGACGGGCATCGCCGAACTGACGCGCCAGATCGAGGCTGCGGGCGTGAAGACGCTTGGACAGTACTTCTTCCATCTCATCGAATCCGAACGGCAGAATCCGCAGAAGAGCCGCGTTCGGAAGCATTATACCGGACGCATCGAACACTATGAAAGGGAGTTCGCGGTCATCATGGACGCGCAGGGGCTGGACGCGACCAGTCACTTGCGGAAGGAACTGCACAGCGCAATCTTCATGCAGCGTCCTCTGCGCTCCATGCGCCATCTCGTCGGGAACTGTCCGCTTGAGCCGAAATCACCGCGCACGTTCACCGGGCATCCCGCGTTCGAGGAGTTCCGAATGTGGGCGTTCATTAACAACCTGACATTCGAGACGGCGGACGGCACGGCGGAACGCCTGAACGCCGAAGACCGCGCACTTGTCGCGTCCGCGTTCGACTACGCCGCCACCACATTCAAGTTCAAGCGCATCTCCGACCTCTTCAAGAATGATCCGCGCTTCAAGGGGGGCTGGCGGTTTCACCACTACCGCGACGACGAAAGCATCCCATCGCGTTCCGTCGGCTACCGCATTCGCAAGCAGTTCGCGGACGTTCCCTACGACGAGCAGACGGTCGTCAACGCCCTCATGTTCTACGAGGACGCCGACATGCTTCACGACTGGTTTAGGAAGCATTATCCCGCTTTGGGCGAGGAGGCCGTCGCGCGGCTCTCCGCAATCCGCCCCAACGAGGCGACTGCCAAGTATTCCCTTCGCGCGATCCGGAAGATTCTGCCGTTCCTACGCAAGGGGCATCAGCTCTTCGAGGCGACATTCCTCGCGAAACTGCCGGACGTCATCGCGGATTTCCCGCAGCATGAGGCGAAGATTCTGCAAGACCTCGCCGAATTGAAGTTCCAGTACGATTTCGATAGAAAGAATGCCCACGAGAAGACCGGGCGCGTCGTCCCTCTCCTTGACCGCTATCGCGCCTACTTTCTGGAGAACTGGTGCGTCATGGACGAGGACTGGGACAGGCTCTACTTCCTGCACGAGAGTCCCTATGGCGCCGAGAGGGGGAAGGAAGGGCGCGTCCCCGAAGTGCAGCTGGGGATGATGCGCAATCCGCTCGTCCAGCGTTCGCTGACGACCCTGCGCCGCCTCGTCAACTACCTGCACGACCATGGGACGATTGACGAGACGACGACGATCCGCATCGAACTCGCCCGCGACGTGAACAACTACGCCACGCGGAAGGGCTGGACGCTATGGCAGAAGGACCGCCAGCAGTCTCGTGCCGACGCGGCCGTCGAAATCGCCAAGCTTGGCGTCGCGGCGACGGAAGACGCGGTCGACCGCTATCTTCTCTGGAAGGAGCAGGACGGCAAATGCCTCTACACGGGACGGAGCATCGGAATCGCGGACTTGTTTGGGAACGGCGCGTCGGTGGACATCGAGCACACGATTCCGCGAAGCCGCTCCGGCGACGATTCGCTCGCCAACAAGACGCTGTGCGACGCAAGATACAACCGCGAGGTGAAGAAGGGGCGCATTCCGACGGAATGCCCCGACTACGAGCAGATTGAAGTGCGTCTGCGCCCCTGGCGCGAGAAGGTCGCCGCCCTTGAGAAGGACCATGCGAAGAAGAAGCGCATCACCGGCGATTCGGAGGCGAGGGCAAAGGCGATCTGCACACGCTTCGAGCTTGACTACTGGCGCGACAAGCTGCGCCGGTTCGAAGTCGAGGCGGACGCCCTTGCAGATTCCGCGAACGGGCTTGGCGGGTTCAAGAAACGCCAGCTCGTGGACACCGGCGTCATGACGCGCCATGCGGTAGAGTTGCTGAAGAGCGTCTACTCCCGCGTCTTCGCGGTGAACGGCTCTGCCACGGCGTTCGCCCGCAAGGCATGGGGCGTCCAGTCGTCCGACGAGAAGAAGAACCGCACGAACCATGTCCACCACGCAAAGGACGCGATGGTCATCGCCGCCCTGACTCCGAAGCGTTTCACCGACATCTGCACGGCGTTGAAGGACGACGGAATCGACAGGCGGCGCGAATGCGACGTCTGCCCTCCGCCATGGGCTGGCTTTGCGGACGCCGTCCGCAAGGCGGCGGACGAAATCCTCGTCAAGCACGTCACGCTGCGCAACGCCCTCAAGCAGAGCACGAAGCAGACCATTCTCGCCCATCCGCATCCTGCGAAGAACGACCCCGGCACAATCGTCAAGTACGTGAACGCGCGCGGTGACACTGTTCGCGGGCAGCTCCATGCGGACACATTCTACGGCTGCATCCAAAAGCCCGGCGAATCGGCGACGGCCTTCGTGGTGCGCAAGCCGCTCGTCGGCTTGAAACTGGGTGATGCGAAAAAGTTGGCGAAAGCCATTGTAGATCCGGCAATACGCGCCATCGTCGAGAAGCGGCTTGACGAACTGGAGTCCGCCGGCGCGAAGACTGTCGAGGTGAACGACGTGAAGATGCCGTCGGGCGTGCCGGTCAACAAGGTGCGGATTTACGCCCAGACGACAAATCCATCCGAACTACGTCCGCACGCAACTCCGTCGAAGCACGAATACAAGAACCCGTACTACGTCGCCTCGGCGGCCGGATCGAACTTCCGCATGGCGTTGTACAGCCGAAACGGCAGACTATCCGTCGAACCGGACAACCTTCTCGCCTGGGCGCAGAACCACAAGAAGGCGGACTGCGTGCCTTTGGAGAGAAGGGACGGCTTTGTCGGATTCATCCGCCCCGGATCGATGGCGCTGGTTCACTCGCCAGGCAATCCCGATGAACTGAAGACGATGGCAAACGCCGAACTCGTGAAGCGGCTCTACAAGGTCGTGAAGTATGCGTCAAATGGAATGACATGCCGTCTTCACACGGAGGCTCGGAGCAGCGTCGACCTTGGCAAGGACCTCAAGGCAAGTGGCAAGCACGAGAAGGGAGAGTCGAAGATAGATCTTGAAACTCCGCATGAACTTCTCCTCGTTTCGTCAGGCACGTACTTGAAGCAGATGGTCTTCGAGGGCATTCACTTCAAGATGATGCTGGACGGTTCGATTCGTTTCCTGTAGTGTCCGCCAAAACGGGAAGAGGGATTGCATGATAGCCCGCACGCTCGTATTCGGCTCTCCGGGAAAGCTGTCTTTTCGGCTGAACCAGCTGGTCTACGACGGCGAGGGCGACGTCCACCGCACGATTCCGATCGAGGACATCGGATTCGTCGTGCTGGACAACGCCCAGATCGTCGTGACGTCGACGTGTCTCGCGAAACTTGCAGAGGCGAACGCGGCCGTAGTGCTCTGCGACGGGACGCACATGCCCATGGCCTCGCTTCTCCCCTATTCCGCGCACACGACTGCGCAGGAGACGTTCTCCGCCCAGATCGCCGCCACCGCCGCCGTGAACGGACGGCTTTGGCGGCAGATCGTCAGGCGGAAAATCGAGAACCAGGCCGGTCTGCTGCGCAGTCTGCAAGTGGACGCCCATGGCCGGCTCTTGGCGCTTGCCGATGCGGTGAAGAACTACGACATCGGCAACTGCGAGGCACAGGCGGCGCGAATATACTTCCAGTCCCTGATGCCGCCCGGCGTCAACCGCGATCCGAACGGCGAATGGCCGAACTGCGCTCTGAACTACGGATACGCGATTCTCCGCGCGGCGGTGGCGCGGGCGCTTGTCGGGTCCGGGCTGTCGTGCATGAAGGGAATCCACCACCACAACCGCTACAATGCGTTCTGCCTTGCGGACGACGTCATGGAACCCTACCGTCCCTACGTTGACCGCTGCGTCTTTGGCAGGGCGTCGCCGTTTGACGTCCAGGCGGTCGGCATGACGACGAACATGAAGAGATGCCTCCTGCAGGTTCTTACGTCGGACGTCATGATGGACGGTCTGCGCCGTCCGCTGATGGTGGCCCTTTCATACACAACCGCGTCCATCGTCCGCGCCTATCTGGGCAAGGACGACAGGCTCGTCCTTCCAGAATTCGATGGCTGACCCCTACCAGACCGCCTTTTCGGGCTATTCGATCATGTGGCTGTACGTGATGTTCGATCTGCCGGTGGAGACGAAACGGCAGCGCCGCGATGCGGCGCTGTTCCGCAAAAATCTGCTGAAGGACGGCTTCGCGATGCATCAGTATTCGGTCTACGTCCGTCACTGCGCCAGCCAGGAGGCGGCGGCCGTCCACATTAACCGCGTAAAGCTGCTCGTCCCCGACGAGGGGATGGTGTCCGTCCTGAAGGTTACGGACAAGCAGTTCTCCGACACGCTGCAGTTTGTCGGAAAAAAGGCGAAACTGCCGCCGAAAATGCCAGTCCAGCTCGAATTCTTCTGAAAAAAAAATCGGGAAGTCTTTTTCAAGACTTCCCGATTTATCCGTGTTTCATCAGCATTTACGCCGTTTTGCGTGTCAGCAAAGGCATAGACCCACGCCAATGCTGAAACACAAAATCAAAAAACATCAAATCACAAC
>CAYLRN010000022.1:0-28550 GCA_964386385.1 uncultured Lentisphaeraceae bacterium | reverse complement strand
GCATAGACCCACGCCAATGCTGAAACACAAAATCAAAAAACATCAAATCACAACTTGTCCATAATCATAGGCGGACCCCCTTCAGCTGAAACACAAAATCAAAAAACATCAAATCACAACTCTCGGCTAGGTGGACTTAAGCGAGGAGGGGCTGAAACACAAAATCAAAAAACATCAAATCACAACCTCCCATACGGGTGGGGCATCGAAATCGTGCTGAAACACAAAATCAAAAAACATCAAATCACAACCTACTTGCACGCAGGTGCCACTGGGTGGCAGCTGAAACACAAAATCAAAAAACATCAAATCACAACCCCATAGGCTCATACTTTCTCCTTCCCGGGCTGAAACACAAAATCAAAAAACATCAAATCACAACCCCATTCGGCGACGAGAGACCGCCACGGGAGCTGAAACACAAAATCAAAAAACATCAAATCACAACTTCCGAGGTCGTCTATGAACACGTCCATCGCTGAAACACAAAATCAAAAAACATCAAATCACAACCCGACCCTTATGCTTTCGGCCGCATCCGCAGCTGAAACACAAAATCAAAAAACATCAAATCACAACCACGTATACATCCAATCGAGCTCTTTGAAGCTGAAACACAAAATCAAAAAACATCAAATCACAACTACTCTCCTGTTAGGTATTGTAGAGAGGGGGCTGAAACACAAAATCAAAAAACATCAAATCACAACACTCAAAGAACCGCACTCGCAAGTGCGTTGTTCGCGATTATATCAAATCCCGAAGATGGGGACAATGGCGAAAATTGTTTTTCGCCCTGTTGGGTGAATCTGCGCAATCTATCGCAATCCGAAGCGAGAGAGTTTGGCATGAGGAGGATCTTGCCTGGTGTTGCATTCACTTTGCCGTATCCCAGTTCGCCAAAAGGCGGACACTTTCCCGACGGGCCGGATTTCAGGGATGTGGGACAGCCCCGCCTCTGAAGGTGACGGCAGTCTCCCGCATGGGCGGCAGTGTTTTTTCCCCATGGAAAGGCGATTGTGATATAATCATGCGCAATTTCCACGTTGCCGTGGGAATCGGTCTTTGATATCGGCGGCGAGGCGCCTCGGAAGGGTGAATTTTGCCGCCAACAACCAAATGTGCGCAAGCGCATTTTTTGCTTCGAATGAAAACCGTCAAATTTTCTGAACAGAGGCGAAGGATGTGGCTGCGCAGGCTCGCATGCGGAGATGGCATTTTGTGCAGTCTTCCGCATGCCCGTTCTGCGTGCCCGTTCCTGATGTTTCTGTTCGGGCTCTTGACGGTGCCTCATTCGAGATATCTTGAACGAGGCACGCATCTTTTAGCCGTCCGGCATGCGCCGCCAGAGGAGGTGGACGGCGGCAGGAGACGGACAAGGCCGAATGGAAAGCGTGGACGGACATTCCGCCCATCAGGCGAAGTTCTTCGCGCATGCCCTGACCCGCGCAGGCGGATCGGGCGTTTCGCGCATTCAGCAGTCGCTGCTCAACGCGGCGGTGGACTTGAATCCGCATCAGGTGGAGGCCGTCCTCTTCGCCCTGCGCTCGCCGCGCTGAAGAACGCTGCCGCCGCGGCCGGCCTTCCGCCGGACGTCCTCGACTTCCTCTACTCCGACCTAGATGGGGACGTGAAGGGCAAGGCGCCTCGGATGCGGCGGGGCGGAGGAGATTGCAACGCAGAGGCGCGGAGACGCAGAGGTCGAATGCGGCGGGGCGGGACGCCCCGCCCTACCGAATGGGCAGATGAATGGCATTCCGGTAGGGCGCGACGTCCCCGTCGCGCCGAATGGCGGACGGAATGCGGGCGAAATTGCAGTGAACGGCGAAGCGGTAGGGCGCGACGTCCCCGTCGCGCCGAAAATCGACGCGCGGATGGTCGACACGAAGTTCTTCGGCGAATCCTTCAGACAGCGCCTTCTCGCCTCGATCGACGACTTCGACGCACAATGCGACGGCGTCCTCGTCCACGGCGAAAATTTTCAGGCGCTCAACCTCCTTCAGGAACGCTACCGCGAACAGGTCAAATGCATCTACATCGACCCGCCGTACAACACGGGGAGCGACGGGTTTCCGTACCGCGACGGCTATTCGCATTCGTCGTGGATTGCGCTGCTGCAGGACAGGCTTGAAAAGGCGCGTGAGGAAATGCCATCTGACGGAATAATCTTCATCTCAATCAACGACAATGAACAGGGCAATTTGAAACTTCTCTGTCAGCAAGTGTTTGGCGAGAGGAACTTCATTACGACTTTGCCAAGAAAAGGCGTTGGCGGGCGGCAGGACAGCAAGCATTTTGCGATTGTCCATGAATACGTGCTGGCATATGCAAAAGACATAGACCGTCTGCGAGTCGGAAGAATGGAGCATGAATCGCCATATCCGCTGTTCGACGAGAAGAAGAATCTCCACTACAACACGATGCTTCTCCGAAAATGGGGCGACAACTGCCGCCGTGAAGACAGGCCGAATCTCTACTATCCCATCTACTGCGATGTCAAAACCGGCGCGTTTTCGATTTCGCGAAAGAGTGCGGACGACTTGGAAATATATCCGATGCTCGACATCGTCTTCGCGGAGCGCGTGAAGAGGATCGAGGCGCGTCTTGGCGACCCCGACGTCGTGCTCAACAGCTTCATCCTCTCGCCCACGCCGTATCAGGACCTGATATGGTCGCCGAAGCCGATGGCGGAGCTGCTGGAGCGCCGGCACGTCCTCTTCATGGAAGACGGCGGCGATACGTACCTTTCCAGACTGTTCCGCGCAATCGTCGGATAGGGCAGTGAAATCAGCCTGTCTTCGGCACAATGCACCACCGCATTCATATGAATGCGGTGGCTGGGGCGCGAGGCTCTTTCGTGGCCGCCGCGGGGATTTTGGGCTTGCGTGTAAGGGCGAGATGCGCTAGAATTGCCCATAAAATCAAAATGCAAGGAGCGGACATGACGACAGCGCGAAGAGGATTCGTTAAACTGGGCGGGGCTTTCATGGCGGCCGCGGGATTCGGCGGCGCGGCGGCCGGCGCGACGTCCGCTGGGCCGGCGCGGCTGAAGATCGGCGTGGTGTCCGACGTCCATGTCACGACGCCGGAGTCGACGTCGAACATCCGCCGCGCGTTCACGTGGTTCCGCGACCATGGCGCGGACGGCGTCCTGATCGCGGGCGACATGGCAGACCACGGCACGGTCGACCAGCTGGAGCTCGTGGCGAAGACGTGGTACGAGGTCTTCCCCGGCGACAAGGCGCCCGACGGACGGCACGTGGAAAGGCTCTTCGTCTACGGCAACCACGACGTCGAGGCGTGGTGCTACGGCTACGTGAAGAAGGTCCGCCCCGGCCTTGACGCCGGCTCTCCCCTGACAATCGCCCACGATATCGCGGGGACGTGGAAGCGCGTCTTCAACGAGGACTATTCCCCCATCTGGATCAAGGACGTCAAGGGCTACAAGTTCGTCGGCTGCCACCATCCCGCGCCGGGGACGAAGGGCGGATGCTACTCGAAGACGGCGGTGGACGACTTCCTCCAGGCGCACAGGGGCGAACTGCTCGGCGCGAAGCCATTCTTCTACACGCAGCACGTCCATCCCGGAGGCACCTGCAGCGCCCCGTGGACGTGGGGGCAGGATCCGGGATTCGTCACCGCCGCGCTCTCCAAGTTCCCGAACTGCGTCTCGTTCTCCGGACACTCCCACACGCCGCTGCGCGACGAGCGCACGATCTGGCAGGGCGCGTTCACGAGCGTCGGCACGGCGTCCCTGCGCTACCTCATCCCATTCGGCGCGAGAGAGAACTCCCGCGTCTTCGGGGCGCCGGACAGCGGTCGCGAGCAGATGCCGTACCTCCCCTGCCAGGACGGGCAGAACGCCATGTTCATGACGATCTACGACGACCGCATCGTCCTTGAACGGCGCGACGCGCTCAACGACCTTCCCGTGGGGGCGGACTGGGTGATTCCGCTTCTCGCAGACGGCGTCGACCGGACGGCGATGCCCTTCGCGAAGCGCGCGCCGCTCGAGCCCGTCCCGCAGTTCGCGCCCGGTGCGGCCGTATCCGTCAAGCGCGGCAAGGGGCGTCCCCGCTACGGAAAGGAGGTCGACCAGGTCACCGTCGCGTTCCCGAACGTCGCCGCCGCGGAGAATGCCGGCTCGGCCGTGCGCCCCTTCGACTACGAGGTGACGGTCGAGGCGCGCGAATGCGACACGGCGAAGACGTGGATGGTCAAGCGCGTCTATTCCCCGGGCTTCTACCTTGGCGCGAAGAAGGACGTTCCGACCGCGACGTGCGTGTTCGCCGCGTCTGAACTGCCGCGCGGGAACGGGCGCGAATCGGTGGCGCGCGGACGCGAGTTCCGCTTCGCCGTCCGTCCCTCGAACTGCTTCGGCGTCCTGGGGCGTCCGATATATTCAGCGTGGATGGTGGGCTGATGCGAATAGTCTTCATGGGTTCGTCGAAGGCGTCGGCGACGTGTCTCCACGCCATTCTCAGGCTGCCTGGCCTTCAGGTCGTCGGCGTCGTGACGCAGCCGGACCGCCCGGCAGGGCGCGGACGCGACCTCACGCCGTGTCCGTGCCGGAAGTACGCGCTCGACCGCAGCATAACGGACTGCATCACGCCTGCGAACGTCAACGCGCCGGAGGCGCTTGACTGGATCCGAGCGCGCAAGCCGGACGTCGTGGTCGTCGTCGCCTTCGGGCAGTTCCTGAAGAGGGAACTGCTCGAACTTCCGCCGCTTGGCTGCATTAACTGCCACTTCTCGCTTCTGCCCAAATACCGCGGAGCCTCGCCGGTCACGGCGGCGATCCTCGCCGGCGACGAGCTCACCGGGGTGTCCGTAATACGCATGGGGATCGGCATGGACGACGGCCCGGTGCTGATGTCCCGCGTCGAGCCGATAGACTCCGGCGACACGGGCGAATCACTCATGGACAAGCTAGCCATCTGCGGCGGCGTCACCCTCGCCAAGACCCTCAAGATGATGGCGGCCGGGAATCTTCCGCCCGAAGTGCCGCAGGAGGACGCCACGGCCACGTACGCGCACAAGATAAAGAAGACGGACGGCCTCATTGAATGGCGCCGCCGCTCGAGCGAGATCGAGCGTCTTCTCCGCGCATACTCGCCGTGGCCCGGCGCGTACACGTTCCTCCCCCTGCGCCTTCGCCGCAAGAACGCCACCGGGCGCGTCGCCGTCACGGACGTCGAGTTCCTGCGCAACGACCAGATAGATTCCGCGTGGCGCGCGGAACTGCCCGGCACCGTCCTCCAGACGACTCCGCGCGGCCCGGTCGTCCGCACCGGCGACGGCGCCCTCCTCCTCGTCGCCTTGAAGCCCGAGGGCTCGAAGGAGATGGACGGCGGGGCGTTCCTGCGCGGCCGCCCGCTCATACCGCAGAAGGACATGCTGCTCCAGGACTAGTCACCACGCGAACGAGAGGGCGAGAACATGACGGTGAAACTGCTGCTGGACAAAAAGCGCGAAGGGCGCGAACTCGATTCGGCCGAGATTTCCGAACTCGTCTCCGCCTATTCGCGCGGCGACGTCCCCGACTACCAGATGGCCGCCTTCGCGATGGCCGTATGCTGCCGCGGCATGGGCGACGGCGAGACGCTGGCGCTGACCGAGGCCATGCGCGATTCCGGCGTCTGCCTCTCGTGGGACCTCCCGGCGACGGCGGACAAGCATTCCACCGGCGGAGTGGGCGACAAGCTCTCGCTCGTCGTCCAGCCGCTCGCCGCCGCGTGCGGGCTCTCCGTCCCCTCCCTCGCCGGGCGCGGCCTCGGCCTCACCGGCGGCACGGTCGACAAGATGGAGTCGATCCCCGGCTACGTCGCGACCCTCTCGCTCGGCGCGTTTCGCAAGGTCGTGGAGGACTGCGGCTGCTCGATCGCCGCGCAGACGGAGGAGATCGCCCCCGCCGACAGGCGGCTCTACGCCCTTCGCGACGTCACCGGCACCGTCCCGTCCATCCCGCTCATCGTCTCGTCCATTCTCTCCAAGAAGCTCGCCGAGGGCGCGCGCACGCTCGTCTTCGACGTGAAGTGCGGCCGCGGGGCGTTCATGCGCACGGCGGATGACGCCCGCGCCCTCGCCAGCGCGCTCGTCCGGATCTCGAAGGGCGCGGGGCGCAGGGCCGTCGCGCTCGTGACGGCGATGGACGAGCCTCTCGGCTTCGCCGTCGGGAACGCGCTTGAGGTGGAGGAGGCGGTGGACGTCATGCGCGACCCCTCATCCGCGCCGGCGGACGTCCGCGACCTGTCAGTCGAACTTGCGGCGCGGATGGTCTCGCTGGAACTTGGCGAAGGCCTTGACGCTGCGCGCGCGCGATGCCGCGAGAGGCTTGCGGACGGCTCGGCCTACCGTCGGTTCGTGAGAATGGTGGAGATGCACGGCGGCAGTCTGGGCGCATTCCGCATGATGCGCAAGGCGTTTTCGGGAACGGAGCGGGAGGTCGTCGCGGACAGGGACGGCTTTGTCGGCGCAATCGACGCGCAGGGCGTCGCCAGGGCCGCCTTCGCGCTCGGCGCCGGACGGGCGAAGACCGGCGACGCGATCGACATGTCCGCCGGGGTGCGTCTTCTCGTGGCGCACGGCGAGCGCGTCGAGCGCGGACGGCCCTTGGCGCGGCTGTATGCGACTGACAGGCCGGAGTGCATGGCGCGCGCAATGGAACTCGTGTATTCGGCAATCGGAATCGACGGCGTCGCGCCGGGGCCGAAGCCGCTTGCAATGGAGGTAGTGGAGTGAGTGAACTTTCCAGACAGGAACGGAAGCGGAAGATCAGGCAGATCTGCCGCGACATGGAGTCGAAGAAGGCCCAGCTGGGCCTGCGGGCGCCGGTCATCAGCCGCGGCCCCGTCTTCTATCTCGTGGTGCTGATCGGCATGGCCCTCATAGGCGGTCTCGTCATACAGGCAGCCGGGAAGGGCGGCGGGAAGAAGATGCGCGACGGAAAGCTCGTCCACGCCGAGCGCAGCGTCGCGGCGCTCGCCGAGGCGCTTGGAAGGTACAAGTTCCACTGCGGGACGTACCCGTCTCCGCTCGAGGGGCTTGAGGCGCTGGCGCTGAAGAGCTCCGCGCATCCCGGATGGATAGGACCGTACATTCCGAAGATGCTGCCCGACCCGTGGAAGCGCGAATACGTCTACGAGCCGACGAACGACCCGCCTGTCCTTCTTTCGCTCGGACCGGACGGCGTTCGCGGCACGGCGGACGACATTCTGCCAGACCCCGCGCTTTTCGCCAAGCCGTTCCGCGACACGACGTGGACGAACGACTGGGCGCCCTTCCATCTGCGCGGGTACATAGTCGTCCCCGCCAAGAAGGCGGAGGTGGCGAAATGACGCTTGCCGACGCGAGCGACCACGTGGTCTGGGAGCATCTGAAGCTGCAGGACGAGCAGGCCTGGGCGCTTGCCTGGGAGAAGGCCGTCCTTGCGGAGGTGCGAAGCCTCCGCAGCGGATCGAAGGCCAGGCAGTGGGGAGTGTCCGCCGAGGAGCTGATGAGCATGCTCTACGTGGAGATGGTGGGCGCGGGGAAGCTTTCGCTCTACCGCGACGACGGGGGCAGCCTGTGGGGATGGATGCGGACCTACGTGCGCGGATACGTCCACAAGGCGAATCCGCTTGCGCGGCGCGAGGTCTCGCTCGCCGCGGACGCGGACGCGCGCCAGGACGGGAAGTCCGGCCCCTCCTTCGAGGAAAGAGTTTCGAAACTGGTGTCAGATTCGCAGGGCGACTCGTCCTTGCCCTTCGAAGACCGCGCGGTGCATCGGCGGGAGCAATGGGAACTAGTGCAGAAGTGCTTCGGAGACTTGTGGAAGAAGAATCCCATGCGCGCCTACGTGCATCTGCTGAAGCTCCGCATGAACCTGTCTTCCTCGGAAATAAAGAGCATGCTCGGAGTGTCCTCGGAGGCGAACGTAGACCAGTTGTTCTCCAGGGCGCTGAAGGACATGCGGCAATTGAAGGTGGAACATGGCGAATGACGAAAAGTGCGTGGAAATGACCGCGGCGGAACGTGAATTCATCTCCGACTTCACGAAGCGCTATTGCCGTCCGCACGCGGAAGTCGTGAAATTGCGCCTGGAACGCATTGCGGAGGCATGGCGCCGCTCTCTCGTGGCGGCGAGGAACGACGACTTCCTGATGGCCGCGGGGCCGGCCGGCGACGGCGCGGACGCGCATTCGGACGTCGCCGCCCCGGACGAGGAGGTGGACTTCACGTTCGCCGGCGGCGAGGAGCCGTCCGCCTGGCGCGCGACGCTCCGCATTCCGCCGCGCGCGACGGCCGAGACGATGCTCCATGTCGAACTTGTCCCGCACGAGGCGGGCGTTCTGCGCGTCGCCGGCTGCTCCCTGCCAATCGCCGACGGCGCGGCGGAGATTCCGTTCGGCCTCTTCCTTGCGGGGATAAAGGACGTCGACGTCTCGTTCACGCGCCCCGACGGCACGAAGACGCCAGGCTGCCTCATGTTCTTCTAGGTCCGTCCCCCTGCGGCGTTTGCGTGGACGCAGATTTCTTCGCCCACCATGTGGAAGCGAAAAAAGCCCGCTTCGCGTCCGGTGCGGGATCGGACGGGAAGCGGGCTGCGCGCGGACGCGGAGGCCGACTTACTTGAGCAGCGCGGCCACGGCGGCTCCGACCATCGGCGCGTCGTCCGGGCAGACGGTGAGCGCGTAGGCGATGTTGCGCGGGCCGAGCATCGCCTCCAGTTCCTTCTTGACGATTTCGGGGAAGGAGACGACACGCGTCTTGTAGTAGGTCGAGCCGTCGATGCAGACGTTGACCGGCGCGTAGGGGTCAGTTCCGCCGCCTGTCTTGATGATGAACGCGGCGAGGTGGATGGCGGTGAGAATCGCGGCGCGTTCGAAGACGGGCGTGGCGAGACGGCGCGCGACGATGCGGTCCTGCTCGGACGCGAAGATCTTCACGAGCGGGTTGGGCCTGCCGTTGTCGTGCAGGGCGCAGAAGTTGTCGAGGTCGTAGCTCTCCAGCGTTGCCAGCTGCATGATCGCGAGACGCGCGTCTTCGCTGAAGAAGCCGGCGCGGGCCGCCGCCTTGAAGATCTCAAGTCCGATCGCGCCAAGGTAGGCGCCTGCGATCATCTTCTCGAAGCGCTGGGCGCCGCAGTTGGCGGACTTCTTGTCCATGGCCTCGTCGAACGCCGACTGCGCGATCTTCGAGAAGCCGCCCGATTCGGAGTTGATGGCCATCGAGCCTTCCGGCGCGTCCTTGAGTTTGCCGATGCGGTCGTTGCGCTCGATGTACGCGACGTTCGTGCCCGTGCCGAGGATGAAGCCGAGATAGGCGCTGTAGCGGACGTTCGACTCGACGGCCTTGCCCGCGAGGAGCGTGGCGACCGTGTCGTTGACGACCGTCATGCGCGAGGGCTTGACTTCGAGGCGCTTGACCGTCTCCGCTCCTACCCACTGTCCGACGATTTCGGGGGCCTTGATCTCCTTCGTCCAGTTGATCAGCTTCGCGTCGCCGTTCGCCGACGCCTCCGCCGGATAGGAGAAGCAGAAGCCGACTGCGGTGTTGCCGTTCGTGAACTGGGCGCAGCGGCTGATGTGCCCGGTCAGGACCGCGTAGAACTCCTCCTGCGGGACGTACGTCTTCGCGCCCGGCATGCCGCCCTTTTCAAGATGCTCGATCTTCGGCTTGTCGCCGCCGGACGGGAACGTCACCGTGCCGGCGCGGAAGTTCGTGCCGCCCGCGTCGAGTACCGTCACCGGCGTGTCGCGCTGGACTTCGCCGTAGGGGGACGTGTACGTCGGAATCATCTTGAGCGACGACGGTTCGCCGGCGAGGCCCGCTTCCATTTCCTTCAGGAACGCGGTGACGAGGGCCGAGCGGTCGAGCGAACTCGTGCTGAAGCCGTTGGCTTCAAGGAACTCCTCAGGGGTCTGTTCAGGTTTCTGCATTGTGAAGACGTCCTTTCTGAATGTACGTTGCAAAGAGAATACCATACGCTTCCGAGACGGACAAGCCAAAAATTCCATTCTCCTTCCTGAAATGCCGGCTGCGAGATTGACTTTCGGCAGCGGTTTTGATACACTGTCCCTCGTTTTCCGTCTGGATCGGGCTCAAAACCGACTGCCCGACCGGTAAGGAAGAAAGAACAAGGATAGAAAATGCCTAAACTCAAAACGAAGAAGTGCGCAACAAAGCGCATGAAAATGTCGGCTACTGGCAAGGTTATCCGCTCTCAGGGCGGAAAGGCGCACCTCAACGGCTACAAGAGCCGCGGACGCAAGCGCAACCTCCGTGGCACAATCGTGACTGACGATTCAGTCTCGAAGACAATGCATCGCATGCAGCCCTACGCCTAAGGAGGAATAGAAAATGTCACGTGCAACAAACGCCCCTGCGTCTCGCGAACGCCGCCGTCGCCGCCTTGCGGAGGCGAAGGGTTTCCGCGGCGCCCGTTCCAAACTGTTTCGCACCGCCACCGAGGCCGTCGATCGCGCCCGGCGGCTTGCCACGATCCACCGCAAGCTGAAGAAGCGCGATTTCCGCCATCTCTGGATCGCCCGCATCAACGCGGCCGTCCGCGCGGAGGGAATCAGCTACAGCGTATTCATGGCGGGGCTCATCCGCGCCGGCGTCACGCTGAACCGCAAGATGCTCAGCGAAATCGCGATTCAGGATCCTGCGGGATTCAAGCAGATTGTCGAAATCGCGAAGAAGGCCTGAGGAAGGTCTTTTCGGCAGATGGACGCAAGACCCGATCCGGTGTTTCCGGGTCGGGTTTTGTTCTTGTTCTGCAGTCCAGATCTCCGTGTCCTCTGCGGAATGGAAGTCTCTTGAAAGGAGTCGTGCAAATGTTCAACCGTCGTTCGTTCCTGAAATCCGCGCTTGCTCTTGGCGCGGCGCCGTACGTGTGCAGGGCGGCCGGAGCGGCCGGCCGGCCGACGCTCGCCTTGATCGGCGCGGGCGTGCGGGGCCGCGCGCTTCTGCACGAGTTCCTGGGGCAGGACGTCGTTGTGACGGCGGTCTGCGACTGCGACAGGGTGCGCTGCGCGAATCGCGCGCGGGTGGTGAACGACTACTATGCGTCCCGTCCGGAACTGGGAGTTCCGTCGGGCGTCTGCCGCGAGGTGGCGGATTTCCGCGACGTGCTTTCAGATGCGTCCGTGGACATGGTCTGCATCGCCACTCCGGACCACTGGCATGCCTACATGGCAGTCGAGGCCATGAAACGCGGCAAGGACGTCTACTGCGAGGTTCCGGTCGCGCATACGGTCGAGGAGGCGTCTGCCGTCATGGCGGCCGCCGCGAAGTACGGCCGCGTCTTCCAGTCCGGCGCGGGGCTGCGCTCCGCGGCGGAGTTCCGCACCGCCTGCGAGGTTGTCCGGAACGGTGGAATCGGCGCGGTCAAGTTCGTGGACGCCAATTTCGGCGGGCCTTCGCATCCGCATCGCGACTACGAGGATCCGGCGAACGCGGCGCGGGAGGGCGCTCCTAACCCCGACGTCGATTTTGACATGTGGTGCGGCGGCGCTCCGCTTGTGCCGTATTCTGACCGCCTTGCGCCGCGTGGCGTTCATGCCGTCGCCCCGCTGTTCTGGCGCAACGACGACTTCTTTGGGCTTGGAATGTGCGGAAGCGAAGGGGCGCACTGCCTTGACGTCGTGCAGTGGGGGCTTGGCATGGACGCCGCCGGCCCCGTGCGCGCGGTTCGTTCGTCCGCGCCGAAGTCGGACGATCCGCTTCACGGCGGCCGCCGCCGGCGCGGAATGTCGCTTGTCTTCCCGGACGGCGCCGTCGTCAGGCACGACCCGCACTCCGTCAGGTCGTGGGACGCAATCTTCTACGGGACTGACGGAATCGTCGCCGTCGGCCGCGGACGCCTTGGCGTCTGGCGCGGCGGCTGCGTGGAGCCGGCGGCGGCCCTTCAGGGCGCACTTGAAGACGGGACGTTCGACGGCATGAAGAGGGTTGCGTTCTGGAACGCGCCGGCGGGTGCGGCGAATCCCTTCCCCGGCTCCGACAAGTCTCCCCTCTCCGCCGTCGGCAGGGCGATAAAGGCCTTCGGGCTTCGTAAGGCGAAGGTCAGGCTATACCGCTCCTCCGGACATCCGGCGGACTTCGTCAAGTGCGTTGCGTCGCGAGGCCGTCCGTGCTCCGACGTCGAGGTCGGCGCCCGCGCCGCGATTCTCTGTGCGCTATGCAACCTTTCGTACGTCCATGACGCGGGCTTTGAATGGAATCCTTCCGCAAACGCCTTTGCCAACGGAACCGGGAACGCCGCATGGCTGTCGCGGGACGCCTACCGCAACGGCTGGGGCATCGGCAGAATTGCAGGGAGATGATTCGGGCTGTGGCGTCTTTTCCTTGATGGCGCGGGATCTGCGGACGTCTGCCAGTCCCATGCGTTCTTCGTCGCATTCATCCTCGCAGTCCGCCGCATGAAGAGCGAGCAGGCGTCTTCCTCTCAATGGTTTTAGACATTTGCGAACCACCGCATTTATATAAATGCGGTGGTTCGGGATGGGTGTGCGGCAAACGCGGACGCGCAGGAGCGCCTTGCTTTCGCATCGTGGAGTTTTGGAGGCTTGGAGTTTTTCATCTTCAAAACTCCGAAACTCCTGGTGGCGAAAGAAGTCCGTTGCGGGTGGCGTGTCCAACCCCGCCGCCGTGACGAAACGGCGGACGAGGACGTCCGCCCTCCCATGGAGATTAAGAGGTTAAGGGTTAAGTTTGCGGTGGACGACGGGCAGACGCAACTTAACCGCTCAACCGTCTGCGCGTCCACGCACTTAACCACTTAACAACTTAACCACTTAATGGTACACTGTCGGGCATGGAAGAACACGAGCCGAAGAGAATCGCCTACGGCGTCATAAACTACGCCGAACTCGTCCGCGAATGCCACTTCGTGGACAACACCGCGCACCTCCGCGCGCTCGAGCGCGTGAAGACGCCCATCTTCCTGCGCCCGAAGCGCTTCGGCAAGTCGCTCTGGTGCTCCATGCTCGGCTACTACTACGACGTGAAGGAGAAGGGCAGCTTCGCGGAACTGTTCGGCAATACGGACATCGGCCGGCGACCCACGCCGCTTGCGAACTCGTTCCTCGTGATCAAGTTCGACTTCTCCGTCATCACCGTCGGGACGCTTGCGGAGATTGAGCGGAACTTCTTCACGCACGTGAAGGGCTGTGTCGCGAACTTCGCGGCGCACTACCGCGACCTGGCGGACTGGTCGTCCGCGCTGGCGATGACAGACGCTGCCGCGATGGTGGAGGAGGTCCGCAACGTCGTCGCCCGCAACGGTCTCCCGCCGCTGTACGCGATCGTGGACGAGTACGACAACTTCACGAACGAACTGGTGGTGTCCGGACGCGACGCGGACTACGACGCCGTGTGCGGACACGACGGCGGGGCGGTGCGCGAATCGTTCTTCAAGGCGTTCTTCAAGTCGTTCAAGGCGGGGCTCGCCGACGGCACGGTCGGGCGCACGTACTTCACGGGCGTGCTGCCCATCACGCTCGACGACCTTTCGAGCGGGTTCAACGTCGGCACCGTCGTGAGCCTCAACCCGGAGTTCATCTCCATGGTCGGATTCACGCAGAAACAGGTCGAGCGCTACGTCGACGACGTGTTCGCGGACTTCGGGTTCGACTCGGCGATGAAGCCCACCGTACTCTCCGACATGAAGGCGTTCTACGACGGCTATCGCTTCACGTTCGACTCCGAGCCGCTGTACAACGCGACGATCTGCAACTGGTACATATTCAACCTCGTCTCCAACGGAGGCCGCCCGCCGACGTGCGCGATTGACGCGAACCTCCGCACGGACGTCGGCTGGGTCCGCCGTCTCGCCGGGGCGAACGGCAAGGTGCGCGAGCGCATCAGCGCCTACGTCCAGCGCGGGGAGGGCGAGCGCGCGAACGACGGCGACCTCGCGGCGAGGTTCGGCCGCGTGAAGTTCTTCTCGAAGGAGTTCTTCCCCTACGCGCTCTACTACCTTGGGCTTCTCACGTTCGAGAACCGCTTCCGCCTGCAGATTCCCAACCTCACCGTCAAGAGCATGTTCGTGGACTACTACGACGAGCTCATGCAGCTGCCCGACGGCGACGAGGCGCATCGCGCCCTTTTCGATGCCGCCGAGTCGCTCGCCCTTGGCGACGGGACGTGGAAGGGCCTCTTCGCCGCGTTCTGGGAGCGCTACGTCAAGGCGCGCATCCCCGCGCAGGCGTTCGACCAGATGAACGAGAACTTCTTCAGGACCACGTTCACCTCCCGCGCCTGGGACGCGCTCTGCCCGTTCTACTCGTTCGAGACGGAGTACAACACGCCCGCCGGCCGCGTGGACTTCCTCGCGACGCCGAAGCCGGGCTACCCGAAGCCCGCGATGCTGATCGAGTTCAAGTACTTCACGAACGCGGAGACCGACCGCGTCCATGCGCTGGAGCGCACCGTCCCGGATGGGGAGACTGCCGCGCAGGCCCGCCGCTACCGCGAATCGCTGAAGTCCCGGATCGCGTGGGTCTCGTCCGTCAGGACCGCCGTGATCGAGGTATATGGGTCGCGCGGCTGGAACTGGTTCGACATGGAGTGTCCTGGAGATTGAATCGACATTGCCAGAATCTTCTTTTCAAATGCACGGCCATTGTACCATCTTCATGGCTATGCTTGTCTGTTGAATGGCATCCGCTAGCCGAAGATGCGCTTTCCGACAACGGGGATGCGGCGGCCGATGAAGGAGGCGGCGGATGCAAGCGCGAAGGTGGCGGCGGCAAGTCCGAGCATTGCGACAGGAGTGGGCAGACATCCCTTGAAATGCGGCAGAAGCCACGTGAGGACAAGTATGTGGACGAGATACGTCCCGTAGCTCGCCTCCGAAAGCGGGCGGACTGTTCTCTCGTGGAATCTGCCCGCGAAGTCGAACTTGCGGAAGACCATGAAGATCGCAATCGTCGAAAGCGCGACGAACGGCGAGCAGAACTCTATCGCCAGTTCCACGTCCACCGTGCGCGAGTAGGGCATGTCGTACGGGAACTTCCCGCCGAAGCGGAGGTAGAAGCCGAACGCCATTCCAAGAGCCCCGGCCAGCCAGAGCGGCGTCGCGCGGAGAAGCGTCCTGCGCCACGACAGGATTCTGCCGAATCTGCGGAAGTAGAGGCCGAGCAGCATGTAGCCCGCGAATCCGCTGACATAGTGGAAAAGCCCGAACCGGTTCCACGCCGCCTCGCCCCAGAGATACGGGACCGCCCCGAAACTCGGCTCTCCGCACTGGATGAGGAACGCCTTGCGCGCGAAGGGCATGAGCGTCGTGAAAAGCCAGAGGCCGATCCATCCGCGCAGTTCGCGTTCTGAAACCTTTTCCGCCCACGGCGAAAGAAGCGGCATCAGCAGATAGAGGCCGAAAAGCATGGGAACGAACCAGAGATGCCCGGCGGAATCGGGAAAGTTGTAGACGAGACGTGAAAGCGGGTCTCCGTTGCAGATGGCGTACACGACGCACCACACGGCGAAGGGAATGCCGACGCGGAGAAGGCGGCCGCGGAGGAACTCGCCCGCCGTCCGGCGGAGCGGGAACAGCAGAAAGGCCGACGTCATGACGAAAAGCGGAACGCAGGCGCGGCACAGAGCCTCCACGACGGACACCCATATCGCGTCCGACGCCGACGCCACCTGGCAGCGACCCATGTCGCCGATGTAGTACGGCTCGCAGCAGTGGACCAGTATTACCATGAAGCACGCGGCTACGCGGAGATAGTCCAGGAAGACATAACGTTCGGGCGGAGTGGAAATCTGCGCGGATTCGCGCGGAACGGCGGTTTCGTTGTTCTTCCGAGTCATTTGCGTTTCACCTTTCTGCCGCGCTTCAACGGCGCGTCATGGCTGTGTCTGGCTGAGAAAATCGCCGGCGCGGGCTATAAGTTCGGAGGCGTCGGCGACCATGTGGACGGACGCGGCGATGGAGCGCCTGAATATCGGGCCGTAGTTCTTCGTCGCCATGCGGGAGTCCGCGATCACCACGACGCCTCTATCCGTCTTCGTGCGCACGAGACGCCCGAACCCCTGCCGGAAGCGGATGATCGCCTCCGGCAGCATGAAGTCGCGGAACTGCGATCCGCCGTTCTCGACGATCTTCTCGCAGCGCGCCTCGACAATCGGCTCGCCGACCTGCGGGAAGGGGAGGCGGGCGAGGACCACGCAGCTCAAGGCCGGACCGGGGACGTCTACGCCCTCCCAGAAGCTCTGTGCGCCGAAGAGGACGACGGCATTGTCGCCGGCGTTCTTGAGGGCGGCTGTCATCGCCTCTCGCGACGTTCCTTCGCCCTGCACGAGAAGCGCGATGCCGGACGCCTCCAGGAGCGGCCGCGCGCGTTCGGCGACTGTGCGCATCATGTCGTACGACGTGAAGAGGACAAGTCCGCGGCCACGCGAGACGCGGAAGAGGTCTGCGATGAACGGCACGAGCCGGTCCGCGTACGCGGCCGGCTGGGATGCGGGGTCGGGAAGGCCGGACGTGGACATGACGAGCGCCTGGCGGAGGTAGTCGAACGGCGAGGCGGCGACGAGCGCCTTGATGCGGTCTGCGTCGACGAGGTTGAGGCCGAGCTTGCGGGCCATGTAGTCGAACTTGTCGCCCGTCCGCAGTGTCGCGGAGCAGAGGACGACCGTGTCCTTCACGTCGTAGAAGCAGCGCTTCATCTCCCTGGCGACTGAAAGCGGTGCGGCGACGAGACGGACGTACGGCAGACGCGCGGAAGTCCTGCCGCCGTCGCAGCGCTCCGCCCAGTAGACGTGCGATGGCTCCGAGCCGGCGAGGATGAACTTCGCGTCGAGGTTGAATGCGGCGAATTCGGAGACGAGGCCCTTCGCCTGCGCCACGATGTCGTCGAAGTCCGCGGAGAGGTCTTCAAGCGCCGCGGCGTCGGCGACGATGGCGGCAAGGCTTTCCACGGCGCTCTGGAGCAGGGCGAGTTCGGACTCGAAGCGGAGGGCGGCCTTCTTCAGCCGCTCCTCCTTCCATTTGTCCTTCGGATAGTCGGTGAAGAGGCCGTGAAGGGAATACTGGCGATCGGGGCAGCGGCGGTACCGCAGGATCTCTTCGCGCGGGGCCGGGACGAAGAGGTCGCCCATGACGTCGGCCAGCTCGTCGTACGCGCCAATGACGCGGACGCTCTGCGTCTGCGCCTGCATCGCGGCGCCTCTTGTCTTCGTCGCGTGTTCCGGGTTGCGGAACACGCCGCGCCGGAGCTGCCGGTCGAGCGAGCCGAGGACGCCGTGGGGCTCGCCGCGGCCGCGGCGCGATTTCGGCATTCGTGAAAGGCGGCCGAGGAGGCGTAGAAGCGCGGGGCGCGAAAGCTCCTTCGAGAAGAAGTCCGTCGCCATGTCCTCCAGATTGTGCGCCTCGTCGAAGACGAGCCTGCCGTACGCCGGAAGGACGGTCCCCGCGCCGTTTGCGGCTTCGGCGAGGACGAGCGCGTGGTTCGCCACTATGACGTGCGCCCGGTTCGCCCGCGCGCGGGCCTTGTAGACGAAGCACTTCGCGGCGTAAGGGCACGACCGCCTCTGGCAGTCCTCGCTCTGGCAGCAGACGTGCGGACGGAGCGCGTCCGCGCCAAGGGCGTCCAGGTCTCCGTCCGGGGTCGAGCGAAGCCATTCCACGAGATGTTCGAGTTCAGTCTGCTCCTGTTCCGTCAGGGCGAAATACCCGTTCTGCATGAATTCGCCGAGGGCGCGGAGGCAGAGGTAGTTCGTCCGCCCCTTGAGAACGGCGATGCGCAGCCTTTGCGCCTCATGGCCGAGAATCTGCGCGGCGCGCGGGAGGTCGTGGTTCAGGAGTTGGCTCTGGAGGTTGCGCGTGGCGGTGGAGATGACGACGGGGGTGTCGTTTGCGAAGCTCCAGAGGACGGATGGGACGAGATAGGCGAGGGACTTCCCGACGCCGGTGCCGGCCTCCACCATGAGATGGCGCCGGCCGTTGAAGGAGCGGACTATGGCGCGGAGCATGTCGACCTGTCCGGGCCTCGCCTCGTAGCCGGGCATTCGTCCGAGCGTTCCGCCGGGTTCGAGATGCCCGGCCGCCGCGTCGACGTCGAGCGGGGAGCAGTCGTCATGCGTGGGGAGGGGACGTTTGGAGAGGTCGGAATCCGCAGCCGTCCTGTTGGGGGCGATCGCAGACCAGTTCGGATCGTCCATGAAAAGCGGAAGGGATGTCTTCAGCGCCTTCACCGTCTGCGCCCCCGTCTGCCGCGTCCCGTCAGCGGCGCTTGCCCATGCCGAAGACCTTCAGCGCGGAGCGGAAGTCTGCGGGAAGGGGGGAGTGCGCCTTTATCGCCGCGCCCTTTTCCGTGGGGTTTGGCAGTTCAAGGGAGGAGGCGTGGAGCATCTGCCGCGGCACCGCCACGAGGCGCAGGTCGCGCGCGTCCTTGAGGCCGAACGTGCGGTCGCCGACGATCGGGAAGCGGATGCCCGCGAGGTGGCGGCGGATCTGGTTCGTGCGGCCGGTCTCGATGCGGACGCTGAGGAAGGAGGCGTCGCGGGTGGCGATTTCGCGCTTCGTGTACGAAGTCGCCGGCTGGTTGTCGAGCGGGTCGCGGATCACCCAGAAGGGGTGCGGGAACTCGCCCACGACGATCGCATGGTACGTCTTCTTCACGCTGTGCGTTTTGAAGACCTCGACTGCCGCGAGGAACGCGGCGTGGGACTTCGCGAACATGAGGCATCCGGTCGTGTCGCGGTCGAGGCGGTGCACGGCCACCAGGTTCGGCGCGTTGCACTGGACGCGGAGAATGGATTCGACGCTGTGCGGGTCGTCGTTCGACACGACGCCGGCCGGCTTGTCGGCGACGATGTAGTCCTTTGTTTCGAGGAGGACGCGCACGTGTCTGCGTTCGGACGGCATGACGTCCCCGCGGACGCTGCCGGCCTGGCGGCGCGCCGCCGCGACTACGGCCTTGGGCAGTTCCACCACGTCGCCCAGGTTCAGCGCGTGGTGGGCCATCCACACGCATCTGCGGTTGACCCACACGCTGCGCCCGTCTATGACCGCCTTCGCGGCGCGGCGCGAAATGCCGAACCATGCGGCGATGGCGTCCTGGAGCGGCTTGCCGCTTTCCGCCCTTGCGACAAGGCGGCGTTCGACGTTGGCGGCGATTTTAGGCGCCCGCGGCGCCATGTGAGATGCAAATCGTTTCATTTCCTGTCATGCCCTGCTGATCGATCCGACGACCCCGACGGTCCTTTTGCCGCGCGAGTCGGGTCCGAGCTGTATTTCCACGTCGCCGCCGCTTCCCTCGTCGGTCTCCGCCGTGATGCGCGTCGCCGTCGCGACGCCGGAGAGGGCCTGGCGGAAGCGCTCCGGCATCTGCTCGTCGTCCATGACGTCCGAGAAGGAGAGCTTGAGCGCGGCGTCCTCGTCCTCGTATCCGAAGAGGTCGAGGAACGCCTGGTTGACCCAGCGGAAGCGTCCGTCCGGGCAGCACGCGAAGAGGGCCGACTGGGAGATCTCCGCCGCGTTCTGCTTCGTCCTAAGCGACTCGACCTGCTGGCGGCCGCGTTCGGCGCTGCGGATCGTGAAGACCAGGTCGCCGGGGTCCATCAGGTCGATCAGGGAGACCGTCACCTCCGCGGAGAAGACGGAGCCGTCCTTCCTCTGGCAGCTCGCCTCCATTGCCATGTGGCGGGACTGCGCGAGACCGTTTCTTATCTTCTGGACGATTTCGGGGGAGATGCCCGGGATGAACCGGCTGACGGGGCTGTCAAGCACTTCCGATTCGCGGTACTGGAAGAACTCGACCGCGCGCGCGTTGACGGTGAGCATGTGTCCGTTGGGGTCCGTGATGAGGACCGCGTCGTACATTCCCGTCAGGAGCTGGCGGAAGAGCGAGCGGTGGTCTTTTATGGTGGTGTCAGGCATTGGCGGATTCCTGTCGGGTGGGCCGCTTGGCGGCCAGTTCGAGAAGTTCGCGGGCGTGCTGGGCGACGACCGACGTGAGCGAACTGCCGCCGAGCATCCGCGCGATTTCATCCACGCGGGCGTCGCCCGAAAGCACGCGCACGGTGGAGCGGGTGCGTCCGCCTGAGACGCTCTTGGAGACGACCAGGTGCACGTCTCCGTAGACGGCGCTCTGGGGAAGGTGTGTAATCGCGACGACCTGGTGGTGTCGGGCGACGGAGCGCAGGCGTTCGCCGACGGCGCGTCCGACCTCGCCGCCGATGTTGGAGTCTATTTCGTCGAAGACGAGGACCGGGGTCGAGTCGTGTTCCGCGAGGACGGCCTTGGCGGCCAGCATGACGCGGGCCGTCTCGCCGGTGGACGCGATGTCGCGAAGGGGGCGCGCAGGTTCGCCGGGGTTCGGCTCGAAGCGGAATTCGACCGCGTCGCCTCCGGAGGCGTCGGGGTCCTTTGGGGCGAGCGCGACGGCGAAGCCGGCCTTGAGGAATCCGAGGCCGCGCAGTTCGCGCGTGATTGCGCGGGCAAGTCTGTCGGAGGCCTTCTTCCTGGCGGCGGAAAGTCTCTTTCCGGCGGCGAGGACGGCTTCGCGCGCGGAGGCGATTTCGCCGTCGAGGCTGCGGAGGCGTTCGTCGCGTCCTTCGAGATCGGCGAGGCGCGCGGCGCGCTCGTCGCGCAGCGCGAGAAGGGCGGGTACGTCGGGGCGGGCGTACTTCCGCTTGAGGCGCTGGACGAGGGAAAGTCGTTCGTCGAGCGCCTGGAGGGCGGAGGGGTCGGCCTCGATGCGGGAGACGGAATCGGAGATTGTGCGCGAAAGCTCCTGCACCTGCATGGTCAGGCTTTCGAGCTCGTCAAGCCAGCCGGCGGCCGGCTCGTGGTACTTGGCGATTTCGCGGATGCGGGCGTCGGCGGCGGAGAGCGCGGAGACGGCGGAATCATCGGCGTCGGAGAGCGCGGCCGTGACGGCCGACGCACCGGAGAGGACGTCCGCCGCGTGGGCTGCCGCGGCGTGGCGGGCGGCAAGGTCGTCGTCGTCTTCTTCGGACAGGTTCGCGGCGTCGAGTTCGTCCACGGAGTAGCGAAGGCGCTCGATCTCTTCCGCGACGTCCGCTGAATCGCCGCGCAGGGACTCGCGCTCCGCCACAAGGCGTGAATAGGCGGCCCATGCGGTGGAATACGCGGACAAGTCCACGCCGCCGTATGCGTCGAGCAGTCTGCGCTGGAAGGATTCCTCAAGAAGCGACTGGTGGTCGTTCGGACCGTGGACGTCGACGAGGATGCGTCCGAGCGCGCGGAGCGTCTGGACCGTGGACGAGGCGTCGTTCACGTGGACGCGGCCGCCGCCGGACGCGGAAATCGTCCGCCTGACGAGCAGGACGCCGTCCTCGCACGGCGGAAGTCCTGTTCCCTCAAGGACTTCGGACACCGCCTTCGCCGCGGCGGAGGCCTTCGATAGGTCGAATTCGGCCTCGATTCTCGCGTCCTTCGCGCCGTCGCGGACGGCGGATGCGTCCGCGCGCGCGCCCAGGACGAGTTCAAGGGCGCCCATCAGGACGCTCTTTCCGGCGCCGGTCTCGCCAGTGACGACGGTCAGCCCGTCGCCGAATTCCGCCTCGGCGGATTCGACGATTGCCAGGTTCCTGACTGTCAGACGCTTGAGCAAGACCGCACCGCCATGCTACTTCTTGGCTTCCGCCGGCTTCTGGGTGGCGGGCTTGGGGGCTTCCGTTGGCTTCGCTTCGGGCTTCTTTGCCTCGGCGGGCTTGGCGGCGGGGGCGGGCTTCGCGGCTTCCGGCTTCTTGACCTCGGCGGGCTTCGCCTCCGCGGCCTTGGCGCTCTTTTCGAGCGAGGCGGCGGCGGAGTTGGCGGTGTCGAAGAGGGAGCGGGCGGCGCGGCCTGGGTCGTGGCGCTTGACGGCGTCGGCCATGCGCTCGATGCGCGTCTTGGCGACTTCGTCCTGCGTCTTCGCCTTGAGGGCGTCGAAGTCCTTGAGCGCGGCGTCCTTGTTTCCGGCGAGCGCCTTGCAGCGCGCGGCGCCGAGCTGCGCGGTGAGGAGAAGGTAGGATTCCGCGTTCGCCTCGTCGGCGGCGTAGTCGGCGAACGCCTTCTGCGCTTCGGCGAATTTCTTGAGGCCTTCGAGCGCGTAGGCGCGTCCGATCTTCGCGATGTCGGTGAACGGTCCGCCGGCCGCCATCTTCGCGACGAGGGCGTCGTACGACTCAAGGGCGTCCTGGTAGCGTCCGCCGTCGTAGTACGACTTGGCGAGGCGCAGCTTCAGGCTTTCGCCGACCTTCGTGGAGCCGTAGTCGGCGACTGCGGATTCAAGCTCGTCCGTCGTGAAGGCGTTGACAAGTGCGGCGTTCGCGGCGGCGTCGCGGGAATGGAGCCAGTTGCGCCCAGCGTAGAATCCGCCGACGGCGATTGCGGCGACTGCCAGCATCAGCAGGGTGGAACGGCCGTCCTTCACCCACCAGTCCCAGACCGGAAGCAGCTCCGGGGCCGCCTTGACGAAAGCCGGAACGTCCGATACGATGTTCTTTGTCTTCTCACTCATGGTCTTCACCTTGTTTCTTGCGCATTTGACGGGACAGCCGGTCCCATTCGTCAATCGTCTCCTCGCCGCGGCCCTCCGCGCGCGCGACGATTCTGTTGAAGTCGACGGCCTCCGCGAAGTCGCGGTTGTGGACAAATCTGCGTTTCTTCTTCATCGCCGGCGACTGCGGGGAGGCGGAAAGCGTCTTGACCGACTCCATCAGCGCGACGGCTGTGAAATACGTCATCTTTGGCACGTTGAACGCCTTTGTCAGCGTTCCCACGGCGTCGTGCGGCGCGAGGCCGCCCGACTTCGCCATCGCCATGTAGAGGCTTGCCGTGCGAACGGCGTTCGAGGCCTCGCCTCCCTCTTCGCGCAACGCCTTCTCGTAGGCGTCCAGCGCCGCCAGGTACTTCCACGTCGACGAGCGGAGCCCGCCGTCCTTCGCCACGAACTCCGCGAGTTCCGGGAGAAGGTCGCCGAGCAGGCCGAACTTCCACATCATGCGGAACGCCTTTTCGGACTCGCCGTACGGGAAGAGCCTGAAGATCTCCTCGCAGAGGCGCGGCCGCGCGGCGGTGAGTATGTTCGAGTGAAGTTCCTCTATCGCCTTCTTCGTGCCGCGCTCGATCTTGAATCCGAGACGGCTCGAGAACTTGATCGCGCGCATCATGCGCACGGGGTCTTCGCGGAAGCGGATCATCGGGTCGCCGATCGAGCGGATGACCCCCTTCTTCAGGTCCTTGAGGCCGCCGACCCAGTCTATGACCGAGAACGTCTTGATGTCGTAGAAAAGGCCGTTCACCGTGAAGTCGCGGCGGCAGGCGTCCGTCTCCGGGGTGCCGAAGGCGTTGTCGTCGAGCGGACGCCCCTTGCCGGAATCCATCATCTCGGCGGCGTGCTCTATTATCTCGCCGACGGTCTGGGAGTTCCGGCGGAAGGTGGCCGTCTCGATCACCTTGTCCCCGAACCTCACGTGCGCCAGGCGGAAGCGGCGGCCGATGAGGAAGCAGTTGTGGAACGCCCGCCGGACTTCGTTGGGCTTCGCGTCCGTGCCCACGTCGAAGTCCTTCGGCCTGCGCCCGAGGAGAAGGTCGCGTACGCCTCCGCCCACGAGGTAGGCCGTGTAGCCGAGCCTCGACAGGCGATAGAGGACCTTGAGGGCGTCGGGGTCGATGTCCTTGCGCGATATGCAGTGGTCGGGGCGCTCGCATACCACCGGCTTGCGCGCCTTTCCGTTCTTTTTGAAAGAGATGCCAAACATGAATTGTGGCATTATGCCAAAAAAACGGCATTCAGTCAATGGGAGGCCGACTTGGAGGTTCCCCCTTTTTTTTCTGAAGGGACGAATAGGCCTTGTGCCATGTTCCGTTTTCGCGTGCAGGGGAGTGCGTCGAGCCGCTTGAAAGGCGGAATGGCCGTTTCGCGCAACGCCGCTTTGTGGTATAATCCTCGGCGTTCTGCGCAAGGCGGCAAGGCCGCTTCGCGCGGGACCGGACGCGGCGGGGAGAAATCCGCCGCGACGAAAGGCAATTTGGCATCAACGCCAGCAAGTCGTTCAAGGGAAATACTACCACTTATTTCAATCACGAACGGCATGTCGGTGGAGGTGCGCCCATATGGGCGCACTTCCTCTCTCATGTGTTCGTGATGGGCCTGTGGTAGGGCTTCGTGTGAGTACATGAAAGAGGAAGCGCGCTCTTTTTCATGCATGGACACGGTATCCGCGAACGGGCGAGCGCGAGAAACGGAGTTCGATTCATGTGTGGGCGGCAAGGAGCGAAGTACAGGGCTACGGTGATAGACCTGTTCTGCGGCGCGGGTGGATTGTCATACGGATTCGAGCGCGCGGGATGTGACGTCCTCCTTGGAATCGATTCGGACGCAAAGGCTCTCGAGACGTTCGAGTTGAACCACGAATCGGCGAAGACGATCTGCGGCGACATAACGCAGATTGAATATGCACGAGACGTCGTTCCTTTGATTGGAGAGCGAAAAGTGGACATCGTCGTCGGCGGGCCGCCGTGCCAGGGGATGTCGCTGTCGGGGCCGAGGAAATTCGAAGACCCACGCAACAGGCTGTATCTGTCGTACATTAAATTCGTGTCGGAAATCCGCCCGAAGGCTTTCGTCATAGAGAACGTTCCCGGCCTTGTCTCGCTGTTCGACGGGAGAATAAAGGACGGCATTGTAGAACGGCTTGAAGGACTGGGCTACACGGTGCAGTTCCGAATCCTTTCTGCCGATGACTACGGCGTCCCGCAGCGACGCAGACGCATCGTCTTCGTCGGGACGAGAGACGACGTCAAAGGCAAATTCGCCTATCCGCCGACGTCGTCGGACAAGGTGACGTGCGCCATGGCGCTGTCCGACCTTCCGCCGCTTGAGCATGAACTCGGACGCGAGCGCATGGAATACGCGACGCCTCCTCAAAACGACTTCCAGCGAACAATGCGGGCGCGGTCGACGAGCGTGTACAACCATGTCGCGGCACGCCACGCAAAGCGCGTCAAGGAGACAATAGCGCTCGTACCTGACGGCGGAAACTACAGAGACCTGCCGAAACGTCTGCGGAACGACAGGGAGTTCCACGTCGCGTGGACGCGATTCGCCTCTGACCGACCGGCACCGACGATAGACACCGGACATCGCCACCACTTCCACTACCTCCACGACCGAGTGCCGACGGTCAGGGAATGCGCCAGACTTCAGTCGTTCCCCGACGACTTCCGATTCCTCGGCAGCAAGACACAGCAGTTCCGCCAGGTCGGCAACGCCGTACCGCCACTCATGGCGGAGGCCATCGCCCACCAACTTCTCAATGCCTTGGAGGACTGAATGACGCACCTGTACATGACGCCTCCCGAATTCTGCCTTCCTCTCCACCACGTCCGCCCGCGGTTCAAGGACGACCTTGAAGGCGTCCTTATGTTCTTCGTCGATTCTGTGGCGAGAATCGGCAAATGCGAGAAACAAACATTCGACAGAAGTCTCGACACCTGTCTACACGAATATCCGGGAAACGCGACGAAATCCCGAAAGACGATGTCCAACTGGCGAACGGAAATCAGCGCGCTCTTCTCGCTTGTCTGGCATGAGGGCGACTACGAAGCCCCAAGCCGCAGATGCTTTGAACTGGCGGAACGGCGCAACCTGCCGGAGGCATTCAGATGGTTCCTCTACAAGTTCCAGTACCCAGGAGGGCATTTGCGTCCCGACTATGCAGCGGAACTCATACTGTCAGGAGTGAGGTTCAAGCCCGTCCAGACAATTCTGAAAGTGTTCAAGGCCGGGAATCCCGACGGCGGAAACTCGTTCTGCCTGTCAAGGGGAGAAGTCTGCCACTGCATCTTCAACGACCTTCGCGTCACACGCGACGGCGAAGACGCCTCGGCGACGCTGGCGAGAATAATGGACAACAGACGAAACGGACGTACGTACGTGGAAGACGGAGACGTCGTGCGGTATGCAGGAGACATCCTTGACTATATGCAGATCGCCGGCCTTCTGAAGACGCACAACGGCAGGGATTTCCATCTCAACCCTGCCTCAAACAGTGCGATTCTCAAGTTTATTTCGAATGACGAACGTTTCATGGGATACGACAGCCTGTATGGGCGCAATGCCGTGACAGCGGGCGATGTCGCCTCCCGCCAATCGGCGTGGGAGGACTACGCGAATCAGGAACTGCCAGATGACGACCTTTCAATTGACCTTTCCGCACTCCTTGGCGACGGATTGCCTGTGCCGGCCGATGCAATCCTTCGTCCGTCTCCATCACGCGGCGAGGGACATGCAGCGCCTCCTACGACGGAAGACGTCGGAGAGCGTGGCGAAGCCCTTGTCTACGGACATGAGTGCATGCGCCTGAAGAAAGACGGCAGGGAAGACCTTGTCCATCTCGTCAAACGAATACCGACGTCTCTTGCGCTCGGTTTCGACATCTCGTCCGTAGAAAGCGACACGGAGCAGAAAAGGTACATCGAGGTCAAGTCGACGGCTAGTTTCAGACCGATAGTCTTCAACACCATCCATCTCACTCCCAACGAGTGGCGGGTAGCTGAGACGGAGCGCAGACGGTACTTCGTCTACCGTCTGTTCATCTGTTTCAGCACGGGAGACGCAAGACTCTACACGCTTCGGGATCCCGTCGGAGAGTACAAGTCCGACCGGGTCACCATGATGCCGTCTTCATCCGGCGGCGTCGACGTGCGCTTTGACAGCGGCAAAGTCGGAAAGTTCGAGGAGTTGCTGAAATGGAACGCCTGAACGTGGCGTCGCTGTTTGCGGGATGCGGAGGAACGGACGTCGGTGTACATGGCGGATTCTCATTCTGCGGGAGACGATACCGACGGCTTCCGACGGAACTGGTCTACGCAAATGACTTCGAGGCCTCGGCCTGCGATATGTTCGACGAGAATTTCCCCATTCGGATAGACCGCTCCGACATTCGCAAGGTCGATACAGACGCAGTTCCGAAGTACGACTTCCTCACGGCCGGATTCCCCTGCCAGAGCTTTTCCATAGTCGCACAGAATCCTCCTCGCCTCGGCATCGAGGATGACGAGAAAGGCGCACTCTTCGAGGAGGTCTGCCGCTTTCTGCGAGCGCACAAACCGAGCGGATTCATGTGCGAGAACGTCAAGGGCATCCTTTCGGCGAATCGTGGCAAGGCGTTTCCAATCATCGTCAACTCCCTGCGCGACTGCGGATATCATGTCACGCATATGCTGCTGAACGCAAGCCACTTCGGAGTGCCACAGCGGCGAGAGCGGGTGTTCATTGTCGGATTTCGCGACATGCGGACAATGGAACGATTCCACCCACCGTCGCCGGAAACATACAGCTTGACGCTTGGCGATGTCGTCGCGGACGAGTGCGACGTGCCGCCAAAATACTATTTCAGTGAACGAGCCGTAGCCGGGATGCGGGCGGCCAAGCCCGAAATGAACAAGGGCCGCGCACAGTCTCTGGACAGACCGTGCAGCACTGTGGGGGCGCACCTCTGCAAGGTGAGCCTCAACGGAACGGATCCTGTCATGTGCGTGAACGGACGGTACAGGCGGTTCATGCCGTCAGAAGTGGCGCGAATCCAGTCGTTTCCGGATTCGTATCGCCTCGTCGGCTCGGAGCGCGCACAGTACAAGGCGCTTGGCAACGCCATCCCGCCCATCTTGGCATGGCACGTGATGAAGTCGGTCTGCGAGGCGTTCGGAAGGCAAGACGCCCTCGCGTCATCCCAGAGCCGATGAAACAGTGCGTAAAGGGCGAAGCGAGCCAAATAAGCCCCCTCAATTTTCGCAATGCGAAATACGCACATCCGTCACGGTCGTAGTTGACTATCGACCGTTTCCGCAGAACGCATACAGGTTCTCTCCGCCGTCCTCCTCTATCGGGTCGCGGTTGAGCCAACGGCCGACGTTGGAACGATAGAAGCGACGCTGATAGGCGACAAGCCCGGTCTCGCGGTCATGGCACTTCGTGCTGCTATCCGAAGGGGAACGTTTCGGCGAGACTGCCAGACGATTCGACGATGCAGAAGCCGCTGGCGCTTGTCGTCAGGGCCATGCTTGCAAGCACAAAGCCTGGTGCGACCGTACTCGACCCTTTCGCGGGAAGCGGAACTACGGGAATCGCTGCACGGCTCACCGGCAGACGGTTCGCTGGAATTGAAATCGAGGACGAATACCTTGCGGTTGCCGTGCAGAGGCAGAAATTGATGGACGCGAAGCGAATGGAATGGACGAGGAAAATCCCCGACCTCAATACGCACGAATAGCCCTAAACCACCCATCGCTCCGTCCATGCGACCGTCTGCGGCGCGACGGGGACGTCGCGCCTTGCCGGATTGGCATTCGCTGCGCCATCCATTCCATATGTTTCGCCGGTGGCGTCCGCGCCATTCGCCGCATTCAGCAGGGCGGGGCGTCCCGCACCGGCGCATTCTCCCGCCGCGCTTTCGGCGGTTGAGGACAACCGCTCTCCAGGGATCGGCAGAACGGTCGCCGCCGGCCCCTACACGAGTTTGCAAACTCGTGTAGGGGTGAGTCACGCGAAGGTCGGCCTGTCAGAACGAGAACACGCGAAAGAGGCTCATGTCTCCGT
>CAYLRN010000021.1:0-56976 GCA_964386385.1 uncultured Lentisphaeraceae bacterium | reverse complement strand
ACAGACAGACAGACAGACAGACAGACAGACAGACAGACAGACAGACAGACAGATTGCCGCATAGAGGCGTCATGGGCGTTCCGATCACCTTCCTCGACAAGTACTGCCCCGAACAGTTTGAACTTGTCGGAGTTGCGAATCATGGAAAGGACAGCGAGTACGACCTGTTTGCCCCGACGATTGACGGACGCGAAATCTTCAAGCGGATTCTTGTCAGGCACAGGATGTAATGGCGTCATGGGTGTTCCGATTTCATTTCTGGACAAGTACTGCCCCGAGCAATTCAAAATCGTCGGGGCGTCTGAGAGCGAGGGGAAGGGATTCTCGAACGGCCTCTGGAACGAGGGGAGCGGGGTGGCTCAGCCACTTGTCTGCGGTGCGCGGACGTATAAGCGGCTGTTCATCCGCCATCGGAAGAACGGGCCGTTCTGCGGGACGTGGACGTAGAATGGTCGATGAAGATGCGGAAATGCCTTGCATTGCTATCTTTACTCCTTGCTCCTGCGCTCGTCTGCCAGGCGGAGAAGACGAGCGTCTTCTTCGTCCATGGCGCAAACGTAAGCGAGCGGGGCGCGCGCGCTTGGGCTTCCGAGATGTTCAAGCGGCTGTGGCAGGCGGGGGCGAACATGGAGTTCTGCCCTGTCGCGTGGGAGTCGGACATTGGACCGTCGTACAACTATCAGGTCAACGTCTCCAACGCTTTCGTCACGGCGCGTCATCTGACCACGATTGTCGGTGAGACGCAGGGGCGTAAGGTCATGATTGCGCACAGCCTCGGCACGATGGTCGTCGCGGCGGCCATTTAGGACTATGGCATGGCGGTAGACAGATTCATCATGCTGAATTCGGCGATTCCGTCCGAGGCGTTTGAGCCGTCGCTTGCGGACTATTCTCCTGACAACCATCTTGTCCATGCCGAGTGGTGCGGCTATCCGTCGCGCTGCTGGGCGGCGAGGTGGCATGAGTTCTACGCGGGGGACGCGAGCGACGCCCGCGGCAAGCTGACGTGGAAGGGGCGTTTCGCCAACGTGAAGCCGGTTGCCGTCAACTTCTATTCATCGGGAGACGAGGTCGAGGAAATCTACGAGGACAGTCAGAATCCGGCTTGGTACAACGGCTTCAGTCCGTCCGGGAACTGGGGCGACCGCTATTCCTGGCACAAGCAGGAGATCTGGAAGGGGCGCAAGTCGCTTCTCGGCTTCATTGGAACGACTGACTGGTCGGGCTGGGGCTTCCGCACGAAGGCCTTGGGGCTTGTGAAGGTCTGGTTGGAATCAGATGCCGGCGCGGTTGTCGACTTTTCCGTCTTCAGGACGAACACCGTTTTCGACCTCCATCCGCAGTCGATAACGAATGCGGCGAACCCACGTCTCGTCATTGACGCACATCTGGCGCAGGGGATTCCCGCCCTGTCGCCGCCGACGGGGCGGACGGATCTGACGCAATACGGGCTTACGTCATTTGACATGAACTCGCCTGAATTCATGCCGAACGGCTGGCCGCGAACGGAGGATGGAGATGAACTTTCCATGCGCTGGCTGCATTCCGACGTCAAGAACGTCGCCTACTATTACACGCACACGCTCTTCAGAAAAATTGTTGAGATTGGAGATTTGAAATGATGCGATTGATTCTCATTGCCGGATTGTGCTGCATCGGCAATGTCACGCTGGCGTACGATTTGCTGCGGGATGGCGCACTTGCGGATGTCCGCTTCCATGTCTGTGACGACCATGGCGCTCTGGTTGCGGACGTGGAAGCGACGCTTTGCTTCCAGAAGACCTTCACAAAGGCGACAGTCGTCAAGTGCAAGACTGACGAAGCGGGTTTTTGCTCTGCCAAGGAGCGCAGTATCGGCGAACTGCGCGCCTTTTTCAGGAAAGACGGATATTACGAGACCTCAGTGCGGCCGGCCTTTCGTCAATGGGATTGGAAAAAGGCGCAGGAGATGCGCAAGTGGTCTGACTGCACGATGGAGAGTGAAATCGTCATCAAGAAGAAGATTTCGCCCGTCATGCTGAAATACCACTCCGTCGACTTCAAGCCGTTCCCGGCGACGAATGAAGTCGTGAAACTCGACCTGGAATCGTTTGAGTGGTGTCCGCCCTACGGGAACGGGCGTCATGCCGACGTGCATTTTGTCTTTGACGGATGGCGGAATCCTCGGGACTGGGACGACTACCACGAGCATCTGAAGGTCTCGTTCCCGAATGCCGCGGACGGCGCCTATCAACTCTCCATCGATCCGGCAAGCGCGTTCAAGTACGCATACCGCGCGGAGACAAATGCCGTCTACGAGAAGGAATTCGAGTTCCGCCACGTCCATACGGTCGCCGGCATCATGGAGTCCAGGAAACTGCCCCCCGACGCCTATCTCGTCTACCGCGTCCGTACGCAGACCAATGAACTCGGACAGGTCGTCCATGCGCGCTACGGACGGATCGGGGAGAAGTTCACCCAGTATTTCGGGCTGACCATGAAAAGCTGGTTCAACCCGACGGACAACGACACTAACCTCGAACACCCCTGAACCGGGCGAAGCATGAAGCGTCGGCAAGAGACTGCGGGATTTTGATATAATCGCTGGCAAAAGGAAAGACGGACAATGGCCAACGCAAACCTGAGCGCCGCAAGAAAGGCGAAGAAGGACGAGTTCTACACGCAGTACGCCGACATCGCGCGTGAGATGGAGGCGTATCTCGACTACGACGCGGACGTCTTCCGCGGCAAGTCCGTGCTGCTGCCGTGCGACGACCCGGAGTGGAGCAACTTCACCAAGTGGTTCGCCGAGAACTTCGAGCGCATCGGCCTCAAAAGGCTCGTCTCGACCAGCTACGCGTTCAACAGCAAGGCGATGAACGCGAACGGACGTCAGGCAGGGGGCGGCGGGGCGGGACGCCCCGCCCTACCGCATGGACAAATGAACGGCATTCCGGTAGGGCGCGACGTCCCCGTCGCGCCGAATGGCGTCTACTACCAGCCGTCGCTCTTCGAGCGCGGAAGCCCGCAGTTCAATCCCGCGAAGACGGCGGCGCACGGCAAGATCTTCGTGCTGGACGAGGACACGAACCGCAGCGGGCGCATCGACCTGGACGACCTCAAGTGGGACTACCTTGAGGGCGACGGCGACTTCCGCTCGGACGAGGTGCGCCGCCTGCGCGACGAGGCCGACGTCATAGTCACGAACCCGCCGTTCTCGCTCTTCCGCGAATTCCTCGCATGGATCGTAGAGGCGGACAAGAAGTTCGCCGTCATCGGAAACCAGAACGCCATCACGTACAAAGAGGTCTTTCCCCTCATCATGGAAAACCGCCTGTGGCTTGGGCGAGGGTTCAAGGGGTGCGCGGGACATTTCATTTCGCAGTATGAGGATGCCGCGACGGCGGGAGACCACCGTGAAGGGATGATTCGCGTGTCGGGCGTCGTCTGGTTTACGAATATCGACCATGGGCGACGCCATGAACCGCTGAACCTCATGACATGGGCGGACAACGTCAAGTACTCGAAGCACAGGGAGATACGCGACGTCGGTTACCCAACGTACGTGAACTACGACGCGATCGAGGTGCCGTATTCTGACGCGATACCGGGCGACTTCGACGGGGTTATGGGCGTGCCGATCACGTTTCTGGACAAGTACTGTCCTGAGCAGTTCGAACTGCTTGGCATGAGCCTCGAACTTGCCAGGCCAATGGCGGACTTTGCGGAAGAGGGGACGTACCAGAAAGGCGGTCCGCGTCTTTATCTCGCAGAGCCGAACGGGCCGTACGCCTATCGCCGCCTCTACGACCGTCTTCTGATCCGCAGGAGGGAGAATGGCTGAACTGCCGTCAGATGTTCGGATGGGTGGCGGCGTGGGTGAAACGGACTGCGGCGGGGCGGGACGCCCCGCCCTGCCGAACGTGCAAACGAACGGCATTCCGGCAGGGCGCGACGTCCCCGTCGCGCCGAATGGCGGATGCGGTGCGTCCGAAGTTGCGTTGAACGGTGTTTCGGTAGGGCGCGACGTCCCCGTCGCGCCGAATGCGAAAGAGGAGGATTGACAGTGAAACTGACGTTGCGAACCGACTTGACGGTCGAGGACATTTGCAAGGGCTTCGTCTACAACGAGATTGAGGGCAAGGGACTCTACGGCTGGGAGGGGCGGCTCACGATCCAGCCGGAATACCAGCGCAACTACATCTACGGCGACGGACGGCGCGACGCGGACGTCGTGCGTTCGCTTCTCAAGGAATACCCGATCGGACTGCTCTACTTCGTGAAGACCGCCGACGACCGCTACGAGGTGCTGGACGGACAGCAGCGCATCACGAGTTTCGGACGTTTCGTGACCGGTAAGCTCACGTTCGACGAGGGGGGACTTGCGAAGTCCTTCGCGGGGCTTGCAGAGGACGAGCGCCGGCGCATCCTGGAGACGCGCCTGACCGTATACGTCTGCGAGGGCGGGGAGACGGAAATCAAGGAATGGTTCAGGACGATCAACATCACTGGCATTCCGCTCAACGCGCAGGAACTTCTCAACGCGGTCTATTCCGGCCCGTTCGTCACGAAGGCGCGAGAGGTCTTCTCCAACTCTGCGAACCCGATGATGCAGAAATGGGGCGCGTACGTGAAGGGCGACCCGAAGCGGCAGGAGGTGCTGGCCGTCGCGCTCGGCTGGGTTTCGCGAGGCGACGTGGACGGCTACATGGCGCTGCACAGGTTCGACAGGGACGTCGTCGAACTGCGGCGGACTTTCCAGTCCGTCGTCGACTGGGCGGACGGCGTGTTTCCGACGGTCTACGACGAGATGCGCGGACTTGAATGGGGACGGCTCTACGACGCATATCACGCGACGCCGTACAGCCGAGATGAAGTCGGCCGCCGCGTAGCCGCGCTGATGGCGGACGATCTTGTTTCCGACAAGCGCGGCGTGTTCGAGTACGTCCTCGGCGGAGAGAGGGAGACGCGGCTTCTGAACGTGCGCGTATTCGACGAGCGGACGAAGAAGTCCGTCTACGCCGCGCAGACGGAAGCGGCCAGGGCGAAGGGGACTTCCAACTGCCCGCTGTGCGCCGTCGGGCATTCCGCGAACGCCACGCGGACCTGGGCGCTGAAGGACATGGACGCCGACCACGTGGCGGCGTGGTCGAAAGGCGGCGCGACGGACGCCGCGAACTGCCAGATGCTCTGCAGGACGCACAACCGCGCCAAGGGCAACCGGTGAAATGGCGGGATGCGATTTATGAAAGAGAAAAGCGAAGGAACCATGAAATGAAAAGAGACACGACAGCAAGACGCATGGCGGCGCTGGCCGCGGCGGCCATGTTCGCGGCCCTGGCCTCGGCGCAGCCGGTGATGACGTATTCGCACCCGATGGACGCGCGGCAGCATCCGGACGACGCCCGCCGCCTCGTCAAGCCGCCAAACCGCGAGACGTTCGGGGGCAAGATGCAGTTCATGGCACTGCGCACGATGAACGAGAAGAACTACAAGGCGGACCTCGACCGCTATGTCGCGCGCGACAAACTGGGCGACATCATCTGGGCGCACTACGGAATGCTCTACAACAAGAACGTGCGCGAACAGGTCGAGGAACTCAAGCGCCGCAACCTCTACCTCTTCGACCTCTGGGGATTCGTCCCCGGCTCCGGCCCCGGAACGTGGACGCAGTTCAAGCGGCCGGAGGGCGTGACGGAAATGTTCGAGGAAGTGCTGGGCGAGCGATGGCTGGGCATGGACAACGGCGAGCAGGACGGGCGCTACGTGGGCGGCTACGCCGGCCAGATGTCGCCCTTCGGCGTCGACCGCTTCCAGCAGTACCTCAACTTCCAGCGCCACTTCGAGCGGATGGACTGCCTTCTCGGCAACAAGATGGCCACGCTCGTCTCGCTCAACTTCGGGCACTACTTCCTGCGCGAAGGGTGCTACACGCTCATCGGCGCGGAGACGGCGCAGTCCCTGCCGAACGGACAGGTCTACTACTCGTTCATCCGCGGCGCGGGCAAGCAGTACGGCGTCCCGTGGTTCGGCAACGTGAGCGTCTTCAACCGCTGGGGCTGGAAGGCCTATCCCGAGAAGTGGGACCCCAATCCCGACGCGCACGGGCCGGGGCATGACAAGGGCACGTCGCTCGCGCTCATGAAGAAGCTCCTATACGCGCAGATATTCTACAACTCCGCGGCGGTCGGATTCGAGTCCGGCTGCTACTGGAAGGGAGACAATCTCAGCCCGATCGGCAAGATCCAGCGCGGCGCGGTGGACTGGTACGAGAAGCACGGCGACCCCGGCGTCATGCACGCGCCCGTCGCGCTGATGGTGGACTTCTACAGCGGCTGGAGCTTCCCGCGCCACCTCTACACCCGCGAATGCTACAAGGTCTGGGGCGCACTGCCCTATGACGCGGGCGACTACCTGACGGACGGAGTGCTTGACATGCTCTATCCCGGCTACCAGGACGCCAGCTATTTCCGCGACGAGCGCGGCTACAACGTGGACACTCCGTACGGCGACATCGCGGACTGCCTCTTGAGCGACGCGCCGGGATGGCTGCTGCGGCAGTATCCCGTGCTCGTCCTCGCAGGCCGCATCGCGCCGTCCGCCGAACTGCGCGAGACGCTGGCGGAGTACGTGCGCGGCGGCGGACACCTTCTGCTCACGAAGGGCAATCTTCCCGCCGTGGACATGAACGTGGCGGGCGGGCGCATCACCGTGATTCCGTCCGAATGGGGCGTGGCGGAGAAGCCCGCCTGTGCGCTGCCCGCCGTCTCCAAGGTCGGCGAGACGCTTGCCAAGCCGTTCCCGCTGCTGCCGGAGACGCGCCGCGCGCTCGACGCCGCGTTTCGCGAGCAGATGGTATTCTCGACGTCCGCCGAGCCGGCGGCGAACGGTCTCTCCCTCGTGACGTGCCGGCGCGGGAAGGGCGACTACACCGTCTGCGTGATGAACAACACGTGGGAGGAAAGGCCGTTCGAGCTGCGGGTCTGCGCGGGGAGGATGCTTTCCTGCGAGGAACTGCCCACGCCCGTGGACGAGCGCGGGAGCGTCGGCTTTGCGCCGAACACCATGTCGAACGTCGTCGTCGGCGCGGACACGGACGCGACGATCGCGGCGGGCTCCGTCCGCGTCTTCCGCGTTCGCACGGACGAGGGCGACGCCGTCGCGGAAATCCCCTTCGCCGCCCCCACGCCGAACGCAGTCGGGCGCACTCTTGCGCTGCACAACCTCGGAACTCCGATCAAGGAGGCCGTCATGGCGCGTCCCACGTTCTTCCGCCACTACGACGGCGTGATGGTGGAGGGACGCTATCTCTTCGCGCGCGACCGCGAAGACCTGGCGGCGCAGACCGACTGGCTGAAGAAGCAGGGGCTGAAGGTGATGGTCGACATGACCGGCTCCATCAACCTCTATCCCGACCTGCGCATCATCGACAACGACCCGAACGAGACCGCGCGCCAGGCGCAGGCGTGGTCGAACGCGCTGGACAAGGCGGCGATCCTCGGCGCGAAAGACATGATAGTGGCGCTCCACCGCTTCCCGGAGAACAACATGACCGGCGCGAAGGCGAAGGAGCAGATGGTCCAGACGCTCAAGCGGCTCTGCCGGCAGGCGGCGGAAAGAGGAGTCACGATCTACCTCCGCCAGTCGCCGAAGCGGCAGACGGGCCAGCTCAGCGCGCTGCCGCACTGGCGGACGCTCGTGGACGAGCCGAACTTCCGCCCCGCGCCGTCGCTCGCCGCGGAAATGATGCTGGAGGACCGCGACCCGGAAAGACTGGCGAAGGCGATCGAGCTGTTCGGCACGTCGCTCTGGCTGGTGTCGGCTTCCGCGGTGGACGTCCACGGGCAGCACTATTCGCTGCACGAGCCTGTCTGCGGGCAGAAGATCGTCAAGGACGTGAAGCCGCTCGTCGAGGCACTGAAGAAGAAGGACGTCCGCCTCGTCTTCGAGGCCGTCTACCCGGACAAGGACGCCGAATGGCGCGACGCGCGCCTCTTCGAGTAGAACCGGCAAGAAAAACCGAGGAGATTGAAGATGTACGCAATGAAGAAGAACCTGCTTGTCCTGTCCGCCGCCTGCGCCCTCGGCGCGTCCGGCGAAGTGCTGCTTCCGGACCCGACGATCTTCCGGGACGGCGAGACGTACTACCTCACCGGCACGGAGCATGGACGGGTGACGGAGCCCGGAAGCGTCGGAGGCGGGTATGCGTTCCCCGTGCTGCAGTCGACCGACCTTGTGAACTGGCGGCCGGCCGACATGGGGAATCCCGCCGGCAAGGCGCTTGACAGGAAGACGGCGTTCGGCACGGCGTGCTTCTGGGCGCCGCAGATGTTCAAGTACCGCGACAGGTACTACTACGCCTACTGCGCGAACTTCCGCCTGGCGATCGCCGCGGCGGACCGTCTGTCGGACGGCTTCAAGGCCTATGCGGACTTCCCTGCGAAGAAGGGCCAGATCGACCCCTTCGTCTTCGTCGACGACGACGGCAGGGCGTACGTCTACTGCTCCAACTGGGACATTGGCGGACTCGGCGGCGCGATCCTCTCCGACGACCTGAAGAAGGTCGAGGGCGAATGGACGCTCTGCCTTCGCAACGACAGGCCGTGGGAGAAGATCCCGCTCGGCGCGCGCCAGCTGGAACTGAACGCGAAGTTCGGCTACAAGGGGCACGACGCGTTCCAGGCGTCCACCGGCGTCGTGGAAGGCCCCACCGTCGTGAAGCGCAACGGCAAGTACGTCCTCTTCTACAGCGCGAACGACTACCGCTCGCCGGACTACTGCGTGGGCGCGGCGGTGGCGGACGCCCCGCTCGGCCCGTGGCGCAAGGTCCAGGACGGGCCGGTCCTCAGCCGCGAGGACACCGGACTGGGCGGCACCGGGCATGGCGACGTCTTCTTCAAGCCGGACGGCTCCATGTGGTACGTCTTCCACGCCCACAATTCCGCGATCCGCATCCATCCGCGCCGCACCGGAATGATCCGCCTCGTGGAGACGGTCGGCGCGGACGGCGTTCCGCGCTATTCCGCCGACCGCGACACGATGACGCTGTTCTGACGCGCCGCGCCTTTTTTGCTATAATCGTCGCCACAGGCATAAAACAAGGAAGCGCCATGCGCACTGCGGAAATCGAACGGAACACGAAGGAAACGAAGATCGCTCTCTCGCTCGACCTCGACGGCACGGGCGAGGGCGTGGTCGACACGGGCGTCGGCTTTTTCAACCACATGCTCGAACTGCTCAAGAAGCACGCGCTGATCGACCTCTCCGTCAAATGCGACGGAGACCTCGACGTGGACTACCACCACACGGTGGAGGACGTCGGCCTCGTCTTCGGACAGGCGCTCAACAGGGCGCTGGGCGACCGCCGCGGAATAACGCGCTACGGCTTCGCGTCGATTCCCATGGACGAGACGCTGTGCGAGACGTCCGTCGACCTCGGCGGGCGTCCCTTCCTCGTCTTCCAGTGCGAAATGAAGCACCGGATGGTACGCGACTTCGAGGTGAAGCTGCTGGAGGAGTTCTTCCGCGCCGTGAGCGTGGAGGGACGCCTCAACGTCCACCTTCGCCAGATCTACGGCGACGAGGCCCACCACGTGTGCGAGGGATTCTTCAAGAGCTTCGCCAGGGCGCTGCGCCAGGCGGTGGCGGCGGACCCGCGGGAGCATGGCGTCCCGTCGTCGAAGGGCGTCATCTGAAGCGGACGCGAAGGGCCGTCTGCGGACGGTCCGGGCAAATCGGCAAATGGAGAAAGACCATGAAGGAAACAATCGTCGTTGCGGCGGACCCGTTCGCCCTTGCGCTTGAAAAGGCGGTGGTGGCGCGTCTGCGCGAACGCGGGTTCGAGGTGAAGGACTACGGCGCGGACGCGGCGCGTCCGGACAAGCCGTACTACGAATCGGCCGTGGACGTCTGCCTGGCGCTGCGCCGCGGCGAGGCGTCGCGCGCGTTCCTCTTCTGCGGCACGGGCATGGGCATGAGCATGATAGCCAATCGCTTCGCGGGCGTCCGCGCCGCCGTGGTCGAGAGCGTATGGGCGGCGAAGATGTGCCGCTCGATCAACGACGCGAACGTCTGCTGCATGGGACAGATGGTCTGGGGCGAGGGCATGGCGGTGGCCGCGGCCGATGCCTTCCTGGACACGGCGTTCACGGAGGGGCTTGAGCCGCTGGCGGACTTCCTGCGCGACGCGCGCGGGAAGGTCGCGGCGATTCGCGATTCCGGCGAGTGATTGCGTTTGCGGATTCGGTTTTCTGAAACTGACGGAGGAGAGACGAAGATGAAGTCACGCATTTTGTCTGCGATCGCCCTTGGCGCGTGCTGCTGCTGCGCGGCGCCGCTGGAGCTTGGGCTTGGCATGGGCGGAGAGGTCCGCGTGGGAACGGACGGCGCGCTGCTCGGCGCGCGCATCCACCGCGAGGGATGGCGCGGGACGGCGACGGGCGTCCGGACGGACTTCGCGTTCCCCGACGCCGCCACGGGCACGGCGACGTTCGAGATGTTCGAGGCAAAGGAGAAGTGCGCCGACGGGCGCGCCACCTTGCTGAAGACGTCCGACGGACGCGCGTTCGTGGACGTGGCGGTGACGTCCTGCCTTGACCAGAACCCCGAAGGCGTCGTCCTGTCCCTCACCCTCCCCTGCTCGGCGTACGCAGGCGGCACGTGGAAGGCGTCGGACGGGAAAGGGGGCGTCTTCCCGAAGACGTACGGACAGCAGATGCGCGTGCACGACGGCAGCGTCGCGTGGATCGAGTTCGCGACGGCGGCGAAGGACGCGAAGCCGTTTCGCATCGCGTTCCCCGCGCCCACGCGCGTCCTCGTGCAGGACGACCGCCAGTGGTGCCAGACGATCACGCTGCGGATCAGTCCGACCGGCGCGAAGACGGCGAGGAAGTTCCGCGCGGGCGACCAGCGCGCGTTCAGCTGCTTCATCTCCTCGGATGACGGCGTGACGACGGCGATCGACAAGCCCGTGGTCGTCTCCGCGGGGCCGGACTGGATTCCGCTCGACTACAGGAAGGACGTTCTCGCAGGCAGCGCGCTCGACTTCTCCGGCATGGGACTTCAGGACGCGCCGGCCGGCAAGCACGGCTGGCTTAAGAACGTCGGCGGACACTTCGAGTTCGAGGGCCGCCCCGGACGTCCGCAGCGCTTCTACGGCGTCAACCTCTGCTTCGACGCCTGCTTCCCCGACAAGGCGTTCGCGGAGAAGATCGCCACGCGCCTGGCGCGTCTCGGATACAACACCGTGCGCATCCACCACTACGAATCCGCCAACGGCGTGATCAAGGGGTCGCCCGACCGCCTGACGATCAACGCGGCGCAGATGGACAGGCTCGACTACCTCCTTGCGAAGTTCTACGAGAGGGGAATCTACGTCACGACCGACCTCTACACGACGCGTCCCGTGATGAACCGCGACGTCGGCGTCGACCAGGACGGCCTCATGCGCCCGCAGGTCTACAAGAACATGATCGGCGTCCACGAGCCGGCGTTCGAGAACTGGAAGACGTTCGCGCACAACCTCCTTACGCACGTCAATCCCTACACCGGCCGCCGCTACGCAGACGAGCCGGGGCTGCCGCTCATCTCCCTCATCAACGAAGGTCACCTCACGTGGTGCTGGACGGAGATCTCGAAGCTGTCCCCGATGAAGGCGGCCTGGCGCAGGTGGCTGGCCGAGAGGCGGGCGAAGGACCCCGCGTTCGGGAAGGGCGTGAGCGACGACGCCGAGAAGGTTCCGGCCTACGGCAGCAACGCCGAGCTGATTCTCTTCATGGCGGACGTCGAGGAGCGCCTCGTCGGCCGGCAGCGCGAGTTCCTCAAGTCGCTCGGCGTCAAGGCGCTGCTGACCAGCCAGAACTGCGGCGGACACTTCACGCCGCTCATGGCGATGCGCGAGAGATGCTACGACTACGTGGACGACCATTTCTACGTCGACCATCCCCACTTCCTTGCGCGCTCCTGGGCGCTGCCGTCCAGCTGCGGCAACCAGAACCCAGTCCTTTCCTCGAGCCTTCCGCCCGTCTCCGCCGCGTTCACGCGGATGCCGGACAAGCCGTTCACGATCACCGAATGGAACTTCTCCGGCCCGGGGATGTTCCGCGGAGTCGGCGGCATAATGACGGGTGCCCTCAGCGCCCTGCAGGACTGGGACGGCCTCTGGCGCTTCGCCTATTCGCACGGACTTGGCAACATGGAGGACGGCAAGGGTTTTCCGGGGTATTTCGACGTCGCGTCGGACCCGCTCGGACAGGCCTCCGACCGCGCAAGCGTGTGCCTCTTCCTGCGCGGCGACATGGCGCCGCTTGCGGATTCGATTGCGCAGATGGTGACGGCGGACACGTTCACGTCCAACCGCTGGGCGCAGAGCGTCGTCCCGAAATGGCGCAACGCCGCCTGGAACGCGCGCGTCGCGACGGCCGTCGCGCCCGCGCCGTCGGGGACGCCGACGTGCAATCTGGCGCAGGCGTTCAAGAGCGCGGACGCCCCCATGGCGCTGAAGGGCAATCCTTCGCTCTCGTTCGACCGCGAACGCGGATCGTTCGCGATCGACACGCCGCGAACGGCCGGCGGCTTCACGCCGTCCGGTGCGCTGACGGCGGGGGCGGTCTCGCTCGACGTCGGGGACGTGGCGGCGACGGTCTGGGCGAGTTCGCTCGACGGTCTGCCGATCGCCAGGTCGCGCCGGCTGCTCGTCTCGCACCTGACGGACGTGCAGGCCGACGGCAACGTGTACGCGGACGCGAAGAAGACGGTCCTTCTCAAGTGGGGCAGGCAGTCGCCGATCGTCCGAAGGGGGACGGCGAAGGTCTCGATCGCCGTGGAGCGTCCGGAGGCGCTGTCCGTGTGGGCTCTTGAGACGACCGGGCGGCGGCTTGAGAAGATGCCGGCCGAAGCGAAGGACGGCCGCCTGTCCTTCACGGCCGCCGTCGCCGGCCCGCACGGAGCCCGGATGCTCTACGAGATCGCCGAGAAGTAGGCGTTTTCGCGGATACCCAAAGCACAGCCGGGCATTTCACCGCGCAGAACTATTCCGCCACGCCTCGCGATTTTATGGTATAATGTCATTTCCTTCGCCCAACGACGGGGAAGGCGCGGCAGAAAACCGCGTTCAGCAACAAACGTCAAAAAGATTCAGATTCATGGCAATTCGCAAACCCACCGCGCCCGCTGAAAAGTCGGCCGTGTTCGCCGACTTCCTCGCCAGCCAGGCGTCGGCGCAGGAAGTACAGTTCAAGCCCGGCAAGATCATCGAGGGCGTCATCTCCGCAGTCAAGGGCGGCGACGTCTTCGTGGACATCGGCTACAAGTCGGAAGGCGTCATTCCGCTGGAGGAATTCGCGGACGCGGCGGAAGCCCGGCCAGGCGTCAAGGTCCACGTGATGCTCCTTGAGCTCGAGAACGACAAGACCGGCATGGTCAGGCTCTCCAAGAAGGCTGCCGACGACCAGATCCGCTGGCAGAAGGTGCTTGAGCAGTACGTCGAGGGCAGCATCGTTCACGGCACGGTGCGCACGGACGTGCGCGGCGGCCTGCTCGTCGACATCGACGGCGTCGAGGCGTTCCTTCCCGGCTCGCAGGTCGACGTGTCGCCGGTCCGCGACCTCAAGCCCTACATCGGGCAGGAATTCGATTTCAAGGTCATCAAGATCTCCAACGAGCGCAAGAACATCATCGTCAGCCGCCGCGAGCTCATCGAGGGCACGATGGCCGCCAAGAAGGCCGAACTGCTCGTCTCCCTGCAGAAGGGCGAAATCCGCAAGGGCCGCGTGAAGAACATCACGGACTTCGGCGCGTTCATCGACCTCGACGGCATCGACGGCCTCCTCCACATCACGGACATGAGCTGGGGCCGCATCAAGCACCCGAGCGAAGTGCTCACCGTCGGCCAGGAGCTCAATGTCATGGTGCTCGACGTCGACCGCGAGAAGGAGCGCATCTCCCTCGGCCTCAAGCAGACGACGGACAATCCGTGGAACACGATCTCCGACCAGTTCCCCGTCGGCAGCCGCGTGAAGGGCAAGGTCGTCAACCTGGCCGCCTACGGCGCGTTTGTCGAAATCGCCCCCGGCATCGAGGGCCTCGTCCACATCAGCGAGTTCAGCTGGACGAAGCGCGTCGCGCGCGCCAGCGACATGCTCAGCGTCGGCGACGAGGTCGAAGTCGCGGTCCTCTCCGTCGACTCCGAGAACCAGAAGATCGCCCTCGGCATCCGCCAGACGCAGGACAATCCGTGGGACACGGTGCAGGAGCGCTACCCGGTCGGCAGCCGCGTGTCGGGCAAGGTCCGCAACTTCACGCCGTACGGCGCCTTCGTCGAGCTCGAAGAGGGCATCGACGGCATGATCCACGTCACGGACATCTCCTGGACGCGCCGTCCGCAGCATCCGTCGGAATGCCTCCAGAAGGGCCAGCAGGTCGAGGCGGTCGTCCTCGAGGTCAATCCGAAGGACCAGCGCATCTCCCTCGGCCTCAAGCAGGCGCAGACCGATCCGTGGACCGAGATCTCCTCGAAGTACGCGCTCGGCTCCGTCGTCAAGGGCAAGGTCTCCAAGGTCGCGTCGTTCGGCGCGTTCATCGAACTCGAAGACGGCGTCGACGGTCTCGTCCACATCTCGCAGATCGCCAACCAGCGCGTCGAGAAGGTCAAGGACGTCCTCAACGTCGGCGATGAGGTCGAGGCCCGCGTCGTCAAGGTCGACCGCGGCGAGCGCCGTATCGGCCTCTCCATCCGCGCCATGCAGATGTCCGAGGACGAGATCAAGGCCCTTGAGGCCGACACTTCCGACATGCCCTCCACGAGCAGCGCGCCGAAGGGCGGCGAGCCCCTGGGCGGCCTTGCGGCGGCGTTCGACGATGCGTTCCAGTCCGTCGAGTGGCAGCCCGAGAGCGATGGTCAGTAAGGAAGAGACGAAAGGAAAGGGTTAACGTCATGTCTAGGGTTTGTGAAATTTGCGGCAAGCATCCTGCGGCCGGTCGTTCGATCATCCGCAAGGGTTCGCCTAAGTACAAGGGCGGCATCGGTCTCCACACGACCGGCATCTCCAAGCGCCGCTTCCTGCCCAACCTCAAGCGCGTGCGCGTCACCGACGGCAAGGGCAACACCTGCCACAAGCGCATCTGCACACGCTGCCTGAAGGCCGGCAAGGTCGTCAAGGCCTAAGTCGCATTCGCGCAATGCGCGAAGCGTGAAACGAGACGCGGTCGCCGTTCCGGCGACCGCGTCTCGTCTTGTCTCCCACGAAGGGCGCGTCCCTGCTCAAGACGCACTGCAAGCACTGCAAGGTCTATGAAAACCGAAATCCCGCGCCTGCGCCGGCCTGAGTTTCCGCCCGGCCGGCGCAGACCCTGTGGAGCTGCCGGCGGATTGTCTCGCCGAGCGCGTAAAGCGGAATCGAACGGACGATTCCGCTTTCGGCGAATGGGCGCAGCGACGACTTCACTGCAATCGGTGGAGCGAACAGGCGCATGTAGACGCCGAGGCTCTTCGCCTTGACGTTCGTCGCCGCCTTTACCTCGACGGGATAGACCGCCGTCTCGCCCTGCACGACAAAATCCACTTCTGCCGTTCCCGCGTCCGCCGTCCAGTAGCCCGGCTCGAATCCCGCCGCCGTCAGTTCCTGCAAGACGAACTGCTCCGCCAGCGCTCCTTTGAAATTCGTGAAAATGGCGTTGCCCTCCAGGACGACATGTGGAGGCAGGTCGCTCATTGCGCCTAGAAGGCCGACATCGTGCATGTACAGCTTGAATGCGCCGAAGTCGCGATAGGCCTTTATGGGGAGACGCGGCGGGGCGACGCGGAAGACCTGCCGCACCATGCCGGCGTCGTCAAGCCACTGCAGGGCCGTCTCGTATTCACGGGCCCTGGCGCCTGGCTTGAGGGCTGCGTACACGAATTTCGCGTTCTCCTTTGCAAGCTGCGCCGAGACGTTGTTCCAAAGCAGCCGGATTTTCGGCAGGAGGTCGATTGGCGCGTGTTTTTTGAAATCGTCGTCGTAGTCGGAAAGGATCGCGCGCTGCGTCGCGCGCACTTCGGCCAGCGTTTCCGTCTCCGTCCATCGTTTTACCGCCTCCGGCATTCCGCCGACTGCGAGATAGGTCTTGAGGAGCGATTCGTACTCGCCCGCAAGCATCTCTACCGTGCGCCAGTCGCCGTCCCGTATTGCGTCGACAAGCCCTTCTTTGCCCTCCGCCATGAGAAATTCGGAGAACGTCATCGGAAGTACGCAGAGACGCTCGATCTTCCCGACGGGGAACGACATCTGCGACCGGCCGCCGCCCGGCTTCGACGGCGCGTCGTCCGACCGCCCCATGGAAAGCCCAAGCAGCGACCCCGCCGCCATGACGGCGAGCTCTGGCAGGTCTTCGTTGAAGAACTTCAGGCTCGTAAGGGCGCTTGGGCATTCCTGTATCTCGTCGAGGACGAGCAGCGTCCTTCCCGGGACGATCCGCTTCCCCGTTGCCGTCTGGATGAGGCGAATCAATCCCCGCGGGTCGAGGTCGGACGTCCCAATGGCGCGTCGCAGCGCCGCCGAACGCATGAAGTTCACTACGATGTGGTCATGCGGCGCGACACGCCTGGCAAACGACTCCATCAGCCAGGTTTTGCCCACCTGGCGCGCCCCCATGAGGACAAGTGGCTTGCGATTGGCGCGTGAATGCCATTTTTCAATCTCTTCAGTGCATTTTCGTTTCATATGAAACTCCAAACGAACGCATTATACCACGCTCAATCACGTTTTGCAAACGAATCATGGCATTTCCAATCACGTTTTCAGGGGGAATCCACGCCGGTTGCGTCACGTTTTCCAAATGAATCCGAGGCTTCGGCATCACGTTTTCGGGCCGTCGCGACGCGCCGTTTTCATGGAGGGGCCGCCAGGGCGCGCGTCCATGATTCTCCATACGCGCAAGGTAAATCTCGCTTTTACAATTACGTACCTTTTCGCGTTTTTACGTGATTTTTTCGCGTTTAACGTCAGAATCTTCTTTCTTGAACCCCATACTGTCCATGTACCAAAAGAAAGGTCAATCGACTATGAAGACAAAGACGATGAAGTGCGCCGCCATTTCGATGGCGGCATTCATGTGCGTAGGCGCGCTGTCCGGGGCGGACATCTACGTCTCGCTTTCCACCGGGAAGAACAAGAACGCCGGCACGAAGGAGGCGCCGCTCAAGAACCTGTGGAAGGCGCTTGAAAAGTCGCAGCACGGCGACAAGATCCATCTTGCCGAGGGCGTCTATCCCGGCAAGATGAAGCAGAACTGGTTCAAGATAGACAAGGCCGTCTCCATCATCGGCGGCTATGCGCCGGACTTCGCGACGCGCGACCCGCTCAGGCATCGCACGCTCTTCCAGGCGCAGAACGAGAACAACTCGAAGAAGGGAAGCGGGCGCGGCGTCTTCCATATCGAGTTCCCGCAGAAGGACACGCCGACGGACGTGGACATGGCGTTCGACGGTCTCATCTTCGACGAGGGACAGGCCAATTCCTACCATCCCTCCAAGGGCAGGCCGGAGGGGCTTGACACCGGCATGTGGCTGCAGGGGCCTGCGAAGAACCCTGCCGACAAGAATCCGTCCCCCGACCGCTACATGATCTACTCCGCCACGCAGAACCGCGCCACCGGCAGCGTCGCCATTCGCAACTGCGCGTTCGTGAACGGCGGCAACGCCGCGCTCCAGCTCACGTGGCACGCCGGCAAGGTCGTCGTCGAGAACTGCGTCTTCTGCAACAACCGCATGGTCGGCGCGAACGTCTTCTGCTCGCAGCCGATCCCGGAGAGCGGGCCGAACAATCCTAAACCCGGATGGAAGCCGGCCGTCGAATGGGAGTTCGCGCGCAACACCGTCCTCTTCACGTGGACGACAAAGAACGACCTCGCGTCCATGGGCTGCGGAGTGCGCAACAACACGGGCGTCGCGGCGAACGTCCACGACAACGTGATTGGCCTCAACGTCCTCGCCGGCTACGACAACACGAAGGGCCGCTCGAAGGAGATGACGACCAGGCTCGACAACAACGTCTTCTTCCTCAACCGCGAAAGCGATGTGCAGATGACCGTCTCGCCGTCAATCGCCAAGGTACGCGTGGACGAGTTCGAGGACCTTGAGGGGACGGACGGCATACTGTCCATCTCCGGCAACGAGGACCTCAAGGACCCCAAGGCGTTCGAGGGGCGCATCGACGCGAAATACCTGAACGCATTCCTGACGATGTCCTACTCCGAGGAGACGAAGCTCGACGAGGGCAGGCTCAACGCCCTCCGCCAGGCCGTCGGACTCCCCATGCAGGGGACCGTCAAGACGAAGTGCGACATGTTCTGCAACCGCTATCCGCTGGAGGACGCCCTCAGGCTCTTCGGCGCCATCGCCGGCAAGGGGGCGCAGGGCGTCAAGTAGACGAGTCTGACCAGACAATGGCCGGGGCGGAGGATCCAACGCCTCCGCCGCCGCATCGCAGCTGAACTGAAATAAGTGAACTGAAAGGAACGACAAATGGCCGTGACGGAAACTACGACGGAAAGCTGGAGCTCCAGGCTGGGCTCCGCGATGAAGGGCGTATTGATCGGACTGGGACTTTTCGTCCTGGGATTCCCGCTGCTCTTCTGGAACGAGGGGAACACCGTGAAGACGCGCAAGGCGCTTGAAGAGGGCGAGGGCGCCTGCGTGGCGGTCGAATCCAATGCCAAGGTCGACCCCGCGAACGAGGGCAAACTCGTCCACATGACGGGGCGGGCTGACACGAAGGACGTCCTCTCCGACGAGGCGTTCGGCGTCAGCGCCAACGCAATAAGGCTTGAGCGCAAGGTAGAAATGTACCAGTGGAAGGAGGAGAAGCACGTCCGCAAGGAGAAGAACGCGGGCGGAAGCGAGACGACAACTACGACGTACACGTACAAAATGGCGTGGTCTTCGTCGGCAATCGACTCCTCCGGCTTCAAGGAGGCGGGGCACGACAATCCCGCCATGGAATGGACCGGCGAGAGGAAGCAGTCGGAAAACGTCGCGTTCGGGGCGTTCCGGCTGAATCAGGGGCAGATATCGTCCATTGGCGAATCGCAGTCCTACGTGATTCCGACGAACCTCGTATGCCCTGTGGCCCGCGTGACGCTCCGCGGCAACACAATCTACGTGGCGAACGCCGAGACGCGCGGCAATCCAAACGACACGCGGGACGTCGTTTCGACGCCGCGTCTCGGAGACGTCCGCGTCACGTACTCGTACGTCATGCCGCACGACGTCTCCGTCGTCTCGCAGCAGAAGGGCGACACGTTCGTCGCCTACACGGCGAAGAACGGAAAGAAGGTGCAGCTTCTGGCGGACGGCGTCAAGACGGCGGCGGAGATGTTCGCGGACGCGCAGACGTCCAACACCATGATGTGCTGGGCGATCCGCCTCGCCGGATTCCTCATGATGTTCTTCGGACTTCAGATGACGTTCAAGCCGCTGTCCGTGCTCGGCGACGTCCTTCCCGTGCTCGGCAACGTGGTCGAAATGGGCACGAGCGTCGTCTCCTTCCTCATTGCGCTGCCGTGCGCGCTCGTGACGATCGCCATTGCCTGGCTCTTCTACCGCCCGGTCCTCGGCGTTGCGCTTCTGGCCGCGGCCGGCTTCTTCGTCTACCTCCTCATCAAAAGGAAGAGGAAGTCCGCCGCTTCCGCCGCCTCGGCGGAGGCGCCATCCCCGCAGGAGACGTCGGCTACGGCGTAGGACAGAACGGATTCCGCAAGCGCGCGCCGGACCGCTCCCGTCAGGAAAGATACGGGCGCAATCCGACGCGCCGGCGCCAAAAGGGAAAAAGGATTGCCATGAACATCAGATCGCTTCTGCTCATCGCCGCCGCCGCAGGCGTCGCCACGACAGCCAACGCCAAGGGCGGATTCTTCAGAAGACTTGTGGACAACACGGTGGACGCCATTGTGGCGCCGCCACCACCACCTCCTCCACCGCCGCCGGCCGTGGTCGTCCAGCCGCAGCCCATGTACGTCCAGCCTGCCCCAGCCGTCGTGCGGCCCGTGGTCGTGCAGCAGCCGGCGTACGTCCAGCCGCAGACTGCCGTCCATGTCCAGGAAGCCGTGCAGGCGCAGCAGCCCGCCGCGCAGCCCGTCAGGCAGACGGTGGAGCAGATGGCTCCGACCGTATCCGCACAGACGCCGTCGCCGCAGCCCGCGCCGTCGCCGCAGCCCGCGCCGGCCGCCGTCGCCGCGCCCGCCGATCCGTCCGCGTTCGCGAACGCCCGTACGGCCGCGACGGAGACCGCCGTTCCCAGGGTCAACTACAACCTCATGGAGTTCAAGCTGCCGGCGACGCCCGAGCAGATCGCCGAGGCGAAGAAGCAGCTGAAGGGCGAATCGGACACGACGCTGTCCTTCCGCGACAAGGCGGACGACGCGACGGTCGCAGCCGCGATCTGCCAGATGCCGAACGTGAAGAAGGTGATGGTCGACTGCAAGCCCGGCTTCGTGACGTCCATCGCCCCGCTTGCGCTGCTCAAGTCGGCCCGCGAGATAACGGTCTGCCGCGTGACGCCGACGGACGTCTCGCCGCTCTCCGCGCTGCCGCGTCTTGAAACGCTCACACTGCGCTACTGCAATATTGCAGACCTTTCGCCTGTCGCCTCGATTCCGAACCTGAAGGACCTCGACCTCTACGGCTCGACCGTCGTCACCTTCGCGCCGCTTGCCGCCGCGCCGAAACTGGAGAAGATCCGCTACTACGCCGTGGACACGACGCCGCAGGGATTCGAGTCGCTCGGAACGCTCAGGCAGGTGAAGCATTTCCACGGCGGACTGACGAAGATGACGTCCGTCGACTGGTGCCGCAACGTGCCGCAGGCGGAGACGCTTACGATCTTCTCCGAGAAGATTTCCGACCTCTCGCTCATCGCCGTCCTTGTGAACCTGAAGTACTTTCGCGCCTGGAACATGCGCACCGGCAATCTATCCATGCCGGCGGGCGACCTTTCATTCCTCGCCGGCTGCAGGGAACTCGAACGCCTTGAGCTGCCGGGAAGCGAATTCTCGAACACCGCGGTCCTGGGGACGCTGGCGAAGCTGAAGAACGTCGACATGTCCGGCTCTCCGGGCGCCATCGACCTGTCGTTCGTGAAGTCGCTTCCGGCGCTTGAAACCCTTTCGCTGTCCGGCGACCGGGATTCGGGGGCGCTTCAGAACTTCGATGCGCTGTCCGGCCACCCCGCGTTGCAGTCGGTGCGTCTCAACAAGGCCAAGGGCGTTGCGTCGATTGCCGGACTGAACGCCTGCCCGAAGCTCCGTTCGGTCACGGTCTCCAAGGGCGCGTTCCCCGCCGAAGAGGTCGAGGCGCTGAACGCCACGCTCAAGACGCACGGCAAGTACTGCAAGGTCTACGAAAACTGAACTTCCGCGCCTGCGCCGGCCGGGATTTCCGGGAGGGCGCGTGTCCTCGCGCGCCGCTCCCATGGGGGACGCCCCGCCCTGCCGAATTGCCCCTTCAGCCGCCTTTTCAGCCGCGGCGGCGGACGAGGACGTCCGCCCTCCCTATGGAACGGCTTAAATTCCCATTGCCGCGGCGCGGAAAAAGGAATAGAATATCCGCCCAAAGGAGTTTAGAAGAGCTATGCCTGACATCGACTGGTCGAAACTCGGTTTCGGATTTTCTGACGTGAACTGCCATGTCCGCTACACGTGGAAGGATGGCGCGTGGGACGCGGGCGAACTGGTCAAGGACCCGTACATCACGATGCACATCGGAGCGAGCTGCCTTCACTACGGGCAGGAGTGCTTCGAGGGCATGAAGGCGTTCCGCCACGAGGACGGCAGGGTCGTCGTGTTCCGTCCGCAGGAGAACGCGCGGCGCATGGCGCGCACCGCCCTCCGCACCGTCATGCCGCCCGTGCCGGAGGATATGTTCCTCGACGCCGTGCAGCGCGTCGTGAAGGCGAACCTCGAATACGTGCCGCCGTACGGGACGGGCGGATCTCTCTACCTTCGTCCGCTTCTCATCGGCACCGGCCCGCAGATCGGCGTCGCCCCCGCGAAGGAGTACACGTTCATGATCATGGTCATGCCCGTGGGCGCGTACTACAAGGGCGGGCTCAAGCCCGTCCGCGCCGTCATCCTCGACGACTGGGACCGCGCGGCGCCGCACGGCATGGGCGACGTGAAGGTGGGCGGCAACTACGCGGCCTCGCTTTTCGCGCACGAGAAGGCCAAGCGCGACGGCTGGCCGGTGGAACTGTACCTCGACGCGAAGGAGCACAGGTACGTGGAGGAGTTCTCCACGTCCAACTTCCTGGGCATCAAGGCGGACGGCACGTACGTGACGCCCGACAGCCATTCCGTCCTGCCGTCCGTCACCAACATGACGCTCAAGCAGGTCGCCGCAGACCTCGGATGGAAGGTCGAGACGCGCAAGATTCCCTACGAGGAGATTCGCGAATTCGTGGAGGTGGCGGCCTGCGGCACTGCCGTCGTCGTGACGCCAGTGTGGGAGATCACCCGCGGCGCCGAGGTCGTCAGGATATCCGACCCCGAGGCGGTCGGCTCGCATCTCCAGAAGCTCTACGACACGGTTCAGGGCATCCAGTACGGACGCCTTCCCGACACGCACGGCTGGTGCGTCGAGGTCAAGTGACGGTCTCCGCCGCCAATCTCCCCGGCCGCGTTCCGACGGACGGGTTCGCGTCGTGGACGAACGGCGTCCGCGCCGCGGGCGTTCCCGATTCGTTTTCGGGCGCGACGTTCGATTCGCGCCGCGTGACGCCCGGATGCCTCTACATGGCGTTTCCCGGCGCGACGCATGACGGGCACGAGTTCGTCGAGACCGCGCTTGCCAAGGGCGCGGCGGCCGCGCTCGTGCGCCGCGACTGGGCGGCAGCGCATCCCGGCCTTCCGCTGATTGCCGTGGACAGCCCCCGCGCCGCGCTGACCGCGGCCGCTCGCGCATGGCGCTCCGCGCTGAAGGCGAAGGTCGTGGGCGTCACCGGCAGCGCGGGCAAGACGACGACGAAGGAGCTGGCGGCCGCGTTCCTCCGCGCGGGCGGCCTCCGCGTTCATGCGACGGACGGAAACTACAACAACGACATCGGACTTCCGATCACGATCCTGGAATGCCCGTCGGACGCGGACGTCCTCGTCCTCGAAATGGGCACGAACCACCCCGGCGAAATCTCCGCGCTCGTCGACGTCGCCCGTCCCCATGCGGGCCTGATATCGTCCATCGGCACCGCCCATCTCGAGTTCTTCAAGACGCAGGACGGCATCGCCGACGAGAAGGGGACGCTCTTCGCGCGCCTTCCCCCGGACGGCTTCGCCGTCATGGAGCGCTCGAACGCGCGCTTCGACCGCCTCGCCGCGATGAGCGCGGCTCCGGTAGGCGTGGCGGACGCCGCGCGCGACCCCGCCGCGCGTCGCCTAGCCGAGGCTCTGAAGGTTCGCCTCCCGGGTCCGCACAACGTGTCCAACGCCATGGTTGCGCTCGCCTGCGCGCGGAAGTTCGGCGTCCCGGACGAGGTGTGCCTTTCCGCCCTTGCCGGCTTCGCGCTGCCTGGCGGACGCTGGCGCGTAGTCGAGAAGGGCGGCGTGACGTGGATCGACGACACTTACAACGCGAACCCGACGTCCATGGTCGCGGCCCTTGAGACGTTCGCCTCCCTCGACGTCGCAGGACGGCGCGTCGCCGTCATGGGCGAGATGTACGAGCTCGGTGAACGGAGCGCGGAGCTCCACGCGGACGTCCTCAGGCGCGCGCGGGAACTGCCGCTGGACAGGCTTGTCCTCGTCGGCGATTCGTTTGGAGGTGCGTCGCGCGAAGTGGCGGCCGCCGTGCTGGCCGGTTTCATCCGGCCGGGCGACGCCGTCCTTCTCAAGGCGTCGCACGGCGTCCATCTGGAGGCTCTGCTGCCGTGAATGCGGTCGTCCTCGGAAACGGCCGCAGCGGGAAGGCCGCCGCGGCGCTTCTGCGCGACATGGGAGCCGGCGTTGTCGTGCTGGACGGCGCGGACGTCTGGCCCGCCGGCGAGTCCTTCGACCTCTGCGTGACGAGTCCCGGCGTTCCGCTCGACCATCCGTGGCAGCGCGAGGCGCGAAGTCTGGGCGTGCCCGTCGTCGGCGAGCTGCAGCTGGGCGCGGAGCGCTGGCGCGCGCGCGGCGGGCGGATGCTGGCAGTCACGGGGTCGAAGGGCAAGAGCTCCGTCGTGAAGCTCGTCGCGGACGCCCTTGGCGGCGTCCCGTGCGGGAACTACGGAGTTCCGCTCTGCGAGGTCGTCCGCGCCCGTTCGGACGCGACGCCTGGTTCCCTGCCGTGGGCGGTCGTGGAGGTGAGCAGCTTCCAGCTGGAGACCACCGCCCTTCCGCCGGACGCCTTCGAGGCGGCGGCGGTCCTGAACCTTCAGGAAGACCATCTCGACCGGCATGGAAGCGCGGCGGTCTACCATGGACTCAAGCTGGCTCTGCTCGGCATGGCGAAGACGGCGATTCGAGGCGACGCCCTGCCGGACGCCGGCGCGGACGGCGAGGCCGCGCTTTTCGCCGGGTCGTACTTCGACAATCCCGTCCTCCGTGCGAACGGTCGCTGCGCCGTGCGCCTCCTGCGCGCGGCCGGACTGGGCGACGCGGCGATCGCGGCGGCGTTCGCGCGGTTCGAGCCGCTGCCCCACAGGATGCAGACCGTGGGCGTGTTCGGCGGCGTGGAGTACGTGGACGACTCGAAGGCGACGTCGCTTGCCGCCCTGGACGCGGGCGTGGCGATGGCCGCGGCGCGGCGGGCGGGGGCGAAGGGGGCGCGGGTCCGCCTGATCGCCGGCGGGCTTCCGAAAGGCGACGATCCACTTTCCGTGATTCCGCGCTTGCTTTCAGAGGTCAAAAAAGTGTATCTTATAGGGCGTTGCGCAAACCAGCTTCTGCGGGCGTGGAAAGACTCCGTGCCGTGCGAGGTCTGCGGGACGCTCGACCGGGCGGTCGCGGCGGCCCGGCGCGACGCCATGCCGGGCGAGGCGGTGCTGTTCTCGCCGGGCGCGGCGAGTTTCGATCAATTTAAGAGTTACGGAGTTCGCGGCGACGCATTCAGGTCTCTCGTCTGTTCGGGAGCGGATGTGCGCGGCGCGGATCCCAGCAAATGAGGACGACGAGATGAAGGTTCAGCAGATTGGATTGGTGTTGGGAATGAACGTGGTGGCGGCCTGCCTGATGATGCAGGGCTGCAAGGCCACGAAGCCGGGCGTCGGAGGTCCGGGCTACAAGCCCGCGGAACCCGTCGTCGTGGTAGACCAGCCGCCGCCGCCGCCCCCGGCCCGGAGCTCCGTCGTCAAGGTCACGGAAGTCCCCCCCGAACTTCCTCCGCCGTCCGCGCCCAAGGCGCCCGTGGTGAAGCCCGTCCCCCCCGTCGCGGACAAGCCGGTCGTCGCGCCCGTGCCGAAGCGTCCAGTTCCGGCCGTCGCCGCCGCCGGTGAGGTCTACGTCGTCCAGAAGGGCGATTCGCTGTCCAAGATCTCCAAGCGCTTCAACGTCAAGCTCAACGCCATCGTTGCGGCGAATCCCGGCATCAAGCCCGACAGGATCCGCATCGGCCAGAAGGTGAAGATCCCCGGAGCCGCCCCGGCCGCGTCTGCGGTTGCCGCCGCGCCGTCCGCGCCCGCCGCGAAGAAGGCGCCGGCCGCCATGCCCGCTTCCGCGTCCGCGGCCAACCTGACGCCGCCGCCGGTGAAGACGTCTTCCGTCAAGCCCTACACTGGCGCCACGAAGAAGTACGTCGTGAAGGCCGGCGACACCCTCAGCGGAATCGCCCATGACAGCGGCATTTCCGTTTGCGCGCTCAAGGAGCTCAACGGACTTGAAAGGGACACCGTCCGCATCGGGCAGGAACTGAAGATTCCGGCCGAGAAGCAGGTCGCCGCCGCGAAGAAGGCCGATGGCGCGAAGGCCGCCGCGAAGAAGGCTCCGGCCGCCGACAAGTCCGCGGCCGCGAAGAAGGACGCCGCGGCCGCGAAGCCCGCCGATGCGAAGGAAGACGTGTCGGCCGCCGCCGCTCCCGTTGGCGCAGATTCGGTCGCTGAAGCGCCGTCCGCCGCTCCCGCCGCCGCCGCGGATTCAGCCGCTGAAGCGCCGGCCGCCGCTCCCAAGTCCGACGAGGCAAAGGCCGACGTTGAGGCCGACGCTGCCGCTCCCGTCGACACGCCCGTCTCCGGCCGCACGCACGTCGTCAAGGAAGGCGAGGATCTCGTCTCCATCGCCATCGAGCACACGGTCAGCCCCACCTCGCTGATCGAGGTCAACAACCTCAAGGTCACCGACGGCGTCAAGCCGGGGCAGGTTCTCAGACTTCCCGCGAACGCGAAGTAATGCGTCTCCACCAGGCGTGAGTCCGTCGTGCCGCGTACATTGACTCTGCTTGGCGTCGCCGTTCTCTTCCTGCTGGCAATCGGCCTGGTGGTCCTTGCCGAGGCCAGCAGCGGGAACGGCGTCCGCATCCACAACGACAGCGCGTACTTCCTCGTCCGCCAGGGAGTGTGGCTTGTCGTTTCCGTCGTGTGCATGCTGCCGGCGATTTTCGTGGACTATCATCTGTGGCGGACGCGTCCGTCCCTGACGGTCATTGTGTATCTCGCCGTCCTGGCGATGATGGTGGCGGTGCTGTTCCTTCCTGAGATAAAGGGGTCGCATCGCTGGATAGCCATAAAGCATCCCATGCGCTTCCAGATCCAGCCGAGCGAACTCGCGAAGCTCGTCACGGTGATTGCCACCGCCGTCTTCCTGGACGCGGTGGGGCTTCGCATCGAGCGGTTCTGGCGCGGCACGTGCTGCGCGGCGCTGCTTGTCGGGGTCTTTGCGGCCCTGGCGATCGTGGAGCCGGACTTCGGGTCCGCCATGGTCATCTCCGCCGTCGGCGGCGTCCTGTTCCTTCTCTCCGGCATGAAGTTCGTCCACATCGGCGCACTTGTCGCGGGCGGCATTGGCGTGGGCGGGACGATGCTCCTGTTGAACGCGAACAGAATGTACCGCATGGCCGGATGGCTGCCGGAAGGGGTGGCGAATCTCCTCGGCATCACGCCGGAGATGATGGCGGCGAGCGTGGAGAAGGGTTCGACGCACCAGTTCGACATGGCGCAGATCGCGATCGGCAACGGCGGGCTCTTCGGGTCGATCGGAACGCAGGGGCGTCCGTTCGGCGCTCTCCAGAGCCTGGGCTTTCTTCCGGAGGCGCATACGGACTGCATTTTCGCAATCGGCGCGGAGGACTGGGGGCTTGTCTTCTCGCTTCTCGCGATTGCGCTCTACCTTGTGATTTTCGTCTGCGGCGTGGCAATCGCCCTTCGAGCGCCGGACAGGCTTGGCCGCCTCATTGCATTCGGCATGACCTTTCTCATCGTCTTCCAGGCTCTCTTCAACATCGGCGTCGTCTCCGGCGTCATGCCGCCGAAGGGGATGGCGCTGCCGCTGCTCAGCTACGGCGGCACGAACCTTGTCGCCGCGCTGCTGGCGATAGGGATGATTTTCAACGTGGGACGTCAAATAGGGTTGTCAAAATCGCGTCCCAGGAGTACAATGTCATTCACTAATTCAACCCAAGGAGGTTATTGAAGTATGGCTCGTGTCTACAATTTCGCGGCTGGTCCTGCCGCGTTGCCGCTCGAGGTGCTGCAGAGCGCCCAGGAGAACCTTGTCGACTACAAGGGCGCCGGAATGTCCGTGATGGAAATGTCCCACCGCGGCAAGGACTACGACGCCATTCACCAGGAGGCGATCGCCACGTTCAAGGAGCTCACGGGCCTGAACGACGACTGGTCCGTCCTCTTCGTCCAGGGCGGCGCGTCGCTCCAGTTCGCGATGATTCCGATGAACTTCCTCGGAAAGGACCAGACGGCCGACTACGCGAACCAGGGCACGTGGTCCAACAAGGCCATCAAGGAGGCGCAGGCTCTCGGCCGCGTCAACGTCGTCGCGAACTGCCAGAAGGACATTCCCACGCGGATGCCGGCGGCCGACGAGTTCAAGTGGACTTCCGGCGCGGTGTACAGCCACATCTGCACGAACGAGACGATTTCCGGCGCCCAGCTCAAGGCGATTCCGGAGTCCGGCTCCCCGCTGATCGGCGACATGTCGTCCGACATTCTCTCCTGCGAGCGCGACTACACGAAGTTCGCGATGTTCTACGCGGGCGCGCAGAAGAACCTCGGCCCCTCCGGCATGGCCGTCGTCGCCATCCGCAAGGACTTTGCGGAGAAGGGCGCGCAGACGATTCCCACGATGCTCCAGTACCGCACGTTCATCGACAACAACTCGCTCTACAACACGCCGCCGACATGGGGCATCTACGTCTTCGGCGAGGTGATGAAGTGGGTCAAGAAGATGGGCAAGGAGAATCTCTTCAAACTCAACGCCGAAAAGGCGCAGAAGATCTACGACGCCATCGACGCCACGGGCTTCTACCGCGGCACGGCGGTGAAGGAATACCGCTCCAGCATGAACGTCACCTGGCGTCTGCCGACGGAGGAGCTGGAGGCTCAGTTCATCAAGGAGGCGGCCGCTGCCGGCCTCAAGTCCCTCAAGGGACACCGCTCGGTGGGCGGCATCCGCGCCTCGATCTACAACGCCTTCCCGATGGCGGGCGTCGACGCACTCGTCGACTTCATGAAGGACTTCGAGAAGCGCAACGGCTAGTCCGGAACGGGATTAAGCAGTTAAGTGGTTGAGTTTTTCCCCACACGCCATGATGGAGACGACTCCATTCGCGAACTTGACCACTTGACTCTTGACCACTTAACCGCCGACCGCACTCTCTCCGCGCAGGCATTCCGCGATTGCCAGCGCTGCGGCGTCTAGCGCCTTGAAGTCGTGCGCGGACATTATGGCCACGCGAAGGCGCGCCGCGCCCCTTGCGACGGTCGGGTAGCGTATGGCGGGAATGAGGAAGCCCCGTTCCTCAAGCGCCCGCGCCGCGGCGACGGCTTCTCTCTCGTCGCCGACGGGAATCGGGACGATCGCGGAATCGGTCTTGACCTCCATTCCGCAGACGGCCAGGCGTCCGCAGAAGAAGCGGACGTTCTCGCGCAGGCGTTCCACGCGGCCGGGTTCGGCCTCCAGCACGGAGAGCGCCGCGTCGGCCGCCGCCATCGCGGGTGCGCCTGGCGACGTCGAGAAGATGAACGGGCGCGACTTGTTGCGAAGGAAGTCCACGACGGGATGCGATGCGCAGACGAAGCCGCCGGACGATCCGAGCGCCTTCGAGAGCGTGCCCATCAGCAGGTCGGGACGCCCGCATCCGAAAAGTTCGCACAGTCCATGTCCCGTCCTGCCCACGATGCCCGTCGCGTGGGCCTCGTCGACCATCGAGAACGCATCGTTTCGGCGGCAGACGTCCAGGAATTCCGGAAGGGGCAGGACGTCGCCGTCCATTGAGAAGACGCCGTCTGAAACGGCCAGGCGGCGGCGGTGTTCGCGGCAGGCGGCCAGCTTGCGCGCGAAGTCGCGCATGTCGTTGTGGCGGTAGACGAAGACGTCCGCGCCTGAGAGGCGGCATCCGTCGACGATCGACGCATGGTTGAGCTCGTCCGATAGGATGGCGTCGCCCTTGCCCACGAGCGCGGTGATTGCGCCGACGTTGGCCATGTAGCCGGTGCCGTAGACGAGGGCCGCCTCCGTGCCCTTGAAGCGGGCGAGGTGGCGTTCGAGCGCGGCGTGCGGCGGCTGCGTGCCGGTGGTGAGGCGCGCGCCGCCCGACCCGGCGCCCCATGTCTCGACCGCCTTTGCGGCGGCGGCGACGACGCGCGGGTCGCGTGCGAGGTCGAGGTAGTCGTTGGAGGAAAGCACCATGCAGGGACGCCCGTCGAGGACGGTCGCGGGTCCAGTCTGCGAATCAAGCGTCCGGCAGACGCGGGAGAGGCCTGCCGCCGCGATGCGTTCGAGGTCGTCCTTCAGCCCTTCGAGCCTTCGTTCCGGAAGCGGGGTGGCGAGGACGGGGACGTCGGTTACGACGACGCTCTGGTGTTCGAGAAAGCGAATCGTCTCGGACACCCCGTCGCGAGGGCCGCGGTATAGGAAGATGCGGCCGCCGTTCGGATCGCCCCTTTCCTTGATTGTGGTGATCCGCTGGTAGCCTATTTCCCGCGTCGCGACGTAGCCGGTGACGTAGTCCGGGTCGTCGGAGACGCATATCTCGCCGACGATTCCGGGGGCGTACTGGACTTTCGTCGCAAGGACGATCGCCTCTGCATAGTGGTTCTTGCCGGATGCCGAGCCTTTTGCCAGGGAGTCGGCGTCGTCCATGTACGTGGCGCGGACGCCACGTTCGAGGCTTGGGTCCAGGCGTTCGAGCGTGTCGGCGTCGAGCAGCATTGCGCCGCGCAGGGAGTGCGCCTCCGAGAAGTGCGCCATGACCTCGTCGATACGCGAAATGCCGGCGGAGGCGAGAAGCTCGGCGGCGCGGGCGCGTCCTTCCTCCGCCGTGCGCGTGGCGTTCGTCGTCACCGGCAGGGCGGGGATGCGCAGGATTTCGCCCGGGTCTTCGACCTTCAGGTTCACGAAGTCCGGGACGCCCTTCGAGTGCGTCAGCGCCCGTTCGACGAGCGCGGCGGCGGTCTTCGGCACGACGGAGGCGGGGACGATCTTCTCCGCGCCGGAAACGTGCTCGCCAGCGCGCGCGGCGCGCATCTTGACGGAGTAGAGCCTTTCGTTTGCGTCATTCATGGAAGTCGCCGTCAGTCGGGGCGGGACCGGGCGGACACGCCGCGAGGTCCGCCATCGCCGCCGTTATGCGGTCGATCGTCTCCGGCGAGGAGATGAGCGGCGGCATTGCGTAGATGAAGTTGCAGAACGGGCGCAGCCACACGCTGTGGCGTTCGATGATGCGCGCGACGTCGGCGCGGGAGGGGAGGCGATGGGTTTCGATGACCGCCGTCGCTCCCAGGACGCGCACGTCGCGGACGTTCGGCAGGTCGCGAACGCCGGCGAGGTTGTCCTTGAAGCGGCGTTCGATCTTCGCTACGCGCGCGCGGTAGTCAATCGACTCGAAGAGCTCCAGGGAGGCGTTCGCGGCCGCGCAGGCGAGGGGGTTGGCCATGTAGGTGGGGCCGTGCATGAGCGCGGACGGACGGCCGTTCGATATCGTCTCGGCGACGCGCCCGGAGGCGATCGTGGCGGCGAGGGAGACGTGACCGCCGGTGAGCGCCTTCCCGACGGTCATGATGTCGGGCGTGATTCCGGCGTGTTCGTGCGCCCAGAGCGGCCCTGTGCGGTGGAAGCCCGCCGCTATCTCGTCCACGATCAGGAGGACTCCGTGCTCCCTGCAGAGCCGCCACGCCTCGCGCAGGTACTGCGGGTGGTAGAAGTTCATTGCGTTTGCGGCCTGGAAGACAGGCTCGCAGATGACGGCGGCGATTTCGCCCTCGTGTTCCTCCAGGATCCGCGCGAGGGAGGCGGCGTCGTCAGGCCGCCAGTCGCCGTCGAACGTGGAGGCCGGCCTGTCGGCGAAGAAGTGGCGCGTCATGATGCCCTTGAAGAGCGTGTGCATTCCGTCCGGGTCGGAGAGCGCCATGCAGAGCGAGGTGTCGCCGTGGTATCCGCCGCGCAGGGCGACGAACCTGTTGCGCTTTGGGCGGCCGAGGGCGTAGTGGTACTGGACGGCCATCTTGGCGGCGACTTCGACGGCGATGGAGCCGGAGTCCGCGAAGAAAACGTAGTCGAATCCCGGTGGCGTGATTGCGGCCAGCCGCTGCGCGACGGCGATTGCCGGGGTGTGCGTGAAGCCGCCGAACATGACATGGCAGAGCCTTTCGGACTGTCTGCGGATGGCGGCGACGATGTCCGGATGGTTGTGTCCGTGGGCGACGCACCACCAGCTGGAGACCGCGTCGACCAGTTTCAGCCCGTCCGCCGTCTCGATCTCCACGCCGGAGGCGGACTCGGCTTCGTAGACGGGCGGTGGATTTCCGAGGGAGGCATATGGATGCCAGATGAACGAGCGGTCGTACTGAAGGGGAGTCATTTGAATATCTCCGAAAAGTCGACGTCGGGATACGGTCCGCCGTCGGGGACGCGGGGGACGCGCACGACGACGGGCGGGAAGCCCCAGCGTTCAAGGTAGCGGCGCGTCGTCTCCGGCGTGTCGCGGTCGATGTGCGGGTCGACGCCGTGGGACCAGTTGTAGACGACGCCCGCGACGGACATCCCCCGCGTCAGCGCCGCCTCCAGCGACAGGAGCGTGTGGTTGATGGATCCGAGCCGTCCGCACGTCACGAGCACGAGCGGCCATCCATGTCCGGCGGCGAAGTCGATGGAGAGCGTGTCGTCCGCAAGCGGCACGTGGAGGCCGCCCGCGGATTCGACGAGGACGACTTCGTGGCGGGCCGCGCATTCCGCGACGGCGGCGGAGATCGCGCCGAGGTCGACGGCGCGGTTTTCAAGGCCGGCGGCGAGAAGGGGGGACGAGGGGAACTTGAACGTCTGCGGCGCGGTGAGGCCGGCGTCGTCTTCCGGGAAGCGGACGCCGCCGCAGATCGCGCGGTGGACGTCCACGTCCTCCGAAAAACCGTCGTTGCCGGTCTGCACCATCTTGACGGTGATTGCGTCGACGCCGCGTCCGCGGAGGAATCGCGCCATGAGGCCGGTCGCGACCGTCTTGCCGACTCCGGTGTCTATACCCGATACGAAGTAGATGCGTTTCATTCTGTGCATTCCCGTGGATGTGGCGTATTGTACCATGTTTCGGCTGTCGCGTACAGCGGGAGGTGCGGGAACGCGGGGACGCATCCATCTCATGCCCGGCGTCCATTCGCCACGCGAATCCAGAGCGCAAGCATGTAGACGCCGTTGGCGAGGAAGAGAAGCCACATCGCGAGAATCGAAGCGCCCCCTCCGCCCGAAAGCCAGACGTCCGCCCACATGAACGCCTCAACCGCGTCCACCGCGATCCACGCCGCCCACTGCTCGATCGCGCGGCGGACCGTGAGCGCCATCGCCGCCACGGAAAGGACGTTCGTGACGGCGTCGCACAATGGCCTGCTGCCGCCGCAGAGGCGCAGAATCCACCAGAGCGCAGCCGTCGCAAGCAGGCATACGGCGAGAAGGCGGACGCGCCCGCGCGGCGAAAGGCGAGTCCGCGCGACGCCCACCTCCGCCGTCTCCGCCCGGTTGCGCGCCCACGACACTGCTCCGGGGAACATCATCGCGAAGTAGTAGACGTTGAGCGCGCAGTCGCCGTAGTACCCCTGCGCGAAGGAGAGCCATGCGTAGAGCGGTGCGTTGACAAGCCCGAAGGCAAAGCACAGGATCTTTCCCTTCCCTGCGAACACCGTGTAGAGGACGCCCGTCGCCGCCGCGACGACGCCCGCCGCCGTGTCGCCCATGCAGAGTGAAAGCGCCGCCACGGAAAGGACGCAGAACGCAAGCCAGGCGACTTCGCCCGCGCGCCAGCCCGTGAACTGCTCTGCGAGGAAATGGAACGCCCGCGCGCGCGCGCGCCACCGGCTGTCCGCGCTCCGCGTCGCCGCGCCGGCGCCCGCGGCCGGACCGCCGCGCCTTTCGTCCATGCCATTGCCTTCGATAGTGGATTTCGCCATGCGCGCGATTATACACCACGCCGGCGCAGGCTGCAAATCCGCTCGTCCGCCATTCGTCCAAAATCCCCCGCCAATGGAAGCGCAAATGTGGTAGAATCATCCCATGCGCAATTCCATACTTTCAACAGTCGTGGCGTCCATCGCCCTTGTCGCGGCCGGACAGGGCGGTGCGCCGTCTTCAGACGCGGCCCTGTGGCGGATGCCGGCCGCATGGCCGCAGCACTGCCAGCTTCGCGGCCAGCTTGTCGATTCGATGCGCCGGGGCGACATACGGGCAATGGAGAACACGTGCCGCGCCGCGCTTGAGCTGATGCCGGGCGATCCGACATGGCGCTACAACCTCGCCTGCGCGCTCGCATACGGCGAGGCGCCGGGCCTCGCGCTCACGGAGCTTGAAAAGGCCGTCGAGGCCGGGTTCCACGACGCGGACGCGATTGCGGCGGACAGAGACCTCTCCCGCATCGCGGACGAGCCGAGGTTCGCCGAAATCGTGCAGAAGGCGCGCGCGCTGCGCGAAAAGTCCGCGCAGAGCCGCCCCGCGAAGGCTCCCGTCTCCATTCCAATGGGCGGCGTCGCCGTCCTCACCTCGACAAACGTCATCTGGAACTTCGACTTCGGCTGCTTCGAGGCCATGCTTGAGACGAAGACCCCGCAAACGCCCCTGCAGTCGCTTGCGCCGGCGTTCGAGGCGTCGCGCCCGGCCAGCCGCGAAAAGTCCCTTCTCGCCGCGTGGATCTCGGAAGGAACGGCCGCCGGCAACGGAGGGGACGTCTACTTCAACCGCGACAACGGGCACTCCGTGATGGAGTTCTCCGACTACCCGCTCATGTCCGCGGTGAAGACGTGTGATGCGGGAATCGCCGCCGGAGCCGCGGCCGGACACCCCAACACGCTCTTCAACGGACACGCCGTCTTCGGCAACGTCTCCCTCGGCCGGCTCGACAGCCCCTACTGGCGCTCGATGGGCCGCGCGTCCATGACCGACCCCGGCATGGCGCAGCGCATGGAGCTGGTCTACCGGAACAACCAGTTCTGGGTGTTCCCGTCCGTGAAGGACCACGACCCGGCCGTGCAGGGCGACGTCTTCCCCGGCTCCGCCCCATTCCAGCTCGTCACGGAGGGAATGTCGTGGAGCGACCTCCCATACCTCCGCGCCGCCGCGGCGGCCTCCGCCGCGTTCAGGCCGCAGACGAAGGCGGAGATAATGCGCCTCAACCTGATGGGACCCACGATGCAGTGGCTCTTCCGCCGCACAAGGCCCGGCGTCAAGTCCGAGGCCGACTATTTCACCGCCAAGGCCCATCCGACCGCTTTCGCTCCGACTGACCTGGACGCCGAGGCGCTCGTGAAAAAGGCCCATGCGCTCAAGCCCGACCGGATACCGCCGATGGTCGCGCTGTCGATCGTCAACTCCCGCGTCTTCCCGATAAAGTACCCCGCGCCGGAGACGGACTATCCGGACGTTCTGCCGGAACTGCTCTACAACACGCCCTCCGCAATCTCGTTCACCCTCCGCGCGCCGGAGGGCGTTCGCACGTTCCTCCTTCAGGCGCAGGCCGTCCACGATAGGGCGAAGGACGCCAGGTTCAAGTGGGCGGTCGTCCGCGGCGACCCCGCGCTCGTGCGCATCGCGGAGCCGCTTGGCTCGGAGAACGGTTCCGTCGAGCGCGGATTCGCGCAGATCGTCCTCGACCGGCGCAATCTCGCCGGCCGCGTCGACGTCGCCTGCTTCGCGAAGACTCCGAACTCGGAATACGGCGCCCCCGCGATCGTCTCGTTCTACCCCATTCCGCAGGAAAGGCGCGAGTACCGCGAAGACGGACGCCTCGCCTCGATCGACTACGTTAACGCCGAACAGGTCTACTGCGACCCGCTCATCGCCCTCCCGCGCCGCTGGAAGGACGTCTACTCCTACTCCGCAAAGGGGAAGCCGCTCGGCTTCACGCGCTTCGTGGACGGACGCGAGGCCGCCTCGTTCACCGCCGCCGGCGAACGCATCCTCGAACGCGGGCCGGACGGCTCGCCCACGAAGACCGTCCGCGTGAAATACGTCCCCAGGAAGACCGACAACCCCATTTCGCCTATGGAGCTCACGTACGTCGACGACGGCGAGCCGATCCTCAAGTGACACGAAAGACTGCATGAAATACGTCCTTGCCCCTCTCGCCGGCTTCACAAACGCCCCCTTCAGGAAACTCTGCTCGGAATACGGCGCCGATCTCGCGTACACGGAAATGGTCAGCGCCGCCGGCCTTGCCCACGGCTCGATTCCGACGCGGCGGCTCATGGACGTGATGCCCGGCGAAGGGCCGGTGGTCTGCCAGCTCTTCGGCTCCAAGCCGGATGAATTGGCCCTTGCGTCGCGGGAGGCGGGTGCCCTGCACCGCTTCGCCGGACTCGACCTGAACGCCGGCTGTCCAATGCCGAAAGTCGTCCAGGAGGGCGCCGGCGCCGCGCTGATCGACGACCCGCAGCTAATCCACGACTGCCTCGCCGCGATGAAGCGGGAGACAGACCTCCCCGTGTCGCTGAAGACGCGCCCCGGTCCGAACCCCGACAAGGTGCTGCTCCTCGAACTGCTGGACGCCGCCGAAACGGCGGGATGCTCCGGAATCACGCTCCACGGACGCTTCCGGTCCCAGTTCCACGGCGGCGACGTCCACTACGACCTCATCGCCGAACTCGTCTCCCGCGCAAAGATCCCCGTGACCGGAAACGGCGGAACGTACAATTCAGAGACGGCGGAGCGGATGGCGCAGACCGGCGTGTCCGCGATCATGATCGGACGCGCCGCGCTTGCCAACCCCTGGCTCTTCTCCGACCTGAAGAACGGTTTCTGCGCCGGCGACGACGAGACGCTGCGCCCCGGACTCCAGAACGTCGCCTTCAAGGCGCACCTCGCGCATCTGACTGCATATCACGCGGACTTCATGCATGACGACGGCAGCTGCACGACGAGCCTGGACACGTTCGTCTCGATGGCGTTCCGCACACACCTCTTCCGTTACTTCAACGGCCGCCCCAACGCCGCCAGACTGCGCCGCCGCCTCAACGAGATAGCCACGCTCGACGAGGTCAGAGCCGTGGCCGGCCAGTTCCTCGCCGCCGGCCCGGACGCGGAAAGCGCGCAAAAAACGTGAAGAGGGCGCGTCCGCATGATTTCAAGTCATGTGCGTTCAGTCGCGTGCAAAAGATTGCAAAGATGCGAGGCGTTGCAGAATCCGCATTCATCGGCGATTTCGGCAAGCGTTTTTGCGGTTGTAGCCCGCAGGGTTCTGGCTCTCTGAAGTCTCCTCAGTTTGATTTCTGTTCCGACAGAATGGCCCAGCGCTTTTTGAAACCTCCATTGGAGGGATTTAATGGGATAATTGATGCCTTTGCCGACACTGGCGATGTCGAACTTGTCTGACACATGCTCTTGGATCCAGGCAACCGCCTTGCGGACAAACGGATCCGCAATGACTTCGATGGACGTGGATGTGCGCATGACGACGTTGCACTTTGGGGAATGAATGAAAACACGCCCCCCCTTCCCGAGATGAGTCCATCCAATTCTTTCACTGCCTCGCACCCAAGGAGATGGAGATTTGGATCTACACTGGACAGTTGCGGAACGCTGGTGCTGCACAATGTTTCATCATTTCCAACTCCCAGTACTGCCATTTGTTCCGGCACGTTGACCCCATTGCGGATTAGCAGCGCAAGAATGTCGCGGGCACGGGCATCTCCCGAAACAAAAATAGCAGTATTGAGGGGGAGGTCCAGCAACCATTTCTCCAAGTGCGGCACTTCGTCAGAAAATGTGATAGAGTCCTTTCCCGGCGTGGGTGGACGATATGTTCGGCACGTCAGGCGATTCTTCTGAAGTTCATCGGAGAATCCCATGCGACGGTTATCGGCCTCTCTTTTTGAGTCGTCCCAATCGCCCACATAGGCGAAATTCTTGAATCGGCGTTCAATCAAGTGCTGTGCGGCACATCGTCCCTCTGCCATGAAATCTGCGACAATGACGGTGAGGTTCGAATGTTCTTGTACCAACCTTTCGGCATCGTCTTTTGAGATGGACGAATCGAATAGTACGACGGGGGGATGATTTGAGGGCATAAACACATTTTGCGTCGAGCCGCTTGCAAGATGCAGAATGGCCCCGTCATAATGCCGTAGATCGTCGAATCTTTGCTGATCGCATTCAATTCCGGCATGAACGCTCCATTCATTCGTTTTCTCGTCGCGAATGTATTCCAAGGCGCCATGCAGAGCCGAAATCGCGCCTTGGGAATTCATGGGCATTGAAATCAGAATGCGCTTGTATGAAATTCTTTTCATGACACGGATTATAGCACGGAGAATTGAAGAGAAGTGCATAACGCCCTTAATTTGACAAAACTTCTCCCTTGATTTGACATCGTGGTTCTAGGCGATTTGCTAAACTAATGTCGCTTGGGTTTGGTCTGGAAGACGATGTTACGACATGGACCTGACTCGTTCAACCGCAGTAGCATGGCTTTAGTTTTATTATAAACAAAGAAGGGATTGTGTCATGTCGAATTACGAGAGTCCGGAAATTGACACTTTGGACTATGGGGATGTGTCTGCCAAGGCTGTTTTCATAAGTCCGTCGTTTCTTTTGACCGTCGCCCTCACGGCGGCTTTATACATATATGCGGCACTTTACACCTCCGTTTCTGTATTTTCGGTCGGTATAGTTGTGATAGGAGCGTCCGTTGTTACCGTAATGACTTATGTTGTGACCCAAAACCGGATTGTTTCTTCGAAATCACCTGGCGAGTGATATGTTATGAATGAAAATGCGATTCCGTTTCAGAATCAGAGGATATATGCTTTTCTGCGTGAAGAAAAGCATGGGTATTGGTCGTTTAAATTGCCCGGAATGGTAGGATATGACTTGTCGCATATAATGAATCGGACTGCTCGTGAGATATTTGATTTGTGCAACGGAAGGAATTCCGTTTTAAATATATGTTCAATCTTGTCTAGCCGTTACAATTCGATTCCAATTGAGCGGATAAAGACGGATTTGAACATTGCATGTTTACAGTTGACTCGAACTGGCGCGATAAAATGGAAGATGTCAAAATGGCGACCCAAATCAGGTTTCATCGAGTCAGTCTCCGGCAAAACACTTGTCTTATGTGATGACGAAAGTTCTTTATCGGTTTTGCGGTTCCTTCAGCGCAAGAACGCAATTGACATTAATTTTCTCCCGCCTCGAAATGGAGTCTCTTTAGACCCCATATGGAATGGATATGAAACTCAAATTCAGAACATCGCATTTGCGTTGTTCGACGAAAGTGCTAATGAAATCAGCATGCTTATTTGTTTTTGCGTAAATAGGATAATAACTTCAGAGGTGGTCGCCCCCATTTGTTACTTTGTCAAAATTCGCCGTCGCCTTCGACGAAGATGTTCCTATGTCTTCTTATATCCTGCTTCGCGCTTTAGATCACTTGGAGATAATAATTGGCAACGTAGAACTTGATCTTGGATGCATTAGGGCATGGATCGATGAAATGTCCGATTTGGGGGACTTTAGTCGCTTGTTGTTGCAAAGAGCAGGTTTTTGCCGAGCGCATTCTTTTGTAAACGAAGTTTCAAATGGGAATGTACATTTATTTCTTAAAAACCAACATTGACGGAGACTGTACATATGGCTGGAAATGTGGAAAAATTCGGCGAAATATTTAAAGGTCCCGATTACATTGGCATTGACATAACGAATCAATGCAATATGCATTGTCTGCATTGTTACAATCGCAGCAATGTCGGAGGCGGTGCAAACATAGATTGCGAGTTGACAGACGATGAACTTTTAAGGATTGCCGATCAGATACATGAGTTTGAGCCGTCAAGTTTTTGCTTTTGTGGCGGCGAACCTTTGCTACGATACGAACTCATTGTCTCCATGCTCAAGCGAATGGGCAACAAAATAACACATCCAGGCCTTGTTACGAATGGTTATTTGATGACCCAAGGACGAGCTAATGAACTGAAAGATTTGGGTCTGTATACATATCAGGTCAGTGTCGATGGTGCAAATGCAAAAACACATGAGCGTCTACGCGGTGTTTGCGGGAGTTATCTTCATGCCATTGCCGCAGTGGAAATGGGATGTCGGGCAAAGATTCCGTTTAGAGCGGTTGCGTTTAGTCCTACACGATTTAATATTGATCAGTTTTGCGACGTGGTAGAGAAGATGCATGAACTCCATGTGCATGAGGTTCGCGTTCAGCCGCTGATGCGCTTGGGAACCGCTGTTTCACATGGGGACATCTTCCCTACGCGAATGCAATATATAAAGTTGCGACATGAAATATATGAAAATCGGCGAAAATATACGCAGATGAAAATTGAATGGGGAGATCCAATCGATCATCTCTTTCGAAATGTGGAAGTGCTATCAAATTTTATTCCGCATTTAACCCTTTTGTCAAATGGAGACATCGTCCTGACTCCATACATCCCCATTGTCATTGGAAGTGTTCGCAGACATTCTCTGTTGGAATATTGGGAAGCGAAGATTTGGAAAATATGGAGTAGGGAATTGATTAAATCCATTGCAGGATTCCATCGTTCCGAGAAAGATTTTTCACGATTAGACATACCCGTTCCACAGGTGTTTTATGCTGAAAATGTGAAATTTGATTTGATTGATGACGGGTTACTGGACATCTCCGACGGGGAGTTTCTAAACTTATATTGGAAACGTATTAAATTGCAATGTGAATGCATTGGGCAGTTCAATAGCGAAAGTAGCCGTGTCTATGTCAAGAATTTGGCGGCATCCAATGTCGATATTAATACAATCTACTTGCTGTATGGCAAATCGCATCCCAATCTCTCTCTTTTGGATGTTAAGCAGATTGTAGACGATATTATTGATGGTCTTGATTCGTCTGTTCATGCTGATTGCACGGAGGTCTCCGAATCGCCGATTATTTCTCAGTATCGTCACCGAACGCTTTGGGCGTCTGACCATAGGCTTTTATTGGAGTTTGTTGAAAATTGCTTGAATTTAACGTTGCCCGCCGTACATTATGTGCGGCTTGGTGGATTGCATGGTCTGAGGTCAGGACTTGTAACTCGGACGAGATTCTTCAATGGAACTCATTTCTATTTTGCCGCTATAGATCGAGTAGGCAGAATTCATGGTATGTGCTGCCTTTCCTGTGGACACGGCGACTCTTCAGTCGTATATGGCGAGGCTCTATTTGTACTTCGGACGATGATTCCCTGGTTTACGAAATTCGGAGAATGCTTTATGCGCGATTGCGCTGAAAAGTTAAAGCATTTGACGCGAAAGAATTACTTAAAGATACGGGTTATACTGAAAAAAGAAGATTTTGAAATTCAGAGAATGTTGTTGGATGCAAAATTCACGAAGGAATGCGAATTGAACGTCCCTGAAGGTGACATGGTGTTACTGTCCATGGATATTTCGCAATGTCGTGCAATGGTTGAACTTGATGTGTCTGAAGAATTTGAATTGGAGTGATTTCCATGGTTTCGCCAGAAGACAATATAAATTGGCATTGGGGGTTCTATGCGAACAAGCGGGATGCGCGCGTTTTCGTTGTTTGTCCATATGGCATAACCTTGAATTTCGCCCGCCATTCTGCGTGGGGTGTCATCCTGGTCTTCATTGCCGTCATCTGCATTTTCTCTTTTCTCCTTGCGAGGGAATTGGAAATTGGGATTGCGATCATCGTCTCGCATTTAATCAGTTTGCTTGGGTTCATAGTAGTCATGTCTGTCGGGGCATGGGTGGATTCAAGACGGCTGCATGAAAAGCCGCGTAAAAAACGCCAATTTAAGAACCGAAACATTTGACGGACGAAAACAATGAGGGAAAGAGAATGAAATCAGTGAAAGTACCGCTGTCTTGCGCCGTCATGCTTGTGGGCGGCATTTGGCGCGTGGGTCGTTAAAACTGAAAAGGGAGAAGAACATGATTTATGACAATCCTTATGATCCTCGGACTTTTATCTACAATAGCAATAAGACCAAGTGGATGGGAGTCACGTTGAATATTGCCACACGGAAGTCAAAGGCAATTCTCTTTTTTCATTTGCTCACTTTTCTTTGTCTCTTGCCTGGATGGTGTTGCAAGGTTTCCATTGCCTTTGTCGTTGGAGAGGCTTGTGTCGTTATGGTTGTAAATATCATTCTTATGATATACAGCTTCGTTGGCGCCGCACGGGATTTGAAAAAATGGCCTGGCCCACAAGGGGTGCGAGATTAACTTGTTTTGACAATATTATGCATGGTGGCCATATGCTTTTTAATAGATGGTTGTTGGATCACTCGAAGGCAAGTGGAGTGCAGATGCTTTGGGTGTTCTTTTCATTGTCGTCCATGTGTTTTGGTTCATTCTGCACAATTAGGGACTGTCGCCTTATTAAGTCTACTGGCAGAGAATTTCAACAGACGGCATGTCATGGAGACATGCGTGGCAAATGCACATTGGAGGACACGACTCCATGTCTCCATGTTCGCATGCAAACAGATACGAGGACGCTGGGCGTTCGTATTCATGCCATGGCGTACTACTTTGCGGAAGACCGGAATCTGATCGATTCAACGCCTCCTTTTCCGATTCAACGGGAAAACGGAGCCAGTTCCGCCATGCCAACCTATTTTGAGGCAGGGAGACCCGACATATTATGTTTTCCCGTTCCCAAGATTGTCGACACATATGCGGTTTGGCATGCCATTGTGACCATCGGCGATACGAATGAAACGTCCGTGACCACCTATCCCAAGGGAGCAGTGCCATGGAGAGACTATGAGTTCCCAGAAAAGGACATTGCCTTGAATCCTTTGCGGATGAACCGTGTTCCGGATGTCAATCCGCTAGTCGAGTATGTTCACGAAACGGGAATCGCGTCGCATCCAAAGATCACGTTCTTCTTGCGAAAGCCGAAAGCGGTCCCCACTTTTCAGAAGTCCCGCGGCGTCTTGGCCTTTTGCCTGTTAGGCCACGATGTCGATGACGTGAAACGACGATTGCAGGAGGCTGAGGCCAAGGACGATTTGACGGAAGTTCTGCGTTTTGCAGAGGACAATGACTTGACATTGCTATGCTGGGGAGCGCAGCGATTTTGGAATCCTCGGATGAATTGGGACGATTTGCCACGGAAGGAGATACGAACGGATGACGCGATGGCTACGGACATGGCAGATGCCTGGGAAATGGCCGTCAGGCGTTTGGTCGGACGCTATGGAATCCAAGCCAAAGGGTATCTGTTAAGCGGTTTTTCAGGTGCGGCGCAATACGCCTTGCGACTGGCGATGAAGAAGCCGCAGTATTTTCTGTCCGTTCACGTCCACGTGCCAAGTAGTTTCCCCAAGCCGATTCCAGAGGCGAAGAACCTGTTGCTTTGTGTGACTACAGGGGAATGGGAGACGGGATATGACCGCTCGATTCATTTTCTTGAAGAAGCGCAATCTGCAGGACTTCCAGTTGTCTACAAGGCCATCCCCGAATTAGGACACGCCACGCATCCACAGGCAACGAGACTAGGAATCGCCTGCTTCAAGTTCGTGTTGGAGAATCCGGACTGCCGTACATGGCGTCCTTTGTACAGGGGGGATGTCTATCGGCAATCCGTCTTCCCTGCCTCTAGAACCGCGCTCGGCGAGGGCATCTGGGTAGATCTGCCATCTCGTTCAATCGCGACGGCATGGCTTTAATCAAAGGGACTTTGTACATTATATTTCACATTTCGTCTAGGTTTCATGTGGACAAGAAAGTGAAAACAAGGAGACCGAATTATGGGATTCATAAAAGGATTGGCATGCCTCGCCGCCATGATTGTGGCGCTTGTCGGATTTTGTGCGGATGAGACAGACGCCAGGGCGGTGTTGGCCGCCGTGCAGGACAAGATACTGTCCGCAAAAACCGTGCGTGTGAAAGTACGGGAAGTGGTCAAGGGAGTCAGGACAGAGACACGGTTCATTTCAAAGCAGACGGACAAGGGAACGCTTTCGTTCCGTCAGGAGACACAAGCGCTGATTCAGGGAAAGTCCATTCAACCGTTCATTCAGGTCATGGACCGGAACAAACTGTATTACTTTCCGACCGGGTGCGGGGACGTGGCCGTCCGTATGCAGTTCATGGAACAGGAGAGGACGACCTTGACCGCCAATCTGTTCCTGCCTGGCGGCAAGATTGAACCGCTGAAAGGCGATTCCAGACATTATTCCGTTCGCTATGTTTGCACCCCTGCCGAAGTGGCTGGGTTGCTGAAGAACTTGCGAAAGACCTTTGGCGCTGCGGTCACGCGGGACATGGTCCCGGCGGTGATGGAGTACAAGATAGACAAGCCCACATTGTCATTGTCCGAGTTGATTCTCTATTCCGACCGCGGACGCCTTGTGAAACGTCAGACCTTTCACGAATGGGCATTCAATAGCCTCGTCGCCGATTCAAATTTCCATATTCCGCAGAAATACAAAACATACACGGCCAAGACACTGAAGGAAGCCGAACTGATTCAGGCTAAACTGGTAAGAAAGGCGATGGAAGACAAGGTGCCGGGAATGAACGGAGATGGGCGATGAGTGGAATTCCGCGTTTTACGATTCCATTCTGGTTAAGGGTCGGACTCGCGAAAGTTCGTTGGCGGATTGTCTGCGAGGTGGTTCTGCTTTGCCTGTTGGCCTGTACCCCAGTCGTCTCCGCGAAGCTGTCCCAATATGCGATTGACGAAGTAATCGGACTCCGAAGCATGGAGAGCCTTTGGCGACTTCTGCTCTTTTGCGGCGTGTTTGTCGTTGTTGTCCTTGCCTTGAAGTATGCCGCCGCCTGGATTTCCGCCACTGCGCGCCAACGATTCGCCCTATATGCGCGCGACTGTCTTTGGAAACGATGGATTGAATGCATTTGTCATTCTGCGTTCAAGGCGGGCGAGGTGGCCAACCGGCTGGAAGGGGACGTCTATACGGTAGGCGACGTTGCAATCGCGGCTATTTCCACGGTCTTCGTGTGCCTGGGTTCGCTCATTGTCTACCTGATGATGCTTTTTCGATGCAACGGCGTTCTGGCGTGGATTGCGCTTTCCTTCATTCCCGGCTATCTCGTCCTCTACGCCGTGTTCGGCAAACGGCTTCAACATTCGACGGGGGCGATGCGCTCTGCCATTGACTGTGTGATGAACTTCATCGTACACAGATGGGAGCGTCTGGACGAGATTCGCATCCTGCAGGGAACGGATGCCGAGCGGAAGAACTTTGCCACATTGCTCCAAAAGCAGTTTGGAATCGGGCGGCATCTTCTCTTCCTCAAAAATTTTGCTTCGGGCGTGGCCGACGTCATGATGATTGGATGGAATTTGGTCCTTTTTGCCATGGGGGCGTATCTTGTACTGCAAAGCGCAATCACGCTTGGCGAGCTGATTGCCGTCCAGATGATTGCGGGACAGATTGTGGGACCGGTTCAACGCCTTTTGAACATGAACCTTTCGCTGAAAATGGCACAGGTCTCGATTTCGCGCATTTCCGAAATCGACAGTCACAGCAACTTGTTCAATGGTACATGGATCGCCTCCGCATATTCAAGTTCTGAGGACTTTCGTTTCGGCAGGTTGGAATTGCAGGATGTCGTGCTTCATTCGAGGACGGCGGACTCCGATGCGAACGTGTCTGTCAATTTGGCTGTCCCGCTGGGCGGTCGTGTCGGCATCGAGGGCGCGAATGGCACGGGCAAGACTTCGGTCTGCCGGATTCTTGCAGGGCTTCGCGCTCCAGTCGCGGGGATGCTCCTTCTCAACGGACATGTTGTTTCAGGTGAACGCAGTCGCCAGATGTGCGAACATGTCCTATTGTTGACGCAGACGCCGTTCTTCTTTGCAGGAACGCTTCGGGAGAACATGGCATACGGGTTGTCCGAACCCATTGAGGATCAGTCGTTTCGAATGGCATTGGAACATGTTGGCCTCGGCGATTGGCTTGAGGCGCTAGCTGATGGCCTGGATTTCAGACTTGCGGACGACGGGGTGAATCTCTCGAATGGACAACGGCAGCGACTGCACTGTGCGCGGGCGCTGTTGCGTCGGCACGAAGTCGTGATTGTGGACGAGGCGCTGTCGGGTCTTGAGGAAACGGACGCTCTCAGTGTCATGGAGGCGCTGGGGCGGAATCGAACGCTCGTCGTCACGCGCGTCAGTCCGTCGCCCCGTCTTGTGGTGACGGTTTCGTAGGAGCATGTCTTGTCATTTCCATGGGATTCCCCGGCTGCAGTGGCCGTTCGATTCGCCGAACAAGTTGGCGGCGTTCATCGTGCTTCTTCTTCCGTTTTTCATCATATTCGTTCACGGACTGTGGAGTGGCGATGGACGAGGAAGAATGGCGCGCGTCGGCATGGCGTTGGGGGCGATTTGTGCCATTGCCGGAACAATCGCCCTCGTTGCCACATATTCGCGAGGCGGCTATGTGGCGTTTGCAGCGGGATTGACTGCATTGGCCTGCATAGGGTGTCGGAAAACGGCGGTTGCCGCCGGCGGACTATTCGCCCTTGTGCTGAAGATCCTTCCCCATGCCGCCGAACGGGCAGTTGCCCTGAATGTCGTACAGGACATGTCAATCAGGAATCGGCTTGTCCTCTGGAAATCCGTCTGCGCGATGTGTGTGGACAATCCGCTCTTCGGAGTCGGGCGTTCGGTCGGGGAGGTCTATATGGCCTGGTGCCAGCAGCTCGAACGGACACAGGCATATAAGACGGCGGTCAGCGACTATCTGACATTGGGTGCGCGGTATGGACTGCCCGCTCTTTTACTGTGGGTGACTGCCATTGCCTTTGTCGTCGTCGGGCTTTTCCGCCGTACACGCTAGGTGGAATCTCCGTTCTCTTCGGCGTTGGCGGCGGGCGTTCTGTCGTATGCAGTCGCGTCGGCGTTCTCGACATTCTACACGACTCCTATGCTGTTCTGTGCTTTTGTGGCTACGTTGCTGATTGGCGGGGTATCGGTGGCGCGAGAGGGCATTGGCGAATGCGTTCGCACGTTGCGCCTTGCCATGGGGGCGACTTTGGCTGTAGGGCTGTCGATTGTTGCCGTCGGGTTCTTCAGTCGTTCGCCAGACCGGCTGCGGTATGACTATGAAAGACGGGACGGAGTGGATTGTGTCACAGCCCAAATGGGAGATGTCGAGATTCAAGGGCTGATGGTCTATCTGTTCGACAACGAGGAGGAGACGCTTGAGACGGAAGGCCGGCAGACCGTCCGTGCGCTAGTGCGTTCGGGATGGCCGGTCGTGTCCCTCGGCGTTGCATCGGACGAAAAGGGACTTGTGTCTGCGCGGGCGGCAGTCGACGGGATTTTGGAGCGATGCGGCTCGCAGATCCCGATTGCCCTGATTGGTCAGAACTGCGGCGGACGGTTTGCCTTTCTGCTGGGGATGGAACGTCCGAGCGTGAAGAAAGTCGTGACAATCGGCGCATACGCCTCATGGCCTTTTGCCACGCTGTCTCCCGCAGATTGCGGGAAGGCGCTGAACCATCCGAATGTCCGAATTGTCAATGGCGGGGCGGACTGGCGGACGGATGTGGAGCAAGCGCATAAACTGAAGTCAGTCTGCGAGAGACTGGGTGTCGATGCCCGCGTTGTGGTCGTCCCAAATGCGGACAATCGGCTGGGAGACGCCCGCTCGGCGACATTGCACGATACTGCGGACTGGATTGTCGCCGATTGATACGACGGCAAAAAGAAGAGGGCAATGCGAAAAACGCCGACGCGCAAAAAACGTGAAGTTTGCATTGGCGATTCAGCCGGGAATCGTGTAGAATATACGCCGTCTCCGGAGAGATGGCGGAGCGGTCGATCGCGGCGGTCTTGAAAACCGTTGACCCGCAAGGGTCCGGGGGTTCGAATCCCTCTCTCTCCGCCACAATGCCGATTTCGACATGATGGCGGCGGACGCCCATGGGCGGCATGGGGTTTTTGAAAATCGTCGAGGCAATGCGGAGTTTTCTGAGATGTCGAACATGGACACAGGCGAATACAACGTCTGGATCGGCGGGATTGCCCGGCGGTTCAGGCAGAGCCAGATCAAGGCGGCGACGGCGGTCAACGTCGAGATGCTGAAGTTCTACTGGTCCCTTGGCGCGGACATCGTCCGCCTTGAAAAGACCCAGCCGTGGGGATCGAAGTTCATGCATCGAGTCAGCGCCGACCTGAAGGCCTGGATGCCGGAGGCAAAATGCTTTTCGGTGCGAAATCTTCAATATATGCGGCTTTTTGCCGAACTGTATGGAACACTGGAAATTGCGCAACAACCTGTTGCGCAATTGGATGGGGCGAAAACCGCGCAACAGGTTGTTGCGCAAACTGCCGTCGAGTTTCCACGCTTGTTGAATCCAAACCAATTTGAGCGGATCTTCCCACATGTCTCGCGCATCCTCTTCTCCATTCCGTGGGGACACCACGTTCGCATCATGGACAAGTTCAGAGACGACCAGCGAACGGCTCTCTTCTACGTCCGCAAGACGGTTGAAAACGGATGGAGCCGGGCCATGCTGGAGAACAACGTCGCCTCGAATCTTCATCTGCGGCAGGGCACGGCGGAGACGAACTTTGCCAACGCGCTGATAGACCCCGACAGTGACCTCGCAAGGGAAGCAATCAAGGATCCTTACGATTTCAGCTTTATCGCGATGGACGAAAGGTATCGCGAGGAGGAACTCAAGACTGAACTGATAAGGAACATCGAATTGTTCCTGCAGGAGCTTGGAAAGGGCTTCTCCTATCTTGGGCGCGAATACAGGCTTCAGGTCGGCGAGACGCAATGGGCGGCCGATATGCTGTTCTACAATGTCGTTGAACGGCGCTACTATGTCATCGAAGTGAAGGTGCGGAAGTTCGACCCGGCCGATGTCGGCCAGATCGGCACGTACATGGTCGCGGTCAATCGCCAGCTCAGGCAGCCGGACGACCGGCAGACCGTCGGACTGATCATCTGCCGCGAGAAGGACCGCGTGACGGTACAATGCGCACTTGAGTCGTCCGCGCTTCCGATTGGCGTGTCCGACTACGTGCTTGAACGTTTCATTCCGCCCGACTTCAAGTCGCAGATGCCGGCAATTGAAGAGGTCGAGGGTGAACTGACGCGCCGCATGGAGATCGCCGAAGTCCGCAAGACGGTGAAGTGAGGCGTCACGCGGCCGAAGAAGCGGCTCTCGACGTCGTGATTTTCTGTTTTTGCACTTACCTCTTGCAAGGCGTCGTCGGATTCGGTATAATTTCCCATGAATTTTTCGAACAGGAGAAGAAAGAAATGAGCCAGCATCGTAGTCTGAAGGGATCTAGCAAGATCACGTCCAAGCGCAACGTCCTCAAGCGTTTCGAGCGCGTCAATCTTCTGCAGGCCCGTGGCGTGTGGAAGGAAGGCGACCGCGGGCTTGGTCTGAAGAAGACGAAGCCGGAGGCCTGAGCGTCCAGTTCCCCTTTCAGGTCGCATTGAGAAAGCCGTCGATTCCGCCGAATCGGCGGCTTTTCGTTGACTGTCAGGCCGTGCCGTCCGGCGGCGCGCGGAAGCGGAGGAAAGAAGGAGGAAAGAAGATGTCTGAAAAGTCGATTCCGGGAATCGTCGATCTCGCCAGCGCGTTCTACGGCAGCTCTGTCCTGTTCGCGGCGCTTGAGCTTGGAGTGTTCAAGGCGGTGGCGGACGCCGGCGGTAGCGCGCACCTCGCGCCGCTTGCGGAGGACATGGGGGTGTCCGCGCGCGGCCTTGGCCTTCTGCTGGACGCCTGCGTGGCGGTCGGAATCCTCGGCAAGCAGGAGGACACGTACTTCAACACGGAGGCGGGCGGGCTTGCGCTCGTCCCCGGCGGCCCGGCCGACCTCTCGAAGGCGGTCCGCTACAACCAGGACGTGTACCCGCTCTGGGGACGGCTGTCCGAACTCGTCAGGACCGGCGCCCCCGTCGAGCCGCCCAAGGTCCATCTCGGCGATGACCCGGAGCGCACCCGGCGCTTCGCGATGTCGATGTACGGCAGGGCGATGGCGATCGGCCGCGGCGTCGTGCCAATGCTCGACTTCTCCGGCTGCACCCGCCTGCTCGACCTCGCCGGCGGCCCCGGCGCCTACGCGGAACTGATCGTCAAGGCCAACCCCGGCCTCTCGTGCGTGACCGTGGACGTCCCCGCCGTCAGCGCGGTCGCGCGCGAATGCGTCGCGGCGGCGGGTCTCTCCGGCCGCATCGAATGCCGCGCCGGTGACTACCACTCCGACGAGTACGAGCCGGAGGCGTTCGACGCGGTCACGATTTTCGGCGCTCTCCACCAGGAGTCCCCCGCGCAGATCCGCGACGTCCTCGGCCGCGCCGCCCGCGCGCTGAAGAAGGGCGGGCGCATCTTCATCATGGACATGATGACCGACCGTACCCACACGGCGCCCGCCTTTTCCGCGCTCTTCGCGGTGAACATGGCCCTAACCACCGAAAACGGCTGGGTGTTCTCCGACGAGGAGCTGAAGACATGGCTTGTGGAGGCCGGCTTCGAGCCCGGCGACGCGCATCCCGTCCCGCCGCCAATGCCGCACTGGGTGATATCCGCCGTCAAGCCATGACGTTAGCCGCCGTCATTCTGCTCGCGGCGCTGAAGATATCCGTCGCCGACGAGATTCCATGTCCGGACGCCGCCGGCATGGGGTTGAGCGGCCTCGCATGGCGCGGCGGCAGCGAATACTATGCGGTGGACGACCGCAACGGCAACCTCCTGCCGATGACGATTTCGACCGACGGACGCACGGGCCGCATCAGGAAAGTGTCGCTCGGCAGGGCCGTCCGCCTCGCAGGTCGCCGGGACCTCGAGGAAGTCGCGCTGGATCCGGCAGACGGCGCACTGGCGTGGGTTTGCGACGAACACGACAACTCCATCCGCGCGTTCGACCCCTCGTCGGGCGCGGAAAAGGCCCGCGTCGCCGTGCCGGCCGTATACCGCAAGGCGCGCCCCAACTTCGGCTTCGAGTCGCTTGCGATCGACGCCGTCGGTAAGGAGCTCTGGACGTGCAACGAGGAGGCCCTGGCCTGCGACGGGCCGCGCTCCTCGCGCCGGCACGGCTCGCCGATCCGGATCCAGCGCTTCACGCGCGCAGCGGCGGGAGCGCCATGGCTGCCCTCCGGACAGTGGCTCTACGTCACCGACCCGATCGGCGGAAGCGACTTCGCCGGCAAGGCGCGCAGCGGAGTGTCCGACCTCTGCGTCCTCCCCGACGGACGCCTTCTCGCCCTCGAGCGCGAATTCAGCATGAAGACGTTGATTCCCTCGTTCCGCTGCCGCATCTACGAAGTCGACGTCTCTGCGGCGACTGACGTCACGAAGGTGAAATCCCTTCTCGCCGACGACGACAGGGACGTCTCTCCCGCCAGCAAGCGCCTTGTCTTCGACCGGAACACCGCCTTCACGATGTACGAGACCCTCTGCCTAGGTCCCGAACTCGAAGACGGCTCGCGCCTCTTCGTCATGGTTGCCGATTCCGGCGAATACTCCGCATCGAAGATAATGACGCTGAAGGTGGAATTCTGAATCCGAACGGCGGTCAGACTGCCGCCCCTCGCGTCGCCATCGTCATTGTCCGAAAGCCATTGGCGCGGCGGCGGAACGCGCCCATGAATCGACTGTGAGGACGCTCTCCACGCAATCGCACGGGACGTCGGGCGCGGACGCCACGACGCGCTCGACGAGGGCCGGAACGTCCACGTAGCGGATTTCGCCCGCGAGGAAGCGCGACACGGCCACCTCGTCCGCCGCGTTCAGGGCGGCCGCCTTCGTGCCGCCCGCCGCTACGACCTCCTTCACAAGGCGGAGACATGGGAAGCGGGATTCGTCGGGAGGCATGAAGTCCAGGCGCGCAAGTGCGGCCAGGTCGAGGCGTTCGCGGCGGGCCGGAAGGCGGTCCGGCCATGAAAGCGCGTACTGTATCGGAATGCGCATGTCCGGCGGGGCCAGCTGCGCAAGCGTGGAGCCGTCCGTGAACGTCACGAGGGAATGGACGGCCGATTGCGGATGCACGACGACGTCGATCCTGTCCACGGGGATGTCGAAGAGCCAGCGGGCCTCGACGATTTCAAAGCCCTTGTTCATCAGCGTGGAGGAGTCCACCGTCACCTTGCGCCCCATCTTCCATCGAGGATGGCGCAGCGCCATTTCGGGGGTGACCTCGGACAGGTCGGCGGGCGCGGAGAGGAAGGGGCCGCCGGAGGCCGTCAGCGTCAGACGGTCTATCTCCTGCCTTCCCCGCGACTGGAGGCACTGGAATATCGCGCTGTGCTCCGAGTCGACGGGGAGGATGCGGACGCCCCTTTCGCGCGCCCTCGCGGTGACGAGCGCGCCGGCGGCGACCATCACCTCCTTCGTGGCGAGGGCGACGTCCTCGCCCATCTCGATCGCGGCCATCGTCGGCAGAAGCCCCGAAAGCCCGACGGTGGCGACGAGCACGATGTCCGCCGGGTTCTCCTCCACCGCGCGAAGGGCCGCGCCCTCCCCGCAGTAGGCCCTGGCGTCGAACTCGCGCGCAAGCGCGTCGACCCCCGCGCGGTTCACGAACGACGACACGGCGACGACGCGGAATGCGTCGCGGTTGGCGCGGACGACGTCGACCGCGCCGGAGCCCACGGACCCCGTGGCGCCGAGAATCACGACGCGCCTCAACGCCGCCGCCCCTCTTCTTCGACGAGCGACCGGCCGCATTTCCATCCTACTTCACACTGCCGCAGGGCTTTTCCCGCCATTCACGTTCTCCAGTTGAATAATGTTGAAAGACATGGGCATTATCCCATATCGCCGTCCGGCGGGCAAGCCGAAAAACGGACGTGCGGTCAGACTCCCGATCCGGCAGACGGCGTCTGAACTGGAACGGCTGCGTGATTTTTTGGTATAATGGCCGCCACGAAGGAAAGGAAAACATGAAAGCTTCGGAACTCGCAGTGGAACTTGGCGGCGTCCTCGAGGGCGCAGACGTTGAACTTGTGGCGTGCGGCGGCCTTGAAGAGGCGCGTCCGGGCGACTTGAGTTTCTGCAAGGACCCCAAGCACGTGAAGCTGGTGCAGTCCACGAAAGCGTCCGCCGTTCTTCTGCCGCCCGACTGGGCGCACGGCGCGCCGTGCTCCATAATCCGCGTCGCGGACCCCAACCACGCCTGCATGAAGGCCGCCGCCGTCTTCGCCCCGCCGCCGCCGGTTCGCGCGCCGGGCGTCCATCCGACCGCCGTCGTCGCGGAGGGCGTGTCCATCGGCGAGGGCGCGCACGTGGGACCGTTCACCGTAATCGAAAAGGGCGCGACGATCGGCGCCGGAGCGGTGGTCGAGGCGCAGGTTTTCATCGGCGAGAACTGCACCATCGGCGAGAACGCGCACATATATCCGCAGGTCACGCTGCGCGAGGGCACGAAAATCGGCCGGCGCGTCATTCTGCACTGCGGCGTCCGCCTTGGCGGCGACGGCTACGGCTACAACACCACGTTCGAGAACGGGCTTCCGAAAATCGAGAAGATTCCGCAGCTCGGCGTCGTGGAGATCGGCGACGACGTGGAAATCGGCTCGAACACGACGATCGACCGCGCTCGCATCGGCCGCACGTACATCGGACCGCACACGAAGATCGACAACCTCGTCCAGATCGGGCACAACGTCAAGGTGGCCGGCTATTCCGGAATAATCGCGCAGGCGGGCGTCGCCGGGTCGACGCAGATCGGGTCCGGCTGCCTCATCTGGGCGCAGGCTGGCATTTCCGGCCACATCAAGATCGCGGACGGCGTCCAGGTAGGCCCGCAGGCCGGCGTACCGCAGTCGCTCGACGGCTCGCTCAAGTACGTCATCGGCGCCCCCGCCATGTCGATGAAGGACCTTGCGGCGATCACGCTTTCGCCCAAGATGATCGCAAAGACGCGCGCCGAGCTCAAGGCGCTGAAGCAGGAAGTCGCCGCGCTGAAGAAGGAAGGGGCCGCCGCGAAGTGAAGCCCGTCGTCGTCATCCCAACGTACAACGAGCGCGAAAACGTCGTCGCGATGGCGGAGGCCGTGATGAAGGCGCTTCCGCCGGAGGGGCGTCTGCTTTTCGTGGACGACAATTCGCCGGACGGGACTGGCGGACTGATAGACGGACTTTGCGCGAAGGAGCCGCGCATTTCCGCGCTGCACCGCGAAAGGAAGGAGGGCCTCGGTCGCGCCTACGTGGCCGGCTTCGCCTGCGCGCTTGAAATGGGCGCGACGCACGTCGTCGAAATGGACTGCGACTTCTCGCACAGCCCGGAAGACCTGCCCAGAATGCTTGCCGCCGTTTCCGGCGGGGCGGACGTCGCCGTCGGCTCGCGCTACGTGAAGGGCGGCCGCTGCGTGGGATGGCCGCTGAAGCGCTGGCTCGTCTCGCGCTGCGGCGGGATCTTCATCAGGATGGTGATGGGCACGCCCGTCGCCGACCCGACCGGCGGATTCAAGTGCTTCACGCGCGCCGCGCTCGAACGCCTGGGCGACTTCTCGTCGATCAGGTCGTTCGGCTATTCGTTCCAGATGGAGATGAACTACCGGATGTGGAAGATGGGGCTGCGCATCGTCGAAATCCCCATAACGTTCACGGAACGCCGCGCGGGCCGCTCCAAGATCTCCGGTTCGATCGCGGCGGAGACGCTGAAGCTCGTCTTCAAGATCAGGTTCGGAAAACAGGACCGCGCCGAGAGGACGTAAGACTTGCATTTCTTCGAACTGAAGACCGCCCTTGTCTGGCTTCGCGCGATCCGCGTGAACCAGTGGACGAAGAACGCCATCGTCTTCATGGCGTGGTTCTTCGCCGTGGCCGACGCATCGCAGGCGTCCCATGCGCGCGGCTGGCGGCCGTTCCTGCTCGTCTGCGCGATGGCCGCCGCGTTTTGCCTCGTCTCCAGTGCGTTCTACCTGCTCAACGACGTCTCCGACTACGACGCCGACAGGCTCCACCCGGTGAAGCGGCTGCGCCCCGTGGCTGCGGACCTGATTTCGAAGGTCGACGCAGTCCGCGCCGCGCTCGCCCTCTTCGCGACGGGCCTTGCGTTCCCGTGCTATCTCGTCTTCCGCCATCCCGACAGGACGTGGGGCTTCGCCGTCCTGCTCATCTACATGGTCATGCAGTGCGCGTATTCCGGGCTGCTCAAGCGCATCCCGTACGTCGACGTCGTGGTCATCGCCACCGGATTCGTCCTCCGCGCCGTCGCCGGCGCCGCCGCAATGGACGTGCGCATCTCCCCCTGGCTTCTCGCCTGTGCGTTCGCGCTCTCCCTCTTCCTCGCGCTCTGCAAGCGCCGCCACGAAAAGGGCGTCGCCGCCGCCTCCCGCGCCGCGCTGAAGGGCTACCACCCCCGCGTGCTCGACGCGCTGATAGCGCTCTCCGCGCTCGGGACGTGCGCGATATACGCCTTCTACACGATTTCGCCCGACACCGTTGCTAGATTCGGGACGCGAGGCCTCGCCTTCACCTCCGCCTTCGTCGCAGTGGGGGTCGGACGCTATCTTTTCCTCCTCTACCGAAAGGGAGACGTCGGCCGCCCGGAGAGGATTCTCCTCACCGACCGCGTCCTCTGGCTCATTCTCGCAGGATATGGACTGACGGCGCTTCTTGCCGTCGGAAAGACGAAACCATGGCTCTAGACAACAATGCCTTTCTGAACCAGCTCATGTACCGCCGCCGCTTCGGCATGCGCCCCGGCCTCGACACCATGCGCGCGCTGATGGACGAGCTCGGCAATCCACAGGACGCCCTAAAGGTCGTCCACGTCGCCGGCACGAACGGCAAGGGCGCCGTCGCGGCAATGCTGGACTCCGTCCTACGCGCCGCCGGCTACCACGTATGCCGCTACACGTCCCCGCACCTCATAACCGTGGCGGAACGCTTCTTCGTAGACGGCGCCCCGGCGGAACTGGAAGAGCTCGACGCCGTCGCGGACGTCGTATTCCACGCCGTCGACAAGGTCGAACGCGAAAACGACGTGGACGTCACGTTCTTCGAGGCCCTGACCGCCGTCGCCTTCACCCTCTTCGCCCGGAGAAAGCCGGACGTCGTCGTCCTTGAGACTGGGCTTGGCGGACGTCTCGACGCCACCAACGTCGTGCAGAACGTTCTTCTCTCCGTCGTCACCCGCATCGGCCTCGACCACTGCGACTGGCTCGGCACCACCCATCCCGCCATCGCCGAGGAAAAGGCCGGCATCATCAAGCCAGGCCGCCCGGTCGTCTGCGGCGTCATGCCGGAAAGCGCCCGCGACACGATCGCCCGCTTCGCCTCCCTCAACGGCTGCACGTTCGTGAATGCCGAAGACCACGTCACCGTCAACTCCATCGACCCGCTCACGCTCACGACGCCCTCGCGCAACCTCCCGCCCATCGACTTCGCCCTCTTCGGCGCGTTCCAGGTTGAGAACGCCCGTACTGCGGTCGCCGCCCTCGACGTCCTCGACCGAAGGTGCGGCTTCCGGATTCCCGCCCACGCCGTCGTCGGCGGACTTGAAAGCGTCGTCTGGCCCGGCCGCTGCCAGCGAATCGTCCACGACGGCGTGACGTTCTTCGTCGACGGCGCCCACAACCCCGACGGAGCGCGCGCCCTCCGCGATTCACTCCGCATCGCGAAAGTCCCCACCCCGATCGGCCTCGTCGCGGGCTTCTGCGGAGACAAGGACGTGCTGGACCACCTCCGCACGATGAGCGCCATTGCCACCCGCGGCTGGGCCGTGCCGATCTGCAACTCCCGCTCGCTTGACGCGCAGGGCGTCGCCGAACGCATGACGATGTCCGGCTTCGTCCAGGCAGACCCATGCGACACGCTGTCCGATGCCCTGAAACGCGCCGTTGAATGGGGCCGCGAGACTGGCGGCTCGGTCGTCGTGTGCGGCTCGCTCTTCCTCGCCGGAGAGGCGCTCGTCGCCCTCGGCGCGTTCCCGTGGAAGACCGGGACGCCGGAGGCGAACGAACTGCTCTCCCCCACCGAGCCGGCGCAGTAGGACCCCGTTCCTAAAGGCCGCGCCATGCCCACGCAGCCGATTTTCCGCGCGGCGGCGCGATGGGACGTCGCGCCCTACCGGGAGATTAAGTGGTTAAGAGTTAAGTGGTCAAGTTGCGGATGGTTGACGCGACGGTCGGCGTCCGGTAGGGCGGTCGCCCCGCGACCGCCGCATCCGTCTGCGCATCGGTAGGGCGCGACGTCCCGTCGCGCCGCCGCGGGAGGGACGCGCTCCTGCGCGTCCGCCAATAACGAAAACAACACTCTCTGCGCCTCTGCGACTCTGCGTTGCAAGATCTCGGAATGTCGTCCACTTGAACTTAACCACTCAACCGCTTAACCACTTAATCTTCCTCGATGGCGCAGTCGACAATCGTGCGCTTTTCCCTGGAGAACGCGAGGCCGACGAGGGTGAGCGTCTTGCCGTTGCCAGCGAACCTGTCGGCGTAGCGGTTCGCCTTTATCTGCGCGATCGCCTCGGCGGCGG
>CAYLRN010000020.1:0-56986 GCA_964386385.1 uncultured Lentisphaeraceae bacterium | reverse complement strand
TAATCGCCGACGCCGAGCGCGAGAAAGCCGCGGCGGAGCGCGAAATGGCCGACGCAAGGCGCGAAATCAGCGCGCTGAACGCCGAGCGAGACACGCTCACCGCCGAGCGAGACACGCTCACCGCCGAGCGAGACACGCTCACCGCCGAGCGAGACACGCTCACCGCGGAGCGAGACACGCTGACAGCCGAGCGAGACGCGGCGAGGGAAAGTCTGCGCCAAACGGCCCGCAACCTCAAGACGCTCGGCCTTTCAGCGGAGCAGATCGCCGCGGCGACAGGTCTTGCCGTCGCCGAAATCGCCGCGCTCTGACGATGGAAGACCACAACAGACAGCGCAAGGTCGCGGCGATAAACGACTTCTCCGGCTTCGGACGATGCTCGCTCTCCGTCACCCTGCCAATCCTCTCGGCGATGAGGGTGCAGTGCTGCCCCATCCCAACCGCCATCTTCACGAACCACACAGGCTTTCCGTCGTATTCATGGACGGACTGCACGGACCGCATGGACGACTACATCGTCCAGTGGCGACGGCTTGGCCTCAGGTTCGGCGCCATCGCGTCCGGCTTCCTCGGCTCGCCAAGGCAGATCGATTTCGTCCTGCGCTTCGTCAAGGCGTTCCGCACTCCGAACACGCTCGTCGTAGTCGACCCGGTGATGGGCGACTACGGAAAGCTCTACGCGACGTACGACGAGACGCTTGCGAATTCCATGCGCCGCTTCCTCGACGTCGCCGACGTCCTGACCCCGAATCTCACCGAGGCGTGCGTTCTTGCCCAAAGGCCGTACGACCCGCAGATGCCAGACGCCGAACTGGAACGCCTGTGCAGGGACCTCGGCGGCCATCACGCCTCGAAAATCGTCATATCCGGCGTCGCAAGGGGCGACAGCCTTGTAAACTACGTATATGAAACCAGGAAATCGCCACTGGCGTTCGCCGTGAAGCGGATAGGCGCGGACCGCAGCGGGACGGGAGACGTCTTCTCGTCCGTCCTCACCGGCGCGATCGTGAACGGAACGCCGTTTGCCGACGCAGTGCGAACCGCGGCCCGCTTCGTGTCAAAGGCCGTCGCCCGTTCGGAAGCGCTTGGCATTCCAACGCACGACGGCCTCGCCTTCGAGGACGTCCTCTCCGAGCTGATGTAGGGCGGGGCGTCCCGCCATGCCGCCGACATTGCTTTCGCCACTTGGAGTTTCGGAGTTCCAAGGCGGTCAAGTCGCAGGCGGCGCGGCTCGATGAAGATATGCTCTTCGCAGAATTTCATGTTAGTGCCTCCCTATTCCGCCGCCGGATCCGCCGCAGGTTTCTTCGCAGGGCTTTTCGGCTCCGCATTCGACCGCTTCCGCTTCAGGCCGCACTTCGGGCACAGGTCGGCAAAGTCGCTGTCAGGCATCGCGCACGGGAACTTCTCGTTGGCGTGGAATCGCGCGTTCGCCTGTCTTGGCGGAAAGGAGGACTTCCCGCAATCCGCAACGCCTTCCGCCGATTGCCGTGCATTCATTCGCGATCTCCTGGCCACCCGCATAATCCAGCCAACCACAAGGCCAGTCGCCAACACGACAATGCCAATGGCCACGCCGCACCTGACAACCAGGTCTCCGTTCGCCCTCGCCGCAGTTCCATGATTGACGGTCTTTGCGGCTTCTTCAATATACTGCTGCTTGATTTCGCCTGGCGTGTTCGGATCGTCCAGGAACTTCCGGATTTCAGCCGCTCGCCCATTTATCGCCTCCCCATCTGCACGACTTGGCGCAGTCAAGCCATAGACGCCCACAATCGCCGCCGCCGAAAGCCCACCCGCCATGATCTGCGACCCCTGCAATGCGAAAATCTTGTCGACAAAGTGTTGCCCGCCCTTCTCGATATGCTCGACAAACACCTTCGCAACAGACGGATTTCTTTCTATCGCCCCCACAACACGCGTAATCTCCTCGGCAGGAAGATTGGAGATTGTGCGCATACCCGCCTTTCCACATTCCCGAAGAATTGTTCGTTCCGTAAAACCGGCTGTCCGAACCGCCAGTTGCGGCGCTTTCGTGGCCAGGCGCAGAACGACGTCATCACCATATTCCTTTGCGGCCGTACCTAGGGCTTTTGACATCGACTTGACGGCAGCCGACGTCGCCTTCTCCCCGACCTCTTTGCCCATGGTCTTCGCTCCCGCCTTGACGGTGGCTGACGCCGTTTTTGTCCCGACGGCCCTGCCAAACGCTTTCACCCCCGCCCTGCCGGCGCTCGACGTCGTTTGCTTCCTGCCCGCCTTCAGGACGACCTTGGCCATTTCATCCCATGTTTTCGCCGTGGCCTTGACGATTCCCGCCCCCACACCGGCCGTCACCGACAGGAGCGGCAGTACAACGCAGAACAGAAAGAACGCCCACTTTCTCATGTCATCGTCCCTCCACAATCCTTTTGAACTCTTCAAGTTTTTCGTCTGCCGACTTCTCGCACGACATCCTGTCGCGCCGGATCCGCTCTAGAACGTTCTTTTGAAGATTCGTGCGAATGTCCGTGATGGCCCCTTTCATCTCCGAACGCATTTGACAAGGGATTTTCTTGGATGCGTCATAGACGTCATACGCAGTCCAAGCCAACCCTCCAATGCTGATGGCCGCACCAACGAAGTCTCCAAACGGTAACGGTCCGTCCGCCACGGCACATGTGCCACCCGCCGCGACCGACGCACCCGCACGAGCGGCAGCGCCGGCCAGGCACTTCGCCGCAATTTTCTGCGCACGTGACTTGACGGCATACATCCCCCTGCTCATGGCAAGGTCAAGCGCCGCTCCGACGGTCGTGAAAGCAGTTTCTTGGGCATGGCTACGAATGGATCGCGCCATGGACTCTCTGCACGATTGCGCCTCTTCAATTGAAAGGACGGACAATTCGTCTTTGAACTCGCATCCTCGCAGGGCCAAATCGGTGGCGAATGCGCGCTCCTCCGTGATGATGTCGTTTCGGAACTCCCCAATCCAGCGCTCATAGGCGGAGATGGCCGCACTGACATGGGACACGACGTTGGACTCGACCAGCGGCTGAATGGCCTCTTCCGTTCGGCGCGTGCCCTTGCACTTGTCCCAGGCGATCTTGTAGGCCAGCGCCACACTGCATTTGAAACCGCAAAGCCCCTCGCGACTGCACAGAAAGTCAACCCCGCTCTCACTGCGACGAAAACACGCCTCTGCGTCTGCAAGGGGAAGGGCATTGGAGTAATGCTCTACAATGTCCGAAACCTTGCGCTTGAATTGCCTTGCACGGCATTCGACATCGGCGACTGCCTTTTGCGCCTTGAGTTCAAATGCCCTCGTCTGCCGCCTCTGTTCAATCTCCTTTTCAGACGGTTCACGGTGCGGAATATGGCGAACGTCAAGTTTCACCTCGCTTTGCCTTGCCCCATCTGCGGATTTCATCACAAGGCTCGCGACGATGACGCATCCAAGCAACACCGCCGCAATCCAAAAACACCACCTCGCGCCGCCCGTCGGCATGGACCCCGTATTATGTGAAACCTCATCCATTCACGCTCTAGTTATTCGGCGGCATTCACCCGCAACCAGTCACTATCCGGACGGCAGATGAGTCGTGCGTCCTGATAAGCCATGTCCATTGTCAGAATGGTCTTGGCAAAATAGCATTTCTGCTCATCATTTCGTTCGACAAGGAGCGCCAAATCCGCTTTGCTTGAATCAGCGAGACAAAGAGGCAATAGCAATTGGATATGTCCGTCATGCCAATGGGGAACGGCAAGTTTGTAGTTTCTGCGAAGTCGCGCATATAGTCCTTGGACTGCGCCTTGAATCAATCCATACAAGACATTCAGGTCACGCGGCAATCGCCTTGGGAATCGAAAAGCGCGATCGTCAAGGATGTGTGGAGAGAGTACAATCTTTTCATATTCGAAATCAAAGAAAAGGTCGCGATAGTTTGCACGATTGTAGTATTCTGCAAATAACGGAAAATCGCCAAACCCCTTCAGAAGGTTCTGTCGCATCGCCTCCGAACGAGTGCAAAACATCTGGAAACACCAATCCTGAAACCCCTGTCCTCTGCAATTGCGATTAAAAAAGGCATAAATGTCCTCTCCAAAACGCCTGTCAAGAAGTCCCGTGTTGAAACACGCCCTGTCCTTCGTATTTGCCACCAATACTTTGCCTTCTTCCTGAAGCCGCATAAACGTGTAATTCAGATAGGAAGAAAGTATCTGCAGATTTCCTCTCGGAAACTTGGGCAACCCATCCTCCCTCTCCTCAAATGACTCCCAGTTTTCAATCTGCGCCAATTCAACGAGTTTACGGCATGAATACCAGGGATCGTTGTCATCTCCGTGCCAAAAATACGCAAAGACCTTCGACCTATCTTGGTTTTTGGTTTTTTGATACAGCGATTCATAGAGTTTATTGTCCGTTGCCATCTCAAAACCTCCTGTTTTCAACTTTCCATTCTCGCTTGATTTGCGGACAGTCTCCTTGCTCGTGGCTTCCGTCATTTCAAAGTCTCCCGCATTCAGATTCAAGCCCATCTTACCCTGCCCGACGTCCATCACCCAAGTTCGCACCAGAGGACGAAACCGCGGCACCTGGCCGCCGGGGTAAAGCCGCTCTTCTTGTACTTCATCGCGCACGGCCTCGTGCACTTCTGCCAGTTGTTGTCGAATTCGACAAAACCCGTCCGCGCATTGAAACTCCGAACTCCCGACCACGACTGGCAGAGCGCACACACCAGCTTGTCCTCACGAACCATCGGTCTCACCTTGATCGTCGTCATGTCAAACCATCCTCCTGTTCAAAACCGATTCCATCGCCCCCTACACGAGTTTGCAAACTCGTGTGGGGAGGGGGAAATTTCGCCATAAAATCAGCTCTAGAACAGGCCGAAGAAGAGCCAGCGACACCACGCCCTCTTCACCGGCATCTTCACCGAGTTCTTCTCATAGTCGGCGTTCAGCGTCTCCCACGGCCTCAGCCGGACGACCTGGACGTCTTTCGGCAGGACCGCGGGCTTGTCCTAGATCATGTTCACGCTCTTCATGTTGGCCGGGAAACCCGTCGCCTCGCACTCAACCTTCTGGTACACGAAGTAGTCCCTGACCTTGTAGCGATATAGCGCACCCATGAGCGCGTCCGCCCTGCCGTTCTCAAGCGCATCGTACGTCGCGGAGGCCTTCGCGGCCCGAACCGCCCAGCTCATGTCGATCGACGGGACTGGCGCGAACTTGCCGTCAGAGGACACGAAGATCCAGAACCAGCATGAGGCACTGCCCGTGCCCTTGGCGCGGTCGTTCCCGATCGAGTAGTCGATGTAGTACGGGTTGCTGCTGTAGTCCGACATCGTCGGCGCCAGCTGCGTGTCGCGTTCCACGTGGAACGACGTGCATCCCGCCACAAGCAAGGCCGCGGCGGCGGCCATAGTCACGCGTTTCATTCTCTCTCCTTTGCATTCGCTTCGTATCTTCAATGGCGGAAAGCGGACATTTCCCCTTTCCCGCACGGAATGCGTGAATAATAGCATTTTTTTTTTCCCTGATTGCAAGTACATTCCGCAACGCAATTTATATCGGGGGCTTAATGCAAAACATAGCGAAATATTTGCGGTTTTCCTTCGCGGACACAAGGCCCCAGCCCAGACGGACGCATTTCGCCGCCGATCCCGTCTCCTGCGGCGGCCCGCAGCGTTTCCCTGCCACTGCGCTCCCGCGAATTCGTCCGCTCCATAATCTCACGACATGCGAACGCAGGACGACGCATTCCCGCCATGAGATTACGGCGCGGACGAAATCAATCTGCGGGACGAGTTCCCTTCTCCACCCTCGCAGATCTCGTCCGTGAAACAGCCTCCGACCTCCGCGCCGGCAATTTCATCCGCATCGCAATCTCACGGAGGGGCTAAAGGCTTTCGTGCCCTTTCACGTTTGCGCCGCAGGTCTTCGTCCATTGATCTCGCCGCGTTTCTGCGTCTTCAGCGCCCGAAGGTCTGCAGCGTCTTCTGTGGCAGATTCCGGCTATGCGGCGAGACGTCGCGCCCTGCCAACTTGACCACTTGACTTCTCTTCCGGTGGCGTCCTGGCGTCACCGGAAGAGAAGCAGCGTCGCCTCGCCGTCGAAAGCCGAGCGGCGGTGGACGACAAGCGCCTTTCCAAGCGGCGCCGCCGCCCCGCCGCGATAGACGCCTATCACGCGCTCCCCCGGCGCCTGCGCGCGCTCCTCCGCCGTCACGTCGCGGTCAAGGTACGGCACGTCCGCCCATCCGCGCAGCGCAGAGGCGTAGACGACGACAGGCTTCACGGCGGCGGCGGACACCCCGGCCGTCAGGTTCGCAAACGCCGTGCCGTCGTCCAGCAGCGCAGGGCCGGTGAACGTGATTGTCTGCGGCGTCAGCCCCATGTCGAACGGCTTGGTCCCGACCACCATGTCGGGCGCGTTGCAGATCGTAAGCTCTCGCAAACTCGCGTTGCGTCCGAATGCGTAGTTCGCGACGTTCGTGACCGTCGTATCCTTCGTCGCACCGCCGATCTCGAATCCCTCCGCGTTCGCCATGCAGCCAAGCGAATACCAGTTTCCGTCGTTTTCGACGTTCCGCACGGACGGCAGCCGCAGGATTCCGCGCGCGTCTACAGCGCCGTATTCCCACGTCACCGCCAGCGTCCTCGGCGCGACTCGTTTCACGCCGGAGAGGTCCCACCAGTCGAACGACGTCTCCGACATCGTGACGTTCCAGAATGCACCGTCGCCCGCCAGCGCGGACAGCTTCGGCGTCCGCAGGATGAAGCGCGTAAGGTCTGTCTGCCCGCATGTCGACCATCCGCCCCACGAGCCGGTCATCGCAGGCTCGTCAAGGACGACCATGCGGTAGGACTTGTCGCCACGCGAAACGGTCGCGCCCGTCGGCTTGATGATGGAGTGCGTCGCATGGAACGGCTGCCCCCAGCACCAGTCGCCCGCGATCGTGCCGGGGGAGAGAAGCGTGTGGGCGTTGCCCTTCCCGTTGCGCTCGCGAACGAAGAGGCAGTTTCCGCCGCCCCACTGCGCAAACGTCCACTGCTCGGAGCCGTCCGAAGAGCGGACTTCTCCGCCAAGGTCGAGAACGCCCTCTCCTTCATCCGCGTCCGCAAAGAGACCGAACGCCGAGTTCACGCCGACGCGAAGCGTACGCTCGCCTTCGTTCAGGACATAGCAGTTGACCGTGAAGTTGCCGTTCGAGGCCGTCTTCCTGTCCTCCGCAAGCGTCCATGGGTGGACGAAACGCGCGAAGAGCCACACGTCGTTGGTGACGACGAGCGTGAGGACGGCGTTCGTCTCGTCGGCGCGGGGGACGTCGCCGTACCACTTGCGGAAAGTCCCGGACGCGGACGGACGCGGCGCGATCGTGAGCGTCGTGCCGGGCAGATACGCGCCGTCGGGGCCGGCCTCCGTGTCGGCGGACACTTCCACTGCATCGCCGAAGAACTCGTCATGGTCGATCGTCACGCGGCAGGACGCGCGCATGTCGTCGTAGCAGACGTACTGCGCGTGATGAGTGCGGAAGACGGAGGCGTCCACCACGCCAAACGGAACGGGGCGGTCCGGATGGGCGGCGCGGACGGCTCTGCGCTCCGCATCGGAAAGCGGCGCGACATGTCCGTCAAGCGCGGCCTCCCATGCGGCGTATCCGCGAGGCACGGCGAAGAACATGGTCTGCGCCGCCGTGTCCGGGAAGGAATAGGCGGAGCCCGTGTCGAACGCCGGCACGCCGCCCGTGAAAGCGACCTCCTCCGGCGCCTGCGTGAAGACGTCGCGTCCGAAGTGGAAGCCGTCCACGCCGCCGAGGACGACCTTCTTCACGCCCTTGCTCCCGCCGAAAGCGCTGTCCCCCAGGAACTTGAGCGTCCGCTTGGCGGCCGCAAGCCGCGCACCCTCAAGACGGGGCGAGGCGTAGAACGCCCCATTCGAAACGACGACGGCGGACGGCAGGTCCATGCACCCCTTGCGGTTGGACCAGCCGAGCGCACGGAAGTGGACGGTCGCAAGCTTCGGAAACGCCCACTCTCCGGAATCGGTCTCCGCACCGTGACAGTTCCCGCCATTTGGCGAGAAGGAGTATGCGCTTATCCCCGAGACGTTCGGGAAGTTGAGGACGATGCGCTCGATGCTTGGGTAGAAGCCCAGCCAAGAACTTAGCCATGTGACCTCAGGCGCGTCCACCACGAGTTCCTCCATGCCGTCCCATCCCTTGGACTGCTCGTAGGTTGTCAACTTAATCGAATTGAGGAAGACGCGCGGAATGCGGCAGAGGGCGTTCGTGCCAAGCCCCCACTGCGCGATTGCGCGAATCGGAAGGCGCGTGTTCGCGGAGACGTTAGAGACGTAGCCGAACGAGAAGTCCAAGTATTCTGCGGAAGCGGCGGAGGCGTAGGCGTTGCCGGAGGTGGACGCGCTCTGGACGCCCTTCCCGATCCTGATGCCGTCGCCCGACTTTTCGTAACGCAGCGCCCACTGCCCGTCGGAGATGCAGTCCTCGTCCGCCACGCTGGGATTGCCCGCCTCGCCCGCCGCGTAGAAACGCCACTGCGCCGGCGTGTGGCGCAGGACGGCGACGGACATCGCGTCGACCCCGTCCGCCACGGCGTCGGACGCAGCCGACGTCCTCCGGTACGCGATGAACGCCGTGCCGCCGTCGGGCGAAACTTCGAACGCGCAGACGCGCGCCGCTTCCGCGCCGAACGGCGCTTTCGCAAGCGACAGGAGCTCCGCGTTCGCGAACGTCCGAGTCCAGGTGGCGGACGAGAGGTCCTTCGACAGATGGTAGCACACGACGTCGCCCGCCGCCGTCAGGACGTAGAGGCGCGGACGGAAGTAGTCCGCGTGGCTCATTCGCGCGGAGACGATTCCCGCGCCAAGGCGTTCGGCATCTATGAGCAGCGCCGTCGCGGCCTTTGTCGCCAGGTTGACGATACGCACTTCGCCGCGGGTGTCCGCCGTCGCGTCCGCCTCTCCCACGAGCGCGCATTCTACGGGAGAGTCCTTGCCAATCTCGTATAGGGCGACGGACGAGACCGTTTTCAAGCCGGCGTCCACGGTCTCCGCCCATGCGAGCGACGGAACGGAATCGGACGAAATCGTCCATCGCGTCAGCGTCCCGTCAACGCCGTTGCATGACCAGACGTTCGCCTCCACCGCGTCCAAATCCATCGTCCTGACGGACGCGAGCGCCGACTGCGGATCCGAGACCGCGCCGCCGGGCTTCGGCACAAAGCGGCGCGTCCACGAGCGGTATGCGCGAGCGCCGTTCGGCAGGGCGACGAGCGCCGCCGCGTCGCGGTCGACGCCAATCGCGGCTCCGTGTCCGTCGGCGGCCAGGACGAGCGGATTCGCTCCCAGTCCCAATTCGGACGCGACGCCTCCGGTTGCCGCGTTCGTGGAAACGCCGTCCGGTTCGGGGAGTTCGTCGACGTCCGCCAGGCACAGCGAATGGACGGACGTCGCACCATCGGCGTCCTTCGCCGTGAACGCCAGCCATCCGCCTTTCGGTGAGAGATTCAGGTCCGACGGCTCGAACGCCGCCGCCCCGGCCGCTCCCACGCGGGCCTTCAAGGCCGGGTTGACGTACCACGGCACCACGTACGAAGTCGCGGCGGACGCCCCTCCGGCCGCACACGCCAGCACACCAGCGAAAAACGCCGCAATCCGACGTCCCGTTCCACCGTTCGCCATTTTCCGCATCGCCACCCGTCCTTTCATTTTCCGCCACCGGCGTCGCGCGGACATCGCACGACTCTGCATCGATTATATTCTTTTTTTTTCCCTCCGCAACCATGTATCGCCTTGCAATTTCACCAAATGGCGCGGGCGGCGGAAAGGCCACACCAGTCTCATCGAGGGGGATGTCCGGAAGGTTGCGGAAGCGGGAGGGACGCGCTCCTGCGCGCCCGCCGCCGCTCATGATTCCATGTCAAGGAAGCAGGGCATATCATATTTCCGCATCAGCCGTCTGCCGATGCGTTCAGGCGCCGCGGACGAGTTCGCGGCCGACGCTGACGATGCGCTTGTCTATGCGCGTCTTGATCTGGCTCACGGAATTGCGCGAAAGGCCGAACTCGCGCGCGACGTCCGCGATGTCGCGCCCCTCCAGCGCATATGCGCGGTACACGCTCCTGTCGCGCTCGGAGAGCGCGGTCTTCGTGAGGACGTGCTCGACCGCCGACTTGAGGACGGCCTGACGCCATTCCGCGTCGATTGCCTCAGGCGATTCCGCCTCGGCCACAAGCGTCTCGCCGACGGAACGCGCGCCCTCGCCGTCCTGTCCGCCGACGGCCTCGTCGATCGACACCTTTTTGTCCGCCCCCCTGGCGAGGTTCTTGCGGTGCTGCATGTGCACCTCGTTGACGATCATCGTCGCAAGATACGAGTGGAAGCGTCCCTTCTCCGGCGAGTAGCGTCCGTTTCGCAGGACGTCGACGAGCTTTCCGAGGACGATCATCACTATGTCGTCCGCGTTGTCGTCCCCGCCCTTCATCGCCGCGAACTGGCGAATCGCGCCGGAATACGAATTCCAGAAGCGCACCCACTCCGCTGAATCGGACGCGGGACCGAGGTCCCGGATTTTGGCTATGAGGGTTGCCGAAGTGCTTGGAAACGAGGAACTCACCGCTCCGCCATCTTTCCAAGACGCTCGACTGCGCCGTCAAGCAGCATCCTGAGCGGCTGGTTCTCGCCGTTCTGCAGATATGACGACCCGCCGAACTCCACGTCGTCGAACGGGGAGGAATCGCCGTCGTCGTCAAGCGCGTCGCGAAGGCGCTCAAGCCGCGCAATCGCGTTCTCGATCGTCAGCGCGCCGGACTGAAGGCCGTCCATGACGGGGCGCGTGAGGACGAAGGCGTCGTCCAGCGCGGCGGCGAAGTCCTCGCGCGACGGCATCAGGACGTTGCCGGCTTCGTCCAGCACGTCGTCGCCTCTAGCCTCCGCCGGAATGCGGAAGAGTGCGCTGAACGGGATGCCCTTCGGCATCTTCTCGTAGGCGGCAAGCCTTGCACGGAGCGCGGAGACTTCCGGGCGGACGAACCAGTTCCATGCGGCGGCGCAGGCGAGAAGCATGACAACCGCCGTGCCGGCGATCGTCCTGGCGGCGTGGCGTCCACGCCGTCCGCGGGCCTTTTCGCGAGCGCACCTGTTCTCAAGGGACGCGATCGTCCGCTCGCAGTCGCGTTCGCGCTCCTCCGCGAAGGAGAGGCATTCGCGTCCGTCCGGGTTCGCGTGCAGAAGCTTCGGAATTATGCGCCGCCAGGCGGGGGAGTACGTTTCGAGCATTCCGGTGACGTCCGTGCGCGAATCGCACCACGTGCCGGTCAGGAGCTTGTAGGCGATGACGCCGAGGGCGTACCAGTCGCTCTTCGCCGTCGCGGCGACGCCCATCTCGACTTCTGGGGCCATGTAGCCGATGGATCCCATGACGGACTTCTTTCCGTCGCGGATGCCTATTATCGTCTGGACGGTGTCGACGATCGCGTCGCCCTCTCCGTCCGGCGCGAAGACGCGGGAGACGCCGAAGTCGGTGAGGACGGCGTGTCCGTCCGGCCCGACCATCACGTTCTGAAGCTTCAGGTCGCGATGGACGACGCCCTTGCCGTGGATATAGCCCAGAGCCTCGCGCACGTCGTCATACCAGCGGCCGACGGTCTCCTCGTCCGCCTCGCCCTCCAGAACGTCCGCCAGGCTCTTCGGGCTTCCGTCGGGGGAGAGGACGAGATCCATCACGAAATACGGCCTTCCGTCATCGGCGACGCCCGCGTCCGTCACCTTGACGATGCGCGGATGCCCCAGCTTCGACAACAGACGCCACTCGACGTCGAAGCGCCGGCGCACGTCGGGGTTGTCGTCCTTGTAGGCGTATATCTTCAGCGCGTGGCGACTGCCGATGCGCGGCCTCTCCACCTCGAAGACCTCGCTCATTCCGCCCTTGCCGAGCGGACGGACGACCTCGTATTCGCCGATTCTCATGCCCGCTAGTCGTTCGACGGCCCGTAGAACTCCTCGGCGTCCTCGTCGTCGCAGTTGTCGCCGGACGGGTCGTTGTACCAGGCGTCGAGCTGCTCCGGGGTGGTTATCCCCTCCTCGCCCGTCAGGAACTCTATCGCCTCCGTCAAAGCGGACTTCGCGGCCTCGGTCCCGTTCGCCCAGATCTGCTTGATCGTCTCCACGGCCACGGATGGACGCATGTCGTTGAGCCCCATGAAAATCGAATCCAGCGCCTCCGCGTCGTTTATGACGCCGGCGGCGGCCTGGACGATCGTCGCAAGCTCCCTGTCGCCGTTCGCCTCGATCATCGCGCTCTCGTAGGCGTCCACGGCGTCGGAGAGAATCTCCGAATCCCCGTCGGCGAGAAAGCCCGCAATTTCCGGCAGCGCGCCGATTCCAAACCACGCGGCCGCCTCGAGCGCGGCACGGCGAATCGCAATCGGAATGCCGTCCGGCCACTCGTCGGAACTCTGGATCTTCCTGACAAGCGCAAGCACCTTCTTGCCGTCGTCCGCGTCAAGCGCCTTGCGGATTGCCTGGATGAGCGCCCTCTGCTCGGCGTTGAGCGCGGCCTCCTCGTCGTCGTCCAACGCAAAAGACGGCTTCGCCTTCCCCTTTTCAACCACGGCGACAGACCGCCCGGCGGCCTCCCCGCCGGCCTTTCCGCGTGCCTTGCGCACCTTGGAGCGCGCCTTCGCGTCGCGCTTCTTCGACGCATCGTCCGCGACGGCGGTCTTCGACGTCTCCGCCTTCCCGCCACTCTCCCGCCAGGCAAGGCAATAGCAGAGCGCGCCGACGCACGTGACGGCGGCCAAAAGCCCTGCGACAATGAATTTCATCTTTCTAGCCATTATGTATAGTATATGCGGAAGCGCCTTGCGGATGACAGAAAAAGTTGCCGGCGGCGTTCACGACTGAAGGTACGCGACAACCGACAGCGCAAGGCGATAGGCGAACATCGGAGGCACGGCGTTCCCTATCTGAGTGAACTGCTGCTCCTTTGTACCCGAAAATTCGTACCAGTCGGGAAAGCTCTGCAGCCGCGCCGCCTCGCGGACTGTTATTCGCCGTCGCCGCCCATCGTGAAGCCGGATGCGATGCATATCGCTCGTACACCCCGCCAGATTTCGGCATGTCAGCGTCCGCGCAGGCTCATTTAGCCGAAGGTCTCGCGGACGGCTGCAGTGCGAGGCCTTTTCATATGCCGCGATATAGCGATCCATCGACGGCGTGAGAAATTCCGCGTCTGCGGGAATCACGTCCACCATGTCCGCCAACGCTTCGCCGGACGTCACTTCGTAGACTGTCTCCTCCGGAAACCGGAATCCTCCATTGTGCCCGACCATCACAAGCCGCTCGCGCTTCTGCGGCACGTCGTAGTTGGACATGCGCACGACACGGCAGTCCACCTCATATCCAAGTTCTCGGAATTGCCGAAGAATCGACTGAAAATAACCCTCGTCGAGTTCGGGAAGCCCTTTGACGTTTTCACACACCCAGATTCGCGGACGAAGTCTGCGGACGGCCGCAATGTATGCGGGAAAGCCATCGCGCGCGTCCTCTCGCCCTTTCCTCTTCCCGCGTCGGCTGAAGGGCTGGCAGGGCGGTCCTCCCAGAACGATTTCGGCGGGCGGATATTCAGTGCTTCCCGTCAAGATTTCGTTTCGGCATTCAGCATGAAGGTTGCGCCGATACGTCTCGCAGCATTCGGTCTTCATCTCATATCCGACAGTCCTGACCCCAGCGCATTCAAAGCCAAGCGACAGCCCCCCGCATCCCGCGAACAGGTCGACTGCAAAATGCGGCTGTTCCCGCGGAATCCGAAGAGTGCGGTTGAGAAAGCCAACCCACCCCTCCGCGCCATGCGGAGACGCGAAAAGCGACGGCTGTACGGGATTCTGGCTCATGCGTGTGAATGGTGGGGTCCCATGAAACGGTCGCCATTGAGATGTATCATGTGGTCGGGATCCTCCGCAATCCAGACTTCGGTTTCCCATGCGATCTTGTCGGAAAATCTCTTATATGTCTTGCGGTCGAGAAAAGCCGTCACGAACACCTTGCCCGCCTGGACAGACGATGACATCTGCCCAATCTCCATCACGCGCATGGGCGACATCGGACCGACTGAAGTCACGCATTCGACAAACACTACCCAGTCCTTATCGGGGACATGCATCACGACGTCCGGCATCCGGTCATGCACTGTCATTTCAAGTCCGACCGACCGCAGCCCATCGACGTCCACGAAAAGGTCTCGCTTGGCAGTATCGCCTAGATATATACATCTAGCCGCTGGCAGAAAACGCGGGGCAAACTCCTCCAGTACTGCTTTCTGCAGCCGATTGTGACGGCCTGTTGAAAGAAGATGCTCCAAGCCGTTGATCGACACTGGAATCCTGTCCATGCGCTTCCTTGATGCATAGACGTCCTTAAGCGTCTCATGGGCCTTCAGGAAATCCGACAACCGCGCATTCCATTCTTCGCCATTGTACGAACGAAAGAGTTCCAATGCCTCGGATGTGACGCGATAGCGGTAGTTCGGAGAATTCGTTGCCTTTCCATTGTCTTCAATCAGCGCCGCCGCCCGAAAGCAATGCATGGCCTCCTTGCGAAAAGTCTCCCTGCTGTTCTCCGCATATCTCGCACCTCGGTAATTGGCGCGCAGAAACTCCAGCACGTCGTGTATGCGCATCCACTCGTTGACGGCCGCAGACCACGGCGATGCAGAGGAAAGACGAAGAAGCGCAAGCAGGGAATACGCGCAAATACCGCCCTGCTGCCTTGTCGGCATTCCAAGTTCCTTCAGGATTCTCTTCGCCTCCTGCCTTTTAGTCATTCCGCCACCTCGCCATCTACGGCGGAATCGGAAGGGAAGAGTCTGGAGAGGATCTGCTCGGCGGGGGTGTAGGCCTTCTTCTTTGCATTGCAGTCCATGCAGCACGGGACGCAGTTGCCGCGCGTGGAGCGGCCGCCCCTGGCGACGGGGACGACATGGTCGAGGGTGAGATTGTCCGCCCCGACCCGGCGATGGCAGTAATGGCAGACGCCGGCCGCGACCTGCGCTTTCCACCAGTCCGTCTTTCTCAGCTCCCGCGCCCTCTCCCGCTCGCGCTTCACGTGCGCCGAGCCGGCGGTCATTTCAATCCAGTCGCCCATCTCGTCCTCCGCGATGCGTCAGTGGTCGTGCGCGCCCTCGCCGTGCCACGGCACGAAGCCAGGCGCCTTGACGGCGCCGGAGGCGATTCGCTGGCGGACCGCCTCGTAGGCGAGAATCGTAGTGGCGGCGCTGACGTTGAGGGAGTCCGCAAGGCCGAGCATCGGAATGCGGACGCGGACGTCCGCGCTGTCCATCCACTTCGCCGTCAGCCCGTACTGCTCCGCCCCCACGGCAAGCGCCACCGGCCCCGTCAAATCCACCTGGAAATGAAGTTTCTCCGCGTGCGGCGTGGCGGCGAGGATGCTGAACCCATGCTCCCGGAGCCAGGCCAGGGCCTCGTCGGACGACGCCTCGACGATCGGGACGGAGAACATCGTGCCGGTGGACGCCCTGACGACGTTGGGGTTGTGCACGTCCGTCGTCCTGTCGCAGACTATCACCGCGGCGGCCCCGGCGGCGTCCGCCGTGCGCAGAATCGTTCCCAGGTTGCCCGGCTTCTCGATCGCCTCGGTGACGATCACGAGCGCGTCCGACGGAAGCGAAAGGCCGTCCAGACGCCGCGCCACGTGCGGTCCCACCATCAGCAGTCCGTCGGGGCGGTCCTTGTACGCCATCTTCAGGAACGCGGCCTTGGAGCAGACGAACTCCTCCGCCCCGGCACGGCGGCAGTCGTCCACCAGCCCCGGCTCGTTCTCGTTCTTCAGATAGAGGTCGGGGCAGTGGAAAATCGCGCGCGGACGGTATCCGTTGTCAAGCGCGCGGCGGCACTCGCGGAATCCCTCGACGATCATCTCGCCCGTCTCCTCGCGGAAGGAGCAGTTGCGAAGCCTGACGACGTGCTTTATCCTCGGATTGGACGGAGAGGCAAGTTCCACGGAATGCTCCTCCGGTCACAGTCCGCCGGACCGGACTTTCCTGACGACGCTGTCGAACTCCGCGTCGCTCTGCATCTTGCGCCTGCGCTCGGCAAGCGCCGGATAGTCCGCCCTGTTCGCGATAAGGTCTTCGCAGAGCTCCTTCGACATGAACGCGAATCCGCCCTGCTTCATGCGGGCGTGGAGGTCCGCCGCGTCGTTGGCGTCCCTGACGGCATCCGGAAGGACGTCCACCAGCTTCTGCGCAAGCCTGGGCGGGACGTTGACCTGTCCGTAGCGAGAGCCGAAGAAGCAGGCGTTCCCGGCGGAAAGGCGGCGATGCACCTCCGAGCGGTAGGCGTTGACGCGCTTTAGCATCTTGTCGGTCTGCGCGTTCGCGGCGAACGAGGCGGCGGAGCCGTCGTCCTCCTCCACGACGACAGGCTTGGGCTTTGGCTTCGCCGCCGGCTTCTTCGCGGCGGCGGGAGCGGGTTCGTCGTCGAAAAGATCGTCCACGCTGCGCGCGGCGCCGGCGGAGGGAGCCGCGGCCGGGGCGGGTTCGGGCTTCGCCTCGGCGGGCTTGGCGGCGGGGGCGGGGGCGCCGCCGTTGGAGGCGGCGAGGAAAGCCTTCCACGAGACGATCTGGTCCGTGACCTGCTCGTTGTTCACGAATATCGCAGTCCCGAAGCGAGCCACGCGGTAGGGGGGCTTGACGTAGCGTCCGTCAACGAAGACGAATCCGGACGAAACCGCCTTCTTGCCGCGAGTGCCGGAAAGAGCGGCGCGCGCCGCCGCGGGCACCTTCTCGAACGCGTTGAGCGCGACTGCCGGTGAAAACGCAAGCAGCGCCGCAACAATGAAGCCAAATCCTCTCGTCGCCATGCCGTCAACCCTCCATGATGTAAAAGAACCCCGGTCTGCCGTAACGGCAGGACCTCTGGAACCTCAGATTCCAAAGTGGGCGTCCCCACCGCCGGCCCACGGGCCGACGGCTTTAGACTCCCTATTAGCAGCGAAGGTCAGAGACATACTGCAAATTCGCGTACAGGCCAGGGTCCACGTCCTTTCAGTTGTCCCGGACGTCGACGGAGAGCGTCGCCTTGAGCGCCTCGGCGATCTTCGCGAACGCGCGGTTCACCTCGTCGTCCGTCAGCGTCCTGTCGGGCGCGCGGAACGCAAGCGAATAGCCGAACGAGCGACGGCCCTTGCCGATGTCCTTGGACTCGAATATGTCGAAAAGCGAAATGGAGACGAGCTCCTTTGGAGCCGCCTTGCGGATGCACTTCTCCACGGCGGCGTGCGTGACGTCCGCCCCGGCCACGAACGCGACGTCGCGCTTGACCATCGGAAAGGCGGGCACGGGCGAAACGCGCGCGGTCGCGTCGAAACGCTTGAGAAGCGCGGGAAGGTCGATCTCCGCAAGCGCCATCTGCGTCGTGAGGCGGAAGGGGTGGCGCAGCTTCGCGGAGATGACGCCCATCGTGCCAATCGGCTTCCCATAGGCGCGAATCTCAAGCGCGGCGCCGGGCGCAAACGCGGGATGCTCTGCGGCGCGGAACTCAAGGTGCGGAACGTGCAGGACGTCCGAAAGGCGCTCCACCGCGCCCTTCATCCAAAGGAGAGACTCCTCTACCGTCACGGTACGGCGCGCGTCGAGCGCGCCGCGTCCGACTGGGCCGGCGAAGCCGATTGCAAGGCGCTCGGCCTCGAAGGGAGAGCCGTCCGCCTTCCTGCCGAAGACACGGCCCATCTCGAAGAGGCGCGGGCATTCCACCTGGTGGGTGCAGTTGCGTCCGAGCGAGACCATGAGCTGCGGAAGGAGCGAATCGCGCAGGACGCCGTATTCCGCGCTGACCGGGTCTGGCAGCGCAAGGCGGGAAGCCTTTGCCGCATCGCGCGAATCGAACGCGTCGAGTTCGCCGGCGGAGAGGAAGGAATAGTGCATCGCCTCGGTGAAGCCGAGGGAGAGGCAGACGGAGCGGACTTTCTCGCGGGCGCGGAACGGCTCGTCCGAAAGCGGGGAGACGCTTGGCGCGGACGGCATGGTGTCCGGAATGTTGTCAAGCCCGTACAGGCGCGCGATCTCCTCGACGAGGTCCGCCTCGAGCGACAGGTCCCAGCGCCAGCTGGGAATTCCGAACGAGACGGACTTCCTGTCCGCGTACGGCGCGGCGTCGCGGCAGACGAGGCCGAGCGACACGAGGATGCGCACCATCTCGTCGTTGTCCACATTGATGCCGATGAGCGCGCGGGCGCGGTCGAAGTCGAGCGAGACGTCCGCGTTGAAGGGACGCTCGCGCGCGTCCGCGTCCACGACGCCCTTCGCAATCTCCGCGGCTCCGTACTTCTGGAGAAGGTGCGCGGCGCGGCGGCTCGCCCAGTCGGCGAGGTCCTTGTCCACGCCGCGGATGTAGCGGTACGACGCCTCCGTGGCGAGGCCGAGCTTCGTGGCGGTGTACTTCGTCGAAGCGGGGTCGAAGAGGGCCGACTCGAGGAGGACGCGCGTCGTGCCGGGGGCAATCTCCGAGCCCTCGCCGCCCATCACGCCCGCGACGGCGCCGGGCTTCTCCGCGTCGGCGATCACGAGCATCGAATCGTCGAGTTCGCGGTCTATTCCGTCGAGCGTCCTGATCTTCTCGCCCTGCTTCGCGCGGCGGACGACGATGGTGCGGTCCGCAAGCGTCCCATAGTCGAAAGCGTGCATCGGCTGTCCGCATTCGAGCATCACGTAGTTCGTGACGTCCACGAGAAGTCCGAGGGAGCGGACGCCGCAGGCCTCGAGACGGCGCACCATGAAGTCGGGGGACGGGCCGTCCTTGACGGACGTCACGACACGCGCGGTGTAGCGCGGGCAGCGGACGGTATCCTCCACGACGACCTTGACCTCGGAGGCGACGTCCACGTCGCTTTCGGTGAAGTCGACGGACGGCATTTTCATCGGACGCTTCAAGACGGCGCTGAACTCGCGCGCCAGGCCGATTACGCTCAAGGCGTCGGGACGGTTCCACGTCACTTCTATGTCGAAGACCGTCTCCGGCTTCTCGCCGCCGAGGACGTCGCGCGCGAACGCGCCGACTGGAACGTCCGCCGGCAGGTCGATTATCCCCTCGTGCGTGCCGCCGGGGAGCGCAAGTTCCTTCGAACTGCACAGCATGCCGAGCGACTCGACGCCGCGGAGCTTGCCCTTCTTTATCTTGAAGCCGCCGTCCGGCACCACCGCGCCGATCTTCGCGAGGACGCTCTTCATGCCGGCGCGGCAGTTGGGGGCGCCGCAGACGACCTGGAAGGTCTCGCCGCCGTCCGTGACGGTGGTCTTGCTCAGATGTGTGCCCTCGATCGGCTCGCACGTCAGCACCTCGCCGACGACGAAGAAGTCCGACAGCGGCTCGCTGCCGACGACGTCGACGCTCTCGACCTGGAGGCCGCTGCGCGTCAGGCGCTCGGCGAGTTCGGACGCGGGAATGTCGGACACGTCCACGTATTCATTAAGCCAGCTAAGTGGAAGCTTCATGGTTCAGGATTCAGTCGTTCAATTGGTTAAGCGTTCTCCGCCGTCTTCTCCTCGGCGGCGGCAGGTTCGGAAGATCCGGCGGTCTCGGCGACGGGCGTTTCGACGGCAGGTTCCGCAGCCGGCGCTTCGGCGGGAGCGGGAACTTCGGCCACCGGCGCTTCGGCTGCGACCGGCGGCGGAACCGCCTCCGGCGCTAGCGCGGGAGCTTCGGCCGTCGGGGCGGGAGTCTCAGGCGCGGGAGCGGAGGGTTCTGGCGCGGACGTTTCGGACGCGGGAGCGGCCGCCTCGGCGGGCTTCGCCTCTTCCTCCGCCTTCTTCCCCGCGTTCTCTTGCGGCTTCGCCTCTGCGGGCGCGGCGGCGCGGCGCGGCGGGCGGAAGCGCGGATGCGTCTCCGGGGCGGAGAGGATTCCGACGCTGAAGTTCACGAGATTTCCCCTCTCGACGAGCCAGGAGAGGTGCTGCCTCACTGCGGAGGCCTTCTTGGCGTCGCCGCCGGAAAGGGCGGCCACGACGGCCTGGCGGTGCTGGTCCGGATGCTCCTCGACGTACTTGACGAGTTCGACAAGGTCGGGAATGGCGTGGGCGACGTCGAGCGGGGTGGGCGCGACCGCGCAGACGAACTCCTGTCCGTCCGAGGCGTTGGCGCGGAAGAAGACGAGCTTGCGGTGGTGGAATGCGCCGCGGAGGGCGCGCGAAAGGTCGTGCGGACGCCTGCGCTCGCGGTTGAGGGCGTCGCGGCAGGCGAACAGCAGAGGCAGGTTCTCGGTCTTGAGGGCGGCCTCGGCGGTGAAGTCCGGCGTCTTCGGCTCGGACATGAGGCCCGGCGCGATTTCGCGGCGGAACTCGCGCTCGGCCGCCTCGCGGTCAAGCGCCGGCGCCTCCGGCGCGTCGCCCTCCTGCTTCGCGGCGTCCTTGGCCGGCCTGCGCCTGTAGACGGTCTTCTTCGTGACCGACTTGCGCCATTCCTCCACGACGTCGGCGTCGTGCACCATCTCGATACGGGCGCGGAACGCGGACTCGTCCATCGCCGGGAACTTGCCGCGGATCACCTCGCGGATGCGCGCGTCGTATCCGTGGAGGTTGGGCGGCCCCAGGAGGACGCCGCTCATCCCGCAGCGCGCGACGCAGCTGAAGCTGCCCTTCGGCGGCTCGCAGTCCACCTCCTCGGCGTCGTAGTAGTCGGAAAGATGCGCGGAGAGGACGTGCGCCTGAAGCTCGTCGGCGGAAAAGGCGAGATGACCGCAGGCCTTGCACTGGTGGAAGTGGACGTCCGCGCCCTCCTTCGGCGAAAGGCGCAGGATGCACGCCTCCGGATGGTCGAGGAAGAACATCACCAGCTGCTTGAGCGGATAGGCGAGCTTCGTCGTCTGGATCTGCTTGATGATCGTGCCGAGGTCCTTCTGGCTGGGAAGAATGCGGACGTCGACGTCGAGCGGCTTCACGAACGGACGCTGCGGACGCCCCTGCCCGTCGCCGCGACGGCGTTCGCCGAACGGCTGGCGCGGGCCGCGCCTGTCGCCGGACGGATCGCGACGACGCTCGCCGTCGGACGGAGACGCGCGGCGGGGCGGACGGCGGCCGCCGTCGTCCCTGCCACGCGGCGCATTGCCGCCAAGGCGTCCGCGCCCTTCGTCCGCGCGACGTTCCTCGCGCGCCTCGAAACGCGCGTACTTCGACTTGTCGTCAGACCGGCCGCGGGCCCAGTCCGGAGTGAAATCGAAAGACCCGAGGCCGCTCAGGTCGAGCGCGTCCTCGAGATTCGCTTCGTTCTTTCCGTCTTCTGCCATTCTATGAACCTCAATAGGTATCTCGTCAAAAAGTGATGTAGATTATCCCCTATCACGGCGAGAAAGTCAACAGTCCAGGCGTTTTCATTTTCAAAGCGGCTCAACGACGGAGGAGACGACGGCGCTAGCGGAATATGAGCATGAAGCCCTTGCCGTCGGAGAGGACGTTCAGCGCGCCCGCGCCGGCGAAGCGCGCGTCGTCCCGGTACTGCGCGCCGCTCTGCGAACTGCCGTACGTGCCGGGCCGCTGGCGAACGCCGTCGAAGTAGAGGTCGCGGCACTTCTGCGCCACGCCGGCGGCAAGCTCGATCCGGCCGGAACCGCCCTCGAAGAAGACGTCCGTCTCGCGCCCGATCGCGCCCGAATGCCCAAGCACGAGCTCGCCGCCCTTCACGACGAGCGCCGCCGCGTTCGTCCACGCCCCGTTCGGCGCGGCGAACTCCAGGCGTCCGGACGTCACCTGCACCGTGCCCGACGACGAGCTCGCCGCCGTCAGGACGTGCGGGAAGTCCTGCAGCTCCGCGTCGAGCGAGATTCCCGCCATCCCCGTGAAGCCGACTGCGTTCGTGATGCCGACGCACGGCACGTCGGAGACGCCGTTGTTGTCCCAATACTGCGGGACGTGGTTCTGCGCGACGTGGAAGAACGCGGGGCTTTCGCTCGTTATCGTCCCCTTGTTTCCGATGAAGACGCCCATCGACTGGTCGTTGCCGCAGAGGTCGAGCGTGAAGTCGGCCCCGCCCATCTGGACGCGGGACTTCATGCCCTGCGCGTTCTTCTCAAGCGCGTACGGCACGAGCGTCCTAAGCGTCCCGGAGTTCCAGAAGCTCTTGTTGCCGCTCACGCGGTTGCTCGCCACGCACAGGTCGAAGACGAGGTCCTTGGACTGGAGGCAGAAGCGGTCGCGCGACGCCATCGGCTCGTTCGTGACGACGACGCGGGCGGCGCCGGAGCCGGCGGCGACGTTGCAGTTCACGTAGTGGACGCGGAGGCCGCCCGCGAAGACCGTTTCCGATCCGCCGCGGAAGTCTGCGCTCGTCTCCATCGTCTGGAACGTCCCGCCCTCGACGCCGAGCATGAACTTCCCGTCGAAGCGGTTCGTCGTGCCGGCCTCGAAGACGACGCGGTTGCCCTTCGTGCTGCCGTTGTTCAGAGGGGCGAAAGCCTGGACGGGGCGCGTCTGCGTGCCGCCGCCGAAGACGAGCCACGCCCGCTGCAGATCGCACCAGGTCGTGCCGGACGGAGCGCCAAGCGAACCGTCGCCCGCGAAGCGCACCGTGCCGTTCGTGACCATCATGTCGTTCAGGAAGGAGTTCGCGGCGAGGAACTCCATCCGCCCCGCGCCGTCGACGAGAATGCGGTCGCTCGTCGAAAGGCCCGAGACCGGCGCCGTCCAGCGCATGGTCGCGTTCGCCTCGGCCGTCCACGTCTGCGGCGCGACGACGGCGAAGGGCCAGCCGAGGTCGTATGTCCCGGCAGTCTCGGACGCGGGCGTCGTGACGCCGCCCGAACCCAGCAGCATCATGCCCGTCGCGCCGTCCTCCGCGTCCAGCGTGAACGGCCGCGTGAAGGCGATCCCCGCAAGGCGCGAAACGTCGTATCCCGCGAAAGTGGCCCTCTCGCCGCCGGAGGCGAACGTCGCCGTGCAGCCGCCGGTCGCCAGGTCGGGAGTCTCGCCGCCGTCCCAGTTCGCGGCCGTAGTGAAAAGCGTGTCAGCGCCGCCGCCCGTCCACGTGGCGGAGGAGGCGTCCGCCGTCTCCTCCCCGCCGGAGACGTACACGAAGCCGCTGCCCTCGACCCATTCCGCAGTCGCGGCCGTGTAGAAGCCGGGCGCAATGGCGGCGCCGTCGAGCGTCGCGGCGACGAACGAGAGGATTGCGCCCTGTCCGACGGAGACCTTGCCGCCGTCGGCAATCCTGGCGTCCTGCGCCTGGAACGCCGCGCCGGCGCCCTGCTCGACTACGAGCCGCGCTCCGGCGCCCGCGACATCGAGGCGCGAAAGGTGCGTGAAGGAGGCGCCGTCCGATAGGCGCACGACGCCGTTCGACACGAGCAGACCGCCCGCGGTCGGGGAAATCGACTTCGCGATGGAGAACTCGGCGTCCGGCGACGACGGATTCCACGCGAGGCCGGCCTTTTCGTAGAACGCGCCGGTGAAGCGCATGGGGTTGACGGCTGGCGTCCCGGCGATCGTCAGGTAGTGGTTGCGGTCGGAATGCGTAGTGGTGATTCCGTGAGTCGAGTTCCGGACGGCGTCCGTCTCCTCGATTGCGCCGTCCTCGATCGACCAGTCCCAGTACGCGCTCGCGCCCGAACGGCCAAGGGCCAGGCGGACGTCGCCGTCGTTCGAGTCAAAGACGAAGCGGACGTTCTTCGCGGGGCGCGACATGTTGTTCACGAACGTGCCGCCCCGCAGGCGGACGACGACGTCCTTCAGGTCCGCCGCGGCGTAGTTCTCGTCGCCCTGGCAGAAGTTCTCGAACTTGCCGCCGCCAGCCTTCGTGAACGCCGGGCCGGAGCTGACGACGCCCTTCTGGAGCGAGAAGGTCCTCCCGGCTGCGACGGTGAGGACGACGCCGTTCCCATCGGGATCGTCGCCTTCCACGCATGAGATTCCGGACCACCACGTGCCGTTGGCGCCGATGGAAATCCCCGCGCCGCCGGAGCGCATCACGAGCGTGCCCTGGTGGAGGCAGGACTGCCCCAGGGCCGTGAAGGCGTCCAGCGGATTCGTCATATTGCCGTTTCCTCCGTTGGCCGAAAAGACGACGTTGGCGGAACCGCTGTCCGGGTCCTTGGCGGGGATGACGACCGAATCGCCCTCCGCCGGTACGCCGGCCTCGCCCACGGCGTTCGTCCAGTTGCAGACGTCGCCCGACGCGTGCCAGTCGAAGCCCCAGTCGAATGCCGTGCCGTTCGACGTCCCGGCCACGTGCCTGCCGCCGCCCTTGAGATACCACGTCTCCGCCGCCGCAGAATGCGCAAACGCCATCCCGCACAGCACACTCAACGCCATCACGCATCTGCAAGTCATGTTTCGTCTCCTGTAGTTCCTTTTACGAATCGAACGGAGACAATTATATTCGTTTTTTTTTCTCGTCAATCGGCAACCGCCTGAAATCGACGGCGCAGCGGCGCGACGAGGCCGTCGCGCCGCTGCAAGACCCGCGGGGCTGACGCCCCGCGAGACAGCAGGCTACTTCACGATGGCTTCGAGGTCGTTGCCGACGGTGCGCTCCCCGAGGGGCTTGTGGACTTTCATGGAGTCGCGTCCGTCGGCGGCGGGATGCGCGGAAAGGGCCTCCATCAGCTCGCGGGAGATGCGTCCGCCCTCTATCGGCGTGGAGATGACGTGCGGCTTGATGAGGATGATGAGCTCGCTGCGCTCCTTCACCTTCTCCGTGCCGCGGAAGAGCCAGCCGAGAAGCGGGATGGAGCCGAGGACGGGGGTGCGCGTGTAGACCTCCTTCTCCTTCTCGCTGATGAGGCCGCCGGCCATGACGGCCACTCCGTCCTTCGCGACGAACGTGCCCGAAAGGGAGCGCGAGTGGATGGTGTCCACGTGCGCGGACGCGACGGCGTTTACGCTGGAGGAGCTGTAGACGGGGATTTCGGCGCCGTTCTCGGTGAGTTCGGAGTTCTCCTGGAGGATGCGGAGGGTGACGGTCCTGTCGGAGTTGATGCTGGGCGTGATGAGGAGCATGGTGCCGACGTCCTCGTACTCGAACTCGGTGGCGGGAGAGGAGACGGTCTGGTTGTCGTTGATGACGGTCTGCCCGGAGATGCCCTTGATGACGGGGTGCTCGTGTCCGTCGAAGATGCGCGACACCTCGTTGTTCGCGGTGAGGATCGTGGGGGTGGCGAGCGTCTTCACCTTTCCGTCCTTCTGCAGAAGCTGGATGCGCGCGGCCAGGTTGTCGCCGACGATCTGGAAGCTCATGGCGCCGGCGAGTCCGGGGTCGGTGTTCACGGGGTCGAAACCGGGAAAGCCGGCGAGAAGGTTGTCGGCGCCGGAGGCGTTGTGTCCGAGAGTGTGCGAAGCGCGGTTGAAGCTCCACTGGAAGGAGGCATCGTAGTCGTCCGTGACGGTGAGTTCAAGCACCTTGACCTCCATGAGGACCATGGGCGTTGGCACGTCGATGCGTTTGACGAGTTCGCGAATCGCGTCCATGGCGACGGCGTCGCTCGTGCGGATGAAGAGCATGTTCGTCTTCCGGCTGATCGTCACGAAGATGTTGGCGGCCTGCGGCGCGGCGTTGCCGTAGACCTTCTCGTAGAGATTGGTGTCGGCCAGGCTGAACGCCATGTCTATCTTCTTGGCCTCGTTCTGGGTCAGTCCGCGAAGGCGTGAGGCGTTCTTTATCCGCTCCCACTGCGAGCCGAAGCGCTGCATTCCGCCGCCGCGCGAATACGAGAATATGCCGGAGCCGGAACTTCCGCCGGAAACGCCGCTCGCGTCGGGAGCGTCCATGCGCATGAACGTCGCCCCGCCGTTGTCGGCAATCGCCTGGAAACGGCGGAAGCGGCGCGAAAGGTCGTTCTCGACGTCCTCGTCCAACTCCTCCTCGCCGAGGGAGAGCATGGTGCGCTCCGGGTATAGGCCGTAGATCACGCTTGCGACCTCGATGACGTTCGGGTAGAGAAGCGTGAACGATTCCGTCTTCTCCTCGCGGAAGGAGCTCAGGTTCTCGGCATATTCGGCCATCGTCGTCACGCGCAGGACGTCCGTTTCCGGTTCGCGACGGAACCAGAGCCCGGTGGTGCGGCAGATTTCCTCCACCGCCGTGGCGGCGGAGACGTTGCGCAGGAAGACGGACACCTCGCGCTTCGCCGCGTCCTCGGACGCGGAGATGTTCACGTCCGTCTGGTCGGAGACGAGGCGCAGCAGGCGCTCCAGCGGCACCCTCGTCGCCTCCAGGTAGCGCAGACACTCCGGCGGCGGATTCGTCGGCGCGGCCAGGGGCTGGAACGAGCCCGGCAGGAACAGCGGCTCGCCGCCCTTCGCGGTAGCGATCTCGATTCCCTTCGGGGTGATGGACTTCACCCTCATGACAAGGGGCACTCCGTCCACCGTGCAGGCGAACTGCGTCCCGGCGCGGACCGGATCGAGTTCGCCGCCGACGTCCACGAGCGCGACGCCGTCGTCCCGCAGACCGACGGCCAGGGCGCGGATCTTAAGCGACCCGACGTCCGCCACGCGGGCCTTCAAACTGTCCGCCATGCGCTCCGTCGGGCGCGTCGGGTCCGCCGTCTGGGCGCAGAGGGGGCTGTACGCCGCCAGAAGCGCGAAAAACAATGCAGTGGTCTTCGAAGTTGCCTTGTCCATGTTCAATTCCAATCGTCTTCCGGATCGTCCAGATCCACTTCCATTCGTCAGCCGGCCCCCGCAAGCGAGAAGATGGCCATGAAGAACGCGATGTACACGAAACCCACGATCGCCCCGGTCACGCATATCATGACGGGCTCGATGAGGACGCTGAAGCGCTTGACGGCGACGCCCAGCATCATCTCGTGGAAGCGGGCGGTCTCGCCGAACGTCTCTGCCAGCGAGCCCGTGACCTCACCGACCGCCGCCATGCGGCTGAGCATCGGCAGGAACTCCGGCGCGGCCTCCAGCGCCGACGCAAGCGCGACGCCGCGCATCACGTCGTCGTGCGCGCACTCGACGCGGCGGCGGAGGCGCCTGTTCGCGAGAAGCTTCGCCGCGACGTCGAGCGAATCGAGAAGGCTCACCCCGCTCGCCACCATCGTCTGCATCGCGCGCGACAGGACGGCCGTCCCGGAGAGGCGCAGGATCCTGCCGCTCACCGGAATCTTAAGGAGGAGGACGTCCTCGGCTTCGCGCCCACGCTCCGTCATGCGGACCGCGAACCAGGCGGCGACGGCGGCGAGGACGCCGACGAGAATCGGGACGCCGTGCGCAAGCGTCCAGTCCGACACGTCCACGAGCATCTGCGTCATCGGCGGAAGCGTGGCGCCGCTTGCGCGGAGGAATTCCGAAATCTTCGGAATGACGGCCACGACGAGGAACGCCGTGACGCCGATTGTCATCACGACGGCCAGGATGGGATAGACGAGCGCGTTCGCGACGATCGTGCGCAGGTTGCGCCGCGCCTCCATCTGGTCCGCCGCGCGCGTCAGGGCGGCGTCGAGTTCGCCGGACTGCTCGCCGACGCGGGCGAGGCGTATCGCCATCTCGCCGAACTTCCTGCGGTGCGCCTCCATGGAATCGGCGAACGCCGAACCCTGCACGATGCGGTCGCGGACGTCGCGCCACGTGCGCCTGGTGCGCGGGTTGCGCCCCTGCTCGTCGGCGGTCTGCAGCGCCGAGAGAAGCGGAATGCCGCTGTGGAGCATGGAGGAGATCTGCCTGAGGCCCATCTCGACGTCGAACGACGTCATCGGCAGCAGCCAGGCGGGGTGGAACGCCGGGGGAAGGACGCCGCGGCCCGTCGCCACGGCGATTCCGACAACGAGGAACTTCTCGGCGCGGAGCTGCGCGGCAAGCTCGTCCGGCGAATCCGCCTCTCGCAGAAACGTCTGCCGGACTCCGTTCGCGTCCATCGCCGTTGCCGAGTAGAACGGCACGGCTACAGACCCCCTCCGACTGCGCGCGCCGCCTCGTCCGCGGTCGTCGCGCCAAGAAGGCACTTTTCGCGCGCGTCGTCCATCAGCGTCTTCATGCCCTTCCCGGCGGCCCAGGCGCGAAGCTCCGTTTCCGGGGCCGAAGCGGAAATCATCGACGCGCATTCGCGGTCCGGCATGAAGAGCTCGAAGAGGCCCATGCGCCCGCGATAGCCGCGGCCTGCGCAGCGGAGGCAGCCGACGGGCGAGAAGGCCGTCTTGTCCGCGCAGTCGCCGAAGCCGAGCGCGGCGGCCTCGGCGGGCGTCATCGCCCGGCCGGCGCGGCAGTGCGGACAAAGCGCGCGGACGAGCCGCTGGGCGGCGGAAAGGCGCAGCGTCGCGGCCACGAGATGCGGAGCAAGCCCCATGTCCTCCAGCCGCGTCACGGCGCTTGTCGCGTCGTTCGTGTGCAGGGTGGAAAGGACGAGATGCCCCGTGAGGGCGGCCTTGACCGCTATGTCGAGCGACTGGGCGTCGCGGATTTCGCCGATCATTATCACGTCCGGGTCGTGGCGGAGGAGCGAGCGGAGCGCCTTCTCGAAGTTGACCTTGTCGGCGGAATCAACCTCCGCCTGGGCGACGCCCGGGATTTCGTACTCTATCGGATCCTCGACGGTGAGGACGTTGAGCGCGCGGCGGCCGAGGAGGAGGCGTATCGCCGCGTAGAGGGTTGTCGTCTTTCCGCTGCCGGTCGGGCCGGTGAGCAGGACGAGTCCGTGCGGACTTGAGAGTACGCCCTCGAACGCGGCGCGGTCTTCGGCGGAGAATCCAAGGCCGTCCAGCGTCATGCGCCCGCCGTCCGTCTCAAGGAGGCGCAGGGTGATGCGCTCGCCGTGGCGGACTGGAAGCGTGGCCATGCGAACGTCCAGCGGCTCGAAGCCGCGGACGCCCTGCGCGCGCCAGGTGAAGCCGCCGTCCTGCGGCGCCCGACGCTCGGCGATGTCAAGCCCGGCCATCACCTTCAGGCGGCTCGTCACCGCGGCCTGCATCGCGAGCGGGAGGACGGTGACGTCCTCAAGTTCGCCGTCCGCCCGGAAGCGCACGCGCAGCCCGTCGCCCGTCGGGTCGAAGTGGACGTCCGACGCATGGCGCAGCGCGGCGGAGCGGAGGACGCCGTCGACGGCGGATACGGGGTCGTCTGCCGGCGCGGACGCCGCCTGCGCCGTGCCGCGCCTCTCGCCATAGAGGCGGAGAAGCTCGGCGCGCAGCTGCGCCTGGTCTGCGCCGTATGCACATACGTCCATCCCCACTTCGCGGGCGACCAGAGCGACGGTCTGCGCGTCGTCCGGGTCGGACATCGCGACGCAGAACTTCCCGCCGACGACGGAAAGCGGCAAAACGAATTTCCGCAGCGCGAACGCCGCGGGAAGTCTTGCCGCACACGCGGGGTCGATCGAAATCGACGACAGGTCTACCGTTTCCGCCATCGTATGCTTCAACGGACGGCGGGCGTCTTCGGTTCAGAGACGGGGCGCGAAAGCGAGCGCAGATGTTCGGCGTATTCCTTCGCGGACGTGCGGCGGTAGCCGGTCTTTCCGAGAACGGAACCCTTCGCGTCCATCACGAGAATCGTCGGAAAGCCGCGGACGCCGTACTTCTCAAGGAGAGCCCTGTTCGCGGCGCGGCGCGCGGGGGTCTGCTGCGACTCGTCGCTCGGATAGTCGAGATAGACGAAGACGAAGTCGTTGGAGGCCGCCTTGCGGAAGTCCTTCTTCAGGAGAATCTCGTCCGCCAGCCTCACGCACCACGGACACCAGTCGCTGCCGGTGAAGAGCACGGCCATCGGTTTTTCGGACTTCGCGGCCGCCTTCTGCGCGGCGGCGAAGTCGTCGGTCCATCCCTCCGGCACGGCGGCGATGGAGATGGCGGAAAGCAGGGCGCAGAGAAGCGCGAAACAGGTCTTCTTGTTCATCATGTTCGTCCCTTTCGTTTTGCCGTTGACGTCACCCGCGCTCGTTCCTGAGCGCGGGGTCCAGAAGGTCGCGAAGCTCGTCCGCCAGATGGTTGAACACCAGGACGAGCGTGAAGATGGCCGCCGTCACGAAAGTCATCTCCCACCAGACGCCCTGCCAGAGGCGCAGGCGCGCGTTGTTTATCATTATCCCCCAGCTCGGCTCGCCCTGGACGCCGATGCCGAGGAAGGAGATGAACACCTCCGTGGCGACGGCGCCTGGGAAGCGGATGGAGAACTGGATGAGGATGACGTGCGCCACGTTCGGAAGGACGTGGCGGAACATTATCCGCGCGTGCGAGTAGCCGAGGACGCGCGCCGCCTGGACGTACGCCCTGTCGCGGTGCTTGATGACCTCCGCCCGGATCGTGCGGCACACGCCCACCCACGTCGTCAGGCCTATGCCCATGTAGACGCCGAGAAGCCCCTGCCCGACGACCATGGAGATCGCGAGTATGAAGAGGAGGCCGGGCATGGACGCGACCGTCGCGCAGAGCCACACCACAATGGAATCAGCCTTTCCGCCGAAGTAGCCGCCGACAAGGCCGAGGAACACGCCGAGCGGGATGGCGATGAGCGACGTCATTATCCCCACGTGGAACGCGATGCGGGCGCCTTGCACAAGGCGCTGCGCGACGTCGCGGCCGAGGTTGTCAGTCCCCATCGGATGCTCCCACGAGGGCGGCCGGTAGCGCGCGTCCTCGCAGACGACATTGTACGCCGGCGTCGCATCGCGGAGACGGGCCATGCGGTACTGGACCTCTCCGTACACGGCGACGCCGAAATAGACGGCAATGACGGCCAGACAGAGCTTTCCGCCGAGGCGCAGTCTTCTCCAGAGCTCCATCATCCCAGCCTCACTCTCGGGTCGAGCCACGCATACGCGAGGTCTGTCAGAAGGTTCACGCCCTGGTAGAGGAGGGCGCCGAGGACGACGACGGCGCGGACCACCGCCATGTCCGCCGAATGTATCGCGTTGAGCGAGACGCTGCCAAGGCCGGGGATGCCGAAGAAGGACTCCAGCATCAGCGAGCCGGTGAAGAGATACGGGATCGCGAGCGAGACGTACGTGACGATCGGAATGAGCGAGTTGCGCAGGACGTGCCCCACCAGGATGCGCGGGCCGGAAAGCCCCTTCGCGCGCGCCGTGCGGACGTACGGCTTGTAGATCTCGTCGAGGATGGCGGTGCGGAAGAAGCGCACGTCCACGCCGAGGGAGCTCAGGACGCCGATCGCCACCGGCAGGACGAGATAGAACGCGCTCTCGTATCCCCAGATCGGGAAGAGGCGCAGCTTGAACGCGAAGACGAACTGGCCGGCGAGGACCCAGACGACGTAGTTGACGCTCATAAGGACGGTGGACATCACGAGGACGCCCCTGTCCAGCCACCCGCCGCGAAACGCCGCGCAGAGGAGCGCAAGCGAAAGCGCCACCACCGTCCCCGCCACCAGGATCGGCACGGTCAACGACAGCGACGGGCCGACGCCGCGCTTCAGGACGGCCGCCACCGGCTCGCCGTATTCCGTTGAAATCCCGAAGTCGCCCTTGGCGAGGTTGCCGACGAAGTGGAAGAACTGCGAGTCGAAGAGGGACTCGCCCTTCTCGAAGTTGGCGAGGAGAGGCTTGTCGTAGCCGTAGCGGTGGTTGAACGCGGCGATGGACTCGCGTGTGGCGTTCTTGCCGAGGACCACTTCGGCGGGGGAACCGCCGACGACGTGGAACAGCACGAACGTCAGCACAAGGATCCCGACCGTCGTCGGCACCAGCTCGAGGAGGCGTCTGAAAACGTAGCGCAGCATGGGCAGTCTCCGCCGCGAAGCCGCGGCGCCTTTACGCGTCCTCCGTCACGCGGCGGATCTCGTTGACGCTCGTCACGCCCTTGAAGACCTTCGACCATCCGTCCTCGCGCAGGGTCTTCATGCCCTTCTGGAGGGAGAGGTGCTGGATTTCGGTGGCGTTCGCGCGGCGGATGATCGCGCTCTCGACGTCCTCGTCCACCTCCAGGACCTCGAAGAGGGCGCGGCGGCCCTTGTAGCCGGTCCTGCTGCAGGAATCGCAGCCCTCCGGGGCCGGCTCGAATACCGTCTCCCTTTCCGGCGGATACGAAAGATCGTACCACTTCCTGTCCAGCGGGACCTCGCAGCGGCATTTCGGGCAGAGGCGGCGGCAGAGGCGCTGGCCCATCACGCCCGCGACGGCGGAGGCGATGAGGAATGGCTCCACGCCCATGTCCGTGAGGCGCGGGAAGGCGCCGGCCGCCGTGTTGGTGTGGAGGGTGGAGAAGACCATGTGGCCGGTGAGGGAGGCGTTGATGGCGATTTCGGCCGTCTCGCGGTCGCGGATTTCGCCGACCATGATCTTGTCCGGGTCCTGGCGCAGGAACGCGCGCAGGGTGCGTGCGAAGTCCAGGCCGATGTCCTTGTTCATCTGCACCTGGATGATGCCGTCCATCTGGTATTCGATCGGGTCCTCGGCCGTGAGGATTCGCACGTCCATCGTGTTCACCTCGTGGAGGAAGGAGTAGAGGGAGGTGGACTTGCCGGAGCCAGTGGGGCCGGTGACGAGGAAGATGCCGTTGGGGCGGCGGATGATCTTGTCCACGACGCGGAAGTCGCGGTCGTTGAAGCCGAGGTCGGCCATCTTGACGAAGCTTCCGCTCTTGGCGAGAAGTCGCAGGGAGATGGACTCGCCCCAGGCGCCGGGCATTGTGGAGACGCGGATGTCGATGTCTTCGCCGCCGAGGCGGATGCCGATGCGGCCGTCCATGGGGAGACGCTTCTCGGCGATGTCGAGGTTGGACATGACCTTGATGCGGGAGATGATGGCGGACTTCAGGCGGTTGAGCTGCGGCGGGACGTCCACCTTGTGGAGCATTCCGTCGATACGGTAGCGGATGCGCAGCTCCGTCTCCTGCGGCTCGATGTGGATGTCGGTCGCGCCCTGGCGGTCGGCCTCCATGATGATCCGGTTCACGAACTTGACGATGGAGGCCTCTTCGCCCTCGGCGCCGACGTCGATCTTGGAGATGGAGCCGTCGTCGTCGTCCACGGCGTAGCGGCCGTCCTCGATCATCTGCTCGATCGCGTCCGCGCCGACGCCGTAGAACTTCTTGATCGCCTTGTCGATCTCCTCGGAGGGCGAGAGGACGATCTTGACGGGACAGCCGGCGGCGAGGCGGAGCCCGTCCTCCGCGGCGGTGGAGAACGGGTCGCTCGACGCGACGGTGAGCTCGCCGCCGGAGAATCCCACCGGCATGACGTTGAACTGGTAGACCGCGGACGCCGGGAGCTTCTGCAGGACGTCCGGGCGCGGCTGGGTCTTCTCGAGCTCCACGAACCCGAACCCCAGCGTCGCGCCCACCTTCTGCAGGAACTCCGCCTCCCTTGCGCCGCCGAACTTCACCGCCGCCTCGGCAAGCCCCATGCCGGGGTTCTGCGCAAGGTTGCCCGCAATGCGCCGCAAGGCCTCGTCGGAGTAGAGTCCGGAGGCCTTCAGCACCTTCAACGCCAGCCGTGGAATGTCGCCCATGTCCGTTCCGTCCGTGGATTACCTCTTTTCGGCGACGCGGCGCCTGAGCAGGGCGACGTAGTCGTCCAGCGGCATCGTCTCGGTCTGGTCGGTGTCGCGGTCGCGCGCGGAGACCGCGCGGGCCTCGACCTCGCGCTCGCCGAGAACGAGGAGGTACGGCACGCGGTCCTCCATGCGGGCGCGGCGGATCTTGTAGCCGACCTTCTCGTTGGAGGCATCGACCTCGGAGCGGATGCCGGCGGCCTCGAGGGCGGCGTTCACCTCGTTCGCGTAGGGGACGGTCTTTTCGGAGACGGGCAGCACCTTGACCTGGAGCGGCGCCACCCAGAGCGGGAAGCGGCCCTTCGTCTCCTCGATGAGATAGGCCATGAAGCGGTCCAGCGATCCGAGGATGGCGCGGTGCAGGACGACGGGCGTCTGCTCCCTGTTGTCCTTGTCTATGTACTTCAGGTCGAACTTCATCGGAAGGCAGAAGTCCAGCTGGCAGGTGGAAAGCGTGTACTCGCCGCCGATGGCGGGCTTCACGTTCACGTCCAGCTTCGGGCCGTAGAACGCGGCCTCGCCGATTTCCTCGGTGAAGTCGATCTTGAGGTCCTTCAAGACCTGGCGCAGGGCGTCCTCGGCCTTGTTCCACATCTCGTCGTCCGGATGGTACTTCTTCTTGTCTGCGGGGTCGCGCAGGGAGAGCACGCAGCGGTAGTCGGTGATGTTGAAGTCGCGGTACACCTCGAAGATGAGGCGGCAGACGTCGGCAACCTCCTGCTCGATCTGCTCCGGCGTCACGAAGAGGTGCGCGTCGTTCTGGCAGAAGTGGCGCGCGCGCTCGATGCCCTTGATGGTGCCGCTGGACTCGAACCGGAAGTCGTGCGCCACCTCGCCGATGCGCAGCGGCAGGTCGCGGTACGAGTGCGGCCTGCGCGCGTAGATGCGCATGTGGTGCGGGCAGTTCATCGGACGCAGGACGAACGATTCCCCCTCCACCTCCATCGCCGGGAACATGTTCTCCTTGTAGTGGTCCCAGTGCCCGGAGGTCTTGTAGAGGTCCACCGTGCCCACGCACGGCGTCATCACGTGGTGGTAGCCGAGCTTGCGCTCCTTCTCCTTGATGTAGGCGTCCAGCAGCTCGAACACGCGGTAGCCCTTCGGAAGGTACATGGGAAGGCCCTTGCCGACGAGGTCGTCGTTCATGAAAAGCCCCATCTCCCTGCCTATCTTGCGGTGGTCGCGCTCGCGCGCCTCCTGAAGCGCCCTTTCGTATTCGGCCAGTTCCTCCTTCGTCTCGAACGCGACGCCGTTGATGCGCGTGAGCATCTTGTTCGCGCTGTCGTTCTTCCAGTAGGCTCCGCCGATTCCGGTCAGCTTGAACGCCTTGATCGCGTTCGTGTAGGCGACGTGCGGGCCGATGCACATGTCCACGTAGTCGCCCTGCTGGAAGAAGCTGATCTTCGCGTCCGGCGCCAGGTCGCCGATGTGCTCCACCTTGTACTTCTCGCCGCGCTCCTCAAGGAGCCTGATCGAGTCCTCGCGGGAGAGGACGTACGCCTTGAACGGCAGATGCTCCTTGACGATCTTCTGCATCTCCGCCTCGATCTTCGGGAAGTCCTCGTCCGAAACCGTCGCGTCGCCGAAGTCCACGTCGTAGTAGAACCCCTTCTCCGTGGCGGGGCCGTAGGCGAAGCGCGCCTGTGGATAGAGACGCCTGATGGCCTGCGCCATCACGTGCGCCGCGCTGTGGCGCAGGACGTGGATCTTCTGGTCGTCGGGGCATTCTCCGACAGTGCCGTCGTTGTAGACAATCTTCATTTCCATTCTTCCTTGTTCGGCCGCAGCATGAAAACAAACTCATACGTGCGCGCCGTTCCGCTGATTATACCATAAAAGAGGCCTGTGACGAAGCGGACGGGCGAATATCCTGCAAACCAGTCCCCCAACGGTCAAAAAAATGGGCGCGGCAAAAACTGCCACGCCCATCTTCAAATCGCGCACGGTGCGCGAAGGACTACCAACGGGTGTCGCCGCGGTCGCGATCGTAGCCGCGGTCGCGGTCATAGCCGCCACGACGGCCGCCGCCGAATCCACCGCGGCCGCCGCCGAATCCGCCGCGGCCGCCGCCACGACGCTCTTCGCGCGGCTTGGGCTGGGATTCGTTGACACGAACCGGACGACCATCGAGCTGCTGGCCGTTGAGGGCGTCAATCGCCGCCTGAGCCTGAGCGGGGTCGGGCATTTCGACAAAGCCGAAACCCTTTGAGCGGCCGGTCATGCGATCGGCCACCACGCGCGCTGAGGTAACTTCGCCATACGCCGCGAAAGCCGCCTTCAATCCTTCGTCAGTCGTGGCGTAAGCCAGGTTACCAACATAGATATCCATCTTCTTGCATCCTTCTTGATCACTTCAACTAATCGCACTTCGGCACACGCCTTGTACGAGTTTGTATGCCAGTTTACTCTTTAACGTCGCATCCGTCAAGGCGGAAAGGAAGAAAATCTGACAAATGCGGACAATGGCTTTCACAGGAAAGGAGAGCGCGCGCCCTCACGCGGCGAAAACAAGCCGCCGCGGCGGCCGGCTAGGCGCGGAGGGACTTCAGGAGCGCGATTTCGGCGCGGTAGCCGTCAAGGTCGTTCGGGGTTTCAAGATAGAACGGCAGATCGCGCAGAAGAGGATGGTTCACGACGCGCGCAAGCGCGTCAAGGCCGATGCGCCCCTTGCCGATGCAGGCGTGCCGGTCCTTGCGGGCGGAACGGACGTTCATCGAATCGTTCAGGTGGACGGCTTTCAGGCGTCCCATGCCGAGAACCCGGTCGAACTCGGCGAGAACGCCGTCGAGGTCGTCCACGACGTCGTATCCGCCGTCCCAGACATGGCAGGTGTCAAGGCAGACGCCCATGTTGAAGACATCGGCGGAGACGCCCAGCAGATCCGCCGTATGGTCGATGATGGAGCGGAGCTCCTCGAAGGTGCGGCCGACCTCCGTCCCCTTCCCGGACATCGTTTCGAGAAGAACGGTCGTGGACGGAGGCGCGTCGAAGCCGGAGAGAATCTTCGCAAGCATCTCCGATATCAGCTCGACGCCCTTTTCCGCGCCCTGTCCGACATGCGAGCCCGGATGGAGGTTGTACATCCCGCCCGGAATCAGCTCTAGGCGGCGAAGGTCGTCAGCCATCGTGGATTCGACGAAAGCGCGAATCCGCTGCTCCGAGGATGCGGCGTTGAGCGTGTAGGGGGCGTGGGCCAGCGCAGGCCCGATTCCCCTTTCGGCGGCGAAGGACGCGAACGCCGCCGCGTCGCGCGGGTCTACGGGCTTCGCGGCGCCGCCGCGCGGGTTGCGCGTGAAGAACTGGAAAACGTTCGCGCCGATCGATTCGGCGGTCTGCGCCATGGCCATGTAGCCGCCGGCGCTGCTCAAATGGCATCCGATCCTGAACATCGTCGCTCCTTGTGCGCGCTATTTGCGCCGTCCGCCCTTTTTGCGCTTGTCCGCCCTCCCGGCCTTCTTCTCCGCCTTGCCGCTCTTTGCTGGCCCGCCGCCCTTGCCGGCTTCGACCTCCTTTTTCGGGGCGTCGGCCTTGACGATCGCCTTCCGGTCTGCTTTCTGGGCGGCGGATGCGGACGCGGCGGAGTCCGCCTTGCGAGTGCACATCTCCTTGAAGCGGACGCCGAGGATGCTCAGTTCGTAGAGAAGGATGAGCGGCACGGCCATGACTATTTGGCTCATGACATCCGGCGGCGTGAGCACCATGCCGAGGAAGAACGCCATTACGATTGCGAAGCGACGCCAGGCGCGAAGCTGTTCGGACGTTATGACGCCCATCCATCCCAGGACGAAGAGAAGAAGCGGAATCTGGAAGACGAGGCCGAACGCGAGAATCAGCTTCATGATCAGCGGCACATAGTTCTCGACCTGGATTTCCGTGACGTTCAGTCCGAGCCAGTGGTTCAGAACGTCGAAGAAGCGCACGACGTTCGGGGCGAGCTGTCCGTACGCGAAGACGACGCCGAAGCTGAACAGCACCGTTCCCGCCGAGAGGAAGAACATTATCGCCGCCTTCTCGCGCTTCGTCAAGGCGGGGAAGATGAAGCGGAGGACGAAGTACATCACGAACGGGAAGCTAAGCCCGGTTCCGCCCCATACGGCGATCGACATTATCTGGCTGAATCCGCCGGTGAGGTTGAGGCTGACGATGCGCAGTTTCTCCGCCTTGACGAGGGCGTCGGCCGGAGCCTGGAGCCACGCCATCACGTTTGGGGAGAACACGCCCGCGACGACGCAGCAGATCGTCCAGGCGATCATGGCGTTGATGAGGCATTCGCGCAGGGCGATCAGATGCTCCATGAACGGACGCGGCGGGTCGTTGCTCTCGTCCGGATTCTTCAGAACTGGAAGAAGGTTCATTTGCGCTTTCTGGAACCGGCGGACGCGGAGGACACGGTTATCTTGACGGCGTTCAGTTCGGCTTCGGTCTTCTGTCCGCCCGTGGACGAATCCGCCGCCGCCGCGTCGGACGACGACGGAGCGTCCGACTGCGCCTCGACGGGAGACGAGCCGTCCTCGTAGTGCGTCTCGTCGTAGAAGTCCTCATGCCCGGGATATGGGCTGTCGCTCTGATACGGATCGACGTACGGCTCGGACTGCTCGCCCGGATCGACTTGAGAGGAGGAATCCCCTGACCCGTCCGCGGTGGAAGAGGAGGACGACGAAGAAGACGGCTCGTCCGAAACCGCCTTCGTGATCTCCTGGTCCATCGTCATCAGCTGACGCTTGAACTCGTCCGCCGCGCGGCGGAGCGTGGACATGACCTGACCCATCTTGCGCGCCGCGGCCGGCAGGTTCTTCGGGCCGACGACGATGAGGATGACGCCGAGCAGAACAAGCCACTCGGTGCCACTCACCGATTCTATGATGAACGCGAACGACATCTAGACCGTCGTCGTTTTCAGACTACTTGTGCTGGAAGACGGCGAACTCGCCGCGGCGGTTCAGCCGCCAGACATTCTCGCCGGAGCCGGTCACGGCGGGCTTCTCCTCGCCGTAGCTCTTCGTCTGGACGCGGGCGGCGTCGACGCCGAGCGTGACGAGATAGTCGCGGATGGAGACGGCACGGAAGTCGCCCAGCGAAAGGTTGTACTCGTTGGAGCCGCGCTCGTCGCAGTTGCCCTCGACGATCACGACGCGGTTCGGCTTGGCCGCGAGTTCCTTGGCGACGGCCTCGATCTTGGCCAGTTCGGACGGCTGGAGGTTGGAGGCGTCGAAGCCGAAGTAGACCGGGGCGAAGTCCACGTCCGTGCAGCGCGTGAAGCTGGGGTCCTGGTCGAACGGAAGGCCGGTGGCGCTCTCAAGGCCCACGTTGTCGGCGTTCGGATCGACGGCAGAAGCGGAAACCACGTCCGTCGCGCCGGCCCCGGCGCCCGCGCCGCCGACATCGCCTTCGATGTCGGTCGGATTGGAATCGGAAACGGCAACCTCGCCGCCATCGACGCCGGCGCCGACGTCGTCATACTTGCACCCGGCGACCGCGAAAGCGAGAGCGCCGCACATGGCAATAGCCACCGCTGTGGAACACTTCATTGTCTTGACTCCTTAGATGTATGAAATTCAGACCGCCCACTTTGGACGAGCGGGGTAAATCATATCAGAATACCGCCGTGAAAGGCAAGCAAAAATGGCCGAGACGATGAATGCCCGGCCATTTCGCCGGCGACGAGCGCCGGTGCGAACCGCAGTCGCCCTACTTCTTGGCGGGCTTCGGCGGGACGAGGGCGTCCTTGGCGGCCTTGGCGAGGCGGAACTTCGCCACCTTGCACGCCGGCTTGACGATCGTCTCGCCCGTCTGAGGATTGCGAACCTTGCGCTTGCCCTGCTTCTTGATGAGGAGCTTGCCGAGGCCGGGAATGACAAAGCCCTTCTCCTCCTGCCTCGCACCTTCGTAGGCGAGGGCGAGAAGGCGCTCGTAGACGGCGACGGCCTGGGCCTTGGTGATTCCGCCGGCTTCAGCGAGCGCGGCCATGATGCCACTCTTGGTGGTCGGGACTTTTTCTTTCTTTGCCATGTCTGGTGCTTCCTTCGAGTTCACGCAAGGGGAAGTCCCTTGCAACGATGATAGATTAGCGGTTTTTCATGAGACGTGCAAGCGAAAAAGCGCGTTTTCAGCGTTTTTCATGGACTTGCGCGTTTTCACGCCACGCCGCTGGCTACGGAAGGAGCCTTATCTTGCCGAGAAGGTCCATCGGGACGTCGGTCGTCACGGCGTCGGCGCCGAGGTCGCGCGCCGTCTTCCAGTCCTCGATGCGGTTGACCATCCAGAGGGCGACGGCGATGCCGTTGGCGTGGGCGTAGTCTATCGGCTCCTTCGTGGCGCCGCGGAAGCCGGGCTGGACGCTGCAGAACCCGCGGGCCTTGGCGAAGTCGACGAACTCCTTCGTCAGCGGGCGGCCGGTGGTGAGGCCGATCGGCGCGTCGGGGTGAAGGCGCTTCATCGTCTGGAGGATGTCCGCGTTGAATCCGATGAAGATGTACGTGCCCTTCTCCATCGTGCCCGAGGCGACCTTGTAGAGTTTGTTGCAGTAGTCCTCGCCGGCGGCGCCGCGCGGGGCCTCCTTGAGCTCCCACTCGACGAAGACGTCGGTGCGTCCGCGGAAGACGTCGGCGACGTCCTGCATCGTCGGGACGTTCTCGCCGGACTTCTTCAGCTTGAGGGCCGTCACCTCCGCGGCCGTCATGTCCCTGATCTTCCTGTCGCCGGAATACGTCGTCGTGCGCTTCGGGTCGTCGTCGTGCATGATTACGAGAACGCCGTCCTTCGTCAGGCGCACGTCCGTCTCGAAGCGCGTGACGCCCATCTCAAGGCACTTGCGGAAGCCGCCGACGGCGTTGTCGTCGAATTCCGCCCTGGCGCCGCGGTGCGACGTGAGGCGCGGCTTTTCCGCTGCCGCCATCGCGCCCATGGCCAGGCCAAGCGCGCACAGTCCGATCATCCACTTCTTCATTTCGTTTCCCTTTCGTTTGACTGACGTGAAACAGGACTAGTATTCCAGCTGGCTGCCGCCGATCGTCTCGCGGAGAATGGAGTTGCCCGGCACGGCGTGGTCGGAGGCGATAGACACGTTGTGCAGGATCCCGGAGAGCCGCCGCGCCTCGGCGAACTCCGCGTGCCACGGCTTCACCTGGTTCAGGAGGCGGGAGGCGTACGGCTTCAGGACTGCAAGCTCGTAGTCGAGCGACGAGTTGAAGACGGCATCCGCCTTGCCCTGATATGGGTAGATCCACTTCCTCTCGCCCGCGACGACGCTGTCCCACTGCCTGAACGTGGCGAGCGGCGAGCGGCCGCGGAAGTTGAAGTCGCGCACGAGACGGCGCAGGAGGCGCGTGTCGGTGGCGGAGATGCGGTTGCAGCTGTCGACGACGAGCTGCGTGAGCGCGTTCAGGTAGACGCGGAACTTGACGGCGTCGTCCACGCCCTGCGTGAGAAGCGGGTTGAGCGCGTGGATTCCCTCAAGCACTACGACGCCGTTTGGCGGAAGCGCCGTCTCCTCGGCGGAGTCGTAGCCGTCGTGCTTGAAGAAGTCGAACCTGCGGAGGCAGACCGGGCGGCCGGCGAAGAGCGCGTTGAGGTCGGCGGCCAGCCGTTCGACGTCGACGGCCTCCACGGTCTCGTAGTCGAGGCGGCCCCGCTCGTCGCGCGGGTTGCGGTCGTCGCCGACGAAATAGTCGTCCGTGGAGAAGACGCATGGGCTGAATCCGTTGACGCGCAGCTGCGTCGCGAGCCGGCGGGCGGTGGTCGTCTTGCCGGCGGAGGAGGGGCCGGCCATCAGGACGAGGCGCACCGGCGGGCGGCGGACGGCTATTTCGTCCGCGATGCGCGAGAGGTCCTTCGTCTGCATCGCCTCGACGGTCCGCACGAGGTCGTCGAAGCGGTTTTCGAGGATCGCCTGGTTGAGGTCGCCGACGGTCTCCACGCCCGTGACGCGGGTGCGTGCGCTCTGGCGGCGGAAGACCTTGAAGTACGGCTCGACGTAGGGGAGCGGCTCGACTTCGTCCGGACGGGCCGCGGTCGGCACGTTGAGCACGATTCCGTCGTCCACCGGCAGAAGGTCCCATGCGCCCGCGAGCGTCCCGGAGCGCGGCGCGAGGGGCGTCTGGTTGAGGGCCCTGAAGTCGCCGCAGCGGGAGAGGACGACGATGGGCGGATTGCGGTGCTTGAGGAGGTGGAGTTCGTCCAGCCGCCCCGCCCTGCCGAAGAAGTCGAATGCCTCCCTGTACGTCACCGGCTCGACCGCGATGGGAAGGTCCGCGGAGATGGCGGATTCGAGCGCGGACTTGAGCGTCGCCGCGCATTCGTCCGGCGGCGGCGCGTCCTTCCCCTCGAGCGTGCACCAGAGGGCGGGGCCGATCGAATGGCGGACGCGGAACGTCGCCTGCGGATAGAGCTCGGCCGCGCACTTCGCGAGCAGGAAGACGAGCGACGAACGATGGATTTCGAATCCATGGGCGTCGGCGCGCGTCAGCGGCTTCAGAACGGGACTGCCGACGAGCGGCATGGCGAGCGGGACGACCATGTTGTCCAAAAGCGCGCCGAGCGTCGGACGCCCCCCGGCGTCTTTCGGCGGAAGCACGTCTCCGATTGTCTTCAGCCTCTCCATGCCGCCTGTCTCCTGTCCGCGCGTCCGCTACTCGGCAAAGAGGCGGGCGAGCTTTTCGAGCTGCGAGATCTTCGCCTCGAGTTCGGCGCGCTTCGCCTTCTGCCCCTCGACGATCGCGGCGGGGGCGTGGGCGACGAAGTTCGCGTTGCCGAGCTTCGCGTCGATCGACTTGACGAAGCCCTGCGCCTTGGCGAGTTCGGCCGCGACGCGCTTCGCCTCGGCGGCCTTGTCGACGAGGCCTTCGAGCGAGAGGTAGACGGTGCCGAGCCTGCCGAGCGCGCCAGGCATGGCGAGTTCCGCGGCGCCGGTCACGACGTCCACGCTCTCGGCGCGGAACGCCTTTTTAAGCGTCTCGGCGTCCGCCCGAACCTGCGCGGCCACCGCCTCGTCCCGGCACTGCATCGTGACCTTGACGAACGCGGCGGGGCTGACCTTGTACTCGGCGCGGAGGGCGCGGAGGGAGGTGATCGTCTCGCGCTTGGCCTCGACGTAGTCGTAGACGGCGTCCGTCAGACCCCACGCGGCGCGGTCGGCGTCCGAATAGCCAGCAGGGAACGGCGCGCGGAGAATCGTCTCGTCCTCCTTGAGGAAGCCGAGCTGGTGGGCTACCTCCTCGGTGACGAACGGCATGTAGGGATGGAGTAGGCGCAGGGCCTTCCAGAAGACGTCGCGCAGAATCGCGAATGCGGCGGCCTTGTCGGGGGCGTCCTTGGAGTACTCCACGTACCAGTCGCAGATCTGCGTCCAGAAGAAGTCGTAGACCGCCAGGGCGCCGTCCTGTATGCGGTACTTGGAGAGGAGGTCGTTCACCTTCGCGCAGGCCTTTTCGCAGGCCATGAGCATGTGGCGGTCGTCGGACGAGAGGGCGGCGCCGTCGATGGGTGCGGCCGCAGCGAGGTCGAAGCCGTTCGCCTCCGCCTGCATCTGCATGAAGCGCGCGGCGTTCCAGATCTTCGTGCAGAAGTTGCGCCCGATCTCGAACTTGGACTTGTCCACCTTCGTGTCGCACTCAAGCGACGTGATGAGCGCGAGGGAGAAGCGCAGTGCGTCGGCGGAGTAGGCGTCGATGAGCTCCAGCGGGTCGAGGGAGTTGCCGAGGGACTTCGACATCTTGCGCCCCTGCGCGTCGCGCACGATGCCGTGGATGACGATGTTCGCGAACGGCGGGCGGCCCATGAAGTGGATGCCGGCCATCATCATGCGCGCCACCCAGAAGAAGATGATGTCCTGGGCGGTGACGAGGTCGGCCGTCGGATAGTAGTAGTCGAGGTCCGCGGTCTTCTCCGGCCAGCCGAGCGTGGAGAACGGCCAGAGCCAGGAGCTGAACCACGTGTCCAGCACGTCCTCGTCCTGCCTGATGTCCTTCATCTCCACCGTCTCGAACCCTGGAATCGCCCGAGCCTTCTCAAGGGCGAGTTCGGGGGTCTCGGCGACGACGAATTTGGCCTCCTCGCCCTCCGCCGCGGGCAGGTAGTAGGCGGGGATGCGGTGGCCCCACCAGAGCTGGCGGGAGATGCACCAGTCCTGGATGTTGTTCATCCAGTTGAAGTAGATCTTCGACCAGCGGTCCGGGACGAACTTCACGCTGCCGTTCCTGACCGCCTCGATGGCGGGTTCGGCGAGCGGCTTCATCTTGACGAACCACTGCTTGGAGAGGCGGCTCTCGACGACTTCCTTGCAGCGATAGCAGTGCCCCACCTGGTTGTCGTAGTCCTCGACGCGGTCGAGGAAGCCGCCGGCCTCAAGGTCGGCAACGAGCGCCTTGCGGCACTCGAAGCGGTCCATGCCGCGGTACTTCGCGCCGGCCAGCTCGTTCATGCGGCCGTCGTCCGTCATGATGTTGATTTCCTCAAGCCCATGGCGCTTGCCGACGAGGAAGTCGTTCGGGTCGTGCGCGGGCGTGATCTTCACGATGCCGGTGCCGAACTCCTTCTCCACGTAGTCGTCGGCCAGGACGGGGATTTCGCGGCCCGTGAGCGGGAGGACGACCTTCCTGCCGACGAGCGCGGCGAAGCGCTCGTCCTTCGGGTTGACGGCCACCGCGGTGTCGCCCGGCAGCGTCTCCGGGCGCGTCGTCGCGACGACGATGTAGTCCGCGTTCAGTTCGCCCGCCACGCCCTTCGCGCTGCCTACGACGGGATAGCGCACGTACCAGAGATGCCCGTGGTTCGCCTCGTGCTCCACCTCGTCGTTCGCCAGGGCCGTGCCGCAGCGCGGACACCAGTTGACGATGTAGTTGCCCTTGTAGATGAGCCCCTCGTCGAAGAGCTGCGCGAACACCTTCGCGACGGCCTTGGAGCAGCCCTCGTCGAACGTGAAGCGCTCGCGCCGCCAGTCGGTGGAGTTGCCGAGCATCCGCTGCTGGTGGACGATCGTGCCGCCGTACTGCCTCTTCCACTCCCACACGCGGTCGACGAACGCCTCGCGTCCGAGGTCCTGGCGGCGCTTCCCCTCCTTGCGCAGGGCCTTCTCGACGACGTTCTGCGTGGCGATGCCCGCGTGGTCCGTGCCGGGCAGCCACAGCACGTTGTCGCCGCACATCCGATGCCAGCGCACCAGCACGTCCTGGATCGTCTGGTTCAGGGCGTGGCCCATGTGGAGGATGCCCGTGACGTTCGGCGGCGGAATGACGACGGAATACGGCTTCCCGCATCCCGGCTCGTCGTGGAAACAGCCGTTCTTCTCCCAGATCGGATACCATTTGGCCTCGCAGGCCTTGGCGTCGTAGCGCTTGTCCATCATAGTACTGTCTTCTCGTCTTTCGATTCTAAACCAGCCGGCGCCGCAGTCATGTCGCAACTGAAGCGTCTTGGAAAGTATACGCCATTCGGCGGAGGAATGCAACAAAGAGGCGCAGATTCCGCATCGGGAAAGTTGCAATGCCGGACATCTGTTCCGTCATCCGGCGGGGCGCCCCTATGGGATTAAGTGGTTAAGCAGTTAAGTTGCACCTTGCCGGCGTTCATCGGGAGGCGGATCCCATCATCCGCCGACGCGATTGAAAAAGGCCTGAACGGCCAATACGGTAGGGCGCGACGTCCCGTCGCGCCGTTCCGTCGGCGGGGCGGGACGCCCCTATGGGATTAAGTGGTTAAGGGTTAAGTGATTAAGTTCCAGGTGGGCGGACGTCCTCATCCGCCGTTGCCATGGGAATGGTCCGCTGAATGGCAAATCCGGTAGGGCGCGACGTCCCGTCGCGCCGTTCCGTCGACGGGGCGGGACGCCCCGCCGGATGGGGCGTCCCCATGGGAGGGACGCGCTCCTGCGCGTCCGCTGACGCATTCCGGTCGCGCAGGAGCGCGACCCTCCCGACGGCGGCGCGACGAGACGTCGCGCCCTACCGATGACGCCTCTGCGATCGCCGCGGACGCGACAGTCTCGCCCGGGCGGGCGGAATCGTCCCACGCCTCCTCCCACGTGCCGTCGTACGCCGTGGACGCCGCGCCCGCCGCCGACAGCGCCAGCGCCGCGGCGAACGCCAGCGCGCACGCCCTTCTACATGCGGCGGCGGCACGCGCCCCGCCCGGGGCCGCCGCCCGTCGCCCATGTTCCCGTTCATTCATGCTGTTTCCTCCTTTTGCCGGATGAGACCGTGCAAAACTCTGATTTTCGGGGCCGCTCTGCGCTTCTCGTTGGCAGGCCACGCCCCGGAATTCGCGCACCCGCCGGCCGCGCTTCCCATTGGCAGAAAACGGCAGATTCCAAACCCACTCCCCCGGAATTAGCGCCCACGCCCGACGCGCCATGCGTTCCCGCGAACAGGCCGTGGTCGCCCTGCGCGAAACCCCCGGCAAGGCGCCTGAACGGCCGCGAATGAAAACGACGAGGCGCGGCGGCCCGGAAGGGCCAGCCGCGCCGACGATGGAAGACATGGAAGACGCGAAAAAGGCGAAGGGATCGGGAAACTAGTGTGTAATGCCCCACCCCCCCCCCGATTTATGCCACTTTTTCGCAATTATGCACATTTCCATGTTTCCTTTGCCACAAGTTCCGTCCATGGACGTTCCCGATGGACAGGCGCGCTTTAGCATTTCGCGCCGCATTTGTCAATCCGCCCCGGCGAAGTTTCTGAAAAAATTTCATGCGGCACCGCATCCTTGCCTCTTAACCGCTTGATCTTCAGGAAGGCCCTGCGTGGCAAACACGAAAGAACGCGAAAACCGCTTACGCGGACACCAAAAGCCCATGCCTCCGGCCACGATGACAGCACTCTAGCCCATCGTGACGGAGACGCAGGTTCCGCCCGGACGTTCAGCCAATCGCCAGATCGGCAAGCTCCTCAAGGCGCACGAGCTCGCGGCCGCGGAACTCGTAGCAGATGAAGCGCACGGGAGTGCCGCCGGCGAGCGCGGGCAGGTTCGGGTCTGCGGCGTAGCGGCGGAGCTGCGCCACGGCCTCCTCGTGCCTCGCCGCGACGTCGGCGTCGGATGCGCCGGCGGGCGAGTGCTTCATCTCGATGATGTAGCTTCGTTCCGGGACGGAGCCCTCGGGCAGCGTCCTGTCCGGGAAGAGCGCGTAGTCGGAGTAGCCGCACGGATGGGATAGTTCGGGCTTCACCACGTAGACGCTCTTCATCGTGAGGTACGCGCGGAGGTAGCCGTTGATCCGCGCCTCGCCGCATATGCCGTCGCGGGGCGAGCCGTTGTCGCGGTACTTCTCCGCGAGGTACGAGAGGAAGCCCTTCCAGTCGCCGTCCCACGCGAACGCGTTGAACCGCGCGATGAACTCGGACGTGTCGACGGCGTTCGGGCGCTTCGCGTACTCGTCGCGCATGTAGTCGAAGATCTGCCGCCGGACGCACTCGTTCGGGACGCGGAACTGGAGGTCGCCGCGCACGAAGCGCGACATGGTGACGATTCCGTAGTAGTAGTAGAGCGACTTGAAGTTCTCCTCCTGCAGGATGTCTTCGACCGGGAAGCTCTCGACGAGCGGAAACGAGACCTCCCCCCTGTCGGCCAGTTCCTCCGTGAGCGGCAGGACGCCGTCGAACGTCTCCGCGTGGCGCTGGGCGGCGAGAATCGCCGAGAGTTTCTTCCAGTCGCTCCGGATGTTCGCGTCCACCAGTTTCTTGGGCGACGCGCCCGTGGCGACGAGCTTGGACAGGTAGTAGAGCGCCATGTCGCAGTTGTAGAGCGTCTCGCTCCCGACGCGCTCCTCCGCGAAGCAGTAGTTGTCGTACCACGTCGCGACAGTGCGCAGATGCGGCTCGACGTCGCCGGAGAAAAGACCAGTCCCCTGGAAGTCTTCGAAGAGACGGTGCGTCTCGTCCGCCGTGAACCCGACCATCGCGTTGAACACGGGTTCCTGCGAGACGTTGGTGGCGATGTTGAATCCGCTCGTGAGGTCGTCCATCGTCACGGGCGAGACGCCGGTCATGAAGATGCGGTCGCACGTCGCCTTGAACTGCTTGAACCAGCCGCGGTAGAAGCCCGTGCCGTGCGTGACCTCCTTATATGGGACTTTCCCGGCGGTGGAGACGATCTCGTTCGTGAAGTTGTCGTACTCGTCCACGATCACGTATACGCCGAGTCCGAGGCGGTGGACGAATTCCACGAGGCGGCTGTACTTCGTCTCCGCCCCCGGCGTCCGCAGGAGACCGTCGACGTCGGTGATGGCGGAGAGCTGCGCCCGATGGTTTTCTATGGCGTTCCAGACCGCCGTGTCCATGTACGACTCGAACTTGTCCGCCCATGTCGCGCCGACGCAGGCGTTGACGCGGGAGAAGTCGAACGACAGGACGAAGTAGCGGCTTCTCTGGTCTGTCGGATTCCGTCCGATGTCGAGACCTCCGAAGAGCCGTTCGAAGTTCCCCTTCTCCGCGACGTCGTAGTAGCAACGCAGCGTCTCGCAGAGGAGGGACTTGCCGAAGCGGCGCGGCCGCGCGAAGAAGATGAAGTTCGCGCGGTCCTCAAGCAGGCGTACGTACTCCGTCTTGTCGACATAGTAGAAGTCCTCCATGCGAATCCGCCTGAAGTCCTTCACGCCGTATGGTATCTGCCCTTGTCTCATGCCGCACATTATATCATTTTGCAGAAAGCGGGGGGACGGAGAATCGGGGACCCCGCGCGCCGTCAGCGGAACATGATCACGGTCGTGAGCGGCGGAGGCGGGTCGACCGGCCAGACCGGCCCTGCGCGGAACGACCCGCCGGGAAGGCAGTCAGGCACAAGCGCCGCGCCGTCCACCGCGTCGTACAACGTGATGACGCCGGCGTCGGTGCGTACCGGAATCCAGCGGTGCAGCAGAACACCCGAACGCCACACCCTAAAGTCGTAGATGCGCAGGCGCGACCGAGATGTAATGTTGTCCTCCGTCGTGTTGTAGAATCCGAAAATGCACATCCGGCCGCCGGCCGCCGTGAACGCCTCGTCCGCCGCCGCCGTCGCCTCGCCGTATCCGTTCTCCATCGTCGCGCGCGCACCGTCGACTACGAGACGGTGGCGAGCGCCGCAGCCGATCGCGGAATTCCGGTTTGACATCCAGACGCTCTTGGCGTCGTAGTCGAAGCGGCCCTGCAGCGGCCCCGGCATAAGGCAGAACGACCAGTAGCCCGTTCCGGCGGCGGCGTCCCTCGCGCAGAAGAACCCCGCCATGTCCTCATCGTCCACGGACCAGTCGACCAGCACCTTGTCCGTCTGCGGATTCGGCAGATACGCCGTCGGCAGGGCGGACATCCCGTCGCCCTGCATCCACTCAAGCCGCTCGAACCCCTCCGGCAGAGCCGGGTAGACCTCGAAGTCCGCCGTCGCCTCCTGCCCCGCGTAGGACGAGTCCTCAACGCCCGTCGCCGTCACGCGGCCGATTCCCGCCTCCGCGTCGCAGACCGCAGTCGTGCGATACTCGATGCCGCGCGCGAGCTCCGCGCCCGTTGTCCGGTTCGTCGCCGCGACCGCCGGACGCACGTCCTTCACGCCGTCCCAAGGCTGGTTGCGCACGAAGAGGTCGAACTCCGCCTTCGCCGGCCCCGCGATGAACGCGCCCGTCCCCAGCGGCGCCAGCTCCACGCCCTGCACGACGTCGTACAGCGTCGCAACGCCGTCGGGGTTCTTGACGGGGACGTACATCCGCGCCAGAACGCCGTCCCGCCAGATGGCGAACTCGAATAGCCTGTGCGTGGAATGGTAGGCGACGGAGCTGTCCGTTCCGTTGACGTAGGACGCGAACAGCATCAGAGGGCCGCCCGCCTCCGTGAACGCCTCATGTGGCCATACGGTCGACGCCGCCACGCCGCCCAGCGTCAGCCGCCCGTTGGCGGAGACAATCCGGTACCGCCGTCCGGTCCGAATGTCCGCCGCGTTGTGCACGAAATCCTGCGCAACGTAATCGTAGTCGTTGCGGAAATTCCCGCCCACCAGCTGGAACAGGGTCGACGAGCGTTCGTTCGTCTTCGTCCCGCGCGCGCACCAGAGCGCGGCGTTGCGATATCTCTCCGTCAACTCGACTTCGGCCTCGATGCGGTCCGTCCACGGACGGATCGTCCAGTCCGTCAGGAGGCGCGACGCGCCGTCGCCCTGGACGTAGGCGAGACGGACGTACCCTGCCGGCACCGCGTTCACGACGGCGAACGGCACTGTGGCGGACATCCCCGCCCAGTCGCCGATTCCCGTCACCGCCGCCGTGGCGACGCCCGCCGCCGCGTTGCCGGAATAGACAACTTCGTAGTCCTCGCCCTCCGCCAGCCGGCGCCCCGTCGCAGCGGCGCGGACGTCCAGCGCAGGCGTGCACGGCGTCTTGCCGTCCCACGTCTGCACGGGGACATCGCCGATGCGCACGGCCAGGTCGCCAGGACACTCCGGCCCCGCGATGAACGCCCCGTCGCCGATCGGCTCAACCGCCTCGCCGGTCACAAGGTCCAGCAGCGTGACCAGTCCGTCGGACTCGCGCCGCGCAGGAATCCAGTCGTGCAACGGAACACCCGACCTCCGCACCGCGCATCCGTGCATCCGATGGTGCGAGACGGTGTTGAACTCCGTCATCGACACGTCCTTGTAGAAGCCGAAGAACATCAGCGGCCCGCCCGCCTCCGCCAGACCCTCTTCCGCATTGCTCTCGAACGAATCGCCGTTGCTGACGACTGCGCACTTGTTGGAGAGCGTTACCATGTACCGGGCGTCAAGCGCGAACGGTCCGATGCATCCCTTCGTCAGCATCGTCGAACCGTAGTCGAAGCGACCGTAGCCCCCCTGCGGATTGACGTGGAACGCCCAGCAACGCTGTCCGCCACTCGCTATTTCGCGGGCGCACGCAAGCGCGACGGTCTCAAGGACGGAGAAACTCCATTCAAGCGACACGACGTCCGTCTGCGGACGCGGCACGTAGTCCGTCAACAGCTTCGCCTGCCCGTCCCCCTGGATCCATTCAAGCCGCGTCCATCCCTCAGGCGCCTTTTTGCGGATTGGATACCAGACGGACTTCCAGCCCGCGGCCCCGCTCCCCACGCGGCTTTTCACCACCGCCCGCCCGACGTCCGCATCGCCCGTCCGCACGTAGTCGACCTCGTAGTCCATCCCCTGGACGAGCGTCCGACCGGTCGCGCCGTCCGTCACGACCGGCGACGGAGGAACGGCGCCGTCCCCAGCCACCTCCAGCCCGGCGATCCGCACGGACAGATTCGTCGCGCAGTCCGGCCCCGCGATGAACGCGCTTCCGTAACGGCTCAGGTCGCGCCCGGCCTTGAGGTCGTAAAGCCCCACCGTCCTGTTGGCGTCCTTCCGATACGGCGCGCAGTCGTGCAGAAGCTCCCCGCTGCGCCAGACCTTGAAGGAGTAGAGCCTGTAAGCGCCATGGTAAGCGACCTCCTCAAGACTGTTCGTATTGTAGGTGGCGAAGAGCATCAACGGACCGCCCGCCTTGGTGAAGGATTCGACCTTCTGGTAGTCGACGGCGGAGCCGTTGCTGACGCGGCAGGTGGAGTTGGAGACGGAAATCGTGTACTTGACGCCGGTCTTCAGCGGCCTGTTGCATGAAAACGCCGCCCGCGCCACGTCGTAGTCGCAGCGCAGGATGCCGCCGGCAAGAACCCAGGCTGTCCATGAGGACTTGTTGAGCCATTTCGACACGCGCGAACACCAGAGCCCCTGGTTCTCCAGCGTCGTCAACTCGAAGACGGCCTCGATGCAGTCCGTCTGCGGATGCGGAACGTAGTCATCCAAGACCATCCGTCCGTTCCCGTACCCCTGGACGTATTCGACCGGAACGCAGCCCTCCGGCAGTCCGCCCGCCGCCGATGCGTCCGCCACCTCGTCCGCCCGCGCTCCCGGCGCACACAGAACAGCGCACACGACACCCAGCCCAATCATCAGGTTTCGCATCCAACGCCTCCTTGACCGTTCCGAAATCCGCCTCCCACGACCGCCGGGACGGACCGCCAGGCCCGCTGACGCCCGAACGGCACATGGGAGAACAACCCAATTCTCCCATTTCAGGCAAGACGTTGCAAGAGAGAAATTGTTTTTTTTTTCTTGCATAACGCCAATTTTTCCATCGTAAAATGCAATTTAAACTGCGGCGAAAACCGTCTGCGCAGACACGAGAGCCGCTTGCGCGAACACAATGAACCCCGTCGCCTTCCATGCGCAGCCCCGCGTGGCGGCGATGGAGCGGGAACTCGGAATCAGGGTGTACTTCGCGAAGCCCTACCACTCAATCGCAGCGTCCGGCACCGTCTACCACTTCCCATCACTGAGTTCTTCCATGACTTTCAGTTTGAACGCTTCACTATACTGTCGCAAATACGCGCTCTTCCTTCTGCACCTTCGGCAACGCCGCCCAAATCAACGCGGCAGCGTCATCGGGAGATTCGATACACATCTTTTTCATTTCTTCAGACACTCGCTTACAATATTAAAGACATAGTTGCGATTAAGCCAATAACTCAGTTTCCTGGCCTTGCCTCCCTGTGGCGTTTCAGTTAAATCCGCCGCGTTCTTCGCCTTGGGACGAACATGGCAGATTGGATGTTCTGCAGATTTGGTAAAATGCGTATAGTCTCCCGCCCTCACTTTGTCGCGTGTGTCAATCCAAAACGCTTCTGCCGCGTCAATGTCCTTGCGCGACATAGACCAGAAAAGCATTCTTTCTAAAACAGCGTCAGTTGATGTGCCGCCTTTCACTTTGCGAAACACGATAAACAGAAATCTCCGCGCTGCTATCGTGTTGTACCAGTCTGACTCTTCCCATTCTTCCTCGTCAACAATTTCCCTGTACTTGATCGTCTGAAAAGACATCGCCTCTTTTAGGATTCCATTATATTCAAGCCGTATGGTCTTAAGCTGCAAGCCAGCTTTCTCAAACTCCGCAATCCTCCGCTCCTTCACGCCAAGAATTGCGCGGCAAACAGAATACGACACTGCCTTGGGGCTTGACGAAATTTCGACCTTGAGTTTTTGGGCGATTTCGGCGACAGTCATTCCAATGTAAGGCTTGAATCTTCGTGCGACCAATTGCTCAAACGTCTCGCCTTTTTCGTATTCTTTGACCGACTTGACTATGCTGCCTATCTCTAATTTCTTTCTCTCTATCGCGCTCTTCCGCTTCGCCGTCATCGTCACGCCGTCGAACATTTCGGGGTGCGAGAGGGAATCAACGATTACATGATTCAGATAAGCAGACTTTATGGAATATGCTCGTTGGTCTGCAAGAACACCGCCGATCTTTTGCGGCTTCTTGTTCGCCCCGCCTTTTGAGCCTTTCACGCAAGCCGCAAGATATAGCGTATCACCTTCTGACAGCTCATGCGCAAGCCCCTTGGCAATCTTCTCATGGATAACGTTCCAATCATCCATAAATATCTTAAGATCCTCTTCAGGGATTCTCCAAAGTCTGATAATCTTGAAGATCAAGTCTAGGTTGTCAACGCCTGCAACGTGCAAATAGAACATCAGCAGAAGCAAGGCGTTTTTGCGTATGAAACTGCTTGTCTCAAAACTCTTGCCGTATTCCTCAAGATAGTTGATAATGTTGAGAACAAGTCGTTCCTTAGACACCATGCTGCCATCTTTGATAGTCTTCAACGGTGTGCATTTCAACTCAACGCCCGCTTCACTAAAGTCAGCCTCACTTATGCCGTTTATATCATACCCAAAGTGATAGACTTCAACACATTGACCAAGACCGCCTTTGCCTGCATTCAACGGAGCTGCCTTTGGGTACAAATCATGAATCGACTTTCCGAGCAGCTTCCTCGCGTGGTCGAGAATGCTTGTGGATGAAGTTTTGTCATATACAGCTGACATTGCTCACATCCTCTCTTTTAAGACAAGACCAATTCTTTCGACAATGCCAGTGACAAGCGCATTCCCCATCAAGAATGCGCGTTTGCCATCCGACGCATTTTGCGTATGATTGTCAGGAAACATATTCAACCGTTCGAGTTCCAATGGAATCAATCGGCGATAACGTCCACTCGGCGTAAGAATGACATGCTTGAAACGTGATGGCGACGAACCTCCCTCGCCGGTAATGATGGTGCGAGACGGCTTGTCCAGCGAATCAGGGAACGACATGCCTCCCTCGGAGTAATGGTATTCAAACCCTTCGGGTGTCTTGCGCATTTCGGACTTCGGGCCCTTTAGATACTTCCACTCTTCAAGAGCTTTTTCATCTATGAAGAACTCTTCCGGCACATCCCGCTCGTCAACAATCAAGTGGCCAAGCGTAAGACGTTTACCCTCGTAAATTGGCGAGACTTCTTGCGTCCACACGTGACGGCCGATCATCAACCCCGCGTCCTTGAAGGGGTTTGCCTTTGGGGTGTCCTTGTTGAACCCCTTAGTTACTTCTGCGAGTGTGCCTTGTATGTCGAAGTCAGAAAGAGTTGTACCGGCTTTCATTTTTGCCGCGAACGCCTTGCCGAAAACACCATTCGTCACAAGCCAATCAGTTGGATTGCCTATGGCCGCTCCTGCTTCGTTGGCAAGTCTCGTCCCCTCGCGATAGGCGACCATGTATGTACGTCGGCGACGTTGCGGCATACCATAGTCTGCAGCATTGATGACACGCCATTCAACCGCATAGCCTAAATCCGAAAGCGAAGCAAGAATGATTGCAAAATCCCTGCCGCGTTGTGATGCGGGCGACTTCAACAGGCGATCGACGTTTTCAAGGAAAAGATACGGCGGCGGGTTTGCGCTGTCACGCAAAATGCGATGAATCTGCCACCACAAGACGCCTTTCTTGCCCTCGATGCCGCCAGAGTTCTTCAATGTCGTAGCCACGGAGTAGTCTTGGCACGGAAATCCACCGACAAGCAAATCGGCTTGCGGTATCTGTGTGGCGGGAACAGTCGAAATGTCATCGTTGGAATGCCCCGCAATGCCAAAGCAACTTTGATATACGATTGACGCATCCTGGCGCTTCGTTGCCGGCTCCCATTGGTTGTTCCATACCGTTTCAAAACGATTTGACGCCCGCTCAAGACCGACACGGAAACCGCCAACGCCAGCAAAAAGCTCAACGACCCGGATTGGCGCGTTGTTTTCATTTGCAGCCGCATTGCGCAGTTGCGCGGCGGCGGCACGACTGTATTCTGCGATAGGGGCGCAAACATTCTGTTCATGCTGAACAATGCGTTCGTCGCACTCTCGCTTTAATACTACCTTCATTTGCGGCAAATCCCAGAACGACAACTGCACCGCCGCTTCGCAAACGCGCAACTGCTCTGGGCGGAGTTTGGTGAGGATGGTCGGAAGCCGCTTTGCAAGGTCTGGGTCTTTGCGATCGAAAGATTCGAGATACGCCTTGAGTTGCCTGCGCACATTAGGCGCGGTCGCAAAGTCTGCCGTGCGGATTATGACGCGGTCTGCGCCGTCGGGAACGTCGCCCTTGTGCTGATACTTGAAGTCCGTCTTGAAGAGAAGATACTTGTCGCCGTGCGCCTTGCCCTTGGCCAGATAGCCAAAATCGTCAATCAGTTCCTTGCGCGTTTTGATGCCGACAAACTCCGCCTTGTAGATGCGCTGATCCTTCTTGCCGTTGAAAAGCCAAAGCTCCGTTATTTTTGCCGCGTCGTCCGCACCAATCTTGTCATCGTCCGAAATGGGATAGTTGTACCATCCGCGCCACTTCGTCAACTGGTCGCCCTTGTACGTTCCGACGAGGACAATGCGGCTTGCCGATTTACCGGAAATACTATTGATTCCCTTCTTCTTTGCCTTCATGACGTCTCCAATTCCATAAATCAAGTTTCAGGAATCCCACGATTCAACCTCATCGGAAAATGGCTCGGGGCTTCGCCGCATTCTTTCCAGATCGTTTCTCTATCGTCAAACTGCATGGATTCCTCTTCTGACAGACGACACGCATTATATCATTTTGCGAATGCAGTACGCCTGAAAAACGAATGGCGTTCCGGATCGTGCCATGCCGTTTCGGCATCCGGCACGGCATCGGACGCCTTATGTTCAACATCAGGCAGGGCGTTCGCCCCTATACGAGTTTGCAAACTCGTGCAGGAAGCCGTGGCGCGCCCCGCGAAAAGCCGTTTCGTGTCGGAGGAAAAGCTTTCGAGGTCTGTCGGGGAGCCGTTGGCCGTCGCGACAAGCTCACCCGCGCCCTCGACGCGGAACGCCCGCGTCATGACGTATTCGCGCATCCGCAACATGGCGTCGCCCGTGCTGGCCAGCGCGTACTGCGCGACCGTATGGATCGGAAAGAGCGTGAGGCGGGAAGTCCTCGCGGAGCATCTCACGCGGCTCGGCAGGAGGCTTGGCGAGGTTCCGAGGTTCGATGCGGACAAATTTTCTTTCTTGACTCATCATCTATTGAACCTTATTTGCAAATTCAATTTCAATGCGTTTCCGTTTGTCGCTACGTCCTCCGGCAAAGCCAGCGGCCGCGCATCAGCGAAATACATTGCCGGACGATTGCCGACGCGAGCGGAATGGCCTACACTCGTTTGGCGCCGTCACGGCAGGTTGTACGTCCGCCGCGAAATACCGGACTCGCGATGACCCTTGCGTTATCCCGATAGGCAGAGGGCAATGGTCGATTTTCTGATGGCGTGGATTGATAGAGAGTAGAAGAAGTGCGAATCAAAACCTTTTTGAATTCTGGAGTAAAATGGCGGCGAAGTGGACAAAAGCACATATTCATATTATGAAAAATGACTTTCTTAAAAATAGAAATCATCTTCAATAAATAGAAGTTTACACTTGATTTTTCGGCCATGAAAATGATATATTACAACTTAATTATTGAGACAATAATAGGATTCCTATGGCTCTGAACTACAACAATCTTTGGCATCGTCTGATTGATTCCGGTATGACGAAGACGCAACTTCGTATTGCCGCAGGTATGTCAACTGGTACGTTTGCGAAGCTGTCCAAGGGGGAAGCTCTCAACACTTCCACCTTGGAGAAAATGTGTAAAGTCCTTGGCTGCGACATTGGTGATATAGTAAGTTATGTGCCAGATGATAATACCAAGGAAGAGGTGAAGGAGGAGAAATGAAAAAGCATTTCGCCGAAAGCCAGGATTATGGATTCTTGTCAAACAAGGATGCTCTATTGCTGAATGGTGATTGTGTTGAAAATATGGGAACCATTCCCGACTCGAGTGTTTCCTTGCTTCTAACCGACCCGCCATACAATCTTGGCCTTTTCATGAAAGGTCGAGGAACGAACATGGGAAAATTGAGAGAAAACCATTTTGCGGTTTCTGGTTGGGATCAGCTGAAGACCTCTGAATGGACGTCTAAAATGGACGAGTTCTTCAAGGCGGCATCTCGTGTGATGAAAAAACGTGGGGCAATGATTGTTTTTATGTCCCTTATAAAGGTACAGTCTGTTATAGAATTAGCTGTGAAGCATGGTTTTTACTATAAGACTACTGGCGCATGGCACAAGACCAATCCGATCCCACGCAATATGAATCTTCAATTTGTTAATTCGATAGTGTAAACTATTGTCTGTAAATTCACTTTCAACGGTGGAGAAGGAGAAA
>CAYLRN010000019.1:0-57283 GCA_964386385.1 uncultured Lentisphaeraceae bacterium | reverse complement strand
GACACCACCAGTTCGTTCGTGAAGTTGTCGTACTCGTCCACGATCGCGTACAGCGCCGGGAGACCGACCTCGCGAATAACGCCGCGCACGGCGTCCATCATCGCGGAAGGCGTCGTCGCATCGAACACGGAAGACCAGTCGGCAAGGTCTGCGTAGCGCTTCGCGAACGTCTGCGTCTGCAGTCGCACGTGTCCGAAGAAGTCGCGCTCTATCTCCGCAAGCGTCCCGACGGTGATCGTCGAGAAGTCGAACTTGATCACGAGGAACGAGTTCGCGAGCGGCGTGGGACGCCGTCCTATGTCCGTCCTGCCGAAGAGCTCCGCGAAGTTCGCCTTCTCCTTGACGTCGTAGTAGTAGCCGAGCATGGAGCACCAGAGCGACTTGCCGAAGCGCTTCGGGCGCAGGAAGATGGGCGTCTTCACGCGCTCGAGCGCGCGGATGTAGGCGGTGTTGTCCACGAAGTGGCATTCGCGGACGAGCTCGGCGTAGTTTATGACGCCGTATGCGATTCTCTTCGGCTCGTGTTCTTCCATGCCCGACAGTATACCATTAAGTGGTTAAGTGGTTAAGTGGTTAAGTGGTCAGGTGGACAGGTGGTCAGGTGGTTAAGTTGCGCCTGCCCGACACATGACCTGCACATAACCACTTGATCTCCGGGGAGCGCGAACGTCCTCGTCCGCCGCAAACTTAACCACTTGCCCCTTAACCACTCAATCCCCGAGGCATCCGTTTCAATGGCGATTTTCCGCGTTTCAGCAGGAGATTAGATTTCACTGTCCGAAAAGGCCGAGGCGGAGGAGCGGCAGAAAATGCGCCGCAAGCGCGTCGTCCAGGTCGAAGAGCGCAACGCCGGCAAGTCCGTGGCGGCGGGCGAGGTTGATCTGGTCCACGACCTGCCTAGGCGAAAGGCGCGATTCGTTCGCCGTCACGCCTATTCCGCAGATGATGCGCGGTGCGCGCGCCTGGGTCGCGCATTGCCGCGCCAGATATGTCCGCAGACGCTCAATGTCGTCCGTGTAGTTCATCGGCACGGCGTAGTCTATCAACCCCATGTCCAGCCAGGCGCCCCAGTCCTGTCCGACGGAGTCGATGCACGACGGATATGACCCCAGCACGGCGGCGGTCAGCCAGGCGTTCGGACGCTCCGCCCGGAGTTCCCTGCGCACGGACGCGACGAACGCCGTCACGGGACACGCCGCCTCCGTCGCCGGCCGGCCGGCGGCGTTTTCGTACCAGCGCACGAAGTCGAGATGCATTCCATGCACCTTGTAGCGCGTCGCGATCTCCCTTATCGCCCGCAGCATATGATCGCGTACGTCCGCCCTTGACGGGTTTAGATAGTCCGTCTGCCCGCCGCTTGCGTTCTTGAGCAGCCAGCCATTTCTCCTCAGCTCCGCCCTTCTGGACGGCGACGCGCGCGTTCCGTTGAAGCACATGACCCACGCATGGACGCGGACGCCCGTCCCCTGCGCGGCGGCGAGGCAGTCCGCCAGCTGGTCGCCATGCACTCCCCGCATCTCGGAACCTGGCAGAACGGAGGACGCGCAATGCGCAAAGCCGGCGCCCGCCACGTTCACAAAGAGGTCGGTGATTCCGTTCTTCGCAAGGAGCGCCATCGTGCGACGCCAGTCCCCCGGATAAAGGCCCAGCCCGGAATGGTCCCACACGGCGTGTATCTCGTCGCGGCGCGGACGCTGGGCGCTGGCATACTTCCAGTCCGCGATGCGCCGCGTCTGCTGCCGCGCCCGCCATGCGGCGGCGTTCCACGAACCGGGCGCGGAATGCCCGACCATGGCGAGAATGAATTTCGTCTTCGCAATTTCATCGCAGTCCATCGGCAGGACGCTCGTCACCCACCAGCCGGCGTCCGAAAGGACGACTGCGGCGTCGGCAGTCCGCCGTCCAGTCGCGCCACACCATTCCGCCGCCGTCCGCGAACGGCCTTTTACGGGAAAGACGGGCATGAGGCCACGTACCGGAAGGCGGAACGAACGCGGCAGTTCCGGCGCTACGCCGTCCGCGAAAACGACCTGCCCGCAGACTCCGTATGCGACTTTCCGGTATGTCCCGAGCCTGACTCCCATGAGGTCCGCCAGGGCGGTGGAACCGGACGAGAAGACGACGAAGCGTCCGCCGCGGCGGCGAAAGCGTACCATCGCGTCCATCTGCGCGGCAGTGGGAGACGTCGTCATGACGAGAATCGCCAGACGGCGATTCCAGAGGGCGGAATCAAGCGACCGGTCGTCCGCCTCGTCCGCTGAAACCCCGTTCTCGGAGAGGATGCGCGACACGTGCCGCGCCATCGCCTCCGCGTACCGCCGTTCGGAGGACGGACACGACGCAGCGGCGCGCACGACGACGACCTGGGGGCGCGACGGACGCTTCGCCGGCGTACGGCCCGCCGCCGCCGCGACGCCCGTTCCGCAAAGCAGCGCGGCAAGGCCAAGAAGGAATGCAAGGAGCGTCCGCATCGTCAGCTCGCGAAAGTCCCGCCCATTTCAAGCAAGTCCGGACGGCGGCGGCTGGTGAGGTCGACCGCCTGACGGCGGCGCCAGTCGGCAACAGCGGCGTGGTTGCCGTCAAGCAGCACTCCCGGCACGGACATCCCGCGGAACGTCGGCGGGCGCGTGTACTGCGGCGATTCGAGAAGGCCGTCCGAGCCGAACGACTCGTCCGCCGTGGCGGACGCTCCGCCGCCGAGGACGCCGGGGATGAGGCGCACTGTGGAATCCACCATCGCGGCGACGGGAATCTCGCCGCCAGTCAAGACGAAATCGCCCATTGAGACCTCGTCCGTGACGAGCCTGCGCACCCGCTCGTCAAGGCCCTCGTAGTGTCCGCAGAGGAAAACGACATGCCTCTCCCGCGAAAACTCCGCCGCCATCCGCTGGTCGTAGCGGCGACCCGTCGGGGTGGTGAGCACGACGCGGCTCTTCGCGTTCCGCGCCTCGGGGTTGGACGGACGATGAAAGGAATCAAGGCACGTCTCGATCGCGCCATGCCACACGTCCGGCTTGAGCAGCATCCCGGGGCCGCCGGAATACGGCTTGTCGTCGACCGTCCGCCGCCGGTCCCGCGAAAAGTCGCGCAAGTCCACCGTGCGGACGAACACCTTGCCGGCCCGCACGGCGCGGGCGATCATGCTTTCGCCCAGAAACCCCCTGAACATTTCGGGGAAGACGGTTATGATGTCGATTGAAAGCATTGGGGGAAAAAAGAAAAGCCCCGATGCAATGGCGCATCGAGGCCTTGGCAGCGGCCCGCCGGCAGGCGACTAGCGCTTGACGAGCTTGCGGACAGCCTTGTGGCTGCAGAACGTACGCTCCGTGTAGAGCTTGGCGCGGCGGGAGGGATTGCTCTTCACCACGACGATTTTCTCGACCGCCGGGCTGTTGAACGGGAAGAGCTTCTCGACGCGGACGCCGTACGTGTCGCGCGAAACGGTAAAGTTCGCCGAAGGAAGGCTGCCGTTGTCAATCGCCAGCACCTTTCCCTCGAAGTCCTGAAGACGCGTCTTGCCGTCGTTTTCCTTGATGCGGATGGAGACGCGAACCGTGTCCCCCGTGTGGAACTCGGGGAAGTTCCTCTCGGCGCGACGCGCCGTCTGCTCCGCGTTGATCTTGTCCAGAATCTTGATGCCCATGATGCCCTAGCCCCTTTCTTACTTCGTTTCCTTCCGGGTCTTGCGCGCATGGTGCGGCTTGAGCTCCGGATTGCGGGCGCGGCGGATGAGCGACGCGACCGTGGCGGACGGCTGCGCTCCGTGCGCCAGCCAGTCGTCGACGCGGGCGAGGTCGATCTGGAAGTTGTTTTCCTTCATGGCCGTGTCGTACCAGCCGAGAATCTCAAGGAACTTGCCGTCACGAGGCGACCGGGCGTCGGCCGCGACGATACGATAGGCCGCGTGGTTCTTGCAGCCCGTGCGACGCATTCTGATTTTGACCATCTTTTCTAAACCTTGTTGTTGCGATGAAAACGAGAAGCATTCTATCACAACGCCGCGGACAATGCAACATGAAATAAGATAAGCGCAAAATCTCCGGCAGCGGTGAATTGCGCAGATGCACCAAATGCGCAATCTCATCAGTCGCAAATGACGTTGAATTGCGCCATCTCAGGGGAGACGCGCTCCTGCGCACTCGACGCACGCGAGAAAAAAAAAGTTCCACCGTTCTACGCAAAAAAAAACTCGCGCTTCGGTTGGGATGGAGCCAGGAAAGGGATTCGAACCCCCGACCTGCTCATTACGAATGAGCCGCACTACCAGCTGTGCTATCCTGGCTAAAGGTGAAAACGAGAGATAGTATACACGATTCCGCCGGACTTCGCAAGGGGGCTTTTCAAGTTTTCTGAAAAGCGCATCATATGCCGGACCACTGCGGACAGGTCCGAAAGGGGGCTGGAGGCGGGAGTCGAAAAGGAAGAAGGACAGAAACGGGAAGCGGAAGGAGAGGCATAGAAGGAAAAGGGAAAAGAACCGCCCCCTAGGGGCGGCGGGGCCGCGGACCGTGGCATGATGGCGGTTTTCAGGACAAGACGCCAGGCAATGGGAAAGGACGCCATGGGAAAGCATGCCATGCAGCACGTGCCGGGAACGCACCGACGTTCGCCCAGCGCGACGTCTCGTCGCGCCGTTTCGCCACTGGGAGTTTCGAAGTCTTCGAGACGAAAAACTCAAAGACCCCGAAACTCCACGGAGCGTCAGTAGTTTCGCTCGACCAGCCAATTCCTGAAAAACGTGCTGGTGAACCTGTATTCGGAGCGGAAACGATAAAGGAGGCCGCTGTCGACAAGCTTCATCACGGCCTTTCTCGCCGTCGCCGCGTTCATGACGCCGGCCTTGCATAGAAAGTCCTTCGACTGGACGTTAGCCCCGCCAAACCGCGCGATGCCGGAAAGCATCCTGGACTGGCCGGATGACAGCGCCGCGTACCATGTTTCGAATTTCTCGCCTTCACGGACGTAGACCAACTGAAGCGCCCGTGAGATGTCGGAAACCTCAATCGGACGCACATCCGACGTCGTCTCCCACAGCGCGTCGCAAAGTTCCTGCACGTCGCCGGGGACGTTGGAGGCAACTTCAATGACCTTGCGCACCAGCGTCTCGTCAATCCGCCTTCCCCCCGCCTGAAATCGGGACTTTATGAAGCGAGTGAAGTCGTCGACGTCGATCTCCCCAACGCAAAGCGACAGCGCAGACTTGTAGAACGGACTTGACGGACTGTCGAACAGATCCATCATCTTGTGGCGAACGCTTCCAGTGAACACGTAAGGAACATCGTCCTGAAACTGAATGCGACTTCGCAGAAGCGCCAGAACCTCGTTGCAGCCCGAAATCTCAAGAAGCCCCTGAAACTCGTCGAAGACAATGACAAGACCGCTTCTCCGCGCCGTCGCCGCCAGCATGGACACGACATCCTCCACGGCAGATGGATCAGACGTCATTCGCGCATCCAGGGAAAACGAAGTCCCTCCGGTCACGGGGTCAATGGACAGAACGGGACGAAGCCGCGGAATCAGGGACAACGCCTTCTTCAGCAGCCCAAGCCTTCCGTCAAGGTCGCGAATCCCCGTCAAGACCCTGCGGCAGAATCCCGCAACGTCGTCAATTCCCATCAAGTCGACGTAAAGCAGCCGGCGACCGCGCATCTTGCGAACCGTCTCATGCACAAGAGAGGTCTTGCCCATCCGCCGTTCGCCGTAGACGACGACATTCTGCCCCCTTTCAATGAACCGCGCCAATTCCCGTTCCAGAAGCGGACGCGGACAGAAAAAGCTGCCCTTCACAACACAGCCATATCGAAAAGGATTCATTGACGCATTCTTCATGAAACCATATTGTATCATGCCACCTGGTTTCATGCAACTTGGACATTGCGCCGTTTCATCGGCAGGGCGCGACGTCCCATCGCGCCGTTTCGCCATTGGCGGCGCGCGAGGACACGCGCCCTCCCTGAAAACGCCCGGTCGTGAGACCGCTCGGTTGTGTCCTCGGCCGCGGCGGCGAGGAGAAGAAGTCGAAGAAGTTATGCCACCGGTCCGGGCGTTCGCAGACTGCGGCCTCGACGAACGGAACGTAGCGCGAAAGAAGGTCGCGGGCGGACGGACGGCTTCCCTCGCCCGTCCACAGCGTCCGGAACGAGACCTCGTATGCGTTCCACCCCGTGCGCGAGCATATGACGGCGAACGTGGGCGCGCCCATGAGGCGGGCGAACGCGAAGACTCCAAGCGGCCAGCGGCAGGGACGTCCCAGGAAGTCGTGCACGAGCCATCGCGTGGAGTCCGCGCCGACGCGATCGCCGGCCATGACTACGAGGTCGCCGCGCAAGATGGCCTCCTGCATCTGCACGGCGGTCTCCACGCCGACGTCCTCGACTGCGTGGAACTCAAGGCGGCTGCGGTCGAGGTGCGACATGAACGTCCGGGTGAACGCCGCATCGTGTCCCAGCTGCTGGAAGGCGTGGACGCGGGGCGGCGTCACACCCGTCTGCCGGGCGAGCGCCGGCAGGGTTTCGACAGAGCCGACGTGCGAGGAGACGATGAACGCGCCGCGCCCGGCGGCGACGAGGGAGTGGAAGAGACGCCAGCCGTCATCGTCGCGCACGGACATCTTCGGCGGATTCTTCCCAAGCGTGCAGGCGTCCGTCTTGTCCGCCAGCGCCCACGCGAAGCCGAGCAGGTGCCTGAACATCCGCCAGTGCGAACAGGGCGTCTTGCGTCCGGTGAAATCCGACAGCGCAGCGTAGAACCCGCGCAGGGCGGCGCGCGCCGGGCGCGCGAACGGGTAGATGAACGCCACCACCGGCGCGCACAGGGCCTTCAGGAAGCCCTTGCCCAGCAGGGCATAGGCGTACCACATGAAGAGCATCCGAATGCGTCCTGCGCTCTGCTCTGGCTGATACGCCCATCCGCCGCCAGGCCCGCGCCCGCCAGCCGTCCCAACGTCGTCCGCGCCATCGTCGCCGACAGGCCCGCGCATGACGGCGAACGCATAGGCGAAAGCAAGTCCGAGCGCCAGCGTGACGCCCATCGAGCGCGTGACGGCGAAGGACGTGAACGCCAGCATTCCCAGTCCGACGAAACTGGAGAGAAAAGAATAGCGAACGGCGAGGCGCGTAGCCGCGTTCGGCTTTCCGAGATGGAAGATGGAATAGTCAAGCCCAAGACCCGCGAAGAGGAAGAAGCAGAGGAAGTGGAAGAAGTTCAGCGTCGTCCCGCACCAGCCCATGACGCCGAGCGTTGAGACGGTGGCGGCGGCGACGGGCCAGAGGACGCGGAAGAAGCGGCGGCGGAACACGACTGCAAGCATAAGCGCAAGGACGACGTACGAGACGGCAAGAAGCCGCTTCGTCTCCGCCGCATAGCCGTCGAAGAGTTCGAGGAGAGCCTGCTTCGGACGGAAAGCGGTCACGCCCTCCACGCCCGCGACGTCCGCCTCCGACGTCTCGCCAAGCGGAGAGACAAGAACGACGCCGTCTTCCGTCCTGACGGACATCGCGCCAACGAGCCTTGCCAGAAGCGGGTCGTCAATCGCCTCCGGATCGAGCAGTCCACCATCCCCATGCCGCGTCGGTGCGGCGACGGGGATGCCCGTCTGCGCGGTGAAGTTCGTCCCCTCTCGGACGAAGAGGCGTTCCGCCAGTTCCGCGTTCTCGCGCTGACGCTTCAGAGACGGCACTATCGCCGACATCCCGCGAATGCCGTGCGCCTCCTCGCACTCAAGCGCGGACTGCATGTCCGCCCCTTCCACAAGGACGAACGCGGAGTCCGCGGCGCCGTTCAGTTCGGCGATGCGCCTCTCGCTCTCCGCAAGGAACGGGGACGGACGGTAGAACGCGGCGGGGTCGTTCCCGAACCGGAGGCGGAACGCGCCGGCGCCGCAGACCGCCATGACCGCAAGCGGAAGAATCCACGCGCGTTTCCCCATCAGCGAAAAGCGCGGCGAACGTTCAGGAGCCGCGGCCGCACCCGTCCCGCAGCGGCGGGAGAAGAGCGTGACGAACGCGAAGACCGCAACAAGCCCGGAAATGGTGAACAGCGCCATCTGGTGCAGGACGGACACGGTCGAGAAGAAGAGCGGCACGAAGCACGCGATGGTCGTCGCAAGCGATAGCGAAAGCGCCTTGAGCACGCGCCGCGCGCCGCCGGCCGAAAGCACGTGGTAGGAGTAGTCCACGCCAAGTCCGATCAGCGACGTGCCGAAGAGGAAAGTCAGCACGTGCGGACGCCCGAACGCGGCGAAGACCGCCGCGGAGGCGACAAGGAACGAAGACGCAAGCGCAAGTGTCAGCGGAAGGATGAAGCGCGGCGAACGGAAGAGGAGGAATCCGAACAGCGCAACGAACGCGAATGAAAGCGTCGAAAGGAAGTTGATTTCGCCTTTGGACGATTCCGTGGCGACAAGCACGTGGAACGGCGAGCCGCCGGTGTACACGCGGCATTGCGATTCGCCCGATGAATCTAATCGCATCGCGGCGTCGAGCGTTTCGCGCGCGCGCCTTCGCCCCGCCTCTCCCGGTTCGCATTCCGCGACAAGGAGGACATGGCATCTGCCGTCCCTTTCAAGCGACAGTTCGCCGTCGCGCAGAGACCATCCCGCGCCGCCGCCCTGCCGCTGAAGGCCGGCGAAGTAGTCTGCCGCCAGGAGGAACGGGTCGTCCTTCGTTCCGAAGAGCGGAGGCGGGACGCCGAAATAGAGCATGGCGAGCGACTGCTCCGCGACTTCCGCAGTGCGCCCTTCAAGGAGCAGCCGGCGCGTGTCGTCGGTCATCAGCCCGGCGGTGTATCCCTTCAAGCTGCGCACGGTGTCGCTCAGCGACACGCGCGGGACTTCGCCGAGGAGGCGACGGAATTCGGAGACCGGTTCGCGCAGGGCGTCCCATGACGGGCCTTCCACGAGAACGCGCATCTGTCCGCCCAAACGGTCGGCAAGCTTCGCCATCACGCTGCGGCGCGCCGGGTCGAGAAGTCCGTAGAGGTCGGTCTCCACTCCGTTGCGCGCGAGGAGGGCGAGGGTCGCCGCGGACGCGACGGCGACGGCCGCGAAGACGAGGCGGCCGGCGAAGAGGAGACGCAAGGCGAGGCGAGGGCGCGGAGTGCGCGGGGGCGTGTCGGGAGAGGGCGTCATCTGTCCTGTCCGCAGTCGCGGGTGAACAGCATTTCAAGGACGTCGCCGTTCTTGAAGAGGACGCGGACGCGGGTCGGGAATGCGTCCTCAGGCTCTACCTCCACCTTCCTGACGAATTCCGCGACTTCCCTTATGGCGAAAATCTTCTCGAACGAGGAGACGTCCATTCCCAGCGGGCGCGTCGTGGACTTCCCGCGCACGGTCATCGTGTAGTTGGTGGGCGTGGCGGTGAACGCGGTGACGACCGGCTTGAGCGTCTGGAGTTCGAAGAACCGCCCCTTCTCGAAGCGGAACGCGCCGGAGGAGACGAGCGTGACGTCGACGTCCGCCAGCGTCTTGCGCTGGACGAACGTTCCGCGCGCGGAATCCGGCAGCGCGTCCAGCGACGGCGCCGCCCAGGCGGCCGATGCGGCGATGGCCGCGATCAGAAGCACATGACGCCGCTTGAACATGGCATGTCTCCTTTTCTGTATTCGTACGACCATTCGTCCGCACCCGTCCTCTTCAGCGTGAAGCGCACTTTCTCGCCAGGGACGATCGCATGGGTGAACTTCATCTTCCGGACGGACGACAGGCGCGCACTGCGTCCGAGCCACGCCTCAAGGAAGTGATGCGCAACACCCAGCTGCACGACGCCCGGAAGGACGGGAATGCCGGGAAAATGCCCCCTGAAATACTGCGCGGACGAATCGAAGACGAAGTCGGCGGACCACGAGTCCCCGTCCTCGGACACGTTGGAGACCGCGGGGATCTCAAGCCCGCCTTCAAAAAGTTTTTTCAGTTCCATCGCCAGCACCTTTCCCTGGGCGTTTCTCGGCAGTTCGCGCACGAAGCGGAAGCGGCGCGGCGCCGCGCCGCGCGGAAAGAGCGGCAGGAGGCGGCTTCGCAGCGTCCGCGCCGCGCGCCGCTTTTCGTCGCCGGACGGACAATTCCCGTCCGCCGGCACGACGACCGCTCCGAGGCAGGGTCCGTGCGCGCCGTCGAGTTCGCACAGCACGGCGTCCGCGACGTCCGGCAGCGACTTGACAACATCCTCCATTTCGGGAAGGTGCAGACGCTGCCCGGCGATCTTCACAAGGCGGTCGCGCCGGCCGAGAAGTTTGAAGGAACGTCCGCCGGGGAGCATCTCGACCGCATCTCCCATCGTGAACGAGCGGCGGAAGGAGAACGGAGAGCGGACAACAAGGCGTCCGTCCTCGACGGACGAGACCCTGACGGGGGGAAGAACCTTCCACTCCGCAGACGTCGGGTCGTCCGCGTCCTGCCGGCGGACGGCCACGCCGCCGGTCTCGGTCGAGCCGAATATCTCAAGCGGGGCGCGTCCGAAGATGCGCTTCGCGTCCGCCGACGTCCTTGCGGAGAGAAGCGAGCCGGACGTCGTCATCTCCACGCAGTTGCGCGGGACGTCGTAGAGCGCGGCGTATGCGGCGAAGCGGTCGATGAAAGTCGGCGTCGTCACGATGAAGACGCTCTTTGCGGACTTCATCTTCTCAAGCAGTTCCTCCGGCGTGGAGATCAGGTCTTCGTCCACGGGACATCCGGCGGCGCGCGGCAGAAGCCTTGTCCAGAGCGTTCCGTACATGTGCTGCGGCTCGACGGTTGAGAGGAAGAGCGGACGGCATTCAAGAGCCTCCGCAAGGGCCTTGCGGTGGAATGCGACTTCGCGCGCAAGGGACTCGAACGACTTGACGACGGTCTTCGGACTGGATGTGGAGCCGGAGGTATGGAACGGAACGGAGAAGCGCCGACGGCGGTAGAGGGTTTCCGTGAGAAGGAACGCGCCCGTCATTCCGTACGACAGCGCGCAGTTCCAGAGAATCCAGATCCAGCGCGGGCCGAAGACCGTCCAGAGCGCGACCGCCGCGTTGAAGAGAAGAAGCGCGCACCACGCCGCCGTGAGCCTGCGGCAGTACGTCTCCGCGCCGTCCGGCATCAGCCCGCCGGGCATGAAGCGCTCTGCGAGTTCGTGGCAGAGCGTGCGCTTTCTGAAAAGCGAAAGCCCGAACCCTACGGCGACGGCCACGCTCATGGCCACCGGGTAGTAGGCCACAAAGACGAATCGCCTGAATACGAGCGCGGCGGCGATGCACGCCGCCAGGACGGCAAGAGACCAGATGCGCCGGATGCGGAACACTGCGGGAGCGGCCCTAGTTTTCGTTGACGAGCCGCGCCACCGCCTTGACGACGTCGGAGAGAGTGCGCAGCTGGCGGAAGTCGTCCGGCTCTACCTTCTTCTTCGTCTCCTGCTGGAGGCGGACTACGAGGTCGACGGCGTCGATCGAATCGAGGTCAAGGTCGGTGAAGAGGTTGACGTCGGGCGTGAGCTTTTCAGGCGGGCATTCGAATTCGGAGATGAGAATGTCCTTTATCGTCTTTTCGATTTCGGCTTCTGTCATGACTGCGCTCCATTCTGAGATTCGACGTATTCCGCAAGCGACGCGACAGAGTGGAAGACCTTTCTGTTGTCCGCCGGGTTGGATGAAAAGGAGATTCCGAACGCCTTCTTGACGGCCATGCCGAGTTCAAGGGCGTCAATCGAGTCGAGGCCGAGGCCGTCTCCGAAGAGCGGCGCGTCAGTCTCTATGTCGTCCGCCACCAGGTCTTCGAGGTCGAGCGCGGAGACGATCGTCTCCTTGATCTTCTGTACTGTTTCTTCGTGTGTCATTTGGCGGCAATTCTATCATAACGGACAACTGCGTTCAAATCGTAAAAGCGCCATTGCGCCAGCTGCAGTGCGTTCAGTTCGCCTCTGCAAGCGTTTCAAAGGCAAGGATGATGTCGAGCAGTTTCCGGCGGGCGGGCGAATCGCCCACGGCCTCGGCCTTTGCGCGCAGACGCATCAACGCCTCCTGTATCTCCGCATCCGTGGAATCCTGATGAAATATCTTGAAGAACTCAAGCCAATATGCGGCCTTGATTCCGCACACGGGATGCTTCCGCATCAAGTCGAGATACTCGTCCATCATTCCGGTCCGCGCAATGCGGCCGAAATTGCCTCCGCGATCGGATTTCGGATAGTCGGCAGTGGCGTCGCTCTTCTTCGGATACGGCGCGGCAACGGCTGGAACGACGATCTGCGCATTGGGGCCGTTTCCGCGCATGGCCTTCCAGTGGAGGTTTCGATAGCGAGCGGCGTATTTCGCGGATTCAATGTAGGGTTCGTAGATTCTAGGACGTCCGGATATCACGCTGCTCAACGCCCATGGAACGACCATTATCATGTCGGCGTCCGCACAGGCGGCTTCGGTCTGCGTGAAGCGAAGGCTTGGCTCGCCTTCTTTCGCAAGGAGATACCATCCCTTCAGTTCAATGCCGATGAGAGGCGTTTCACTTTCATCGGCAAGATTCCGCAGCACAACGTCCGGGAAGGACTGCGGCTGGCGCTGGAAGACATACGTTCCATAGCGTCCATTGACGTCCCACACGTTCCGAATCGTGTTCAGCGTATCCACGACCTGATTTTCAATCGTCGCCCCCAGTGCGGAGTTTAGCGTGAAAATGTCAATTGCGCTAATGCCCTCGATGAACGTCTCGCTTCTGAAATACGCGGGAAGCGCCTTAAGAGCGGCGCGAACGCCAGTCCACAGCGCATAATGCTCCCATTCGGCAGAGGGAGACGCCTGTTGCGGAGGATCAAACCTGACAGTACGCGAGTTCTTCATCCAGCCTCCTTTCAGCTGCGGCATGGTATTCCGAATTCCGTTCTGCGGCGTAGGCGGAACGCCCCATACGGACTGCCGCGACGGATGCGGAACATAGACCGCCAAACGGCTCCCACACCACGTCGCCAGGATCGGAAGACGACCTGACTATCTGCATCAGAAGTTCGACCGGTTTCTGGTTCATGTGCAGACACGCCGAGCCCTTCTTGATTCGCTCGCGCCCTCGCACGGCCGGATAGTGCCAGACGTTGGACACGCCAATCTCGCAATGGAACTTCGCACGCATCAATTCCCATTCGTCGGCGGAAAACGGAGTTCCGTCGTCTTTCGTAAAATAGGGACGTCCCTCTGCGCGTCCATGGCGGTTCGCATAGGCGGCGATTGCGACGAATGCGTCGGACGGCGGAAAATACCACATGGCGTCCGCGGCGAAGTACTTGCGCGTGGCGGCGTCCTTCACGCCGCAGGCCTCGTTCGTCAGACGGAAAGGCAGGCCCGAACGCTTCCATTCAGAGCGCAGCCATTCCTTTATCGGCATCGGACTGCCCCCGGAAAGAAGCCTGTTCTTGCGCACGTACTGTGCACAGACCTCCGTCACTACGGGATACTTGCGGATCGTCCGCGTATTGCAGTTTCCGGCGACGTGCGCAATCCCCTTGTCCCAGATGTGGCAGTTGCGGAACTCCCACCCACAGGCCTCGAGCATCCGATGGCAGTTCGCCCATCCCTGTTCTGAATTCCAGAACCACAGCGTCGTGGACGGCAGCGACAGTTCGTACCACTTTTTGGCAAATGGCTCGTAGCAGTCCGCCAGCCCTTCCGGCGAAGCAGGGTCTCCAGGATAGCTGGCAAGCCCATACGGTCCGTCGGAGACGATGACCGTCGGGGCAGGCCAGCTGCTACAGCAGACAAGGCTGTCGCCTAAATCGACCTGCGCGCGCACATGGCGCGGCGCAGTGTCTTCACGGCACGAATGGCGTCGCGATGCAAAGACGTCGCAATGCGAAGATTCGAGATTCGGCCAAAGCGCGAGCTGCCGTCCCCGAACCGAGAGCATGGATGGCGGCGGAGGCGTCACGGGACGGGGATTGTGGAGAGGATCTTGTCGACGATCTTGTCGCTCGTGACGTTCTCGGCCTCGGCCTCGTACGTGAGGAGGATGCGGTGGCGCAGCACGTCGTGCGCGACTTCCTTCACGTCCTGCGGCGTCGCGTAGGCGCGTCCGTGCAGGAGCGCGTTCGCGCGGGCCGCCTTGTTCAGGCAGAGCGTGGCGCGCGGCGAGCAGCCGACCTGGATCTGCTCCTTCAGCGATTCAAGGCCCTTCGTCCTCTCCGGCTCTCGCGTGGCGAAGACGACGTCGAGGATGTAGTCGCCCACCTTCTCGTCGCAGTAGACCTCCTTCAGCGTCTCGCGCAGGGCGACGATGTCGTCCATCGTGCAGACGGCGGAGACCTCCGGCGCCTTCGCCTGCTGCGCGAAGCGCTGCATGATACGCCGCTCGTCATCGCGGCTCGGCGTCTCGACAAGGCACTTGAACATGAAGCGGTCCACCTGCGCCTCCGGCAGCGGGTACGTCCCCTCCTGCTCGATCGGGTTCTGCGTGGCCAGGACGAGAAACGGCTTCGGAAGCGCGTACGTCGTCTCGCCGATCGTGACCTGCTTCTCCTGCATCGACTCGAGCAGGGCGCTCTGCACCTTCGCGGGGGCGCGGTTGATTTCGTCGGCCAGCAGGAGGTTCGTGAAGACCGGACCCTTCTTCGGGGAGAACTCGCCCGTCTTCGGCGAGTAGATCAGCGTGCCGACGACGTCGGCCGGCAGAAGGTCCGGCGTGAACGAGATGCGCTTGAAGTCGAGGCCGAGGACTTTCGCAAGCGTGTTGACGCTGAGCGTCTTCGCAAGGCCGGGGACGCCTTCCAGAAGAATGTGCCCGTCCGTCACGAGCGCCAGGACGAGACGGTCGACAAGCCTCTCCTGCCCGACGACCACCTTCCCGACTTCGTCCTTTATTTTTGAAACCAGTTCGCCCTGCGCGGCTATCCTGTTCGTTGCGTTGGCCAGATCCATTTTTCGTTTCTCCTCGTTGGAAAGTTCCCGCCGATTATAGCACGTTGACGTTAAGGCGGAGTTAGAGATTGGACAATGACAGAGTGAAATCCTCGTCCGGCGAACGCGGGAGGAAGACCGTCTCAACGCCGAGTTCCGCACCCATCGCGCGCGCAAGCGCCCTGACGCCGAACGTCTCCGTCTCGTAATGCCCCGCGCAGACCATCTTCATTCCGGCGTTTTCGGCGGCGATCGTCTCGCCCCAGCTCGCCTCCCCCGTCACGAAGAGGTCGCAGCCGAGTTCCTTCGCCTCCACGGCGAACTCGCCGCCGCCGCCGGAGCATATCCCCACCTTCCGGCCGTCCGCCAGAAAGCCCGTGCAGCCGATCTTGCGCCCACGCCACGCAAACGCGGACTCGATTCTCTCCAGGGCGAAATGGCGCGCAAGCTCGAAGTTGTTCCCATAGGCCTCGTTCGCGTCAAGCGGCAGATGCACGGCATAGAGGGCGAGACCGGCGTCGAGCGCGGTCTTGACGACCTCGTACGTGCCGCCGACTATCCGCGCGATTCCGCCGCCCCACGATATGCCGTGGTGGACGACGAGAAGTCCGGCGCGAGACTGCGCCGCAGCCCGAACGCTGGCGAGGCTCGCGTCCACTGCGAACGCCACCTTTCCGACGTCGCGTCCGCCGCCTGATATCTGAACGCCGTTGTTGGAGACGTCGGGGAAGTCCGAGACCTTCAGGACGCCATCAAGCCAGTCTGTGATTCTGCGAATTTCCATATGAGAGTTCCGTGGAGGCGAACGAGGTCAGACAAGGCGTCGCGAGGCGGACATCTGGAGCGAAACCGCCGCGAAGACGAGAATCGCGCCCGCAAGCAGGAAGTGCGGGAAGTACTCTGTCCAGCGCTGGTAGACGTCCCTGTCCAGGGGAGTCTTCTCAAGGGAGTCTATCTCCGCCAGCGCGGCCTTCAGCCCGTTCGCGTCGCGCACGCCGAAATAGCGCGCGTTCGTCTTCTTCGCGATCGCCTTAAGCTGCGATTCGTCGAACGTCATGCGGTGGTACGTTATGCCAAGCTGCCCGAACATCGTGCGTCCCAGGAAAGGCACCCGGTCGGAGTTCGTTCCGACGCCGATGGTGTAGACCCTTATGCCCATCTTCTCGGCGGCGGCGGCGGCCTGCTCCGGCTCGACGACGCCCGTGTTGGAGACGCCGTCGGAAAGGAGGATTACGACCTTCGTCTTCGGCTCTGCGTTCCGTAGCCGGGCGAGCGCCATCGCAAGCCCGTCGCCGATGGCCGTGTTCGTCTCGTCGGGGTCTATCGGACGCCCGCTGGCGTCGTAGTTCACCGACGGCACCTCGACTCCGTCCAGCACGTGCAGAAGAGCCTCGTGGTCGGCGGTCAGCGGCGAACGCGACGAGGCGTATCCGCCGAACGTGACGAGTCCGACAAGATCGTCCGGACGCGCCTCGACGAACTTCCTGAACATTTCCTTGACCACGTTGAGACGGGTGGACTTCATCATCGTCTCCACGGACGCGCCCTTCGGCGCAAGGTCAAGGGCGTCCATCGACCCGGAGACGTCTATCGTCATCGCAATCGCGATGGATTCGACGTTCCGCCGTTCACGCGACAGCGAAGTGCGCGGACGCGCCGACGCCACTATGAGCGAGAGAACCCCAAGAAGGAACAGCCACGGCGCGATCGCGGCGACTTTCGCCCGCCATCCCGCGGTCTTCGCGGGAAGGCGGAACACGGGGGCGAACTTTATGCCGCCCCTGTCACGGACGCCGGGCCGGCGCAGCATTCTCCACGCCGCGACGGCAAATGGGACGAGAAAGAGGAAACTCAGCGGCCAGGCAAAGCTCATTTCGCACCTCCGGCCTTCGCCCTGTCATCCGCCTCAAGATACCCGCGCGCGCGGGCCGTAGCGGAATCTGCCATCTCCGGCGTCGCCTCCACGCCGGCGAACTTCACCATGTCGGCGGATTCAAGGAACTGCCGGAGTTCTGCGACAACGGAGGGGCTGAACGCCGGATTGCCCTGCACCGCGCGCAGAAATTCGTCGGTCGTCAGATTCGGCGCCTTCACTGAATGCCGCCGTTCAATGTAGCGGCGCACGACCATCGTGAGCTCCACGTAGAAGTCCTTGTAGAAGCCGCGGCCGGGAAGGTTCTTCTTCAAAAGCGCTCCCAGTTCGTAAAGCGCCCGCTCGATCGGACTCATCATGTGCACCTTCACCATCATGCGTATCTTCCCGATCGCCAGCCATGCAAGCCACGCGAGAAGCGCAATGACGGCGACGGCGGCGACGGCGATTCCGACCAGTCTCCAGCTCAGCGGCGGAAGGTCGCGCTTCGGCGCGATCTCCATGTCCCCCGTCACGCTTTCGCGCGCGGCGGGCGGCGCGAAGACGACCGGCGGCGTGTAGAACGACGTCTCCTCCCGGACGCCGTTCGTCGCCGCGTCGGAGAGAACCATGACCGCAAACGGCGCAAGCCGGTACCGGCGCGCGAGCGGTTCCGGGACAAGCCGCCAGCGCGACACCGCCGTCCTGCTGCCGTCCGCCTCCACGACGGGCTCCTCCGCGAAATCCTCCGCGACGCGGAAGCCGGCGAACCGGTCCCGCAGGTCCGGGACGACCGCCGTCTTCCCCGGCGGCGACGTGACGGTAACGGCGACGTCGAAGTTCCGTCCGACGTCCACCCTCCCGGAATCCGCCCGGACGTTTATCGAAACGCCTTCGCGCCCTATGTCGAACGACGCGCCGTCCCCGGCGTCCCCTGCGGCAGGGCAGAGGATGGGAACGAGCGCAACGGCGGCCGCGAACGCCAGGGCCAGCGCCGCCCTTCGCACTTCGCAAACGCCTAACGGTCTGCGGACATCCAACAGTTTCATTCTCATCTCCTTCCCGCTCATCTCTTTCCCGCGCGACGCTTGAACAGCGCCCTTATGGACTGAATGTACGGACGGTCCGTGGACACGTGGACGGTGTCGACGCCGTTGCGCGCGAAGAAGCGCTCCAGACGTTCCGTCTCCTCCTTCGCCGCGGCGGCGAACCGCGCGCGAACCTCCGCGTCCGCCGTGTCCACGAGAAGAAGCTCTCCCGTCTCCGGATCTTCGAGTTCCGCAAGGCCTGCGTCCGGCAGCTCCGATTCTGCCGGGTCGGAGACGGGGACGCATATCACGTCGTGCCTCCGCGCCGCGACGCGGAGGAGCTTTTCGGCATCGGGGTTGCGGTCGAAGAAGTCGCTCACGAGAAAGACCACGGCGCGGCGCTTCTGGACGCCGTTGAGGAAACGCAAGGCGCCCGCGACGTCCGTTCCGCCCGTCGCGTCGTCCTCCGCCGCCAGGACTTCGCGCACAAGGCGCATGACGCTCTGGCGTCCCTTGCGCGGCGGGATGTACTTGACGATCCTGTCGGAGAAGAGGACGAGCCCGATCTTGTCCTGGTTGCGGATCGCGGTGAGCGCAAGGAGGGACGACACCTCGGCGGCGAGTTCCGCCTTCGATCGCGCTACGCTGCCGTACGACTGCGAGCCGGACACGTCCACGAGAAACATCACCGTCAGCTCGCGCTCCTCGCTGAAGCGCTTGATGAACGGCTCGCCCGTCCGCGCCGTGACGTTCCAGTCGATCGAGCGCACGTCGTCGCCCGGCACGTAGGGGCGCACCTCGTCGAACTCCACTCCCTGCCCCTTGAAGGTGGAATGGTAGTCGCCCGCCAGCTGGTCGTCGATCAGCCGGTTGGTGAGGATGCGGATCTTGCCGACCTTCGCCATCAGTTCTTTTACGTCAATCATAGCTGCAGAATCCTACAAGCGGGAGTGAACCGTCCATGGGACATGATGGAGGATTATACCACAGTTGGACGAAAACGTTCCATGCCGCGCGCCATGCGGTTGCGGACGGACGCCTCTGCGCCGGATCCGCCAAAAAACGCCCCTGCACGAATCCGTGGACACGTGCAGGGACGTACGGCGGCGGCATGGAGAAAAACGCCCGCCGCCGCAAATCTCTCCGCCGCGGACGTGGCCGGCGGGTCAGTCCGCGAGAACGACCGCGGGGGCGATCTTCTCGAAGTCCGTCACGCAGGCCATGTAGCCGCTCGTCGCGATGGCAAGCTCCGCGCGGCTGCGCGGCCCGCGCGTCGCGAGCCAGTAGTCGAGCTGCGCGGCCCTGGCCGGGTTCTTCGCGGCGAGTCTGACGAAAAGAGCCCCGACGATAGCGGCGATGGCCGCGTCCACGAGCTTGCGCGCGTGGAGGTCGTGGTAGTCCTTGCCGGCCGGGTTGTCCCTGACCTTCGCCACCGCGTCCTCAAGTTCCGCGACGAGCGCGAAGACCTCGTCTTTCTTCGAGGCGAGTTCCGCCGGCACGTCGACGTCCTTCAGAACGTCCTCGACCACCGGGCGGACCGTCCCGCCCATCACGCCGGCGATGGCCGCCACCACCTGGAGCTGCGACGTGCCCTCGTAGATCGTCGTAATGCGCGCGTCGCGCAGATAGCGCTCCACCGGATAGTCCTTCATGTACCCGGAGCCGCCCAGCACGGACACCGCGCCGTTCGACGCGCGCATGGACATTTCGGAGGCGTAGTACTTCGCCATCGGCGTGAGCATCTTGTTGAAGCCCGCGTAGCGCTTGAGCGCCTTGCGGAACTCCATGCCCTCCGGCTTCCCCTTCTGTTCGTCGGCAAGGCGCGCGTAGCCGCCTTCGAGGTCGACGCACTTCGAGCCGTAGTACGCAAGCGCGCGGGCGGCCTGAAGGTCGACGTACATGTCCGTGAGAAGTTCGCGGATGGCGGGGAAAGCATCGATCGCCACGCCGAACTGCCTGCGGCTGGCCGCGTAGTCGCGGGCCGCGCGGTAGCTGGCCTCGCCCACGCCGCACGCCTGCGCGGAAATGCCCACGCGCGCGCCGTTCATGAGCGCCATCACGTACGTGATGAGACCGCGGCGGCGCTGGCCGATGAGCTTCGCGGGGGCTTCCGTGAAGACGAGTTCGCACGTCGGCGAACCGTTGATGCCGAGCTTGTGCTCAAGCCGGCGCACCTTGACGTGGGGACCCTTCTCGACGAGAAGGCAGGAGAGGCCGGCGCCGTTCGTCGTGCCGGGCTCCGTGCGGCAGAGCACCAGCAGCACGTCGCCGCAGCCGTTCGTGATGAAGCGCTTCACGCCGTTCACGAACCAGTTGCCGTTCTCGTCCTGGTAGGCGGTCGTCTTGACGCTCTGGAGGTCGGAGCCGGCGTCCGGCTCGGTAAGCACCATCGCGCCGGTCGTCTTGCCGGCGCAGAGGTCAGGGACGTACTCCTTCTTGATTTCCTCGGAGGCGAAGGAGTTGATCGTCTCGGCGATGCCCTGAAGGCCGAACATGTTCATGAGGCCGCAGTCCGCCCGGCTCACGATGTCGTTGAGCGCGGTGAGGATCGTGCAGGGCATGTTGAGACCGCCGAGATAGTAGGGGATCGTGGCGCCCATGAGGCCGGACTGCCCGTAGAGGTCAAGCGCAAGGCGGATGCCGGGCGCGTACGTCACGGTGCCGTCCTCGTTCAGGACGTTGCCGACCTTGTCCGTCTCCTCCGCGGTCTGCGCGATGCGGCTCCCGGCAATGTCGCCGCAGACGTCGAGCGCACGCTTGTAGTTGTCGATCGCCTCGGCGGAGCTTTCCGGCGCGAAGTCGTATTCCTTCGCGAACCTGAAGTCCTCTTCGCGCAGACGCGCCACCTCCGAGAGGTCAAGGGCGTCTATCAGTTCGGCGATGTCGGGATTGTCCTTGTAGAAATTTGCCATTTGAATACGCTCCTTACCGGGCCTGCGCCTTGACGGCCTTGATCAGACGGGGGATGACGACGTTCAGGTCGCCGACGATGCCGTAGTGCGCCACCGAGAATATCGGCGCGTCGCGGTCCGTGTTGATCGCGATTATCTTCGCCGAATCCTGCATTCCGGCGAGATGCTGAACCGCGCCGGAGATGCCGCACGAGATGAACAGCGCCGGACGGACTGTCACGCCAGTCTGCCCGATCTGCCGCTCGTGCTCGCAGTAGCCCAGATCCACCGCCGCGCGGCTGCCGCCGACGGCGCCGCCCAGCAGCTCCGCAAGCTCGTGGAGCAACTTGAAGTTCTCCTTCGAGCCGACGCCCGCGCCGCCCGCCACGATGATGCGGGCGCCCTTCAGGTTGATCGTCGAATGGCGGCGGACGATCTCAAGCACCTCCACCGGGATGTCCACGCCCGCGAGATGCGAGTCGTGCCGGACAATCTCGCCCGCGCGGCCCGCCACGGGCGCAAGCGGCTTCATCACGCCTTCGCGCACGGTCGCCATCTGCGGCCAGTTGCGCGGGTTGACGATCGTCGCCAGGATGTTGCCGCCGAACGCCGGACGGCGCTGGAGCAGCACGTTCGCGAACTCCTCCTTCGTCTTCGCGTCGCGGAAGCCGTCGATCAGCAGGTCCGTGCAGTCGGCCGTCAGACCGCAGCGCAGGGCCGAGGCGACGGACGGCGCCAGGTCGCGTCCGAGATGCGTCGCGCCGAAGAGGACGATCTGCGGAGCGGCCTCCCTGATCGTCTCCACCAGCGCATGGCGGTAGGCCTTGTTGCGGAAGACCTTCAGCCCGGGGCCGTCCACCAGATGCACCTTGTCCGCGCCATACTCGAAGAGCTTCGCGGCGAGCGGCTCGACGCCGGAGCCGAGAAGAACCGCCGCCAGCGGGACGCCAAGCCTGTCCGCAAGCTCCCGCCCCTTGCCGAGAAGTTCCAGCGGGACTTCGCTCAACTGGCCGTCTTCCTGTTCGGCGAAGACCCAGACCTCGCCCTTGCTTCTGTCAGTTGCCATGAAATTCTCTCCTTACCCGATGGTGTGTTCGGCAATGAGCGACCCGACGAGCTGCCCGATGCTCTCCTCGTCGACGCCGTATTCCCTGTAGGCGCCTCCGGTCAGGACCACGGACTGGATCGCGGCCACAGACGTGGGACTGCCCGCGAAGCCGCAGCGGTCCGCCTCGCACCCGACGTCCGCGCATGAGAGCTGGCCGATCAGAAGCCCCTTCGCCTCCAGCGCGGCAACGCGCTTCGCCACCTCGTCCGCCACCGCCTCGGGCGCGGCGTCCGCGCCAAGCGCCGCGCGGACTGCGTTCTGCACTTCAAGCGCGCAGCGGGCGTTCTTGTACTTCATCGCCAGGCGCACGCGCACGGGGCGAAGCTCGCCGAACTTGTCGGTGACCGTGAAGAGCGCGGGCAGCTTGGCGCGGCACGTCTCCACGCCCGTCCCGATGTCGCGCTCGGCAACCGCGAAGTCGCCGTCCATATCGAGTTTGTGGAGGTAGGTCACGACCGCGCAGTCGAGCTTCTCGCCAATCTGCGGTCCCGTCTGGGCCGTGTCGCCGTCGATCGCCTGGCGCCCGCAGAACACGAGGTCGGGGTTGAACGACTTCACCGCCTGGGAAAGGATATAGCTGGTGGCCAGCGTGTCCGACCCCGCCGCCTGGCGGTCGGTCAGCAAATACGCCCTGTCCGCCCCGCACATGAGAGCCGCGCGCAGGACGTTGCACGCCGACGGAAGCCCCATCGTGACGACCGTCACCGTGCCGCCATGCGCCTCGCGGACGGCAAGCGCCGCCTCAAGCGCATTCCGGTCGTCCGGATTGAAAATCGCCGGCAGCGCCGCGCGGTTCACCGTGCCGTCAGGCTTCATCGCCTCTCCGGTCACCTTCTGCGTATCAGGCACCTGCTTGACGCAGACAACGCAGTTGTAGCCGCCCATGCGGCCTTTGTTGCTCGTTTTCATGGTGCAGTATTATATCAAAAGGAGGGAGAATCTGCGAGTGCGGAGAACGCGGAGACGAAGGCGCGCAGGTGCGGAACGGACTTGACCCCAGGCGCGGATTCAAGCGAACCCGACACATCTATCACGTCTGGCGCGAATTCCATCGCTTTTTCTATATTTCCAACAGAAATGCCGCCCGCGACGACGATTTTCGCGCCCTTCCAAGCCCCCGGTCGGAACACCGCCTCGCCGTCGCCGTGGGACGAGTCGAACACCACCCCGTCCCCCGGCGCCCCGCCCGCAAGCGCCCAGACCTCCACCCCCGCCCGGCGCAGCGCCGCGACATCCGCCGCCGTCGCCCGCCGGTGCAGCTGCACGACGTCCAGCCCCAGCGTCCGGACTACTCGCAGGACGGCGACGGGCGCGTCGTCCACGAACACGCCCACCCTCTTCGCCCGCCCGCGAAGCCGCCGCATGATTGCCGCCGCCCGCCCCGGCGTCACCGCCCGCGGCGTTCCCGGCGCGAAGACGAACCCCAGGTAGTCCACGCCAAGGCGCTCCGCCTCGGCCGCGAACGCGCCGTCGTTCACGCCGCAGACCTTGAGTTCAGTCTTCATCGCCTACCCCAGCAGCGGCGCCGTCAGCCGCCCCCCTTCGGCAAGCCTCCTCACGAACGCCGAACCAACGATGAAGCCGTCCGCGCAACGCCCCACCGCATCCGCCTGCTCGCGGGTTGAAATACCGAACCCGGCGGCGACAGGAACGCTCACGCGCGCGCGAACCTCTTTTAGGCGTTCCGCAAGTCCGGACGGCAGTTCCGCCCGCTCGCCGGTCACGCCCTTCACGGTCATCACGTAGAGGAAACTGTCGCCAATCCCCTCGGCGCTCGCCTCGACGCGGTCGAGCGGGGTGTTCGGCGCGATAAGCGGGACGATGGCAAGTCCGCGCGGACGAAGCGCCTCAAGCAGTTCCCCGCGCTCCTCCAGCGGCAGGTCCACGACGAGCACGGCATCGATTCCCGCCGCCGCCGCCTTGTCAGCAAACGCCTCCAGCCCCATCGAGAAGATGGGATTGTAGTAGGAGAAGAGGACGAATGCGACGTCCGAATGCCGTGCGCGGAGGCGTCCGGCCATTTCCAGTACGCCCTCCAGCGAGACGCCCTGCGCCAGCGCCCTGTAGGCCGCGGACCTGATTACGGCGCCGTCGGCGAACGGGTCGGAGAACGGGACGCCGAATTCGACGACGTCCGCGCCGCCCGCGACAAGGTCGTCCACCGCCGCCTCGCTCGTCTCCGGCGTCGGGCTGCCCATTGTGAGGTAGGCGATGAATGCTGCGCGGTTTTCGGCCTTCGCCCGCGCAAAGGCGTTTGAGATGCGGTTGCCCATTTTCATTTCACGCTTCATTTCATGTTCCATTTCACGCTTCATCTCGCGTTTTCCTTTCTGTTCCTCTTGTAGGCGACGACGCTGTCCATGTCCTTGTCCCCGCGGCCCGACAGGTTGACGAGAAGAATCGTCTCCTTCGGCAGATGCGGCGCGCGCCTGATCGCCTCTGCGAGGGCGTGGCTCGATTCAAGCGCGGGTATTATGCCCTCGAAGCGGCAGAGCGCGTCGAAGGCGGCGATGGCCTCGTCGTCCCCGATCGTCACGTACTCCGCCCGCCCTATGTCGTGGAGATGGCAGTGCTCAGGCCCGACGCCGGGGTAGTCAAGTCCGGCGGAGACGGAATACGTGTCCACGACGTTCCCCTCCGGCGTCTGGATGAGCATCGTCTTCGCGCCGTGGAGGACGCCGATGCGACCGCCGTTTATCGAGGCCGCGTGTTCCCCGGAGGCGAGTCCCCGCCCTGCCGCCTCCACGCCGACGAGGCGGACGCCCCGGTCGTCGAGAAAGCCCGCGAAAAGGCCCATCGCGTTCGACCCGCCGCCGACGCAGGCGATCGCCTGGTCCGGAAGGCGTCCGAACTTCGCCAGACACTGCCGCCGCGCCTCGTCGCCGACGACGCGCTGGAAGTCGCGCACCATGCCAGGGTAGGGATAGGGACCCGCCACGGTGCCGATCACGTAGAACGTGTCGTCGCAGTTCGCCACCCAGTCGCGCAGCGCCTCGTTCATCGCGTCCTTCAGCGTCGCGCTCCCCTCCTCCACGGCGTGGACGGTTGCGCCGAGCATCCGCATCCGCTGGACGTTCGGCGCCTGCCGCGCCACGTCCACCGCGCCCATGTAGACGTCGCACGGAAGTCCAAACAGCGCCGCCACCGTCGCCGTCGCCACGCCGTGCATCCCGGCCCCCGTCTCCGCGATGAGCCTCTTCTTGCCCATTCGCCTCGCCAGCAGGGCCTGCCCGACGGTGTTGTTCACCTTGTGCGCGCCCGTGTGGTTCAGATCCTCTCGCTTGAGGACGATCGTCGCGCCGCCCAGGCGGGCGGAGAGGCGGCGGCAGACCGTGATGGGCGATTCGCGCCCGACGTAGTCGCGCAATATCTCGTCGAATTCCCGCCTGAACGCCGGGTCCGCCTTCGCCGCGTCATAGGCCGCCGCAAGCTCGCGCAGCGGCCCCATCAGCGTTTCGGCGACATACTGCCCGCCGTATGGGCCGAAGTGCCCGAGCGGCTTCATCTCCTGTGTCGATTTGCCTTGCATCATATGCTCCTTCTGTCTGTAAACAGCCAATGATCCTTCTTGTGGGGATGGTTCTTCCTGTGTGGTGAAAACAGAAAACGCGGACCGCTCCGATTGATGCGATCCGCGTTCTTCAGTCGTGAAACCCGTGTGGCGTGCCGGCTATCTTCCGGTGTGCAACAGCGCAAACGGGGCGGATCGAAATCCGCTCCGCCACCACCGACGACCGATCTGGACAGCCATTTTCATTTTCACGAGCGTCCCTGCTTGCAGAAACGAGTGCGTAGTCTACTCCTTCCATCGCCACTTGTCAACGCGAAACGCGCGCAAATTCAACGCCGGGGCGCATCCGCATGATTCGCCGCATTCCCCCCGCTCTGCGGGGCAGTGGCGTCCGCCGGCGGCATAGAATCCCAGAACGTCGTGGGGTACCAGGAGATTGCCACGCCCGAGGGCTATTCGATGCGAGTGCCGACATTCAAGGCCATCAACGGGAACTATAAAGTCTCCGACATCAAGGTGACTGGCGCAGAGGGCGCGGGCAACGATTCCGTTCAGAAGATAAACGCGGACGGCACGTGGGGCGCAAAGTACTGCTATCTGACCATGGACGGCACTGGATGGCTTGAGGACGGCTGGTACAAGGATGATCAGGTTACTCCGGTCGACGACGAGGATGTCATTGGTATCGGAGAGGCGTTCCTTGCTTCCGCAGACAGCGACATGACCTTCACGTATGCTGGCGAGGTCCTGTCGGGCAAGCCCATCGTCGGTGTCGGCGCCGGATACAGCATGGTGGGCAACCCGACTCCCGTCCAGATAAGAATCTCCGACATCAAGGTGACTGGCGCAGAGGGCGCGGGCAACGATTCCGTTCAGAAGATAAACGCGGACGGCACGTGGGGCGCAAAGTACTGCTATCTGACCATGGACGGCACTGGATGGCTTGAGGACGGCTGGTACAAGGAAGACCAGGAAACGCCCGTGGATGACGAGGACATCCTCGCCGTTGGCGGTGGACTGTTAATCTCCGTCGTAGGCGACTTGACGCTGACGTTCCCCGCCGCCCTCTGACAGTCTATGTGCCGTGCACGATGTGCGGCGCTTGAGAAAGGAAATGGAAATGAGAATGGCAAAGTTGTTTGTCGGCGTCTGCGCGTTAATGCTCGGCATTGTCGCGCAGGCCGCCGTAGTGGACTGGAGCGTCAATGCAATCCAGAGTTCTCCCGACGTCGCGGTCGGCGCGGGATGGTTAGTCGAAGTCTACACGGCGGACGTGGATTTCAGCTACGACGCCGCTGCGAGCGGCACGATTGTGGCTTGGGAGACTGGCTCGACCATTGTCGCAGGCACGACGTTCCGTGTAATTGGGAAAGGCGAACAGGACAATGGAACGACGGTATCATACTTTGCCGTCGTTTACGATGCCGCAACCATCGCCGACGCGAAGAACTACATCATTTCAGCTGTCAAGTCGGTCACAACCACGGAAGCCGGAGCAAACGCCAATCTTGGTTTCGGCGCGATGTCTTCATCTGCGGCCTCAAACCTGTTCAAGAACAGCACCTGGACTGCCGTCCCGGAGCCCACTTCGGGACTCCTCGCCCTCCTCGGCTTCGCGGGCCTTGCGCTACGTAGGCGCAGGAACGGCTGAAGCGGTTGAATAACAATCGGCCAAAAGGCCTTATGCCCCCCATCCGGTCAATCGGGTGGGGTATTTCGTTGTGGCGAGGTCGCGAACTCATTGATGGCATTGTGAGCACCGGGAAGACCAGATCGTCGGCAATGCCCTTGGCACATATCGCCTGTTTTCGGGCTGTTTGTGGCCTCGTGTGGTGGATTCAGACCCAAGCGGGTAAATTTCCCTAAAATTTTTCCAAGGGTTTCGGCTACTGTCAAAACGTTCTCGTCTTCCGCTTCCTTTCATGTTTCCAATGTCGTGGCGTCCTCAGGTCGACATCGGAGGCGTCAAATAGATGCGCATTCGGGGCAGCCCGCATATTTATATACTGCGTTTTCGTGCGAAATCCATCGTTTGCATATTGCGCTTTCGTGGAGTCTCTGATATAATCGCGGTCAAGACATTGGAAAAGCCATGAAATTCAGGCGCAAGATCTACGATTGCCTCCTTGACTGGAAGAAGAACCGCTCCGGCAGGACTGCATTGCTGATAGAGGGCGCAAGGCGCGTAGGGAAGAGTTTTGCCGTCGAGGAGTTTGCAAGGAGCGAGTACGGAAGTCATGTAATCATAGACTTTTCCGCTCCGCGTCCGCTGACGCTTGACGGGATCCTGAACGCTCCCTACGACCTTGACGGACTGTTCAGCCGCATGTCCCTCGAATACAGGGTGCGGCTGACTCCCCGCGACACCCTGATAGTCTTTGACGAGGTCCAGCTTTGCCCGAAGGCAAGGCAGCTGATAAAGCATCTTGTCGCCGACGGAAGGTACGACTACGTGGAGACCGGCTCCCTCGTCTCCCTAAAGACGAACGTGGACGGAATCCTGATACCGTCGGAGGAGGAGCGCATCCCCATGAATCCGATGGACTTCGAGGAGTTCTGCTGGGCCATGGGGGATGACGTGACCGTCGGTTTCGTGCGGGAACGCTACCTTGGGCGCAAGGCGCTCGGAGCGTTGCATGGCACTGTCCTGAAAAGATACTGCGAATACCTTTGCGTCGGCGGCATGCCGCAGGCCGTCGCTGAATACGCGGCGACGAAGGACTATTCCCGTGTCGACCGCGTGAAGCGCGGAATACTCGACCTCTACCGGAACGACATCGGGAAGTTCGCCGGCAGGAATGCGGCGAAAGTGCGGAGCATATTCGACGAGATTCCGGGGCAGCTTGCGAAGAGGGAGAAAAGATACTCGCTGTCGAGCCTTGAGAAATACGCCCGAATGCGTTCCCATGAGGATTCGTTCAACTGGCTTTCCGACGCCAGAATCGTCAATCCCTGCTACAACGCGACAGATCCGACCGTCGGCATGGCTCTCTCGTCCGACTTCGCCACGCGCAAGGTCTACATGTCCGACACCGGTCTCCTGCTTGCGCACGCGCTCGCGATGGACAGCGTGACCGCCGACGGGCTCTACAGGGCGATATTTGCCGGGGACGCCTATTTCAACAATGGGATGATCGCGGAGAACGCCGTGGCGCAGAGCCTGGTCGCGTCGGGACGGAGCCTCTTCTTCTATTCGCGCTACAACCGCGAGACGCACAGAAACGAGATGGAGATAGACTTTCTGGTCCGCAGGGACGGCAGGATATGCCCGATCGAGGTCAAGAGCGGAAGATACAGAAGCCATGCCTCTCTTGACAGGTTCGCCTTGAAGTTTGCCGACCGGATCGGCGAGAGGATCATCCTCTACACCAGGGACATCATGGAGCGCGACGGAATCGTCCACCTGCCGATCTACATGTCCATGTTCCTGTGAATGCACAGACAAGGCGGCCGCCCCCAGACGAGGGCGGCCGCCTTGTTCCGTTCAGACCGAATCCGAACTGTCCCCTGTGCCCCGGTAGGGCGGTCGCCCCGCGACCGCCGTTCCCCTGCCACTACCTACCAGCCACAAAGCGGGGATACGTCCATGACAGAACGCATCCCCGCCTGCGGTTCATCCTACGGTCGATGTCTTACGCCCGGCGTCTGCGGAGGGCGAGGCCGGCGAAGCCGAGAAGGGCGAGGAGGCCGCTCGTCGGTTCCGGGACGTTCGAGATCGCCGTCCAGGCGACGTTCCTCATCGTGCCGAAGGCGAGCGTCTGCGCACCGCCGGAGGAGAGCCACGTCGCGGACTTCTCGCCTGTGATGATGTAGTTCTTCGCGGAGGCGTAGTCCGCCGCGTCGAAGATCACCACGAACGCCGATATCGAGTCGCCGTTGTCGAACGCCTGCGAGACGCCGGTGGCCACGGTGTAGGCACCGGCTGAAGTGGACAGCTCGCTGTGGAACGCGCCGTCCGCGCTGAACGTGCCGTCGAGGATCGACGCGAGAACCGCGTCCGCCGTCGTGAGCGTCGCGCTCGGCACGAACGACGAGACGTTCCCCGTCCACGCCGTCGCGAACATGTACGCGACGTACCCCTCGGCGGCGCCGCTCACGCCGTCGCTGTTCTGAACCTGACTAACAACCCAGCTGAGCGACGCGCCGTGGACGGCGAACGCCGCGAGAAGCGCACCGACAACTCCAAGTATCTTTCTCTTCATCATTTTACATGTCTCCTTTTCATTCTTCACGCGGCATACGCCCGCCAGGCGGATGCGCCACCGCACTGAAACTTGTCAGAGCGCGGCGGGAAGCGTGATGTCCACGCCGTCTGAAGCCGTGGCGACGATGATTCCCTGGCCGGGGTCAAGCGTGATGTCTGCGAGCGTGCCGAAGTCCTCCATCCAGCCCGCAGATTCAAGCCCCATGGTCTCCGCATCCTCCGCAGTCAAGTAGGTGTATTGGGAGACCATCGCACCGCCCGCGCTGAGAATCTGGATATTGTCGCTATACGAAGTCGCGCCCTCGCCGAGCCTGATGTCCTGTATCTTGGTCTTGGACCCGTCGACGTTCCTGAACATCGGCGCGTAGAGGTTGAACCCGGCCACCGACTTGACCGTCTGGTACCCCACGACGTTCTGGGATTCTATGCCGCCGGCGGACGCCACTGCCCCGCAGAGCGCCGCAGATGCGCTGGCGGTGCGCACGAGAGAGAGGTTCGGACGCGCAGGAGCGCGTCCCTCCCATAGCAGGGCGGCAAGCCCATTTTATTGCTTCGGCAACAAATGAGATTGGTTTTCATGCGAGAAAACACAAGACTTTTGCGGTCATTATGCTCTTTGTGGATAAACCTGATTTATTGCCGGAGCATATAGTTCGTTTCATACGCTCGTCTCCGCTTGTCTTTGCGCGAGGACAGACCATCCTCTCAATCGTTTCAAGCGTCATGTCACGAAAGCACAGTACAGGACCGTGTTGACGCGGTGGAAAACGGCGTGGTAGAATTGCGCACCATGAAAAGCACAATGACGAAATGCGTTTCTCTCTTCACTTGCGGCGCGCTCGTGGCGGGCGCGGCGCAGGGAGCGGGATCGTCCGCCGCCGTGGCATGGCCGCAGACGACGCGGGAGATGAAGCCGTGGGTCTACAACTGGTGGATGGGCTCGGCCGTCGACGAGGCCGGACTGCGCCTTCAGGTCGAGGAACTGGACAAGGCCGGATTCGGCGGCTTCCACGTGATTCCGATCTACTCGGCCAAGTCCAATCCCGCGGACAGGACGCATCTTTCCGCCTCCTGGCTGGACGCATTCGCCACGGCCGCGGCGCTTGCCGGCGAACACGGACTTGGAATCGACCTGACGACCGGCAGCGGCTGGTGCTTCGGCGGTCCGCAGCTCGCGCCGGAGGACGGATGCTGGCGGCTTGACGTCGTTCGCAACGAAAAGGAGCTGAAGCCAGGTTCGCGCATTCTCTGGAAAGGCCCGGACGCAACGGGCAATACTCGCATTCTCGCCACCCGCCCGACGGGGCAGAAGGTGAAGCGCTCCGGCCCCGGCGGACACGGACTCATGATGAACCCGCTCTCCGAACGCGCCATGGAGCGCTTTCTCGCCCCATATTCCACAGTGTTCAAAAAAGATTCCGCCGCAAAGCCGCGCTGCATGTACCACGACTCGTACGAATACTTCGGCGCGGCGTGGAGCCCCGACTTCCTCCGGTCGTTCATGAAATTGCGCGGCTACGACCTTGCAGGGCGTCTAGACGCGATGGCGGGCGTCGGCGACGCGGAGACCGTCGCCCGCGTCAAATGCGACTACCGCGAAACCATCTCCGACCTGATCGTCGAGCGCGTCTTCCCGAAATGGACGGCGTGGTGCGCGGAACGCGGAATCCGCACGCGCAACGAGGCCCACGGAGCGCCGGCGAACCTACTCGACTTCTACGCAATAGCGGACGTCCCGGAGACGGAAATGTTCTCGTGCGACAAGTCAGCCGCGCAGTTCCCCTCCGTCACGTCGTCGTTCATGAACTCCGGCGACCGCGACATCCTCGTCTCTAAGTTCGCCTCCTCCGCCGCGCACGTCAAGCACGCCGGCGAGGCCGCCGCCCCGCTCGTCTCGGCGGAAAGCGGCACCTGGATATGCGAGCACTTCTGCGAGACGCCCGCCGCCGTCAAGACGTTCCTCGACCGCCTCTTCCTCGCAGGCGTCAACCACGTCTTCTACCACGGCACGTGCTATTCGCCAGCGGACGCCAAATGGCCCGGATGGACGTTCTACGCGACGTGCGAGATGAACCGCTTCAACCCGCTCTGGCGCCACGCAGACACCCTCAACACCTACGCCGCGCGCGTGCAGTCCATCGCGCAGACGGCGCTTCCCGACAACGACCTTCTTGTCTACTGGCCCCTCCACGATCTCTGGATGGACGCCGACGGATTCGAGAAGCCCCTCACCGTCCACGACCGCCACTGGCTCCACGGACAGCCCGTCGGCCAAGTCGCCAAGTCCCTGCACGACGCAGGGTTCTCGTTCGACTTCGTCTCCGAACGCCAGCTCTTCGCGCTCCCCGACGCGCGCCGGACACGCTACGCGGCGATTCTCGTGCCAAAGGCGAAATACATGAAGCCAGAGACCCTTCGCCGCCTTTTCGCATTGGCCGGCATGGGATACAAGGTGCTGTTCGCAGACGGTCTTCCGACGGACGTGCCGGGGCTTGCGGACGTCGGGCGGCGGCGGGCGGAAGTCCGCAGCCTCGCCTCCGCCCTCCCCGCAAACGCCGCCGTCGGCCCGCTTCCGGAACTCCTCAGGTCCGCGCCACTCCGCCGAGAGCCGTTCAACCGCGACGCGGGCCTCATGTACGTCCGCCACAGAAAAGGCGCAGTCACGTACTACTTCATCGCGAACCAGCTTTGCGACGAGGGTGTGAAAGGCGCGTTCCGCCCTTCCGCCACGACGCGCCACGCGGCCATCATGGACCCGCTCGACGGAAGGATCGCGCCGCTGCCTGTCGTGGACGGCGCGGTGGAGCTGGACTTGCCGATCGGACGTTCCGCAATCCTGGCCGTCTCCTCCAGTCCAATGGAGTTCGCCGCGCCACCGCCGGCAACGGCGACGCCCGGCGCCGGAATGCTCGCCATCCCGCTGGCGGGCGAGTGGACGCGCGCCGCAGTCGCGGGCGGTCCCGAATTCCCGCCGCCGGCAAAGGGCGCGCTGCCGATGCCGTGGGGCGGCGTCGAGGGTGGACCGGAGGAGGTGTTTTCGGGGACGATGCGCTACGCGACCGCCGTCAGGCTCGACGCGGCGCCGGGGGAGGGCGAGGCGGAACTGCGCCTTGGGAACGTCCGCGAGGCGGCGCGCGTGTTCGTGAACGGACGCGAGGCCGGCAGCGCGATCCTTCCGCCGTGGAACGTCCGTTTCCCGGCGTCGCTGCTGAAGGCCGGCGAAAACGAAATCGCCGTGGAGGTGACGTCCACCGGGGCGAACCGCCTCAGGTGGCTTGACCGGACGAAGCCGTACGAGTGGAAGGTCTTCACCGACATCAACGTGGTCGACGTCGGCTACCGCAGGCTCGACGCATCGCAATGGCCTCTGCACGAGGCCGGCCTCTACGGCCCCGTGTCGCTGCGCATCGAAATGGGTGCGCAATAGCGCGGAGATTTTGGTAGAATTACCGCCTTATGTCGGACATCATCATTGAAGGCGCGAACGTCCACAACCTCCGCCACGTGGACGTGCGGATTCCGCGCAACTCCCTGACCGTGGTCACGGGGCTTTCGGGAAGCGGCAAGTCGTCGCTCGCCTTCGACACCCTGTACGCCGAGGGCCAGCGGCGTTACGTCGAATCGCTCAGCGCCTACGCCAGGCAGTTCCTTGACCAGATGCAGAAGCCTGACGTGGAGCGCATCGAGGGACTTTCCCCCGCGATAGCCATCGAGCAGCGCACGACCGGCGGAAATCCGCGCTCGATCGTCGCCACCGTCACGGAGATCCACGACTACCTGCGCCTCCTCTACGGATCGATCGGCGTGGCGCACTGCCCGAAGTGCGGCCGCCCCGTCCGGCGCCAGAGCGCGGAGCAGATTGTCGAGGCCGTTTCCGCGTTCCCGGCAAAGACGCGGTTCATAATCTACGCGCCCGTGGTGAAGGGCCGCAAGGGCCGCCACGAGGACGTCGTCGCGGAAATCGCCCGCGCCGGCTTCGCGCGCATCCGCGTCGACGGCACGACGTACGCAGTCGAGGACTTCCCCGAACTGGACAAGAAGAAGAACCATTCGATAGACGTCGTGGTGGACCGCCTCGTCATGCCCGAAACGCGCGACGCCGCGTTCGTGACGCGCCTCACCGACTCCGTCGAACTCGGACTCAAGACCGGCGACGGCCTCATCTGCGTCGAGGAGATCGTCCGCGACGCCGCGCCCCCGCCGCGCGTGTTCAGCGAGAAGAACGCCTGCCCCGACTGCGGGCTTTCCTTCGACGAGCTCAAGCCACGCTCCTTTTCCTTCAACTCCCCGTTCGGCGCCTGCCCGAAATGCTCCGGCCTCGGATCGCTGTACTACTTCGACGAGAACCTCGTCGTCCCCGACAGGACCCTCCCCCTGCGCGAATGCATCCACCCATGGCGACGCGCCGGGCACAACGCGATAATGTACTACAACGCGCTCCTGGAACACATCGCGCTGCAGTACCACGTGGACCTGGACACGCCGTATGAAAAGCTGCCGGCGGACTTCCGCCATCGGCTGATGCACGGATTCGAGGACGACCTGAAGCTGCCGTGGCGAAACGCGGACCGTCCGTTCGAGGGCGTCCTCGCCACAATGCAGCGTCGCCTCGACGAGGCGGAGAGCGACGAGCAGCGCGCAAAACTGGAAGCCTACCAGAGCGACCGCGTCTGCCCGGAATGCCGCGGCGCGCGCCTTCGCGCGGAATCGCGCGCGGCGACGGTCGCGAAACGCACGATCGTCGATGCGATGTCCATGCCGGTGAAGGATTCGCTAGCGTTCTTCGAGGGGCTGTGCCCCGGCGGCGCGAATCCGCTTTCCGATGGCGACCACCGCATCGTGAAGGACGTCCTGAAGGAAATCGTCAAGCGCCTCGGCTTCCTCAACGACGTCGGACTGGACTACCTGACGCTGGACCGCCCGTCCGCCACGCTCTCCGGCGGCGAGATGCAGAGGATCCGCCTCGCATCGCAGATCGGCAGCGGGCTTGTCGGCGTCCTGTACGTCCTGGACGAGCCGACCATCGGTCTCCACCCCCGCGACAACGAAAAGCTGATCGGAATGCTCAAGACCCTGCGCGACCGCGGCAACACCGTCGTAGTCGTGGAACACGACGGCGAGATGATGCGCACCGCCGACTACGTTGTCGACCTCGGCCCCGGCGCCGGGCGCGAGGGCGGCCGCGTCATGTACCAGGGCGCGTACGACGGCCTCCTGAAGAGCGGTACCCTCACGGCCGACTACCTTGTCGGACGCAAGGCCATCTACGGCGGCGAGACCCCCGTCAGGGGAAGCGGAAAGTGGCTGACGATCTCCGGTTGCACGGAGCACAACCTCAAGAACGTAACGGTGAAGATCCCGGTCGGGACATTCACCGTCGTAACCGGCGTGAGCGGCAGCGGGAAGTCGACGCTGGTGGACGAAACGCTCAAGCACGAGCTCATGCGGCGCTTCTACCACGCAAAGGCGACGCCGGGGAAGTTCAGGAAACTGACCGGCGCGGAGAACTTCGACAAGGTGATCGAGATCGACCAGAGCCCGATCGGACGCACCCCGCGCTCGAATCCGGCCACGTACGTCGGCTTCTTCTCCGACATACGCGAGCTCTTCGCGCAGACGGAAGGTGCCCGTGCGCGCGGCTACACGGCCGGCCGCTTCAGCTTCAACGTCAAGGGCGGCCGCTGCGAGGTCTGCGGCGGCGACGGCGTCCGCAAGCTGGAGATGAGCTTTCTGCCGGACGTCTACGTCACGTGCGAGCAGTGCGGAGGCCGCCGCTTCAACAAGGAGACGCTTGAGGTCAAGTACGGCGGAAAGACCATTTCCGACGTGCTGGACATGACCGTCGCGGAGGCGCGCGAGTTCTTCGCCAAAGTCCCGCGCCTCGCCGCAAAACTCCAGACGCTCGTCGACGTCGGCCTTGGCTACGTCGGCCTCGGACAGCCCGCCACCACGCTTTCAGGCGGCGAGGCCCAGCGCATAAAGCTGTCGACGGAGCTTTCGCGCCGCTCCACCGGACGTACGCTCTACCTCCTCGACGAGCCCACCACAGGCCTCCACTTCGACGACGTCGCGAAGCTGATGAAACTCCTCCTGCGCCTTCGCGACGGCGGCAACACCGTCGTCGTGATCGAGCACAACGTGGACGTGATGAAGTGCGCCGACTGGATCGTGGACCTGGGCCCCGGCGGCGGCGACGCCGGCGGCCGCCTCGTTGCGGAGGGCCCGCCCTCCGCCATCCGCGCCTGCGCCGAAAGCCTGACCGGGCGTTTCCTCTGAGACGCCGACGGACGAACCTTTAATGAACCGCTGAAGGAAATATTGAATGGTAATTGTCTTGAAAAAGGACGTGGAGAGCCATCAGGTGGAAAGCCTGAAGGAGATTCTCCGCGCACAGAACATAGAACCCCGCGTCACGGTGGGTGCGCTGCAGACGATCGTCGGATGCGTGGGCGACGTCTCGCGCATAGACCCGGACCTGATTCGCGCCCTGGACATGGTCGAGTGCGTCCGCCGCATCCAGGAGCCGTACAAGGCCGCCAACCGCAAGTTCCATCCGCAGGACACCGTCGTGGACTGCGGCGGGCCGAAAATCGGCGGCGGGAACTTCCAGGTAATCGCCGGACCCTGCTCCGTCGAGACCGAAGAGCAGATCGCCGGAATCGCCAGGGCGGTGAAGTCCGCCGGCGCCACGCTTCTGCGCGGCGGCGCATTCAAGCCGCGCACCTCCCCCTATTCCTTCCAGGGCCTTGGAAAGGAGGGGCTGCGGATGCTTCTCGCCGCAAAACGCGAAACCGGGCTTCCCGTCGTGACCGAGCTGATGGACATGGCGGACTTGCCGCTATTCAACGACGTGGACGTCATACAGGTCGGCGCCCGGAACATGCAGAACTTCCGAATGCTCCGCGAGCTCGGAACGCAGACGCGCAAGCCCGTCCTTCTCAAGCGCGGACTTTCCGCCACGCTTCGCGAACTCCTCATGAGCGCCGAGTACGTCATGGCCGGCGGCAACCCGAACGTGATCCTCTGCGAACGCGGAGTCAGAACGTTCGAGACCGCCACGCGCAACACGATCGACCTCACGGTGATTCCCCTTCTCCACCAGCTCAGCCATCTGCCGGTGGTGGTCGACCCCTCGCACGCAACCGGCGTCGCCCGCCTCGTCAGGCCGCTTTCGCGCGGCGCCGCGGCGATGGGCGCGGACGGGCTTATAGTCGAAGTGCACAACGACCCGCCGCGCGCGAAATGCGATGGCGCGCAGAGCCAGACGCCGGAGGCGTTCGCCGAGACGATGAAGGACGTTGCAAGAATCCGGGCGCTGGACCTGCCCGTTGAAAAGGAGCAGTAGAAGATGAAGCCATTGGGTGAAGTCCGCAAGGAGATAAACGAGATAGACGACGAGCTAGTGAAGCTGTTCGTCCGCCGCCTTGAAGTCGTCAAGGAGGTAACCGAGGCGAAGCGCGCGAGCGGCACCCCGGTGTACGACCCAGCGCGCGAGCGCGAAATCCTCTCCACCGTCGCGCAGAAGGTCGGCCCCGAATACGAGGACGGCGCGCTGCTCTTCTTCACGACCCTCTTCAACATATCGAAGGCGCGCCAGCGCGAAGTGCTTGCCACGGGCTCGAAGCTGGAGCGCGACATAGAGAACGCCCGCCGCGACACCCCGCCGAAATTCCCCACCCGCTCGGTGGTTGCGTGCCAGGGCACCGAGGGCGCGTATTCGCAACAGGCGGTGTGCCGCCTCTTCTCGATTCCGACAATCGCCTACTTCACGGGGTTCGAGGACGTGTTCGCGGCGGTCGAGACGGGTCTCTGCCCATACGGCGTGCTGCCGATAGAGAACTCCTCCGCCGGCTCCGTCGCGCAGGTGTACGACCTCATGGTCAAGCACGACTTCAAGATCGTCCGCTCCACGCGCCTCCGGATCCGCCACGTCCTGCTGGCGCGTCCAGGCACGAAGCTCGAGGACGTGCGCGAAGTCGTGAGCCATCCGCAGGGACTTGCGCAGTGCAGCGAATTCCTGAAGACGCACAGGGACTGGCGGACGACCCCGGCGTCGAACACCGCCGTCTCCGCGCGCTCCGTCGCGGAGAGCGGCCGCAACGACATCGCGGCCATCGCCTCGCGCGAGTGCGCGGAGCTCTATGGGCTTGACGTGATCGCGGAGAACATCGCGAACGTGTCGATGAACTACACTCGCTTCATCTGCATCTCGAAGAAGCTGGAGATCTATCCTGACGCGAAGAAAATGTCGATCATGCTCACACTGCCGCACAGGCCGGGCGTCCTCTACAACGTGATGGCGAAGTTCGCGGCGATACGGGTGAACCTGACGAAGCTGGAGTCGCGTCCGATTCCGGGCATGGACTTCGAGTTCCGCTTCACGCTGGACCTTGAGGCGTCGCCGTCCGACCCGCACGTCGTCAGGCTTCTCGCCGAGCTCGCAGGCGACCCGGAGATAGAGCAGTTCGAGTTCCTCGGCGCGTTCTCCGAATGCTGACCCGTCCTTTGAGAAGAACCGGAGGAGCGCGGCGATGGCGGATGGAATCGAAGACGTCGTGATAGTCGGCAGCGGCCCCGCAGGGCTGTCGGCCGGCATATACGCCGCGCGCGCCGGCCTCTCGCCGCTAGTGGTGGAAGGCTCTCTCGCCGGCGGACAGCTCGTGCAGACCGCAGAGGTGGAGAACTACCCCGGATTCGCAGAACCCGTTTCCGGGATGGCGCTCATGGACGCGATGCGCCGCCAGGCGGAGCGGATGGGAGTCCGCTTCGAGATGGACGAGATAGAGCGCGTGGACTTCTCGCAGACGCCGCGCATCCTCTTCGGACTTGCAGGCGAATACCGCGCGCGGACTGTCGTCGTCGCGACGGGAGCCGGCCCGCGCTGGACGGGCCTTCCGGGCGAGGCGGAATACCGCGGCCGCGGCGTCAGCGCCTGCGCCACGTGCGACGGCGCGTTCTTCAAAGGACGCGACGTGGCGGTAATCGGCGGCGGAGACACCGCTCTCGCGGACGCGCTGCATCTGGCGGGAATCTGCCGCAAGGTGTACGTCGTCCACAGGCGCGATGCGTTTCGCGGCACGAAGGCGCTCGCCGAACGCGTCCTTGCGACGGAGAACGTCGAGGTCGCATGGAACGAGACAGTAGCCGCGTTCGAGGGCGACGGTCGCGTCCTGACCGGCATGGCGCTCGCGGGCGGAAGGCGGCTGGACGTCGCCGGCGCCTTTGTCGCCATCGGACACGTCCCGCAGACCGCCTTTCTAAACGGCGTCCTTGAACTTGACGGCGCGGGAAGCATAAAAGCCGACCGCACACGCACTAACGTCCCTGGCGTCTTCGCGGCAGGCGACTGCGCGGACCCGCTTTACAGGCAGGCGGTCGTCGCCGCCGCCGCGGGGGCGCAGGCCGCCATCGAGGCGCAGAGGTTTCTTCAAAAAGGAGAATGACCATGGCGATTGTGGAAGTGTCTTCAAAGGCGGAGTTCGACGCGGCGGTTGCAGCCGGCATCGTGTTGGTGGACTTCTGGGCGGAGTGGTGCGGGCCGTGCCGAATGCAGGGGCGGATTCTTGAGGAGAGGCTTGCGCCCGCGCATCCCGACCTGGCGATTGCGAAGGTCGACATCGGGACGTGTCCCGACGTCGCGGCGGAATTCGGAATCCTCTCGATTCCGGCGATCCGCATTTTCAGGGACGGCCAGCTGGCGGCCTCGTTCGACGGACTGGCCCGCCTTGAGGAACTGGAGGACGCGCTCTCCGCCACCACCTGACCGCCCCCCCCTGTCTCCGCGTCTCGGTCGTGCGCGGAAAGACGCCGGGCGCGGCGAAAGCGGGAGGGACGCGCTCCTGCGCGTCCAACGCCACGAAAGTCTCCGCGCCTCGGTCGCGCAGGAGCGCGACCCTCCCCGCAATGCGAGGCGGACGTCAGCGAAGGATGAGCAGAGTGCCGTTCACCGGCGTTAGGCGCAGTTCGTCGTTGCGGCGGAAAACCGTCCAGGAGGTTCCCATCTCGTCGACGAGGTTCAAATGCGGAATCGTTCCGGAAAATCCGCCCGTCGCGCGCAGGAACGCCACGCTCGCGCCGTGGCGATGCGGCAGCAGGTTTTCGGGGTCGACCACGCGCACGGCGGCAGCGCCGTCGGCGAAGACGACCTCCGCATCCACGACGAGCGGCTTGGAGGCGGCGTACAGCTCCGCCGCAGAGATTTCAAGCCCCGCCGTAACCGTCACCGCGCCGCATTCCTCCACAGTGCCGCCAACGCCGCCGAGCGTGGAGACGACGAGCGGACGCCCCTCGTTCCTGAACGTGCCGCCCGTCTTCACCGCGAGCGGCGTGTCGGGGAGGAACGCCCGTTCGTTGCGCATCGCCAACACGCCTCCCTCCACGACGGTGCCGCCCGTGTAGTCGTTCGCGTTGTGGAGATGGAGAGTGCCGGAGCCGCGCTTGACGAGGACGCCGCCGGTCCGGACGTCCGTGAGCGTGTAGGCGCATTCGTAGCGGCCTGTCTTTCCCGCAGCGCGAACGTAGACGCGCGTCGTCTCGTCGTAGTTGCAGCCGGGGGAGACGACGACGACGCGCGTCAACGCGCCCGCGTCCGGGTCGAACTCCGCCATCGCCGCCGCGCCGTAACTGCCGTTCGGTCCCTCGATGTCGACGAAGGCGGGGCCGCGGTAGTCCTGCGCCATGAACTCCTCGTCGTCCGCCGGGAGCGCAATCGACGCAATGCCGCGTCCGGCGGCATCCGTCAGGGAGTGCGGGAAGTTCACCGAACTGGCGTCGCGCTCGGGGATGTCGCCGAGGAGTTCGGAAGTGTCCACCACCATGCCGCGCGGGCCGATCGTCCAGTGGTCTGGGCTGCGCAGGAAGAAGTTCGTCTTGTTGTAGTCGACGTGGTTCCATCCGGAGAAGAACGTCGGCGTCACGACGCCGCCGTCTACCCAGACTTCGTTCACGGCTTCCTCTGCCGTGCCCTCTTCGCGGTAGAAGCGACGCGCCTTTAGCGTGCCGCCATCCGTGACGGCGACGAGGTTCGTGGAGACGACGCCTGCGGCGCCCATCACGAGCGATTCGGTCTGGACGACCGTCCCCGTGCCGGAGACGGCCAGCGTCCCGCGCCCCTGCGCCGTGTCGCCCAGAAGGAGACGCGAATTTCCGCCGTACGTGTAGACCCACGTGTCGTTCGTCGCGCCGTTGAAGACGCCCAGAAAACCGCGCCCGGCGCGTCCGAGCCTCACGTTGCTGTTGCCATACATGCGCATCAGGCCGCCAGTCTGCCACACGACGCCCTCCGAGCCGACGGCGGCGCTGACGTTGAGGGATTGGTTCATGAGCGCAGATCCGCCCGACATCAGATACGTCCCGTACGAGCCGGTCCCCTCGCCAACGTAAGAATCCCACGTGCAGACGAAAAGCCCGTTCGTCTGGACGATCGCGCCCCGCCAGGCGCCGCCGTTCGCCACGCGCAGCATCGAGTTCGTGACGACGCCGCCGCAGACGTCCAGGCGCGCCGCGCCGCTCCATTCGTCCTTCAGCACAAGCCCCCCGAACGAGCGGACGGCATTCGAGGCGCACACCACGTGTCCGCGGACATACACCGTCTCCGAACTCTGCCTCTCAAAAGGCCCGTTGAGAAGAATCCGCCCCTTGCCGTTCATGTTCATCCCGACGGACTGTGTCACGGCGCCGGTGAACTCCACCGACTGGTTGGCGCCGTCCGCCGTAAAACTCCCCCACTTCACAATGTCCACCGGCCCAGTGAACACGTTCCGTCCAGAGCCTCCGCCCGCGCCGACTTTCAGGTTGCCGCCGCACATCACGAGGCGGCAGGGAAAGGGAAAGGCGTTCCAGAGGGTAAGTGTTCCGCCGGCCATGTAGAGCGTCGTGTTTTCCGGATTGGAGTATTTCGCCGTGTTCTAGAGAGTGATCGTGCCAGTGGCGTTCGAGACGACGCCCGCGCCGACGACGCAGTTCTCGTGGTACCACATCCACTGCGCGTCCCCGTCTATGCGCGTGAGGACGTGTCCGTTGAGGTTGAGCGCCCTGGAAAAGCCATAGCGGTGGGTGACGGAGATGTAGGCGTCGCCGGAGAGCGTGAGCGTGTCGATCATGCTGTCGTACATGCTGCCCTGGCTGTTCGGGTCCGTCCAGCGCAGGGCGCCCTTGCCGTCAACGCCCTTGCCGCGAATCGTGATGTCGTGTCCGGTGAAGAACTCCGTCCGCTGCCCGGCGCCGCTCGGCGCGGTGAAGTTGAGATGGAGCGTGGCGGCGTCGCCCGTGACGGCGATCTTGCCCTTCGCGCCGACGGCGTTGCGATCCGTCAGCGCGAGCTCGCCCTCGCGGACATCGACCTGGCCCGCAAACGCGGACGACGATGCGGCGAGAATCGCGCAGCCGGAGCCGGTCTTGACGACAAACGCCACGTCCGGCAGGGCTACGTCGTATGTGTTCGTGACACCCGACGCGACGTCGATCGCAATCGTCCCGTCCACGGCGTCCGGGAACGCGATTGCGCCAGCAGTCTCCGCCATCGCGGCGACCGCCGCGCAGACCAGCGCCGCCGCCCACCGTCTCCAAATGCAAAAACGATTCTCCATTGCCGACTCCTTCTAGCAGCCCATAAAAACGAACCCATTATATTCGTTTTTTTTTCTCGTCAACTGCGAAATAGAAGGTTCTCGGATTTGCCGGAAAGGACGGAGCGGCATCCCATGGAGAGCAAGTGGTTAAGTTTGCGTTTGCCTGACGTTCATCGGGAGGGCGCATGTCCCCACGTGCCGCGCGATCGAAAAGGCGCTTGAATGGCCAATTCGGCGGGGCGAGACGCCCCGCCCTACCATACTACCACTTCACCGGTAGGGCGCGACGTCCCATCGCGCCGTTTCGCGTGGCACGGCATCCCCCATGGGAGGGACGCGCTCCTGCGCGTCCGTACTCACATTTCGGTCGCGCAGAAGCGCACCCCCTACCGTCGTTTCCGTCCCATTCAGTGTCCCGCGAAGCGGTTTTCAGTGTCTTCAGCGGTAAATCCCGGCAACATCAGCGCGTGGGGACACGCGCCCTCCCATGGAGATTAAGTGGTTAAGCAGTTAAGTGATTAAGTTGCACATGGCCGTCGTCCGCCGCAAACTTAGCCACTTAATCTCCAGCACAATCAACGTCGAACCAGTTCCAGCCGCGCGAGCCGCAGACCTCGATCACGGCGGTCCTGACGGACGAGACCCACGTGAGGCGGGACTTCAGCGATTCGCGGTAGCGGCGGGCCTGCGCGGCCGTCTCCCCGTCCGGGACGGTGCGCTCCAGCGCGTGGACGCGGTCGGTCTCGGCGTTCGTGAAGTACTTGAACTCGATCAGCATCGCCGGCTTCGGGTAGCCCGGCTTCGGCGTCGCGAGGAAGTCCACGCGGCCGGCGGGCGTGTTGTACTCCGTCTCGAACGAGTAGAACGGGCAGAGCGCGTCCCAGGCGCGGGACGTGAACGTCGTCCGGAAGAAGTTCTCGTTCATCTGGTCGAACGCCTGCGCGGGAATCCGCGCCTTCACGTAGTGCTCCCAGAACGCCGCGAAGAGGCCCCTCCACGTGCCGTCGCCAAGGGCGAGCGACTCGGCGGCGGCGAGGAAGTGGCGGCTCGCCTCCGCGCCGTTGGACACCTGCGTCAGCTCGTCGTAGTAGTCCACGAACATGTTCCGGACCATGAGGTTCGGAATCTGCATCCTGAACCTGTTCTCGAACGTGAGAAGCCCAAGGTAGTAGAGCGCGTACGGGAAGAACTCCTTCGAGAAGAACTTCACGCGCCCGAACTTCGCGGAGAGTCCGCCCGAATCGGCGTCCTCGCCCTCCCCGCGCTCGACGTAGGCGCGGACGCGGTCGCGCACCCTGTCGTTCGACCCGCCGAGGCGGCGGACCCAGCCGACGTCAGTCCGCAGGTTCGCGTCGATCACGTACGTCGGCGGGCGGCCGCCGTTCGAGACGAGGTTGAACACGTACCAGTTGCAGATCGTCGCGTTGTAGAGCGGTTCGGATTCGGGCGTGAAGCGGTAGCCGTCGTAGAACGCCTTCATGTCGGAGAGGACGGTGGGCTTCAAGGCCGGGTCGAACCCGAAGTCGGCGAACACGTCGTCCACGTAGCGCTCGACCTGCCTCTGCGTGAACCCGACCATGCCCAGCTTGTCCGCGTCGAGGCTCACGACCGTGCCGACGTTGAAGCCGCTGGACAGGTCGTCGAGCGTGATGGGCAGCACGCCCGTGAAGTACGTGCGCCCGACCGTGCCGTCGGCGAGCCCCGCCTTGAACGACTTGAAGAACGCCTTGAAGAACGATTCGCGCACCGCCCCGCCGTCGTGTCCGCACACGGCGTCGTAGTCCGCGTCGCGTCCGGACACCACCAGTTCGTTCGTGAAGTTGTCGTACTCGTCCACGATCGCGTACAGCGGCGGGAGACCGTTGCGGGCGACGACGTTGCGGACCTCCTCCACCATCGCGGCAGCGTCTGTCATCGCCAGCGCGGACGACCAGTCCGCCAGGTCGCGGTAGTGCGCCGCGAAGTTCGCGACACAGCCCTTCACGTGCGTGAAGAAGTTCCGCTCAATCTCCGCAAGCGTCCCGACGGTGATGACGGAGAAGTCGAACTTGATCACGAGGAACGAGTTCGCGAGCGGAGTGGGACGCCGTCCGATGTCCGTCCTGCCGAAGAGCTCCGCGAAGTTCGCCTTCTCCTTGACGTCGTAGTAGTAGCCGAGCATGGAGCACCAGAGCGACTTGCCGAAGCGCTTCGGGCGCAGGAAGATGGGCGTCTTCACGCGCTCGAGCGCGCGGATGTAGGCGGTGTTGTCCACGAAGTGGCATTCGCGGACGAGCTCGGCGTAGTTTATGACGCCGTAGGCTATTCTCTTCGGCTCGTGTTCTTCCATGCCCGACAGTGTACCATTAAGTGGTTAAGTTGTTAAGTGGTTAAGTGGCCAGGTGGGCAGGTGGTTAAGTTGCGCCTGCCCGCCGTACGACTTGCACATAACCACTTAATCCCCGAGGAGGGCGGATATCCTCATCCGCCGCCGCAATTGAATCGGAGATTGAATGGCCTCGTCCGCCGCCGCGGCGGGGCGAGACGCCCCGCCCTGCCGGCTTAACCGCCTAATCGCTTAACCCTTTCGGGCAGAATGGGCGGAGACGTGCTACAATTGTCCCATGAAACAGACAGGCATTCTTCTATGCGGACTGCTCTGCGCGGCCATGTGCGCAGATGCGGTTGACCTCTCAACGCTCAAATGGCGCACGACGCGCTTCGCCAAGATCGAGAACGGCATCCTGACCGTCGACGTCCCGCCCGGCCGTGAACGCGAGGGCGGCTCCGCGCGCGCGACAGTCGACCTCCGCGAATTCTCCGGCAAGGGATTCAACGCAAAAATCGTCGCGCACGGCGAGAGAATAACCGAGCCGGCGGAATCGTGGAACGGACTGAAGTTCATGCTGTCCTACGTCGACACGGCGACGGGCGACCGCCACTGGCCGAACACCTCCTCGCGCATCTGCGACTTCCCGAAGCAGGAGATCTTCATGCACGACCTAAATGGAAGGAAGATGGAGACGGGCGAGCTGACCCTCGGTCTCCAGAGCTCCAGCGGAAAGGTCGTCTTCGACCTCTCCACGCTCGAAATCGCCCCCGGCGCGCCGCTCGCGCCCGCGACGAACGAGAACTACCGCGTCTCCTACCCGCAGTCCCTTCTCGACACGCCCCTTCTGCGCGGCGTAATGCTTCCAAGCGGTCCCTGCAGGGAAGACGACTTCAAGACGCTGAAGGAATGGGGCGCTACGTTGGCGCGCTACCAGATGACGCGCGACTTCCTCGCCACCGGGAAGTACAAGGACCTCGCCGAATACGACAGATGGCTGGACGGAAAACTCGACCATCTCGAACGCCAGGTTCTGCCGTGGGCCGCAAAATACGGAATCAAGATCGTAGTCGACCTCCACGTCCCGCCAGGGGGACGCGACGGCGACAAGTCATGGTCGATGTACCACAACGCCGAATACGCCGCGCACTTCGTCGACTGCTGGAAGCGGATCGCCGCGCGATTCAAGGGGTGCAGGGAAATATTCGGACTCGACCTCATAAACGAGCCGGCGCAGACGCGCCCCGCCCTTCCCGGCTGCGACTACTGGTCTGTACAGGACCGCGCCGCAAGGGCGATCAGGGCGATCGACCCCGACGCGACGATAATCGTCGAGTCGAACGGCTGGGACTCCGCCGACGCCTTCGCGACGCTAAGCCCCCTCGCGCTCGACAACGTGGTCTACCAGGTGCACATGTACCAGCCCCACCAGTTCACCCATCAGGGCGTCGGCGCGAAGAGCGGGAACTATCCGCGCCGCGCCTATCCGAACGCTGAGCGCAAGTGGGACAAGGAGTTCATCCGCGCCCGCCTCGCGCCGGTCAGGGAGTTCCAGATGCGCCACAACGTCCGCATCTACGTCGGCGAGTTCAGCGCGATCGCGTGGGCGGAGGGCGCAGACCGCTACATCGCCGACTGCATCGACCTCTTCGAGGAATACGGATGGGACTGGACGTACCATGCGTTCCGCGAATGGAGCGGATGGAGCGTAGAGCACGAAGCCGCCGGATGGCGGAAGTTCGTTCCGTCGTCCGACAACCCGCGCAGGCGCGCGTTGCTTGACGGCCTCGGACGCGGAACGAAACCGTCTTTCAGAGGGCTTTGAGGAACGCGACGATCGCGGCGCGCTCTTCCGTCTCCATCTCGCCGACGGGCATGAGCGAAAGGGCGGCGCCGAGGTCGGCGCAGGCGCCGTTCGACATGTAGGCCCTGCGCTGCGGAATCCCGCGCAGGGCGGACACCTTCCGGCCTGCGCTCACGCGGCGGCCGCCGAGCGCCGGGCCGTCATGGCACGAAAGGCACTTGCGGCGGAAGAGCTCCATGCCGGCCTTCTGCACGGCGGAGAGCGCGTTCGTGTTTCCGCCGCAGAAGCCGTCGAGCGGCGAAAGCGGCGAAACGCGCGAACGGCAGAACTGCGCGACGCAGTCGAGCATGTTCGAGACGGAAAGCCCGGCGTCCAGCCCTTCGTCGTACGCCATCTGGAATCGGGCGACGAGTCCGGCGTCCGACTTCAGACGTTCCACCACGTTCGACGCCGGGCCGCCGCCGCAGAAGGCGTCGCCCTCGACCATTCTCGCGACGACGGAGCGCAGGTCGTCCGCCGAGCCGTCGTGCATGAACACCGACTGGAACGCGGCATTCAGCAGGGGGCGCGTCAGCGTCCCGCCATGCAGCTTTCCGTCTGACCCGCCCTCGTTCAGCCAGTGGCACGCGGCGCACGTGCGGCGCTGCGACCTGGCCAGCCGCCTGTCGGTGAACAGCGTCTGCCCCAGGGCTGCCCTGGCGCCGTTGTGCGGGACGACGCGCGGAAGCATCACGAAGTCCTGCGTTCCGTCGGACTCGATTCCGAGTTCGTGCAGCATCGCCCTGCGCTCCGCGACCTCCGCCATGCACCGCGCATGGTCTTTCCACGCTCGGACTCCGAGAAACGCCGCCGCGCCCGCCGCGGCGAGCGACAGAAGCGCGATGGCGGCAACCGATCTCACCCTTGCCATGTCACAGTTCCTCGCAGACTTCGACCTTGCCGTCCGCCGCGACCTGCAGATACCCAATCCGCTTCGGCCCGACCTTGACGGAAGCGCCGTCGCGCTTCGCCTCGACCGCTTCCGTCCCGTCGTTCCAGAACACCCATCCCGTCGCGCCGGCGCCCGGGACGCGGAACGTCTCAAGCGTCTCCGGGTCTTCCTGTTGGCGGGTGAAGAATGCTCCGCTCTCCTTCAGCAGACGTCCGACCTCGTCGCGCAGGCCCTTCGCGTCCATCTTTTCCGGCCGGATCACAAGCTTGACGCCGGAGGGAATCGAGGCCTCCATGGAAGAGGTCAGCTTGCTCCAGTTCGCGCCCCACCACTGCAGGGCCTCGTCTACGCGATGCGCGGCGGCCACCGCGGCGGCGCGTTCGGGGACGGCCCGCTGGCGGACGCCCTCGTCCATCAGCACCACAACGTCGGGCGGATTGTCGACTAGCGTCAGTCTTCCGAACGTCCGCGCCATCTTTCCGAAGAGGTGCGCCGTCGGACGCGGGACGCCCGTCGGATGGACGAGTCCGCACGGGAAGAGCCCCTCGATCGGGTCGCGCCAATGCCACGAGAGAAGGGCCGTCGCGCCAGACCCGAACATGTGCGAGACGAGATAGCGGAAGCGGTAGTCGTAGCCCTCGTCGTCGTCGCCCATCCCCCACGGGTCGCTGGACTTGAACGTGGGGTGGTTCTTCGCCCCGCACTCGCCCATGAGGACCGGCTTGCCGATTACGCGCAGGTCGACGTCCTTCAGCTCCTGGACGGACTTCTTCGGGTCGCCATAGTAGTGGCGGTCGGTGAAGTCGAGGTCGAGCGACGCGATCTGCGGGTCCTTCGTCGAACTGCCGCCGGCCCAGCCCTGGCTCCAGCCGACAGAGACCGGAAGGCCGGGGCGCACCTTCTTCGCGGAGTCGAAGTTCGTCTTGGCCCAATGGCGCTGGGCGTCGGTGGCCGAGCGGGACGGCGGCTCCTTCATGGCAGGCTCGTTGCAGATGTCGATTGCAAGGCCCGGCACGGCGAGATAGCGGGAGGCGATTTCGGAGATGGTCTTGTTCTCCTCTTCAAGCCTGGCGGCATCCCGCGTGTTGGAGAGGTTCGGAGTGTGATAGAGGACGATTCCGAACTTCTGCGCAAGCTGGACGACGGCGTCGGAATCGCGCTTCTCCTTCTCGTTCCTGAACGGCAGGAAGCAGCGCGTCCAGCGGAGGCCGAAACTGCGCATCTGCCTGAAGTCGTTGTAGAAGGCGAGGGGAGAGCTGGCCGTGACGCTCTTGTGCTGTCCCCAGAACGTCTGGCAGCCCATGAAGAAGCGCGACTCGCCGTCGATCGTCAGGCGCAGCCCCTCCTTCCCGACCTTCGGCCCGCCGGCGACGAGCGAATCGTCCCACACGACGACCGCGCCCTTCTCGCGGTCGACGACCTGCGGGGCGACGTCCTGCACGAGCTCCGCCGTCAAGTGCATGAAGTCGGGGGCGTCCTTGGGGACAGTCCATTCGCCGACGACGCGAGTCGTCTTGCCGCTCGGCGCGGAGACTGGCCGGCGGACGACCGCGACGGCGCGGCCCCGCTCGTCGGAGAGGGTGAAGACGACTGAGGCGGAGAAAGGCGCGGCGGCGAAGTTCGCCACGTCCGTGACGAGCTTCATCGTCTCGCCGACGCGGTAGCAGGCGTACTCGGCGGACGTGTTGCACAGGAAGCGGCGGGCGACGAGCGACTTCGCGAGCGCGACCGTCCAGGCGCGCGTCGATGCGTCCGACGGGTCGAAGAGATTGGCGTTGTCCACGCCGAAGATCGCCCAGCTCGAGCCGGCGAACGTCCCCGCATAGTGGCGGACGATCGCGCCGGCGTGTCCGCGCGGGACGCCGGCTGCGTCGACGCATTCGAGAATCGGGCGCCAGCAGCAGCGGTTGGGGCCGAAGCCGTGCCCGTTCACGCCGAGCTGCGCGACGGCGGAAAGGCCGGTGAACGCGCCCTTGACGGGATTGCGCGGAGGCAGAATGCCGTCCGCCATCGGGTCCGGCCGCATCTCCGCGACGGAGCGGAGCTCGAAGGAGGGGTCGAAGACGCCAATCTGCTTCGCCTCCGGATGGATCGCGTCGCGGATATGGGCGGTGCGCGTGTTTATCTGCGGAAGGGGCGAGCAGCGCTCGGCGCCGTTGGGGTCGACGCCCTTCTTCACGGCGCAGAGCGAGACGGAGTATGGCTGGCCGGAGGCGGCGACGTCGATGGCGACGCCGAGGCTCACGCGGCCGACCTCGTCGAAGCGGACGAAGTCGCCGGGGAGTCCGCGTCCGATGCTGGGGTTGTCCTGCCAATATAGGAACTGCGCGGGCGTGAGACGGAACTCCTTCCAATCCTCCGTCAGGTCCAGCTTGCAGTGCCAGCGCGAGCCGTCGCGCTCGCCGACCTCGAACCACGCGACCTTCGTCCGGTCGTCGCCCCTGGCGAGGAAGCTGACGACGCCGGCGCCCTTGAGCATTTCGGCAACGCCAACGCCGGCGGTGCTCCAGAGGGAGAGGGAGGGGATGGACATTCGGACGCCCGGTTCGCCGTTGGGGCCGGCGACGGCGGAGACGACGGTCTTGCCGGCGCTGTCGGAGCCGACCGACCATTTTGCGGGCGGCGGAAGGGCCACCGCGTCAGTGCCGGCGGGGACGTCGCCGGAGAAGGTCTCCGGGCTGACCCATCTGTCGCCGATCTTGATGGAGGGCTTGTCGAATGCGTATCCGCCGCAGGTCAGAAGGGCGCCGCCGTCCTGAAGGAAGTCGACGAGCGCGTCGGCGGCGTTCTTCGGGAACGCGGAGCCCGTCGGGACGACGAGAAGGTCGAACGTCCTGCGGGAGAGGATGCCGACGTTGGCGGCCTCCTCGCCGGAGACCCTGACGACGCGGAAGTCGTCCGCCAGCATCGTCTCGAACGCGGCGGGGTCCGTCGCGAAGCCGAACTCGCTCCGCCCGGCGCCAAGGCCGAGGTCGAGCACCGCGACGCGGGGGGAACCCGGCCTGTCAAGCCCCTTCGCGGCGAGCCAGGCCTCGGCCTCGCGCGTCTGCCGCGCGCGGCGTTCGGCCAGCGCGGTGTCCTCGGCGGATGGCGCGTAGTCCGTCGCCGCGGAGCCCTCCTCCAGCTGCGGCTCGGTGAACCAGACCGTTCCGCCGCCGTAGAGGCACAGGACGAAGCGGGCGCGCTGCGTCCCGCCAGGCACTTCGGGGATGGCGTGGACGATCCGCGTCCATCCGCCGTCCTTCGTCACCTTCATGGAGGAATCGTTCGCGGCGAGGCGGCGCGAGGCGGCGAAGCAGTTGAGCGATATGTACGCCATCGCGCCAGGGTCCATGCCCTCCGCCCTGACCCACGTGCTGATGACGTACTTCGTGTTCGGCTTCAGGCCGGAGACGTTGCGGAAGACCATGTTCCACACGCGGCCGGCGTCCTTCGGCGCGCTCATCTTCAGCGACGCGCAGCCGGCGGAGCGCGAAACGGCGGGGTCAGGCGCACAGACGACGCCCTGCGCGGTCTGCGCCGTCCATCCGGCGGGAAGACGCCCGCCCCTGGAGGCGAACGCCGTCTCCGACAGGAGATTCCGCGCCTGCAGGCCGCTCGTCAACGCAAAGGACAGCAGCAGCGCAAGCGCCGCGCCTATCCGCAATCTCTTCTTCATCATTCGCTCCCTTCGTTGGGCGTCGCCCCGGACGCGCGCGGCGCCGGAACGCAGTTCAGATGTATCGTTCAAGTCAGACGTCTATCCTGTTGTCCAGAACGGAGATTATACTTCATCCGCGCCTGGCGGTCAATATCCACGCCGGGCGGGCGCCGGCATTGCGCGACGCCCGGGCATTCGTCGCGTTTTTTCAATCCACGCGCCTCAGGGGTATTGACTTTTCCCCGATAAAACAGTAATATTACTCTTTGTTTCACGGTGGTCCAGAAGATCACCGCTCGTTTGTTTTGATTTTTGACAAGAGAGGAGCATGTCGACATGGCCATGAACAACGATTTGCTGGCGGTCGTGACCTACATAGAGCGCGAGCGCGGCGTCGATCGCGAGATCGTGCTTACGGCGATCGAGCAGGCGATTCAGCAATCCGCCCGGCGCAATCCGGACGTCACGGACGATCTGCGCGTGGCCATCGACCGCAAGGACCTCTCGCTCCACGTCTACGACACGATGGTCGTCTCCGACGCCGATTCCGGACCCGGCTTCATCAGGCTGGCGCGCGCGCGCCGCCTCAGGCCGGACATCGCCGAGGGCGACACGATTGAAATCGAGATGCCCGCGTCTCGTCTCGGACGAATCGCGGCGCAGACCTCCCGCCAGCTCATAATGCAGAAGATACGCGAGGCGGAGCGGTCGAACGTCTTCACCGAGTACCGCAGCCGCGTCGGCGAGATCGTGAGCGGCACGGTCACGCACGTCTTCCACCGCGACCTCTACGTGCTCGTCGGCAAGACGGAGATGCTTCTGCCGGGCAAGGAGCGCATTCCGACGGAGGAGTACAACGTGGGCGACATGGTCCGCGCCATAATCCACTCCGTGAAGTCGGACGCGAACGGCCCGTCGGTCGTCCTCAGCCGCGCGTCGGGCAGGTTCGTCCAGAAGCTCTTCAGCCTGGAGGTGTCCGAAATCGCCGACGGCGTGGTGGAGATCATGGGCGTCGCCCGCGACCCCGGCTTCCGCGCAAAGGTGGCGGTGCGCACTCATGACGAGAAGGTCGACCCGGTGGGCGCCTGCGTCGGACTCAAGGGCGCGCGCGTGCGCAACATCGTCCGCGAGCTGAGCGGCGAGAAGCTGGACATCGTCCGCTGGTCGGACGACATCAAGGCCTTCGTCACCCAGGCCCTCGCCCCGGCAAGGCTTGAATCCGTCGAAGTCGACCCCGACAACAAGACGGTCCACGTCACCGTCGCCCCGGACCAGTATTCCCTGGCTATCGGCAAGCGCGGCCAGAACGTCCGCCTGACGAAGCAGCTCACCGGATGGCGCGTCGACGTCACGAAGTCGATGGCCCTGGCGAGCTTCGAGGACCAGAAGGCCGCGGCGATCAGGACGCTGGCCGACATGTTCTCCATCTCCACCGCCGTCGCCACCCAGCTGGCCGACGCCGGCTACCTCACAGTGGACGGCATCGTGGAAAGCGACGAGGCCGACTTCATCGCCTCCACCGGCCTCGACGAGGTCACGGCCAGGGGCATCTACGCCGCGGCGGAAGCCGTGCGCGAACTGACCGCCGGACAGGAGGCGGACGCCGCCGCCGAGTGACGCCGGAAAGAAGCGGACTTCTGACAATCTTGAATCGGAAACACATCCCATGAGAGTCTACGAATTTGCCAAGCAAACGGGAACGACGTGCGCCACTGTCATGCGCGTGGCCGAGGAAAACGAGCTCGACGTCTATTCGCCCCTGTCAGAACTCGAGGCGGAGGACATCGAGAAGCTGAGCGAGGGCTTCCACAAGATGGGCGTCGCCGCGCTCCGCGCCGAAACGCGCGCCGTCGCCGAACGGCGTCGCGCAAAGGCCGCAAAGGCCGTCGCCGGCAGGGTCGCGAAGGACCGCGCACAGGCGGCGGAGCTCGAAAGCGCCCGCCAGCGCGCCATCGCCGCCGCAGAGGGGCGTCCGTTCGACTGCTCCGCGACGGCCGTGGCCGTCCCGGAAGACGCAGAAACGCCCGCCGAGGAAGCGCAGGCATCCGTCTCCGAGCAGGACATGGAGATAAAGGTAACCCTTCCCGACCTCCCGAAGGTCTCGATCGAAGTCACCGGCTCCGACGACGACGGCGAGGGCGGCGTCTCCGAAGACGGCTCCGACGACGCCGAAGACGAAGCCGACGCCGCGGCGGACGACGAAGAAGACGAAGAAGAAGAGGACGCGCGCGACTATCTTCGCGGAAGCGACCTCCGCCGCCACTCCGACGGCAAGGCGCAGTCCTCAATGAAGCACCAGCAGGCGCAGCAGCAGAAGAACGCCCAGCCGCAGAAGGGTTCCTCCGGTCGCAACGCCCAGTCGAAGAAGCTCGGCAAGGCCTCTGCCACGACTGCGCGCGAAGCCGCGCCGGTGGCGAAGCCCGCCGCGCCGAAGAAGACGGTCATCGCCGTCGCCCCGCCGCCGCAACGTCCCGCGTCGACGCGCGTCGGCGGAACGCGCGCCGGGTTCTCATCCGTCTCCATGCGCGTGAGCCGCCCGACCGCGCCGATAACGATCGGCATCGGCGTCTCCCCCGCCCAGCCGCCGCCTCCGCCGCCGAAGCCGACGATATCCCTTTCCGTCAACACGCGCGAAATCTCCGTGCGCGGCGCGATCGTGGTGAAGGAACTGGCCCTCAAACTCGGCATCCGCCCGAACCGCCTGATCGCGGACCTGATGGGTCTCAAGATCCTCGCCTCCATCAACCAGCGCGTCGAGCCCGACGTCGCCGCAAAGGTCGCCCAGAAGTACGGCTACAAGGTCAACGTCGAACACGCCCGCGACGCGGCGAACAAGAAGCCCGTCCTCAAGGCCATCGACGCGGACGACGAGATTCCGCAGGACCTTCCGGAGCAGATGAAGCCCAGGCCGCCCGTCGTGACGTTCCTCGGACATGTCGACCACGGCAAGACCACCCTCATGGACTACATCCGCCACGCGCACGTCGCCGCAGGCGAAGCCGGCGGCATCACCCAGCAGATATCCGCCTACCAGGTCGACGTCCAGGGACGCAAGATCACGTTCCTCGACACGCCCGGACACGCCGCGTTCAACGCCATGCGCCAGCGCGGCGCCCAGCTCACCGACATCGCCGTCATCATCATCGCCGCAGACGACGGCATCATGCCGCAGACGGAGGAGGCCATCAAGTTCGCCCGCCAGGCCGGCGTCCAGATCATGGTCGCCATCACCAAGTGCGACAAGCCAACCGCCAACGCCCAGCGCGTCAAGCAGATGCTCCAGAAGGCCGGTCTCACCCCCGAGGAATGGGGCGGCGACATCGTCTGCTGCGAGGTCTCCGGAGCCACCGGACAGGGCGTCCCCAATCTGCTGGACATGATTCTCCTCCAGGCCGACGTCCTCGAACTCACCGCCAACCCCGACCGCCGCGCCAACGGCTACGTGATCGAAGCCGAACTCGAACAGGGCTTCGGCCCCACCGCCACCCTGCTCGTCAAGGGCGGAACCCTCAAGGTCGGCGACGCCATCCTCATCGGCGAGCACTTCGGCAAAGTCCGCTCCCTCATCGACGACCGCGGCCGCCGCGTCAAGGAGGTCGGCCCCTCCACGCCAGTCAAGTGCAAGGGTCTCTCCGGCGTCCCGGAGGCAGGCTCGGAATTCCGCGTCATGCTCGACGAGAAGCGCGCCCGCACCCTCGCCGAGGACGCCGCCCGCGCCCGCAAGGAGCAGGAACTCTCCACCTCCAAGGCGATTTCGCTCGACATGCTCATGAGCCAGATGAACGCCGCCGACAAGCATGAGCTCAGCGTCGTCGTCAAGTCCGACACGCAGGGCTCCCTCGAGGCCATCGTCGAGGCACTGCGCGGAATAAAGAGCGAAAAGGTCTCCCTCAAGATCATCGGCACCGGCACGGGCAACGTGTCGCTCACCGACGTCAAGAGCGCCGCCGCCGGCAAGGCCGTCATCATCGGCTTCGACATCGGATGCGATTCCGGAGTCCAGCAGCAGGCCCGCCACGACGGCGTCCGCATCAACTCCTTCCGCATCATCTACGAGCTGATCGACCATGTGAAGAAGTCCATGCTCGACCTCCTCCCGCCCGAATACAAGGAACTCGTCAAGGGCCACGCCGTCGTCAAGGCGGTCTACGACATCGGCAAGATCGGCAAGATCGCCGGCTCGCAGATGCAGGACGGCTCGCTCCTCGCCTCCGCCCGCTACCGCATCATCCGCAAGGGGGAGAAGGTGTGGGACGGCAAGGTGCAGTCCCTGCGCCACTTCAAGGACGAGGTCAAGGAAGTTACCGGCCAGCAGGAATGCGGCGTGAACTTCCAGAACTACGAGGATTTCGCCGTTGGCGACGTCATCGAATGCTATGCGCTGGAGGAGCTGCCGCGCAGCTTGTAATGCCATGGGCGTAGACCGAATCGAAAGAGTCAACTCCCTCCTCAAGAGGGTCGTCGGCGAGGCCATGTTCCGCGTCTTCCAGGGCGAGGACGTAGACCCCGGCACAATCACCGTCACCGGCGTCAACTGCGCAAAAGACCTCCGCAACGCGACAATTCGCGTCTCGGTCTTCGGCGACGAGGAGGCGCACCGCCACGTCATCAAGCGCCTGGCGCACAAGACGCAGGAGTTCGCGCGCATCATCAACCGCGAAGTCCGCATGAAGTTCACCCCCCAGATCCGCTTCGCAATCGACCGGTCTCTCGAAAAGGGCGACCATGTGCTGGCGCTTCTGGACACCCTTCCCGCCGCTCAGGACGCCTCCCCCGCGGCGGAATCCGAAACGGGAGATTCCGCCAATGGCGAATCTTGATTCAATCGCCATGATGGCCGGCCTTGACGGAATCCTTCTCGTCGACAAGCCGGCGAACTTCTCCTCCCACGACGTCGTGAAGGCCGTCAAGGGACGCTTCAACCTCGTCAAGGTCGGCCACGGAGGAACGCTCGCCCCCAACGCCACAGGCCTTCTTGTCGTCCTCATCGGCAACGCCACGCGTCTCGGCACCGGGTTCATGGGCGACGACCGGCGATACGCCACCACCGTCAGGCTCGGACGCGAGACGAACACCGGCGACCGCGAGGGCGCGACCATCGCGGAAAAGCCGGTCGATTCGATCGACCGCGCCGCCCTCGACGCCATCCTGCCGGAACTGAAGGGCGACGTCTTCCAGGCGCCCCCGCCCTTCTCCGTCATAAAAATGCCGATGAAGCCGTCATACGACGTCGCGCCGGCGGACCCGGACGACTGCAAGGCGCGTCTCGTCCACTTCTACCGCGCCGCGGTCACGGACTTCGCGCCGCCGCTCGTCTCCTTCGACGTCATGTGCACCAAGGGCGCGTCGATTCCAGCCTTCGCAATCGAACTCGGCCGGCTTCTGGGATGCGGGGCGTCCGTGGAGACCCTGCGGCGCACGAACTGCGGCCCGTTCTCCGTCGCCGACGCCATTCCGCTGATGGATCTGATGAAGCTCGATTCCATCGGCCTCAAGTCCCGCGTCCTCTCACGCATCGGAACCGCCGCCGGATGAAACTGGCCGTGGGATTCTTCGACGGCGTCCACTGCGGACACCGCCGCATCCTGGCCAATGCGGACATCGCCCTGACTTTCCGCGACCATCCGGCAAGGGTTTTCGCCCCGGAACGCGCCCCTAGGCTGCTGATGACGTCCGAGGAACGCCTCGCCGCATTGCGCAGCGCCGTCCCCCGCGTCGTCGCGCTCGACTTCACTCCCGAACTCGCCAATGAATCCGCAGAATCGTTCGCCAAAAGGCTGAAACGCGATTTTCCAGGCCTTGAGACGGTCTTCTGCGGCCCGAACTGGACGTTCGGATGCGGCGGAGCAGGCGATGCCGACTTCCTCCGCCGCCACGGCGTCTGCGCCGAGACAATCCCCTTCGCAATGCACGACGGCCTCCCCATCTCGTCAACGCGCATCCGCAAGGCAATCTCCTCCGGCGACGTCGCCTCCGCGACGGCAATGCTCGGTCGCCCCTGGCAGGTTTCAGGCCATGTCCTCCGCGGCAAGGGTCTCGGTCGGCGCATCGGCGTCCCGACAATCAACGTCGAGTGGACGTCCGGACGCATCGCGCCGCCATTCGGCGTGTATGCGGTGGACAGCGCCTTCGGCCGCGCCGTCGCAAACTTCGGAACCGCCCCCACGCTTGGAGCGAACGCATGGGCCGCCCCGGTCCTTGAAGTGCATCTCCTGAACGCTCCCGACGCCCTGCCCGCCCTCCCCCACCTTGACGTCTCATTCCTCCAGTTCATCAGGCCGGAACGCAGATTTGACTCCATCGACGCCCTCAAGCGCCAGATCGCCCTAGACGCTGCGGCGGCGAGATATTAAGTGGTTAAGAGTTAAGTGATTAAGTTGCGTGGGAGGGCAAGAGGTAAGTGGGTAAGTTGCGTAGAGCGTGAGTGATGGTTGAGCCGGCAGATAGCTGGTGTTTTGCGCATGGTGGCACGAACCCTCCCGAAAACACCCGATCATGCGGCGTCCCATCGGCAGGGCGAGGCAGGACGCCCCGCCCTGCCGTCGTGATTGAAAAGGCGGTTGAACGGCCGATTCGCAGGGCGCGGCGTCCCGCCGCGCCGCCAT
>CAYLRN010000018.1:0-61565 GCA_964386385.1 uncultured Lentisphaeraceae bacterium | reverse complement strand
CGCGCCGCGCAAGGGGGGCCGGGGAAAAAAGTGAAAAAAGTTTCCGGGGGCGGGGGCGGGGGGGGGCGGCGGGGCAGAGGGGCGCGGCGCAGGGCGGGGATGCGGAACCCCGATGGCCGGGGCGGCCGGCGCGCCGAGCGGGGCGGAACAAGGGCGGCGGACGAGAAGGAGAGCAGGGGCAACAGGGGGTGCGGGACAGGAAGCGGATGGGAACATGGCCTAGAGGCGATTGCCCGGCAGGGCGAGACGGCACAGTGACAATCGGCTAGGAGGGAAGAAAGCCAACGGAACGAGACGCCCCGGCGACAACGGCTAGTGGCGGAAAGCCGGGGACGCCGGGGCTGTCGGAAGATGGAGAAAAACCGAGGGACTAGCGGAAGACGATCGCAAGGCCGGTCGAGGCGTTCGCCTGAAGGGACTTGCCGTCAGGCGATACGCGGAACTTGACGTTACGCCCGGCCATCGTCCAATGGGCGAAGTTCTCGACACCCTGCACACCTCCCGCCGCCGACACGACCGTGACCCAGCCGGGATCGTTCGCCTTCCGCGTCCAGTTCACGACGCCGAAGGCGGAGACGGAGAACCTGCCCGTCGTCGCGACGAGCGGGAAGACGGTCTCGTCAGAGACCTCAATGACGGCGCAGTCAGCCAGGCCCAGCGCGCCCGCGCCCATTACCGTACCGGAGAACGAGCCGTCGAGCGACATGAGCGACAGCGTGGAGTGCGGCGCGACGGCGACGGTCCCCGCGCCGGAGAGGGAGGCGACCGTCTCGTCCGACCGCACGTCGAGCGTCGCGGAAGCCGAGACCGAGACGTCTGGACGGCGCACTAGCACAGGACCTGCGGCGTACGGCGCGACGCCGCACCGGGCATCGTACTGCTCCGCCAACAGACGCACCTCGCCCGCGGAGAGCGTGGCGTCGTAGATGCGAATGTCGTCGACGAGTCCGTAGAAGCGCTTGCCGCCGTCGAAGCCGGCGCCGATAGCGAACTCCTGCGGCTGGAGGTCGACAGTCCCCGGAGCGCCCCTGACGACTTCGCGCCCATCACTGTAGACGGTAACGACGCGCCGGGCGGCCGAGTAGACGACTGTCGCCACAATCCAGCGGCGGCGGTCGGCAGGGTCGTCCGCGTTGACGCGGTTGAATCCGGCCGGCTCGAAAACGGCGTTTCCGACGGTGGCACGGATGGAGTTCCTCCGCCCGACCTCCGAGCCGAACTTGAAGAGGCGCCCCTGCGTCCAGTCAGTGAAGTCGCCCCATGAGACGATGGACGGCACTGCGCCGGATATCTGTACGGAATCCGGACGGTAGCGGACGACGACGGAGAAGTCCTGCTCCGCCCCCGTGGGAATGATTCCCTTCGGGAAGTCCGCAAGCGTGAACCAGGCGTTCGTGGACGAGAAGCGCGCGGCCTTGCCGCAGATGAATTCGCCCGATTCCAGCGCGACGTCGCCGCCCATCGCCGAAAGCCGTAGCGCGTCCGAACCGGATGCGTCCGCGCCTGGATTCGCCTCGTCGTCGAACGTCCAGTGCGCCGCCGGGGGCGGCAGAAGGTCTGTCGCGGAGGTCGTCGCAGGAGCGGCGAGGGCGAATTCGGACGCCACCTCGTCGGCGGAGAGGGCGTAGTTGAACACCTGGAGTTCGTCCATGTCGCCGGAATACGTCTTGCCGTTCACGCTGCCGTGCCCGACCTGAAACGCCGCGGAGCGAGGGACGTCGAGCGCGCCGCCGGTCGCCGTCGTGCCGGCCGCGGCGCCGTCGAACCATACCGTCTTGCGGCGCGCGGCCGAATCGTAGACCACCACGACATGGTGCCATGCGCCGTCGGACATCTTCGGCACGGTCGCTGAAAAGTCCTCGCTCCAGTTCGAGAAGCGGAGCGCCGTCTCGGACGCGAAGCGCAAATAGGAGAAGCGGCGGTCGTGCATGTCGCCCCAGCAGAAGAGGGGTGTCTCGTCCGTGCAGGCGGCGGACGTCGGACGAATCCAGAGGGACACGGAGTAGGAATCGTCGCCGTCCGGCCAGGAGTGCGGAAACGGCGCAGTACCGGACGACAGCCAGGCGGAGCCGTCGAAATGCGCAGCCGCGCCGGAGGGGCCATCTGCGACAGAGGATACGCCGTCGCCCTGGAGGCCGAATCCGGATACGCCGGAGTCGAACCCGACGCCCTTCTCCGCTGCGTCGTCGAACGAATAGCGGGCGACGAGTCCGCGCCGGGCGATCGGACGGCGGAGGCGCAGGACGCCGGCCTCGACGGCGACGTTCGTGACATTCTCGGCGCGTCCGCCCAGTTCCTGCACGAAGTCCGCGCCGGACTTGACCAGCGTCGCGTCCGCGCCCATCAACTTCGCGGAATACGACGCGAATGCGTTCGCACCCCCTTCCACGCGCACGACCGTGTTCGACAGCGGAGTGCGGACGCCGCCCGCCACGCCGTCGCCGGAAAGGGAGGCGAGCGAGACGTTCTCCCTGTAGATTGTCGCAACGCCGCTGTCATGCGCAGCAACGGTTGTGACTGGCGCGAACGCCGCAAGGCCGTCCTCGCGAAGACGCGCCACGTCGTTGGAGGTCAGCGCATACGCGGCGACGAGGAGATCGTCCATCAGGCCGGTGTACGGGTTCTGACCGTTGTTGCACCATCCGCCGTGTACGGCACCGAGGTAGAAGTTCTGGTTCGGATTGGAATAGCCGGCGGCGAGATAGGCGTCCATCACGACATCCCCGTCGTAGTACATGGCGAAGCGGGTGCCGCCGTCGTAGGTGACGGCGACGTGGTGCCATGCGCCGTCCATGGGGTTCGTCGGCGTCGCGACGTACTGGTTGCCTCCCCACTGCGTGAACATCAGAGTCTGCGTCTCGCTGTTTCCGACGTTGAGGCGCAGGGCGGCCGCCTCGCCGTTCAGCGAAGTCCCCCAGAAGAAGAGCTTTGCGAGTTTGTCGCAGACGGCGTCCGGCTTGAACCAGAACGCGACGGTGTAGGGGCGATTCGTGGAATTGCCGGCGAAGAGCGGGTCGAAGCCGGCGTTCGCGTCGGGGCCCTTGAAGTACCTGCCGCCGTCGAACCGGAGGACATGGCCGCGCTCGGCGTCCTCGACAACGGCGGGCATTCCCTTCGGAGCGAGAAGGAGCGAACCGTAGCCGATGGGATCGCGCGTGGGGTCGGAGGGGTCGTCGAACGTCCAGCGGACGGTGGTGAGCGTGTTCGAGACGATGGCATCGCCGCGCACGGTCTCAAGCGTCCCGTCGACGGGAAGACCGTACATGAGCGTAGTCGTCTCGTTGTCGAGCGAGAGGCGGCCGCCCCCGGCGAAGACCGGCACCGGCAGATGGTGGAGATTCCACGACTGGGGATTCCTGTAACCGACAGTCAGAGACGTCCCGTCAAGGTCCACGCGGCCGTTGCCCCGCCAGCCCAAGTTCAGTCCGTCCAGACGCAGACTGTCGACAAAGCAGCCGTCCAAATGGTTCACAAACGCCGGCACGACGCGATTCCAGCTGGAGGCGGAGCCTCTGCTGTCCGCGAGCTTGACGGCCAGATATGGATTCGCGCTTGTCGACGCGACTTCGACCACGCCGTTGTAGATGACGAGCGGGACGTTCTGTAGATTTGGATCCACCGGTTCGGACTTGAGGTCGAAGACCAGATCGCCCGACTGGAACTTCGTGATGACGGCCAGGGCGTTCTCAAACTTCATGTCCACGTTCAGGACGAGGCGCGACGTCTCACCGCAGTGGACGTCCACGGACTGGGCCACGGTCATCGTGCAGGTCGGGGCGGAGACCCACGTCACCTCGGCGACGGCGTCACCGTTCGTGACATGAGTGGCGATTGCGCTGCCCAGAACGACATCGACGTCCTGCGTGACGACAAGTCCATGCTCGTAGCCGGTGAAATTGTAGGTGTAGGCGACGCCGGGCTGCGGTCCCTCATCCTTCGGCTTCCCCTCGCTGTCCGCCCAGTTGCCGACCGTCGACCACAGATGGTCGCCCGCCGCACCCGTCCAATGGAAGTCGGCCGCGAACGCGACGCCCGCCGACAGCGCGAAAATCAAAGCGCAAAAGACGATTGCGCCGCCGTTTCGCCTCCAATTATCGATTTTTTTTTTCTCGCACATGGTGACACCAGCCTTGTCGTATCGTAAGTGGACAAGACAAGTGTACCATTTTCCGCCGCGTCCGTGTTCACTTTGCGGACAACACTTTCCTCATTATTCTGAAATGCCGATTCTGCCCGATCGATGGGGCGCGCGGCGGGATATCAGCGGAGGAGGTCGATCCAGTCGTAGTCGAGAAGTGCGCCGTGGACGATGTCCGCGAAGCGGTAGGAGGCCGATTCGTGAACGGCCTGCGCCCAGCCAAGCGGGGCCTTCTCGACATCGACGCCGCATATCTTCTCCTCGCCGCAGACCGCCTTCGCATGGGCCGCGGCGACGGCCACGCCGCCGACGGCGTGGATTCCTGCCGGCGCGTTCCAGCGGGCGCGAAGAACGTCGGCGAGTGCGCATATCTCCTCCGCCCGGACGCCGACGAGCGAACGTCCAAGCGCGTAGAGCATCACGGACAGCTCCTCGTCGGGGTTCTTTGCGCCGTAGAAGCGGTGGCGCATCCGGCAGATCTCCCCTGTGCCGATCACGTCGGCGACCATGACGACGTATCCGTCGGCAAGAGCCCGGACGACGCGCTCCGCCCTGTCGGCGCGTGAACCGTCGCCGAGGACGAGAAGCGGGCCGCGGCTGTGGCCATTCGGGACGAAGGTGACCGCCGGGACGCGAAGACCATCCTTGAACGAATACGCCTCGCGGAGGATCGTGACGCCGTTCGTCTCCGTGCGTGAAATCCCGTCGCAGACGGCGTCGCGCCAGTTGTCGGCGCGAATCCCGGCGCGTTCGCCGACGATTCTGCCGATGTCCGCCGGCCTGTTCGGGCCGCGCCTCTTCTCCGCCGCGTCAAGGTCGTCCTTCAGGCACTCGTAGACGCTGCGGAAGCCCGGCAGGTTCGCGATCTGTCCGCCGGGCGCCACGTTGCAGTCGGGTTCGTCAAGGCCATGCTCCGCCTTCGAGACGTCGAAGCCCACGTCCAGGCGACGGCAGGCCGCGACGTCGACTGCCGCCGAATCGTCGCCCGTCAGCCACTTCCGCATCCAGAGGACGGAGGAGGCGCGCAGGGACTCCTTCCAGCCATGCGGACCCGGAACGTCGGTCATGCCGTAGCGTTCGAGGCCGAGGCCGCAGCGCGCGGCGGCGTCCTGCACGACGCGCCAGGTGTCGCGAGAGCCTGCGAAGGAGAACATGTCGTTGTGGCAGCAGTGCATCCGCACGGCGTTTCCGCCGAGGAGGACGAGCGAGGCGTGGTTGAGGCCGAAGGAGAGCTGTCCGAAGACGTTCTGCTCGGCGTCCTGCGGGCCCATCTGCCCATAGACGGCGCGGATGGTCGAGAGGTAGCACGACGGCGCGGCGGCCTTCACGCGGCGGTCGATGGCGGAGACGAGGGCGGTCATCGTCCCGCCGCCGGAATTGCCCATCATGCCGATCGCGTCCGGGCGCACGTCGGGACGCGACTGCAGGAAGTCGATCGCGCGCACGGCGTCCCAGATGCGGAACGCGGCCATCGAGCGGCCGACGAGGGCGGCGAGGGCTCCGAAGCGGTTGTGTCCTGCGCAGTTGTTCGTCGTCGGGCGCTGCGTGCGCTCGCCCTGTCCGATCGGGTCGTAGATGAACGCGGCCATGCCATGCTGCGCGGCCATGACGCATCCGCGCTGGTAGTCCTTTGCGCCCTTACCGTTGTTGGAGTGTCCGCAGCTGACGAGGATGGCGGCGTAGGGCGGCGCGAACTTCGCCGTATCGGGAAGGAAGAGAAGTCCGGTCACGAAGACGCCGGGGCGGCTCTCGAAGAGGATCTTCTCGATGCGGCAGCCGTCCCTCTGGACAGTGGCGACGGTTCGGGCGTTCAGGGGCGTCCGGTCGCGAAGACCGTCGAGGTCGCCGATTCCCGTCGCCTCGACATAGCGCCGGCGCATTTCCAGTCGGAATGCGTCGTATTCGCCGCGCGTCGAAAGCCGGCGCCATGCGGCGTCCGCGGCGACGTCGGCCTCCTCGACGGCGTTGTAGACGGCCGTGTAGGACGTCGCGCCGGCGTCCGCCGGCAGGACGTTCCGCGCAAGTTCGCCCCTGACCCACGACGCGGCGACTTCCGCCGTAGATGCGCCTCCTGCGAGCGCCAGCGCCGCAACGGCGGCGAGAACAAGTCTTTTCATGTCGTCTCCTTCTTTAACATCCGTTCCACGTTCATGCCGTACGCATGGAAATCCATCGGCGGCTCGGCGGTGAAGACCATCGGCTCGCGGGTGACTGGGTGGCGCAGCTCCAGACGCCAGGCGTGGAGAAGCTGGCGCTTCGGCGCGGGCGAAAGCGCCCTGTCCCATCCGGGGCGTCCGTAGATGGCGTCGCCGACGACCGGGCACTTGACGCTCGTCGCCATGTGGACGCGGATCTGGTGCGTCCGCCCGGTCTCTATTTCGCATTCGACAAGCGAAAGCGGCGCCGCGGCGTCCGTGCCGTCCATCACGCGATAGTTCGTGACGGCCGCCTTTCCGCCGCGCTCCACGACCGCCATCTTCTTGCGGTCCCAGGGGCATCGTCCGATCCGGTTCTGGATGCGCCCTTCCGGCGGCGTCGGGCGGCCGTGGACGATCGCAAGGTACACCTTGCGCATGTTGGCGTGGGAGGCGAACTCGCCGGCAAGCACGTTCATCGCGGCGTCGGTCTTGGCGACGATCATGACGCCGGAGGTGTCCTGGTCGAGCCGGTGGACGATTCCCGGCCTTGCCACACCGCCTATCCCGCGGAGGTCGGGGCAGTGGTGCAGAAGCGCGTTGACGAGAGTGCCGGAGAGATGACCCGGCGCGGGATGGACGACAAGCCCGGCGGGCTTGTCCAGGACGATGACGTCGGAATCCTCGTAGAGGACGCTGAGCGGAATGTCCTCCGGATCGGGGTCCGCCGGGACCGGCGGCGGGACGGAAATCTCGATCTCGGCGCCGGGGCGGACGCCGCCGGCGCCGCGCAGGACAGCGGAGCCGTCCACCGTGACGCGCCCGGCCTTCATGAGGCCCTGGATCCGCGAACGCGAAAAGCCGTCGCATTGCTCCGCAAGCCATGCGTCGAGCCGCCCGGCGATTCCCTCCGGCGGCACGTACAGGCTGATTGTCTCGCAGTCGTCCATCATGCCGGGCTATCCCTTGAGGGCGAGTTTCACGATCGTCTCGGTGTCCGACGCCTTCGGGTCTTCGGCGAGGACCGCCTGCACCTTCGCGCGGGCCACCTCGTCGCTGAAGCCGAGCGCGGTGAGCGCGAGCATCGCGTCGCGCAGGACGGCGGACTGCCCGGCGGCGGACGCGGCGGTGGAATTGGCCAGGGCCTCGATCGGGTTTATCTTGTCGCGCAGCTCCACGACGATCCGCTCGGCGGTCTTCTTCCCGATCCCCTTCACCATGGCGATGCGCTTCGAGTCGCCCTGCGATATCGCAAGCTGCAGGTCGCCGACGGTCAGGCCGGAGAGAACGGAGAGGGCGAGCTTCGGGCCGACGCCGGAGACGGTGGTGACCAGTTCGAAGACGTCGCGCTCCTGCTTCGTCGCGAACGCGAAGAGCGTCTGCCCGTCCTCGCGCACGGCGAGGTGCGTGAAGAGCAGCACCATGGAGCCTTCCGCCGGAAGCCGGTCGAACGTCGAAAGCGGAATCTGGGCGCCGTACCCCACGCCGCCGCACTCCACGACGACGCTTCCGACGTCCTTCTCCACAAGCTCTCCATGCAAATGCACTATCATGCGAACTCCATGCGCTTTCAGTTTCCGCCGCCGCCGAACCTGGCGACGAACTCGTCCTCGGAAATGACGGGCACTCCCAGTTCCTTCGCCTTCTTGTTCTTGCCCGACGTCGAGGCGACGTCGTTGTTGACGAGGAAGTCGGTCTTCGACGACACCGAGCCGGCCACGCGGCCGCCCTGCGACTCGACGTACGCCTTGAGCGCGTCGCGGTTCACGTAGCGGTGCAGGGCGCCGGTCACGACGAACGAGAGGCCGGCGCACGTACCATCGGACGCGGCGGGCCGCGATTCGTTCAGCGTGACCTGCGAGAGAAGGTCGTCCACGACCGCGCGGTTGGCGGCGTCGGAGAACCAGCGCACGATCGCGCCGGACTTGGCGGGGCCGATGCCGTCGATTGACGCGAAGACGTCCATGCCCGGCGAGAAGAGATCGGACGGATTCGCCGCCGCCTCGGCCTTCGCGATCAGTTCGCGCAGGGGGTGGACGGCAAGGAGGCGCTTTGCGACTTCACGGCCGCAGAGCGGAATGGAAAGTGCGACGAGGAAGTCGACGGCGTCGCGGACGCGCGCGGCCTCGACGGCGTCGCGGATGTTGTCGGCGCTCCTCTCGCCGAAGCCGTCCATCGCCGCGATTTCGTCATGATGCTCTCCGAGGCGGTAGACGTCGCCGAACGTGCGTATCCAGCCGTTGTTGACGAACTTCGCAAGCGTCTCGCCGGCGAGTCCGCCTACGTCCATGCCGTCCTTGGAGACGAAACGCATGAACTTGCGCAGTTCGCGCGCGGCACAATGGTCGTTCGTGCAGCGGAGGGTCTTCACGCCGGAGGCCGACTCGCGGACCTCCGCGGCGTGTCCGCACACCGGGCAGGCGCCGGGAATCTCAAGTCCGCCCACCTTCTTCGTGACCTGAACGACCTTGGGGATGATCTTGTTCGCCTTGATGACGACGATCTCCGTCCCCTTCCCGCCGATTCCGAGGCGTTCGCATTCGGAGACGTTGCAGAGGAGGGCGCGCTTGACGACGGTGCCCTCGAGCGAGACGGGCTCGAAGACGGCGACGGGGGAGATGGACGCGACTGCGCAAGACCATTCCACGTGGTCGAGGCGCGTGGCGGCCGTCTCGTCCTGCCATTTGAACGCAAGGCCCGCCCTCGTGGCGTGGTGCCCGGTCACCGAGCCGGTCTTCGCGTATTCCACGTCGTCGTAGCAGATGACAAGTCCGTCGACGGGGAAGGGGTTCTCCCGGTCGGTCACCTTCTTCGTCCAGCGGTCGATGGCCGACTGGACGGACGCGACGGCCGGGCTGTCGATCCGCTCGCTCTCGACGGGGCGGAGTCCGACTTCGCGCAGATAGTCCATCCGCGCGCCCCACGAGGCGAGTTCGAGGTCGGAGTGGACGAGCGTGAACGGAATCCACTGGAGCTTTCGCGGCTTCAGTTCCGCGACGTCCTTCAGGGAAAGCGAACCGGACGCCAGGTTGCGCGGGTTCGCGTAGTCCTCCTGCGACGAGGCGCAGAACTCCCTGAAATCCGCATACGATATCACGGCCTCGCCGCGCACGACGAGGTGGCCGGCGTCGCGGACGGTCTTGGGTATTCCGCCGATGCCGGGCGCGAGGTGGGTTATGTTCGTGCCGACGTGTCCGTCACCGCGCGTGACGACCTTCGCAAGCTTCCCGCCGTCGTACGTCACGACGAGCGTCAAGCCGTCCAGCTTCCACGAAAGCCATATCGGACGTCCCTCGGCCCACTTGGCGACTTCCGCGACCTTCTTCGTCTTCGCGAGGGAGAGGGCGGAGAACTCGTGCGCCTCCTTCTGTCCGACGACGTCATCCGCCGACACGCGGTTCGTCGGCGATTCGGGCAGGGCTACGCCCCTTTCCGCCTCAAGCGCCTTCAGTTCGTCGAACAGGGCGTCCCATTCGAAATCGCTCATCAACTCGCCGCGGCCGTTGTAGTAGGCGTCGGCCGCCGCGTTCAGCCGCTCCACCAGTTCGCGCATCCGCACCAAGTCTTTTTCTTCGCTCATCGTCTCCACAATGGAACATCCCTCTTGCAAGGCGCGTCAAGGCGCGCCGAAGTCATCATCCTCTCGTCAGCTTCCGGCGCGAGTCCTTGCCCCCGACGCGCTTCGGAATCTCGACCTTCGCCTCGATTACGGGCACGAAGTCGAGCCGGCGCTGCGCGAAGTCGATTTCGGATATGCGGACTTTCATCTTCGTTCCGACTTCCCATTTCCGCCTGCCGTCGGAAAGGACGCCCATTGCCTCGTCCCAGCGCACGTACGAATTGGACAGCTGCGAAATGTGCACCATCCCGCCGACGGCAAGGGACGGCAGGTCCACGAACACGCCGTAGCGCGCGACCTTCGCGACGACGGCGTCGAAGCGGTTCTCGACGCCCTCCATCTCGCCGTCGAAGACCGCCTGAAGGTAGCGGTACTTCTTGATCTCCACAAGCGAACGCTCCGCCTCGTCGGCGTTCTGCTCGCATTCGCTTGCGCGCTTCGCCGCCTCCTCAAGCCAAGCGGGGTCGAGCCTCCCGCCCTTCCCGGCCACCCACGAGGCGAGCTGGCGGTGGAGCACAAGGTCGGGATAGCGCCGGATGGGGCTTGTGAAATGCGCATAGAATTTTTTGGCGAGACCGAAGTGACCGATCGCCCTGGAGGAGTAGACGGCGCGCTTCATCGAGCGCAGGACCATCACGGAAATGGAGCCCTCAAGCGGAGTGCCCTTCACCTTGCGCATGAACCTGGCGAGATTCGCCTGGTTGGAGAGGTCTCCGCACGAGATTCCCAGCGCGGCGAGATTGGCGCGAAGCTCGTCGAGCCTGTCAAGGTCCGGCGGCTCGTGCAGACGGGCGAGAATCTTCACGCCGTTCGTCCAGAGCTCCGTCGCGACGGCCTCGTTCGCGGCGACCATGCACTCCTCGACCATCTGGTGCGACTCGTCGTACTCGCGCATTTCGATTCCGGTCATCATGCCGTCGGAATCGAGCTTCACCTCCGCCTCCGGGACGTCCATGTCCAGGGCGCCGGCGGCGAAGCGGTTGGCGCGAAGCTGCATGGCGAGGGCGCCCACGGCGCGGATGACGCGGCGTTCCGCGGGTTTCAGCTTCGGCGTCGCGTCCGCGCCGCCCTTCTTCCCGCGCAGGACTGCAAGCACCTGGGCGTACGTGAAGCGGGCCTTGCTGCGGATGACGGACTTCGCGAACTTGCGGCCGATGCATTTCCCGTTCGCGTCGAAGGTGAGAAACGCGGAGAACGCAAGGCGGTCCTCGCCCGGCACGAGGGAGCAGACGCCGTTGGAGAGTTGTTCGGGGAGCATCGGGACGACCTTGTCCACGAGGTAGACGCTAGTGGAGCGCCGGGCGGCCTCCCTGTCGAGCGCGGAGCCGGGCGTCACGAAATGCGAGACGTCGGCGATGTGAACTCCGAGGACGCGGTTGCCGTCCTTGTCCGTGCCCAGCGACAGCGCGTCGTCGTAGTCGCGCGCGGATTCGGGGTCGCAGGTGAAGACGTACTTGCGGCGCAGGTCGAGGCGGCGGCCAGGGGCGGCAAGGCGCGCGGAGACGGTCTCGGCGTCCATGACGACTGCAGACGGAAAGTCCTCCGGGAGGCCGTGCTGGCGCATGATGGAAAGCGTGTCCAGGGACGGCCTGTCCGCCGGCCCAATGACCTCGACGATCTCGCCCTCCGGGGCGAGGCGCGGATTCGTCCAGCGCACGAGGCGCATCGCCACGCGGTCGCCGAGCTTCGCGCCATTCAGTTCCGGCACGGTGAACTCCTGATGGTAGGCCGGGCTAAGCGGCTGGACGCGGATGAAGCGCCCCGTGCCGACGACCGTCCCGACCACGCATCTGTCCGCGCGGGCGGCGATTGCCGTTATCGTCCCCTCCGGGCCGCGCTTCGCCGAAGTTCCCGCCCTGGCGGACGGACGCTTCGCGTTCACCTTCACCGTCACGACGTCGCCCGGCAGGGCCGTTCCAAGCGCGTTCTGCTCGATCCATATCGCCTCGTCCGTCTCCGGGTCGACGACGAACCCGGCGCCGCCGCGGGCGACGTGGAGCTCGGCGGTCAGCGTGTCGCCGCCGCGCGGCGACTGTCGCGACGCCACCCTCTGCTTTCTCTTGTTCATCAAACTCTTGTTCATCAGAAAAACCATTTCGCAAATGCCAGAAGCCCCTGCTTCCACGGAACGCGGTGCGAGACGCCGGTCTTCCCCCTGAAGGAGTCGAGGTTGTCCACATACCAGTCGTAGTTGCGCACGAGGGCCTGCTTGTTCGAATACTTCGGACTGAATCCAAGCATCCTCTCGGCGCGTTCGATGGAGACGAAACTGTCGGTGGAGGCAGTCTCGTAGACCCATGGGTAGAGCGGGGAGAGGTGCAGTTTCTCGAGGACGCGCAGAATCGCCACGATCGGGGCGACAGGCGTCCCGCGGATCTTCTTGCCGTGCCCGGCGCGGTCCAGCACGGCCTGGTAGTCCTCCTTCATGGTGGTGAACTCCTTCGCGCCGATGTTGAACTCCGTGTTCACCTTCCCGTCCTCAAGCGTCATCGCAAGCCAGATCGCGGAGCACAGGTCCTCCACGTCCATGAGCTGGTAGCGGTTGTTCCCGCTGCCGATCATCGGGAAGCCGTGGCCGGTGTACGCCCAGTCGTAGAAGAGGGCGAAGACGCCGAGGCGCTCCGGTCCGACGAAGGACTTGGGGCGGATTATCGAAACGCACTGCCCGGCGGCGCGCGCCTCGCGGCATATTCCCTCCGCCTCGATCTTCGCGTCCCCGTACGGCCCGACGCCGACAAGCGGGTCGTCCTCGCAGATTGGATGCTTCTTTGGAACGCCGTAGACGGCGGTGGACGAGATCTGCACCATGCGCGGGACGGCGAACCTGCGGCAGGCGGCCAGGACGTTGCGCGCGCCGTCCACCTCCGTCGTGCGTATGTCCTCCGGCGAATAGAGCGGCAGCGCGGCGGCGGCGTTGACGACCGCGTCGCATCCTTTCACGCACGCCTCGACCGCCGCCATGTCGCGGACGTCGCCCTTCGTGAACTCGATCCACGGCTCCGTCCTCTCCGGATAGTCGAAGTCCGCTATGTCGAGTATGCGGACGCGCCCCACGCCCTTCGCCCGCAGATGCCGGGCCAGGTTTATTCCAAGAAATCCGCTTCCGCCCGTGATGAGAACCGTATTCACGACAACGCCTCCAAATTCATTGTTCAAGTACCTCCCTGGTCAGGGTCTGCACGACCTGCCGCGACAGGACGAATATCGCGTCCAGTCCGCCAACAGTGGCGTAGCGTCCGCCTCCTGGCGCAACCCCGCCCAGCATTACGTTCCGGCGCACGGCGCCGGATGCGTCCACGTCCATTGAGAGCGTGAACGACGGCTTCACGAGGCCACACCGCGCATAGTCGCCCGGCAGCGCGGAAAGCGTCTCCACGCCGACGGCATCCACGCGCGCAAGCGCCGTGAGCAGCGCGGCGACGGCGGTCTGGTCCACCGCCCTGCCGGTCGCCGACGCGCCGTCGCCGCCTTCGACGCGCCATGTCCCCTTCTCGCGGTCGAGCGCAACCACGACCGCCTCGCGGTCCGCGGCGCGCATCGTGATGCGGCGCACCGCCTCCGCGTCGAGAGTGAACATCGTCTTGGAGCGCAGGTTGGCGAACTCGCCGTCAAGGCCGAAATACGCCCTGCGCACCGTAGCGCCCGGCAGCACCGCGCCGTCCGTCGCCACCGAGACGCGGACGAATTCCGCCGCGTTCGTCGCGGCGGCGTCCGTCTGCACGTCGCCCTGCTTCAGGCGCAGGACCTTGTCGACGACAGCCGCCGCCTGCGCGGCGTCCGCCGCGGCGGCGACGGGCGACTCCAGCTCCCACGCGCCGCCCTTTCCGCGAACGAGCAGATAGACGTCCGCCCCGGCTGCGATCGACACCGACTTGAGGCGGTGCGCGTCGACATGCGGGAAGACGCTCGTGTCGCGGAACGTGGCGTCCCCCACCTTGCACATCTCGGCGAGGGCGGCGTCGACGGTGACCACCGACGCACCGCGCCCGACGAGCGCGTAGACGAGGTTCGTGCCGGCGCGGCCGCCGAACGAAATGCGCGTGAATCCGCCGTCCGCCCCGTGGACTCTCACGGAAAGCCCGGCGCCCACGGCAAGTCCGTATGCGGCCAGCTTGTCGCGCGGGACCTTCGCCTCGGCCTCGCCCGGCGGCGGGACCTGTCCGGCGGACGGATAGACGAACGACGCGATACGCGCCCTGGACAGGGCGGCGACGACGGACTGCACGGCCTCCGCCTCGGCGGGTGCGTCAACGGGCGACGCCAGACGCCAGTCGGACGACTGCCGGACAAGCTTGACGAACGGCGCGTCCGGCACGCGGAAGTCAAGCCCGGCGATTTCCGTTTCGGGGAACGGCAGCAGCGAGCGCGGACGAAGGTCGTCCGCATTGCCGGGAAGCGCGGAGAGGACGTCGGCGGAAAGCATGAAGACGCCGTCCGCGCCGTCGACGGCGGCATACACCTCGCGCCCGCTCGCGGAAAGGGCGCCGAACCTAACCGCAACGTCGCGTCCGCCGCCGTGCAGCGTCATGGCGCATCGCGGCGAATCAAGTCCGAACGACGCAGGGGAGACGCCTAGCGCGGCGATTTCCGCGGCCGTGCGGGAGTCGTCTATCGGACGAAGCAGAACGGCGTCGAGCGCACGGGCGACGGCGGCCTCGTCCGCGTCTGCGCGGAACGGGCGCTCCAGCGTCCAGCCGCCGGACTGCCCGCGGACGATCTCGGCGACGAGTCCGCCATCCCTCTCGAACTCGACCGACGACACGGCGACGGCCGGCAGCCGCACAAGGGCGACACGCGCCGCATCGTCGGCGGCGGCGACTGCCCGGCGCCACTCAAGGGCGGCGGCGAGGAGGAGCAGCACGGCTATCCCCACGAGGAAGAAGACCACGAAGCGACGGTTGCTCACAGCGCCCTCCTGCGCCTTGCGGCGGCCATCATGGAGAGGAGGAGGAAAGCGCACGGAAATGCGCCGGCCGACCAGGCGCCGAAGAGCAGCCACCCCGTCCTGTCAAGGCCGGTCTGCACCGCGTCGCGCGGCGTTCGCGCCGCGGTCAACGCGTCAAGCCCGGCAAGCCAGGCGACGGAGTTGAGGAAGAAGTCGCGGTTGGCGTTGCCGCGCCGCGCCAGCGCGCCGTTGGAGACGAACGAGGCGTCGCCGACGACGACGATGCGGGTGGGGCGAAGGGCCAGGTCTTCCGACGCGCCGCCGCCGCGTTCGATGGCGGCCGCGATGCAGAGGGGTCCCTTCGGCTCCTGCGAGCGGTCGAAAGTCCATGGGCGGACGGCCACGTCGCTTTCGCCCCACGCGGCGGAATCGGTCATCGCAAGCGGCATGACGTCCACCCTGTCAACGCTGTCGCGCACCGCTGCCGCCGCGTCGTCGGGAGATTCGGACTGCGGCGCGGCGGTCTGCGACGGAGCGCGGGCGGACTTCAGCGGAACGGGGGACTCGAAGACGAGGGCGCATCCGGCGAGCGGCGCGGTTATCCGGTGATCGGGGAGTTCCGCAGCCACTACGTCCGTCCCGGTCTGCGTCCTGTCGGAGACGACGTTGAACGGCAGAATCCGGACGCCCCAGTCCGCCAGCAGGGCGCCGGCGCCCGCGTTCGGCGAGAAACCGGCCATCACGAGCATTCGCCCGCCCGCCTTCAGCCATCCATCCAAACGCGCGTTCTCGGACTTCGAGAACGGCTCGCGCGCGCCCGCCACCACGAGCGCCGAGCAGTCGCCGGGAATGGACTGCGCCGTCGTCAGGTCAAGCGTCCTGACGTCGTAGCCCTCCATGCGCAGGTCGCGCGCGACGTCGCTGAACCCGGCGACGGGGTCGTAGGAATCGTGGGAGGCCTCGCCGTGCCCGGCGGTCCAGTACACCGTCTCGCGCTTCGAGTCGTGCGCAAGCCGCTGAAGCGCGGACGCGCAGACCGCTTCGCCGGCGGCCAGGGCGTCCGACGAGACGACGACGGCTCCGTTGGTGGCGGGCGGAACGAGCGCCGAGACGGGAATCTCGATGCGCCGGCGGCCGCGGCTGAAGACGACCGTGCCCTCCTGCGTCCCGGCGCGGACGAGCGCGTTGGCGCGACCGAAGTCCCAGCGCGGGTCGACGTTCTCGACTACGAGGCGCGTGCCCGCGACCATGTACGCGGCGGAGGAGAGTCCGCGCAGGAGACGGCTCGCCGCCATGAATTCGGGGGACTTGGCGGCGAGGAAGAGCGTGGCGCGGATTTCGCCATGCGTCTCGGAAAGGATCTGGCGCGTCCGGGCGGAGGCCTCGGCGGCGGCGATTCCGCGAACTGGGGCGGGGACGTCGCGCGCGTACCTGAGCGAGACGACTGCGAGGAGGGTCGAGAAGACAAGCGACAGGAACACCGCGAACGCCGCCGAGGCGCGGCGGCCGCGGGACGCCCTTCCCTGGAAGCGCGCACAGGCGACGGCCTTCGTCGCGGCGAAGAGGAAGAAGAACGCCAGCGAAAGGTAGAAGACCGCCGTCGCGACGGGGACGACGCCGGTGGCGACGTCGATGGCATGGTGGGCGAACGGCAGCGCCTGCATCTTCGTCCGCAGGGCGGGCATCCACGCAAACGCGGCGCGGGAGGCGGCGTTGGGGAGGAGAAGCGTGAGGGCAACGGACGCCATCGCCGCCATCGCCGGCTGGCGGAAGAAGGCGCTGGCGCAGATTCCGCACGCACACCAGAGGACGCACTGGAGCGAAAGCCCGGCAAGGGCCGGCAGGAATCCGGTGAACGAGAGCTGTCCGCGCAGCGCCGGGGCGCACCACGGCAGAATGGCAAGCGGCACGACGAGATGCAGGAAGAGGGCGAAGACGCACGCCGCCCAGGCGGCAGCGCAGCGGCCGACAACCACGTCGCGCTCGAGGACAGGGGCGGAGAGAAGCGCGTCAAGCCCTCCGTTCTCGCGTTCGCCGGCGACCATGCGCATTGTGAACAGCGCGGCGAGGACCGGCAGCGCCGGCACGGCGGAAACGGCCCAGAGCGCGACAAGCGGGGTAGAGCCGCCGTCGCCGCGAAGGAGGAAGTGGACGAACAGCAGGGAGGCGGCGGAAAGAAATGCGGCCGTCGCGACGGCTGCGGAACGCGAACGCCGGAGGCGTCCGAGCGCGTGGAAGAACTCGATGCGGACCGTGCGCGCGCTCATTGTACGGGCTCCTTCGCGGGCACGGACTGCAGAATCGTCCTGACGCCGGCGGCGGTCTTCGCGCCAAGAACGCGACCGCCCTTCAAGACGAGGAACTTCGAGGCGTGAGCCGCAAGCTCGTCCAGCTCGTGCCCTGACACGACGACGGCCGCGAACGACGACAGCGCGGCAAGCGTCCTTGAGAGGGACGCGCGGGCCTCGACGTCAAGACCCGCGAGAAGGTCGTCCAGGAAGAGGAAGCGCGGACGCAGCAGAATGGCGTCCGCAAGCGCCACGCGCCTGCGCTGTCCGTGCGACAGGACGCAAAGCGGTGTTTCGGCGACGTCCTCAAGGCCGCACAGCTCCATGGCCTCGACGACGCGGTGGCGGATCTTCTTCGACATCTCGCCGCGCAGGAGGGCGCGGTATTTCAGATACGCCCTGACCGCCATGTCACCGTCGGAGAAGGCTCGTTCCGGGAGATAGCCCATCGAGCGGCGATAGGAAAGCGGAGACCTGAAGACATCGACCCCATTGGCGCGGACTTCCCCGAAAGCGGGCCAGAGAAGCCCGGCCAGAATCCGGAGCAGGGTCGTCTTTCCCGCGCCGTTCGCGCCGGCGAGGACTGCAATCTCGCCCGGCGCCACCTGGAAGGTGACGTCATCGAGAACGGGTCTTCGCCCCCATGAGAAGGATATGTGGCTGACGTCGAGCATCTACCGGTCTGCCATGCCGCGCGCGGCTAGGCCAGCGCGACTGCCCGCTCGGACTCCCAGAGTCCGTGGATGTTGCAGTAGGCGGTGGCGTAGAACCGGCCCGGCCTGTCCAGCACGACGGTGGCCGTGATGGACGGCTCAGACCGGACCTGCACGCCGGCCGCCGGATCCGCTGGATGCGCGGCGAACGAATACCGTCCGATCTCCGTCGAGAGCTTCATCCCATCCGGGACGAAGTGCAGCGCGATCCAGTCGATGTGGTGCGCCGCGACGTTGGGATGGGGAATCTCCTTGCCGACGGAGACGGAAACGGCGAACGGCTCGCCGGCCTTGACGGCGGGGGCGCATTCGATCACGGGCACGTGCTTCTCCGACTTGAAGTCGGCTGTCTTTACGAATTCCGACAACATGGCGATTCCTCCTTTTTTTGCGGCTTCTTCTTGAATCACGCCCTGCCAAGCGCCTTGCGGTAGCGGGCGATGAGGGCGTTCGTGGAAGAGTCGTGCCTGAGCTCGACGGTATCGGCGGTGAGGTCCCTGAGGACGTTCTTGGCGAGGACCTTGCCCAGCTGGACGCCCCACTGGTCGAAGCTGTAGATGTTCCAGATCACGCCCTGCGTGAAGACCTTGTGCTCGTAGAGGGCGATCAGCGAGCCGAGGGTCTCGGGCGTCAGCTTGTCCGCGAGAAGCGTGTTCGTCGGACGGTTGCCCTCGAACGTCTTGAACGGGACGAGCTCCTCCGGGTCGCCGTCGGCGCGGCACTGCTCGGCGGTCTTGCCGAACGCCAGCGCCTCGGTCTGCGCGAAGAGGTTGGCCATGAGCTTGTCGTGGTGGTCCGCGATGGGATTGTGCGTCTTGCAGAAGCCGATGAAGTCGCAGGGGATGAGGTGCGTGCCCTGGTGGATGAGCTGGTAGAAGCTGTGCTGCCCGTTCGTGCCGGGCTCGCCCCACTCGATCGGGCCGGTGGAGTACGACACCCTGCGGCCGTCCTTCGTGACGCCCTTGCCGTTCGACTCCATGTCCATCTGCTGGAGGTACGCGGGGAAGCGGCTGAGGTACTGCTCGTATGGAAGGACGCAGTAGCTCTCGGCGCCGTAGCCGTTCGCGTAGAGGATGCCGAGCAGCGCGAGGATCACGGGGAGGTTGCGCTTGAACGCGGCGGTGCGGAAGTGCCTGTCCATCTTCCAGTAGCCCTGGAGGAACTTGGAGAAGTTGCGCGGACCGATGGAGATCATCAGGGAGAGGCCGATGGCGCTGGGCAGGGAATAGCGTCCGCCGACCCAGTCCCAGAACTCGAACATGTTGGCGACGTCGATGCCGAACTTCGCCACCTCCTCGGCGTTGGTGGAGAGGGCTACGAAGTGCTTCGAGACGACGTCGTTGGGGTTTTCGCTCGGCAGCTTTTCGAGCATCCACGCGCGGGCGGAAAGCGCGTTCGTCATCGTCTCCTGCGTCGTAAACGTCTTGGAGGCGACGATGAAGAGGGTCTGGTCCGCCTTGACCTCGCGCAGGACTTCCGCAAGGTGCGTGGAGTCGACGTTGGAGACGAAGTAGCTCTTGATGGAGCGCTTGGAATACGGGGCAAGCGCGATCGTGGCCATGACGGGGCCGAGGTCGCTTCCGCCGATGCCGATGTTGACGACGTACTTGATGCGCTTGCCGGTGAAGCCCTTGTGCTCGCCGGAGCGGACGGCGTCGGCGAACGCGCCCATCTTCTCAAGAGTGGCGCGGACGGCGGGCATGACGTCCTTGCCGTCGACGAAGACCTGCGCGGCGGGGTCGCAGTTGCGCAGGGCGGTGTGGAGCACGGCACGGTTCTCGGTGCGGTTGATCTTCTCGCCTGTGAACATCTTCTCGATCTCGTCCCTGAGGCCGGAGGCCTCGGCGAGTTCAAGCAGGGCCTTCATCACGGACGCGTCGATGCGGTTCTTGGAGTAGTCAAGCGTCCAGCCGGCCGCCTGCGCGGTGTATTTCGACGCGCGGTCGGGGTCGGCTGCAAAAAGTTCCTTGATGGTCGTGTTCTTCGTCGCCGCGACGGCGGCTTCGACTTTCTTCCATGCTTCAGAGTCCATATCGTCCTTTCATTGAAAAAGCGGGACTTATTCTATCACAGTTGCCGCGAGTGCGCTAAACCTAAATCCGCCATTGCGGCGAAAATGGCCTCATGCCATCTGCTCGCACGCGATCTGCTCAAGAGTACGCAGCTCCGTCCCGCGGAAGACGTAGACGATCTGGTGCAGGGTCGTGCCGCGCGCGAGGGACGGGACGGAGCGGTCGGCGCGGTACTTCGCAAGCTGCGCCTTCGCCTCCGCGACCAGACCGGCCATGTCCTCGTCCGAGGCCTCAGCCTTCGCGTACTTCAGTTCGATGAGATAGCTGTGCGAGGCGTCGCCGTAGTGGACCCTCTCCGGGAAGAGGCAGAAGTCGCAGAAGCCGCGGGAAAGCTCCATCTCCGGCGCGAGGAGATAGAACTTGAGGTGTCCGAACTCCGCCTGCATGTAGCCCTGCACGCGGATCTCGCCCTGAAGCCCGCCGCGAACGGGCGTGGTCTCGGCGTAGTCCCGCGCGAGGCGTCTGAGGAACGGCTCGTAGTCGCCGCGGTAGGCGAACGAGGAGGCGAGACGCGACCACTCGATCCAGTCGGGAGTGCGCGTCCTGTGGTAGGAGTCGCGGAGGTAGTCGAAGAGCTGGCGGCGGACGCAGACGTTGGGGATGCGGAACACCGTGCTGCCTTCCCGCCTGCCCTGCATCGACACGATGCCGTAGTAGTGGAACAGCGAGTGGAAGTTCGCGAGGTCGGATATCCTGTCGGCGGGGAAGCTCTCCACGAGGTCGAAGGAGATCTCGCCCGTCGCCGCCAGCCGCTCCGTGACCGGCAGCACGCCCATGCTTTCGAGCGCGGCGTTTTCGGCGGCGGCGGCATCGGCGCCAGATGGCATGCAGAACTCTGATGGAAATGCCGATTCAATTGCCGGCGCAGAGGCCTGCGCAGCGGAGGGGATGTGCGCCGCGCAAGAATCCTGCCCTACGCCTGTGCAAACTGACGTATCGGCGGCAGCGCCGGCGGCCTTTCCTGCGTTGCCGTAGGTGCCTGCGGAAGCCATTGCGCCGTCTTGGCCATCAGGGTTCTGCACCGCACAGGAGCCTGTCCCTGCGCAGTACCTGTGCTGCCTTTGGATTTCGGCGATGATCTTCAGCTTCTCGTAGTCGGTCCTGACGTTGGCGTCCACCATGTTCTCCGGCGGCCGGCCCCTGGCGACGAGCGACTTGAGGTAGTAGAGCGCCATGTCGCTGTTGAACACGCACTCCCTACCGATGCAGGCGGTCGCGAAGCAGTAGCCGTCGTACCACGGCTTTATCGACTTCACGATCGCCGCGGGGTCGCCTTCCGTGAACTCGCCTACGCCCTTGAAGTCGGAGTACATCTTCACGACCTCGGCCTCGGAGAAGCCGGCCATCGCGTTGAACTCCTCGTCCTGCGTGAGGTTGGCGGCGATGTTGAAGCCGCTCGTGAGGTCGTCCATCGTCACGGGAGAGACGCCCGTCATGAATATGCGCGAGCAGGCCTCCTTGAACCTCTTGAACCAGCCACGGTAGAACCCGGCGCCGTGCGTGACCGCGCGGTAGTCGCGGCTTGCCTCGCTGCGCAGCATCGTGTTCGTGAAGTTGTCGTACTCGTCGATGATGAGGTAGATTCCCAGCCCGGCCTCCTTCGCGCGCCCGGCCACGAGGTTGAACTTGCCGGCCGCCGTGGTCTCGTCGAACCTCTTCAGGAAGTCGGAGTCGTAGACGTCGGGATAGTGCATGACCATGAGGTACAGACGCTCCCCGACGTAGCGTTCGAACGCAGACGCCAGCGTCTCGTCGACCCCCGGGCCGACGACGGAGAAGTCGAGCGCGAGGACAAGATACCCGTTTGCGTTCTCCGTGGGATCCCTGCCTATGTCGAGGTCTCCGAACAGCCTCTGGAAATTGCCCTTCTCCCTGACGTCGTAGTAGCAACGCAGGGTCTCGACGAAGAGAGACTTGCCCATGCGCCTGGGGCGCACGAAGAATACGAAGCGGTCCCGCTCCTCCATTCGCCGGATGTACGCCGTCTTGTCGACGTAGTAGTAGCCCTCGTCGCGAATGGTCTTGAAGTCCTTGATGCCGTATGGTATTTTCAACCTGCGTTCCATGTGCGCAATTCTACCACGCCGTTCGCAATGCGTCAACGACCGGCGGACGCTACGGCAGAAGGACGGACTTGAAGAACTCCCGGCACTCGTCGAGCGTTCCGCCGGCGCTGCGGCAGGACGCCTCGCCCGTCGAGGGGTCGTAGACGCCGAGGAACGGAAGGCGCGTGTCCTCCGGCTCGCAGAACGACAGAAACGTCTGCTTGTGGTCGCCGTCGTCGACGAGAAGCTTCACGTACACGCACTTCGCGGGGTCGAACTTCAGCATCCCTCCCTCGTGGAGCGCATAGAACTTGAGGCATCGCGTGCACGCCCTGCGGCCAAGCGACATCACGACGACCTTCCCCTCGCTCTCCGCCCTGTCGATCGCCTCGTGAAGGTCGCCGGAGAAGAACGGCGCCGTCTCCGCCTGGAGCTCCGGCTTCGCGCCGCCGGACATGAAGGACGCGCCGGTGGGCAGACGGCACTCGCCCGTCTCGCACGCGCCCGCCTCGCACGCGCCCGCCTCGCACGCGCCGCCGGCCGGCGCACAGACCGCTCCCGCCTTCGCCGCCGCAGGCTTCGCCGGATAGGTTCCTATTTCGCCGACGAGCGGAAGCGGGGAGAAGCACGTCTCGCGAGCCAGCTCGTCAAGGTCGGGGCAGACGGCAAAGCGCCAGTTCCGCGCGCAGTCGTCCCATCCCGCCGTCTTGAACATCCGTTCGCCGCCGACGAAGACGTTGCGCGTGAAGCGGTTCACCTGGTGCAGTTCGTCCTTCAGCGTCTCTATGCCGGGATAGCGCGTCGTGTACGGCGGCGCGTAAATGTCCACGTCCTCTTCGCACTTCTTCCTGATGTCCGGCAGCGAGAACCCGGCGCGCCAGCGCTCGCCGTCGTATCCGCCGGCGGAGACGGCGAACGCGCAGCGCGTGAAGACGTTGTTGTCTATGACGTTGCGCCGTCCGCCGTTGATCTGCACCGCGCCGAAGAACTTGCCGTCGGAGCAGTTGTCGAAACGGTTGCCGTAGACGACCTGCCCGGAAATGCGGTCGTCGAAGCGGATGCCCGCCTGACCGTGTCCGCCGCAGCCGATGTTGCGCCAGAGGTTGAACGAATAGACGTTCCCCTGGTAGGACGGGTTGTTGTAGATGTCCACGCCGCCCTGGTCGCCCGACTCCTTTACGACGTCCTCGACGACGTTCATGCTGATGAGGAAGTCGTTGCCCTCAAGGCGCATTGCACTGGAGAGGATGTGGTGGAAATGGTTGTAGACGACCTTCGTGCCGCAGCCGTGCAGACGCAGCCCGGGCGTGTACGTGCGCGCGTGGCGCGACGAGTGCGCAATCTCGTTGTTCTCGACCCTGATTCCGCTAGCCGTCAAGGTGCGCCTGTCGCCGCCGGAGACGTCCATGGCGGCGCAGCCGAACCCGCTGAAGACGTTACCCCAGACGACGACGTCGCGAGCGTTGGATAGGCGGAAGCCCTCGCCGCCGAAGTCCGTGAAGCGGTTGCAGGCGAAGAGGACGTCCGAGCAGTCGGACGCCACGACGGCGCGTCCGCGTCCGCCCGTCAGCTCAAGTCCGCGGATCTGCACGTGCGAGACGGAACGCATTTCGAGGAACGGACGGTCGAATACGGAAATCTGGCATCGGCCGGGCTTCTTCCAGGCGTACAGCATCCCCGTCGCCCTGTCGAGATGCCATTCGCCCTCGCGGTCCACTGCGCGGAGCGCGTTGCAGATGAAGTAGTACATGTTCGGATTCCAGCTGGCGGCCATCGGATGGCGCAGCCGGGGGGATATCGTAAACGTGTTCGCCGCGACGTCGGCCTTGAGCGGAACAGTGAAGTCCGCCCAGCACCAGACCCAGTATCCGCAGCCCATCAAGTCGGGCTCGAGCGCCCAGCCGGCCATGTCGCCCGCGGCGGCGTCGGCGCGGAAGACACAGTTCGTCCTGTCCACGACGTTGGTCGCCTGCAGGAACGAATCGTTCGGATAGCGGGCTGGCAGCTGGCGTTCGCCGTCAACGTAGAGGTCGATAAGGGAGGAATTGGGCAGCCCGTAGCCGTAGGCCTCCGACTTCGCGGGGAACGGGACGCCCGCTTTGCGCAGGTCGCAGACGCGCACCGCAGCGCGCGCGGCGTCCGTCGGAAGACGGCGCAAGGCAACCGGGTCGGTGACCGTTTGCCAGTCGTCAAGGTCTGCAAGCCCCGTGAAGACCGGCTTCTCGTCGCCGTACGCCGTGTACACGACGGGGAAGTCCGCCCGCCCCGAATCGGCCTTTTCAAGCAGCACGGTCTCCGATACGCGGTACTCGCCGCCCCGGAAGAAGACCGTCGCGCCGCCCTTCGCGCCTGAGGCCGTCAACGCGCGGACGCGGCGGACGGCCTCGTTCCAGGACTTGAGCGGCGTCTCAAGAGTTCCCGCCGCCGAATCGTCTCCGGACGGCGAAACGAAGAGCGAATGCGCAGTCGCGGGCGGCGGCCCCGCCGGCCGGCGCGGCTCGACGTCCATGTACGCCTTCCGCTCCGGCTTCCAGTCGTCGAGCGTGGCGTAGATTTCGCGCGCCTCCGCCCAGCGTCCACGCTCCGTGAGCATCGTCGCCTTGCGCTCCGGGAAGCGGTCGATCGCCATCGCCTCGATTTCGGCTTCGGAAAGCGGACGGTCCCAGACGCGCAGCCATTCAAGCCGCATCGGGAGCGGCGGGACGCCGTGGCCGGCCGGGCCGACGACGAACGGCAGACCAGTGCGCGGCGGAGTCCAGTGCGGCGGCGTGGCGAACGACTTTCTACGCTCGCCGTTGACGTAGCCGACGAGATTCGTCGCGTCCCACGTCCACGCCACGTGCGCCCACCTGCCGCATGGCAGGGCGACGTCGAGCGAGTAGAGTTTCGGGCTCTTCGCGTCGCCGGTCTGGAAGTACGGGACGTAGCGCGACGTCCCAGCCATGCCCGTGCGGAAGCCGTCGTAGTAGCCGGAGCCGTCGCTCGCGACGACGCGCTGCGACACCTTCTCCCAGCGGGATGAGCAGTTGTGCGCGTTCCGGTCAAGCGGCATCGCCCAGTAGGCGACGGTCATCCGATTCGTCGCCAGCTGCGGGGCGGGCCGAACGGTCCGCGCCGTCGTGCGAACCTCGTCGCGGTTGAACGCCAGGTCGACGATCGGCGTCTCCGCGCCGAACGCCGCCATGCAGACAATTGGCATCGCCATGAGCGTCTTCGTCGTCATCGTGCGTCTCCTTCCGCGGAACGGCGTCCGTCCGCCTCCGCCTCTTTTTGGTGTGAAAATCGTCAGTGGCAGCAGCCGGGGCAGCCCTGGCACGTCCCCTTCTTCAGGGACGGATCGCGTCCGTCGAAGCAGTACGTGCAGAGCTTCTCCCTCGGCAGACCTATCGCCGCCACAAGGTCGTCGAGCCGCTGGAACGCGAGCGTCGTCAGATTCAGGTTCTTCCTGATGTATTCGACCATGCCCTTGTACTCCTCGGAGTCGTGGTCGAGGTACTTCGTGATGTCCGCGTTCTCCCCTTCGCGTTCGCGTATGTAGCGGCGCGTGATGAGGTCGTAGATCGACTTCGAGCGGGAGAAGTTCAGGAACCTGCATCCGTAGAGGAGCGGCGGGCAGGCGATCCGCATATGCGCCTCCTTCGCGCCGGCCGCGTAGAGGCGGCTGGCCTGCTGTCCGAGCTGGGTGCCGCGGACAATCGAGTCGTCGCACATGACGAGCCGCCTGTCCTTGACGAGTTCGGGAATGGGAATCAGCTTCATCTGCGCGACCTTGTTGCGCTGGCTCTGGTCGCTTGGCATGAACGAGCGCGCCCACGTGGGCGTGTACTTGACGAACGGACGCGCGTACTTGTATCCGGCCTCGTGCGCGTATCCGAGCGCATGCGAGATTCCGCTGTCAGGGACGCCGCCGACCGAATCGGCCTCCACAGGATTGCGGCGGGCGAGATATCCGCCGCAGCGGTAGCGGGCCATCTCCACGTTGCGTCCCTCGTACGTGGAGGCGGGATAGCCGTAGTAGACCCAGAGGAACGAGCACACCGCCATCTCCTCGCGCGGCTCGATGAGCGTGACAAGTCCGTCTGGGGTGGCCTCGACCATTTCGCCGGGGCCGAGGTCGCGCAGATGCTCGAAGCCGAGGTTCGGAAACGCGCATGATTCCTGCACCGCCATGAGAGCGCCCTCGCGGCGGCCGAAGATGATCGGGGTGCGCCCGTACCTGTCGCGCGCGGCGAAGAAGCGTCCGCCCTCCGTGAGAATCATGAGCGAGCAGCTGCCCTCGACCTTCTCCTGGACGTACTTGACGCCGGAGACGAGGTCGTCCTGCGAATCGATCAGCGCGGCGATGACGGCGGTCGGGCTGACGACGCCGGAGGAGGTGGAGAACTGGAACTGCATCTGGCGCGACTCGTACATCTCCTGCATGAGCGCCTCCATGTTGCAGATGAGACCGACGGTTACGAGCGCGTACGTGCCGAGGCGCGACGCCACGATGAGGGGCTGGGGGTCGGTGTCGGAGATGACGCCAAGGCCCACGCGCCCGTGGAACTTCGAGTAGTCGTTCTCGAACTTCGTGCGGAAAGGCGCGTTCTGGATGTTGTGGATCGCTCGCTGGAAGCGCCCGTCCGCCAGAACGGCCATGCCGCCGCGATGCGTGCCCAGATGCGAATGGTAGTCCGTTCCGAAAAAGAGTTCCGCAACGCAGTCCTCTCTTGAAATCACTCCGCAAAAGCCGCCCATCTTGCAATGTCCTTCTTTTGTATTTGCCGTGAAAGCCTATTTCAGTGAAACCGTCTCATCGCGCCGGAGCCCAAGCAGTCGTTCGGCGTTCAGGTGGAAGATCTTCTCCCGGTCCGCGGTGTCCGGCCGGCACGACTCGACCCAGGCCTTCAGCGGGGCCTGTTCGCGCCAGAAGTAGTCGGTGCCGAAGAGAATCCTGTCCGCCGGGAACTCCCGGCAGATGCGGTCCGCCTCCTGGTTCGCGTCGTCCTCCACAAGGCGCGCGGTGTCGATGAAGCACGTCTCGTAGGGGAGCAGCCGGTCGACGCAGCCGGCAGGGTTGCGGTTCACGCCTCCGAGGTGGCAGGCGACGAACGCGAGACCGGGGACGGCGTCGAGGAGCGCGGCGATCTCGCATGGGCCGCAGAGCATCGGCGCGTCGAGGAAGCCGGTGTCGCCGCCGCAGTGGCAGATCGCGAAAAGCCCCGCGTCGCGAACCGTCGCGAAGAGCGGCGCAACGGACGGGTCGTCGAGCCGGAAGCCCTGGAAGTACGGATGGAAGACGACGCCCCTGATTCCCGCGTCCGCGATTTCCCGCACGTGCGCGGCGAGATCCGGATCCTGCGGGTGGACGGAGGCGAGGAAGAGGAGTCGCCGCGCGGCCTCCTCCCCTTCCGCGCCGTCGGCCACGGCGCGGGAACGGGCGAGAATCGGCTCGAACTGCTGCGGGCGCGTGGCGATCGGGCAGACGACGGCCCTGTCCACGCCGTCCGCCGCCATTGCGGAGAGCTGGCAGGCGACGGTGCCGTCGCCCACCGGGACGGCGCGCCCCTGCAGACGCTCCGTCATGGACGCGATCGCGCGCGAGGCAAGCGCGTCCGGGAAGTTGTGCGTGTGGAAGTCTACGACCACCGTCCGCCCCTCCTTCAGACCCGTTCCATTTCCGCGCGGATGGCGCTCGCCGCCGCGAACGGGTCTGCAGCCGCGAGGATGGGACGTCCCACGACGAGATGCGTCGCGCCGTCGCGGACGGCGTCCGCCGGCGTCGCGACGCGCTTCTGGTCGCCCACCGCCGCGCCGGCGGGCCTGACTCCCGGCGTCACGAAGAGCGTTCCCGCCGGCAGCGCGCGGGAGAGCGCGCCGACTTCCTTCGGACTGCACACGAGTCCGTTCGCGCCGTTCGCAGTCGCGAACGCAGCCATCGCGGAGACCTGCTCGGCGGGAGTGCGCCCGGCGATTCCGACGTCCGCCAGATCGGTCTGGTCAAGCGACGTGAGCACTGTCACGGCGAGAATCTTCGGCGCGGCCGCGCCGAACCCGGCGGCCGCTGCCGCGGCGGCCCGTATCATCGCCTTGCCGCCGACTGAATGGATTGTGAGCAGGTCGACGCCGAGCGTCCCCGCGCTGCGCACGGCGCGCTCCACCGTGCGCGGGATGTCGTGGAACTTGAGGTCGAGGAACACGCGCTTGCCGAGGTCCTTCACCGCCCTTACGACGTCGGGGCCTTCCGCCGTGAAGAGCTCAAGCCCGATCTTGTAGAAGCCGACCGGATCGCCTATCAGCTTCACTTTCTCCACCGCCTCGGCGCGGCTCTGTACGTCCAGCGCGACAATCAACTCCGCCATTCCAGGTTCCTCTCTTTCTTCATTCCATTTCGTTCGAGACGTCGAGCGCGTCAAGGTCGACGTCGCCTTCAAACACCTTCTTCACCGGGCCGACGAGCGTGATGCCCGTGGACTTCGAGCGGCGCCAGTCGCCGTCCACCGTCAAAACGAAGCCCTGCGACGTGCGTATGTGCATCGGAAGGGACATTCCCTTCGTCTCCACCCCGACGACGGCGACGGCTATCGCCCCCGTGCCGCAGGCGCCGCTCTCCGTCTCCACGCCGCGCTCGTACGTGCGCATCACCGCCTTGCTCGGCGGAACGTACTGCACGAAGTCGACGTTCGTGCCGTCCGGCGCGAACTCGTCCGCCAGGCGCAGCTCGCGTCCGCGCCGCTCAACGTCCACGCCCGCGACGGACTCGCATGGGACGACGAAGTGCGGAACGCCCGTGACGATGAAGTCGCCCGCCGCGCCGTGCACGTTCAGACTGTAGCGGCGGCCCTTCGGCTCCGGCATCCAGACCTTCACGAGTCCCGACTCCAGAAGCTCCGCGTCCACGAGCCCGGCCCGCGTCTCGAACGTCATTGCGGCGGACTTCGCCGCGCCAATCGAATATGCGAACGCGGCGGCGCAGCGAGACCCGTTTCCGCAGAGGTCGGCCTCCGTGCCGTCCGGGTTGAAGAACGTCATGCGGAAGTCGGCGACATCGGACTTCTGGACGAGAATCACCCCCTCGCAGCCAATGCCGGTGCGCGGCGCGGCGAGCGCGGCAAGACGTATGTGGTCGTGCGCGGGGAATCTCCCCTCGCGGTCGTCCACAAGCACGAAGTCGTTTCCGGCGCCGTGCATCTTCACGAAGTGGACGACGTTCATCGCATACCTTCCTTGAGGGCGCGCAGCCACTTCGGAATCTTCTGCTCGGCCGGGGCGCTGTGTATCGGCACCTCTCCGCCGTCCGTGAGGCGGACGACGTCGGAGAGGACGTCGAAGGCGGCGTTGAGCACGAGGTCCTTCTTCGGGTCCTTGCGCTTGTCCCTGTCGTTCGCGGAGACGTCCTCGTCGTCATCGCCGTCGTCCATCGCGTCCACCTCGTCCGCCTCGTCCAGCGTGGCGCGGTCGTTGCGCATCATCGCCAGGCGCGCGGCGCGCTCAAGCGGCACGGACGAGCGGTCGGAGTACTCCCTGAAGAAGTCGACGATCTGCAGCCGACGGCGGTATTCGGCGTTCGCGGCGAGACGCGACTGCGCGGCGGCGCGGAGCTGCGGCACGAGGTCGCGCATGTTCCAGACGGAGCCGTACTCCGCCGCCTGCACCGCCATCCACGGAAGCGCGTAGTTCAGCTTCTGCTCGCCGACGTCCGAACGCCCGTCGAGCGGGCTTGGGACGACGATGTCGCTCGAGACGCCCTTCACCTGCGTGGAGGAGCCGTTTATCCGGAAGAAGCGGGCGGTGGTGATCTTCATCGAGCCGAACTCCTCGCGGCCGACGCGCATGACGGTCTGGACCGTCCCCTTTCCGTGCGTCTGGGAGTCGCCCATCACGACGGCGCGGCCGGTGTCCTGCAAGGCTCCGGCCACAATCTCGGAGGCGGACGCGGAGAAGCGGTCCACAAGCACGACTAGCGGCTTGCGGTACGCCAGCGTCGGCTGCGCGTCGAACGTGGAGATGACGCCGATTCCTCGCTTGTCGCCGATCTGCACGACGGGCGACTTCGGGACGAAGAGCTGGGTGAGGAGAACGGCCTCGGGGAGAGATCCGCCGCCGTTGCCGCGGAGGTCCAGCACCATGCCGTCAGTCCCCTTCGTGTTGAAGGTCCCGATCCACTGCGCGACGTCCCACGAGCAGGAGCGGTAGCCCTCGTCGCCCGGGCGCTTGTCCATCGTGCCGTAGAACCCGGGGAGTTTCACGTAGCCGAAGAGGTTCGTGACGCCGTTCAGGACGACGGTCTCGACGCGGCCGGTGGCGGCCTGGTCTTCGAGTTTTATCTCGTCGCGGACCAGCGGCACGCGGCGGCGGTTCTCGCCGTTCTTGTCCGTGATCTCGAGCACCACCTTCGTGTCCTTCTTCCCCCGTATCTTGCGGATCGTCTTGCGCATGGGCTTCCACGTTATGTCCTCGACGGGGCCGCTGCCCTGCCCGACGCCGACGATCCTGTTGCCTGCCTTGATGCTGCCCTCGCGGTCGATCGGGCCGCCCTTCATGACCTCCTTGATTTCGAGGGCGCCGTCGTCGAAGGAGACGGACAGCACCGCGCCGACGCCGCAGAGCGACAGGCTCATGTCCATGTCGAAGTCCTCCTTGCGCATCGGCGCCATGTAGTCCGAATGCGGGTCGTAGGCCGTCATGACGGCGGAGACGTAGCGCTGGAAGACGGTCTCCTCGTCGATCTCCGTGCGCGACATGGTGAGATAGTGCCTGTAGCGGTTGACAAGGTTCTCGACGGGCGTGGGCTCCGGCTTCGCGTCCTTCCCGTCCGCCTTGTCCTCCCCGTCGGCCGCGTCCGCGGGCTTGGCCTTTTCCGCCTTGGGCTTCTTCTTCCCCGCGGCCTCCTCCTCGGCGTCGAGCTCGCGGTTGAGGATCTGCGCGAGAAGTTCGTTCTTCAGGCGCTTGCGCCAGAGTTCGCGGCGGTCGCCCTCCGTCGCGGGCCAGGGTTCCTTGTCGCGCCGGAAAGTGTAGTCCTCCTTCGCGGCGAAGTCGAACTCGCCCCGGGCGAGGAAGTTCGTCGCGAAGGCGACGCATTCGGCGAGGCGCTTCACGAAGACGCGCTGGATCTCGTATCCAAACGAGACGTCGCCGGAGCGCATCGCGTCGTCGATCCTCGTCTGCATCGGCGCGAACGCGTCGAGGTCGGACTGCAGGAACACGTCGTGCCCGTAGTCGTACATCGTGACGAGATTCGTCCAGGCCCGCTGCGAGATTTCGTTGTTCAGCGGATGCCGGAGTATGTGGTGGCGCTCCACCATGTTCCCGGCCCGCTGTGCCACCTTGCCGTAGTACGGCTGCGGGGCAAGGACCGCCGCCGCCGGCTCTTCGCCGGCCGGGGCCGCAAGCGCAAGCGCGGACAGCAGGCACGCGCCAATGACGCACTTCTTCGTTTTCATAGACTCGTCTCCATCAACTGCACAAGACGCTTCAGCTCGTTCGGAGTGAAGACGTCGGGGCGAGAGCGCACCCATTCGCGTATCGCCTTCGCATTCATCACAAATACCTTCTCTGCCGTCTCCGCGCCGTCGTAGGTGTCCGACGCGAAGCAGACGACCGGCACGACGTCCGGGGCGCCGCCGGACTTCAGGGCCGCGCGCACGGCGCTCGCCTCCGCCGCGGCCTGCGCGGCCGGCGAACGGCTCGGCAGATGTCCGTCCAGGGCCAGCAGCCCGTCCTGCACCGTCACGCGCCCGCGCCAGTTCTTCGTCTCGACCGAATACACGCCCGTCGGTCCGACGAGCACGTGGTCGACGTGGTGCGGCCCCGCCTCGAAGTCGTGGAAGACGTGGTAGACGTCCGGCAGCGTCGCCAGCACAGACGCCACGTGCTCCTCCCCGCGCGCGCCCTTGAAGTACGACTCCACGCGACGCATCCCCCTGCGCATCAGCGCGAGGAGAAGAACGAGCGAGACGAGGAAAAGCCCGCCGAAGACGAGCACCGCGCCACCGGCCAGGCACGCCGACGCGAACGCGCCGAGCATCGTGAAGCAGAGGAAGACGGGCCACATGGACGCGACGGTGCCGCGCACCTTCGCCCATTCCCCCGGTTGTCCGTGTTGAATCGCCATGCTAGAACCTCTCCGCAATGTCTTCCGCGGTGAAACCCGCCGCCCTCTCAAGCTCCTCGACGGAGCCATGCCCGACGAACTCGTCCGGCCAGCCGAACCTGACGTCCGCGCCTATGCTCTCGCCGAACCCGCCCGCGACCGCGCCGTTCTCAATGGACGCTATCGTCGCCCCGGCCGCGCGCTGGCGCGCCAGCAGCCCCGCGTCGAACGGTTTCACGAACCTAGCGTCCACGACGCCCGCCGCCACTCCTCTCCCCTTGAGAATGCGCGCGGCGGCAAGCGCCTTCTGCACCTGTTCGCCAAGCGCCCAGAACTGCAGCTTCGCGTCCGGACCCAGCACCTGTACGGCCCGCCCCCATTCGACCGGGGCCGGCGCCGCGGCGGACGCCGGCGGAACGCCGCGCGGATAGCGCACCACCGCGGGGCCGCCCTTCGCGACGGCGGCGGCGAGCATCGCCTTCAAGTCCGCCGCGTCCTTCGGCTGCATGATCGAAAGCCCCGGAAGGCATTTGAGCATCGGGACGTCGAAAACGCCGTGGTGCGTGCGCCCGTCCGCGCCGACGCATCCGGCCCTGTCCACCGCGAACACGACGGGAAGGCGCAGGAGGCAGACGTCGTGCATCACCTGGTCCACCGCCCTCTGGAGGAAGCTCGAATAGACCGCCACCACCGGACGCATCCCGCCCTTCGCAAGCCCGGCCGCGAACGTCGCCATCTGCCCCTCGCATATCCCGCAGTCGAAGAAGCGCGTCGGGAAACGCTCGGAGAACGCGGCAAGGCCGGTGCCGTCGCGCATCGCCGCGGTGAGCGCGCATATGCGCCCGTCCGCCTCCGCCAGTTCGACGAGCGCGCGGCCGAAGGCGCCGGACCATGACGGCGCCGGAGCGGCGAGCACGGGATTGTCCGCGTCGAACGCGCCCACGCCGTGCCACGCCGTCGGGTCGGCCTCGGCCGGGGCGAACCCCCTGCCCTTCTCCGTCAGCACGTGCACGACCACGCCGCCGCCGTCGTCGCGCGCCTCCATGAACGCCCGCTCGAGCGCGGAAACGTCGTGCCCGTCCACGGGCCCCAGGTAGCGCAGCCCCAGCGGCTCGAAGAAAGAGGCGCGGATGAACGACCCGGCGTTGCGGGAAATGCCCATCTCGTTGTCGTTGACGACAAGTGCCAGGCGGCTCTTCAGCGAGGCGCAGTTGGCCAGGGCCTCCCACGATTCGCCGTTCGCAAGCGAGGCGTCGCCGACGACCGCGACGACGCTCCCGCCGCCGCCGCGCAGGTCGCGCGCGACGGCAAGGCCCTCTGCCGCCGCAAGCGCGTTGCCGGCGTGGCCGGACACGAAGGCGTCGCACGGCGTCTCGTCCGGATTGCAGAACCCGGAGATCCCGCCGAAGGCGCGCAGCGTCCCGAACGCCTCGCGCCGCCCCGTCAGAAGCTTCCATGCATACGTCTGGTGCCCGACGTCCCACACGACGCGGTCCCGCTCCGGGTCGAATACGCGCAGCAGCCCGAGCGTCAGCTCGACCGCGCCGAGGGAACTCGCCAGATGCCCGCCGGTCTTCGCGACGGTCGCGACAATCTCCCGCCTGATGTCCGCCGCCACTTCCGCAAGGCGCTCCGCCGGGAGGGACTTCAGCTCCGCGGCGGTCATTCCGCGCCTCCCCTCTTCCGGACGTACAGCACGAGCGGCGTGGCGTTCTGGCCAAAGCGCTCGATGCGCTCCGCCGGCTCGTATCTTTCGGCAAGGGCGCGACGAAGGGCGTCCTGCTCCCGGCGCGGCACTTCCGCGCAGGACGGGGCGGAGATCGCAAAGCCGTATCCGCTGACCGCCGCGGCCGTGCACGGCGCGGAGGCAATCAGTTCCTCCATCAGTTCGCGGTTGAGGACGTGCGTGGCGCGCGCGGTGTCGGTGGACGCTTCGTTGAAGTAGCTGAACGGCCCCATCTCAAGTCCATGCGGCACTGTGCGGCCGGACTCGACTGCGAGATACAGGTCCTGCGTCAGAAGCGTCCGGCCGCCGGGGTCGAGTTCGTTCAGGCGCCGCGCCGCGGCGCGCAGCTTCGCAAGCTCCGTCGTCTCCTTCGTGCGGCTCCAGAACCTGTCCTGCCCGTACGTCATCCACTCCTGCAGCAGGGGGGAGGAGAACGACACGCAGCCGACCACCAGGAACGCCATCCACGCGCGCCCGGCCGCCGACGCGCCGCCGCGCGAGAACCACGCCGAGACGAGGACGGCGGCAATGCCCATCAGCGGCACCTGGTAGTCGTCGTACGGAAACGGCGCGCTCAACTGCAGCAGGAACACCGCCGCAAAACCGGCGCCGAGCATCCAGAAGAGCGGAGCCCTGTCGCCCGTCGCTCCGTCTGATGCGCCGGGCCGCGAGGCGGAGAGCGCCGCGCGGCCGCCGCAGGCCGCGACGAAGAGAAGCGCGACAAGGCCCGCGTATCCGCGCACGAGGCGGCTCACGCTCCCGACGGCGAAGAGCGGGTCGAACCCGCCGCGCGCGGCGTGGTAGCCCTGCGCGGCGAGAAGCGACTTCATGGACACGGGGTCGAGCGCGAAGAGACCGTACGTGAGGAACAGCCCGGCCGCCGCGCCGGCGCCGAACCAGACGAACGCAAGGCCGTATCTGCGGTGGCAGAGGAGAAGCGTCGTCCACGCCGCCGGCAGAAGGAGAAGAAGCGAAATGCGCGTCCCTGACGCGAACGCAAGCGAAAGCCCTGCCGCCAGCACGAGCGCGACGTGGCGGAATCCACGTCGCCCGGCGTCAAGCCCGGCGACTAGAAGGAGAAATCCGGCCGCGACGAAAAGCCCCCCCAGCGCATACGTCTTCGGAATCGCCGTGAAGTAGAGGTGGTATAGGTTGCAGGCGAGAAGCGCGAAGACGGTGAAGCCCGCCAGCGGACGCCGGTCGGGCGGTACGAGCCGGCGGGCAAGCCCCATCGCGCAGAACGTCGCGCAGAAACCGAGGAGGAGCGTGACGACGCGGCCGCCGAGAAGGCCGTGCAGGGGCGAACCGGGAGACCAGACGGGCGAAAGCGCGGCGTATACGAACGGCATCGCCGGGCCCTGCGTGAAGAAGAAGTCGTGGTACGGAAGACTGCCGGAGCGGACCATCTGGGCGGCGTAGAGATACCACCCCTCGTCCTGGTTGAGGCCGCCCCACCACACGGCGGCGACCGACATGACAAACGCCGCCGCCGCGGCAACCGGCCACGGCGTTCGCAGAATCTTCGTCAATGCCTGAAAGCGTGTCATGAAACAAGCGGCTATTCTAGCATTTCCGAGGACGGAATACACTGAAAATCTCCACGCGCGCTGCCCGCAGACGGAGTCGCAAGACACGCGGCCGGGCGTCACTTTATCTTCGCAAGGGCCTGCTTCAAGTCGGCTATGATGTCCTTCGGGTCTTCAAGGCCGATGGAAAGGCGGATCAGGTCGGGCGGGATGCCGGCGGCCTTCAGCTGCTCGTCCGTCAGCTGGCGGTGCGTGTGCGAGGCCGGGTGGAGGACGCAGCTCCAGGCGTCGGCCACGTGCGTGACGATGCCGACGAGCCTGAGCGAGTCCATGAACCTTATCGACTGCTCGCGCCCGCCGCGAATGCCGAACGTCATCACGCCGCACGGACTCTTCCCCGCGAACTGCCTGTCCACGAGCCGGCGATACGGCGAATCGGGAAGCCCCGCGAAGTTGACCCACGCGACCTTCTTCTGCCGCCTGAGCCACTTGGCGACGGCAAGGGCGCTTTCCGCGTGGCGGCGGATGCGGACGTGCAGGGACTCGAGGCCGAGGTTCAGAAGGAAGGCGTTGAACGGAGAGGGAATCGATCCGAAGTCGCGCATGAGCTGCGCGGTGCACTTGACGACATACGCCATCTTGCCGAACTTGCCGACGTACGAAAGGCCGTGGTAGGACTCGTCGGGGGCGACAAGCCCGGCGAAGCGCTCCGGATACTTCGCCCAGTCGAAGTTGCCCGAATCGACGATGCAGCCACCGACCTGGGAGGAATGCCCGTCCATGTACTTCGTCGTGGCGTGCGTAACGATGTCCGCGCCGAATTCGAACGGACGGCAGAGGACGGGCGTCGGGAACGTGTTGTCCACGATGAGCGGAACTCCGAACTTGTGCGCCGCCCTGGCGAACTTCGCGATGTCGAGGACGACGCCGGAGGGATTGGCGACGGTTTCGCCGAAGACGCACTTCGTGTTCGGACGGAACGCCTTCTCTATTTCCTTCGGCGAGGCGTCGGGGTCGACGAACGTGAACTCTATGCCCAGTTTCTTGAGGGAGACCGCGAAGAGGTTGAACGTGCCGCCGTAGATCTGCGCGGAGCACACGACGTGGTCGCCGGCGGAACAGAGGTTGAGCACGGCGTACGTGTTGGCCGCCTGTCCGGAACTCGTCAGAATCGCGGCCACGCCGCCCTCGAGCGCGGCGATCTTCTTCGCCACCTGGTCGTTGGTGGGGTTGGCGAGACGGGTGTAGAAATAGCCGGAAGCCTTCAAGTCGAACAAGTCCGCCATCTGCTGGCTCGTCTCGTACCTGAACGTGGTCGACGCATAGATCGGCACCTGCCGAGGCTCGCCCTTCGCAGGCTGCCAGCCGCCCTGAACACACAACGTGTCTACTGTCATTTTCGCGATTCCTTTCATACGACGAACCAATAATATACCAAATCCGCGGAAGGAGGGGGAAGTGGTGAAAACGCGGGGGAGGTCATCCGCCGAAGAGAGGCAGGCGGATGGTGAAGACCGTGCGGTCGCCGGGCGAAGACTCCACCGACGCCTGTCCGCCGTGCAGGATCGCGATGTGCTTGACTATCGCAAGCCCAAGGCCGGTGCCGCCGAGCGCCCGGCTTCGCGCGCGGTCGACCCTGTAGAACCGGGCGAAGAGATGCGGCAGATGCTCCGCGGGAATTCCGATTCCGTAGTCGGTCACGGATATCTCCGCCATGCCGTCCGCCACGCGGGAATCGATTTCCACGCATTCCGCGCCCGAATACCTGAGAGCGTTCTCCACGAGATTGACGACGGCCTGCTCTATGAGATGCGGGTCTCCGGCCACAACGGCCGGGTCGTTCCTCCTCACGTTCAGCGCGACGTTCGCCTGCCTGGCCCGGCCTGATTCAAGCGTGGCGACGGTGTCGATCACCGACGCAAGCGGAAACGGCACGAAATCGGGATGCGCCTCCGTCTGTTCGCGTTCGATCTGCGCGAGGGCGAGGACGTCCCTGACGAGCGCGTTCAGGCGTTTCGTCTGCTCGTGCACGATGTCCATCAGTTCGCGCCGTTCGCCGTCCTCCAGCGCCGTGCCGTCGCCCATCATCTCGACGGCGCCTGCGATCGCAGTTATCGGGGTCTTGAGCTCGTGCGTGACGTTGGCGGTGAATTCACGCCTGAAGCGTTCGTTCGCCTCCGCCGCAATGAGCGCCTTCGCCTGCTCGTCGAGCCGGCCCGAAAGGCTGCGCGTGAGGACGAATATCAGGACGACGGACAGTGCGCCGACTGCGCCCGCGGCCATGATTCCGCGCTTCGCGAGCCTGACCGGCTCAAGGACTCCGTCGTAGGGGACGGCAAGCCGCACCACCCTGTCGCCAACCCTTCTTGCGCAGTAGAGCTGGTACGAGCCGAGCGTTTCCGACATTCGGCGCACGAAGCCGGCGCCGTCCGAGAACGCCCTGTGGATCTCGTCCCGCGCAAGGTGGTTGCCCGACATCGCGTCCGTGTCGTACGCGACGGAGCCGTCCGGGTTCACGACCGTCACCCTCACGCCCTGCCTGTGGCGTTCGTCGCAGACCTTTCTCACGGCGTCCATGTCGCCATCCGCAAGCGGACCCGAGAGCATCGCCACGGCGAACGCGGTGCGTTCGCGGATGTCGCTTTCGGCGAGAGCCTCCACCACGTTCGTGAAGTTGTGCGTCTGCACTAGCAGGACGACGCCGAAGACCACGATTCCGGCGACGGCCGTCGCCGTGGCCGCCCAGCTTTTGACCGCGTGCTCCATCAGTTTATCCGGTAGCCGACGCCGCGGACGGTTTCGACGTGCCGCGCCCATTCTCCGAGTTTCTTCCTCAGGCTGACCATCTGCACATCGATCGTCCGTTCCGTGACGGTCTTCTGCCCGTCGGATATCCCGTCTATGATCATGGGGCGCGTGAAGACGCGCCCCCGTCCCGCCGCAAGGAGTTCGAGAATCCTGTATTCGCTCAAGGTGAGGCAAATGGGGCGGCCGTCGATCTGGACGACGTGCGTGGCGTCGTCGATCGCAAGACCGTCGAACCCCACGGTTTCAGTCCGGCGTCCGTCCGCGTGGCGCAGCGCGGCGCGGATCCGGGCGAGAAGCACCTCCTTCGAGAATGGCTTTACGACATAGTCGTTCGCGCCGGCGTCGAGGCCGGCGACGACATCGCGTTCGTCGCCTTTCGCGGTGATCATGATGATTGGCGTGCCGCTCGTGGCGGGGTTGGAGCGGATGCGTCTGCACACCTCGATGCCGTCCATGCCGGGGAGCATGACGTCAAGGAGCACGAGCTGCGGACGCTCGTGCTCCACGAGCTCGCATCCGGCGCGGCCGCTGTCCGCCTCCGCGACGTCAGCATACCCCGCCGTGCGCAGGGCGAGCGCGATCACGCGGCGGATCGCCGCCTCGTCCTCTATCACCGCTATCTTGACGCTGCTTTTCAAAACGCACCTATTGTATCACGTTGCGGCGAAACGCTCTGCGCGCGTGGCGATGTTTCCGAGATGGCGCGATATGTCGCTGAGCGCCGACAGCGCCGAGAGGAGCGCGGCCGCGTCCGCGGCGGCGTCTTCATGCGACGCGAGGCCGGCGGCAAACGAGCGGGACAGTTCCCTCGCCGCGGAGCGGATGCGCTGTTCGGTCTTTTCGGGGTCGTCGGCAGGCCGTCTGCCGGAGCGGACGGCGTCGACCGTTTCGCGGGCGAACTTCCGGACGTCGGCCATGACGTCCTGAAGCCCGTCCAGGAATCCCTCGTCGACGCCTCCCCGGCGGATGCGCGACGTCTTGCGGTATATGCGCAGCCCCAGGTCGGAAATCCTTTCGGCGTCGCCGATGCAGTGTATCATCTCCGGTATCATCTCGGCCTGTCGGTCCGTGAGCCTGCGCCTGGAGATGCGGACGAGGTAGTCGCGAATCCTATCGTACGTTTCGTCTATTCCGCTTTCCGCCTTTGCAATCGAGTTTTCGTCGACGCGGGCCTTTCCGAGACAGGCGCTGAGAGCCGCGGACGCCACAGTCCAGGCCCTGCGCGTCATGTCCGCCATCGCGACTGTCGCGGCGCAGAGCGCCATGTCCGGAGTCGCCATTAGGTGAGGTTCGAGAATGACCGCGCGCTGCGCCTTGCCGTCGGGAACGATCTTCCCGCAGAGGGCCGCCAGGAGCGGGATGAAAGGCGTCAGCACGATTACGTTTGCGACGTTGAAGACCGTGTGGGCCATCGCCACGAAACGCGCGGGCGGACAGACGCCGACGCCACCTCCCTCGGTGACAGCCGCCACGAGGTGGAAATACGCCGGCGCCCTTGTGCCGTCGCCTCCCGTGAACGTGAACGCAAACGAAGCGACGACCATCGCCACCCCAATCACGTTGAAAAGCGCGTGTGCGAGAGCGGTCCTTTTCGCGTTGGCGTTCGTGCCGATGGACGCGAGCGCGGCGGTGACCGTCGTCCCGATGTTGTCGCCAAGCACGATCGGCACGGCAGTGTAGACGTTTATCAAACCCGATCCGGCCAGGGCGATCGTGATGCCTATCGTGGCGGACGAGCTCTGCACGACCATCGTGCACAGCGTCCCGATGGCAACCGCCCCCAAGACGTTCAAGAAGGGAAGATGCCCCGTCGCCGAAGGCGAGCAGTCGAACTTCGAGAAGAACGAGATGAATTCCGGACGTTCCGCGACGGCCTTCAGTTCATGGGACATCATTCCCATCCCGAAGAAGAGAAGCCCGAATCCGAGAACGGTCCGCCATGCGCCGCGCGCCTTCGCGCGCCGCGCCAGCATAAGTCCGACGACGCCGAGGACGACGGCCGGGAGCGCCATGTCGTCGAGATTCACCGACACCAGCTGGCTGGTCACCGTCGTTCCGATGTTCGCGCCGAATATGACGCCAATCGCCTGCTGGAGCGAGAGAAGCCCTGCGTTGACGAAACCTACCGTCATCACGCTCGTCGCGGACGAGCTCTGTATCACGGCCGTCACCGCGCCGCCGGCGAGAATCGCCGCCAGTCGATTCCTCGTCACGTAGGCGAGAATCGTCTTCATCCTGTCGCCTGCTATCTGCGTAAGACCCTCCGACATCAGCCCCATTCCGTACACGAAAATGGCAAGCCCTCCCAGCACGGATGTCGTGAATTGCGTCATGTCCATCTTTCTTCTCCTTTTTGCATGGCGCAGATTATACGAAATGGAGATGAAAAGACCGTTAGCGTTCCGTTAAGATTGCGTTAAAAACAATTCCCTGGAGTCCGCCGTCCGCAGGGTTTCGGTCGCGCGGGAGCGCGACCCTCCCGGGAGATTAAGTGGTTAAGAGTCAAGTGGTTAAGTTGCGGACGGTTGGCGCGACGTTCGTCATTCGGTAGGGCGCGACGTCCCGTCGCGCCGCATTCGTCCCCACATGGGAGGGACGCGCTCCTGCGCGTCCGCCGACGCAGGGTTTCGGTCGCGCGGGAGCGCGACCCTCCCAGGAGATTAAGTGGTTAAGAGTTAAGTGGTTAAGTTGCGGATGGTTGGCACGACGTTCGGCGTCCGGCAGGGCGGGGCGTTCCGCCCCGCCGCATTCGTCCCCACATGGGAGGGACGCGCTCCTGCGCGTCCGCCGACGCAGGGTTTCGGTCGCGCGGGAGCGCGACCCTCCCGGAAACGCCCGGTCACGCGCACACGAACCGCATTGACGACGGCGCGACGGGACGTCGCGCCCTACCATGGTGGTTAAGAGTCAAGTGGTTAAGTTGCGGACGATTGGCGCGACGTTCGGCATTCGGTAGGGCGCGACGTCCCGTCGCGCCACATTCGTCCCCACATGGGAGGGACGCGCTCCTGCGCGTCCGCCGTCCGCAGGGTTTCGGTCGCGCGGGAGCGCGACCCTCCCGGAAACGCCCGGTCACGCGCACACGAACCGCATTGACGACGGCGCGACGGGACGTCGCGCCCTACCGGTGAAGCGGCACGATGGCAGAGCGGGAGTCCGCCGTGACGGCGGACGCGCGGGAGCGCGTCCCTCCCAACGGCAGCGCGAACACAACCGCTTGGTCACCAGACTCTTGACCGCCATCCGCCGTCACGTCGGACGCGGCGGCACAGACTTAAGCTCTTAACCGCTTAATCTCCCGCTTCGCCCTTCCACATCGTCTCGACCCAGGGGGCGGCGCGGCAGACTAGATGGATCGGCACGCGGCCATGCTCTTCGTCGTTCCAGTATCCGCCAATCGCCTGCGGCAGATCGGGGCGGCCGTGGAAGGCGATGATGGAGGCGGTCTTCGGCGGACGCGGCGGAATGAAGAGGTTGAACGGGAACATCGGAACGCACTGGCGCTTGAAGGAGCAGACCCATTCGTCCGGCCACCACGAGACGGTTCCGACTTCGCGCATCGCGCGCGTCTGGTACTTCTGCGAACCCTTTCGGAAGAATGCGTCCAAAGATGGTTCGTCCTTGTCGCGGAGGAAGCAGCGGAAGACACTGTCCGCGACGTCCGTTCCGGCGTCGAACCTGAAGCAGGAGGAGTTGCCGATCGGAGGAAGGCTGCGAAGCCACGTCTTGCGGCGTTCGACCCAGTTGTGGATGATGCAGAAATCGCCCGGACGGTAGTCGAAGAACTTGTCCAGATCGTTGCAGACAAGAAGGTCTATGTCGAGAAAGAGCGTGGGGCCCGACAGGTCGGCAAAGCCCTTTTTGAAGAGGGTGAGCTTGGAGTGCACGTTCGGCCAGTGGCGACCCTTCACGTCCGGATTGGGCGCGAAATCGACGCACTCTATTTCCGGCTCTATGCCGCTGCGGCTGTCAGTCACGCAGACGAATCGGAAGGTCCGCTTCAGGTGCGCCTTCACGCCATGGTATAGGCGGTTTACGTATTCTGGGCCGTAGTACGATCCCCATTTGAGACACAGAACGTTGACGCGCTTGTCATCCATGACTTTCTCCTTTGCGAAAGAATTCGTCCACGATGGAACGCAGACGCCTGTAGAAGCGAAAACGCCAGAGCATGTTCAGGCGCACGGCGATTCCAGGCCGAGCGACGTCCACCTTGCGGTGGAGCTTGCGTATCAGGCTACCGTCTATGGCGAACGTCCACTCGCAGTGCGAGAGCCCGGTCTCGCGGACGAGCGCGGCGAACGTCTCAAGCGTCCGGCGCCGCGCCGCGAACGCATGCCACGGCAGATGCTCCGCGGCGCAGACCACGTAGCGGACAAAGTCCTCCGCCGGCGTTCCGAAGCGAAGCTCCTCGACGTCGAGAAAGCCGGAGACGCGGCCGCCGTCGAAGTGGAAATTCCGCCAATGGAGGTCGCCGTGTATTATCCTGACCTTCTCCGCAGGCAGACATGTGAAGCCGTCGCCCATTGCGCGAAGCTCCCTCGCGATCTCAGGAGCTCCGCCGGAGGAAAGGAACGCCAGGACGTCCGCCTTCATCGCCGCATAGTCGCGAAGCGGGAGAATCTTGCCGTCATCCTGCAATGCGTCAAGGAACGCGCCGTAGGCTGAAACGAACTCGCGCCGCTCGCCGTCGGTCAGCTCCGCCGGCATCCTGCCCTCGCCAGGAATCCACTTGAAGGCCAGGACGCTCCACCTTCCGAACTCGACCGTCCTTCCGCCAAAGAGCGAATGCGGGACGGACGCGCCGCGCAGCGAGGCGCAATGCGCCTCGAGCCTTGCGAACATCCTGCGTCTCGCGGACGGGAAGCACTTGGCGGCGAAGACCTCGCCGTCTTCCGTCTCCACGCGGAAGTTGAGTGAATGCGCACAGCCGCGGAGCGGAACGCATCGCCTTGCGGACACGCCGAAGCCGGCAAGCGCACCGCGCAGTTCGTCTATTTTAAAATCGCGCCTCATCGTCCCCGCGCACTCCCGCGATTCCGTCAGGCGGCCTCGCGCTGCGCGTTCGGCTTGCGCATCCTGTACGCCTGCACGATGGCGATGAGGGCGAAGACGGCTATGAACATCTCGCACCCCTCCTCGAAGCAGGTGAAGAGCGAGGAAATGGAATCGACCGTCTTCGCCTTGGGAAGTCCGCGCGCGTGGCGGATCCACGCCGGCATCCTGTCGCAAAGCTGCACCACCACGCCGCTGCCGCCGAGGAAGCAGACGCTCCATGCGGCGGGATTGCGCTTGAAGAACCCGACGACGAGATCCTTGGCGAAGTAGGCGAGCAACGCCGCGAAGACGCCGAAGAACGCCGTGAAGTAGAACACCACCACGCACTTCGCCCCGAGCGGAGCGCCGGGATTCGTCAGGAAACGCATCTTGAACGGCGTCCCCGTCAACGCCGCGCCGCCGGGCTTCACGAGCCCGTACACGCTCCCGTTCGCATTGACGATTTCAGGATACAGCGAATGCATCGCGACAAGATGCCAGTCAAGCTCCTTCGCCACGGCGAAGAACGCGACGCACGACACGGCCGAGCATAGGACGGCCCTGCGCAGGGCGGAGCCGTTGAACGGACACTTCCACCAGACGAGCGGGACGATTGCCGCGAAGAACGGCAGCGTCGCAAGCTCGAACGGAGAGCGCCCGTTGTCGTCGAACGCGCGGACAAGCGCCTCAGGCTCCATCACCGCCCACGTCGCGACGAGCAGCGCAATGCCCACCAGAAACACAAGCGGAGCAAGAAGGAAGGATTTTGGTGTCGGATATTCGCTCTTGAACATTTTCATCTCCTTGTCTTCATCGTCCGCCGCAGCCGGGCGCATTTCCGTCCACAGCGGCAGCCTCGCGTTCGCGCAGCCGGGCAAGGTCCTCCGCCGTCGGCTTCCTGCGAAAATAGCGGTAGTTCAGGACCCAGCACGACGGATGGCGGCGGATGACGCGCTCCAGGTCGCGGACGCACGCCTGCGTGCACGCCCAGACGTCGCGGGCCTCCTCCGGACCGTGCAGCGCGATGAACTCGCAGCGGTACGTGCCGTCCCTGAGCGGACGCGACCAGGCGACGACGATCGGCGCCTTGCCCTTGGCGGAGAAGAACGCCGGAGCGGCGGACATCGGCACCGGCCGCCCGAAGAAGCGCACCCACACGCCGCCGTCCTTCGGCTTCACCACCTGGTCGACGAGCAGCCCCAGGTCGCACCCACTCCGGATGCCCTGCATCAGCGGACGGAACGCGCCGTTGGCGTGTACAATCGTCTGCCCGATCTCGCGGCGCGACTTCATCAGCAACTCCGTCATGCCTGCGGTTCCGATGTCCTTCGCAACGCTCATCATCCTACGCCCCTCGAGGAAGACTAGCTGCGAAAGCACTTCCCAGCATCCGAGATGCCCGCTCACAGTGACCAGCGGACGATGCGCGGCGAGGACTTCCCGGCATTTCTCCGACAGCATCGCCGCAGACGCGGCGCGCTCCTTCGCGTGGCGGCACGTCCAGAAGACGTGCCCGATCGTCCGCGCCATGTTCCTGTAGCTGCGCTTCAGAATCAGCCGTTCGCGCCGGGTGGGCGGCGTCTTCGGAGACTTCTTGAAGTCCAGGTCTGCGGGATGGACGCCCTCGATCACGCGGAGGTTGAAAAGAGACGTCTCGCGCCCCCTGCGGTCGAAGAGGAACATGACGGCGCCGAGGAAGTCGCAGAGGGCGAAAAGCGCGCGATGCGTCAGGCGCGACATCACGGCGATGCCGAGGAAGATGCCAAGCCACTCGAACGGGCGGCGGACGTTCCTCTTGAATCGCTTCCTCTGGCGGCGGCCCTTCACCTGTAGACCTCCTCCGCCCATTCGTACGGCTCGGAATGCGATTCGCCCAGAAGCGTCTCGACCATGAACTTCAGGACGCGCCTGCCGTTGAAGAGCGCATGGTACTTCGCGCGTCCGGCGGACGCAACGGCGCGGCGCTCGCCGTCGTGCGCCTGGTACCAGAGGACCTTCTCCGCCAGGTCGTCCGCGCCGTCGAAGAAGACGAGCTCCTTTTCGGAAAAGAAGTCCTGCAGCCGGTTCTTCGCGCTCTGGTACGTGAGGATGCCGCAGCCCATCAGATGGGCGATGCGGTCCGAGGAATACCAGAGGTCGCCCTCGCGGCGGTTGAAGTTGAAGCTCATCTTCGACGTCGCAAGCACTTCTTCGTACTTCGCGCCCCAGACGGTCGGGACGCCGTCGAGTCCGAACCAGTCGATTTTCATCTTCGCGTCAAGGCGTCTGCGCATTTCCGCGATGAACGCGATGCGCGGGTCGGCTGGATTCGGATTGCAGGCGTAGAACGCATCGCGGGCGAATTCGGTCTTCGCGCCGTTGTCCCGGTTCTCCATCGAGGGGTCGGAGGGGTTGGGCATGTAGGCGACGAAGTTCTTCCCCGTGAGCCACTGCTTCAGCGGCTCGCCGGCGGTCGTCACGAAGATGCCGTCGCACGAATGCATCCGCGCCTTGCACTGGTTCTGCATGTGCGGCCAGTAGACGGGATCGACGTTGAAGTGGGCCATTCGGACGTCCGGCAGGATCTCGCGGATGCGCTCGAGCGCCCAGTTCTGGATGTAGTCGCAGTGTCCGATCAGCACGACGTCCGGACGGAAGTTCTTCGCCGTCAGGACAAGCTTCTCGTTCGCGATGCGCCCGCCCCACGGCCGGATCCACAGCGGAGCGAGGAGACGCGCCATGTCGCGGTCCGAGAACTCGCACAGGCGCCAGTTGTTCCGGATCGCGCCACACATCAGCTTGCGCCCCGGCCCCATCCGCAGGTTTCCGTACCGGCGGATCATCAGGTTGTCGACAAGCAGAATGCGCAGATTGTCCATGTCCGCTACCTCAATGCGCCGGCGCACGTCATGACGCCGAGAACAATGAACATCCCGCCCCAGGCAGTCCAGAGAACGCCGGGCGCGCGGATGCGGGCAGGCCTCTCGCCCTGCCAGGCGAGCAGCTGGCGGATGCGCCACGGATAGAACATTCCGTACATCCCGGCGATTGCGCAGAGATACGCGAACACGACGAGCGTCAGGCGCCACTGCGTCCCGCACAGGCGGATGCATGGAAACAGTTCGGCGGGAAAGAGCATGAAGAGGGCGCTCACGCCGCGAATGGGAAGGAGGTTCGGCATCCAGAGGCAGGTCAGGACCGTCAGGACGACCATCCAGATCCACACCGCGCCGGGAATCGAGAACGGAAGAAACCAGAGACGCTGGACGATGCGGTCGAAGACGTCGATTCCGATCGTGTGCACCTCGTACGCGGTGAACGCCCAGCCCGCCGCGCAGAGGATCCAGCCCGCGACACGATTGCGCGGGAACGCGACCTGCCATGCGGCCATCTTCGCCGGGCGGACTACGGACAGCAGCCCATACGCCAGCAGGGGGAGACCGAGAATGAAGAACCAGAATGCCATTGGTGAATCCTATTGGAGCATGATGTCGCGGAAGCGGGCGATCTCGTCCGCCGTCACGCCGCAGTCAAGAAGGTAGAGTTCGATCCGCTTGTTCCACGGCGTCTTTTCGTCGCCGTACTTCGCGAAGCCGTCGTTGAAGTGCCACTCGCCGCACCAGAAGTCATGCCCCTTGTACTGCGGCCACATCTCCGGCAGTTTCGGATAGAACGTGCTTTCCCAGTCCGTTTCGAGGGAATGCCGGTCGACGCCGAGAACGCCGTTGAGCACGTAGGCCAGGGCACCGGTCCGATCTGCGCCGGCAATGCAGTGGAAATAGACGGGATAGTTCTTCCTGTCGCAGAAGAGGCGGAAGTTCTCGGCCATCGTCTTCTTGCCGTCAGCGCTGAAGATGCCTTTGTAGCAGGCGGAGGAGCGGACGACCAGGTTGACGTCCCGGCCGAGCGGCGAGACGGCGAGGTCGGCCACCTCCCCCGGCGAACGCAGGTCAAGGTCGGTCCTTATGCCCAGTTCCTTCGTCAGGTAGTCCACGTCCTCGACGGTCAGGCGGTTGCGTCCGCGCCTCTCGCCGGTGACGCTGTTGTCGTTCAGACCCTGTCCACGGTAGACCATGCCCTGCCGCACGCGGCGGCCGTCGGCCGTTCTGCGCCCGCCCAGGTCGCGGAAGTTCTTCACGCGGCCCTCGATGGCGATCCAGCGCGGCGCGAAGTCCTCCGTCGTGAACGTCGCGACGGAGGAGACGACGGCGGGCTTGCGGCTCGCCTCGCATCCATGGTGCGGCCCGCAGTTGAACGCGCCGCAATTCTTTCGCGCGGACACGCGCCAGTGGTATGCGGTGGCCAGTTCAAGGTTCGCGTAGGGCACCTCGAACTTCACCGTTCCGGAATCGTCGGCCTTCTCGCTCGCGTACCACGTGCGGGCGTCGGACAGGTCGGCGGCCTTGCCTATCTGGACTTTCCACGGACCCTTCTCGCCCGCCGTCGCGCGCCAGCGAAGCACGAGCGGAACGGCCTTGCGCCAGTTGCGGTCGTGCCGCATCTTCTTGTCGCCCCCGGCGTCCTGCCGGAGCAGGTCCAGCCGCTCCTCGTACGTCGGAAGGTCCATGACCTTCTTCTGGACGGACGGCACCATTTCGATCACCGCGCCCGCCACGGGGGACGTCGGTTCAAGCGCCGCCCGCGCGCACAGGCCGGCCAGCGCTCCAAGCACGAACATCGTCTTTTTCATCGTCGCTCCCTTTCTCGCTTCGCCAGTTGAAACCCGCCGTCCGCCGGCCTCCTACAGCCGCTCGAACTCCTCCCAGCCCTTGCGCGGCGGCGGGCCGTCAAGGAATGCGTTCGCCGCCGCGTCGTCCACGAAGCGCTTCCTCTCCCGGTCGAAGACGAGCGAGGGGACGCCCATGCGTTGGCAGAGGGCGCCGAGCGCCAGCACCTGCGAGAGCGGGCCGGCGACTTCGAAGGGCGAGTTCGCCCGCTCGTCGCCGCGGACGGCCTTGATGAAGTTGAGGTAGTGTCCGCTCTTCCCATGCGGGTAGTCGTTCATGACGCGCTTCGTCTCCGCGTCCGCCGGGTCTCCGCCGGCGACGAGACTGAGGGCGCCGCCGTGGCTGACGCGGGAGAAGACGCGGCCGTCGGCAAGGTGCAGCTCGGCGCCGTAGTCCTTGCGCGTCCACTTCGCGTCCGTGACGTTTTCCATCGGCCGCGGGAAGTTGCCCGCCCCGTCGTGCCATTCAAGGCGGCACTCCGGCAGCCCCGGCCCGCGCGCGGGGAACGTGTACGCGATCGTCGACGCCATCGGGTAGACGACTGGCGTGCGCCTGTCGTTCTTCACCGTCTCGATCTTCGACGGAAGGCCGAGCTTCAGGAACTCGTGCGCCGCGTCGAACACGTGCGCCCCCCAGTCGCCCAGCGCCCCGGTGCCGTATTCGTAGAAGCAGCGCCAGTCGCCGTTGATGAAGTTGCGGTTGAAAGGCCGCTCCGGGCGCTGGCACTGCCACGTGTTCCAGTCCAGCTCCGGAGGGACGGGCTCGGCTCCGGGCATTTCGGCCATCGTCCCCTTCCACTTGAACCACCTGCGGTTGTCGGCGCACATGAACGCGTCGATCCGCGTGACGTCCCTGATGAAGCCGCGCTCCACGAGCGCCTTCATCTGCCAGTAGTTCGCGCCGGAATGCCCCTGGTTGCCCATCTGCGTGACGACGCCGTGCCTCTTCGCGGCGGCGGTCATCAGCTCGATTTCGCGGAAGCAGTTGCCCATCGGCTTTTCGACGAACACGGCCTTGCCGAGGGCCATCGCGAGCATCGCGACGGGGAAGTGGGAGAAGTCGGGCGTGGCCACGCAGACGGCGTCGATTTCCTTCGCGCGCTCGTCGAACATCCTGCGGAAGTCGCGGTAGCGCGGCACGTCCGGATACGCCTTGAGGACCGCCTGGGTGTGCTCGGCGCCCATCTGCACGTCGCACAGCGCGACGACGTTGATCAGGTCGCGGTGGTAGGCGAACATGTTGAAGTCGCATCCGCCCTGGTGGCCGATGCCGACGAACGCCATGTTCACCCTGCCGTTCGGGGAGGCCGGTGCGGCGCGAAGATTCGGAAACGCGAACGCAGCCGCCCCCGCGGCCGCCGTCTTCAGAAACTCTCTGCGGGACTGTCCCATGCTGCGTCCTTTCATGAATCCGGATCCGCCGTCCGTCAGACCGCCTTCCACTCGAGCGTCAGGTCGATCGAGCCCTGGCTGTGCGTCAGGCATCCAAGCGAAATGGCCGTGACGCCCGTCGCCGCGACGGCGCGCGCGCGGTCCAGCGTTATGCCGCCGGAGGCCTCCGTCATCGAAATGCCCCTGCAGAGCCTCACGCACTTCCTCATGTCGGCGATCGACATGTTGTCGAGCATGATCCACTCCGGCTTCGCCTTGAGGGCGGACTCGCATTCGCGAATAGACTCCACCTCGATTTCCACGGCGAGCTTCGGGAACGCGCGCCGCGCCGCGTAGACCGCCTGGTCGAGGTCGTCGGGATTCCCGCCCTTCCAGAGCCGCCTGTGGTTGTCCTTCATCAGGACGCGGTCGTACATTCCCATGCGGTGGTTCGTGCCTCCGCCGCACGTCACGGCGTACTTCTCGAAGACGCGGAGGCCGGGCGTGGTCTTGCGCGTGTCCAGGATCAGCGTGCCGTACTTCGCCGTCGCGTCCACGAACCTGCGCGTCAGCGTGGCCGTGGCGCACATGCGCTGCATGAAGTTGAGGGCCGTGCGCTCCGCCGCGAGAATGCCGCGCGCCTTGCCGGAGAACTGGAGAATCGTCTCGTTCGGCTCCACGCGCTCGCCGTCCGCCTTGAGGACCTGCACCTTGATGCGCGGGTCGACGGCCTTGAGCACGGCGGCCGCGACGGTCGCGCCGGCGACGACGCAGGGGACGCGCGAGTAGATCTCGCCCGTGGCCTTCGCCTTCGGGTCGACAAGCGCCTCGCTCGTGCAGTCGCACCAGCGCTCGAAGCGGTCTTTCCCGACGGACCCCAGGTCTTCGTCCAATGCAAGACGGACGGCCGCGCGGGCCCGCGCGGACTTCATGATGTCTGCCATCGCCATGCGCAAGGACGTCAAACGTCCTTGATGAGTTCCCAGTTCATGTAGATGAGGGCCGCAACCACGCTGACCATTGCAAGCGAGACGAGGCTGCAGAGAAGCGCGATGAGCGAGGCAGTCCTGCCGACGCCCGCGGGGGCGCCGCTGTCGGCGGGGACGTCGAGTTTGAAGCGATCGGCGATCACCGCGCCGCCCGGCTGCGGGGCGGCGGGGATGTCCGCGACGGAGGGTTCAGATTTTTTGAGTTTCATGCCGTTGATTCTAGCACATTTTCCGATTGCGTGACAAGTGGATTGCGCCGAAGAGCTGTCAATTCGCACCGCCCGACCTCGTCGTTTACCCTGTCCACCGCCGCGACCGCGCGTTCAAGCCTCTCGTGCCGCGTCATGAACGCCTCGCCGCATCCGGACGCAAGCAGACACCACGCGCCACGCGACGCCGAGGGGAGGGCGCGTGTCTCCACGCCACAGCTGTGGAAGACGGCGCGACGGGGACGTCGCGCCCTACCGAAATGCTTTCCCGTTCGCCACCCATTGTGGCATCAGGAATGCCATTCGTCTGCACATCCGGTAGGGCGGGGCGTCCCGCCCCGCCGCCCGCACAGAAACGGACGCTCGCGTGAGCGCGCATACAGCCTCTTCCGCCATACGCTGTCATTTGCCAACTTAACCACTTAATCCTTAATCGCTTAATCTTTGATGATTCGCCGGGGGGGTCAGACTAGGCCGTCGAGCGTCCAGCCGTCGCGATACTTGGGATAGAGGGTCTTCGTCGCCTCGTCGGAGTTTGAGAAGGCGCGCTCCCTGGCGTCCCACAGAAGCTCCACGCCCGGCACGAGCTGGGCGGCGTTGCCGAGCAGCAGCGCGTCCTGCATGGCCGTGCCGCGCTCCACGAAGTCGAGGGCCCCGCGCGTTCCGTTCAGGCAGTGGTTGATGAAGTCGTGGTAGTGGCCGGGGCCGCGGACGACTTTCGGCGCCTTCACGCGCGTCCCGTCGTGCAGCATGACGACGGGCATGCTGCCGTGCGAGAGCATCATCCATCCCTTCGACCCGCGGATCATCTTGCCGACCGCGGGAGTGGACTTCATGCGCATCTTCCGCGCGGCCTCGAGCGCGTCCGGAGTCGGGAGGAAGTTCGCAGGCGGGTTCTCCTCCGGAATGCCGTCCACCCATTCCATCGTGAACGGACTGCCGCCGCTCGCCCTGATGCCGGGGAACTTCCACGTCACGTGGTTTCCGACGGGCCAGATCTGGCGCTTCCGCGCGTCGTCGAACGCCATCCACTGCGGATCGGACTCTCCCTTCACGCTGATCGGCGCGACGTCCGGCCCCAGCTCCATGCCGAGCCATACGGCGCTCATGAGGTGGAGGCCGTTGTCGCCCATCGAACTCGACCCGAAATCGCGCCATGAACGCCAGCGTCCGGGATGGTAGATCTCCCGCTTGAAGTCGCGCCGCGGCGCAGTGCCGAGCCACTTGTCCCAATCGAGCGAGGCCGGCACGGGGTCGGCCCCGCTTGGGACTTCGCGGCGGGGAAGGCGGTAGAAGCCCCTGACGTTGAGGTACATGTAGATGCGCTCGACGTCGCCGATCGCGCCGGAGCGCAGCCACTGCACCGCCGCGCGGTCGCCGCTGTCGCCCGTCACCTGCGCGCCGATTTCCGTCACCACGCCCGCCTTCTTCGCCGTCTCGAAAAGAAGCCTGCTTTCGTTCAGCCCACGGCAGAGTGGCTTCTGGCAGTAGACGTGCTTGCCACGCCGCATGGCGTTCACGGCAATGAGCGTGTGAAGATGGTCGGGGACGGACACGTTCACGGAGTCGATCCGCGAACCCTCATTCTCTAATAGCTCGCGCCAGTCCTGGTAGGCGCGGACGCCGGGGACGGCCTTTTTGATCGCGTTCATGTGCGCGACGTCGACGTCGCAGGCCGCCACTATGTCCGCCTTCGGGTGCGTGACGAAGCTGCGCCAGTCGCCGTCGCCCTTTCCGCCGGTGCCGATGCAGGCGTGGGAGAGGCGGGAGTTGAGGTTCTGTCCGCGCACAATCGCGGGGAAGCCGGCGAGGCCGGCGGCGGCAAGCGTTCCGCCGATGAACCGGCGGCGTGAGGTATTCATTTCCATTCTCCTTCCTTGATGCGGACGTTGCGGAAAGCGGTCGCCGCGCCCTGATGGCGTCCCTGGAGGCCGATGCGGCCTCGCGTGGCGATTTCCGCCCATGGCTTGACGTGGAGCGAGGGCACGGCTGAGCCGTCGGGATTGGTCTTCGCGCTCACGTGGCGCGAAAGGTCTTCGTCCACCACCTCGCGGCCGTTCAGGACGATGCGCACGTTTTTGCCCTGCCCGAAGATCGTCATGCGGTTCCACTCGCCTGTCGGCCTGAGGGCGTCCAGCTTCGGCGCGGCGTGTCCGTAGAGCGCGGCGTTGCGCTGGTGGGGCGTGCACGTCTTCCATCGCGGCGACGGGTTGTCGAGCAGCTGAACCTCGATCTTGTTCGGGACCAGGTTCTTGAGGTCGCTTGCGTAGATGTACACGCCGCTGTTCGCGCCAGGATCGAACCTGAACTCGAAGTCCAGTACGAACGGACCGTAGTCGCGCTTCGTGAAGAGCAGCACGTCCCTGTCGGCGACGAGGCTGCCGTCGGCGTCGCGGCGCCAGGCTTCTTTCGCGTCCTCGGCGTTCGAGAGGTCGTCCGCGAAGAGAGACGGCCATGCGCCGGTGTCCGGATGAAGCCCGTCGGCCGGCGTCGCCGCCGCGCGCAGCGCTCCGAGCGCGGCAAGCGCGCCAAGGGCCATCGTCAGTTTAAGTTTTCGCATCGTTTCTCCTTGTCCTGTCGGCATTGCGCCCATAGCATATCACGTTCGCGTTCAAATCCCGATGGAGTCCGCGGTGTAGACGAGGCGGAAGTCGGGATGCCTCCACAGGTAGGACGCGGGCAGCGCCGGCGTGGGCGCTCCGCCGCGCGCGAAGATGGCCCGCAGCGGCGCGGTCTGCTCCGGGAAGCAGGCGAGGAGAAGGCACTGCCTTGCGGCGAGAATCGGCGCCATGCCCATGGTGGCGGCGAAGCGCGGCACGAGCGAGGAGTCGCCGTTCGCCGTGACGGCGGTGTTCTGCGCAATCGTCTCCTTCGAGAGCGGAAGGACGCGCGTGGGGAGACGCCCGAACGACTCGACGTCGATCTCGTCCTCGCCCATCGGCTCGTTGAACGCGATGTGCCCATTGAAGCCGATGCCCAGCAGCTGCAGGTCGAGTCCGCCGGCGGCGGATATGGCGGGGTCGTAGGCCTCCGGCGCTTCGGGCGAGGGGAAGTGCGCGTTCTCCTCCCGGAAGCCGAGCGCGGGGTCGAACTTCGAGAAGAGCTTTTCGTGCATGTACCTCCAGTAGGAGAGCGGATGCTCGCGCGGGACGGCGGAGCGCCCGTCAGAGGCGTATTCGTCCAGGTTCCAGGTGGAGAGCAGGGAGAGGTCCGCGCGGGCGCGGTTGAACTTGCCCGCAAGTCTGCGGTAGAGCTCGATCATCGTGTTGCCGGTGGCGAGGCCGAGGTTGAAGCGTTCGCCACGCGACAGCCTGCGCATGGCGGCGGCGTAGATGACCGATGCGCCGACGGAACTCATGTCCGCGTAGTTTTCAGTTGATTCGATTGTCATTCGTTCATGTCCTTGCTTTGGAGAGTGGAAAATTCAATTGGCCGGGCCGCATTCCTCCGCGTCTTCGCCGGCGGGCGGCGGGGGCGCGGCGCCGCACGACTCGCGGACTACGAGCGGAGCGAAGAGCGTGACGGTGCGCGCGGGCGCCTTGGCGTCCATGATCCGCGCGCGGAGCGTCTCGTAGGCGGTGCGGCCGATTTCGGCGCACGGCGCGTGGATGGTCGTCAGGCGAGGGGAGACGAACCGCGCGAAGTTGACGTCGTCGAACCCGGCCAGCCGGACGTCCTGCGGGACGCGCCGCCCAAGCGCGGCAAGCGACGCCAGCATGTCCGCCGCAACACGGTCGTTTCCGCAGAGTATCGCGTCGGGGCGATGGCGGCGGAGCATTGTCCAGACGGTCTCGACGTCCTTCGAGTCGCCCGCGACGGCCGCCCCGCGCAGACCGGCCTCGTCCAGCGCCGCCCGGAATCCGCGCGCGCGGTTCGCGAAGCTCGTGCTGCCGAAATCGGGCATGAAGAAGACGCAGCGGCGCGCTCCCTGCGCCAGCAGATGGCGCGTTATCCTGTAGCCGGCGTCGACGTCGTCCGCCCCCACCACGTCGTAGCGGCCGTGCTGCGGAAACGGCGCCAGGTCGCAGTCCGTCAGCACGACCGGGATTCCCATGGCGTCCAGCACCTCCAGCGCGGCGGCGTTGACCTGCGGCGCGTCCGGAACGCCGTCCGTCAGGTGGAAGACGACGCCGACGACGTCGCGCGCCACGAAGTCCTCGGCGATGCGCCGCGCCTCGGAGACGCGCCTTTCGGGAGGGGCGGCCATGAAGTCCGCCAGCAGGATCGCATGGCCGTCCTGTTGGGCGAGACGCGTCACCTCGCGGCAGATCGGAGGGAAGATCTCGCCGCGCGAAATCGGGATGACGACGCCGATCGTCCGCCCGTAGTTCCTCGTGTTCGGCGCAATGAACGTCCCCTGCCCCTTCCGCCGGACGACAAGTCCCTTGCCGCGGAGCTCCTGCAGGGCGCGGACGACCGTCGCGCGCGACACGGCGAAGCGGCGCATCAGCTGCGCCTCGCTCGGCAGCTTCCCGGACGCCGCGTACCTGCCGCCCAGAACTTCCGCCTTGAGCGCCTCGAACATCGACCTGTACTTTATACGGGATCCGGACATTTCCAATCGCCTTGGATGGTGAACTACCTGAGGATGATGGCGAGGCCGCGATTGCAGGCCGGCCCTACGACGCAGAACGATGGGTCGGACTGGTTCTTCCAGCAGGCGCGAATCCAGTCCGCCGACCGCCCGGTCTTCTCCACGCGGAACTCGTCAAGCGCGCCCGTCAGGTTGTGGACGCCTCCGGGCGAAGCCCCAAGATTGCACGTCAGGTCGACGTCGCGGTTGTCTCCCGGACAGCTGCCGAACGCGGCATGGAACGCGACGTTCGTGAGCTGTTCGCCGTCGAGATAGCTGGCGAACTCGCGTCCGTTGTACGTGTAGGCGTAGTGGTGCCATCCGTCGTCCGGGCGCGGAATGCGCGAATACCCGCGCAAGGCGTCCTGTTGGGCGGAACGCAGGGGGGAAGGACTTGGATAGTAGGCGAAGAACTCGATTGCATCGCCCTTGAACCCGGAGATGAAACCGAACTGCCCAGAGGCCGCCGCCAGCGCAAGGTACGTCGAATTCGTGTTTTCAATCTTCGCCCACGTCTGGAAGGTCATGCCCTCGGCGAAATCAAGGAAACGGGCGCCGGCAAGACGCAGCCTCCCCTGTCCGTCGAAGCGCCGGGCTGTTCCGCTCGGACTTTCCGCCGCGGCGGAGGCCGCCCAGTCGGCTGCAAACGGATGCGCCGCGTAGATCGACGACTCGCGTCCGGACGCGAAGTGGTAGACTCGCAGATAGTCGGAGCCCCAGACGCCGCCCGCGGAGATGTCGCCCATCGCGTCGAAGCCCTGCCAGGAAACCGTCAGCTCGGTCTCTGCCGTCAGTTCCGGAATGCGGACCCAGACGACCGATTCGCCCGTCGGATTCCAGTTCTCGACCTCGAACGGCAGGGGTCTCCCGTCCGCCGCGCCGAACCTGACGACCTCGGACGACGCCGGCAGCCCCAGCCTAGCGGGCAGTCGCACGCAGGCGGGGAAGTTCGTCAGCGGCGCCACGCCGTCGTATCCGGAGAAGCGGATGCGGGCGTAGGCGCGCCGTCCCGCGAACGGTGTGCGGCCCCAGACAGGCCTTGACCATGCGCATCCGCAGTCGTTCGTCGCGAAGAAGCGCGCGCATATGCGCTCGTCGTCGGCGAGGCCGTCCACCGTCGCCGTCAGCGGCCCCTCCGCCAGCGCTCCCATCGACCGGGAGGTCTCCCATCCGGCCACGTTCTCCCCGCCGTCGGACGCCCCCCAGCAGAGCGTCACTTCGGACGTCTTCTGGCAGACGAGGTCGCAGTCGAACGCCAGCGAGTTCACAGCGGCCTCCGACGAAACATCGTCCGCGAACGCCGGCTGATGCAGACGCGGAACGCCGTGGCGGTGGACGAACTGGTTGTGGTAGCACGTCCTAATCCATTCGCGCGAACGCGGCTCGTATGCGACGCGGAACTCGTCGAACGCCCCAACGAATCCGTTCTCGTCCTTGCTGGAGTTCCCGAACCATCCGGTGACGCCCTTGAACGAACAGGCGAAATCGAAGACCGCCGAGGATGTGACGACAAGTTCACCGTCGCGCCATCCTTTTATTTCCACGCCATCGCTCACGATCGCGTAGTGGTGCCAGTCGTCGTCCGGAATTGGCAGTTCCATGTCGGCGGAATCATATCCGACGGTGTTGAAGAAGCGGAAGGCGTTCGGGCTTCGTCCATAGCCGGCGATGAGCGAGGACTGGACGCCCGGAATGGACGCGCCAGTGTAGGCGAGAATGTAGGCGTTCTTCGGATCGTGGAAGTCGTCCTTCCGCGCCCAGAACGAAATCGTGTAGCGGTTTGTCAGCGCAGGTGGCTGGACGCTGCTGAATCCGATGCGCGTGTAGACGTTCGACGTGGCGAGAACGGCCAGCGACTGCCCCGTGGGGCCGTCGGCGGAGGCGTTGTAGTTCGACCAGGCTTCGGGCTTCATGTCGCAGCGGCGAGCGGAATCGCGGCGGTCCTCGGGGATGGGCGCCAGATGGTAGACGTGCAGATAGGACGAGTCCCATGCGTTCGTGTTCGAGTAGTCGAACGCGGCTCCGGCCGGAGAGGAGAAGCGCGGCCAGCAGAGATGGACTTTCTGCCTTGCGCGGTAGAACGGGATTCGCACCCACCAGGACATGGGGACTGTTCGCGAACGCGGGATGCGCTCGACCTCGAAGTCGCAGTCGGCGCCGTCCGGCTCCGTCCTGAAGAAGACGCGGTTGTTCTGCGCCGCGGAGTAGAACGCCTCCGACCAGCCGGGCGTGGCGGAATTGACGGAGACGAGCGCAGTGAAGTTCGTCAGCGTCTCGTCCGTCTCCAGCGCGGGCAGTTCGTACTCGACGCTGTACGGCGGCAGCGTCCGCGCTTGCGTCTCGCACGAGGCGGCGATCCACGCGGCCGAGCGCGCGACGGATTCGACGCGCACCTCGTCCAGCGACCCGTTGAGATATTTGGCCGCGCTGCCCGGTCCGCCAAGGTAGAACGGCACGGCGGCGGTCGAGTTCTTCAGCGAGAAGGAGACGGCCGTCGCGGAAACAAGGGCGCCGTCGCGCCAGGTCTTGAGCGTGGCGCCGTCGTACGTCCAGGCGTAGTGATGCCAGCCGACGTCCGGAATCTGGATGGCGGAGGCGTTGCGCGGGTTCGTCCCGGTCAGCAGGGGACTTGTGAAGTAGAGCTCAAGGTGCCGCCGCCTGTAGCCGTGCAGGACGGCGAACTGTCCGCTGAATGCCGCGTAGAAGAGGTAGTTCTCCTCCGCCCCAAGATCGGCGGAATCGAGCCAGAAGGAAATGGTGAACGCAGTGGAGAGTCCGCCCATCTGTCCGGACTTCAGCGTTCCGGCGTAGCGGCGGTCCGCGGTGCCGAACGCCGCCGCCGCGCCCAGCGGGCCGTCCGCCGCCGCGTCGTCCGTTCGCGCGAGCGTCGCGCCATGGCGGGAGGAGTCGCGTCCGTCGGAGAGGTGCATGACGAGCTCGGCGTCGTCCCAGACGGCGTCCGCGGACGGTTCGAGGCCAACGGCGTCCTCGCCCCACTTTACCGTCAGGACCGTGTCCTTGGAGAACACGGGGACTTTCGCCCAGACGACCGACCGGCCCGCCGGATTCCACTGGTCGACTTCGACCGGGAGGACGGTTCCGTCCGCATCCATGACGCGCACGTCCGACCCGTCGGCCGCCGCGTCCGCGAACATGGAGCCGTCGGCGTCCGCGTCAAGGACGAGCGGGACGGGGAAGTCGGAGACGACGGCGTTGCGGTAGTCCGCGAAGGACCGCGTCGTCGTGCCGCCGCTGACGGCGAGGCCGCCCAGGAGGGAGAGCGCGAAGAGACAGGTCGTGCGAATCGTCGTCATTGGATGCCTCCGTTTCATTCGGTTCAAGTCAACGCCGGGAAGTCGTCTCAGCGCCCTTCTGCGCGGCGAAGTCGCGCGCGAAGAAGACGGTCCGCGCCAAGAGGACGACGCCTGCGCCTGCGAGATAGAACAGCGAGACGGACGCGAAGCCGTCGCGCAGCGTCAGATGCAGCCCATCGCGCATCCACCCCATGACCATCGGGGAGAACGCGCCGATGACGAACCCGCCGCACAGGAACGCGCCGGTCGCCGCCGCCCGATAGCGCGGCGAGACGACCTCGTAGAGCGACGCGAAGAAGTTCGAGTCGTATATCCCGTGGGCGAACCCCCACAGCGCCAGGGCAAGTCCGCAGAGCGCCAGACTCGGCGTCTGCGACATGAAGTAGACGAACGGAGCGCAGAGGAAAAGCCCGATCGCGTTGGCCTCCAGGCGCACCGCCGGCCGCCGCTCCGCCAGTCGGTCGGTGAGGCGACTTGCGCACATGATGCCGGCTAGCGCACCGCAGTAGAACCAGAACACGGCGTGGAAGCCGGCCTGCGCGGGCGACAGCGCAAGCTCCTCCTGCATGAAGTCCGGAGTCCACGTGAGAAACGCCTTGCTTCCATAAGTGCACATGCCGAACCCAACCGTCAGAAGCACGGCGGACGGCCTCCGGACAAGCGCAAGCAGAGCCTCCCCCGCCGTCGCCTTCTCCCCACGCGCAGGGGCGTCCGCCGCCTTGTCCGCATTCTCCGCCGTCGGTTCCTTCAGCCCGAACACGACCACCGGAATCCAGAGCAGCCCCGCGGCGCCGAACGTCCAGAACGCCGTTCGCCAGCCGCCCGCACCAAGTCCGCCAAGGCAGCCTGACACGCAGCTGCACACCACGACGCCAAGGTAGAGGGAACTCTGGAAAATCGACAGCGCCGTCGCCCGCGTATGCGGATGAAACTGCGAGATGAGCGACGTGGCCGACGACGGGAACATGCACTGGCCCACGGCCGCGACGACGCCGTACGTCGCCACAAGCGCAATTGCGCCGCCGGCGAAGCCGCTCGCCACGATGCCCGCCGAGAAGAGGGCGAGGGCCAGGACGACGAGGCGCCTGCGTCCGAAGATGTCCGCCGCCACGCCCGCGAACGGCACGACGACGCCGTAGACGAGCGAGAAGACCGTCGCGATCATCCCCAGCTGGACGTGCGAGACGCCGCCGGCCGCGAAGTCGGCCCTGATCTGCGGCAGCGTCGCGTTGTAGACCTGCCGCGTTCCCTGCTGGAGGAAGTAGGTCACGCAGAGAATCGCAAGCGCCAGCCATGGCGCGTACTTGGACGAGACCTTCATTGCCCGTCCCTCCATCGGACTTCTCCGTTGACGATCGTCGCGCGCGGACGGAGGTCGCCGTCAAGGAGCGTGACGTCGGCGATCTTGCCGGGCGCGATTTCGCCGCGGTCCGGTATGGACAGCGAAACGCACTGGTTGTATGACGCCGCCTTGACCGCCTCCTCCAGCGGAAGTCCGCTGACGCGGACGTAGCGCCTGAAGCACTGCCAGTAGAGCGCGACGGAGCCGGCGACGTTGCTGACCATGCGCGACGGGTCGTCGGGCACGTCCGCCAGCCGCGCGCATCCGTTCGCCACGCGCACGCGGAGGCCTCCCAGGGAGTACAGCCCGTCGGGACGTCCCGCCGCGCACATCGCGTCCGTTATCACCATCACGCGGTCAGGGCCTTTCGCCTTCACGATGAGCGCGATCATCGGGTCGGAGAGGTGGACACCGTCCGTGATGATCTCGGCGAACACGTCGTCCGCCAGAAGCCCGCCCGTCACCATCGACGGGCGCAGATGGTGGATTGGGACCATCGTGTTGCAGAAGTGCGTGAGGTGCGTCATGCCGGCGGCGCGGGCGCGTTCGAAGCAGGCGTAGTCGGCGGCGGAGTGTCCGCCGGAGACCACAACGCCGGCCGCGACGAGTTCGCGGATGCACTCCTCCGCGCCGTCCAGCTCCGGCGCGAGGGAGACCTTCAAGACCGGGGATATCGCGTGGAGCCGCTTGACGAATGCGGCGTCCGGCTTCTTCAGAAAGGCCGGGTTCTGCGCCCCCGCCATCTCCGGGTTGAAGAACGGGCCTTCCAGGTGGACGCCCAGGCAAGTCGCGCCCGCGCCGCGCGCCTTGTAGCGCTCCGCGCAGCGGCAGAGCTCCGCGAGATCCTCTTCAGGGCGGGTGAGACCGGTCGCAAGGAAGCCAGTCACGCCGTCCTGCAGCTTGTCGCGCCCGATCGCGTCGAACGCCTCGTCCGTCATGTCGCAGAAGTCGAACCCGCTCCGTCCGTGCGAGTGGACGTCCACGAACCCCGGCATCGCGATGAGGCCCGTCGCGTCGAACGCCTCGCCCGCCACCCCGCCGCCGCTCTCGCCGACGGAGACGATTCGGTCGCCGTGGACGCCGATTTCAGCCACGCCGCAATCCCGTCCCGGCGTGTATACATGCGCGTTGCGAATCCTCATGAAGACTCCGATCTGGTTGACATCGTTGTTCAGAACCTGCCGTCTGCGCACATTCTAGCAGAATCCTGACGCTTCGCTCAAACTTGTACATACAAGTTTTGTCTTTTCACCCTCCAGTCAACGCCATCAATGGGAAAGTCGTACAATCATCCGGGTCAATCCGGAAAGGCAAGAAACGAAGGAGTCCACATGACCTATGGATACATCAGAGTGAGCAGCGACAAGCAGACCGTCGAAAACCAGCGGTTCGTCATCGCGAACTTCTGCAAGGCGCAGAATCTGCGCGTAGACGGCTGGATAGAGGAGACGATCAGCGGAACGAAGGCATACACGAAGCGAGAGCTCGGCAAACTGCTCAAGCGCGTCCAGAAGGACGACCTGATCGTCTGCGCCGAACTCTCGCGTCTCGGACGCAACCTCTTCATGATCATGGAGATCCTCAACATCTGCATGAACAAGGAATGCCGCGTTTGGACAATCAAGGACAACTACCGTCTCGGCGAGGACATCCAGTCGAAGGTGCTGGCGTTCGCATTCGGACTTTCGGCGGAAATCGAACGCAATCTCATCAGCCAGAGGACAAAGGAGGCGCTTGCCCGGAAGCGGGCGGAAGGCGTCGTCCTCGGAAGGCCCAAGGGCAGCAGGACCGCGCCGGAGAAGCACAAGCTCCATGCACGGAAAAACCTCATCCGCGAACTGACGCTTCTCGGACAGTCCCGCAACAAGATCGCGCGGATATGCAAGGTCCACCGCAACACGCTCTCACGCTTCATCCGGACGTTCATGCCGGAACTGGACAAACGGACGATTTCAACAAGCCGAAGATTGTGTGGGGAGAAATTTCCGACAGAACGAA
>CAYLRN010000017.1:0-62734 GCA_964386385.1 uncultured Lentisphaeraceae bacterium | reverse complement strand
GGTGGAGCTCGTCGTCGAATCTCATTCTCGGTCCCATCGTGTTCTCCTTTCGCGTCCAGTTCAAGTCCGCGCGCCTAGCCCCGCCAGGCGGTAGACCTCCGCCCGCAGCCAGAACCGCCGCCCGCCGATCTTCAGCGGCGAGGCCCTGCGGAAGTCGACCTCGCCGGCCTTCGGGCGGCGCAGCCGCCTCTGGAGAAGCCTGATGCCGATCCGGAAGAACGCCGCGACCTCGGCGTCCGTCATGATCGGGTTCGTCTCGTCCTTCTCTTTCTTCATCGCGCAGCCATCCTTTCAAGTCGTCAAAGCCCCCGGATTTCCGTTCACGGGCGGGGGCGTCCCGCGTGCGAATCGCATCAAGACCAAAATGCATGCCGCTGTTCGCCTTTCGGCTACGCCCGCGGCGCTCGTGCTGGTAGGGCTTCCCTGTGCTTGGGCTGGTAGGGCTTCCCTGTGCTTGGGCTTTCGCCACTCAAAGTCTCTTGCCGGCTCAACCGCGCCGGCCCTGCGGCAACTCAACCACTTAACTCAAAGGCCCCGCGCCGTCCGTCCAGATGGTTCTCCCCCCGGCCTTGCGGCACGGGGCGTCCGCGTGGGACGTTGGCGGTTTCCGTTAGAGCGGACGGCGCGGGGAAGGTCTCCACCGCTCACCCTTTGGCGGTTCGTTCAAGGATAGGATTCATGGGTTGGTTCGCATTTCGTTGCAACGGCCTTTCGGCCTAAATCGTGCGCCGCCGGCTCGATGGCGTGGAAGCGGACGAGCGCGGTGTAGAGGACGTCGCTCGCCGTGCAGTCGTGCCTTTTCGCGAACTCGCGGAGCTGCGCCTTCTCGCCGGGCGTCATGCGGAACACGACCGTCACCGAACTGGGGCCGCGCCGCACTATCTCAACCGTCTCGTCAAAGCCGGTCTTTCGTTCGTTTGTTGACATCGTTCTTGCCTTTTTATACCATTGGAAACACTGTACTACAGTGCAGGTTTCGCGCCACCCCTCATGGCCGCGTCCAGCGCGAAGCGCAAACCGCGGATTTCGCCCTTGAGCGCGGCGTTTTCCGATTCAAGGGCTTTCATCCGCGTACCATCGTCCATCGTCTCCGCCACGGCTCCATGCCCTCCGCGCTCGTCGGACAGGCCGAGCAGCCAGTCGGAAGATACACCAAGGCGAATGGCTATTTGCTTCAGCATGTCGCTGGCTGGAAGCCGTCCCTTGAAATACCTGTCCATTGAGGGCTGTGGGATTTCGCACAACCTGGCAAAGGCGCTCACCGTCATGTCGCCTTTCAGCTCCGCAAGCCGGGCCTGAAAAATTTCCATAAAACATCTCCTTTTGGTATTGCGTTTTCATGCCGAATGGTGTAAACTCTACGCTGTCACTGTAGTATGGTGTTTTCGGTCGCCGTGCCGGCGGCCCGTGTTCCTGGCTGACTTCCACCACCTCCTTCTGCCATGTTGCGCATTACGGCGCGGACGTGATACAATGTGCGCCATGAGACTGAATGCCATAATCTACCGTGACGAATCGGGGGTCTACTGCGCGGAGATTCCCGCGCTCCCCGGCTGCGTCTCCGACGGCGACACCTTCGAGGAGGCGCAGGAGAACATCAGGGAGGCGGCCGAAGGCTGGCTGATGGCGCAGGACGAGCAGAACGCGCCGTCCTACGCGAACGCCGTGAGGGTCGCGCTGTGAAGCACGTTGCGCCGCAGCGCATGGAGAGCGTCCTGAACATACGCGGGTGGAGGCTTGTGAGAGTGAACGGAAGCCACCATATATGGAAGAGCGCGGACGGGACGCGCACGATGGTAGTCCCTTTCCATCGAGGGACTCTTGCGCCCGGAACGCAACGGAGCATCATGCGCATCGCGGGACTGGACGATTCCGACCTTTAGCGAAAGGAGACAGGCAATGAGCGCATCGTACACGTACTGGCAGGATCCGAAGGACGGAATGTGGCTCGGCTACTGGAACGAGTACCCGGACTACATGACGCAGGGGCATACGCTCGAAGAGCTCCGCTTCATGCTCAAGGACATCCGCGACGCAATCCGCGACGGAGACCTTCAGGACACACGGCGTTCCGTCGGCGTGATGGAGTTCGCGTGAAGCGAGCAGACCTCCTGCGCCGCCTCCGCGAAGAGGGGTGTGTCCTTGCGAGGACGCGCGGCGGACATGACATTTACCGCAATGTCATCACGGGTGCAACGCAGGCCGTCCCGCGCCACCGCGAGATAAACGAGCTGACGGCGAAGGCCATACTGCGCGGCCTCTCCGCGCCGCCGGCGGAGGAGGGGTAGCCCTTCCGCGGCCGTTGCGCAATACGGCGCGACTGTGATACAATGCGCGGCGAACGGATGGCTTTCAGACGAGTGCCTGGGGGCTTACCAACAGAAGCGCCAACAGACGGATGTTCGCGGAATGCCCTGGCCTTGGGCGTGTCCTCAAAGTACGGCAAAATCCCTTGCGCTCCCTCTCCGTCCTCGGCGGTTCTGCCGTCTTGAGCGGTTGGGGGGCAAAAGGCCAGGGGTTCAAATCCCCTCGGTCCGACCATCCGCCCGCGTGCGCGAAACGTGCAAAAATGCGGCTTTCGCTGTTTTTCCGTTCACAATTGCAAACCCTACCTCGAATTGCTATACTACTGGTTTCAAGCAGAGCGGAAAGACGTATGTTCTACGACATGATCAAGAGAAAACGGGACGGCTGGCTTTCAAGGCCCAACTGCCCCATTCGTGCAGCCATCGGGGCGATGGAGGCCGCCGCGAAAGGCGGCCGCGGCCTTCGCGACGTCCAGATCGACGCGATAAAGACGTATCTCTTCCTCAAAATCGCCTGCGGCAACAGGCCGCTTGCGGAGCTCTTCTCCAGCGGGGCGATGACGTCGCTTGAACTTGACGACGACACGCTGATGTCTGCCAGGGCGAGGGCGCATCTGGCCTCCCATCCCGCCTCGCTCGCCCTTCTGGAGTTCGCCTTGCAGAAGGAAGACGGCGCAAAGGACGTCCTCGCGCCAGCCCTTGCGAACCTGCTGAAATCCGACCCCGCCAAGATAGACGCGGAAAAGACGTTCGACCGGATCTTCTACGGCGTCAGGTACTCCGACTATCTCTTCTCGCTTCCAATGGGCGCGGGAAAGACGTTTCTGATGGCGGCCTTCATCTACCTTGACCTGGCCTACGCCCTAGAGGAGCCGGACAACCCCGCGTTCGCACACAACTTCCTCATCCTCGCGCCGTCCGGCACGAAGTCTTCGATTGTGCCCAGCCTGCGGACGATCGAGAACTTCAATCCGGCGTGGGTCGTCCCGGAGCCGCTGGCGTCGAACCTCAAGAAAATCGTGAAGTTCGAAATCCTTGACGCGGATTCCACCGCCGCCCGGTCGAACCAAGTCAAAAACCCGAACGTCCAGAAGATTGCCAGGTTCCAGCCGTACGAGGAAATGTTCGGTGTCGTCCTCGTCACGAACGCGGAGAAGGTCATCCTCGACCGCGTGGCGCTCGACGAAAGCGGGATGCTCATTCCGCTTACGGACGGCGAAAGGGCGAACCACGCGAACGAACTCCGCGCGACGATAGCGAAAATCCCATCGCTCGCCATCCTGATCGACGAGGCGCACCACACGGCTTCGCAGACGAACAGGAACAACGAAGTCCGTCTGCGCGCCGTCGTCAACGACTGGGCGGAAAGCGGCAGGGGCATCAATTCCGTCCTCGGCTTTTCGGGTACGCCATATCTCGACAGGCCCGCGATGGTCGAACTTGCCGACGGCCTTTCGTTCAAGAGCGAGGAGATCGCCAACACCGTCCACCACTTCCCGCTCGTGCGCGGCGTCGCCGACTTCCTCAAAAGGCCGTCCGTCACAATCGTCGACGGCGACGTGTCGCCGATCGGCATCGTGCGCCGCGGCGTCACGGAGTTCTTCGCGCGCTATGGCGACAAGACGTACGAAAACGGCTGCCCCGCGAAGCTGGCGGTCTACTGCGGGGGAGTCGTCCGCCTCGAAGAGGAAATCTACCCGGAAGTCGCGAAGATCGTGAAGTCGCTCGGCATGGACCCCGCCGAATCCATATTGAAGTACCACCGGGGCTCGACCGTCGCCGGGAAGAAGTACGCCGAGCCGGAGGGAGCGCAGCTTGAGTTCGAGCAGCTCGACATGGAGTTCTCAAAAAAGCGCGTCGTCCTTCTTGTCCAAATCGGCAAGGAAGGCTGGGACTGCCGCAGCCTGACGGGCGTCATCCTCTCGCAGGAAGGCGACTGCCCGAAGAAGATGGTGCTCCAGACCTCCTGCCGCTGCCTTCGCGGCGTGGACGACGCGAAGGCGGAAACGGCCGCCATCTACCTGAACGCGGCGAACGGCCGCCTTCTAGAAGAACAGCTGAAACAGCAGCAGCACACTACGCTCGAGGCGTTCCAGAGCGGGCTGAAGACGGGCCGGCTTGTCCGACGATACGACAGGACGAAGACGCTTGACCTTCCGCCGCTGCCATTCCACCAGATATACGTCGAATACGGCGACAGGATCGTCGAAAGCAAAGTCCCGGCCGCCAGTCGCCTTGACGCGCTGAATCGCAGACTGAACGACTTCAGAAAGGAGGACGTCGTAACCGTAGGCGACTTCAAGGAAGTGAAGAGGCGTATCTCCACAGGACACGGCGAGCATTCGGATGTCGGCTTTTCGACGACGTACCTTGCGTGGCTTCATCAGATAAGCAAGGAAAGCTTCTGCCTCCTCTCCGTCGACGAACTCAAGACGCAGGACAAGACCCTGCGCAAACTGTTCAACGCCATTTCCGTCAAGGACCGCGACGGCGACAGCGTCCTGTCTCCCCAGTACCGCCAAGCCGAAATCCGCTCCGCAGTCCGCCGCGCGTTCTGGCCGAGCCGCAAGATCGAATCCAAAGAGCGCGACGACCTGACCTCCGCCCGCCTTCTCGACGTGGAGTACTTCGCCGCGCACGAAACCCTCGTCGTCGAGGACGAGACGCCGTTTGTCCCGAATCAGGGCAAGTGCCGCGAAATCGTCGCGGCGGATGGCGGCGCCGGCCATGTCACGCCCGCCTCCGATGAAGTGCGGAAGTGGCAGTGCCTCCTTGACGAGGCGATTGCGCAGGACGACAGGGAACTTGCCGCCCTCTACGAAAAACGCCTTGAGACCGCCAAGGAAAACGTCGGAGCGGACTACGGAAAGGCGTTCCACTACCTTCCCTACCGGACGGACAGCGCGTTCGAGCGCGCGTTCTTCGCCAAGGCGCTGGCAACGGACGAACTTCGCAAAAAGGGCCTTGAAGTCTACTACAACGGCGACAGCCCGTTCACCGAATTCGTCGTCCAGTGCTACGAGAGGGTCGACGGACAGCTAGAGCCGGTCGGAAGGTACACGCCCGACTTCCTTATCCTGAGCCGCGACATGTCGCGCAAAAAGGTCGAGAAGTGCCTGATCGTCGAGACGAAAGGCACGGTCTACGCAGACGACCCGGCCTTCATTTCCCGGCGCAGGTTCATGGAAGGAATGTTCAAGACCCGGCAGAACGGCAGGGCGGACTGCCCCACGTACGAGTACCTGTGCCTTGAAGAGGATGACGGACAATGGCATTCGCACCTGGTGGAGGCAATCGAAAAATTCTTCTGACCGCAGAACGCGCAAAGGCCGCAGAGAAAGACCGAGAATTTCAAGGAGAGAAGATGAGCGCAAGATTCGTTCCGTTCTACCCGGACCCGGTGAGAGGACAGGCCATCCTGAACAACTTCACCCGCGCGCTTCGCTACTACGGAAGCGAGACGGTGAAGGCGTCGCTTCGCCGCGGAATGCCGCTATACGAAGTGCAGACGAAGGAGCGCGTCGGATATTCCGCAAAGGACTCCGACGCCGGCAATCTCGTCATTCGCGGCGAGTGCCTTTCCGCATGCGCATACCTGAAGGACAGGGGCGTGAAGGTCGACCTCGTCTACATCGATCCGCCCTTCGCATCCGGCGCCGACTACGCGAAGAAGATATATCTGCGCCGCAATCCGCTCAAGGCCGCAAACGGACAGGACGGCGCGGAAATCGACGACGACGAACTGAAAAGCTTCGAGGAGAAGATGTACGGTGACATCTGGGAAAAGGAAAAGTACCTCAACTGGCTGTACGAGAACCTCCGCGCCATAAAGTCCGTCATGTCGGAGACCGCCAGCATCTACGTCCATCTCGACTGGCATATCGGACATTACGCCAAGGTGATGATGGACGAGATTTTCGGCGAAGACTGCTTTCGCAGCGAAATCATCTGGAAGCGGTCGAGCGCTCATAGCGACAATACCGACTACGCCAACATCCACGACACGATCTTCTTCTATCAGATTGGCGTTCCGGTCTTCCACACCCAATACATCCCATATGGGAAGGAATACGTCGACCAGTATTATTCAAAGAAGGACGAAAGGGGAAGATTCAAGGACACCGACCTGACGGCAATCGGCAAGCAGGGCGGCGGATACGACTACGATTGGAAGGGGAGACGAAATATCTGGATTTGCCCGAAGAAGAAAATGGCCGAGTACGACGAAAAAGGGCTGTTGTACTACACCAGAAACGGCACTCCTCGTCTCAAGCAGTATTTGGCGGAAATGCCAGGCGTCCCGGCACAGGACATCTGGACCGACATCTATCCTGTCAATTCCCAGGCAAAGGAGAAAAACGACTACGCGACGCAGAAGCCGGAGGCGCTGCTGGAGCGCATCGTCAAGGCGTCGTCGAACGAGGGAATGCTTGTCGCGGACTTCTTTGGCGGCAGCGGCGTGACGGCGGCGGTGGCGGCGAAGCTTGGGCGGCGGTTCATCCACGTGGACGTCAACGCCAACTCCATCCAGACCGTGCGCGACAGACTGGAGGCGAACCACGCCGCATTCGATGTGATGGACGTGATGGACGGCATCCACCTCTTCCGCAATCCCGTCCAGACGATGGACAATCTGAAATCCCTCATCCCCGGCCTCCGCGACGAGGCGGAGCTAGGCGGGTTCTGGCTTGGAGCGCTGCACGATTCGCGACTGGGCGTCGTGCCGGTCTACGTCCCCGACCTCAAGGCCGGCGGCGCGACAAGGCTGCTTGACGGGCCGATGATGGCGCGGATCCTGAAGCAGGAGGTCCGCAGTCTTCCGCCGTCCGTCAAGAAGGTGGTTGTCTACTACGTCGAAATCGACGAGGAGGCGGTCGAGAAGGTCATGAAGAGCGACAGGTCGTCTCTCGTGAAGATCGAGTTCAGAGACCTGAAGGAAACGCTTGGCGACGTCGTCGTGGACGACAGGCTTGAATGGGAGATGGGCGAGAGCGGGTCTGACGATCTGCTCTCGCCGATGCTTCTGCGCGTGACGGGCTTCGAGTCCGACCGCGTTCGCGGCAAGGTGGCCGAGTTCAACGAGTCGTGCCTTCTGAACCGGCGGAAGGACAAGGCGTTCAAGGAGATCAAGATTTCAGACGAGGGGCTTGAGATGCTAGAGGCGGTCTTCCTCGACTGCGGAAACAAGGACGGCGTCTGGCATTCAGACGTCAGCCTGAAGATCGACAAGTACGGCAACGCGATTCTCAACGGCGTGAAGACCGGCAAGCCCTGGGACGGCACGATTCCCTGCCCTTCCAGTCCGCTCCGCATCCGCACCCGCAACGTCTGCGGCGACGAAGCGGAGTTCGCCTGCTGAACGCGGCACTTGACCGCGCATTTGCATCGTGCGCGCCGGCGGTTCACGAACGCCCGCGCCCCCTTCGGCGCGAGAAGCCTGTCCGCCAGGTCGCCAAGCTCCCTGCGCGCGACTCTCCAAAGTACAATATGAATGAAACTTCAAAGCATCCAATATCTGGACAAATACGCTCAACTGTCTTCTTCGCGTCGAGGCCCGTCAATTCCGTCGGAGATCTTCCATCCCAAGACTCTTTGCCGACATCGAACATGCGCATATCCTGTTCAAGCGTCACTCGTATAGAACCAATATCGTACGCTTTCTCTGAATAGGTAATCATGCAGTTGTCATCCAATACAGACTCTCCAGTTAAAATTTCCACTTTACCCGTCTTTCCTCGCGCCATACCTGTTTGCCCCCTCCATGTCCGGCGCGAAAAAAGAACATGGAGCGTCCTCGAAACTCTCGCTTTGCCACAGGCAGGGTCTACCCCACCGTAAAGCGTCTATAAAATATCATTTTTTTTTTCTCTCCCTCGTCAATATGGTATTTAAAAAATCTTGCGTCCGCAAATGGCAATATCTAATGGGGCAGCAAAAAAGAAAGGAAGACCATAGGAATCGACGAAGAGGAAAGCCAGTACCGCGAACGGAAAAGATGTCCGCCCGCTTCAGCCGTCTCGTCCTCGAGGAGAGGCTCTCGCCGCACGACGCCATGCGCCGCATGAAGGACGCGCTACCGAGGCGGCGCATCCCCTGCCCCTCCACGTAGCACACTGTCGGCACTGCTCGAAGAACTCTATCATCTTCCCCGCCCAATCTGCGACATCCGACCACGACGGAATGAGATTGAATGATTCATTAGAAAGTGAAGCAGATGCCCACTGGATGAAATTGCCATATTCTTCTTTGCAGAATGACTTAGGACACGAGATTGCACAATACCCTTACCTTGGCCCAAGCATGACATTACTGTTCCCAACACGCTTTATTCCGCGCATGATGAGAATTGCATATGGTCAAGTGCAAGTGCAAGCGTTTACAGACACAATACCTCCTAAAGGCTTGGAAGATTGCAGACCTCTGTGATACGTTGCCAATCAAAGGCATATGAAGGCTTGCCGGTAGTTCTCTTCATCAATCCGAGACCTCTCCAAAGGATTGTTTCGTATTTGAGAAAACGCGACAAATCCGTACTTTTGGTGTTTGCCGCAATCCTTCTGGGATTGGTTTTTATCATCCCTTTGGTCTGATATTCATCAAGCATTATAGCCTTTATCTCGTTATCGCCCTTCATCCCCCTATGCTGGCACGAAAGCCGTTCCATGTCATAGATCAGATCGATGTGGTGTCCGTCAAGCAAGACCATCCTTGTAAAATAATCCCTAAACAAACTGCTTTGCGGACTATTTACCATGCCAAGATGATACATTTTGACCCCCTCGCTCGTCAATTGACAGCTGGAGTCAAGCATTCCGACGTGGTGCATAAACGGGATGCAGTTCTTGCGGACAGAATTGAACATATTGTCGCCGGCAACAGTCGTGTCAGCATTTGCTATCATAACCGCAATTTGAGACGGCTGATCGGTTTTGGAAAGTTTCTTGATTTTGTTGACTGTCTTATCAAAATACGACAGGGGCTTTGTGCCGCTTTTTGGCGTTCGCAAAGCTTTTCTTGGCATACAGAAAGACAAACGCACGGCAGCTCTACCCCATTACTGCACAGCTACGCCCTGTACCTCTGGTCGCTGGCGGGGTACGCCGCATTCCTCCGCGCTTTCGGCGGTTGAGGACAGCCGCCCTCCCGAATCGGCGGAACAATCGCCATCGTATGCGAAATGCGGCGCGACGGGACGTCGCGCCCTACCGAATTTGCAGAACGATCGCCATTCGGTAGGGCGGGGCGTCCCGCCCCGCCGTCCGGCTTTGCGCCGGCGAAAATCCACAGCGAAATGAAGAGCGTTCCAATGACTCCATCGTACTGAAAGCGCGGCTAGCGTTCGCCCCTCGTCCGGCCCGCCTCGCGCTTCCGGACGCAGTTCCGCCAGACGGCGCGGTCGGCCTCGCTCCACGCCGCGCCCTCCTCGTAGTCGCCGCAGAACGGGACGCCCAGGTCCACCCAGCAGGCAAGCGTCCGCGCTTCGGAGTCCGTAAGCCCTGGGGCGTGGCCCTTGTCCAGCTTCTCCGTGAAAAGACGGCTTGTGCGCGACCCGCGCGACAGCGGCGGAATGAGCGTCGGCTCGGAGCCGGAGCTTATCCAGTTGAGGACAGGGTGGCCGGTGTTACCGGCCCATTCGATTCCGCATCCGCCGGCGTCGCGCTTGCGCGGCTTCGCGTGGGTCAGCGAAAGGTAGGCGGCCGTCCACGTCCGCTTCGACTGCGCGTCCGGCACCGGGCGGGACGTCAGTTCCGGGATTGCGCGGTTCTTCGCGGGGTCGTGGCAGACGACGCAGCGGCGGTCGAGAATCGGCTGGACGTCCTTCACGAACGAGAAGCCGCGTGGCGGAAGGGAGAGCGAGACGCGCCGGCGGCCCGCGAGCGTCTTCTGCTCCGCCCTGTAGCCTGGCGCCTGGTTTGAGGATTCGTGGCAGCCAAGGCAGCTGGCCCGCTCGCCCGGTTGCAGGACGGTCCAGCTCCTCATGGACTGCACCATGCGCCCCTTCCCGTCGAGAAGCATGAAGAAGAGCGGCGTTCGGACTGGCGCGTCGAACGCGACCGAGCCGTCCGCCGCGACGGGGACTTCGCCCAGCACGCGCTTCACGCCCCAACTGCCGTTGCCGACCGCAGGCGGCGTGCAGGACAGACCGCCGCCGCCGGCGCCGCCGTTCGCGTTCCATCCGATGCCGGCGGGGCGGTAGTCGATCGACGCCACGCGCAGTGACTTCACCGTTCCCCGCGGCACGCCCGCCATCGCCGCGCCATGGTAGACGTCCTGGATGAAGAACGTGCCGGTGGCGACTGTTTCGTCGGGCATGGCGGACGGACGGACCGCCACCTTGCGGGCGCAGAGCGGCACGGGGCGTCCGCACGGCGCCGTGCGGCCTTTGCGCGAGACGAGGAGTTCGCGGTTTCCGTGGACGTCCATCCAGTACAGCCCGAACGGCGCGGAACGCGAGCGCATGATGCGCCCGCCCTCTCCGCGCGTCCAGCCCTCCGGAAGATGCGAATGCACGACGGAGTCCGCGTCCACGGGATAGGGGTAGGCGGAAAGCGGGCCGGACTGCCCGTACTGGTCCACCCTGACGGGCGCGGCCTTGCGCAGCGGCGCGGTCTGCCAGACGCCATGCGGCTCTTCGCGCCCTTCGCGCGGGTCGATGCGGACGAGTTCGCCGGGCTGGAACGTGTGGTGTCCGGTGGCCGTGGCGAAAATCGCCTGCGTTCCGGGAATCGCGCGCGCGTGAAGGATGGTGGTGGGATACCATGAGTTCGCGCCGTAGACGGCTCGCTGGGCAGTGCCGTCCACGTTCATGCCGAAGAGAATCTGGGGGAACATCTGCGACCGGTCGTTGTATTCCCAGCGCGTGTAGAGGATGCGTCCGTCCGCCGTCAGGGTTGGATGGTTGTCGTGCACCTGGTCGAACGTGATGCGCGTGACGTTCGAGCCGTCGGCGTCGCAGCGGTAGAGGTTGCTCACCTCTGTCCACCAGCAGTCCACGATCTGCATGCAGCGCGTGGAGTTGAAGAGGATGCGTCCGTCCGGCAGATAGCAGCCCTCGTAGTCGGCGACGCCCTTGCCGGAGGTGAGCTGGCGGACCTTTCGCGTGGCGAAGTCCATTTCGTAGAGGTGGAAGTCGTCGCCCCGGTCGCTGGCCTTGAAGGAGTAGAGGATGCGGCGTCCGTCGGGCGATACGTCCACGTCGCGGAAGCAGCCGTCCTTTGACGAGAGCAGTTCCGTCTCGTCCCACAGACCGTCCGGCCTGTACGTGGCAAGACAGAGCGACGAACCCATCGGGACGTAGGTGCGCTCGTTCTGCGCGTCGGAGAGGGCCTCGGTGTAGGCGTAGAACGAGCCGCCCATCACGTAGTGGCGGCAGTAGACCCACTGCTTCGAGAGCGCGACCGTCTTCGCGAGCCGCGCCGCGCGGCGTTCAAGGCACTTTGCGCGGCAGACGACATTCGTGATGTTTTCCCTCGCATCGTCCTGCGCGCGCCAGTCGTCAAGCAGCTCGTCGGCGGCGGCATGGCACACGGCCATTCCAATCGCGACCAGGCAGCAGAGCCGGAGTCTTCCCGTTTTCATCATGGCAGCCCCTCCTTCCCGTTCCATTTCAGTCCATGGCGACGTCCGTCATTCGCCAAGCGCGTTTTCGACCGTCCAGGAGGTGCGCCATGGGATTTCAAGCGTGTCGCCCTTGAAGACGATCGGAAGCCAGACGTAGCGGCTGTCGATCTGGTTCTTCGGACGCCATATGTCGAACATCGCGATGAAAAGGCCGGGCTTGCCGGCGACTGGCTGTATGTGCGTCGACTGCGCGCCCCAGGTGAGTTCGGGTCCGCACTTGTTCAGTGGATTCACCCCGCGGCACGGATTGCCAAGCTTCGTCCAGGGACCCTCAAGTTTTTCGGCGCGGTAGAGCCGGGCCTTGTTCGGCTTCCAGCCGGTGCAGCCGGAGCCGACCAGCCAGTAGCGGCCGCCCCACTTGCAGATGGCGGGCGCCTCCGTCCATTCCTTCTCCGCGATTCGGAACCAGCGGCCGGAATAGCCGAGGCAGTCGTCGGAGAGCTCCGCGACGTGGAGGGTGGAGTTGTATTCGGACGCAAAGACATGGTAGACCTTGCCGTCGTCGTCGGCGAAAAGCGTCATGTCGCGCGACATCTGCCCGCCCTCGACATGGCCGAGGTACGGCACGACGTCGCGGACGCGCGCGGAGGGGCCGCCGGACTCGTCGCCGAGCCTGCGCGAGGCCGCCATTGCCGCCTCCGTCCGCTCCTCCGCCCGCGCGTCGGCCGGCCAGTCGCCGGCGTTCGGACGCAGCGAGCGGACGAAGCGGAACGGCCCTTCCGGCCTGTCAGCCACCGCAATTCCGGTCCTTGCCGCGCCGTAGCCCCGCCCCTTCAGCTCAAGGTGGAAGAACATCGCGTACTTGCCGGTCTTCGCGCAGCGGACGACCTTCGGCCGCTCAAGGACGCATCCGTCCTCTACGTCGCGCAGGGCGGAATCGGAGACGGGCGAATCAGCTACGGCGAACGCCACGCCGCGGTCGTCCCAGTCCACGAGGTTCGCGGACGAGTAGGCGTGGACGCCGACGTGCGCCCTGTTGCCCGCCCGTCCGTAGACCTTGTGCTCCCCGTACCACCAGTAGAGACCGCCGTCGTGCATCATTCCGCCGCCGTGGGCGTTTATGACGTGACCGGAAGTGTCGCGCCACAATTCGCCTGGGCGGATTTCGCCGGCGGCGAAGGACGCTCCGCAGAGAATGGACGAGGCGACGAGAATGACGGACTTGCGCATGGCGGCCTCCTGTGTTCGATTCGATGTCAGATGCCGAATAAGACAAGTCCCATGCCGGCGAGTTCATCCGCGTCGAGCGCGTAGACGGGATCGATGTCCACGGGCGTCTTCTCGGAGACGACAATGCCGGCGGCCGCCAGCTGGCGGCGCCACTTGGCCTGCATGTCGGCGCGGCACGTGTCGGGGGAGTCCTTGCCCTCGGCGTTCTTCACGGGCGAGAACTCGTCCGCCCGGTCGAACGCGAAGCACGTCACGCCCTTCGCGTCGGGAAGTGCGTCGAAGATGAACTTCTCGAACTTGTAGCCGTTCGGCTCGGACGGCTTGACGACGTTGCCCTTTTCGTCTACCGTCGCGATCTTCTTGTGGGCGAGGTGGAGCGGCATGTCCTTGGCGGCCTCGCGCTCGAGGAACGCGCGGTCGAAGACGTGGATGGCGGGCGAGCCGAACTTGAAGTAGAGGTCGCCGGACTTCGTGCGGCGGTTGTTCATCTCGTCGGTCATCTCGGTGTACTCGATCATGTCGAAATGCCCGTCGCGCTTCACGACCATGCCCAGGCCTTCGTTCGGGTCGCGCTTGGCGCAGAGCTTGAGCGAGTACTCGCTCTTCTCAAGGGCGTGGAGGCCGATGAACGCGGGGTCGGCGATTTCGACGAGCGGGTTGTCCACCTGGAAGTAGAAGAGCGTCTTCACGCCGCGCCTCTTCATGTCCTCGAAGCAGCCGTTGGCCTTCAGCGCGGCGATCATGCCGCCATGCCCGTCGGGGCTCATGAACACGTGGCCGGGCGCGTCGAGGATGATCTTGCCGTCGGCCGTCATGCCGGGCCACATGCCCTGGCGGAAGAAGACGACGTTCTTCGGGTCGAGGCCGAAATACTCGTTCTCCTCGAAGTGCTCCACCGTGGCCTCGTAGTTGGCGACGCTCGTCATCACGTAGAACGGAATCTCCGCGGCGTAGCGCATCGACAGCGCCAGCACCTTGCGCGCATGGTAGAAGAAGAGCGACGCGGCGGTCGTGGGGCCAATCTCGTAAGCGCCCTTCGGCCCATCGAAACCGAGACGCGAACCCTGTCCGCCGGCGACGAGCAGGACGCCGACGCGTCCGGCGCGGAGCTCCGCCTCGCCCGCCTCGCGCGCCTTCTTGAGCGCGACGCCCTTGGGCTGCGCCACCTTCGGCGCGGTTGGACTGCCCTTCTTCGCCGTCACGGCGGCCTGGGCGGAAGCGCCAGGCAGCATGGACTGGCAGCGCTTCACCTCCTTGAAGTCGATGGAGGCGATCTGGTCCAGAAGCGCGGCCCTTTCAGCCTTCTTCAGCTTCGTCCAGAAGCGGAGCAGATGCCCCTGTCCGTTTTTCTCCAAAAGAGCCCGAGCCTGTTCGTATGTCATTTTCGAATCTTCTTTCCTTCATGTGCGGCGCGGCGGAAAGGCCGAGACGCGAATCCAAAGAAGACGCAAACCATGCGTCGACGTCCGCATTATACCATAAACGCCGCCGGCGTGAACGCCGATGAAAAGTGCATCATATACTGGACCACTGCGGACAGACCCGAAGGGGAGCTGGACTGCGCCAGTTCTTTGCGCACACGCAATGCGTTCCAATGTCCTTCATTGCCACACCGTCATACACGAGAATCGGAGAGACCGCCGACGGATCCGACTCGCAGTATGTCTCAAGGTTCTGGACAAGATTCTTTCCATATGTCATAGATGACTTGATCTCGATTGGCATAACCTTGTCCGCACTAGATACGATTACATCGATTTCAAAACCCTTTTCCGTCCGATAGAAGGACATTCTCGGCTCTCGTCCACTGTTGGTAAAGCTTTTGCGGATTTCCGCAACGACCATGTTCTCAAACAGCGAGCCGCGTAGCGGGTGCGACTTCAACTGGGAAGGCGTCTCGATTCCCAACAGATACGAAACCAATCCGACATCGGTGAAATACACCTTTGGCGATTTTACGACACGTTTGGCAATGTTTGCAAAGTGGGGCGGAAGCCTAAATACCAAAAATGAGGCCTCAAGGACAGAAAGCCATGCCGAAATTGTCGACACAGATACGCCCGTCTCGTTTGCCAACGAAGTGAAGTTCACAACTTGCCCCACTCGCCCCGCCAGAAGCGACACGAACCGTTCAAACTGCAGAAGATTCTTCACATTGACGAGTCTGCGAACATCACGCTCCACATATGTGCGGAAATAGTTTCTGTAGTAATTGAATGCGTTCTTTCTGTGCGCATGCAGTTCCGGCATGAAGCCACGGGCCATGCACTCGTCCGTGGTCGCATCATTCAGTCCGTCCGACAGTTCAATGGCAGAGAGCGGCAAAAGATCGAGAATGCTTGTTCGGCCGGCCAATGACTCGTCCACCGCCTCCGCAAGCTGCGTCTGCTGGCTACCAGTCAAGACAAACTGCCCGCAGACATCCCGCTGCGAATCGACAATCGTCTGCACGGCAGTGACGATTTCCGGCAACCGCTGAACCTCGTCAATGATCAAAGGCGTCGGATGATTGGCAAAGAACGCCTTGTAGTCCGTTGCCGCCGCATCCCGCGTCTCCTTGTCCTCCAATGACACATAGCCGAAGTCCGAGCAACTCGTGCGCACCAGAGTGGTCTTCCCGGATTGACGAGGGCCAAAGACCGTCACAACTGGATATTCTGCCAGTTCTGCCTTGAGTTTTGCCTCCAAAATGCGCTTTATCATCTATTGCTCCTTGACTGAACGGCGAGTATTATAACACATTAAGGGCGTAATCGTAAAATGCAATCCTACATTTACGCCCTCTCCGCAGTTCATTATAATAGTGGACGCACCCTTGAAACCATGACCGGGATTTCGACAGACCCATTCGTCAAACACTGGACACTCATAGTGTCGCAAGGGACATGAACATGTCACGAATGCTGTGCGCCGTCACTGGTCGGACTGCATGGAGGCCATGAAGTTCTGGGCGGGCTTGCACCCCATCTTCGCCGCCCGTTCGATGACGGCGACGTAGGTCTGCTGATTCTTCTGCATGGACTTGTACTCGCCAATCCGCTTCCGCCAGATGTCGTACCCGATCGACCGCGGCGTCAGCTGGACGGAAATGGCCTTCTGGTATGGGGCGGAGTCCATCTTCTCCTCAAGCACACAATATCCGGACAGTCCGTAATACCAGACATTCCACATGTCCGTCCTGTCCTTCGCGTAGAATTCAACGAACGTCCTATGCGCCGCCTTGGCGTCGGCGACCTTCTTGTCGGACGAAAAAAGGCGCAGGTGCGCCAGCTCGTACTTGGCCTCCGCATGGTCGGGCGAGAGCTTCAGCGCCTGCTCGTATGCGTATTGCGCATCCCTGTCCGTCAGTTTCAGATTCAGCAATGGACTCATCTCCGCGCGCCACTGCCAATTCTGCCGCTTTTCCGCATCTGTCTTCGGATCATCGAACGGAGGCTTCGGCAATTCAATGGCGACAAGATTCCCCAGCCTGTACCACGACTCCGCGCAGCCAGCGCACCCCGCCGCCCGCCAGTATTTCGCGGCGCTGACATAGTGGGCTGCCCGAACACGGTCCGCGCGATTCATGTCGCCCGCCTTGCTGAATTCGATGCGACCAAGAAGAAACCCCGCCTTCTTCTCCCCCTCGTCAAAGGCCTCCTTGAACCAGTCCAAGATGGCCGCCCACTCCTCGGCGGTGATGGCGTCCATCTTCCCGTCCAGATTGCCGGACAGCCACTGCCGCACGAAGACGCGCTTCGCGATTGGCTTTCGCTCGGCGGCGGCGACAAGCAGTCTCATTCCAGTCCTCACGTCCTTCGTCCGTCCGTTCCGCCCCAGAAGATAGTCGACGGCGAGCTTCACGTCGTCACCTGCGGAACTCTCCGCCCCTGCATCGGAACTGCCCTCCCCTGCCGCCGGCGACGACATTTTGGAAATCATCGTAGCCGGCGCGACAACCACCGCGTTTCCACGGATCTTGAACGCAAAGCGCGGAGTGCAGGCGTTGCAGACGAGCTTCAGAGCGTCGTACAGGGAGACGTTGGAGGCGCTAATCTGCGAAACGACCGGCACGTCCTCTCCGTCCGCAGTGGGCTTTTCGAACTGAAGGACGAAATTGAAGCCGCGGCGCTCTTCGGGAACGTCCGAGCGGTCGAAGTCCTTCGAGACCTGGCGAAAGAAGTCGATTGCATCGACGATCGTCGCCGGCGGTCCGAGCATAAGCTTCGGCAGCACAATGCCTTTCATGCGCCTTTCGATCGCGCGTTCGGATGAAGTCGGCGCAGAACCAGTCGCCCCGAAAGCGGGAATCGCCGCAAGCAACGCAATGCCAACTGCTACCAATTTACTGAATGTAGCCATCATAGCCCTCCACGAATGAAAGCACATCGGATTCCTTGACATGCCAGTTGTACTGTTTTCTGAAATGGACAAGGGCGTCGCGCAGCTTACACAGCCGCGGGAACGACCTCCTGTCGCTGAAGATGCGCACGTAGCCTGCCGCGTCCAGGTCACGCCTGATCTTGAGCCAGTCCTCTCCGAAGAAAAACGACGCGTCCACGACATATCCCTTTCCTGGAATCGGCGAAAATTCGACGAGCCGCTTTCCGTCTTCGCCTGGCGTCCAGTCGGACGTCTTAACCTGCCAGTCGTTCTTCAGCAGATAGAGCCGTCCGCCGCGCAGCCAGAAGTCCTCGCACCGCATTCCGGACAGTTCCCGCTCCACGGGCGTCCTGACCACACACTGCCGCCCTCTTTCCGTTCAGTCCTCATCGTCATCGCCCTCCATTTCACAAGCCGCCTTGTTGATGGTTTTAATTTTCTGATTCATCAGGTCTTCCGCCCAACGCAACGCGCCGCGATACCATTCTACGCTGTTGCCGCCGTCGCCAGAATAGCCTGCGTCTATTTGCGGAACGTCGCGGCCAATGCCGTCGGCGTACTGCCACATCATGGCAATGGCCTTCTTTCGGACGGCGGCCATGTCCAGTGCCGCCAAGATGAAAACCTTCAATTTTTCCTTCGCCTTCGCGTCATACTTGGACATCTGCCGCTGCCCTTCCTCATAGTCGATCTTCCCGTTTTCGATGTCGCGGTTCAATCCATTGATGAACTTCGAACGCGATTCCGCATGGGAACTCCAATTGTCATAGGCTTTCAACGCTTTTCTCAATTCCTTTGCAACCGCCTTCATCATCTCGTTGAAACCATGGTCGCTTCTTTTAAAGTCCCGGCCGTCGGAATCAGTGTAGTCCAAATGCAACTTGCAGGCATCAACGCCCTTGGCTCCGGCGAGAAAGAACGGTCTCAAGTGACCCCAGAACGTCCCGAGTTCGGCAAGTTTCCCGACCTGGCGCTCGTACTTCCTGCGGTCTACCGTCTTCCACGTCACGCCGTTCAGACGCACGGCGAAACGCCGTGTGCTGCCGTCGTAGCGCGTGTTACGCAGCGTCCAATCGTGTTCCCCTGAACCGGCGCATACCATAAGGGTCGCGACGCCAAGCACCTTTCCGTCCGCACCGACTATAGGCCCGCCGCTGTTCCCATGCACGATCTCGGCGTTCGTCTCCAGCGTCTGCGGGCCGACGCCCTGGACAAAGCCCTTGCTCTCCGTCGCCACGCCCATGCCCAGGCTGTTTCCATAGACCGCAACGGTGTCTCCTACACTGGGCATCTCCGCGTTGAGACGAAGCGGCTCGCGTGAAAGCCCATGTACCTCGAACCTCGCAAGGTCGCGTCCGTCCGCCGCCACCGAAAACGCGCCCAGCGACAGCTCCGTTCCGTCCAACAGCCGAATGCGTGGCGCGTCTGCGCTGCGGAGGACATGCTCGTTCGAGACTAGATACGTCCCGCCGTCCATCTCCAGCAGAAATCCGCTGCCATTTCCCTCCTTGCATTCGACGATGGCGAGTTTGTCCTGAATGTCCTTGAACCCGACCGCCGACGCGACGTTCGTTGAAAACGGACCGCATCCCACCATTCCCATGAGCAGTCCCGCCATCACAATCTGCCTTGTCATCTATTGTTTCCTTTCGTAAATCCGCTCAAAACCGAATTGGCGCGGTGAAAGCACACCTCGCCGTAAAACCCACATAAAATAGCATTTTTTTTTTCTCCCCTGTCAATATGGCACTTTTGATTTTTTCTGCGATTCCACCGGATAGCGGCATTTTTGGGAGTTGGGCAAGGGGGCGTTCAAGTTGTCGATGCACGGCGGCGGCGAACGGCGACGTCCGCGCCATGCCATGCATGCCACGATGCGAATAAATGCGGATTGCTCTGCGCGCCGCCGCTGGAGGAAGAACGGCGCGACGAGACGTCGCGCCCTACCCGTGCAGAAAACGGGGCGGCGTTGAATTGGGATGATCGCGCTCCTGCGTGACCGAGACGGGAACGGCGGACGCGCAGGAGCGCGTCCCTCCCGACCAGACCGCTCAAGCACTTCACCACTCAACCACTTGCGCACCCAAGCGCTTAACTACTTAACCGCTTGTGCGCCCAACCACTTAACTACTTAACCGCTTAACTACTTAATCTCTACTTAATCTCCTTCGACCGCCAGCTGGCAATGCCGCGTCTCTTCGTCGAGAAATTTATTCCAACGAGCGTTATGCGCTTCTCCTCCGAGAGGAACTTCTCGTGGTAGCGTTTCTTGAGGATCTGCGAGATGGCGGACGGGGCGGACCCGTCCAGCTTCAGTTCGACGACGTAGATCTCCTCGCCCGCGCGGATGGACATGTCGATGCGGCCGGCGTTCGTGCGCTCCTCCGGAACGGCGCGGAGGCCGAGGAAGTTCAGGATCACGACGAGAATCGCCTGCCAGGTCTGCTCGTTCTGCCGGTCGGTGAGGTCGTAGGGGACGTTCGCGAAGAGGACGGCGAGCGACTTGAAGAACGCGGGAAGGTCGTGCGCCACGAGCGCGTAATAGCAGTCAAGCTTCGCGCGCGTGAAGGCGGTCTCTCCAAGACTGGAGTACGCTTTCATGAGCGATTCGCTGAACGCCGTCCGAACTTCCTCGTTCGGAAAGCGAAGGCGGTAGACGCGGCTTCCGGCCACCGCCTCCGCGTCGCGAATCGTCAGATATCCGGTCTGGAAGAGAAGCGGCTCGACGGCGGGGTCGCTCGGCTCGTACGACCCGAGCTGCGCCTCCGAGACGGTCAGGTCGGAGACGTCCTGCGGATGCGCGCGCAGCATGTTCACGAGGAACGTCGGCGTGGCCGTCTCGTACCAGCATGAGTTGAACTTCCTCTCCGCGAGGCAGCGTCCGAGCGAGACGGGGTTGAACACCCGCTCCGCGTTCTCCTCGAAGCGGTAGCCGTCGTACAGCCTGACGATTTCGTCAAACGCCTTTTCGGCTGTCATTCCATTTGCAGCGGCAAGCGCCTCGAGCCTTTCGGGGAAGTACAGCCTCACCTCGTCGTGCGTGTAGCCGAGGAGCGTGGCCGCGTCGGCCGCGAGCGTGAGGTCTACGAGGTTGTTGAGGTCGGAGAAGATGGAGACCTTCGAGAACTTGCTCACGCCGGTGACGAGCGCGAAGCGCTGCAGATGCTCTGTCGTCTTCACGACGGAGTAGAACGACTTGAGCGCGGAGCGGAACTCCTCCACTTCGGGCCTGCAGAGATGCCCCAGAAGCGGCTTGTCGTACTCGTCTACGAGAAGCACGAACTGGCCGGTGGGCGTGGATTTCGCCACGGCGTCGCAAAGGTTCACGAACCGTTTGGCGATCGTGCTCCCCGGCGACGGAGTGACGTTCAGTTCGCCGGCGACGTCTGAAAGCATGTCGCCAAGTACGGAATTGAACTCCGCCACCGTGCCGGCGTAGGCCGACCCCATGTCGAGATGGACGACCGGATACGTCTTCGTCCAGTCCCACTGCGGCTCGATGGCAAGCCCCCCGAAGAGTTCCCGTTTCCCCTGGAAGAGGGACTTGAGCGTGGAGACGAGAAGCGACTTCCCAAACCGGCGCGGGCGGGCAAGGAAGAACTGCCGCCCCTGCGAATCGTTCACGAACGGAAGGATGCGGTCTGTCTTGTCGACGTACGTGTAGCCGGCCTTCCGCAGCTCCCCGAACGTGTAGATGTCTGTCGTTATTTTTTCCATGCGAAACATTATACCACGTATGCCCTGCTTGCGAATCAAAGCGGCTTTCGCTGCGCGTCTTCAGACGTAGACGTCGCAAGGGCGGGGCGGACGGCGGAAAGTCAGAGAGCCTGCCCGTCCGCCAGAAGCCGCGCGCGAAGCGGCGGATATGGAAGGTCCTGGACGGCGCACCCGGCGTCGATCGTCTGCGCGGCCGCCGTGCCGACGACCTGTCCGAGCGCGAAGAAGACCGGCTCCATGCGGATGGACCCGAACGCCATGTGCGAGGCGGAGAGGCAGACTGGCACGAACAGGTTGGCGCATTCCCCGCGCCTTGGGACGATTGCGCCGTAGTCGATTCCGAACGGACGGAAGCGCCTGCCGTCCAGGCCACGCGCGTCCTCGATGTTCCCTTCGTTGTGGACGAAGCCGTCCGCGCCGACGCGGCGGCGGACGTTGTGCGAGTCCATCGTGTATGCGGCCAAGGCGATCGGACGCGCCGCCGCGTCGCGGCCGCGGCAGTGGTGTTCCGTCATCACCACGTCGCCCACGAGGCGCCGCGCCTCGCGGACGTAGAGCTGGCTCTGCCATCCGCCGCCGGGGCCGTCCAGAAACTCGTCGCGGCACGTGCCCCATTTCGAGACTTCCGAGCGAATCGGCGCCGGGACGCGCGGATTGTTCGCAAGCGTCCAGAGGAGTCCACGCTGGTAGTCGAGATGCGCCTTGAAGATCTTCGCGCGTTCCTCGTAGGAGGCCTCAGGCCAGTCCCAGTTCTGCCCGACGAAGTCCGTCGAGAAGCCCGTCCGGTTGTTCGTGTCCGTCTTCCTGTTCGGCATTCGCGAATTGATCCACGGCATCCAGTTCCATTGGCGGCCGGAGGCGAAGCGCTTCGCGTAGACTGCCTCCAGGTTGCGGAGGAGCAGTTCGTAGTCCATGGGGTTGTACCCGTCCGGACGCGCGAACGGGATGCGGTTCGCCGGGACGTCCGTAAGGCACATTCGGAAGCAGTAGGCCTGAACGCGGCTGTCGCCGTCGCCGTCGCGCTCGTCTGGATTGTACGGCTCGACGCATGGCAGTAGACCCGACGACGGATCGCCCTTCACGACGTACGGGTCAACGCCCTTCTCGAACTGGTGGTTGACAGACCGGCGCGTCTGAACGCCGCTTATCGTCTCGCCGTAGACCGAGTTGCCCTCGCGTCCGACTGCGTAGGACACGCCCGCGGCCGCCATCAGGTCGCCCTCGTACGTCGCGTCGACGAACATCCGCCCCCGAAACGTTCTGCCTGAAAGCGTACGAATGGACATGATCCGCCCATTCGCCTTCTCCACGCCGCGCTTGCGGTCGAGCCATTCGCCGCGAACGATCTCCAGCCTGTGCCGACGCTCCCATTCCTCAAGGATCTTGAGCGCGGCCGACGGCTCGAACGTCCACATCGAATCGCCGCCAGACGTCCCCGCGCACTGCCCGTCCGGCAGATAGTCCGAACGCCTCTCCCGCGTCCAGTTCGCCGGATCGCGGTAGTGCGCGGCGACGTCGCGGTAGAACTGCAGAGCCAGACCGCCGAACGCCGACTTATTGCCGATGTCCGTCTGCCCAAGCCCGCCCGTCGTCAGTCCGCCGATGCGTGTTTCGGGGCAGACGACGACGGCGCTCTTGGCGAGGTTCTGCGCCGCGATCGCCGCTGTCAGGGCGGCGGGCGAAGAACCATATATCACGACGTCGCGCTCAACGGGCGTCGCCCCGCGCAGCGCGCCCACGCAAAACACCGACAAAGCGTACAGGACGCCGGCAAAGCGCCATGGCAGACGGGCGACGTTGTCCGCGAAGCGGCGTTCGCGAACGAGCGCGGCGCAGTCCCTTGCGCCGCAGACGATTCCATTCGGCAGATGTTCTTCCATGTGCGCAATTATAGCACAATTCCCATGCCCAGAAAGTCCGTTCGCGAATGTTGCCGCGCGACGGGCGCATCTGCGCAGCGGACCCGGACTGCGGCAGGGCGGGTCCGTTGCGCGGAGTTCAGCCCATGCGCCTGAAGTAGTCGCGCGTCGCGCGGACGACCACGGGCGAGAGGAGGACGAGGGCGACGAGGTTGGGGAACGCCATCAAGCCGTTGAATATGTCCGCAACGCCCCAGACGGCGGAGACGGTCAGGTACGGGCCGACGAAGACGACCATGACGTAGAGCGCCCGGTACGCCTTCACCCAGAGGCGGCGTTTCGTCCCGACCAGGTATTCAAGGCATTTCTCGGAATAGTAGTTCCATCCGAGAATCGTCGTGAAAGCGAAGAAGGCGAGAGACGACATGAGGAGGAAGGAGGAAATCGCCTCCGAGTGCGGTCCCAGGAACGACAGCCCCCTTGAAAAGGCAACGATCGTCATATCCACGCCCCTGAGGCCAAGTTCGGGTTCCCATGCGCCGGTCACGACTATCGCAAGACCTGTCATCGTGCAGATTACGATTGTGTCAATGAACGTCCCCGTCATGCACACAAGCCCCTGTCGCACCGGCTCGTTCGTCTTCGCCGCCGCGGCCGCGATCGGCGCCGAGCCAAGCCCGGCCTCGTTCGAGAATATCCCGCGCGCGATGCCCTTCTGCATGGCGATGAACATCGTGCCCACCGCGCCGCCGGTGAACGCCGCAGGGTCGAACGCGGACTGCACGATCGTCACGAACGCGCGCGGAATGGCCGCGACGTTCCCGACCAGCAGGAGCGCGATCACCGCGACGTAGGAAATGGCCATGAACGGCACGATGAACGTCGAGACCATGGCAATGCGCTTGAGCCCACCGATGACGACGAGCGCGACGCAGACGGTTACGACAAGCCCGGCCACGACCGTCGACACGGAGTACGTCGTGCCGAGGAGACGCACGCCCGTCGCCATGTCCGCCGGGTCGAAGCCCGGGTCGAAGAACCTCTGCACGGCCGACGTGATGCCGTGGATCTGCGTTATCGTCCCGATTCCCATTATGCCCGCCATCACCCCGAAGAACGCAAAGGCGACGGCAAGCCACTTCCATTTCGAGCCCAGTCCCTTTTCGATGTAGTGAAACGGACCGCCCAGCACCCTGCCGTCCGGCGAAACCTCCCGGTACTTCACCGCAAGCAGCCCCTCGGCGTATTTTGTCGCCATGCCGAAGAACGCCGCGACCTCCATCCAGAACAGCGCGCCAGGTCCGCCCGCGCCGACCGCCGTGGCGACGCCGACGATGTTGCCCGTGCCGATCGTGGCGGAAAGGGCCGTGCAAAGGGCTCCGAAGGAACTGACCTCGCCATGCGCGCATTCCTCTTCCTGATGGAACATGTAGCGGAACGCGCGACCGAGGTTGAAGAGATGGACGAAGCGCAGCGCGCACGTAAGCAGGAGACCCGTCAGCAATATCGACGCGATGAGCGGAACGCCCCACACGCAGTCGTCCACCTTCGTGACCCACGCGGTTAACTGCTCAAGCCATTCAGAGGACGCCTCGACCGTCTTCGCCGTGGCCGCCGCGAAAAAACCTCCCGTCATGCCATCCTTCCCGTCATTGTCCTGTCAAAACACAATAGCCAGCTGCGCATCCGCGCGTTCACCGCGCAAGCCCGGCCGCGAGGAACGGATATGCGAGCGCGGGCAGAAAGAGAATCGAGTCGAACATGTCCAGGAATCCGCCCATCCCCGCCGGCATGAACGTGGCTGAATCCTTGACCCCGCATTCGCGCTTGAAGCGCGACTCCACGAGGTCGCCGAGCGTCGCAAGAAGCGCAAGTCCGATGCCGGCAAGAACCATGCCCGGATATTCCATGCGCCCCCAGAACGGCACGACGTCCGCCCATCCGAACCGGCGCGAAATCCAGAGCATGACGCATCCCGTCGCGGCGGCGAAGACCATCGACCCCGCCAGCCCCTCCCACGACTTGTTCGGCGAAATGGACGGGCACATCTTGTGCCTTCCGAACGCCACACCGAACGCGAACCCGCCCGTGTCGGAGAATTTCGCCGACGCCACCAGGTACAGCAGCGTGTATAGCCCGGCGCGGGAATCAGGCATCGCGAAAAGCCCCGCCGACTGATCGACGCCGATCTGGACGATTCGGAGGAAGTGCGAAAGCAGGAACGGCACGTAGAGAAAGCCCGCGAGCGTGACCGCCCACGATGCGACGGGCCTGTCGCACTTCCGGCGGAACAGGACTAGCGCGGCGAGGAGGAAGCCGCTCCAGACAAGCCCCGCCGGCAGGGCCGCCACGGGGATGGAACTCCAAGAGGCGGCCGGGAACGCCGCCACGGCCGCAAGCCACGCGGCGCCCATGAGAAGCCCGAACCACGCGACGGGTCTGTATGCCCTCACAAGCTGGTAGAACTCCAGCTGGACAAGGGAGGAGAGAACCACGAGGATGGGCGGCAGCGCCTTGAGCGGACAGTACAGGAACAGCGCCACCACGAGCGCGCCCGCGGAAATCCCGACAACGGTTCTCTTCGCCACCTTGTTCATGTGAAATCCGTTCAGAGCGCGATTCGAAGCGTGGATTCGCGGGCGGGGCCGATCGAGAGGATGCCGAGCTTGCCGCCGGAGAGCTCTATCAGCCTGTCGACGTACGCCTTCGCCTTGGGCGGCAGGTCCTCCATGCGCGTGACGTCGGAGGTCTTCTCCATCCACCCGTCCATCTCCTCGTATATCGGCGTGACGCGGGCGAGGTCCTCCGCAGAGGCCGGCATGTAGTCGATCCTGCGGCCGTCGAGCTCGTATGCGACGCAGATCTTGATCTTCGGAAAGGCGTCCATCACGTCGAGCTTCGTCAGCGCCCAGTAGTCGATGCCGTTGATTCTCTGCGCGTAGCGGGCGATGACGGCATCGTACCAGCCGGTGCGGCGGGGACGCTTGGTGACGGCGCCGAACTCGTGTCCGCGCTCGGCCATCGTCTTTCCGTCCGCGTCCTGCTTGTCGACGGCGTTGTAGAGTTCCGTCGGGAAGGGTCCCTCGCCCACGCGGGTTGTGTAGGCCTTGACGACGCCGACGACGCAGTCTATGTCGCGGGGCGAAAGGCCGCTGCCGACGCAGGCGCCGCCGGATGTCGGATTGGAGGAGGTGACGTACGGATACGTGCCGAAGTCGATGTCCAGCATCGTGCCCTGGGCGCCTTCAAGGAGAATCGATTTGCCGGCGGCCTTGGCCTCGTGGAGCATCGGCACGGTGTCGCGGACGTACGGGGCCAAACGCTCCTGCACGTCCCTGTAGATGGAAACGATCTCGTCGGCGTCCATCTGGTAGTCGCGAATCGCGCAGCCGGGAACCTCGATCTGGTCGCCCTCGTCCACGCGCTCGGACTTGAGCATCCGCAGCTTGCGGTTCGTGTCCTCGACCTGCTCGCGGACCTTGTCCAGAAACGAACCCGCCAGCATGTCGCCGCAGCGGAGGCCCGTGCGGGAGACCTTGGCCGCGTAGGCCGGGCCGATGCCACGTCCGGTAGTGCCGATCTTGCGGTCCTTCGTCCGCGCCGCCTCCTCGGCCTTGTCGAGCGCGCGGTGGTAGAGCATCACCATCTGCGCCCTCGTCGAAATGAACAGCCGCCCCTTCGGCTCGACGCCCGTCGCGCGCATCGCCTCAATCTCCTGAATCAGGTCAAGAGGGTTCATCACCACGCCGTTGCCGATGACGCATACCTTTCCCTCGTGGAGGATGCCCGACGGAATAAGGCGCAGGACGCGCTTCTTGCCCTCGGCGATCACGGTGTGCCCGGCGTTCGACCCGCCCTGGTACCGGACCACGACGTCCGCCTTGTCGGTCAGCACGTCGATGATCTTGCCCTTGCCTTCGTCGCCCCATTGCGAACCGATCAAAACCGTATTCATCCTGTATTGCTCCTTAACCGGAAAGAAAAATGTGATAGACGATTGCGTATTCTATCAAAAAAACAGACGATGGTGAAGTGCGCAGGAAATCCAAGTGAGGGATGCGGCGAAATCCCGCCGCATCCCTTCACTTTCGGTTGAAAACGTCAGCCAGCGTCACTTCGCGGCTTCTTCGCGCACCCAGTCGCGGGTGGGATAGGCCGGCGGGACGTAGCCGTGCTCGGAGCCCTGGACCCAGACAATCTTGCGCGGGCAGGTCAGATTGTTCCAGAGCTTCGCAAGTCCGGTCGGCGGGCAGCAGTAGTCGCCCAGACCGGCGCGCGTGACGATCGTGAGGCAGGACTTGGGGATGCGCTTGGCGAAGACCGCCGCGTCGTAGTAGCCCATCGACTCCGTCCAGGGGATGTACCACCCGTCGCTCGAGATCTTGCGCTCGCGGCGGACGTTGTTCATCGCCATGTCGCAGCACCAGGTGATGCCGGATTCGGCGCGGGTGACGCCCTCGCCGCAGCCTGCCGCCCAGATCGTCTGGAGGCCGCCCTGACTTCCGCCGGAGGCGATCAGGTCCTTGCCGTTCCAACCCTTGACGGTCTTCAGGTACTGGAGGGCGCGCTTGACGCGCAGGACCATGCCGTTGAAGTAGGCGACTTCGGGGTCGGCGTTCTGCTTCGCGTCGAAAGCGTAGGACTGGTCGTGCGAGCGCACTTCCCAGCGAAGGGCCTTTGTGTCCGCCTCCGTGGCGCCGAACTCGACGAGTTTGAGGCCGTGGGCGTTGATGTTGAGGACGATCTCGTCGTCGCGCGCCCACGTCTGCGTGCCGTGGTTGCAGCGGTCGCCGCTGTAGCCGTGCGTCTCAAGGCGGGCGGGGAACGTCTTGCCCTCGTCCACCGCGGTCGGGCATGTGAGGTATCCGGTCACGGGGCGGAGGCCGGCGCAGTCGATGCGGACGGCGAAGATCCTCGCCCTGGGATTGGAGCAGCGCACGGGAATCAGGTCCGCCTTCATCGGAACGCGGTCGAGGCGCGCGTACTGCCCGGCCCAGAACTCGTCGAAGTCGGCCGGTTCGGGCTTCGTGCGCAGAGCGTCCACGGCGGCGCCGGCGCCGCCGTCGAAGAAGACGGCCTTCTTCGAGCGCTCGAATGCGTTCATCGCCCGCTTGCCTTCGGGCGTCGTCGCGTCGCCCATGAACTTCTTCGCGTAGCGTCTGCCGGCCTTGTCGACAACGTACGCCTCGAGGCGGACGAATCCGGGCTTTTCGAGCTTCGCCTTATACGTGAACGGCATCTGCTCCAGAGGAATCCGCCCCTTCTCGACCTTCCCAAAGTCGTCCGAGCGTTTCCAGTCGAGGAACCACTCGCCAGCCGGAATCGCGCCGTCGAGGTCCATCGCCGTCAGCGTGAACGTCATTTCCTCGTTCAGTCCGTAGGCAATCGGGTCCTTGTCCGTCTCGCCCTTGATCCACGCCTTGTCCAGCAGTCCGCCGAACGCGGCGCCGGCGCAGAGAATCGACGCCAGCATCAGTTTTGCAGTCATGTCAGCTCCATTTCCTTTGTTGCCCGGCTTTTGGATGCGGCCGCCGGCTGCCGAAAGCGTCACTGCCCCATGAACGCCAGATAGGCCTGCCTAGTCTGGTGGCAGTCGTGCTTCGAGGCGAGTTCCCAGGGCGCGTGCATGTTGAGGAGCGGAGTGCCGAAGTCGAGGACGTCCATCCCGAAGCGGGCCATGAACTTGGATATCGTCCCGCCGCCGCCCTTCTCGGCGCGGCCGAGCTCGGCCATCTGCCAGACGACGCCCGCGCCGTCCATCACCCTGCGCACCTCCGCGACGAACTCCGCGCGCGCGTCGGACGCACCGCTTTTAGACGCGGCGCCGGTGTACTTTATCGCGCACGGTCCCTTGCCGAGCTTCGCCCCGTTGCCGGTCGAATCGGCGTCGGGGAAGTGCGGGTCGCCTGCGGCGCAGACGTCGGCGCTGAGCATCTGCGAGCGCTCAAGCGCACGGCGCACGTCGATGTCGCGCATGGAGGAGAGCTGGCGGTCGAGCAGTTCCGCGATGGTGTTCTCGAAGAAGGACGACTCCATGCCGCTTGCGCCGACGCTGCCGATTTCCTCCTTGTCGCAGAGGACGACGGCGCACGTCTTCTCAGGCGGCGCCGCGCGTCCGCCGATTTCCATCAGCGCGTCAAGCCCGGCGTAGGCGCAGACGCGGTCGTCGTGTCCGTAGGCCGCGATGAGCGAGCGGTCGACTCCGACTTCGCGCGGCATTCCGGCGGGGACGATTTCGAGTTCCGCGCTCAGCAGGTCGTCGCGCTCGACGCCGTAGCGTTCCCTGAAGAACTCCTCCACGCGGCCAAGGCCGCAGATGACGTCCATGTCCTCGGCCGCCACGACGTCCTTCGCCTTCTTGTCAAGCTGCTCCTTGCCGAAGTGCGGGAGTATGTCGCTTATCATGAACACGGGGTCGTCCGGGTCGTCGCCGATCGCGACGTCCACGGCAGAGCCGTCCTTTCTGACTATCGTCCCGTAGAGCGCGAGCGGAAGGACGAGCCACTGGTACTTCTTGATGCCGCCGTACATGTGCGTGTCGAAATAGACAAGCCCTTCCTTCTCGTATATCGGCTTCGGCTTCAGGTCGAGGCGCGGCGCGTCGGTATGTCCGCCGACGACCCGGATGCCGTCAAGGATCGGAGACGCGCCGACGACGGCGGCGAAGAGCGTCTTCCCATGGTAGCCGCGATACACCTTGTCGCCAGGCCTGAGCGTCTTCACCTCGGCGAGGTCCGCGAATCCCCTCGCCTTGAGAAGGCGTACCGCCTCGGAATAAGCGCGGCGTTCGGTCTTCGCCGCGGAAAGGAAGTCCACGTATCTCCTTGCGTACGCCTCTGCGGCGGCGTCAATGCCGGTGTCGTCGTTCATTTCCATTTTCCTTCTGTTTTTGCGATTGCCCCATTTTACCATTTCCAAGGGCGGATGCACATTCGGAACGACTGAATGCGAATCAACGCGGCTTTCGCAGCGCGTCCCTGAACGAATCCACGCAGAGCAGGTTTTCGACCGCGGCGGCGATTCCAGACCGCTTGACGTCTGGGCTGACCAGTGAAATCGCATTCGGCGCCTTTCTTCCAAGGTTCCTGCGCGCGACGGACTGGAAGATCCGATACGGCGGCAGCGCCGCCGGGTCTTCGACTGGCGGACGGACGGAAACCACGACCTTCGTATAGAGCCACGTCTCCGACTGGCATTGTTCAAGATTCTGCCATACGTGCAAAGGCTCTATGACAAGATCCGGCGACTCCACGAAGTCGAGGGTCCCGACGAGAAGCGGCTCCTGCGTGACAATGGCAAACCCCGCTCTGCGCAGGGCCGATTCAATCGGCTCGTCCGCATACCACGTCTGCCCGTTCGGAAGGAAAAACGATATTCTGCGGTAGACGCAGAGCTTCGCCGAGCAATCCATCTTCCCCGCCGGCGGACGATAGTCCGGAATGTCCGAAAGCCGCGCCACGCGGTTGGGAGACCTGAACGAGGAGCAGCCGCAGGGCAGGACAAGGGCGGCAAGCGCCATGGAAACCGTGAAAAAACAGAATCTCATTTCGCCTCCACAATCGGCGACCTCGCGATTTCCGCCGGCATGTCACTGGAAATCGGGGTGGTCAATGCGCCTTTGGACAATTCCAACGCCCTTAAAAACGGTCCGTCGCACGGATAGGTTCTATCTGGATCGTCCATCAAGGACACGTGGAAAATCGAAAAGCGGTCTTGCGGAATATTCATGGACACGGCTTTCTGCATCGCCTTGTCACGCAGAATGAAGGCGTCGATGTCGGCCCGATGGTCGCCCGGCGACAGGCAGACCGGAACGACAAGGAACTGCCCCGGCAGATTCTTCCAGTGCCGGACGTCCGCAGTGGGATTGACGCAGGCGCCGGCGACATGCGAGACGAGGCCGGCCAGAAGGCATCCCCCTCCGATGCATTTCACGTATGTCTGGTCGTTTGCAAGCAAGGCCATGCCAATGGCAAACATGACGTTGCCGGACGCCCTGAAGCCGGTCTTGACGGCGGCCTTGTCCGCAAGGACCGAATCCATTTCACGCCCGCCTCGCGTCCTGGCCTGAAAATTGACGTCCGCCCAGCCGCCCGTCGCCCATGACCGGCGTCCGCGGTCGATGCTCACGAGCGCAGATGAAACGCAATTCCTCGACCCCGGGACGACATGGCGGATTTGACTGTACTCGCCGCCTCGCACGAACGACGGCGGATTCCCGCACCACAGGACAAGGAACGCATTAGGCATGGGCGTCTTCCTGACGAGTTCGTCCGCAATAGGCGCACACGCCCCCATCGAAAGCCTCATGTCGGCCAGATATCCTTTTGCGTCCTCGTCTCGCCCCGTTTTCCGGCAGACCAGATATCCAAGATAGTGCAGAAGCGCATAGTCCGAGTTGTACCGGGCGTCGTCCGTGTTTGCGGAATCGGCGAGAAGCCCGTTCTTGACGCAGCGTTCGGCTTCGTCCCATTCATCCCGCTGAACGTACGACATGGCCAGAAGCGCATAGAACGTCGCCAGTTCATGGACGTCGGCCTTGAACAGTTTCCTGTTTTCGCCATGCCACAGAGACGTCGCCTCGGCCTCCGACCTCTCGTCGAACATCACGTCGAACTCCCGACGGAGAGCCGTCATGAGCTCATGCGCCTCGGCATGGCGGCCCTGCATGAGCAGCACGCTGACGCGCTCCAGGTCGTAGAGCGGCCGGCTGACAGTCTCCTCTTCCGCAAGACGCAGCAACAGACGTTCGGCGTCTTCGTATTTCCCGGCCGCGAACAGACGCGCCGCCTCGGCGTCCTGCATCTCCATCGCGTCAAGTTCCGCCTCGGACTTGTAGACAATCGTCCCCGACGAGGTGCGGCATCCGCAAAGAGCCCCGAACAGCAGAACGCCCGCCGCACATCTAGCAAACGTCCTCATGCGTTCATTCCCCAAGGACAAGCTGATATCCGGCGGCGGAGAGGACGGGACACGTCGCGCGATACGGATACGTCTCGCCACGCTGCAGCACGATGCGCTCGCGGTTCGTGGAATAGACGATCGCCCCGCCGGCCTGCGCGGAGGGCGTGTCGTAGAAATTGCATCTGGCCCCAATCGTGACGTTCTGCGGCATGGACCGATGCCAGTCCGTCCAGTGAACGCCGCCGCGATAGCGAATGCCGACCTCCACTACCGCCTGTCCTGCGGCATTGCGCGAAAAACGCTCGTATGCGACTTCGAAGTACTCACGAGGCGAATGCGAGCCGAACAGGGGCGTATACTGCTCGGGACGGGTGAAGACGACCGTTCCCTCGCCCGCCAAACGCCGTTCGGGGACCTTGCTCAGACTTTTCACCGAATAGCACCCTGCCGACGGCAGGAGAATGGCAAGCGCAATTGCGGCAGACGAAAACACGAATCTCATTTCAACCTTCTTTCCGTACCATCGGCATTCAGCGGTAGACGATTCCCACCCGCGACATGCGCTTGACTTCATAGGCGTCTTCCCAGACAACCTCGTTCGACTCCGGCTCGACGAGCGACACGGAGACGAGCAGATAGTCCGACGTCGCCCCGTTCGCCGACTGGCTCATCCCGGAGATCTCGCAGGAAAGTACAAAGTCCGCCTTTCCGGAATTGTCGCCGAAACGACGGTCAAGGCTGACCGTCTTCTCGTAGACGCTGACCATGTCGGACGGCTTCACGATCATGACGTTCAGCCGCTTGTCGACATTGGGATTCGCGCGATAGGCCGGATCCCTAACCATCTCGGCAAGGATGGTCTCCTGCGGGGATGTCATCACGACGTCCGTGCCGTTGGAAGGCGAATGCACCGAATCAAAGCCGAGGTAGAGCGACTTGCCGGACTTCACGCGCCTGTCAATGACGTCTATGTATTCCGCAAGGTTGATTATGCCCTCCTTCTTGAGGCTTTCCGGATAGAACTGCCCGGTCAGATAATAGTCCGCCCCCTGCGTGTGGCCCGGCATGAGGAACTGCAACTTTCCGCCTGCGGCGGAGACGATTTCGCCGCGGAGCATAGCGGTGAAACTGTCCGCGTTCATGTTCACCAAATTGGCGTTCAGCACGGGAATGACCGCGACTTTCGCCGGCTTGGCGGCATTTTGGAAAAGGGGATGCGCTCCAATCTCCCGTCCGAGATCGCGGATGCGCTTCCTCACTTCCTCAACCTCGCGGTCGCGCAGCACCTGCGCCCGCGCCGCCTGGTTTCTTTCGTTCCTGTCAAGGAAGCGAACCCGCCCTGCGCCGTAACGGTTCAACTCCACCCGCAGACGCTTCGCGAACAGGTCGCGGTCGATGAAGAAGCGCGACGTGTTCTTGACATCGGCCATTTTGATACGAACGGGAATCTGCCCGTCGGCGACCTCCGGAAGCCCAAGAATCGCCGGCCCCATGCGGGAGGCGACGGTGCGGACGTCCGCAGACGAGATTCCGCCGTCCATCGACTCGTCGTCGACGTCGACGCGGTGCGAGGCGGAAAAATCAGCGTTCACACACCCCGCCAGCAGCAGCGCACAGGCGGCCATCAACCCCAGTCCCTTAAACGACATCGTTCCATCCTTTCCGATTACCTGTAAAATCATGTTCAAACAACAAATTCGCAGACAACATTCTACCACAGCCAGTCCGTATCCGCAACTCGGCCGGCGAGGCGGAAAGGCGGGGTTTCCACAATCACTTGACCACCCGCGACCGCCAGCTGGCGACGCCGCGCCTCTTGGTGGAGAAGTTGATTCCGACGAGCGTGACGCGCTTCCCCTCCGAGAGGAACTTCTCGTGGTAGCGCTTTTTCAGGATCTGCGAGATGGCGGACGGCGCCGAGCCGTCCAGTTTCAGCTCCACGACGTAGATCTCCTCGCCCGCGCGGATCGTCATGTCGATTCGGCCGGCGTTCGTGCGCTCCTCCGGAACGGCGCGGAGGCCGAGGAAGTTCAGGATCACGACGAGAATCGCCTGCCAGGTCTGCTCGTTCTGCCGGTCGGTGAGGTCGTAGGGGACGTTCGCGAAGAGGACGGCGAGCGACTTGAAGAACGCGGGAAGGTCGTGCGCCACGAGCGCGTAATAGCAGTCAAGCTTCGCGCGCGTGAAGGCGGTCTCTCCAAGACTGGAGTACGCTTTCATGAGCGATTCGCTGAACGCCGTCCGAACTTCCTCGTTCGGAAAGCGAAGGCGGTAGACGCGGCTTCCGGCCACCGCCTCCGCGTCGCGAATCGTCAGATATCCGGTCTGGAAGAGAAGCGGCTCGACGGCGGGGTCGCTCGGCTCGTACGACCCGAGCTGCGCCTCCGAGACGGTCAGGTCGGAGACGTCCTGCGGATGCGCGCGCAGCATGTTCACGAGGAACGTCGGCGTGGCCGTCTCGTACCAGCATGAGTTGAACTTCCTCTCCGCGAGGCAGCGTCCGAGCGAGACGGGGTTGAACACCCGCTCCGCGTTCTCCTCGAAGCGGTAGCCGTCGTACAGCCTGACGATTTCGTCAAACGCCTTTTCGGCTGTCATTCCATTTGCAGCGGCAAGCGCCTCGAGCCTTTCGGGGAAGTACAGCCTCACCTCGTCGTGCGTGTAGCCGAGGAGCGTGGCCGCGTCGGCCGCGAGCGTGAGGTCTACGAGGTTGTTGAGGTCGGAGAAGATGGAGACCTTGGAGAACTTGCTCACGCCGGTGACGAGCGCGAAGCGCTGGAGGCTCTCGCAGGTCTTGACGACCGAGTAGAACGACTTGAGCGCGGCGCGGAACTCCTCCACCTCCGGTCTGCAGAGGTGTTCCAAAAGCGGCTTGTCGTACTCGTCGATGAGGATGACGATCTGGCCGGCGGGGAACTTCGCCGCCGCCCGCTCGCAGACGCTCTGAAAGCGCGCCTGCGGAATCGTCTCGTCCGAATGCGCAAGCCCCAGTTCGTCCTCGCAGTGCGCAAGACGCCACAGGAGAAGCTTCTCGAACTCCGCCACCGTGCCGGCGTGCATCGACCCCATGTCGAGATGGACGACGGGATATGACTTCGTCCAGTCCCACTGCGGCTCGATGGCAAGTCCATTGAAGAGTTCCCGTTTCCCCTGGAAAAGCGACTTTAGAGTGGAGACGAGCAGCGACTTCCCGAACCGGCGCGGGCGGGCGAGGAAGAACTGGATGCCACGCGACAAGTCGACGAACGGCAGGATGCGATCCGTCTTGTCGACGTACGTGAAGCCGTTCACCCGAAGTTTCGCGAACGTGTAGATGTCTGTCGTGATCTTTTCCATGCGGACATTATACCACGTATGCCACGTCTGCGAATCAACGCGGATTTCGCCGCGCGTCCCCGAAGAGGCCGACGCGCATCAGACGCCAGTATGCGGCGAAGAGATGGACGGCGCGGCAGGAGCTGGCGCGTTCCACCGGGACGTGGACGATGGCCGAGGCAAGAATGTCGCGCTGCTCCGGCGCGTACGGGAACGCGGACGCCGGCGTCATGAGCTGCGCAAGATGGAGCTCCGCGCAGCCGCAGAGATAGCGCGTCTCGTTCCCCCTGCGCGCGGGCGTCCGACCGGCGGCGAGTTTTGCGCAGACAGCCATTGCGCGGACGATCCGCGCGCGCATGATCTCGTCCCTCTCCACCCACAGCAGGGCCTCGAGCGAGGTGTTCATCTGCGCGAGCGAGTAGTCAGGCATCATGCCGCGCACAAGCGAGTCGGGGGCGGTCGCAAGCGCGCACGATCCGTCCAGGGCCTCTTCGCGAAGGCCTTCGTACTGTTCCTTCCATTTCGCGTCGCCGGTCAGGCGCCACGTGAGGGCGTAGACCATGGCGAGGCGGGCGGCCTCGTGCGGATACGTCCGGCGCATCTTGCACACGCCGCGCGGGTCCGCGGTGCCGTCCGCCTGGAGGAAGTTCCAGTCATTCGCCTCCGTGACGTTCCGCAGCATCCGCTCGGAGACTTCCGTGAAGAGGAGGCGCATCTCGGCCTTCTCGCCGTCCGTGGCAAGTCCGCTCAGAAAGTACTTCGCAAGCCCGTGCGCCCAGTGCGTGACCTGGTCGCGCGAGGAAAGGCGGCAGATCGACGTGCCGTCCTCGACGCAGAGTCCGCGCGCGACGAAGCCCCGGTACGGATGGGCGGAGGCCAGGTTCATGAGCCCGCGCGCGATGCGCGAGGCGTCCCGGCGCACCTCCGGGAGGCGCGTGACCTCGTACTTGTCGAGAAGACCGGAGAGCGCGACGCCGCCGAAGATGGCGCAGTCCTCAAGCCCGACGCCGTAGCCGGCCTCGACCTTGAGCAGTCCGCCGGGGAAATCGGCGGCGGGCGAGACGTCCTTCGGCTCGCAGGCGTATATCCCGCCCGTCCTCTCGCAGAAGAAGCGCGACATCACGCGCTCCCATGCGCCGTCCGCCCACGCGCGGAGCGACTGGTCGTCTGGCGCGGCGGCGGACGAAGGGGCGGGCGCGAAAACGGCCGCGAACGCGGCGACTGCCGCGGCGGCGAACGGGCGAAGCGCGAAGGCGCGAAAGCGGAATGCGTTTTTCATCGTCACAGCCTCTCCAGCATGTTCCTTATGGTGAGCTCCCGCGCCTCAATCGTCTCGCAGAGGCGGAACTGCACGCGGGCGCGGTTCAGGTTCCATCCCGGCTGGCGGACCTTGAAGTACCTGTCGCCGGCAAGGTAGTCCTGGAAGAAGCGCAGGCCGAGCTCGAACGGGAGAAGGCGTATCGCGTCGTAGAGATACGCCCGGTCGGCGTCCGTCATGAACGCGCCCGCCTCTTTCAGGTAGCCCTTCATGAACGCATGGAAAAGCGTTTCGTCGAACGTCACCTTTCCGAGGTTCAGCTCGTCCTCTCCGGCGGGGTTGCATATGGAGCGGACGGCGTCGCCGACGTCGACGTGCATCAAGCCCGGCGAGACGGTGTCGAGGTCGATCATCGCCGTGCCCTTGCCAGTGAAGTCGTCTATCATTATGTTGTTCACCTTGGGGTCGCCATGGAACATTCGCTTGCGGAGCTCCCCGCCGGCCTCGGCGCGCTCGAGCGAGACGGCGAAGTCGCGCCGCTCGTCAATGTACTTGGCGAGGCGGCGGGCCTCCATGGAGGAGTTCAGGATCTCTCGCGCGGCGGGGGATTCGAGTGTCTCGTCGTACTGCGCAAGGTAGCCGCTCGTGACGTGGAAGCCGGGGAGGGGGTCCTCGACCGAATCGGGGTCCATGTCGGAGACGAGATAGTGGAAGTGGCCCATGGCGGCTCCGCATTCGAGGGCGTGCTCCGGACTTTGCGCGGTGTCGAAGGCGTGGGCGGAGAGGATGCGCGTGATGACGCGCCAGACGTCGCCGTTCTCGTCCACGACGAAGTCCTCGCCGTCCTTCGTCTTGACGATCCGCGGCATCTGCCAGACGCGGTCGTCGCGTCCGGCCCTGGAATCCTCCTCCAGCTTCAGGTGGCAGTGGAGGGTGATGTTGTGCATGTTCCGCATGATCGACTCCGGACGCGGAAAGACCGACCTGTTCACGCGCTGGAGGACGACCTGCGTCTCCGTGAACGTATTGCGGAAGACGCCCAGGAAGGTGTCGTTGATGTTTCCGTTTCCGAACGGGACGAGCGTGACGAGACGCCCCTTCACGTTGAACCTGTTTATGAGGAGGGAAATGTCCATGTCCGTTCTCCTGTCACGACGCCGGCCAATCGCCGCGTCCCATGCGTTCCACGAGGTCGACGACCGCGCGGCAGGCGTCCGCCTCGCCGCAGCGACCAATCGGTCTGCCGCGGAGATAGAGGATGAATTCGCCAACCGCGCCGCATAGCGCGACGTCGGCATCGCGCGCCTCCCCGGGGCCGTTGACGACGCAGCCCATCACGGCAACCTTAGCCTGCGGCGCGGACGGAACGCGGCGGTAGAGCGCGTCAAGGGCCTCCTCCACCTGCGCCGCGACGCGAAAGACGTCCGCCCGCGTGCGTCCGCACGTGGGGCAGCTCGTGACCGCGGCGCCGGGCGCGCGGAGCCCAAGCGAGCGCAGGATCTCAAGGCCCACGCGCACCTCGCGCTCCGGCGCGTCGGTGAGCGACACGCGAACCGTGTCGCCGATTCCCTCTTCGAGGAGAATGCCGAGGGCGACAGAGGAACGGACCGTGCCGGGCAGGAACGTCCCGGCCTCGGTCACGCCGAGGTGGAGCGGACAGTCCGTCCGCTCCGCAAGTTCGCGGTACGCCGCAAGCGTCCGCCCGACGTCGCTCGCCTTCACGGAGACGACCATGTCGCGAAAGCCCTCCGCCTCCAGGATGGCGACGTGCTTCAGGGCGGAAGAGACGAGCGTCTCCCCGCGCTCAAGCGACCCGCCGTTCACGCCGACCCGGATCGGGACGCCGCGCGCCTTCGCGGCGGCGGCGACGGCGCGGACCTTGTCGCGCCCGCCTATGTTGCCGGGGTTCAGGCGAAGCGCGTCCGCACCGGCGGCGATCGACGCAAGCGCAAGGCGGTGGTCGAAATGCACGTCGGCGACGAGCGGGACGGGCGACGACCTGCGGACGCGCCCCAGGACCTCCGCCGCCGTCTCGTCGGGGACGGCGAGCCGCACGACGTCGGCGCCCGCCTCGGCGCATCGGAGAACCTGCGCGGCAAGCGCGCGCTCGTCGTGCGGATCGGCGGTCGCCATCGTCTGCACGGACACCGGGGCCCCGCCGCCAACCGGCAGCGCGCCGACCTTCATCGACCGCGTGTCCCCGCGCCTTGCCATGGGCTGACCCTACCTGCCCTTCCCGCAGTCCGCCGGCGCCGCGCATTCCGAGCATTCGCCGGCGTCGCCGCCGAGGTCGAACGCCGGGCGGAAGCTCTCCAGCCTCTCGCGTTCGCGCTCGGCCACCTTCCGTCTCTCCTCCCACTCCGCCATCGCGGAGTGCATCCGGCGGCTGCGCGCCACGTCGCGGTAGACGAGAAACGCCATCAGCGCAAGGAAGAGCCACATGAACGTCATGGAAAGTCCGTCCACCAGCTTCTTCGGCGGACGCCTGCGGAAGAGCAGCTCGAAGAGCGCGAAGAGAATCAGCCCGCCGTCGAGGACGGGGATTGGCAGCAGATTGAGGACGGCCAGGTTCACGTTCAGAAACCGGAGAAAGCCAATCGCGTCCCATCCGTTGCGGCGCACCTGGTTGTAAAGCCCCTCCGCGATCATCACGGGGCCGCCAAGGGCCTGCGCGGCCGACTTCGCCTCCTTCGGGGTGACGAGGGCCTTGAGGACGCGGGAAATGGACATCAGGTCCCACTTCAGCTGCACCAGCGGATTGCGGTCCGGCATCCACGCCGCGGCGCCGCAGCCGTTGGTGGTGGAGACGGCCTGGATGAACCACGCGCTCGTCACCTCGTCGCGCTTCGGCGCAATCTCCAGCTTGACGGAAGAGCCGGCACGGTCGACCTCAACCGCCGCAGGGCGTCCGCCGGAGATCTGCAGCTCCGTCTGCATTTCGCTCCACGTCCTGACGGAATGGCCGTTGACGGAGCGGACGATGTCGCCGGCGAGCATCCCGCCCTTCTCCGCCGGCCCGCCCGGCAGCGTCTTCCCGATCTCCGCCAGCGTCTCGCCGAACCTGGCGTTCGGCACGGCGGCCAGCAGCAGCGCAAGGACAACGGCCAGGACGATGTTGCCGAAGGGGCCCGCGAACGCGACGGCAATGCGCTTCCACGGCGGCTTGGGGGCAGATTTCTCCACATCGGCGCCCGCCTTCGTCCGCCCGTTCTCGATTGCCTTCGTGCCTTCCGGGTCGAGTTCCGGCAGCGCGACGTAGCCGCCGAACGGAATGGCGGAGATGCGGTACTCCACGTCGCCGCGCTTCATCTTCCACAGCGCGGGGCCGAAGCCGATAGAAAACACCTCGACCTTGAAGCCCAGGGCCTTCGCGACAATGAAATGGCCGAACTCGTGGATGAATATCGCCAGCGAGAAAAGCAGCACGCACGCCGCTATCCCAAGAACTGTGTAGATGGTTTCCATAGGCGGAGGATTATACCATAATCGCAGACGGCTCGCTTGCATTCCGCGCCGATTGATGGTAGAATGCTGGCAGTTTCAAGTTGCAAACCGTTTATGGAAGATGTGAGGAAAATATGAACGACGAGACGGCAAACGAACCGCAGAGGGCGCAGGGCGGCCCGACGTCCGCTGTAAGCGTCTTCGGGCAGACGGGGAACATGGCGGACTTCCCAGTGCTAAAGGCGTTCCAGGAATACGTGGACGCGGAGCAGGCGAAGTCGCGTAAGCGGATGCTCGGCCTTTCCGTCTTCTTCGTCATCCTCCTGATCGTGGTCGTGGTGACGTTCACGCTCGTCCTGACGACGGTAATCAACCGCAACCAGTCGCTTTCGGACAGGCTCCTGGACGTGGCGTTGCGCGAACGCAACGCCGCCGTCCAACCGCCAGTCGCCGCCGTCCAACCGCAACCGACAGACGGCGATTCGGTCGTCAAGCCGCTTCTGAAGAAACTCGAATCCCTCGCCGAGGCCATTTCGGAATCCGCCCGCCAGAAGCTCCAGCCTCCCGCCCCAGCGCCAGTCCAGCCCGCTCCACAGGCCGTCCCCGCGCCGGCGGCCACGCAGCCTGCCGTTTCGCAGCCGGCGGAGACGCTGGAGATGCTCCGCCTCAAGGAGGAGCTGCGACGGCAGCACGAAGCGCTCGACGCGGAGCGCCAGAAGATAAAGGAGGCGCGCGAGAAGCTCAAGGAGGACAGGCGTCAGGCGGAGATCGAGCAGCACCGCCGCCGACTCTATCCCGAACACTACGCGCGCAAGGACGCCGAAAAGGCGAAAGACGCAGGACATCCCCAGGCAAAGGCCTTTCCCGCAGCAAGGCCGGCAACGCCCGCTTCGGCGGCAAGGCCTGCCGCGCCGAATGCCAAGTCCGCAGGACGGCGTCAGGACGCGGGCAAGGCCATCGACTACTTCAAGCAGAACGAGGGGGACGACGAGGAACTCGCCGAGCTCGTCAGGAAGACGAACGAGGTCAGGCGGCGCGCCGAGGAGAAGAAGTCCGACGAGAAGAAAGCGGACGCCGCCGCCAAGCCGACCGCCGCGGAAAAGCCCGCCGCCAGTCCCGCGCCGGCGGTCGCAGGGCAGAAGCCCCCGCAGACGGCAGACGGAAAGAAGACCGTGCGAAAGACTGAAACGGTCGTCGTCGGCGAAAAGGGCGGAGATTCGATTCCCTGGCTGCTGAATTCTCCTGAGGGCTCGAAGTAGGGCCGGCCGTGTCAATGCATCCAATGCAACATACGTAACCAAAAGAGGGGTGTGCCTATATGTCGCTGAAAGCAATGGTGTTCATCGACGGCGCGTGGCTGTATCGCAGCCGAACTGCGCTTTTCGCGAAGTTGAACGAAGCGAACGGCTTTGAAATAGACTACCGAAGGCTTCCGAAGATCTTCTGCGAGGACGTCGCGGACCAGCTGGACGAGGACGTGTCGCTTGTCCGCACTTTCTACTTCGGCACCGTCCCCTCGCCGCGCACCAGCTTCAACACCTCCAAGCAGTATGCCTTCTACGGCTTCCTTGAGCGCAACTGCGGATACGAGACGGAGATCCACGAACTCGACTCCGGCATTGGCGAGGGGTGGATAAAGATGTCCCTCGCCTCATCCATGCTCTTCTACGCCGCCCAGCCGGGCGCGTTCGACGTCGCTGTCCTGTTCAGCGACGACGCGGACTACGCGCCCGCCATCCGCCGCGCGCGGCTGATGGGCAAGCGCTTCCAGATCGTCGGACTGCGCGACGACGGCGACAAGAGCCGCCAGTCGCTGTTCATGAAGTCGCGCATAAACGACTTCAGGCCGGCGTACCTTGACGACCACGCGGAGGAGATGAAGCTCGTGCGCGAACGCGCGGTCCGCGCGTGCAAGCAGTGCGGTCGCGAGGAGGAGACGACCTGGGCGGGAGCCGACTTCTTCTGCAGCAACTGCCGCGGCAGGCATCGCGTCGTCCAGCCCACCGCCTAGTCCCTGTTCCCAAGGAACAGGCGGTAGGCCGGGTTGGACGAGACGTCCCTGCAGATGTATCCGAGTTCGCGGATCGCCCGGTTGAACGCCGGGCGTTCCTCCTTCGGCACCTGCATCCCCACAAGCACCTTGCCGTGGTCGGCGCCGTGGTTGCGGTAGTGGAAGAGCGTTATGTTCCAGCGGTTTGAGATGGCCTCAAGGAAGTCCGCCAGGGCGCCAGGGCGCTCCGGGAACTCCACGGAATTGACGACCTCGTCGCGAATGCCCCGTGTGTGCCCGCCGACCATGTGGCGGATGTGCTCCTTGGCGAGAGAGTCGTCCGAGAGGTCGATCGTCCCTATCTTCGCCGCCGTGAGCTGCGCTATGATCTTCTTCGTCTCCTCGCGGTCCGCGACGGAAAGTCCAACGAAGACGTACGCCTTGCCGGGATCGAAATAACGGTAGTTGAACTCCGTGACATTGCGCTTTCCAAGCTGCCTGACGAACGCCTTGAACGCGCCGCGCCTCTCGGGAATGCGGCACTCGAGGATGGCCTCGCGCCGCTCGCCGATCTCCGTCTGCTCGCAGACGAAGCGGATGCGGTCGAAGTTCATGTTCGCGCCGGAGATTATGCAGGCGTACGTCTCCCCCTTCTTCCCCTTCGCCTCCGAATACTGCTTCGCGGCGGCAAGCGCCAGCGCCCCCGCCGGCTCGCAGATGGCCCGCGTCGCCTCGAAGATGTCCTTGATCGCCGCGCACGTCTCGTCCGTCGTCACGCGGACAATGCCGTCAAGAAAGCGCCGGCAGAGGTCGTACGTGATTTTTCCGGGCTTCTTCACCGCCACGCCGTCGGCGAAAAGGCCCACCTGCGGGAGCTCGACCCTGCGCCCGGCCTTGATCGAACGCGCCATGCAGTCCGAATCCACCGGCTCCACGCCGAAGACCTTGACCGATGGGCGGACGGCCTTGACGTAGACGGCGACGCCGGCCGCAAATCCGCCGCCGCCGACCGGCACGAACACGGCGTCCAGCGGCCCCGGGTTCTGACGCAGGATCTCCATGGCTACGGTGCCCTGCCCGGCAATGACGTCCGGATCGTCGTACGGCGGGATGAAGACGTACGACTTCTCCCTCACAAGACGCGCCGCCTCCGCCGCCGCGTCCGAATACGAATCGCCCGCAAGCACGATCGACGCTCCAAGGGCCTTCACCGACGAGATCTTTATCTCCGGCGTCGTGACCGGCATGACGATCGTCGCCCTGCACCCAAGACGCCTCGCGGACAGCGCCACGCCCTGCGCGTGATTCCCCGCCGACGCGGCCAGCACACCCCTTTCAAGCTCCTCCGCCGAAAGCCGCGACATCTTGTTGTACGCCCCGCGCAACTTGAAGGAATGGACGCACTGGAGGTCCTCGCGCTTGAGAAGGAATCTGTTTCCGCGCTTCGCCGAAAGCGCGGCGGCCTCTTCAAGAGGGCTTTCAATCGCCACGTCGTAGACCTTGGAGTTCAATATCTTGCGGAGATACCGCTCTTCCAGCGACCTGCCAGTCATCATGCGACTCCTTCTAAACAAAAAACCGTCCGGCTAAACCACGGACGGAAATCGATGGGGCAAGAGACGGGGCACGATCCCGCAACCCTCAGATCCACAATCTGATGCTCTACCAATTGAGCTACTCTCGCCATCTGAAACGCAAGATAGTTTATCAAAAAACACGCCTCGCCGCAAGTGTGATTTCCAAAAAGTTTCACGCCGTGCATCCGCCCGCCCCTAAAGGCGCGGCCGCGGACGGCGCCCTTGCCCGCGCGACTTCACCGCGACATTCTTCTGCGGACGTCATCCTCTGTCGTTCCCCCCGGCAGTTCCTCGATTCCGCCCTCTCCCAGGAAGAACAGGCGATTCGCGAGCCTTATGCTTTCGACGTCATGCGAGATCAGCACGACGCACCGGCCCCTGGCGCAGGCCTTCAGGACTTCGTACACCTTCTGCCTCATCACGATGTCGAGGTTGTTCGATATCTCGTCGACGACAAGGAAGTCCGGATCGCGCACCAGCGCCCGCGCTATGGACAGCAGCTGCAGCTGCCCTCCGGACACCCCGCCATGCGACACGCGGGTGAACAGCCCATGCGGCAGGGAATCGACCCAATCAGAAATGCCGCACGTCATGACAGCCTTTTCCACCGCAGACAGCGAAATCCCATCGTCCCGCAGCCGGACGTTCTCAAGCACGCTGTCGTTCAGGATGCCCGCGTCCTGCGGAATCCATCCAATCCTGTCGACGTTGCGCTCCACCGTTCCACATGACGGTTCGAGAACGCCCAGAAGCAATTTGGACAGAGTGCTTTTCCCGATTCCGTTTCTTCCGAGAAAAACGCACACGTCAGACCGTCCGAGCGTCACCGAGAAATCGGAAAACAACGACCTGTTGTTTCCATAGCGGAAGGAAACGCCACTGCATCGAACAGCCCAATCCCGCTCTTCACGCGATACGGACGACGTACCGCGTGTCGCGACGAATGTCGCCCCACGCGGCTTAAGCGAAGCGCGCATGGCCTGCAGCGTGTCGATTCCCGCAACTATTTCGGGGAAAAGCTGCATTGCGTTCGACACTCCCTGCAGCAATCGGTCGACGCATATCAGAAACGCGATCAGCTCGCCTGGCGTCATCACGCCCCTGAGCACGTCATAAATGCAGAAGGCGAACATTCCGATACGGACAAGCCAAAACATCAAATCAAGGAAAAACGTGTTCTGCGCGAATACGATCCACAGCCTGACGTCGCGGAGCGTCGTATGCGCCATTGCATTCCGAAGCGATTCGCGATATCGTCCGACTCTGCCGTGCACGGAAAGCAATGGATGCAGACGCAGGATTCCATGCAGGGTTTCGCTCATGGCATAGCATCCGCGCCGGGACTTTTCCGCAGCCGCCAGAATCTTCTTCTTGAAGCACAGATACGTCAAAACGCCAATGGCGATGGCCGCAAGGAAGATAAGATACAGCCGCCAGTTTCCGCGAAAGACAAAGAGGCAGTTCCCGACGAAAAACACCACCACTCCAAACACACCGCAGAACACATGGCGAACGGACTGCACAACCGTGTGTACGTCATGCGTCAGCCTTTCTCGCCACACCCCCTGCGAGTTGTTGAAGAACACGGAAAGACTGCTTTGCGAAACGGCATTCCAATACCAGACGAAGACGTTTCTGCCCAGGCTCGCAAACGACTTGATCTCCACAACCGATTTCGCATACGAGAACAGCGCCATCAGCCCTTCCGCGGAAAACAGCAATACGGCGAAAAGGCATACGACGCGCCAATCCGAACGGCCCACCAACCTGTCCGTGAGGACTCCCATGAGAATCGGAGACGACAGGCGCAAGGCCTCGATCGCTGCGGAAAGAAACGCCATTGTGCATTTCCTCGGCATGGCGAAAAGCAGGAAAACACAGTTCAGGGCATTTTCGTCATCGCGTCTCATCTTGTCCTCCTGCCCGCCATGCCTCGCGCAAGAGTTCGCCAAATTCAGTTCGTCCGCACGTTCTTGTGGCAAGCCCCATCTTCAAGGCGGCATCACCGTCAAGCACGACGCCCTCGGACATCAGCCTTTCCCACTCCCCTTCGTCCGTTCCAGTCCTTTCGGCAAGGAAAGTCCGAATGCGCCTTGAATCCGCGTCTATTTCACGCGCCAGCGACTTCAGGTCCCCAGACGAGAACCTTCCATTTAGCTCCTTCTGCACGTCATGGACGTAAAACGAGGAAAACTCCCCCGCGATGCGCTCGTCCCCCGCCGCGAATATGATGTTCGCCGCGGAATCCACGTTGCCGAAGTTCACGGTCCGCACAGAACAGGGCAGCGACTCGATCAACGAGGCAATGGCGAAGGCAATGGACACAAGTCCGCCCGACGACTGGAGTATGACGCTTATGGACTTTTCATCGTCCGGAACCGTCTTGAGGTATGCAATGAAATCTGACAGCGTTTCCGGCCCGACAGCCCCGGTGATGAAATACACTTTGCCGCTTCTTGTCATCTTCTCGTCCTTATGCCCCAAAATCCGCCAACAGCCTGAGGCATTTTTCCCCCATGGCAATGCGCTCGCCGGAAACGGCTTCTCCATGCTCAAGCGACTTCTGAAGCTTTCCGAGAAAAAGGAGCGCACACGCGCGCGCAAGAGCCTTTTGTGCCGCGCACGTCGTGCGAAGTGCGGCGGAAGTCTCCATTCGCCCAGTCATTTTGAGGTTCATGGCAACGCAGTTCTTGCATTGCCGGACGATGGGGCATCCCCGGCAGGCCTCGTCCACTTTTATTCTCTCCGGAATCGCACACGCCCTGCACTTCGCCGAGAGTTCGTCGCCAAGCACGAGAGGCGTCATCATGTGGCATGAATACGCCTCGCCCGTCATCCAATAGGCGACGATTCCATTTGAAAGCCCGCAGTACGGAAGTTCCTCCATGGGCGCATCAGGATAGAACAGGTCTGGCTTCATTGTGAAGACGCCGTCGAAATTCGTCCATTCCGGATGCCCGAGCGCGTACTCCACTATCTTCGCATACTCGTCCGACAGGGTTTTCACCGAGGCGTCATCCCAGAGCATTCCCTCGCCTATTGCAAAATGCGCAAGGTATCCGCTTTCGGCGAAGGAAATCACGGACTGGTGGAGAAAGGCGACGGAATCCTTGAAGATTGTCGCCTTGATGCCCATGTCCGGCCAGTTCTCCACAAAGAACTTCACGTCTATGTCGCCCTCGCCCGTTCCCCTGTTTCCGGACTGTACCGCCTGAATGCCGTCAAGGCTCAACCCCACCTTCACCAGCGACCTATGGTCTCGCAGCCATTCGGCGATCTCCGGCGTCAGCAGAGTCCCATTTGTCCGCATGGAAAAATGAAACCTCCGCCGGTTCTTCCACTTGTCCCAAGCCCATTCCGTCGTCGCCTTGATTACGTCGAACGCCAGAAGCGGCTCGCCGCCCATGTAGACGAACTCCACCTCTTCTTCGCTTTCGCGCCTCAGCTCGTCGTCTACGATTCGCCTCGCGGTCCCGGGCTCCATCTTGAGATTGCGCTTGTGTTCCTCGTAGCAGTACTTGCACTTGAGGTTGCACGCCCCCGTCACAAGCAGCAGTACCGTCCTGCGCCCAACGCGAACTCCTTCTTCGACATCTGTTGCCATCGCTGCACCTTCCATGGGTTCTCTTGTAAATGCATGGAGACGAATCGTCGCATAGGCCGCCATGCGCCACTTGGACGCATGGCGGCGCTCGACTGTCATGCCGTTCGATCAATACACATTGCATGTGCTGCTGCACGTACCCCTGCACGTCCCATGGCAGCCACCGCTCGTATAGCATCCAGTGCAGGACGTGTAGTTCACGTTCTCATGTGAATGCGTGGACACGGAGCCATGCTCGGACTGATAGGCTTCAAGCATCGACTTGATTTTCTGCAGATCCATCTTCATTCTTCTCACCTCCTTTCCTTGCGTTCTTGCAATCGTCTAAGACAAACGGCGCAACCGAAACTGCGCAGTCGAAATGGGAAAGGACGGGCTGCGCACTCAAGACCGACTTTGCGAACTCAGCCTCTGTCTTCGAGAAACTGGACTCGCGCGCCAGCGCCGCCGTCTGGAATTCACACGCCACTTCGGCCATCGCCAGGTTCATGAGACAGAAGTTCATGTCCTTGTGTCCGAGGCTGCCCCTGTAGCGGTAGTTGAATCCCATGCAGGTTGAACAATAGTCGGCCAGGACACAATCCCTGCAGCAGTCGTCCATCTCTATTCTATCGTCCGCCAGATTCATCTCGCGCAATTGGAGGGCGCGTTCCTTTCCAAGCACGAGCGGGGTGAACATATGGCAGCCATACGCCGTCCCGTCGACTTCGTACGTCACCATGTTCTCTCCCGAACCGCAATATCGCAAGGCAGTCTCCCTCGTGTGGACGTCTCCTATCGAATGCAGGTCCCGTGACAGCATGTGGAACATTCCGTTCAGTTCGCCCGTAAGGTAGGCGTCCTTGAATTTCCGCAATTCGCGTTTCAGAATTATCGCATCGTCACGAGTCCAAGGCTCGCCCTGCGCCAGGGCGACGTCGATCTCCCATCCCCTGCGCATGATGGAGGCGATTCCGTCGAACATGTGCGGAAGCGTCTGCTTTGAAATCGTCATGTGGAACGGCTGGCTGGGCCACAGTTCATGGAAGAAGTCAAGGTCGATCGGCTTTTCATGCGTCTGCCGGTTCTCCTCCTGCATCGAAGCCGTGCCGTCATAGCTTGCGGTAAGGCATATCGAATCCCTGTGCGCCCTGAGCCACTGCTTTCTTTCGTCCGTGAGAAGAGTGGCATTTGTCGTGAAGAAACAAACCCATGGCACGTCCGAAACGCCCATCTCAAGCCATTCGACGACCTCCTTTATCAAATCGAAGTTCATCAGGGGTTCGCCGCCCATGAAGTCGATTTCCATTTCATTGAACCGCGAACTGCTCTTTACAAAGTCAAACTCCTTCAAGATCAGCTCTTTCGCAAGTTCCAACGGCATGGTGGCGCTGTCCTTGTACGACTCATAGCAGTATCGGCAGTTCAGATTGCACTTGTGCGTGACAATCAGCATGCAGATTCGCCTGTTCACTCGATTTTGAATTGGCTTCAAAAACGGACGTCCCGTCACGCCGCCAGAAGCCGTGCGCGAACCTTCCTCAGTCTTCGTCTCCAGCATCTTTCCTTCCTCTTCTTTACGATGAAAGTCCAATCACAAGCCATGCAATGCACAGCGCGACGGCGGCAAGCGACATCAGGCACAACGCCCACCATGCCGTCAACTGCCAGAACCGCGCCATTGGACAAGCCAGCCTCTCTCGCTTCAATAGTACTTCGGTCCGGAGCAGTTCGGACAGCTGAACCGCCCGACGTACGTCGCCCCGCAGCGATAGCACTTGAACTCGTGCATCTTGGGGCCGGAGCTGTTGTTCATCATCTGTTGCAGCATCATCGTCTGATTTTGCATCCGCCTGTCAACCTCCGCCGTGAAATTGTCGCAGTAGGACATCAATTGAGCGCAGTCGCCCCCGATTACCTCGGCATTTTCCTTTATCGGCCAAAGTTTGACCATTATCAGATTCCACAACCCTTCGGCGTTCCCGCTTCGGACATACGCTTCCACTTCCTGCCTGAACTTTTGGTATTCCGCTCTCTTTCCGGATACCGTCAATCCGCTGAACATGGCTCTGTATTGTGCCGCAGCCTCCTGCCTTGCACGCGATTCCGCCACTATCTTCTGCATTCCTGCCATGAAATTCAGGAACGGAGCGTTGGCCCAATTCTGCAACTGCTGCGCCCATATCAACTCCAACATGTCCTGCCCTGCACACGGCATTGCCATGTGCAGCGCAACAAGCGCCGGAATGAGCGCGCCGGCGCAGCGCGAACGGAATCTATCGAAAATCGTCTTCGTCATGGAGCGTCCTCCCTTTCTTCGCTTCCGGCAGTCCTGAACACATGCCAAACGGACGCATGGACGCGCGATAGGAATCGTATACCGCCGATTTCAGGCGTGCGTCCACGCAGTTCGCCATTCTGCGGCAAGAATCAAAACTTGTCGGCGCCACCAGTCGCAGACTTCTCGATTTCGTCGGCAACTTCCGCCACAAATCTGACAATCGTGTTCAACGCCGACGACGAGCAGTCAGCGGGAACCATTACGCGAAAGTTGGCGAACCTCTTTCCGTCACTGCCCTTGGCCAAGCCCCATGACCCCAGTTTGTAATCCTCGTTCCGTTCAAGAAGCGTCTGCAAATTTTTCTTCGATATGGATTCGGCTGAATCTGCTTGAAAGCCACGAGCCCATACAGTACGAAACTCAAGCCCCTGGTACTTGTGAGTGTTGGAATCGACAATCACCAAATGCGTACGACCGCCACCAAGCGAGAAGGTCAAACGGAAATCTTCGTCATCGTCGACCGAGTATTTCAGCCCTGCGTTTTCAAGCGCCTTTCGAACCCGACTGTCCCCCTTTGACGAGGATTCCGACACGCTTATGTCGGACAACTGGGCAAAGGCGCTTGCACACAGAGCGCACACGATTCCTGCAATCAACTTGATCTTCATCTGTCATTCCTTTTCGTTTTTAGTTTCCCATGTCCACTGTTTCAGTCCTGTTTCCTTTTGCAATGCGATGCCTATAAGGGATAGAGAAATCGCAGAGAAAACATGAGGCGCTTTTCGCAAAAAACTTTCACTGTTCTTCACGGTCCGGCGTCGGCGTGAAGAACGACCACAGGCCATTGACGCGACGCCCGTCGGGGAGGACGAGACAGACGTGTTCCGTGTTCGTGAGCGCGTTCCAGAATTTCCTGAGGCTATACTCCGCCAAGCCGTTCTCAACGGGCAATCTCGACCCAAGCAGCTCAAGAACGCCTTTTCCAATGCGCCCCTGCCGTCCGTCCCTGACCGAAATCACCACTTTCTCATTGTCACCCTCCCCCGAATCGAGCGCGAAGTGGGCGCAGGCGCGCCAGAAATCGCGGCTGTCCGGCGAGACGTCGGCGTGCCATGAAAAGACCTGTCTGCCCTTCTCGTTTCCGTCGTCCACGCCGTCCGGCAGGGCGAAAGAAGCGCCGGCCGCATCGCCCGTCGCCATTGCGGCGAATCCGGACGAGGCCAGAGTTCCGGTTGCAAGACAGGCAAGACCGGAAAACGCCTGCCCGATTGCGGCCAATGCGCCGCCGTCCGCCACCTTCCGCCTTCCCGGACGGAAGAAATCGCGGACAATCCGCCATGTCCTGTAGTCGAGAGCCATGTCTTCAGACATTGAAGAGCCCTCCGTTCAGTTCCTTCTTTATCTTCGCGACGTCCTTGTTCATGCGCTCTGCCATGAATTCGGCCATGTCACGCCGTATCCGACGGCAGCGCTGGGCAAGCGCATTGTCCGAACTCTTAAGGCCCAGCAGCTTCCGGATCTCGGAGTAGGAGAAATTGTGCGCCTTGAAATAGACGATGTAGGCGTCGAGCGGATGCTGCCGATGGAACTCGTTGAAAAGCCTCTCGACGTTCCAGTGTCCGATCTCGTCAAGGCTGTCCTTGCGAATGGCAATCTTGCATGCGTCCTCGAAGAACTGGCTGATCGGACTCTCGACCGTCCCGTCCTCTCCGTTCCGCATGGACAGTCCGCTTTCAATGACGGTCTTTCGCCAGGGTTCCTCCGTCTTTATGCCGTAGCGCCTCAACTCGTTGCGCAGAGAGCACTGGAGGAACACGACGAGCTTTTCTGGGTTTTCCAGTTCCTCTATCTTTTTCCTGACAAGCATCAGGTCGACAAGAATGGCAAAGACCTCTATTTCGTTGAAACGTCCTTCGTAGATTCCAAACCGTACCTTCCTTTCGGCGAGAATCGGCTTTACGACGTCCTTCTCAAGGGCGGCGTAGACGTCCCCGTCGCCATGTTTCCAAAGGCGGATGAACTCCGCCGTCGCGCCGCCCGTCGCCTCGTTGACAAACGCATCGCCCTTGCGAATCCACTTCCCCGCGCTCTGGCGTTCGTCTGCATGGGCGGTCTCCTCGTTCCTCTTCCGCTTCATCGGTCTCCTTTGTCATTTCATGATTCATCTGCTGGCTTACATGAATCATAGAGACCGAAGGCGGTCAATCATGACGAAGATTTTCGCCTATTTTCGCCGACAGCAGAACAACGACTGGCGCTTTCCCCGACAGAACGCACGGAACGAGCCAAAACCCGACACGGAAAGGGGGCATTATCATGGGAGGGACGCGCTCCTGCGCGTCCGCCGTTCCCGTCACGGTCGCGCAGGAGCGCGACCCTCCCATTTCCGCACCACACGTATTTCTGGCGCCTGCCCCATCCCATTGGCCGGCACGGTATTTCAATCTGCGAGGTCGCGCATCATCACCGGACACTCCCCCTTGGCAAGGGCGACTTTCAGTTCCCTGAACGTCCCGATGGCGGCGTCGTAGCGCAAGATGTCGAGGACGCAGTTCTCGTCCGTCGCCTTTTTCACCTCGATATAGCCATTCACCGAGACGTTGCAAACTCCGTTCACCGCGACTACGATGTCGCCTATGTTGAACGTCTTGTGCGAAGTCGCGGGCGGGGCATAGCGCATCACGACAACGCCGCCGTCTATCTTCCGCCCTTTGCGCTCCAGTATGAACTGCCGGACGGCGGGGACAAACTTCTCCCTCTCCCCCTCTTCGTCAATTGTCGCAGACGCCGTCTCATACGCCTCAAGGCATCGAATCGCGCCTTCATCCGTACCGCAGGCCATCAGCTTGAGCATCTTACCCCACAGTGTCGTCACTCCATCGCCCTTCTGCGGCGCAAAGCGAATGTCATTGCGCGCGCGCCGAAGCGCAATCTTCTTTTTGGTACTCTCCAATTTATTGGAGCGCGCAATGTCACGTACGGCCATTTTTCGCATCCGCTCCATTGCCGTCTTGACTTTCTCCGCCTCTGCTGCCGTCTCCTTTTCCAGTGGAACAGCGGACGCGAAGACCGTCCCTGTCAGAACGCAAAACGCAATTGCCGTAGCGTAGATCATCCAATTCATCTTCTTCATCTTTCGCCCTCAAAAGTCCCCCCCCTAAAGCCAGTCATGAATGCGCCGCCGAAGCGCATCCGATAGAACGTTATTGTGGCATACTACAGTCACATCGGACATAACCAATAAACTTTTCCAAAACAGGCAAATCATACACCTTTTCAAGTGTGACTGGAACTCAATCCCTTTCATATTCCTGCCTCCTGCACAGGAGTGCCAAAAGCCCGTTTCAGATAAGGGCCTTGGCAAGATCTGCAAAGGAAATCTTGATGGCCTCCCTTTCATAGTCAAGCGGATTGACTGAAGACGGTTCCGTCTCGACAGCTACCTGAAAGGCATATGCAACTTTCAGTTTTGCGGCAAAAGTCTTTAGACTTGAACTCAATGGCTCATCCAAGGACGACTTGACCTCCACGAGCATCCACGGCTCGCCATCCCTGACCACTACAAAATCAACCTCGTGCTGCTGTTTGTCGCGAATATAGCCAAGTTCAAAGCGCCCAAGCCCGCTGTCAGTCCACCAATCCACGCTCTTCAAAAGATGCGAGGCCACAAAATTCTCGTTCCGCGCACCGCGATTGGCGACAAGACTCCAATCCCACAAATAGATCTTCGGCATCTTGCGAATCGAGTTGGAGACGTTTTTGAAATATGGACGAACAGAATAGCAAAAGTAGACACTCTCCAAAAGTCCAATCCAGGCTTTGACCGTATCGGACGCGACACTCAAATCCCGTGCAAGCGAAGCATGATTTATTTCGCCGGAAACCCGCATCTGCAGCAATTCCGCAAGCGAACGCACACCTCGCAGATCCTGCACACGGCTCAAGTCTCGCAAGTCCTCGTTGAAAATCTTGTCCAACCGCGAATTCTGCCACCGTATGTAAAATCTCCGCGTCCCATTCAGATACGGTTCAGGAAAACCTCCGAACTGAAGTAGACGGTCAATGTCAATCTGGGACACGTCCTTGGGACGTTGAAGCGTTTCATCAAGATTGCACACATCGGAAGCCAATTCGCCAATGGACAATGGATGCACACGATAGCCGAAAGCCCTCCCCATCAAACTGTCCCCACCGCGCCGGTAGATGTCCATACGCGCCGAACCTGTTGCGATGACTTTCAAGTCCTTCTCATAACGGTCAAAAAAACCTTTAAGAAATCGTTTCCATTGCGCATATTTGTGGATTTCATCAAATACAACCGCTTGAGACCGCTTTGCCGGCGTATCGAGATTGAGATACGCGACAATCCGTTCCATACCGCCACGTATCTTCAATGCATCACCCATGACATCGTAATTCAGATAGACCGCACTCGGCAGGACAGCCCGAGCCAAAGTCGTCTTTCCGACTTGGCGCGGTCCAGACAGCAAAAACATCTGCCGATTCGACGACAGATGATCGGACAGCAATGTTGAATAGATTCGATTCATTGTGTGGCATTGTAGCAAATTGCGCCCCGACAGACAACGGCCAAATTCGACACGACTCGAATTTGGTAATTACCAAACACGATAAGCCTCGTTTTTAGTAACGAATGGCAAGCGGTCTTCGGGCGGGAATCTAACGCATCTGTTGGTCTTTTGCGCATTTCTTGAGCGGAGGAATGGCCTTTCGACCTGTCCTTTCAAGGAAAATCCTCGCCTTTTCCTTTGCTTTCGCATCGGACGAATGCTGTTGCAGGGCATAGCGCAAGGCGAACTCGCCGTGCCATGTCGCCTGCGGATCGTCCTCAAAGCCAATCGACATAAGCCTTTGGTCTTCCATTCCGCAGTTCAATTTCATTGCAGCATTTGTACACGCGATTTCGTTAATCGAGTAAATCAACCATTCCGTCAACGGGCGGCAGGCGTCCGGCAGAAGGTCAAGGGCCTTTTGACAGTTGCCCCTTGACTCTCCTGGCTTTGATTCCTCAAGCATCGCCTCCACCTTACCGAAAATGGGCTGCGCCCAAAGAAAGTTGACCCAGCGGTCTTCCGGACGTTTCAGCGCATTCCGCATGAACGCGCCCACATATCCCCCGCTTTTGCCGCAGTCGCCGATTGTCTGCGCATCCGGGATTCCGACGTCGGCCAGAAGCGAACACAGATTCCGAATGTCCTGCGCGTCGTCGCGTCCTGTCGGGCGAACGAGAATCGGACCGGCGTCATCGGACATGTCCACGGGAATCTGCCAGACGACTGCAAGGGAAACGTCCTTCCCGCCCGCCTGCACATGCAGAACGGAATCGTCGTCGCTGAACGCCAAAGCCTGGACCGCTGTTCCAAACCGCTTCGGCAGGGAGACGGACGCGCCAGTGCCGCATTCCCGCAGGAAGACGCATCCGTCCGACAGCGCATAGGCGAATCTCCTGCCGTTGCTGCTGAACGAAAACGCCGATATCTCCGCCGGCGTCTCCAGCCGCCACAACTCCTTCCCGGCAAACGGATCCGCAGCGACAAGTTCACGCTTCGTTACACTCGGCTCGCCTTCGCCGCCTAGCGTGGACACTTCGGCAATTCCGACAAGCCCAGACGGATTCACCCGCCACGTATCGACTACATTCATCGCCCGCTCGTCGCTCTTGAAAACGTTTTTCCAAAGTCTTTTACGCGACTTGGCGTCCAAAGCCTCCAATGTCACCCCATCGCTGGCATATGAAACAGGAAAGTCATATGGAATCCCAAAAGTATTGCATTGCACCAAAACGCCGGCAAACGAGATCGTGGGCTTCACGCATTTCAGGCACGAGTTCGTGAAATCGGTCGCCGACTCCTCGCATGGGCGGACGTCGACCGGCACGAGCCAGTTCCGCAGGGCAAGCTGCCGCACGAACATGGACTGCGCCTCCGGCAAGTCCATGGACGCCTTCAGTTCTCCGAGGTCGTCAAGGGCACGTTCGACGTCCGCGTCCCGAAGGTCCCGCGGCATCGTCTCTATCGGCAGGTCAATCACGTGCTGGCGCCGGACTGCGACGCTCTTTTCGCCGTGCTGCCAGAGAAAGAGACCAACCGTCATTGCGAAGAGCAGAATGGCGGCTGCCGAAAAGAGCAATTTTCTCTTCCGCTTTCGCGACGGTCCCCAGGCTATGTCGTCGGCGACGGCATTGACGCCCGGCGCTTCCTTCGCCACGTACAGGCGCAGGTCGCCGAACCTCTTGCCGTCCGGACCGCTCTTCAGTTCGCGCAAGGTCTTTGCCGCGCCCTTCCCCTGGTCGGCGGACACCACCACCGTGTCCGCGCCGCAGTCCGCCGCGACGGACAGTTTCCGGGCGATGCCGGCGACGCCGAGGGTTTTGCCGCTCTCCCAGTCCCACTGGATGGACGGAAACGTCCAAGCGCCCGGGAACCTGCCGGTGACGCAGCAGCGCAGCCCCGCCGCAAGAGCGCCCCAGGCGGATGCGACCTGAAGCGAATTCTCGGCGTCGGAGAAGAGCGCCGGATCCACAAACGAAGTCCGGTCGGCGTACCTGTTGAACGCGGGGTGAAGCCCCCATTCTCTTCCCTCGCCGCCGACCTGGCGCCTGACACGTTCGGCGAGGTCGTGGAACGCGCCTGAAAGGAGCGGGCTGTCTTTCTGCCCTCTGCGCCATTCAAGGACGAGCGGAAAGCCGTCCGTGCGCAAAGGCGAGTCCGGCGAAACGGCGTCGCGGAACGAGTCCTTGAAGCAGAAGAGAACCCACATTTCGCCCTGCTGCGGAACCATGTCCGACAGCTTCACGGGGCGCATTCCCAACTTCGCGAACGGCACGGAGACCAGCCTGTCCGGCCTGACGATGAACGGAAGGACGGACTGCCCCACCCTGTCGGTGAAAATCACCCAGTGCACGTCGCGCGATGGGGGATTTTTGCCGAACGAAAGCAAGGCGTCGGCGGAAAGGGCAAATGAAGCCATGGCTGCGTTTTCCCGCTAGATTCCGTACGCGGCGAAAAACACCCCTTCCACGGTCTCTCCGCCGTCCTGCCTGAAGCTGATTGCCGGGACGTGCAGATTCCTGCGGAATTCAGACATGGACATGAAGGCATACCCTTCCTCTATTCCGAGGTCGACTCCGCAGAACGTCAGAACGCCCGACGGCATGGCGCGGTCATCGCCGTCGAACACCTGAAACCTGACGTTCGCCTCGTCGAACATGTCCGTGGGAAGCGTCGCCCTCACGTGCCAGGCGTTCCTGTGGGGAGGAGGAGGATTCGAGACGAAATGCAGTTCGCCCGCCATGGAGTTCTGCCGCTGCGCCTGGTCTGCGGTCTGCCCGTCCGCCGCCGCAAGGCATTCATGGGAGGACCTGCGGACGACTGCATCGACCAGCCGCCGCCAAAGGTCCATTTCACGCCGGACGCCCGCCGACTCCAGCGCCTTGCGCGCGGCGGCGGCGGCATCTTCAGGCGAAAACGCCGCACTGGCGTCAAGCCCGTCCGCCAGCCATTCCGCCAGGTCTCCAACCTTCTCCCTGCACGCGCCACACGCCGCGACATGCTCCGCCACGGCCGCCATCCGCGGCGCAGGAAGCCGCCTTTCGACAAAGGCGCAGACGTCCTCGTTGGACGGGCATTCCGCGGAAACGAAGTCTTCGTCCTTGCGGACGTCATCGGGATTTGCGTCGTTCATTTTCAAAACTCCTTCATTGACCGCAGTCTTGACTTCACGAAAGCCTACAGGCTCTCCAGTTCCGCTAGGCGCTTCCGCGCGCGGGAGACAATCTGCGCGATTGTATTGGGCGGACGCTTGAGAAGCGCCCCTATGTGCTTGTAGCCCAGCTTGCATTCCTCGGCAAGGACGACGGAATAGGCGGCTTCGGGATCTTCCGCCCACAGCTTCGTTCTGGCCTTCCGCTTGTCGCCGATCAAGTCGCGCATCTCCTGGGACATGCCGGCGGACACGGCGCGTTCGATAGGCATGGCAGGATCCTGCGGATCGACCGTGACCAGCCACCGCTTGCGTCCTATCACAGCCCCCACCGCGTCCTTTACGCGCCAAAACAGCCATCCGTCGAACGAGCCGCCGCCTTTGAACTTCTTGAGTTCGGCGAAATCGTCGTTCGAGAGCTTCAGGTACAGCTGCGAGGCGACTTCGTATGGCTCGTGGCTTGTACGCTTGAGCATTTCGCTGAACTTCCGCTGCTGCGCGACCCGCTTGGCGACGCCAGTAAGGACATGCTCCCATGCGTTCATGTCCGGCTTCAGCAGACATCCTACAAGCGTCTTGTCGTCCATTCCCTTGTAATCAACTTCTGACATCGGCAATCCTCTTCCTTCCTTGCGACACTGGCCATCAAAACTACGCCGCGTTCAGCGTCCGCCGCGGGCGAGGATTTCTCGGACGGCGGAAAGGGCGCGGCCGCGATGCGAAATAGCGTTCTTCTCGTCTGCGGAAAGCTCGGCGAACGAGCGGTCGAAGCCGTCCGGGACGAAAAGCGGGTCGTAGCCGAATCCGCCCGCGCCAGTGGGCGACAACTGGATTCGTCCGTCGCATCGCCCTTCCACGACGCTCTCTTCGCCTGTGGGGGCGATCAGCGCGACGGCGCACGTGAAATGGGCGCGGCGGTCTGAAACGCCGGCGAGGTTCGCGAGAAGAAGCGCGTTGTTCGCCGCGGAGTCGCCGTCCTTCCCCGCGTAGCGGGCGGAGCGGACGCCCGGCGCGCCGCCAAGGGCGTCAACGGAGAGCCCCGAATCGTCCGCCATCACCCATGCGCCCGAATGGCGCGCGGCGACGGCGCGGGCCTTTATCAGCGCGTTGCCGGCGAAGGACTCCGCCGTCTCCTCGGCGGCGGAATCCTCTCCGACTATCTCCCAGCCCGGCATGAGCTGTCCGATTTCGCGGATTTTGTTGGGGTTGTGCGTTGCGAGAACGAGCGTTTCCATGCGGCGGGCCTCCGAGGCGTCATCTGCCGGCGAAGAAGCGGATGAGCTTCTGCACGTGGGCGGCACAGGCGTCGACGATCGGGTCGTAGAACTTGTCGACGGGGATGAACTTGCCGTCAAGGCGGTTCAGCTCCGCGCGAGCCGATTTCAGGTATGTGTCCATGAACTCGGTGGCGATGTTTATCTTGGCGACACCGGCCTCGATCGAGCGGCGAACGTCCGCAAGCGGGGTGCCGCTGCCGCCGTGTAGGACGAGCGGGACGTCAGGAAGCGCGTCGGCGATCGCCTGGCAGCGGGGAATGTCCAGCTTCGGCTCGGCCTTGTAGTAGCCGTGCGAAGTGCCGATCGAGACGGCGAGCGCGTCGACGCCGGTCTGCCCGGCGAAGTCCACCGCCTCGGCGACGTCGGTGAGCGCGCCCTCGTCGCCCTGCGCCACGTGCCCGATTTCGCCCTCGCACGTCGCGCCGACGGCGTGGGCGTAGTCGGCGACGAACTTCGTGTCGCGCACGTTGTCGGCGTACGGGCTGCGGCTGCCGTCGTACATCACGGACGTGTAGCCCCAGGCAAGCGCGTCCTTCGCCTGCTTGACCGTGGCGCCGTGGTCGAGATGCAGGGCCACCGGGACTTTCGCGCGCGTCGCCAGACGCTGGAGCATTCCGCAGAGGTCGTACGCCTTTTCGCTGTCGAAGAGGCGCATGTAGAGCTGGATTATCACGGGTCGTCTCTCGGCCTCGGCGGCCATGAGAATCGCCCTGGAGAGTTCGTAGTTCGCGGTGTTGAACGCGCCGATCGCGGTCTTCTCGCGCCGGGCGTCCGACAGCATTTCCTTCATCGTGACAAGTGCCATGGTTCAATCTCCTTTTCTGCCGCGCGCAACGGTCACACGAGAACGGACTTGACGGCGGCGACGGCCTCGGCAGGCGCAACGACCTTCGTGTCCGCCTTCGGGGCGCGGCGCGCCTTCACTTCCACGCCACCGTTGGCAAGCCCCTTCGCGCCGACGACGACGCGGACGGGGAAGCCGATGAGGTCCGCGTCCTTGAACTTGACGCCGGGACGTTCCTCGCGGTCGTCCACGATGACGTCCATTCCCTCCGCCTCAAGGGCGGCCTCAAGGTCAAACGCGACCTTCGCAACGTCGGGATTGGACGGGTCGAGAAGATCGACGACGACCTGGAAAGGCGCGACGGCCGCCGGCCATATGATGCCGTCCTTGTCGTGGCTCTGCTCGATGACCGCCTGGACGGTGCGGCTGACGCCGATGCCGTAGCAGCCCATCACCATCACGTCCTCCTTCAGCGCGTCGTTCTTGTAGACGGCGTTGAAGGCCTTGGTGTACTTCGTGCCGAGCTTGAAGACGTGCCCGACTTCGATGCCGCGGCGGATCGCCATTTCGCCGCCGCAGTGCGGGCAGCGGTCGCCGTCCCTGACGATCACGAGGTCGGCGTAGCCGGCGATCTTGCAGTCGCGCTCGAAGTCGACGTCCTTGAGGTCGATCTCGTCGGGAAGGTTGCCGCCCGTTATCATGCCGCGGGCGCCGCGCAGTTCGACGTCAGCGTAGATTGGCACGTCCATCGCCGGCTTGACGGGCCCTGCGTATCCGACGGGGGCGCCGGTGGCGCTGCGCACGGTGTCGAAGTCGGCCAGTTCGAAGCGCTTCGCGCCGACGAGCCGCTTGGCCTTGACCTCGTTGAGGTCGCGGTCGCCGCGCACGCAGAAGAGGACCGGCCTGCCATCGGCCTTGTAGACGAGCGTCTTGACCATCTTCGTGGCGGGCGTTTTGAAGAAGTCCACCATGTCCTCGATCGACTTCGCCGGGGTCGGCGCCTCGGAGCAGGGCGGGCATTCGGCGCATTCGCATGGTCCGACCTGGCGGCCGGCCTTTTCGAGGTTGGCCGCGTAGCCGCATCCTCCGCAGAACGCTACGCCGTCCTCGCCGGCGTCGGCCAGCACGTGGAACTCGTGGGAGGAACTGCCGCCGATGTCGCCGGTGTCCGCCTCGACCGGATGCGCCTTGAGGCCGCAGCGCTCGAAGACGCGCACGTAGGCGTCGAACATGGCCTTGTACGTCTCGTCGGCCGCCTCCATGGAGACGTCGAAGGAATATGCGTCCTTCATCAGGAACTCCTTCGAGCGCATGAGGCCGAAGCGCGGACGGATTTCGTCGCGGAACTTCCACTGGATCTGGTAGACCGTCAGCGGGAGCTGTCGGTAGGAGCTGACGACGCTCTTCACGAGATCCGTGACCTCCTCCTCCGCCGTCGGGCCGAGCGCCGCGTCGTGCGCCGCGCGGTCGCGCAGCTTGAACATCCCCGGTCCCATCGCCTCCCAGCGCCCGGAGGCCTTCCAGAGCTCAGCCGGCTGAAGAATCGGCATGACGATCTCCTGCGCCCCGGCGCGGTCCATCTCCTCGCGCACGATCTGCATCACCTTCTTCAGCGAGCGCATGCCGAGCGGCATGTAGGAATAGAGTCCGCCGGCGAGCTTCTTCACGAGGCTCGCTCGCACGAGCAGCTTGTGCGAATCGATTTCAGCGTCGCCCGGATTCTCCCGAAGCGTCTGGATCATCATTTTCGACCACTTCATGTCAATCTCTCTTTTTCTGCCGTTTCAAGAACAAAGGCCGCGAGGCCGCTCAATTGCGGAGCTGCGGGAACAGGACGACGTCGCGAATGGAATCGACACCCGTGAGGAGCATCACAAGACGGTCCACGCCGATGCCAAGCCCGCCCGTGGGCGGCATTCCGCATTCCAGCGCGTGGATGAAGTCCTCGTCGATTTTCTCCGTGTCCTCGCCCGCCTGGTGCTCCAGCGCCTTGCGCTGCTCAAGCGGGTCGTTCTGCTCCGTGTAGCCGGGGCAGAGCTCGCGGCCGCCGACGACGAACTCGTAGACGTCCACGAGCGACGGGTCGTCCGGACAGGCTTTCGCCAGCGGCACGAACTCGTGCGGGAGGCGCGTCACGAACGTCGGCTGGCGGAGGTTCTTCTCGATCATCTTGTCGTAGACCTCGTGCGTGAGCATCAGCTCCGTCGTCACGCCGTCGAGCTCGAGGTTGACCTCCTTCTCCTGCGCAAGCGCCTTGGCCTTCGCCATCTGCGCGTCGAAGCCGAGGTCGAACCAGTCGTCGCCCATGAGCTCCTTCACAAGGTCCTTGTAGGCGACGCGGCGGTAGGGCGGCGTGAAGTCGATGATCTCCTTCTGCTCGCCGTAGGGGATCCGGCGCGTACCGACGACGGTGTCGCAGAGATGCGGGATGAGCCCCTCTATGATGTCCTCCATCGACGTCCTGTCGCCATACGCCTCGTAGATCTCAAGCACCGTGAACTCCGGGTTGTGTCCGCGGTCGATGCCCTCGTTGCGGAAGTCCTTGCCCAGCTCGAAGACCTTGTTCATGCCGCCGACGAGCAGGCGCTTCAGATAGAGCTCCGGCGCGATGCGCAGCACCATGTGGCGGTCGAGCGCGTTGAAGTGCGTCTCGAACGGCTTTGCCGCGGCGCCGCCGGCCTGCGCCTGGAGAATCGGCGTCTCCACCTCGACGAAGCCCCTGCCCCAGAGGTACTTCCGCGCCTCCTGAAGAATGCGGCTGCGCATGAAGAAGCGCTCGCGGCTCTCGTCGTTCGTCATAAGGTCGACATAGCGCCTACGGTAGCGCTCCTCCTGGTCGGTGAGGCCGTGGAACTTTTCAGGCGGCTGCTCCAGCGCCTTTGCCAGCAGGTCCCATTCCTTCACGACGACCGACTGCTCGCCGCGCTGCGTCGTGAAGAGCGTCCCCTTGACGCCCACTATGTCGCCAAGGTTCAACTGCTTGAACCCGGCGAACATCCTCTCGCTCAGCTCGTCGCGCCTGAAGATCAGCTGGAAACGGTCGGTGCCGTCGTTGAGCGTGGCGAAGTTCATCTTGCCCATGCGGCGAATCATCAGAAGCCGCCCCGCCACCGTGACGGACTTCCCCTCCTCGAACTCCGCGCGCACCTTCTTGAGGTCGTCGTGCGGATAGGCGTGTCCATACGGCGTGAAGCCGAGTTCGCTCAGGGCTTTCATCGAGGCGAGACGGTTCTCGCGGTATTCATTTGTTTCAACGGGCATTTCCAATTACTTTCCTTTTCAAATGGACGCGACATTATAGCAAATAACCCATCCTCCCTCAATGCCGCGAATCGCCTTGCCGACTTACGCAGTTCGTTATAATAGTGGACACTCTCCTGAGACAAGGACCACTTCCATCCGGAACGGCGTATGTCCTCACGCGCCATCGCTCTTGAAAGGGCAATTGAATGGCCGTCTCAGGTAGGGCGCGACGTCCCGTCGCGCCGCCGCGCAGATGACGCGCTCCCGCGCGTCCGCCAATAACGAAAACAACACTCTCTGCGCCTCTGCGACTCTGCGTTG
>CAYLRN010000016.1:0-64268 GCA_964386385.1 uncultured Lentisphaeraceae bacterium | reverse complement strand
TTCTACAAAATCCTTTCGCGGAGCACAAGCGAAATCTCGTGACTACACGCTCTAGTTTTTTCATCGTGCTTTCCTTTCGGAATTCCATTACCCTCCTCCGCGTAATCACCCGATTCCACAAGAGAAAGGCGGTTAACCTTGTTGCATCTTCCTTCCACTTCCCAGGCTCGGACATCGCATCCGTCTTCCGCCCGGCGCGCGCTGGCAGGAACGAAGCCTTCTAACGGATTTTCCAACGCAACCGCGCATTCCGCCCTCCATCATCCCATTCAGATTCCCCGCCGTCGCCAATGGAACAAGCCCTCCGGCCCCGCCCCGCGCTTCCAACGCGATTTCTAACGCAGCATTCCCCGCCCCCCCCCGCCCGTTCACTCCCACAGATCACCAATCTGCGCTCTATCGAATCATTCGCCGCCCGTTTCGCGCATATCCCCGATTTTTCTTCCTGCACATGCCCACAAAAGGACATTCTAAAACATGGACATGCCGAAATCCCTCCTGCCGGCAATTTCGTCCGCGCCGTAATCCCACACCATGCGGCACAATTTCGTCCGCATCATAATCCCATGAGGTCTATCAGGGATTTCTTGAGATGTCCACCGCCAGAGGCGGGGACCGTTCTGATTTCGCATGATTCCCGTCACCCACGGATTTTTATAAATCCGTGGGTGGCGGATGGTGGTGAAAGTGATGGAAAATAAGCGGACATGAAAGGGTTTTGTGGATTGTGAAGAAATTGAAAATTCATGAAAATGACACTTGACGGGGGGGGGGGGGGGGGGGTATTTTATAAACTATAACGCATCTTTGCCAGGACTGTGCTTAGCGGCGGTAAAAGAGCAATCCCGTCGCCAGCATGGACATGACGAGAGTCGCAATGGAGAATCAAGAATGAAGAAGACACTGTTTGGAGCGGGCCTTGCCGCCTTGCTCGTAGGATGCGCGTTCAATCCAGAATCGATGGCGTTGGGGCCGCGGGATTCGCAGGTCTATGTTGACGCAGGCGCTCCCGCGTCTCTGACCAAGAAGGAGAGCAAGGCGAAGGTCGCCGTCATCGCCTCTGCCGGGCAGTACAAGGACCATGCCCAGGTGGCGGAAATGCTCGACAGTTCGCTCAACGCGAAGCTTTCGGGCTTTGCGTTCTTCGAGATGGTCGACCGCAAGAGCCAGGCGGCTCTCATCAAGGACGCCGTTGCTTCGGGTGCGGACGCCGACGACCTTCCTGTCGCGGGCGTGGAAGCCGATTTCGTCGTCGTCGCGCGCATCGCCTCGCTCGCCATTTCGTCTAGCCCGACCCAGACGTATTCATTTGATGCGACGTTTGACTTCAAGTGGATTGGCAAGGCGTCGAAACGCGTCATCATGACGGAGTCCATCAAGCCCCCGACGCGCATGGCCAGTTCGCGGGTCGACCTCACGAAGGCGCTCGGCCGCGCTGCGGAAGTCGCGGCGAGTGACTTCTGCAACAAGATAGCCGTCAAGTACGCGCCTCCCGCGCGAGTGCTCCAGACGTGCGGCGACGGCGTCGCGGCCCGCATTTCGATCGGCAAGAACTACGGCGTGAACGAAGGGACGAAAGTCTGTTTCTATGAAATCGTGGACAACTCCGCAGTCGGCGGCGAAAAGCGCGACATGAACGACATCGCCGCAGGCGAAGTCAAGCGGGTGGAGGAGAATACCTCGTGGGTTGCGGTGGAAGATGCCGAGAAGGTCAACGTCCGCAAGGGCGTGTACGTCCGCGTCCTCGAACAGAAGAGGGGACTTGGCAGTTCCCTGATGGAGCGGTCCGGACTGAACGAGGCGTTCGGCAAGTGATTGGAGCATTGCCATGAAGCCCTGGCTTTTCGTTGCGTGTTCCTTCTGCGTCATGGCTGGTCTGCCATGCCATGCGGCTGATTCGGCGGATGGCGACGAGTACGAGGAGGTCGTGATCAGGCGTAGGAAGAGGTGTCCGGCCATGTCGATTCATACGTCGACCGCGCCGTCCGCCGTTGTGGCGCCGGTCGTCGTGGCGCCGGCCGCGGCGGTCATGGCTCCTTCCGTCTCCGTTGGCGCAGTTTCCGTCGCGGCGCCGCAGTCCTCTGCCGTGTCTGCGGCCGAAACGGGCTGCCAACCGCCGCTGCATCCCGAACCGCCGGCCGCAGAGGCCGCCGAGCCGAGGAGGCTTGTCCGCTATTTCTGCAGGGCATGGAAGGACAAGGACTGGGAGCGGTGCTGGTGGGCGATGTCTCCGCAGTACCGCAAGAAAGTCCCGTTGAAGAAGTTCACGGCTCTTTTCGAGTCCGACGCCGAGCTTAATGGCGGCCTTCTCGATGAGAACGTCATTGAGACGGCAAAGACCTGGAACGGCAACGAAGGGGTCAAGGTCGAGCTCGTATTCAAGTTCCCCAGGGCGAAGCACAGGTTCGTGCTGGCCATTGCGGAACGCCAGCCAGGCGGGGCGTTCCGCATCGTCGATTCGCCGTTTATTCCCCGGGACTTGGACGACCTGTGACCTTGCCGGCCGGGGAAATCGCGTTGAAGCAAGTTGAATCAGAAATAAGGAGAAGAGAAAGATGAAGATGACGACGTTGATGAAACTGTCGCTGATGGGAATGCTCGCGCTGCCCGTGGCGATTCCGATGGCGTATGCGCAGGGCGGCGATGACGCCGAAGAAGTTGCGCCGCGGAAGAAAAAGGCGAAGAAGTCGAAGAAGGGCGTGCCGGAGCCGACGCGGATGGTCGTCGCAATCAACAAGTTCGAGAACAAGAGCGACGCCGCCGACAGCCTCTTCGGGACGATTCGCGCCCGCGTACAGCAGTGCATCGTCGGAGCTCGAAAGTTCGAGGTCGTCGAGCGCGAACAGCTCAAGGCGGCGATGAGCGAGCAGACGCTTGTCGCGTCGGGCCTGACCGACGGCGAGGACGCGGATGCGCCCGAAGCGGGCAGGATGAAGGCCGCGTCGTATGTCGTCTATGGCAACGTCCTCTACTGCGGCGCCGACAAGGCGGGCGGAAGCGCCGAGGGCGTCGCCTCGTCTACGGTCAGGTCGAAGGTCGAACTCCAGATAAAGATCGCCAACGGCGAAACAGGGAAGATCCTGACGCAGAAGTCGGCAATCGGCTACGGCGTCGACAAGGCGCTTGCGACCGCCGAGTTCTCGTCGTCCACGGGACAGGGAATGCGCGATGCGATCGACGAGGCCTGCCACATGGCGGCAGACGCACTCCGCGACGTCGCCTACCCCGCGAAGGTGGTCAAGGTCGGCAGAAAGGACGTCACCATCAACATGACCGACGAAGAGGTCAGGGAAGAGGACGTCTTCGATGTCATCGAGGCGGACGAGCCGATGGTCGACCCCGACACCGGCGCCTTCCTCGGATACGACGGCGACGACGTCGGGCGTGTCGTCATCACGCGCACCGGCCCGCAGGTTTCAAAGGCGAAGCCCGTCGAAGACGGCGACTTCGGACTTGACGACCTCGACACGGACGAGCACACCTACATCCTTCGCCGCGTGAGCAAGGCCACGCTGAAGAAGGAGGCGAAGAAGGCCAGCCAGAAGAAAAAGGCCGCCTTCGAGAGCCGCTTCTGATTCGTCTGCTCCCGCGTAAGGGGAGGGGGGGCGGGCGGACGTCTGCGTGCCGTTGGCCGCCCTGCGAACGCCACCTGCGGATTTATACAAGTCCGCGGGTGGTCGCATATGCGAGATTGCGGCGCGGACGAAACGGCGTGGGAGGGACGCGCTCCTGCGTGTCCGATGTCGCAATGGGGGCTTTGTGTCACGCGGGAGCGCGTCCCTCCCGAAACGGTGCGCCGGGACGTCGCGCCCTGCTGGTGAACGCCGCAGCTTGGCCACCTGGCATCCGCAGAAGTGTCCGGCTCCATGGCGAACTGCGTATGTCGCCCACATTCGTTTTCCTCTTGCATACTCCCGTCGGGAATGGTATCATTTCCGCCATACGGCTCACTATGTCCTGATGCCGTCGTGAAAGAAAATGCCATCGAAACTGATACATAGCCTTGCAATGAAGACCGCCGTCGCGGTCTTGCTCCTCTTTTCATGCGGATGCCAGAGCGTCCAGGACTTCATGAATCGCCTCGAGGGCGACGGCCGGAAGGACGCGCAGGAGGCCGAGCCGGCCGTCTCCGCGACGTATTTCGGCGAGCCGAAGATCCGCCCCGGGGTCGCGCTGTCGATTGTCGTCACCGCCATGGGCCAGCCCGGACGCGAGATGAAGCAGTACATGGTCGATCCTGAGGGGTGCATATCGATGGAGCTCGTCGGGCGCATCGAGTGCAACGGCCTCACGCTCGTGGAGTTGCAGAAGAAGATCGAGGAGGCGTACAAGGAGTATTTCAGGGAGCCGTCCTGCTCGGCGATGTACATCTACCAGCCGGGGCAGAACATGGTCTCCCCATGGGGCACGGTCACCGTCCTGGGCGAAGTGCTGCGCCCCGGCCCCGTGGACGTTCCGTCCACGCGGGACTTGAACGTCACGCGGGCTCTGCAGCTTGCCGGCGGCGTCACCTCCATTGCCGACAAGCGGCGCGTCAGGGTGACGCGGTGCGACGAGAAGGGGCGCAAGACGAAGACCGTGGTCGATTTGGTTGAAATCGGAGAAGAAGGACACTCGGAGAAGGACATGCCCCTCAGGGCGGGCGACGTGATCTGGGTGCCGATGTCGTGGTATTGAACGGAAGGAAAACTGGAGGTTGCTTATGAAGAGCCTTGAAAGATCCGTGATTGTGTTTGCGCTGGCGGCGTGTCTGCTGCCGTTCGCAACTGTCGCGGCGGACATGCCGAGGTCTGAATGGCAGGCCAAGATCGGCGAAAGCGCGCGCGACGCATCCGTCCTCGCTGACACGATGAAGAGGCTTTCGGACGCGGATCAGGTGGCGTTCGTCTCCGCGGTGAACGCGGCGATCGCGAAGATGCCGGGTTCGGAGGAGGCGCGCGCGGCGGCCTCGACCGATGCGAATCTCGCGGCGATCGCGGCCGCCTCCAAGGCAAACAAGAACGCGGTTCTCGCGGAGGTCTTCGCGACCGTCCCGCCGGAATACCTGACCGAGATAAACGAGCGCCTTTCCAAGGGTCTGAACCGCAAGTCGATGGGCGATGCGCAGTTTGTGGAGATTTCCAGGAAGACGATTGCCGCGGTTGCGGACCGCTGCCGCAAGGGCGAGAACGCGGACGTCCGCACGACGTTCGCCATCCTCTCCTTCCTCCGCGCCTCCGAAGGCTCGCCCGCCGACCTGCGCTCCACGCTCGTCGCGCTCCTTCCTGGCGATTCCGCCCGCGCGAAGGCCATTGACGAGTGGATCCGCCCCGCCCTCGGCGAAGGGCAGGAGCAGACGTACGATCCGATGCTCGGCATGGCGCAGGCAGGCGAAGAACCCGACCACGCAATCGTCACCCAGCTCGTCGGCGGCCCGCAGATCTCCGACGCGCTTCTCGCCGACCTGGCGGCGGAATCGTCCGACATCCCCGTTCCGGCCTCCCGTCTCGCCGGCGGCGCTTTCTCCGCCTCCATCGCGGGAATCGCCCCGAACAACGACGCGCCCGGCATCGGGCTCAACCGTGTCCCGCGCGCGGCCGTGCAGAACAAGGACGACGAGAACCCCTACTACACCCACGGTCGCGGCGACAGGCCGGGGACTGACGGCGAGGGCGGCGGATTCCACCCCGGCCCCTACGGCGGGCAGGGCTACTGAGCCGTCGGCGCATTCACAGATTGAGAGGACAGGAAAATGAATCTCAAGACAACTGGCATTCTGGCGCTTGCGGCCGCGGCCGCCATCCCCGCCCTGGCCGAACTGGACAAGCGCGGGAACGGAACGGAGAAGGACAAGCCGCAGGGCTTCCGCTTCTTCAACAACCACCTGACGGTCAAGCCGTTCGTCGCGCTCTCGTACACGTACGATTCGAACATCGACACGACTCACAAGTCGGCCTCCGACAGCATCTTCATGGTCAACCCCGGCGCCGACTTCACCTGGAAGGGCGAGAAGTGGGAGCTCGCCGGAAACCTCTGGTACCGCTACAACGCCTACTGCGACTATTCGTCCGAGATGGGCGAGAACAGCTACGGCGAGGGGCTGACCTACAAGTGGACGACATCGGACAAGCCCGGCCAGAAGGGCTGGAGCCTCATGCTCGCCGAACGTTACGCCTACATCAACCAGTCCGACGACCTGACCTCCGGCGACGGACGCGGCATCTGGCGCGACCGCCAGCGCCTTGACGTGTCCGGCGTCCTGCAGCGCCGTTTCACGGACCGCCTCCACGCCGAGGTGACCGGTCAGTACGACTGGCTGGACTACAAGAACGACACCGGCAAGTACGCACCGCTCTACGGCTGGTCGCAGTGGGCCGCCGGGCTTGAGGCCGGCTACGCCGCGTCGAAGTGGACCGACCTGCTGATTTCCGGCGGATACGGCAACTACAAGCAGAAGCAGGCGTACGGCAAGTACCACTACGACAACGACAGCGAGGTCTGGACGATCCAGGCCGGCGTCGGCACCTACGCCACCGAGCGCATAACCTACCGCGCCCTCATCGGCGCCTCCTGGCTCGACTACGGCGGGCGTAGCAATGCGGACTCCGGCTGGACATATTCGCTTTCCGGCAACTGGCGCATCACCCGCCAGTGGCAGTTCTCCGTCCTCGGATCGAGCTACTACCAGCCTTCCGAGCGCACCCGCGGCCAGGCCCTCAAGGTCTACTCCATGTCCGGCGGCCTTTCGTATCTGACCCTTGGCGACAGGATGCGCCTCCACGCCGACGTAGCCTGGCGTCATGAGGACACCGCCTACAACGACGCCTACCTTGGGAGTACCAACGACTACGACGAAGACCTGCTTTCCGTCCGCGTCGGCGCCGACTACACGCTCAACCGCTGGATGACGGTCTTCGCGAACATCACGTGGGAAGAGGACTGGTGCGATGAGTACGAGCAGTACGACTACGACCGCTTCCGCGGCACCGTCGGCGTCCGCTTCCACTACTGATCCGCGTCTTCGCGACGGACACGGTGCTGTCTGAATGATTCAGAAGTTCATCGCCAAGTATGGGCTGTCCACGCATCTTGCAATGCTGGCGGCCCTTCCGTTTGCCTTGGCCCCGTTTCTTTCGGCTGACGCCTTGGCCACCACGACGCTGTGGCTGAGCGCCTTTGCGGCGACGTGGCTCTTCATGGAGCCGTCGCTGCTGCCGGGAGAGCATCTCATGCTCGCGCGCGTCCGCGTCCGCTCCCGCATGGTGCGCGACCCGCTTTTCTACCTTCTCCTTTTCCTTGTCGTTCTGGCGGCAGTCCGCTGCTTCAACGCGGACGTCGCGCTCTCCTATGACGCGCAGCAGAACGCCTGGCTTGTCTCCGAACCGTCCTTTCCGACCCTGCCGTCCTCCGTGCCGGGGAAGGCGTTCCTGCCGTTCGCGCTGATCGTCGCCGCGCTCGTCCTTCTCATGGGCGTCCGCCACGGCATGGGGCTTGGCTCGCGCATTTCCTTTGGCCTCACGGCCGCGCTTTTTACGGGCGCCGGCGGAATCGCGATGGCGGTTCTCCTCTGCCTCGGCGACGTTCCGACGGTCGCCCGCGCTGTCGCGGGGTTCGACGCGGGGCCGCACGCCGGGACGGTTTTCGGGATATGGCTCGTCGTCGGCGTCGCGTCGGGGATTGCGGCGGAGGCCCGGCGCTGGAACGCCGCGCGTCTTCCGTTCGTCCTGGCAGTCGCCGGGAACGCGCTTGGACTTGTCTTCTTCGCGCCGCCCTACGTCGCGATCGCGTGGGGCGTGGCGGTCATGGCGGCAGTCTTCTGGTCTCTCTTCTACCTCGGCCGGGCGGGCACGTCGGGTTCGGTCGTGCGCAGTTTCACCTTCATGGCCCTGGGCTTCGCCGTTCCGTTCTTCGTCCTGATGACGTTCGCGCCGGACGCCGTCAAGGAGGCGAAGTCGCTGGGGCTCGACCCGGTCCGCGCGTTCACGGAGGCTGCGGTGCAGTCGTCCGAGGCGCTCTCGCGCATTGCCAGGGAAATGTGGATGGAGCATCCGTGGAGCGGCGTGGGGCTTGGCGCGTTCGGCCTCCACGTCCCGTTCCTCGCCGATGCGGCGGACTGGACGGTCATTCCGCAACGTCCCGCATTTGCGCCGAACTCGTACTGGACGCTTCTTGCGGAGCGCGGCATCGTCGGAGCCCTGCTGGTCGTCTCCGTTCTCGGGCTGCTTGTCTGGGCGTATGCCGCCCGTCTTGTCGAGGCGTATGCGCGCCTTGCGCACGACGACGACGCGGACCTCTTCCCGTTCGCGGTGGTCCCGGTCGTGTGGTGTGTCCTGCCCGCGCTCGTCCTCGTCTTCGTCGAGGCCGCGTGGCTGCCCGATTTTTCGATGGAGACGCTTTTCATCGCCGTCGCGTCGGCGTTCTCCCTCGCCGCCTCGTCGTTTCCGAGGCGCAGGAAGCGGAGCGGAGAATCGCGTCAAGGCTGATTGCCGGTTTTGGTTTGGAGAAAGTCAATATGGCCTCATCTGATTCGACATACGGACAGAAACCCCTCTACTATGGCAAGAGCGCGAAGTCCCCGATGTACTACGGGACTGCCAAGGCGCCCGCGTACTATGGCGGACAGGGGCCGTACTATTCCGGTGCGTACAGCGGCGAGATGGCCGGGGCGGACGCCGATTCGCTAGTCGGCACGGTCACGCTCTCCCGCGTCCTGCGCGTCATCTCCCAGCGCTGGATCTCCGTCCTCGTATTTCTCCTGATCGGCCTTCTGGTGGCGTTTGCCGTCTACCGCATCTCGCCGACGATATACGAGGCCAAGAGCGAGTTCACGATGGACATCCGCCGTCCGCAGGCCTCCAGCATGTCGATTGTCGACATGTCGGCTCCGGACCTTGGCATCACGTACGAGGAGATCTTCAACACCCGCCAGTCCGACTGGCGTTCCGAGGCGATTGTCAAGAAGATCATACAGCAGTACCGCGCCAACTACCCGGCCTCGACCATCACGGAAAAGGAACTCGTCTCCACGCTGGAGGATTCGGAGCTCGACCTCATCCGCCATTCGCGCCTGATCACGATCGCAGTGCGCTCCACGTCGCCCGAACTCGCCGCCTCCCTTGCGAACTCCTATGCCGAGGCAGTGGAGTCGTTCACCGACGAGGAGAACAAGCTGCGCTGCGACAAGGCCGTTTCGCAAATCCGCGGACAGGTCGAGAAGCAGATCCGCCTCGACAAGGAGATTGCCAAGAAACTTCTTGAGTTCCGCACGCAGAACAAGGTCGACTACCTCAACGCCGAGCGCGACACGCTTGTGCAGTCTCTGCAGAAGACGACCACCGACCTCCTCCAGATGGAGGGCGAGGTGACGGCCTCCACGGAATGGGAGAAGGTACTCCAGGCCGCGCAGGAGGCACCCGAGAACTTCGCGTCGCTTCCCTCTTCCGTTCCGCGTTCGATGGAGATCGCCACCACGTACGCGGAACTGCAGAAGGCGAAGATGGAGCTTGACGCCCTCCTTTCCAAGTTCACGAAGAGCCACCCCGACGTGAAGATGAAGGAGAGCGAGTACGAGAGCATCAAGAAGATGTTCGCAAGCGCCGTGCAGCACGCCCTCGCCACCGCCACCGGCAACCTGAAGGCGTACCGCAACCAGCTCGCCGTGCTGAAGAAGAAGAACGAGGGGCTGCGCGTGGAACTGAACAAGATAGCGCAGAAGATCGTCTCCGCCGACGCCGGGCTGAAGCTTCTCGAGCAGGAGAAAGAGGTCTCCAGCAAGATTCTCGCCGACCTCATGCAGAAGGAGAACGCGGCGCGAATCCAGGCGGAGCAGAACAACGAGATCATCCGCGTGGGGCGTCCCGCGACTGTGCCGAAGGACCCCGTTCTGCCCAATCCCGTCATCATCTTCTCCATCGGCGCCGTCTTTTCCCTGGGCCTTGGCGTCATGTTCGTCCTCGTGCTCGACCACCTTGAGGACACGGTGGTGTCGCTTTCGGACATCGAGACGCGCCTGGCCTTGAAGGTGCTCGTCGTCCTTCCGCACGTCCGCCGGAAACGCCGCGAGCAGATCGCTAAGTTCGTCCACGAGAACAAGTACTCGCAGTTCGCGGAGGCGGTGGCCGGCCTGCGCAACCTTCTCGACTCTCCGCGCTACCAGCCGCTCTCGCAGGCGCTTCTCTTCATATCCACGCAGCCGGGCGAGGGCAAGACTATCACCTCGTGCTCGCTTGCGATTTCAAGCGCCCAGGCCGGAAAGCGCACCCTGCTCGTGGACTTCGACCTGCGCCGTCCGCGCATGGCCCGCATCTGGGGCCTGAAGCTCGACGAGGAGCATTCTTTCTCGCACTGCCTCGCGTCGAAGGACCGGTCGCGCGACTTCAGGAATCTCGTCATGCCAAGCGGAATGGAAGGGCTGGACGTCATCGCGTCCCTTCCGCCGGACAACGTCAATCCCGCCTCTATCATGGGTTCTTCCGTCGTTCCGGACTTCTTCAAGTGGGCGCGCGCGAACTACGACCGCGTAATCATCGACTCGCCGCCGTTCGGAATCGTCGGCGACGTGGTCACGCTCGCGGCGATGGTCGATTCCGTCATGGTCATGTGCTGCCCCGACCGGACGCACTTCAAGCCGATCCAGCACGCCGTGCGCAGCCTGTCGGAATCCGGCGCGAACGTCATCGGCATCGTCGTGAACGACGTCGAGCTCGGCTCCTCCGGCAGCGCGTTCGACGCGGCCGGAAGATACGGTGCGTACGGCGCCGGTTATGGCGGCTACGGCGGGTATCGCGGCTATCGCGCCCACAGCGGCGGGGCGTACCATCCCTACGGGCCGGTCGAGGGCGGCGACAGGCCGGCGGCGAAGGCCGCATCCGGCGCTTCGAAGGACGCCGCTCCCAAGGCCGCGTCCGATGGCGGGCCGGGCGACGCGCCCGCGCCGGCGAAGGACGGCGGCGAAAGCCGTCGCGGCATCCGCGTCAATCCAGAGTTGTACGACGAAGAATAGGCGGCAAACCATGGACTTGAAGATTGCGCCTGCGAAAAATCCACTGACCGGCTCGGTCGTCGTTCCAGGCGACAAGTCCCTGGCGCATCGCGCCGCGCTTTTCGCGGCCTTGGCGGAGGGCGAATCGGTCGTCCGCCGTTATCCAGACAGCGGCGTCACCCGCGCAATGCGTGGCGCCCTCGCAGCGCTCGGCGTACCGTCGACGCTTGAAGGCGGCGTTCTGCGCCTTGTCGGGCGCGGCTTCCGCGCTTTCCCGAACGCCGGCGCAATCGCGTTCTGCGGCAACTCCGCAACCACGATCCGCCTCCTTGCGGGAGCAGTCGCGGGCACGGGTTCGTCGGCTACGCTCGACGGCAGCGACGGTCTTCGCCGCCGCCCGATGGGCCGGATTGCAGATCCGCTCCGCATGATGGGCGCGAAGGTCGAGACCGCGTCGGGCAATGCGCCTCTCGTCTTCTCGCCCTCGCCGCTGCGCGCGATTTCATACGACCTCCCCGTCGCCTCCGCGCAGGTCCTGAGCTGCCTTCAGATCGCGGCGCTCGGCGCGGACGGCGAAAGCCGCTTCACCGCGCCCGGGCCTGTGCGCGACCACACCGTCAGGATGCTTTCCTCGATGGGCGCGGACCTGCGGGTGGACGGCTTCGCGTCCGTCGTCAGACCGCTTTCGAGCCCGCTGCGTCCGCTGGACGGCGTCCTTCCGGGCGACGTCTCCTCCGCCGCGTTCCTCCTCGCCGCCGCCGCGATTGTCCCCGGAAGCCGGATCGCCATCCCGGCCGTCGGCGTCAACGAGACGCGCACGGGGATTCTCGACGTCCTTTCCGCAATGGGCGCGAAGGTCTCCCGCTCTGCGGAGCGCGACGAATGCGGCGAACCGGTCGCCGACCTCTGCCTTGAATCCGCGCCGCTTCACGCCGTCGAAATCGGCGGCGACCTCGTCGTGCGCTCCATTGACGAATTCCCGGCGATAGCCGCAGCGGCCGCGTTCGCCGAGGGCCGCACGGTCGTGCGCGACGCGGTCGAACTGCGCTACAAGGAGTCGGACCGCATCGCCGCGATCGTCGCGCAGCTCCGTTCGCTCGGCGCGGAGGTGGAGGAGTTCGAGGACGGCTTTGCGATCGAGGGCGGAACGCTGACGGGCGGCGTCGCCAGGGCCGGCGGCGACCACCGCCTTGCGATGTCGATGGCGATATGCGGACTTCGCGCGCCGGTAGTCGTCGAGGGTGCGGAAATCCTCGACGAATCGTTCCCCGGCTTCACCGCCGCCCTGGAATCGCTCGGCGCGAACGTGGAGATGAAGTGATGGCGGAGAAGTTCTTCATCATCGACATGATGCCCTATCTCTACAAGGGGCATTTCGTCTTCTTGCGCAACCCGCGCATAACGTCCACCGGTCTCAACACGTCCGCCCTCTTCGGATTCGCGAACGGCGTCACCGCCATCATCGACGAATGGAAGCCGCAGTACGTCGTCTTTGCGATGGACGCCTCGGGGCCGACGTTCCGCCACAAGGCGTATCCCGACTACAAGGCGCAGCGCGAGAAGATTCCCGAAGACCTCGCCGCGAACATTCCCTACGCGCTCGAACTGGCCGCCGCGCTCAACATACCAGTGATAAGCAAGGAGGGATACGAGGCGGACGACGTGATGGGCACGATCGCCGCCAAGGCGGCGAACGCGGGGTTCGACGTGTACCTTGCGACCCCGGACAAGGACGCCGCGCAGCTCGTCTCCCCGCATATCCGCCTCTACCGGCCAGGGCACGGCAAGGAGGCCGCCACCGTCTACGACGTCGACAAGGTCAAGGAGCACTGGGGGCTGATGGCCCCGTCGCAGATGGTTGACTGGCTGGCGCTCGCCGGCGATTCGTCGGACAACATTCCCGGCGTCCGCGGAATCGGCGAGAAGACCGCCGCGTCCCTCCTCGCGCAGTACGGCAGTGTCGAGAACGTCCTTGAGCACGCCGCCGAACTAAAGGGACGCCTTGCCGAAAAAGTCGCGCAGGACGCCGACAACGCGCGGATGTCCAAGTTCCTCGCGACGATCCGCACGGACGTGCCGCTGGAAGGCATGGACGTCCTTTCCTTTAGGCGCGTCCCCGCGAACTCCGAAAAACTTGCGGAGGTCTGCGCGAAGTACGAGCTCACGCGCTTCGCGAAGCGCCTCGGCTCGTCCATGGACGAAACGGCCGCCGCCGTGCGCAGCGCCCGGACGTCCTCTCTGAAGAGGCTTGCCGACGTCCCGCACGACTACAGGCTCGTGAAGACGGACGAGGACGCAAGAGACCTTGCGCGTCTCCTGGAGGCGGCGCCGATGTTCGCGTTCGACACCGAGACGACGGGCGTCGACGCGCGCACGGTCGAGCTCGTCGGAATGTCCTTCGCGCTCGCCCCCGGCAAGGCGTGGTACGTCACCGTGCCGAAGGAGGGCGCGGCCGTCCAGCACAGCCTCTTCGACTTCGACGCCCTCTCCCCCGTCGCGCCCGGCGACGTCGGCCGCGGCGTCGGCGACCCGCGCGCGCGCGTCGCGATATTCGCCAAGGCGTTCGCCGACCCGAAGAAGACGCTCGTCGCGCAGAACGCGAAGTACGACGTCACCGTCCTTTCCCGCTATGGGATAGTTTTTGGTTCGACGGTCCACGACACGATGCTGGCGCACTACGTCATGGACGCCGCGTCCCGCCATGGGATGGACGTCATGGCGCGCGAGTGCCTGGGGTACTCCCCCATCGCCTACGACGACGTCGTAGGCGAGAAGAGACGCGGAGTGCCGCAGGCCACCATGGGCGACGTCCGTCCGGAGGACGTGTGCGACTACGCGGCGGAGGACGCGGACGTCACGCTGCAGCTGGAGACCGTCCTGCGCCCCAGGGCGATGGCCGTCGCGCCGCGCGCCCTGGAGGAAAGCGAGGAGCCGCTCGTGCCGATTCTCTCTGAAATGGAGAAGGCGGGAGTCCGCGTGGACGTCGACGCGCTCAAGTCGTTCGGCATCTCGCTCCAGCGCGAGATAGACGGCTATGCCAACGAGATACAGGCGTACGCCGGCGGGCATCTGAACCTCGACTCGACGAAGCAGCTGAGCGAATTCCTGTTCGACAGGCTGGGACTTCCCACCGAGGGGATAGAGCGGACGCAGTTCGGACGCTTCTCCACCGGCGAGAAGACGCTTGTCAGGCTTCTTGACGCGCATCCGGTCGTGCGCCGCATTCTCGACTATCGCACCTGCACGAAGTTGAAGTCCACGTACGTCGACAAGCTTCCGCACTGCATCGACCCGTCCGACGGCCGCGTGCACACCACGTTCGCGCAGGCGCTCACGGAGACCGGGCGGCTCTCCTCCTCCGAGCCGAACCTGCAGAACATACCCGTCCGCTCGGAGCGCGGCAAGAACATCCGCGCCGCAATCGTCGCCCGCAACGACGGCTTCCGTCTGATTTCCGCCGACTACTCGCAGATCGAGCTTCGTCTGATGGCCGCGATGAGCGGAGACGAGACGATGCTAGGCGCGTTCGCAAGCGGCGCGGACATACATCGCCAGACGGCCGCGCGCGTCTACGGCGTCGAGCCGGATAAGGTGGACGACGACATGCGCTCGCGCTGCAAGATGGTGAACTTTGGAATCATCTACGGCATTTCCGCGTTCGGGCTTTCGCAGCGTCTGCACTGTTCGCGCAAGGAGGCGGCGGACCTGATCGAATCCTACTTCCGCCTCTATCCGAAGGTCCGCGCGTTCATGGACGACGCGGTGGCGAAGGCGCGCGAGACCGGTTACGCCGTCACGGCGCTTGGCCGCCGCCGCTTTCTGCGCGACATCAACTCCCGCAACGCCACTGCGCGGCAGGGCGCGGAGCGCGACGCGATCAACACCCCCATCCAGGGGACTGCGGCAGACCTGATAAAGCTTGCAATGGTGAAAGTCCACCGCGCCCTCAAGGCGGATGGGCTGAAGACGCAGATGGTGCTGCAGATACACGACGAACTTCTCTTCGACGCGCCGCTCGACGAAGTGGACCGCGTCAGTGAAATCGCCCGGCGCGAGATGGAGGGCGCGATGGACCTTGGCGTCCCGCTTGAGGTCTCCGTGGGCGTCGGACGCAACTGGCTGGAGGCGCACTGAAGATGGAACTGTACTACTTCATCGTCTTCGCCTGCTTCTCGTTCGCGATGGGCTGCTGCGTGGCGAGTTTCATGAACGTCTGCATCTGGCGCATTCCGCGCGGGGAGTCCGTCGCATGGCCGCCGTCGCACTGCCCCTCGTGCAACGCCCCGATCAAGTGGTATCAGAACGTCCCCGTCGTCAGCTGGCTCGCCCTGCGCGGTCGCTGCGCGAACTGCCACGGCCCGATTTCGATGCGATACGCGGTGGTGGAGCTGCTGGGCGGCATTCTCTTTCTGCTTGCCTATCTCCAGTGGGGGATGCCGTTCTTCCTCGGCGGAAGCCCGGCGCTGGGACTGATGGGCGTGAAGTCGCTGTGGTCCGTGCCGGTCCGCTGGCTTGTCGCGTCGGGCCTGATCCTCGGCTCGTTCGTCGACCTCGACCACCAGTGGATTCCCGACCGCGTGACGATTGGCGGAATGCTTCTTGGCGTTCCGCTCAGCTTCCTCGTCCCGGAACTCCAGGGGGAGCGCGACGGACTTCAGGCGCTCTATTGGTCGCTCGGCGGAATGGCGTTCGGGTTCGCGTTTCTCTGGACTGTCGGGTTCGTCTTCTCGAAGGCCTTCAAGAAGGACGCGATGGGATTTGGCGACGTCAAGCTGATGGGCGCCGTGGGCGCGTTCTTCGGCCCCGCCGCCGCGCTTTTCACGATTGTCGTCTCTTCGTTCGTCGGCGCGCTCGCCGGCCTTCTGCTGATCGTCCGCGGCAAGGCGCGCCTCGGCGGCTACGCCGCCGTGCCGTACGGGCCGTTCCTCGCGCTCGGAGCCTTGACGTGGATGTACTGGGGACGTCCCGTCCTCGGCTGGTACCTGAAACTCAATGCCTTCGCGCAGTGACAGCATCGGTTCCGGCGTTCGCGGCGAATTCGTGCGCGGGACGTTCACGCGCATCGCGGGAATCTACGACCGCCTGAACCGCCTAATGACGTTCGGCGTCGACGTGCTATGGCGTCGCCGCGCGCTTGGGCGGCTGGCGAAGTGCGCTTCGGCGTCCGGTTTCGCTCGCATCCTCGACCTGGCGGCGGGCACGGCGGACTTCTCCATCGCGGCCGCCCGCCGGTTTCCCCATGCGATTGTGACGGGAGTCGATTTCACGCCGGCGATGCTGGAGCGCGGACGCGCAAAGGCGGAGCGCGCCGGGCTTTCGTGGCGCATCCGGCTGGAGGAGGGCGACGCCCTTGCCCTGCGCTTCGGAGACGGCGAATTCGACACCGTGACGTGCGCGTTCGGGTTCAGGAATTTTCCCGACAGGGCGGCTGCGCTCCTTGAGGCCGCGCGCGTCCTGAAGCCTGGCGGACGCCTCGTGGTCCTTGAGCTCTTCCGTCCGAAGTCGCGCATTCTCGGTGCGTTCACTTCGCGCTGGCTCGCCGTCGTCTCCGCGCTGTTCGCCGCCGGCAGCAGATGCGCATACCGCTATCTCCGCGCGTCGATCGCCGCCGCGCCGACGGTCGCCGGATTCACGTCGATGGCGGAGGCGGCCGGGCTTGTATGCGAAAGCCGCGCGTTCTTCGCGCCCGCCTGCACGTGTCTCGTCTTCGCGAAGCGCGCGCATTGACTTCATCCGCCGATTTGGTACAATCGCCTCCCATCGGGGTGCTTTGCGGCATGGTGCCGCAAGGCTGAGATGATACCCGCGAACCTGAACAGGGTAATTCCTGCGGAGGAAAGAAGAAAATGACGCAGCTGGAAGCTGCCCGCAAGGGCATTGTGACGGCGGCCATGAGGGCCGTCGCCGAAGACGAGAACGTGGACGAGGCGGCGGTGTGCGCGGCCGTCGCGTCGGGCGAGGCGGTGATACCGCTCAACGTCCACCACGCAAACTGCCGCCCGGTCGGCGTGGGGCGGATGTTCCGCACGAAGGTCAACGCCAACCTGGGGCGGAGCGTGACGCATTCGGGGAAGGGCGACGAACTTGAAAAGCTGGGCATCGCCCTTGCAGCGGGCGCAGACTTCGTGATGGACCTCTCCGTCGGCTCGGACGACCTTCACGCGATTCGGCAGGGGATGCTCGACGCCAGTCCGAAGCCGCTTGGCACGGTGCCGGTCTACGAGACCGTCTCCCGCCTCGATGGCGACATTCCGCAGATGGATCCCTCGTTCCTTCTGGACGTCATCCGCGCGCAGGCGGAGCAGGGAGTCGACTTCATGACGCTCCATGCGGGACTCCTCCTCCGGCACGTCCCGCTTGCGATGAAGCGGATCATGGGGATCGTGTCGCGCGGCGGCGCGATCATGGCGGAGTGGATGTTGGAGAACGGGCGCGAGAATCCGCTCTACGAACGCTGGGACGAGGTTATGGAAATCCTCGTGGAACACGACGTCACGGTCTCGCTCGGCGACGGCCTGCGTCCGGGCTGTCTTGCCGACGCGAGCGACGCCGCGCAGTTCGCGGAGCTCGACGTGCTGGGCGAACTTGTCGAACGCTGCCGCGCGCGCGGCGTCCAGGTGATGGTGGAGGGCCCCGGCCACGTCCCCTTCGACCAGATCGGGATGAACATGGAGCGCGAGCAGAGGGTATGCGCAAAGGCGCCTTTCTACGTGCTGGGGCCGGTCGTCACGGACGTCGCGCCCGGCTACGACCACATTGTCTCCGCCATTGGCGCGACCGCCGCCGCCACGCACGGCGCGTCGCTCCTCTGCTACGTGACGCCGGCCGAACATCTTGGGCTGCCGGACGGCGAGGAGGTGCGCCAGGGCTGCATGGCCTACCGCATCGCCGCACACGCCGCCGACGTCGCGCGCGGCCTTCCCGGGGCGCGGGACCGCGACGACGCGATGGCCCGCGCCCGCGCGGACTTCGACTGGGACCGGCAGTTCGCGCTCTGCCTCGATCCGTCGTGCGCCCGCGAGCGCTGGCTCAAGACGCGAGCGTTTGCCGACGAGGCGCACGACGACGACCACTGCTCCATGTGCGGAAAGCAGTTCTGCGCCGTGCGCACGTCGCGCCGCATCAGAAGATTAAGCGTTAAGTGATTAAGTGATTAAGCGGTTGAGCTGCACGTGGACGGCCTTTTCGGTAGGGCGCGACGTCCCGTCGCGCCGCCCGATGGATGATGCCGCTTTCTTTCGCCATCCCCGTCGCGCCCCCCCCCGATGACGCCGCCTCTGCATTCCAATTGCAATCTTCCTGCCGATGTTGTAGACTTGTCCAATGAATGTCAGGCGGCGGGCTTTAGCTCCCGCCGAAAGCAAAATGGAGGATTCCGATGGCGAATGGGTTCTTGCTGACTGCCGCGGCGGCGGCGATTGCGGCGCTGGCCGGCGGCGCGGAGGTCAAGGTGGATTTCACGGCGGCGGCAGGTCCCGTCAAGCCGGTGAACGGGGTCGGGCAGCCGCCCATGGTCGGGATGCCCGCGAATCCGTGGATGTTCAAGTACCTGAAGGAGGCGGGAGTGCCGTATTCGCGTCTCCACGACGTCGGCGGATGGCTTGGCGCCGGGTTCTACGTGGACATTCCCAATCTCTTCCGCGATTTCGACGCGGACGAAAACGACCCGAAGAACTACCGCTTCGCGTTCACCGATTCGCTTATAAAGAACCTTATGGCTAACGGCGCGGAGCCCTTCTTCCGCCTGGGCGTGACAATCGAGAACTTCGTCGAGGCCGGCTACCCGCCCGAGCGCGTCCAGCCGCCGAAGGACTTCGCGAAGTGGGGGCGCATCTGCGAAAAGGTCATCCGCCACTACACGGAAGGCTGGGGGAACGGCTTCAAGTACGACATCAGGTACTGGGAGATCTGGAACGAGCCGGAAAACCATCCCGACGACAACCGCAATCCAATGTTCCGCGGCCCCTTCAGCGAATACATGCGCCTCTACGGCACGGTTGCGCCGTATCTGAAGGCGAAGTTCCCGCATCTCAAGATCGGCGGGTACGGGCATTGCGGATTCTACGCCGGCGTCGGTTCCGACCACATTCCCGCCGCGAACTCCTCGCCGCGCATGGAATACTTCGTCGAATGCTCGCACAAGTTCCTCGCGGCGGCGAAGAAGAACAACTGGCCGCTCGACTTCTTCTCCTTCCACTCCTACTCGGCGCCGAAGGAGGCCATGCGCCAGATCCGCTTCGCCGACGAGCATTTGAACGAGTATGGCTTCACCGCCGACAAGTGCGAGCGCATCTTCAACGAATGGCTTCCGTACGTCTCGCACAAGAACCTTGGCACGGCGCTTCAGGCGGCGGGCGTGGCGGCGGAGCTGATCGGCCTCCAGAACGGCCCCTGCCGCGTCGCCTGCATCTACGACGCCCGTTGCGGCGTTGGCAACTACTCCCCTCTCTTCAATCCGTTCACCTACGCGCCGCACAAGGCCTACTACGCATTCACCGCGTTCAACGAACTGCGCAGGTGCGGCACGGCGGTGCGCGCGACAGTGACGGGCGACGGAGACCTCTGGGCCGCCGCCGCGGCCGGCGCCGGCCGCGCCGCGGTGATGCTCGCCAACGATTCCGACCGGACGATCCCGCTCGTCTGCGACTTCCAGGGACGTGCCGTCGCGCAATGCCGGATTACCGACGCCGCGCGCACGGACGCCGCCGTCGCCTTCCCCTCCGAACTCCCGCCCCGCTCGTTCCTCGTCGCCATTCTCAAGTAGCGCGCGAAAATCGGAGGATGACGGTAGGGCGGGGCGTCCCGCCCCGCCGATTTTCAACCGCCTTTTCAGCCGCGGCGGAAGACGAGGCTGGTGTTGACGCCGCCGAAGGCGAAGTTGTTCGACATCGCGTACTCGGCGTCGATGGCGCGTCCTTCGCCCATGAGGTAGTCAAGGTCGGCGCAGTCGGACGCGGGGCGGACGAGATTGAGAGTTGGCGGATACCATCCGGTTTCAAGCGACTTGACGAGCATGGCGGCTTCGAGTGCGCCGCAGGCGCCGAGGGTGTGTCCGACGTAGCTCTTGAGGGACGAGATCGGGACGGCGCGGCCGAAGGCGGACGTCGTGGCGGCGGTCTCGGCGACGTCGCCGGTCCGTGTGGCGGTGCCGTGTCCGCTTACGTATCCGATCGCGCCGCCGTCGACTCCAGCGTCGGCAAGGGCGCAGGTCATCGCCGCCGCCATCGTCTCGGAGTTGGGGTTTGTGACGTGCGTGCCGTCGGTGGTCTCGGCGAAGCCGACGAGTTCGGCGAGAATCTTCGCGCCGCGCGCGAGGGCGTGTCCGCGCTCCTCCAGAACGAATGTCGCTGCGCCGTCGCCGATCACAAGCCCGTCGCGGCCTTCGTCGTACGGCGCCGGCGTCGTGGCGGGCGCGTCGTTCTTGAGGGACGTGGCGTAGAGGGTGTCGAAGACCGCGATCTGGGTGACGCTGAACTCCTCGCCGCCGCCGGCGAGCATGATGTCCTGGACGCCCCAGCGGATGAACTCCGCGGCGGCGCCGAGCGCGAGCGATCCGCTTGTGCAGGCGGTGCCTGTGGGGACGAGGCGGCCGCGAGTGCCGAAATGGACGGAGAGGTTGCAGGCGGTCGTCTGCGGCATGAGCTTTATGTACGTGCCGCTCGTGATGCCGGCGATTTCCTTCGTCTTGAGCATGGAGTAGAAGTCGAGAAGCGGCGGAATGGAGCCGGAGCACGAACCGTAGGCGACGCCGGCGCGGCCGCTCCGAAGGGTGGCGTCGTCAAGTCCGGACTGCGCGATGGCCTGTTCAGTCGCCGCGAGGGCGAACATGGAAACCTCGCCCATCGTGCGCGTCGTCTTCCGCGTCCAGTGGGCGGGGCGCTCGAAGGACGTGCGGCAGGCGAGGCGCGTGTTCAGGCCGCGGAACTCGGCGAGCTCTGGCGGAGTCTGGACGCAGTTGCGGAACGTCCGCAGCCTCTTGAACGCCGTCTCGACGTCGTTGCCAAGCGGCGAGACGACGCCCATTCCCGTCACGACGACCCTGCGGCGTTCCATCAGAAAAGCCCTCCGTTGACTGAAATCACCTGGCGGGTGACGTACGCGGCCTCGTCGCGGAAGAGAAAGGCGACGACGCCTGCGACTTCCTCCGGCGTCCCGAACCGGCGCATGGGAATTGCCTTGCGCACTTCGTCCTTGAATTCGATCGCGTCGGCCATTTCCGTGTCGATAACGCCGGGGGCGACGGCGTTGACGGTGATGCCGCGCTTGGCGAGTTCGACGGCGAGGGCCTTGACGGCGCCGATGACGCCGGCCTTGGCGGCGGAGTAGTTGACCTGGCCGCGGTTGCCGACGAGTCCGCTTGCGCTTGAAATGGCCACGAGCCGGCCGCGGATGCGGTTGGAGACCATTGGCATCACGACGGGCTTGAAGAGGTTGTAGAGGCCGGTGAGGTCGGTGTCGATCACCCTGTCCCATGCGTCGCCCTCGAGGATCGGGAAGGGGGCGTCGGCAGCGACGCCGGCGTTGGCGACGACGCCGAAGTAGGGACCGTGCGCGGCGATGTCCGCCTCAAGCGCGGAGGCGACTGCGGCGCGGTCGGCGACGTCGAACGAAAGCGGCGCCTGGGGCGGCTGTCCGGAGACGTCGGCGCAGGCCCTTGCGACGTCCGCCGCGGCGTCGAGGCTGCGGACGGCGTGGGTGACTACGGCGAAGCCGTCCTGCGCGAGGCGCAGCGCGATTGCGCGGCCGATTCCGCGCGACGAGCCTGTGACGAGAACGCGATTCATGAAATGCCCTGTTCCTTGAGAAAGCGAGCGAAGTCCGTAGGACGGTATGCGTTGAGTACGGCGGAGGCGACGACCGCGCCGGCGTCGTCGGAGATCGAGCAGGAGAAGGACGCGGCCTCGTCGTCGTTGAACTCGTTGACGGCGGTGACGAAGTACGTCCGACCGGCCTCGAAGGCGTCGAGGCCGAGCGTCAGGCGGCGTGTGCCGAGAAGGAGGCCGGGGCGCGGCGGGCTGCCGGGGCGGGTCGTCCGGTCCCAGCATCCGGCGAGGGCGGCGGCGGTCTGCGCCATGTATTCTATCGCGACCCAGTTGGGGACCGCTCCGTTGGAGAAGAACGGCTTGTCCTCGTCTATCGACACGCGGGCGACAAGACGGCGTCCGGACGCGTCGAAGGTTTCGACCGCATCGATGAGGACCATCGGCGGACGATGCGGAACGATCTCGTCAAGCGTCCATTCCGTCATGCCGCGGGTCCTTCCGGCGCCAGGGCCACGCAGACGTTCGAGCCGCCGAAGGCGAAGGAGTTCGAAAGCGCGGGGCCGGACACGACGCCGGCCTTCATGTAGAGCCAGCAGATGGCGGCCTCGACCGCGCCGGCGGCGCCGAGGCAGTGTCCGGTCATCGCCTTCGTGGACTCCGCAATCGGCGATCCGGGGGAAAAGGCCGGACGCGGGGCGGCGCCGGCGGCGACAGGGTCGCGGAAGACTGGGCGGGCGAAGACGCGCTCCACTGCCTTGCGCTCCATTTCGTCGTTCGCGGGCGTGCCCGTGCCGTGGAGGTTCACGTAGGCGACGTCGTCGGGGGAGAGTTCTGCGTCCGCAAGCGCGGCGCGCATGGCGGCCTCCGCGCCGCGACCTTCGGGGTCAGGCGCGGTGGCGTGGTAGGCGTCGCTCGTCTCGCCGCATCCCGCCATGACGACGGCGGGGGCGTTGCGGTCGACGGCGTGGGTGTTCGCCTTCTCCATGAGGAAAAGGGCCACTCCTTCGCCGAGGTTGATTCCGTCGCGGTCTTCTGCGAACGGACGGCACAGTCCCTGCGAGAGGGAGGAAAGGGAATTGAAGCCGTTCAGCGCGAATCGGCAGCGGCTGTCCACGCCGCCGACTATCGCGGCGTCGACAATGCCGGCGGATATGAGCCGCCGCGCGGTGGCGAACGCCTTTGCGCTCGAACTGCAGGCGGTGGAGATGGAATAGGCGGGGCCCTTCACGCCGAGACGGCGCTTCAGGAAAGTGGCGGGAGTGCCCAGCTCGATGTACGAGAAGTGCATCTCGCCCGGCCGGTGTCCGAGGGTGAACCAGCGGTCCATGAAGCGCTGCGCCTCGTCGATTCCGGTGTTTGAGACTCCAAGCACAACGGCGACGCGCTTTGACGAATGGCGGTAGAGAAAGCGGGAGACGTTCATCCCGAATCCGCGAAGCGCATGGAGCAGGAGGCGGTTTGCGCGGAACTCGTAGCCGTATTCGAAAGCGTCCGGCAGACCGCCGGGGACGGCGCCGAAAAGAACCGTCCTGCCGGGCACTTCGTCAGGCAGGGGAGTCATTCCCGCGCGGCTCCCCTTGAGGGCGTTCTCCAGCACTTCGGCGTTGGAACGTCCCAGGGCGCAGGCGCAGGACATGTCGGAAAGATAGACGCGACAGGAAGACAACGCGAAGCCTCCAATCAGCGGGGACGCGCGTTCCCGCCCTTGCCGCCGGGTCCCTTGTTGGCCGCGGGGGCGGGACGGTCTCCGCCGTTCTTGCCGCCGGGGCCCTTGTTGGCCGCAGGGGCCGGGCGTCCTCCGCCGTTCTGGCCCCCTGGGGCCTTGTTGGCCGCGGGGGCGGGACGTCCTCCGCCGTTCTGGCCCCCTGGGGCCTTGTTGGCCGCGGGGGCGGGACGTCCTCCGCCGTGATGCCCGCCGGGACCTTGCGCGATCATTCCCGTTCCGCGGCATTCGGGGCATCTCTTAGAACTCCAACCGAGCCATCCGCTGGACACGCGGCCGTGTCCGCCGCAGCGCGGACACCACATGTGGCCCGGCTGCAGCTGGACGCCCGGAGGCGGTGGCGGCGGCGCCGCGAAGGCGGCGTCCGAAACTCCAAATGCGGCCGCGGCGCACAGTGCGCAGACCGCTCCTGCCTTGTAAAATCCGTTCATGCAAACTCCTTTGCTTTCAATGAAGACCGCGTTCATTCTACCACAAAACCGCCATGCCGTTAAGTGGGCGAGCAGTAAGATTAAGTGGTTAAGTGGTCAAGTCGCATTTGGCCGTCGTTTAGCGTGATGACATGTGTCCTCCCGACGCCTGTCAACTGCAACTTGACCGCTTAACCACTTAACCACTTAATCATGAAACGGGGCGGACGCATAAGCGTCCGCCCCGTTTCATGAAGACGCGTCGTAGCGCGTCAGGCCGCGGGAGCCTCTTCGATCTTGACCTTGAACGGGACGGTGACGCCCTCGCCGAGGTCGATCTTCGCGTCGTACTCGCCGATTTCCTTGAGCTGGTCGGGGAGGTCGAGCTGGGAGCGTTCGATCTTGACCTGGCGCTGCGCCTCGACGGCGGCGAGTAGGTCGGTGACGTTCACGCTGCCGTAGAGGCGCGTGGTGCCTTCGACGACGTGGGCGCTGGCCGTGATCGTGAGGCCGGCGAGCTTCTTCGCCACTTCCTCGGCGGCGGCCTTGCGGGCCTTGCGCTCGGCGGCGCGCTGGGCCTCGAGCTTGGCGAGACGGCGCTTGGCGGCGACGGTCACGGGCTCGGCGAACTTCTGGGGGATCAGGTAGTTGCGGGCGTAGCCGGGGGCGACGTGGACGACGTCGCCGGCCTTGCCGAGGAACTTGACGTCGGACATCAGCAGAACTTCAACCATTGCGTCCTCCTTCCTTAGGCCATGAGGCCCATGTTGCGCGCGCGGCGGACGCCCTTCTTGATCTGGCGCTGCTGCATCGCGGTGACGCCCGTGACGCGGGCGGGGATGATCTTGCCGAACTCAGTCACGTAGTGCTTGAGCACTTCAATGTCGTTGATGTCGATCTTGTCGCCCGCGGGGATGGCGGGGCGACGGCGGGAGGCGAACTCGCCGCGGTCTTCGCGGTCGGAACGATCGCTTTTCTTCTGGTAAGCCATTTTGGAATTCCTTTTCTTCTGTATTACGGGGCTTGAACGGGGGATTCGTCGCATCCTTCGGCGTCGACTGCCGGCCTGTCGGCCTGACCCGGCTGGGCCTGCTGGAGGAACTTGACTGCGGTTGCGCGGACCTTCAGCTTCTGGAACTTCTGCCCATCGCGTTCCCAGGCGTCCATCTGGAGACGTCCCTCGACAAAGACCAGATGGCCCTTGCGGAGATACTGCGCACATGGTTCGGCGAGCTTCTCCCAGACGTCGACGTCGATGAACAGGGGCACGTCGATCAGGTTGCCGGCCTTGTCCCGGCGGCGTTCGTTCACGGCGAGGGCGAAACGGCACATCTTGGTGGCGTTCGTCCCGACATGGCGCACTTCCGGGTCGCGTGTCAGATTCCCCATCAGGAGGACTCTGTTGAAAGACGGCATTCCCCAAAGCCCCTTGGTTGTCAGACGGCGGCCTCCGCGGCGGCGGCTTCCTTCTGTGCCTTGGCGGCGGCGCGCTGGGCGGCGGCCTCGCGCTGGGCGGCGAGCTTCGCCTCGAGGCGGTCGTCGACGGCCAGGATCTGGACGCGGAAGACCTCTTCGACAATGCGGTAGCGGTTGACGAGCTCGCTCACGCTGGCAGGGTCGAGTTCGAAGCGGACCTGCACGTAGACGCCGTTTTCGCGCTTGTGCATCGGGTGGGCGAACGTGCGCTTGCCGAGCACTTCCTGGGTGAGGACGTTGCCGCCGAGGCGCGTGATTTCGGAGAGCGCCTTCGTGATCTGCCCGTCCAGGACGTCGTCCTTCGCCTGTCCGGCGAAGATGTAAAGACCATCGTACTTTTTCATTTGGAGTTTTTTTCCTTCCCGGCTGCGGCGGACGCTGCCGTCCATCCGTTGTACCGGTTCATAGCGATTTCAAGACTGTTCAGTTCGATTGTTTCGATTGCGATGACGGCTTCCGCGACGACCTCGTCCATGACCTTTCGGTCTTCGGGGGAGAACTTTCCGAGCACGTGCCCGACGACGTTCGCGCGGTTGCGCGAATCGCGTCCGACGCCGATGCGGAGGCGGGCGAAAGCCTGCGTCCCCGTGCGTTCGGTCACGCTCTTGAGTCCGTTGTGCCCGCCGGCCGAGCCGCCCTTGCGGATCCGGATCCTGCCGACCGGGAGGTCGATGTCGTCCGAGACCACGAGCAGGTCGTCGGCAGCCGAGGCGTTGTGGTACCTGACCGCGGGGGCGATGCAGTCTCCGCTGAGGTTCATGTAGGTGGCGGGCTTGACGAGCAGCGCCTTCACGCCGCCGAGCGTCCCCGTCGCCAGTTCCCCGTTGAACGAAGACGAGCGCTTCCACTGCGCGTCGATGCGCCGCGCCAGCGCGTCCACGACCTCGAAGCCGATGGAGTGCGGCGTGTTGGCGTATTCCGCGCCCGGGTTGCCCAATCCTGCGATGACCTTCATCAAAGCACCGAAACCTTCCAACTGCTACTTCTTCGCCGCAGCGGCGTCTTCCTTGCCCTTCTTGATCACTTCGGGGGCCTTCTCGGCGGCGGCCGCGGCGTCCGCGCCCTCGGGGGCCTTGACGACGGCGACGGCGAGTTCGCCGCGGGAGACGATCGTGAACTTGTCGCCGAGCTGGAGGTCGCGAACGAAGATCGTCTGGTCCAGACCGAGCTTGGAGACGTCGACGTCGAACTTCTCGACGATGTCCGTGGGGAGGCATTCGACGACGATCGTGCGGAGCACCTGTTCAAGGACGCCGCCGCCGATCTTCACGCCGACGGATTCGCCGACGAGGTAGATCGGCACTTCGATGCGCACCTTCTTGGAGAGCGACACCTCGCTGAGGTCCACGTGGATGGGCGTGCCCTTGAGCACGTCGTTCTGGATTTCGCGAAGCAGGGCCGGCATTTCCGTCCCGTCGAAGTCCAGCGTGACGAGAAGCTGCTTGCCGCTCCTGCCGCGCATCGCCATCATGAACTCGTGGGCGTTGAACTTGATCTGCTTCGTGCCCTTCTTGTCCATGCCCATCACCGACGCGGGGATGAATCCCGTGCGGCGCAGACGGCGGACTGCCGCCGTGCCCTGTTCGACACGGTCTTCCGCCTTGATCTTGATCTGGTCCATTCTTTCTCTTTCTCTTGCTGGCCTACTCTCGCGCCCTGTGGCGCTACACTCGACCGTCAAAAAGTCATTCGTGGTTGAAAAGGTCGTTCACGCTCTGGCGGAGGTGGATGCGCTTGATCGCCTCGCCGATCAGCGGCGCGACGCTGAGCACCGTCAGCTTGAACGGCAGCTTCGAGGGGTCGAAGCCTTCGCGGAGCGGAATCGAGTCCGTGACGACGAGCTCGTCCAGCTCCGTCTCGTGCATCAGGCGCTCAAGCCCCTTGCCCGTGAGCGGGAAGTGGCTCACGAAGGCGTGGACGCTCTTGGCGCCCTGCGCGCGGCAGAGGGCCGCCGCGGCGCTGAGTGTGCCGCCCGTCGCCGTCATGTCGTCGATCATGATCACGTCGCAGCCCTTGACGTCGCCCACCACGCTGAAGGCGTCCACCGTGGAGTCGCCCGTGCGCTGCTTGGCGACGATCGCAAGGCCGGTGCCCAGCTTGCGGCTGTAGCCGTACGCGGTCTTCGCCCCGCCCGTGTCCGGCGACACGACGACCGGGTGCGAGAGATGCATGTCGCGGATGTACTTGAGGATTACCGGCTCGGCGTGGAGGTGGTCGAGCGGAATGTCGAAGAACCCCTGGATCTGGTTCGCGTGGAGGTCCATCGTCAGGACGCGGTCCGCGCCGGCCGTCGTGAGGAGGTTCGCGACGAGCTTGGCGGTGATCGGCACGCGCGGCTGGTCCTTGCGGTCCTGGCGGGCGTATCCGTAGTACGGAAGGACGGCCGTGATGCGGGCCGCGCTGCCGCGCCGGAGGGCGTCCATGAGGATGAAGAGCTCCATGTACGCCTCGTTCGGCTGGGGACTGCCGCTCTGGATCACGAAGACGTCCTTGCCGCGGACGCCCTCCTTCACCTGGCAGAACGTCTCGCCGTCGGGGAAGTGCTTGATGTCGACCTTGTTCAGAGGACGCCCAAGGTACGACGCCACCTTCTCCGCCAGCGGCAGGTTAGCCGTGCCGGAGAACACCATGAAATCATCGTTCATCTGCTCTGCCATCGTTCGCTCCAAAGGAATTTGCGCTGAAAACCGCCATGTACGGACGGTACAAGGCGCATATTATATCATAAAATCGGGGAAAACGGAGCGGCGATTAACCTCCTTTATGGTATAATCGCAGCAAAAGCCATGCAAACTCCAATTGCCAATTCCGGCGGCGCGGGCGTCGTCGCACTGATATTCGCGGGGGGATGCGGAGCGCGGATGGGCGCGTCCGTCCCCAAGCAGTTCCTTGACATTCTCGGAAAGCCCGTCCTCGCCCACACTCTTGCCATTTTCCAGGACCATCCCTGCGTGGACAGGATCCGCATTGTCGCGCAGAGGGAGTGGTTCGCCCGCACGGAGGAGATCTGCCGCGAATTCGGGATGACGAAGTTCGCAGGGCTTGCCGAGGGCGGCGAGACGGCGCAGGACTCGATATACAGCGGCCTCCTCGCCTGCGCCCGGGAGGACGGCGAGGACGCGATTGTGCTTGTCCACGACGGCGTCCGCCCGTACGTGGAGGCGGAGGTGGTGGCGCGGAACGTCGAGGCGGCCCGCGAGTTCGGCAGCGCCGTGACGATCGTACCGTGCTTCGAGACGATCGTCCTGTCGCGCGACGGGGCGACGGTGGACGCGATGCCGCGCCGGAACGAGTCGTACGTCGCGCAGGCGCCGCAGAGCTTCCGCGTGGGCGACCTCCTGCGCGCGCACGAGGCGATTCGCCGCCGGCCGGGGCGCTACGACGGGATGGTGGACCAGGCGACGATATGCAAGGAACTGGGAATCCCGGTGCATCTCGTGCCCGGCAGCCGCGGCAACGTAAAGGTCACGACGAAGGAGGACCTGCTGATGCTCTCCGCGCTTCTCGCCGCGAAGGACGGGAGGTCGAAGGCATGACAGTTCTCGTCACGGGTGCGACCGGGCTTGTCGGCAAGGCCCTGGTGAAGTTCTTCGCGGCGATGCCCGGCTGCCGCGTGCTTGCCGCGGCGAGGAACGTGGAGAAGGCGCGCGCGCTGTTCGGGCGCCTGGGCGGCGCAGTGGAGGTCGTGGAGTGGGACGTGTCCGCGCCGGCGGCGTTTCCGCGCGGACGGGTGGACTACGTCGTCCACGCCGCGTCGGAGACGGCTTCGCGCGCGTTCGTGGAACGCCCCGTCGAGGTCATCCGCTCCATCGTGGACGGCACGTCGAACGTCCTTGAGTTCGCCCGCGCGGCGGACGTCGCGGGAATGGTCTTCCTTTCCACGATGGAGGTGTACGGCGTTCCGTCATGCGACGTCGTGACGGAGACGGACTACGGCCATCTCGATCCGACGGCGGTCAGGTCCAGCTATCCGGAGGCGAAGCGTCTTGCGGAAAGCCTCTGCGCGGCGTATGCGCGCGAGCATGGCGTGCACGTGCGGATCGCGCGCCTGACGCAGACGTTCGGCGAGGGAGTCGCGCGCGGCGACGGGCGCGTCTTCGCGCAGTTCGCGGAGGCTGCGGCCGAGGGGCGCGACATAGTCCTCCACACGGAAGGGCGCACGGCCCGCTGCTACTGCTACCTTGGCGACGCCGTGTCGGCGATATGGACGATTCTCCAGAAGGGCGCGGACGGCGAGGCGTACACCGTCGCCAATCCGGACACGTTCTGCACGATCCGCGAAATGGCCGAGATGGTTGCCGCCGACAATCCGCCGTGCAGGGTCGTCGTCGACCTCGCCGCCGGCGAGGGGCGCGGCTACGCGCCGGAATTCCGGATGCGCCTTTCCACGAAGAAGCTCGAGGCGCTCGGCTGGCGCCCGCGCACGGGGCTGCGCGAGACGTTCCGCCGGATGGTCGCCGACTGGGCGATTTGATATAATCCCTCCAACGTCTTTCAACGCAAAGTAGAGCATATGAAGAAAATCGAGGATTACATCGGGTCTCTGCCGGACTTTCCGAAGCCCGGCATTGTCTTTCGCGACGTCACGACCCTGATGGCAGACCCCGCCGGGTTCGCCCTGGCGGTGGATTCGTGCTGCGCGGCCCTGACGGACGTCGACTTCGACGTCGTGGCCGGAATCGAGTCGCGGGGCTTCATATTCGGCGCTCCCGTGGCCCTGCGCCTTGGCAAGTCCTTCGTGCCGGTCCGCAAGGCGGGCAAGCTGCCGAGGCGGACGATTTCCGAGTCGTACTCGCTTGAGTACGGCGAGGCGACGATACAGATCCATGCGGACGACATAAGGCCCGGCTCGCGCGTCGCAATCGTCGACGACCTTCTCGCCACCGGCGGGACGGCCCTCGCGGCGGCGCGGCTCGTCGAGCGCTCCGGATCGCGGGTCGTCCGCTTCGCGTTCATCGTCGAACTGGACGACCTTCGCGGTCGCGACCGCTTCCCGCAGGGGAGCGTCGTCACGCTCGCCCACTTCGCGGGGCATTGAAGTCCCATTTTGAAAGAAGGCCTGAATGAACGAGACTGAAGGCAGGGACGCGGCCGGGCGGGAGTGGATCGCCATTCTCGACTACGGTTCGCAGTACACGCAGCTGATCGCGCGGCGCATACGCGAAAAGCACGTCTATTCCGAAATCGTGCGCTTCGACACGCCGGCAGAGGCGCTGCGCACGCGGAAGCCGAAGGGGATAATCCTCTCCGGCGGGCCGAACAGCGTGTTCGAGCCGGGCGCGCCGGGCGTTGACGGTGGGATTTTCGAACTCGGCGTCCCGGTGCTCGGCGTCTGCTACGGAATGCAGCTGATGAGCCAGGCGCTCGGCGGCGAGGTGCGTCCCGGTGAATCCCGCGAATACGGGAAGACGGAGATGGAGATCCTTCCCGGCAACCGCCTCTTCAAGGGGCTGCCGTCGAAGTCGGCCGTGTGGATGAGCCACGGCGACCGGGTGGCGGCGATTCCGCCCGGCTTCAAGGCGAGCGCCGTGTCGGAGAACTGTCCGTTCGCGGCCATGCGCGACGAGGGGCGCGATTTCTACGGAATCCAGTTCCACCCCGAAGTCGCGCACACGCAGTACGGAGGCGAGATCCTCCACAACTTCCTCTTCACGATCTGCGGATGCCGCGGGGACTGGCAGCTCTCGTCGTGGATAGACGAGACGGTGGAGCGCCTCAGGGCGCAGATCGGCGGCGAGGAGGTCGTGCTTGGCCTTTCCGGCGGCGTCGACTCGTCCGTCGTCGCCGTCCTCCTGAGCAGGGCGATCGGCCCGCGCCTCCACTGCATCTTCGTGGACAACGGCCTTCTCCGCTTCGGCGAGGACCGGCAGGTGGAGTCGATGTTCCGCGCGAAACTGGGGCTCGACCTGCACGTCGCGCGCGCGGCGCAGCGCTTCTACGCCGCGCTGAAGGGCGTGACGGACCCGGAGGCGAAGCGGAAGGTCATCGGGCGCGAGTTCGTCAACGTCTTCGCCGACGAGGCGCGCAAGTTCAGCCACTGCAAGTTCCTCGGGCAGGGCACGATCTACCCCGACGTCATCGAGTCCTCCTCCTCCGTGAAGGGTCCCTCCCAGACGATCAAGAGCCACCACAACGTGGGCGGTCTTCCGCCCGACCTGAAGTTCGAGCTCGTCGAGCCGCTGCGCGAGCTCTTCAAGGACGAGGTCCGCGCCGTCGGCCGCGTCCTCGGCATGGACTCGGAACTGCTCGACCGCCAGCCGTTCCCCGGCCCCGGCCTCGGCGTCCGCATCCTCGGCGAGGTAACCGAGGAGAAGGTCAGGCTTCTCCAGCAGGCCGACCTCCGCGTACAGGAGGAAGTGCGCAGGCTGCCCGGCTACAAGTCGATATGGCAGACGTTCGCCGTCCTCCTTCCCGTGAAGAGCGTCGGCGTGATGGGCGACCAGCGGACGTACGAGTACACGTGCGTGATACGCAGCGTCAACTCGATCGACGCGATGACGGCGGACTGGACGCGCCTTCCGTACGAGACGCTGGCCGCGATGTCCAGCCGCATCATCAACGAAGTGCGCGGCATCAACCGCGTCGTCTACGACATTTCATCCAAACCACCGGCGACAATAGAATGGGAATGACAGTTGAACTGAAGATCGCCAAGACCGTGTACGGCGGCGATGGGATCGGCCGTCTCGGCGACGGCCGCGTGTGCTTCGTGCCGGGCGCGTTCGCGGGCGAGACGGTGCGGGCCGAACTCGTGGAGCAGAGGAAGAGGTTCGTCCGCGCGCGCCTCGTGGAGGTCGTCGAGGCCCTGCCCGGCCGCGCCGCCGCGCCGATGGCGCGCGTCCCCGGCATGGTCTACGCCGACGTCCCGTACGAGGACGAGATCCGCTTCAAGCGCGACCAGCTGGAGAACTTCCTCCAGAAGATCGACCGGGGCGGGGCGCCCGTCTCCGTGACGCCCGCGCCGAAGCCGCTCAACTACCGCAACAAGGTCGTGTACCACACCGAGCGGCGGGACGGGCGATGGACGCTTGGCTACCGCGAGGAGCCGGAGCATCGCGTGGTGGACGTCCTCGAGGACCCGCTTGCCTGCCCTGCCATCAACGCGGCGCTGCCGGAGATCCGCTCCAGCGTCTTCACGCTGCTGACGCAGGGCCCGCGCGCCGCGCGTCAGTCCGCGAAGGCGGCGGACAACGTCACGATCCGCTGGACGCCGCTTGACGGCGTGAAGTGGTGGATGGGCGACGCTCCCTCGTCGCTCGTCCTGCACGAGCGCACGTGCGGACGCACCTTCGCGGTGTCCGCCGGAGGCTTCTACCAGGTGAACCCCGAAGTCTGCGAGCTGATGTCCGGGGCGGTGCGCGGTGCGTACAAGGAGACGGCGAAGGAGCTGCCGCACGTGCTGGACCTCTACTGCGGCGTCGGCGTCCTGGGGCTTGGCTGCCTGGCGGGGGCCGGCGCGGCCGGCGAGGAGCAGACGGCGCGGCTCGTGGGCGTCGAATCGGGCCGCGACGCCGTCGCGATGGCGAAGGCCAACGCGGCCTCGCTTGGCGTGAAGGGGAGCTTCTTCTGCGAGCGCGTGGGCGCGAATCTCGGCAGCATCAAGTTCGGCCCGCGCCATCTGGTGGTCGTCGACCCGCCGCGCGCCGGCATGGAGCCGAACGTGCCGCCGTGGCTTGTCCGCCGCCAGGCGCGCCGGATCGTGTACGTCAGCTGCGACCCGGCGACGCTTACGCGCGACCTGCAGACGCTGGCGGGGGCGTACAGGATAGAGCGAGCAATGCTTTTCGACATGTTCCCGCGCACGGCCAGGTTCGAGACGGTCGTCCTTCTCTCGCGGAAGGAGAGCGCAGGGAAGGCGGGTTCAGTCGTTTCAAAGGAAGAAAAGGAGCAGAGAAAATGAAGATTAGTCGTCGCAGTTTCCTTGGCGCGTCCGCGGCGTTCGCGGCGCCGTTCATCTTCCCCGGCTGCGCGGGCGCGTCCGTCCGCAGGTTCGCGGCCAACGAGAAGGTGAACGTCGGAGTGATTGGCATTGGGCGCATTTCCACGACGATGGACATGCCGCTTGCGATGAAGCACAAGAACCTCTGCCGCGTGACGGCGGTGTGCGACCTCGACGCGAAGCGCCTGGCGCACGGCGTCGCGTTCGTGCAGGGGAAGTACAGGGACATCCTCGGACAGAAGGACTGTCCCGTCAAGGCGTACGCGGACTACCACGACCTTCTCGCCGACCCGTCGATCGACGCCGTCGAGATCTGCATCCCGGACCACTGGCACGCGCTTGTGGCGTGCGCGGCCCTCGCGGCCGGCAAGCATGTGTGGCTGCAGAAGCCATTTGCCCAGACCATCACCGAGGGCCGTCTCGTCGCCAACATGGCGAAGCTGCAGAACCGCGTCGTGCAGGTCGGCTCGTGGCAGCGCAGCGTCGAGCAGTTCCACCGCGTGTGCGAGCTCGTCCGCAACGGCCGCATCGGCGAGGTGAAGCGCGTCGAGATCGGCATCGGGCTTGACCGCGCCGGCGGCAGCTCCGCCGCGGAGCCGGTGCCGGCGAACCTGAACTACGACATGTGGCTCGGCCCGACGCCGGGGGCGGACGCAGCGCCATACAACTGGACGCGCGTCCACACGCAGGACCTGAAGAGGATCGCGGACCGTCCGGGCTGGATCCAGATGGCGCCGTACGGCTGGGGCATGATCACGAACTGGGGCGCCCACCACATCGACATTGCGCAGTGGGGGCTTGGCAAGGACGACTCCGGTCCGGACGGCGTCTCCGGCACGTGCGAGTGGATGGACACGTCCGGCGGCAGGCTCTGGAACGTGCACACCACCTACGACCTCCACTATTCGTACAACGGCGGAAAGACGGACGTGCACGTCTGCAACAAGTTCCCGATGGGAATCAAGTTCATCGGCGAGAAGGGCGAATGGCTCTACTGCATGCGCGGCCGGGTGAAGGTGACGCCTAGCGACCCGGACGTGCCTGCGAACGGGAAGATGCAGCCGCTCATGGCCTCGAAGAACAGGCTGCTCGAAAAGATGTCCGCTCCGGAGATTCCGCTCCACACGTCCACCGACCACTGGAAGAACTGGCTCGAGGCGATCCGCATTGGCGACCCGTCGCACACCGTCACGAACGCCGAGGAGGCGCAGCGCTCCTCCACGGCCTGCTGTCTTGGACAGATGTGCATGGAGCTCGGCCGCGGGAAGAAGGACGGCGCGTCCGTCAAGTGGAATCCGGAGAAGGAGACGACGGACTGCCCGAAGGCGTCGGCGCTCATGAAGCCGTTCTCGCGCGGGAAGTACGACCTCCGCGCGGAGCTGGCGCGCTACGGGTTCGACTACGACAAGGTCCTGCGCGGCTGATGGCGCCGACGTACGCGATGACGCTCGCGATGGGAATCATACGGGACTGGCAGGGCCTCAACGCCTTTGAGATCGTGCGCCATCCGTGGTTCGTGTCGGCGTTTCTCGCGGGCGGACTCGCCCAGTGCATAAAGCTTGCCACCGGGCTTGTCCGCAACCGCAGGTTCGACAGACGCTTCCTCCTCGCCCCCGGCGGAATGCCCAGCGCGCATTCCGCCCTCGTCACCGCGCTTGCGGTGGCGGTGGGGCTTACGGACGGCTTCGACTCCCCCGAGGCGATGATCGCCGTCGGCCTCGGGACGATAACGATGGCCGACGCCGTCTCCATACGCCGCGCCGCCGGCGAGCACGCGAAGATCCTCAACAGGGTCGTCGAGAGGCTCGCGGCGGACGGCGGCTTCGAGGCCCCGCATCTTGAGGAGCGCCTTGGGCACCGGCGCAGCGAGGTGATAGGCGGCATTGCCTTTGGAATCGCGGTGGCCCTGGTGGTCTGCGGAATATGGGACTTCTGGAAATGACGAAGAGAATCTTCCACTACCTCATCCTTGCGTCCGTCCTTCTCGGCGTCCCCGCGCTCTGCGCGTGGCTTGGCGGCTTCGACGAGATATGGGAGGGCGTGAAGAGCTTCCCGCCGCGCACGGAGGACTGGGGCTTCCATCCCGAAAAACTGTGGAACCGGCGCTGCCCGTTCTCGTGGACGTGGTTCATAGGCATGGCGGCGCTGACGCTTCTGTGCACATTCGCGCTGGCGCGCCGCGCCGTCCGCGCCGCGTTCGCGAAGACGCCTGGCGCGGCCTCGCCGAAAAGGCGGTTTCCCTTTCCGTGGTGGGGCTGGCTTGGCGTAGCCATCCTCGCCGTCGCCTGGACGTTCGCGTGGAACCGCTTCGCGTGGTTCGCGCCGCTGCAGCCGCACACGTACCTTCCGCTGTGGATTGGCTACATTCTGATAATGAACGGTCTGACGGTCAGGCGCGCGGGGTCGTCGCCTATGACGCGCCATCCGGTGGCGTTCCTTCTCACGTTCCCGGCGAGTTCGCTCTTCTGGTGGTTCTTCGAGTACCTGAACCGCTACGTGTGGAACTGGTACTACGTGGGGATTGCGCAGATGAGCGCGCTGGAGTACACGGTCTACGCGACGCTGTGCTTCACGTCCGTCTTGCCGGCGATAACTTCGACCGCCGCCTGGCTGCACACCTTCCGGGCGTTTCGCGACGATGCGTACGACGGCATGGCGAATGTCGACCTGCGGCGGCCGAAGTGGATGCTCTTCCTCCTTGCGCTTTCAACGACGGGGCTTGTCGGAATCGTCCATTTCCCGCAGTACGCCTATCCGCTGCTGTGGCTTTCGCCGCTTTCCATGTTCCTCTTCATCCAGTTCCTGCTGGGCGAGCCGAGCGTGATGGACAGGACGCGCTCCGGCAACTGGGCGCTCTTCTTCCGCTTCGCCGTTGCGGCGCTCGTCTGCGGCCTCTGCTGGGAGACGTGGAACTACTACAGCTACGCGAAGTGGATATACGCCGTCCCGTTCGTGCACGCCTTCCAGATATGGGAGATGCCGTTCATCGGATTCGCCGGCTATCTGCCCTTCGGCGTCGAATGCGCGGCGGTAACGGCGTGGATATGCCCCTACCTTGTCGAGGACGCCGGGGAGGCGTGACCGGCGCGATCGACGGCGGGGCGGGACGCCCCGCCCTACCGAATGGTCAGGCGAATGGCATTCCAGATGGCGAACGGGAAGGCATTTCGGTAGGGCGCGACGTCCCCGTCGCGCCGTCTTCGGCAACCGCCGGCTTCTTTGTGGCGCGTCAGGCGAAATTGACGCGGCGGCAAGGTTGGCGGTATAATGTGGGCGTTTCTCGTTCCCGCGCGTCGCGCCGATTCGGCCGCTGCGACGCGCGCAGGCTCGATCGGCCGGGACCGGGACGTGAAACGGCTGTTTAGATGTGAAAGGAGATTCGAGACGATGAAGAATGCATTGCTTTGCGCCGCGCTTGCGGCAACGTGCGCCGCCGGGGCGGAGACGATTTCCGTCCCCGCGGGCGAAATCGTGAAGGTCGAGGCCGGCCGCCGCTTCGAGGGCGGCCCGCTCGTCAAGGAGGGTGCGGGGACGCTGGACCTGAGCGCGGCCCTTCTGGCGAACGCGGGGCTTGTGGTGAAGGACGGCAACGTCGTCTTCAGGAGCGGCGGCGCCGGCTCGTCCGTGACGACCCGCTATCTCCGCTTCAACGTCACCGCCACGCGGCCGGGGAAGGGCGGTCCGCCGGAGTATGCCGGGTCGGGTTCGCAGTTCAGCGAGTTCCGCCTTTTCCTCGGCGGGAAGACGCTGCCCTTTCCGAAGGACTCCTCCGCGATGACCGGCGAGCGCGACTGGCGTGAGGGGCCGTGGAAGGGCTTCGATGGCGATTTGAAGACGAAATGCTACTTCAACCCATTCGTCGTTGACCTCGGCCGGCCCGTCACGATCGACGGCTATTCGTTCGCGACGGCGAACGACGCCATCGGACGCGACCCGATGAGCTGGACGCTTGAGGCCGGCACGGCGGACGGCTCGCGCGTCGACTGGATGCGCATCGGCGCGGTCGAGAAGTTCGAGGCGCCGAAGGAGCGCTTCAAGGACGTCGGCACGGTCTTCCCCGTCAAGCTGCTGGACGCCGTCCCGCCCAACTGCCCCGTAACCGTCTGCGGCAGGGCGCGCCTGACGCTCGTCGGCCTCACGGAGACGCTTGAGCGCCTTGATGGCAGCGGCCTTGTGGTACTGGAGAACTCCACCCTCGACGTCGGCGCAAAGTCGCGCTTCTCCGGCAGCGTCGTCGGCGGCAGCGTCAACTTCAGGAAGTAGCGCATGGAGGCGTACGATTCCCATGCGCATTTCGAGGTGCGCGACGCGGAAGTCGCGGCGATTCTCGAACGCGCCCGCGCGGCAGGGACGACGCGCGTCCTCGCCGTTGGCGGAAGCGCGGAGCTGAACGACGGCGCGCTGTGCGCCGAACGCCTCGGCGGCGGCATGGTGCGCGCGGCGCTGGGGTTCGACCGCGACCAGGCGGCGGCGCGCGGGGCGGACGAATGGGAACGCGCGCTGCGCGCCCTGCTCGATTCGCATCCGTCTGCGGCCGCGGTCGGCGAAGTCGGGCTCGACTTCCACTATTCGCCCGAGAGCGCGAAGGCGCAGTGCGAACTGTTCGCCCGGCAGCTTGCCGTCGCGGACGAGAGGGCGCTGCCGGTCGTCGTCCACACGCGGGAGGCGGACGACGCGACGCTGGGCGTCCTCGACGAAGTGCCGTGGCGCCACGGCGACAGGCTTCGCGGCGTGATCCACTGCTATTCGGGCCCGCCCGCGTTCGCGGGGAAGGCCCTTGACCGCGGCTTCATGGTCTCGTTCTCCGGAATAGTGACGTTCAAAAGCGCGGAGACGGTGCGCGACTCGGCGCGGTACGTGCCGGACGACCGTCTGCTCGTCGAGACCGACTCGCCGTACCTGGCGCCCGTCCCGCTTCGAGGAAAGACGAACGAGCCGGCCTTCGTCGTCCACGTCGTCCGCTTCCTCGCCGCCTTTCGCGGCGCGGAGCCGGACCGCCTCGCCGCCATCGTGCATCGGAACGCCGTTTCGCTCTTCGGCTGATCGGCCGTCGGGCCAATCGGGAGCGCGGCCGTCCGCAACGTCCGCCTTTGTGGTATAATGCCCGAATGCGTCTGACGTCTTGATGGAATGCGGCGGAATCCGCCGGGGCGCAATGAATTTAAACTGAAAGGTCTGACTGATGAAACCGATTCTGCTTTCGGGAACTGCCGCGTTTTCGCCGTTCCGCCTCGACGCGATCCGCGCCGCGCTTGGCGCATATGACGAGTCCCTCAAAAAGGCCGCGATCGACGCCACGTGGGTCTACGCGATCCAGCCGGAAGGCGACGGGCCGGACGGGGCGACGCTTGAGCGCGCCGCGACGCTCCTGAACGCGACGGGCGCGGAGTCCGTCCTGCCGGAGGGCGGGTTCTATGTTACGCCCCGCAAGGGCACGATCTCCCCCTGGTCGTCCAAGGCAACCGACATCTTCCGCAACTGCGGCCTCAAGGGCGTCGCGCGCGTCGAGCGCGGCGTACGCTTCGTCGTCTCGCCCGCCGTGCCGCCGGCCGCGTTCGCCGCGCTGCACGACAAGATGACCGAGGGCGTCTACGCCTGCCTCGACGACCTCTTCGACTGCCCGCCGCCGAGGCCGGGCCGCACGTACGACGTGCTGGCGAAGGGCGTGGAGGCGATCCGCGAGGCGAACGTGGAGATCGGACTTGCCATCTCCGAGCCCGAGATGCAGTATCTCGCCGACTCCTTCAAGGCGGCGGGGCGCAATCCCACGGACACCGAGCTCGTCATGTTCGGGCAGGTCAACTCCGAGCACTGCCGCCACAAGATCTTCGGCGCGAAGTTCATCATCGACGGAAAGGAAATGCCGAACTCCCTCTTCGGCATGATAAAGAACACGCACGAGAAGAACGGCGAGGGGACGCTCGTCGCCTACAAGGACAACTCGTCCGTCGTCGAGGGCTTCGAGACGCAGGCGTTCGGCCCGCTGCCGGCGGACCCTGCGAAGGCCGGCTCCGCCGAGGGGACGAAGGGACACGTCTACGGCTTCAAGAAGGCGCAGGTGGACCAGCTCATGAAGGTGGAGACGCACAACCACCCGACTGCGATCTCCCCGTTTCCCGGCGCCGCCACCGGCGTCGGCGGCGAGATACGCGACGAGGCCGCCACCGGCACGGGTTCGCGCACGGTGGCCGGCATCTGCGGCTTCATGGTGAGCGACCTGCACGTGCCGGGCTACCCCCAGCCGTGGGAGCGCGAATACGCCGAATTCCCGAAGCGACTGGCGACGCCGCTTGCGATCATGACGGAGGGCCCGCTCGGCGGCGCCGCGTTCGGAAACGAGTTCGGTCGTCCGCAGCTCACCGGCTTCTTCCGCACGTACGAGGGCGAGGCGGCGGGGCTCTACCGCGGCTACCACAAGCCGATCATGCTCGCCGGCGGGCATGGCCTGATCTTCCGCGACCAGGCGCTGAAGCAGCCGGTAACCACGGGCGCGTACATCGTCCAGATCGGCGGCCCCGCGATGCGCATCGGCCTCGGCGGCGGAGCTGCGTCGTCGATGATGACCGGCACTAACGACGAGGCGCTGGACTTCAACTCCGTCCAGCGCGGCAACGCCGAAATGCAGCGCCGCTGCCAGGGCGTGATCAACGCCTGCGCCGCGCTCGGCAGGAAGAACCCCATCCTCTCCATCCACGACATCGGCGCGGGCGGCCTCTCCAACGGCTGCCCAGAGCTCGTCGAGGCGACCGGCGGAAAGTTCGAACTCCGCAAGGTGCACAACGAGGAGTTCTCCATGAATCCGATGGAGATCTGGTGCTGCGAGGCGCAGGAGCGCTACGTCCTTGCGCTCCGCCCGGAGGCGCGCGAGTTCTTCGAGGCCCTCTGCGCCCGCGAACGCTGCCCCGTGGCGTTCATCGGCGAGGCGACGGGCGACCAACGGCTCGTGTTGGAGGACGACTACTTCCACGACCGCCCGATCGACATGGACGTGCGCGTCCTTCTCGGCAAGCCGCCGCGCATGGTGCGCGACGTCAAGCGCGTCAGGCGCGAGCGCGCGCCGCTGGACCTCCAGGGCGTCCGCCCGCAGGATGCGTTCTTCCGTCTCCTCCACCTTCCGACGATCGCCGACAAGACGTTCCTTGTCACCATTACGGACCGCTCCGTGACGGGTCTTGTGGCGCGCGACCAGATGGTCGGCCCCTACCAGCTGCCGGCCGCGGACTGCGCCGTGACGGCGATGGGCTACAAGACGCTCAACGGACAGGCGATGGCCACCGGCGAGCGCAGCCCCGTCGCGCTCGTCGACGCGCCGGCGTCCGGCCGCCTCGCCGTTGCGGAGGCCCTCACCAACCTCGCCGCCGCCGACTGCGGCGACGTCCGCAACGTCCGCCTCTCCGCCAACTGGATGGCGCCGTGCGGCGAGCCCGGCGAGGACGCGAACCTCTACGACACGGTCGAGGAGCTCGGCCTCCGCTTCTGCCCCGCCCTGGGCGTCTCCATCCCCGTGGGCAAGGACAGCTGTTCCATGCACACCACGTGGACCGACTCGAAGGGCGTCGCCCACCGCCAGGTGGCGCCGCTCTCCCTCGTCGTCTCCTCCTTCTCGCCCGTCGCGGACGTCACGCGCACGCTGACGCCGGACCTCAAGCGCGACGCGGCCGGCAGCGTCCTCCTCTACGTCGACCTCTCCCGCGGCGCGAACCGTCTCGGCGCCTCCTGCCTCGCGCAGGTCTACAACCAGCTCGGCAACGAGACCGCCGACGCCGACGCGAAGACGCTCAAGGCGTTCTTCAACGCGATGCAGTCGATCGTCCGCAGGGGCCTGGCCCTCGCCTACCACGACCGCAGCGACGGCGGCATCGCCGTCGCCCTCGCCGAAATGGCAGTAACGGGCGGTGTCGGACTCGATGCGACGCTTCCGGACGGCGACGCGCTCTCCGTCCTCTTCAGCGAAGAGCTGGGCGCAGTCCTCCAGGTCGCAAACGAAAACCTCCTTGAAGCTCTCGCGGTCTTCGCCGAGGCCGGCCTTGCCGACGCCGTCCACACCATCGGCGCGTTGACGGACGACCGCTCGTTCACGCTCCGCGTCGGCTTCCGCCGCGCGATCGCCACCGACGTCACCGCGATCCGCCGCGCATGGTCCGAGACGACGTACCGCATGCAGGCTCTGCGCGACAACCCCGTAACCGCCCGCGAGGAGTACGACAACGGACTTGACGAGAACGACCCCGGCATGGCGTTCAGCCTGTCGTACGACCCCGACGCCGCCGTCAAGGCGCCGAAGCCGGCAGGCGGAAAGCCGCGCATCGCGATCCTGCGCGAACAGGGCGTGAACGGACACGTCGAGATGGCTGCCGCGTTCGCCCTCGCCGGGTTCGAGAGCGTGGACGTCCACATGACCGACCTCCTCTCCGGACGCGCCGACCTGGCCGACTTCCAGGGCCTCGTCGCCTGCGGCGGCTTCAGCTACGGCGACGTGCTGGGCGCCGGATCCGGCTGGGCGCGCTCGATTCTCTTCAACGCGAAGCTCAAGGCGATGTTCAGGAAGTTCTTCCACCGCAAGGACACGTTCTCGCTCGGCGTCTGCAACGGCTGCCAGATGCTCTCGCAGCTCAAGGACCTCATCCCCGGCGCCGCCGACTGGCCGGAGTTCAGGCGCAACGTCTCCGAGCAGTTCGAGGCCCGCTTCTGCACGCTCGAGGTGATGGACTCGCCGTCGATCTTCTTCAAGGGAATGGCCGGCAGCCGCGTGCCGATCGCCGTCGCGCACGGCGAGGGTCGCGTCGTGTTCCCCGCCGGCGCGAAGCCGGAAAAGGCGTTCGCCGCGCTGCGCTACGTGGACGGACGCGGACAAGCCACCGAGCGCTATCCGTGGAACCCCAACGGCTCCGCCGGCGGCCTCACGTCCTTCACCACGAAGGACGGACGCGCCACGATCATGATGCCGCACCCGGAGCGCGGCTTCCGCGCAAGTCAGCTGTCGTACCGCGGCGGATGCTTCACGAAGGAGGCCGGCCCGTGGATGAGGATGTTCCGCAACGCCTATGCGTTCGCCGTACAGGCGCGCGGATGAGGAGGACTACATGGATGGAGAAGAGATAGGTTCCGTTGTGGAAAACGCCGCTGCGGAAGAATCCTCCGCAGGGGAGTCTGCGGAGAAGAAGGCCGCGGAGAGGAAGGCGTCCGCAAGGAAGGCGAAGTCCGCCGCAAGGCCCTCGTTCGAGAAGACCCTGAAGGATCTCGATGACCTTGTCGCGCGGATGGAGTCGGGGACACTGTCGCTCGACGACATGGTCAAGGACTTCGAGAAGGGGCGAGAGCTGGTGAAGTTCTGCACGGAGGAACTGGACGGAATCCGCCGTCGAATCGAGAAGGTCTCGTCCGCCGCCCCCGGCGGCGTGGAGCCGCTGGACTTGAAGAGGGACTGATTCGCGAAGGGTTTCGGCAATGCTGTTTCTTGCGCTATCCGGCACGACGTGGGGCGGCCTCTCCGACGGGGTGGCCATCCTCGTCATCGCCGGCCTTCTGGCGTTCGGGGCGGCGGCCGGCTATGCCGTCCGCGCACTCGTCGGGCGCTGGCTTGCCGGCGCAATCGAGCGGCGCATGGGGCTTCGCGAAAAGGCCTGCGAGGCCGAGATCGCCGCGCGGATGAAGGAGGCGGACATTGCGGCGCGCGCCGCCGTCGTGAAGGCGAGGGAGGAGTTCGAGGCCTCCACGCGCGCGCGCCGCGAAGAGCTCAACTCCATTGAAGAGCGTCAGACGCGGCGCGAGGCGAACCTGGACCGGAAGTCCGCCGCCCTGGACGAGCGCGAGGCGACCGTTGCGGCGAAGGCCGACGTGGCGGCGAAGGCCGCGGAGGAGGCGCATGAGATGGCGCGCGCCGCCGATTCAAGGCTGCAGACCCTGGCGCGGATGACGCATCTTGACGCGAGGAAGGAAATCCTCGCCCAGGCGAACGCGGAGCTGCGCGCCGACGCGGCGATCCTTTCGCGCCGGATACAGGAGGCCGCGCGCGAACGCGGCGACGCCCTGGCCGCGCAGATTCTGGCGGAGGCCGTGCAGCGCTGCGCGGCGTCGCACGTGGCGGAGCTGACGACGACGGCGATTCCGCTGCCGGACGACGACGCGAAGGGACGGATTGTCGGACGCGACGGGCGCAACGTCCGCGCGTTCGAGGCGGCGTCGGGGGTGTCGGTTCTGCTGGACGAATCGCCGGGCATGGTCGTCCTTTCCTCTTTCGACCCAGTGCGGCGCGAGACCGCGCGCATTGCGATGGCCGGCCTTCTTGCCGACGGGCGCATCCATCCAACCGCAATCGAGTCCGCGCTCGTAAAGGCGGCGGAGGCGGTGGAGGCGTCGATGTCCGAGGCCGGCGCGGATGCCGCGGTGGAGGCCGGCGTCTCCGGCCTTTCGTCGGAGACCGCGCGGATGATGGGGATGCTGAAGTACCGCACGTCGTTCACGCAGAACGTGCTGCGCCATTCCGTGGAAGTCGCGCTTCTCTCCGGGGTGATGGCGTCGGAGCTTGGGCTTGACGCGGACCTTGCGCGGCGAATCGGATTTCTGCACGACGTCGGCAAGGCGATGACGGCGGAGAAGAAGGGCGCGCACGCGATTCTGGGGGCGAAGTGGCTTGCGGCGCACGGCGAGGCGGAGGACGTCTGCGCGGCGGTGGCGGCGCATCACGGAGACCCGGGTACGGACGGCGGCGTGTACGGCGCCGTCTGCGCGGCGGCGGACGCCATTTCCGCCGCCCGTCCCGGGGCGCGGCGCGATAACGCGGCGAACTACGTCGAGCGGCTTGAGCAGGTGGAGAGGCTTGCGATGGCGCATTCCGGCGTCGTCAACGCCTTTGCCGTGCAGTCCGGGCGCGACCTGCGCGTGTTCGTCGACCCGAAGGCCGTGACGGACGCCGACGCCGCGTCGCTTGCCGGGGAGATCTGCCGCGAGGTGTCGGAGCGGGCGAAGACGCCCGGCATGGTGCGCGTGACGGTGGTCAGGGAATTGAAGTGCGTGGAATACGCAAGGTAGTGTCTGCGGGTTGGCATCAATGAAAAGGAGTACGGGAATGAAGAAGTTGTTCTGGTTGACGGCGTTTGCGCTCGTCGCGGTCGCGGCGCGGGCGGGGATAGTCGAGGAGACCAAGTCGAAGCCGGTCCTTGCCGGATCGCTGGTCCTCGCCCCCTTCGAGGACGTCACCGCGAAGGTCGCGAGGCTTGGGATCATGATAAACAATCCGCTCGTGCCGATGCTGGTGGGGTCTGCGATGCAGCAGCAGCTGACGCAGTCCTACGGCGCGTTCAACTCGTCTTCGCCGATATGCTGGCTGTCGTACGTCCAGATGCCGGCGTGGGAGGTGGCGATGACGAACGACGACGTCACCGCGTTTTCGGAGCTGCACGACATCGCGCTCGTCTATCCGAGCGTGGACAAGGCGGCGATGATGCTGCTCAACAACCCGGGGTCGACGAAGGCCGCCGACGGCACGCTGCACCTTCTTGCCAGCGAGACGCGTCCGAAGGCGCAGTACGCGGCGTTCTCGAAGGACGGTCGCTACTGCGCGTTCGCCTCTTCCGCAGCGTTGGCGAAGCGGGCTCTTGACGATTTCGGGAAAGTCGCCCCGATCGACGACGCCGGCAAGGCCGGGCCGCTTGCCCGCCTGTCTCTGACGGAGCGCGGAGTCAAGGCGATTTCCTGCGCGAACTGCATGAAGTCCGCGATGAAGAAGTACGTGGGGGCCGACGTTTCCATCGACCTCGACGAGAAGGGGATTTCCATCGCGGGTTCGGTGACCGCGCGTCCCGGCGCGGTGACCGTCCCCGTCTCCGCCTGCGCGCTTCCCCCCAAGGCGCTGGAGACGATTCCGGCGTCGGCGCAGCTGTTCTTTGCCGGCAGCGAATACGTCGCCAACGGCTGCACGTCCGAGGCCGAGTTCAAGGCGTACGTCGAGGAGTGTGTCCGGACGATTGACGAGGCCGTCAAGCTGTCCAAGTCCGATCCGTCCGCGAAGCCCTACCGGAAGTTCATGCAGGAGGTGCGCGACGCCGTGGTGGAGCTGATGAGGAAGACGTCCGCGCCCAAGCCCGGCGACTGGACTGCCGGAGCGCTCGCCGTAGACGGCGCCGGCAGGCCCGGCGTCGTCGCTGACGGAATGGCGGAAGGGGCGAAGGAGAGGTTCGCGCTTGCTAGGGGGGCGTTGTCGAGGATCGCGGCGGCCATGAAAAGGCAGTTCCCGAAGTTCGACGTCGTCGTGGACAAGGGCGATGGGGTCTATGAATTCGACTTCGGCGCGCTGATCGACCTGGCGGCCGCGCAGGAGGGGATCAAGCCCGGCGACGAGGCGCACAAGGCGCTGGGGCCGGCGAAGGAGAACGTCAAGGCCGTCCTTGGCGACGTGAAGATCGCCGTTTCGATGAAGTGCGACGGGAATTCCTATCGCGAGACGATTGCCTGTCCGGGCTTCAGGCGCCCTGCCGCAGGGGGGGGGGACGCCGCGAAGCGCATTTCCGCAGTCCTTCCGGAAGTCGACGCGGAGCGTCCGGCGATGGTGTTCCACGGAGCAGTCTACGCGCTTCTGCGCGACGTCGTCCTGCCGCGGACCGTCCAGCTGATGGACGATGAGTCGGGGGCGCAGGTCAAGACGATGATCGCCGCGCTGCCGCCTGCGGATCCGAACAGTGGAATTGCCGGCGCCATGTGGGTGCGCGGCGACGGCTCGATGCGGTTCCAGACGCGGATCGCCGGGGACGAGCTCAAGAACTTCGGCGCGCTCTTCAACGCTTTCACCGCCGCGTCGATGTCCGCCGCCATGGGCGGCGGCGACGACGGCGACGAAGAAGAGGAATAGTTGTCGAGGCAGGGTTTGACAAGGAAGTCAATATACGGAAAAGGAAGTGAGGGGGGGGGGATGAGAAGTCTTCTGGTTTTGGCATTTGCGGCGGCGTTGTCAATGACCGTATGCGCAGAGAAGTCCAATGTCTTTTTCATCCATGGAGCGAACATAAGTGAAGATGACGCTCGCGCGTGGGCTTCGGAAATGTTCAAGCGGCTGTGGCAGGCCGGTGCGAACATGAAGTTCTATCCGATTGCATGGGAGTCCGACATCGGACTGTCCTACAACTACCATGTCAACGTCTCGAATGCCTTTGTGACCGCTTCGCGCCTTGCGTCGTATGTGAACGACATTCCGGGGCGGCGCGTTGTAATAGCGCATAGTCTCGGCACTATGGTTGCCGCCGCTGCGATTCAGGACTATGGGATGCGGGTTGACAAGTTGATTATGCTTAATTCCGCCATCCCTTCAGAGGCTTTTGATTCCGAACTTGCGGATGTGTCGCCAACCAACGGTCTTGTCCACGATGACTGGGTGGATTATACAAATGCCTGTTGGACTGCGCTTTGGCATCAGCGGTTTCCGATTGGCGATACGCGGAGTAAACTGACATGGCGCGGCAGATTTGCCGGCGTCAAATCCGTTGCCGTGAACTTCTATTCTTCTGGAGATGAAGTCCTGGAGTTGTACGCGGACGCACACAATCCGGCGTGGTACAACGGTTTAAGTCCGTCAGGCAATTGGGGGGATCGCTATTCATGGCATAAGCAGGAAATCTGGAAAGGGCGCAAATCGCTGTTGGGCTTCATTGGAACTACGGAATGGTCAGGATGGGGATTCCGCAAGAACGTGTTTGGCTTCAGAAAATGGAGCAGTGCAGAGGCAAACTCCGTGACCGATATTTCCGTCTTCGCGACTAACACCGTGTTCGACATTCATCCGATTTCGATAACCAACAATATGGCCACGCGCCTCGAAACGGACTTCCATCTTGCGCAAGGCATTCCCGCGCTTTCGCCGCCTGCGGGAAGAATCGATCTGGAGGATGTCAATGTCACTTCGTTTGACATGAACACGCCGCAGTTCATGGCGAACACATGGCCACGACCCGACGATGGAGACCTCGGAGGAAGATTCCTTCATTCAGACATAAAGGACGTCGCCTATTTCTTCGTGCATCCAGTATTCAAGAAGATAGTTGAGGTGGGAGGATTGAATCAATGAAATCGTTGTTCTGTCTGTTTGCGACAGTGGTGCTTGCCACATTTGGCGCTGTGTACAGCCCAATCATCGACGGGGCTTTGGCCGACATCAAGATCAAGGTTGTCGACGACATGGGGGAAGTCGTGCCTGATGCGACAATATCCGTCACATTCTACGTCACGCCTGAAAAAGTCGATTCCAAGCGTGGCAGGACCGACGCTCATGGGTGTTTCTACGCCAAGGGAAAGTGCATTGGGGAAGCCCATGTGTGGATTCGCAAGGATGGTTACTACGAGACGAAGGCAGTTCCGAGTTTCAGGCTGCTATCCGACACGGACGCGAAACGGCTGCGCAAATGGTCTAATGGAACGGTGGAGACAACGGCGGTGCTCAAAAAGAAGCGGAAGCCCATTGCGCTCAATTTCAGCCACAAGCAGTATTGGGCGTTTCCCGTGACGAACGAAGTTTTCTTTCTCGACCTTGAGTCCTGTCAATGGTGTCCACCACATGGCAACGGAAGACACAAGGATATGTCGCTTCTTTACGAAGCGACAGAACATCCAGAAGACGGCTGGGGCGTGACCTATTGGAATAGGCTGACATTGAGTCTGCCAAATGTCGTAGACGGTTTCTATTCGGCGAAATGCGAACCTTTTAGCAAATTCGCATATGCGTACAAGGCCGACACGAACGCAGTCTTTTACAAGTCGATCGTTCTTGAGCGTGAGCGCAAAAACGATCGCATGGTAAAGAAGTCGCTTCCGGCTGGCAATGAGTATTTCGTCTTTCGGGCGAGAACGGCGACAAACGAACTTGGGCGGGTCATGTGCGCAAACTATGGGCGCATTGGCGAGAAAATGAACCTTGCAATCGGTTTGAGCATGAAAGCATGGTTCAATCCCAATCTGAACGACATCAACCTTGAGGATGCAAAGGCGTGGTAGTGGCACGGCGGGGCTTCCCGCCCTGCGGAGGAGGCGGACGAATGCCGTTCCGGCAGGGCGCGACGTCCCGTCGCGCCGAATGGCGTTCTGCCGGCGGGTTCTGCATCGCGCGACGGCCTCGTCGCGCCTAGGCGGCGAAGTGCGCGGCCCGAAGGGACGCAGATGCGTGATTGTGCTATAACTGAGATTTATACCCCCCCCCACCCCCATTCTTTACGACAATATCGCTCCATTGCATTGGCAGAGCCAGGCGTCCTCCGTTTTCGCGGTAGTGCCGCACCAGCGACTCTATGAGGAGGCGGATGAGCGTCGAGGCGGTGAGACCCGTCTCCTCTGCGATTTTCGCCATCTGCCTCTTTTCCTCGTCGGTCAGCCTGACCGGCAGCGCTGAATTTTTCTTTGACTGCATGATACGATGATTATACCGAAAAACCGCCCTCCGCGCCCTTGAACTCCGTATAGCATTGTGATGCACTATTGGCCGCTTGACATTGCCATGACATTAGAAGTGCTGGGGCGTTAGAAGTACGACATGAAAAACACGATACCATTGGTGATTGCGGTGGCGCTGGGACTGGTTGCGGTGTTCGCGGTCAGCCGCATGATTCGTCCGAAAGACTCCGGACAGGACAACCGGTTCGTCTGGGTCTCGGCCGCGAAGGACATCGGTGTCAAGGACGGCCCGATCAAGGAGTCGTGGCTGATGAAGAAAAAGGCGGAGCAGTCCTCCCTGCCCGCGAAATACATTCCCTGGAATCAGATGAATCGTGTCGTCGGGCAGAGCACGGTGCGGACGATTTCGCGCAACGACTACGTTCTTTCGAGCGACGTCGCGGGCATGGAGATCCGCCTTGACGGCACTCTCGCCGAGGGCGAATGGGCCGTGCCAATCACCTTTTCCGACGATGCCCTCGTCCGCTTTCTCCAGCTTGGCGACGAGATAGCGATTCTCGCCACGTCCGTCTCAAAGAAGCTCATCCAGAAGAAGGACATGAGCGAGAAGGCGGACGCCGTGGAGGAACGGACGACCAGCGTCGTCTTCCCGTGCGTCCGCATCCTCGACGTCGGCAAGGGCGACGGCATCCGCAGGGACGACGACGGCGGAAACGGCACGGTCATCGTCGCGCTCTCCCCGCAGCAGGCCGCCACGATCGTGGCCGCCCAGCGCCAGATGGAGCTTTTTCCCGCGCTTCGCCGTTCGAACGACATGCACTCCATGAAGCGCAAGGACGTGGGCGTCGTCACGGACGCGACGCTCGACGGTCTTAAGGCCGGACTTGAACCGATTGCAATTCCCGACACAACGTCGAAGAAGTGAGGAGAAGAGAAGTGAACATCAGAAAAACAGGAATCCTTGTCGTCGCCGCCATCGCGGCCGCGCTGTCGTGGGCGAAGGAGGTCAAGCAGATCTCCGTCGTCGAAAACGAATCCGTTACAATCGCCGCGCCATTCGCGGTGAAGAACTATGCGCCGTCGAACAAGGACGTCGCGCGCGTCGAAGTCATCGGCGACACGACGCTGCGCGTCACCGCCCTGAAGCGAGGCCGCTGCGACCTCGACGTCACGGGCGACAACGGCCTCCACCAGAAGTACGAGATTTCGGTTGTCGGCGACTTGGCGTCCATCCTCGAAACGCTGACGATGGACTTCGAGACCGTCCCGGAGGTCCGCGCTGAAATCCGCGGCAACTTCATCCGCCTTGACGGCGAGATCTCCAGCATCCCGAAATGGGAGTACCTGACGAAGGTGACCGAGGGCTATGGGCGGCTGATCAAGAACTTCGCGAAGTTCGACCCCGGCCCCGACGTTCTCGTGCATCTGAAGGAGACGCTTGAACAGGCAGGCTTCACCGTTCAGTTCAAACGCCTGTCCGGAGACCAGAAGAAGTGGCCGCACAAGACCGTCGCGCTCGACTTCAACAAGAAGACGCAGGTGCTGTGCGTCCAGTCCCGCCTCTTCAACGAGGAGGAGCGCGCGCGGATTGTCTCCATTCTTGCCGCCGAGCCGTGGCTGGCGGTGGACGCGGGCGGCGATTCGAAGAAGGCGTCCGACGCCTCCGACAGGCGGGCCGCCTACGCGGTCAAGTCACTTCTGGCGTTCCACATGGACAAGCCGGTCATCCGGCTGAGCGTCGCCTACATGGCCATCGGCGAATCCGACCTGACCGACATCGGCAACCCCAACGCGACGTCCGGCAACGGCGTTCTCGGACTTGACGGCACGTTCGGCATCATCCGCGACCTAGTCCACGGCGAGACGTCCGGCAAGACGGCCACCATCGGCGCCTCGCTTGACGTCACGGCGCGTTTCCTCAAGCAGAACAACATCTCCCGCGTCAGCGACACCGGCTACACGCTCGTCGAGAGCTGGGACCCCGCCGGCGCGAAGTTCAAGAGCGGCGGCACTCGCTACGTCAAGGTCCACGGACGCGACGTGGCCGATCTGGAGGAAATCCCCTACGGTTTCACCATCAACGCCAAGGGCGGCCTCGTCGACGCGGCTACGATGTCCTGCGAACTCGACTTCGGCATCACAACTATCGTCTACGTCGAGGGGGACGACACATACGACCGCAAGGAGGATTCGTCCAAGCAGAAGGTGACGCTTCCTCTCGGCAAGACGACGCTCATCGGTGGATTCAAGGATCTCGTCGACCGCAACACGCCGCCATCCGGACTTCCATTCCTCCGCAACACGCCGATCATGAACTGGTTCGTCGCGGATTCCGGCAAGTCCGTCACCGACCGCCGGCTCGTCATGCTCGTCTGTCCGGAAATCGTCGACAGCACGCAGGACGCGAAGCCTGACGTCGATCGCGAAATCAACATCCGCGTCCAGGAGCAGGGGTCCAAGACCACGGACGAGGTGCTGGAGTCCCGCAAGGCCCAGGGCGGTTTCTGGACGCGCATCACCAACTGGTTCTCGTTCTGATGAGGATTCGTGTCGCCAGCGCGAACGGAGGCGGAGAGCGGTTCTTTGAACTGCCCTCCGCCGGTGGCGTCCTGAACGTCGGCCGGCACAAGGACAGCGACGTTCTGCTTGTCGACGCCGCCGTCTCAAGGATGCACGCCCGTCTCGCCGTCGGCGACGACGGAACGCTGACGGTCGAAGACGTGGGCAGCCGCGGCGGCACGTTCGTCAACGAAGTCCGGACGGAAGGTGCGACGCCCGTTCGTCCGGGCGACGTCGTCCGCGTCGGTTCGCACCTGATCGAACTTGTGGACGAAAGCGCCGCCTCCGGCGCGATGGACGCTTCGCCGCGCGCCTCGTCCATTCCGTCTGCTCCGCCCGCCTCCTCCGCTGCGTCCTCTGCGCCGTCCTCTCCGTCTGGCGATTTCGCCGCGCTTTTCAGGGACGCCACGCTGCTGTGCACGGACGAGATGATGGCGCTCAAGTCGAACGTCCACAACCTCGTCCTCACGAAAATCGGCCCGGTGCACAAGAGCATGGACATGATGCGCAGCGAGGAGCTCGCCGGACGCGCGACGGAATGCCTTGATCAGGTGCTCCGCGAAGTCCGCCACACGCTACCGGACGACATGCCGCTGGCCGCCCTGCGCCAGTCCCTGCTCGACGAACTCGTCGGCTTCGGTCCGCTTGAGCCGATGATACACAACTCCGACATCTCGGAAATAATGGTCAACGGGCCCGACCGCATCTTCGTCGAAAGCCGGGGCCGCATCTTCGAGACCGGCGTCCGCTTCTTCAACGAGAAGCATCTTATCCAGATCATCCAGCGCATCGTCGAGCCGCTGGGCCGCCATGTGGACGACGCCAGCCCGATGGTGGATGCCCGTCTCCCCGACGGCAGCCGCGTGAACGCCATCATCCCGCCGCTTGCGCTCGACGGCGCGTCCGTCACCATCCGGAAGTTCTCTGAAAAGAAGCTCACCGTCGACGACTTGATTGGCTTCGGATCGATGACCCGCGAGATGGCGCTTTTCCTTGAGGCGGCCGTCCGCGCCCGCCAGAACATTCTCGTCTCCGGCGGAACGGGTTCCGGCAAGACGACCCTGCTGAACATCCTGTCGCAGTTCATTCCGGAGGGCGAACGCCTCGTCACGGTGGAGGACTCCGCAGAACTGAAGCTCTCGCACCGCAACATCGTCCGCCTCGAAGCCCGCCCCGCCAATATCGAGGGAAAGGGACGCATAACGATCCGCGACCTTGTCATCAACTGTCTCCGAATGCGCCCAGACCGCATCATCGTCGGCGAATGCCGCGGCGCGGAGGCGTTGGACATGCTCCAGGCGATGAACACCGGACACGACGGCTCGCTCACCACGGCGCACGCGAACAACCCCCGCGACGCGATGTCGCGTCTTGAAAACATGGTCATGATGGCCGGATACGACCTTCCGTCCTCCGCCATCCGCGAACAGGTCGCCAGCGCGATAGACCTCATCGTGCAGCAGACGCGCCTGGGCGACGGCACGCGGAAGATCGTCAAGATCGTCGAAATCACCGGACGCGAGAACGACGTTATCCAGATGCAGGACATTTTCGAGTTTCGCCAGACGGGCGTGGGTACGGACGGAACTATCCAGGGCGAGTACTGCGCCACGGGCAACATTCCCTACTTCATCGAGGAACTGCGCAAGCGCAACCAGCTGAAGCTCGACATGTCCGTCTTCGTGCCGCAGGTGTAGAGGAGCGACGATGACACAGTATCTGCCATATCTGCTTGTGTTCGCGGCGACGTTCGCCGCCATTGTCGTCGTGGCGCAGACCATGCGGGCCGTAGGGCAGTCCGGAATCCTCTCCCGCGTTGGCCTCCACTGGATGGACGAGTACTACGCCGGCCGACGCCGCTCGGCGTTCGAGGCGCGTATTCTCGACCTCACCATGGGGCTTGCCAACGCGATGAAGGCCGGCATGGCCCTGCCGCAGGCGATGGAAAAGGTTGGCGCACAGATGGAGGGCGTCATGCACGAGGAGATTCTGCTCACGCTGCAGGAATACCGTCTCGGCAAAAGCGTGTCCGACGCCGTCGAACGCCTTGCCGGGCGAATGCCATGCGAGGACATGCGGCTGCTGTCGAGTTCGATCAAGTTGACGATTCAGACCGGCGGCAGTCTCGTTGACGTGCTGGCGCAGATGACGGAGACGATTCGCAAGCGTGCCGAATTTCATGGGAAACTGCAGACGCTGACGGCCCAGGGACGCTTCGAGGCGATGGCCATGGCGTCCGCGCCGCTCGTCGCGTTCGGAGTCCTCTACCTGTGCCAGCCCGACCTGATGCAGCCGCTCGTCACGACGCTCGTCGGATGGATCGCCATTGCAGTGGCGCTTGTCCTTGAAATCGTCGGATTCTTCGTGATCCGGCGCATCGTCGCAATCGAGGTGTGACATGGGCGTATTGCAAAACCAGTGGATAATATACGTCTGCGTCTTCCTGGCGATAGTCCTGCCCGTCGCGTTCCGCCGGCGCAGCGGTCGCGGCGTGAGGGGCTTCGAGCGCGAGGGCGCCTGGGAGGAAATGCCGGGCATATTCCAGATGGCGTGGGACGTCATCAGCCTCTTCGAGTTCCCATTCGGTGTCCCGCTTGCGAAAATGATGCCAGCAAAGGCCGCGACGTACCGCCGGCTGATTCCCGCATCCGGACTGCCTCTGACGGCGGAGAAGATTCTCTGCGCCCAGTTTCTCTCGTTCCTCGGGGCTTCCGCAATCGGCGCGGTCTTCTTCCTCGTTCCAGGCCTTTCCCGCGTATGGGCGGGGCTGCTGGCCGTCGCGATTGCGTTCGTCGGCGCGGTCTATCCCGCCGTGGCGTTTCAGGGCTACGTGGAATGGCGGCAGACGGAAATCTCACGTGCGCTTCCGTTCGCAATCGATCTCATCGGAAGCGCGATGCGCGCGGGCCTGAACTTTTGCGCATCGCTGCGCTATTTCGTCGGGTTGAAGATGAAGGGTCCGCTTACCGAGGAGTTCGGAAAGGTTCTCCAGCAGATCGAGCTCGGCAAGACGATTGGCGAGGCGCTTTCCGACATGGCCGGTCGCATCCGCGTAGAGGCGTTCACGTCCTTCGTCGGCGTCGTCGCCTACGGCACGGAGATTGGTGCGTCGATCAGCGAGACGCTTCGCATCCACGGCGAGGAACTGCGGCGCGCGCGTTTCAACCTGGCCGAGCGCAAGGCCGCCCGCGCACCGTCGCTGATGATTCTGCCCATGGCCGTGTTCATCATGCCTGCGGTGTTCATCATCGTCATCACGCCCATGATGATAAAGATGAAGGGGACGGGAGTCGGTTCGCACTGATCGGGGAGAAACGGAAAACATGGACACTAACGGCACATGGAAGCTGACCATCATCGGCGGCGACGAGAACGGATCCGACTTCACGCTCCCGTCCGACAAGCCCGTTGTGATCGGTCGTTCCCATTCCGCCGATTTGCGCCTTGTCGAACCCGACATCTCCGGCCGGCACGTCGAGCTGTTCGTGACGGAGGACGGCGAGGCGCAGATGCGCAACCTGAGCCGTTTCTCGACGTGGATCGGCAGCCGCGAGATCGCGTCCGGCGCTGCCGCCCCGATCGGTGTCCGCGACGCGATAGAACTCGGCCGGCACGTCCGCGTCCGCATGAACGCAGTGCCTGGAGCTGCCGAACCGCCAGCGTCTCCCGCATCCCCTGCGCCGAACCCCGACGCCGCGCAAGATCCCGATGCCGCGCTGGACGCCCCGACACTGACGTCGCCTGGCGGTGGCGAGACGTTCTGCGCCACGCAGGCCCCGGAGACGAACGCGACTTGCGCCCCCGCGCCGTCGCTTGCGACGCAGATGCCGGAAACGCTCATGACCTCCTTTGCCGCGGAACCGGCGACGGCGGCCGCGCCGCCCCCATCGGCAAAACACGATTCCGCCACGAGGAAAAAAGTTCCCGCGCCACCGCCGCCCGCAGACACGGTGGCGGACGACTGCGAGACGATATTCACGGCGGCGGACGGCGGCGCGGCGGACGAGGGCGAGACGCGGATGCTCGAGACGCGCCTCGGCTCGTTCGAGGAAATCCTCCAGCTCCACCACGAGCTCGAGCGCCGTTCGCGATTCCGCAAGGTCGCCGTCGGCTTCGCGTTCGCCGTCTTCGCCGCCGTCCTCGCCGCACTCTGGTTCGTGTCGCGCACGACGCGCGAGACCGAGACGATGGACTATCCGAGAGACGCGCAGGGGCGCCGGGACGAGATTCGATACCATCTGCACGACGGCGGCGGACAATTCTTGATCCACGTGGACTATCCGCGTAGCGACAAGATGAGCGTGACCACGGCGCCGGACTCCAACGGCGTCTCGGTAGTCACTTTCATGGGGCGCGACCGCGACGTGCCGTTTTTCCTCCAGCTGGAGACCGTGGAGCGGGAAGAGGAACTGAAAATCGATTTGATGGCCTCCGTCCGCGCATGGATTGCGCGGACGGAGGCGACCGACGCCGGCTTCGTCTTCGACGAGCGCGTCAAGGACGAGCTGCGTCCCGCTTTCTTCGAGGACGTCTACCCCGAAAGTTGCCAGTTCCAGTCGCTCTACGGCGTCCGGTTCGTGATGTGCGAATACAAGCGGACGTGGACGGACGGACGCCTGTGGCATGGTATCCTGATTTACTTCAGGAGCGGGGACACGGTCTACGTCTTCCGCCGCGAGATTCCGGAACTCCACTGGGAGCGCGGCGGCTACCGCCTCCGGCAGGACACCAACCTCGCCGTCTACACGGCGTTCATCGAGTCCTACTGGGAGTCGCCAGGCGTCGAAGACCTGCCAATGGGACGCTCTACGGCAGATCTCATGGATTCCACTCGCACGATTCTCTCCAAGGAACGCGCAAGCGACTGGCCGTTCCTGAAGAAGGAACTGGACGCGGCGCTCGTCATGTCGTGGCGGTCCGACCCAAAGACGCGAGACCTTGCACAGGAATGTCTGCGCCGGTTCCGCGAAGTCCTGCGCGTCTACTACTACGGCAAGTACAATGCGTTCGTGAACGCAAAGTCCATCCACGACGAAAAGCGTATGGCGCGGATCCGGCAGGACTGTCAGGCGGTGTTCGCCAATCCCGATGAGCGCTACTTTTTCCTGGTGGCAAATCCGGAGGAGTGGCGATGAAAAAGGCCGGATTCACTTTGACGCTCCAGTCCGGCGACCGGGCGCGGGGCTCTCTGCAGATGACGCCAGGCTGCGCGGCGGCGCTGATCGGCCGCGCGTCCACGTGCGCCCTTCGCGCGTCGCGGGAAGACCTCTCGGTGAGCAGCCGCCACGCGAACGTCTACTGGAAGGGGAGTTCGCTCTGGATCGAGGACGCCGACAGCCGAAACGGCGTCTTTTGCCGTGGCGTCCGCCTGAAGAAGCCGCACAGGATATCGGACGGCGATGTCTACGCCCTCGGCAACTGCTCGCTCAAGTGCGAAAAGGGCGAGGGCGCGAAGGAACGGCGGGGCGAACAGTTCCATCGGCTTGAGTACCTGAACGGCATCAACGCGGGCAAGACAGTGGACATACGCCCGGACAGTTCGGGACGTCCGTTTTCGATCGGACTCGACCCCGGCAACACCGTCTGCCTTGCGGACATGCTCGTCTCCCGCCACCACGCCACGCTGACCGTGAAGGACGACGGCGCCTGCTGGCTGAGGGACAACGACAGCCGCAACGGCACGTACGTCAACGGCGAACCACTGCGCGGCAAGGAACGCCTTCTCAAGGACAACGACAAGATAACGATCGCCTACTTCGACTTCCGCTTCCTCGACCGCGCCGTCTCCCACACGCGCTTCTTCCTGTGGGTGAAGGTCTTCGCAATCGCGGCGACGCTCAGCGTCCTGGCGGGCGCCTACGTCACGTGGGTGATGACCAGCGCTTCGGTGGACGATTCGCTCGGACAAAGCCGCCGCCAGGCGGCAGAGCGCGACTTCGCGTCCGCCAGGAAGACGCTGGACGCAGCTCGTCTCCTGCGCGACGCGGACAAGTACCGCGCGCAGATAGACGCACTCGACGCGCAGCTCGAACGCTGGGAGCGCACGTCCGCCGAATGGAACAGGGCGCAGGAACATCTGCAGTCTGGCGCCCTTGCGAGCGCCCGGCAGGTGCTCGACCCCCTGACGGGTGCGACGCTGGACGCCTGGCTGTGGAACGGGACAACGGCCGTTGAGGAGAAGCGGCGCGCGGAATGGTGCGCCCAGGCGCTTCGCCGCTACTACGACGCCGAGGATGCGTTGTCCGAGGCGGACGTCGGCCAGCCGGAGCATCAGGCGGACAACGTCGGCGCCAGGGTCGCGGAACTCCGCAAGTTCATGCATGATTCCGAAGGCATGGCCGCCGGGCTTCCGTGTGTGGCTGACCTTACGAACCGCCTCCATCGGGCGCTTGGGCGCATGGAGACCATTCGCGCGGGATTCATGCAGGTGGACGAATGCATTGGCAGGCTGGATGCGTTCAATCCCGATTTCGACGCGCTTGCGAAGCAACTGGACGCGATTGTGCAGGACAAGTCGCGCCATGGCGCCGTGCGCGCGTATGCGGACAAGTACAAGTCCCCCTGCGCGGAACTGGCTGCTGCCAAGCGCTTCATCGGCGACGAGTTCACGGACGTCTGCGCTATGCGCTTCGCGTCCGTCCGCGAAAAGGCCGCCTTTCTGCGCCTTCCGAAGAAGGAACTCTGCTCGCGCCATCCGCGGCTGTCGGAACATCGCGCAAAGCTGGACGGACACCATGCCGACGCGCAGGCGCTGGCGTCCGGGTTGGCTACGATGGTCGTCGCATTGGCGAACGTCGGCGTGGCGGGCGACGCCTGCGGTCTTCCGCTTGAACACGTGCTGGACGCGGAGCGGTGGAAGAAGGCTCTCTCGTTCGACTGCCTTGACGGCAAGCCGCCGATGGCGCGGCGTAAGATTCCGGCCGGGGCATATGACGAACTCATCGGCGTCGAGTACACGTTCAACTCCCTGCGCTCTCTTCCGGAGGAGTACAACGGGTGGTGTCTGAAGATGATCGGGTTCACGCCGGACGCCGTAGAGGCGCGCAAGGCGATGGAGTACGTCGACGTGTTCGTGAAATACGTCTCCGAACGCCCAGCCTGGCTGCGAAAGGGGAAACTGGGCGCGTTCCATGCGTTCTGCCGGGAACTGCAGACGCGGCGGGCGCGTGTCGTGGAACTCCTCTCGTCATATGCAGGCGAGTCGGAGACAGAACGCGGACGGGCGCGGGCGCAGGTCGTCGCGCAGTTCTACGCGATATACCTTTCGGGCGATTCCGACATCGTGAAGCGCAAGGCGCTGGCGGACAGGTTCAGGGAAATCCGGCGAGAGGTGTCCGAACTGTGCGACAGGTATTCGAACCTGTCGGACCCGGAGGAGCAGATCGCCGTCCGGGTGCAGATACTTGCGACGGGCATTCCCGGCGACGGGCTGCTTCAGGCGAAGTGGGTACAGAAATACGAGGGGGCGGAAAGATGAATCTGCGGATGGGCGACGAAAGCGGCGGCGTGCTGATGGAATACGTCGTTGCGCTCGTGCTGGCGGCGTGTCTGCTGCTTGTGGCGCTGAACGAATCGTTCTACGACTGGTCGACGCAGACGTTCGGCCCGGCGGGGCAGGCCGTCAAGTCGTTCTACCAACGGCTTCTGGGGGGCTGTCGCTTCCCATCCCATGAGGTGATTGAACTGGCGACGCAAACGAAAAGAAAAGGAGTGGAATCATGAAGAACTCGATGATCGCGAAAATGCGAAACACGAAACTCGGCCGGGCGCTAGCCCGTCTCGTCGGCGAGGACGCCGGCGCCGTGATGATGGAATACGTCATCCTCGCCGTCCTCATCGCGGCGGCTGCAGTCGTTGCCATTGCCTACTTTGGCAAGACGGTTGTAGGTGAGGCGAATATTGCAACGGGCGCAATGTCTGGTAGAGGTATTGAAGCCGCTAACGCGCAAGAGAGAATGGAAAAGACAACCGATACGTATACGAAAGGTGCGGCTACCCAAGCGGATAGGTTTTCTAGTAATTCTGATGCTACTGAAGCCTTTCCGTGAGCGGCATGAAGCCCTTGTGTGACGGCATATTTTTCTTCCGTATGGCGCTGCTCGCCCCTTGGCTGGTGGCGCTGTGCGTGAAGGACGTTCGGACGCGGCGACTGCCCAACGCATGGACGCTGGGCGGCCTCGCGGTCGCGCTTGCCGTCGATTTCGGGCTGGGAGGCGTTTCGGGGCTGCTGGACGGTCTTGCGGCGGCTGGCGTCTGCGTGCTGTTTCTGCTCGTCCCGTTTCTCGTCCGCGCGGCGGGCGGCGGCGACGTGAAGATGCTCGCGGCCTGCGGCGCGTTCGTCGGCATGAGGAGCGTTCTGCTCCTCCTGCTGGCGACGTCCTTCGCCGGCCTCTTCGTCGCGGTCGGGCTCGTCGTTCGGAAGGCGGTGGGGCTTGCGCGCGTGAAGCACGCATTTCGCTGCCTGTTCGACTGGCGGTACGACCGCGCCGCCGGCCGTGCCGCCCTGCCGTCGAAGGAGGACGAGGCGAACCGCATTCCGTTCGCCCTTGCCATCGCCCTCGGCACGGCGGCCACGCTCGTCTGGGAGGCGTTTGCATGAGCGGCATACGTCCATCGAAAAGCCGTTCTTCGGTAGGGCGGGGCGTCCCGCCCCGCCGAGACGACGCGACTCCCGGGGAAGCATCCTAATGGAATTCGTGCTGACGATGCCGATTCTCGTCGTCTTCGTCATGCTCATCCTCCAGATCGCGCTGATTGGCACGACGCGGCAGTTCGTCGCCTATTCGGCGTTCTGCGCCGCGCGTTCGATGCTCGTCGTCGGTCCTGCCGAGGCGGCCGACAACAAAGGCCCGTACGCGGCGGCGCGGCGCGCGCTCGCGTGGGTGACGACCGCGTCGGACGAGGGCGCGGACGTCTACGTGCCGGGCTGGGGGACGATTCCCGAATCGGCCTCAATCGACAAACGTCTGACCGTCGAGGCGAGCCATGCGGACGGTTCGCATGTCCGCTGCAAGATGAAATACGAGATGCCGCTTGTAATCCCCGTAGCCGGGGCAATCATCGGCTGGCTCTTCCACGACGGGCGCGGCGTCGTGGAAAAGGCGGAGGCCTCGACCGTGCCGGGGTACAGCGAACCGTCTCCGCTCATCGCGGGACTGCCGTACATGACGCTGACGGAGACGTGCGTCCTGCCATTGCCCTATTCTCTCAAGAACCTTCCGAAGGACGCATACGACTACGCGAACGCGGGAGGTCGGCGATGAATTCTGAAAGGAACGTCCGCCCATGCGCATGAATGACATCGGGATTGCCCCTTCGGTAGGGCGGTCGCTCCGCGACCGCCGCGTATCCACGGCGTCGGATGTTTCTGCCATAGGTGCGTCGCCAAGCCGTCCGTCCACGACCGTGCGCGGCGTGGCGTGGAATCGCTTTCTCGACCTAGGTCGCGACGAGGGCGGCGCCGTGTTCGTAGTCACGCTTGCGTTCTTCTTCCTGATGTACCTCGTCTGCTGCGGCGTGTACGCGGTCTCCACCGCCGTGTGCGAACGCATCCAGCTGCAGAACGCCTGCGACGCGGCGGTATATTCTGCGGCGGTCGTGCAGGCGGACACGCTTTCGCGCATCGCCACCATCAACCGCGCCATGGCCTGGACGTACGTCCAGATGACCCGCCGCCAGATGGACTACATCGTCCTCAAGTGGCTGAAGCATACGGTAGAACACTATCTGCAGGACTGGAATTGTGCATGGGAGTGGAATGCAAACAGTGCGGCTTGTGCGCTTCATCGTTGTCCCGGCATTGGATGGTATGTTTCAAATGTCAGATTGAACGGGTCTAAAAATATGTCCGTCGATGGCATTGCAAGTGTACTGTCATCCATTTTAAACGCAGAGGGATTGGACGGCATTTCAGACTTGAAGCGTAGTGTGGATGCGTTGGCAAGCGATATTAAAAAATGGCATTCAGAAAAAGAGCATATAGGGGAAAACGGAACTGCTGATGATGGTGTTGAAGCGACGGAACATACGGCGGAAGAGAATGAGGCGGAAAGAGAACGGATAGAAAAGTTGCAAAAAGAGGAGGAGGAATGGAAGGCGAAATTGACGAGCCAGATGAATTCGTTGCTTAATAATATGGGCATGGATTCAGGGGATTTTTCGCCTTGGTCGTTGCAGATTAAAGCGGATAAGACTGTGATTTCGGCAATGAACAGTGCTGAACCACGGCTTGTTTGGACGATGACCACCAAAATTCGTTCGGTGGTTGGCGATATGGTTTCCGCCAATGTCCCATCCTACTTGAAGAAACATAGTCAGTATTTTCTTCGCCACTGCACAAATCCACTTGAGTATTTTGAGTGTCTAAAAAACAATTCTGATGGAGAACGGAGGTTTGTCTCGTTTGCGGATTACACGGAATCGTTGTATAGGGTGTTTAACGAGTCATCCTTGGTGGCGGGTGTCGATCAATGGTTTGTACGGGGGGATGGGGAAAAGCGGACTAAGAATGAAATTGGATTGCAAAGGAGTTACAAGCACTGGGATGACGGGCATGGGGTTCATGGGCGTCCGCCGAGTAAAAGCGCCTCATGTGTGAATGAAAAAGAGGACAATATTCCGCGTTCGGTAGCCCTTTATTCTGAATGGAAGTGGTGGTCGTGGAAGTGGCAATACATACCGCCTTCCCCATTCACGCCAGACCAGCATATCCGTGAGGCTTATGCGTCGAACTGTCCGCATCGTTGGTGGGATGATAGGTGTAGGCCTTACGGCCCTGACAACTATGCCCGATGCTACGCCGATGAGCCTGAAATCTACAACGACAACTACATCGGCGCGAAAGCTCTTCCGCTCGTGCTGCGCAAGGACTATTTCGGCAAGGACGGGACGATTGTCGTCGGCATCGTGCGCCGCAACCAGAACGTCTGGGAGCGGATTCTCGGCGCAATCGACGGCGTCTTCCGCGCGTTCGACCCTGACTGGACGGGCGACGTGGACACCTCGAAGACGTTCGTCTTCGCCTCGGCCAAGGCCGGCTATGTGGACAAGACTGCCGACCGAGCGGCGGACGCCCAGCGCATCGACTACCGAATCGACTGGCAGACCCGCAATCAGGACTGGAATCTCTGCCAGGGCAACTGGGATGCCGTGTTCGTGCCCGTGCGGATGTCCAATTCCCTGGCGAAGGACGGGAAATGGGAGGACGCCGACGAGAACGTTCTGGAGGACTTGATCGGCAGCGCCCAATGGCGGTCGCTTGACGGTGAACCGGCCGGCATCGGGGCGTGGCGGGAGATTTTCGCGCCGCGTCTCATGAATGGCGTCGATTCGGGACGCATGTACGTCGACGGGTTCAGCGCAGAGCAGGGGCGTGTCGAACTGCAGTACTCCACGGACGGAGGCAAGTCGAAGAACCTTGACTGGGAGGGCTTGAGCCATGTCCTCTACCACTAGCCATTTCTTGCATCCGCATCCGGTAGGGCGGGGCGTCCCGCCCCGCCGCGGCGCGATGGGGACGTCGCGCCCTACCGTGATCCACGATTTGTCCAGTGAAGGTGCAAACGACCGCCGCGGCGCTGTCACTGTCCATCCCATGTATCCGCATCCGGTAGGGCGGTCGCCCCGCGACCGCCGCGGCGCGACGGGGACGTCGCGCCCTACCATGATCAACGATTCGTCCAGTGAAGGTGAAAACGAGCGCCGCGGCGCTGTCACTGGCCATTCCATGTGTCCGCATCTGGTAGGGCGGTCACCCCGCGACCGCTGCGGCGCGACGGGGACGTCGCGCCCTACCATGGTTCGCGATTCGTTCTGTGAAGATGAAAACGGACGTCGCCGCGGAAGCCTCCTGATGGAATTCGTCATAGTCCTGCCCATCTACATGGCGCTCTTCGTCTTCGCGTTCACCATGACAGACGTCGGCCTCGCCGTGCTGGACGCCGTCGTGGGCGACCGCAACGTGCAACACGAAAACACGAAGGGGCAGTCGTGGAATATGTTCAACGACTACCAAGTGCAGCCGGGCAAGGAGAATGAAGGGCGGATGGCCACAGAGGCCAAGACCCTGCGGGCGGACGAGGATTTCAAGGGCGCCTGGACGCTCTTCACCGCCGGCAAGGCAACGTTCAACTACGTTCCGCATTCCTATCTCGCAGGCTGGATCTCCGGCGTTCTCTTCCGCTACGACGATTCGTTCGGCGGCATTCTCCGAACCCTCGCCAATCAGCAGGTCGTGCATTTGACGAGCCGCGACAAGGACGATGAGCGGCATTACGGCTACTACGCGCTGAAGCGTTCGACGCTTGTGCGCGAACCGAACGCCTATCGTCAGTGGGCTCCCGCGAAACTGCGATACAAGAACTGCTGGACTTGCAACGTCCGCGACGAGCAGTTCGTCTCCACGGACTCCGCGGCGTTTGACGACGCCCAAAGCCCGCTTGGCGCGGGTGAACCTTCGGAACAGGGAACGTCGGCGAACGACTATTCCCGCAAAACGCAACTGATGCTGTGGAGCCAGTAGGATGGGATTGGTCATGGCACATATTCGATGCGCAATCTGCCTGACGGCGCTGTTTCTTGGCGGCGCCTTGGAGGCGCGTCCGTTCGTGCTGCCGCTGGCGGCGCGAATCGTGTCTTCGAGCGACGATGGCAAGGGCTGGGTCGAGGCGGGCGAGATGTCCGTGCCGTACGTGCAGGCGCTGGCGTCGTTCCGCAGCGAGCTGTCGCGGCAGGGGTGGGCGTTCGTCCATGCGATTCCGCTCTCGCCGGACGCCTCGGCGGATCGCCGGACGCTCTGCCTTTGGCGCAAGGGCGGCCGTGAACTGACGATGATGTTCATGCGCGTCGGCGTGTCGCGCACGTCCTTCACCTGGGGCGTCTCCAGGCGGGAGGTACGATGATGCGCGGACCTGTCCGTCCGTTTGGGTCTTGCAGGTCGCCGGCCACGGCGACCATTGTTGGCAACTTGAAACGTGGAAGGGGCGGACTATGAACGCCGATCGAAATTCATTCCTAGAGCGTGTAGTCACGAGATTACCTTGAGCCACATGAGAGCGCAGCGGAGGTG
>CAYLRN010000015.1:0-68572 GCA_964386385.1 uncultured Lentisphaeraceae bacterium | reverse complement strand
GTCCGGCGCCAAGGTGCTGCTCGAGGGGAACGAGATCCCGGAGCCGCACGAGCTGAAGTGGCCGCCCTGGCGCTCGTTCGCGTTGAGTGACGGCGTGGAGACGTCGCCCTGCGTGGAGACGGCGGAATGACGGAGGGGGGCGCGGAGTGACGCGGGCGCGGGCGATGGACGCGATCGAGGGGCTGCTGCAGCTCCACATGGCCGACGGGGAGTTCCTGTCGGCGGAGGAGTTCGACGCGCTCCTCTTCGCGCAGAACTCGCTCCGCGTCGACGAGGCGCTCGCGAAGCTCGAACGGAAAGGAAAACGCAATGGACAGATCGAGACGCATTGAGCGCGCCGGCAGACGCCCCGCCCTCGCGGCGGCGCTCCTGGCGATGGCGCTTCCGCTCGTCGCGGGCGGCCTGTGGGACGGAATCACCAACGTCGTCGCCACGCTGAAGTCGGACGGCACGACGAACCTCTGGACGGAGGCGGACCTCGTGGACGCGCTGGGGCTGCTGAACCGCCGCTACTGGCGGGACATGGAGACGGCTTCGGGGCGCAGGGACTGGCACGGCGCGGTTGCGTCGTCCACGTTCCGCGCCGTGACGAACGGGGCGGCGGTCACGCCGGTCCGCGTGGACGTCTTCGCGGACGGCTACGTCCACTCGGAGACGGGGGCGGCGCGGCGGGTCCTCACGCCCGCCGAAACGGCGGCCCTGATCGCGAAGAGGAAGGACGCGGCGGCGCGGACGAAGGCCGCGCTTGAATCGCAGCTTGCGGCCTGGGAGGCGGTGGTTGCGCAGGGCGTCGGGACGGACGCGGCGCAGCGTCTCGCGTTCGCCCGCGCCGTCGTCGGCGCGGAGGACTGCCGGACGCGGCTCGCAAGGCTTGAATCGTCGGCGGCCACGAACGTGGTGGACGTCGTCGTGACGCCGCAGACGGGAGGGGACTGACCATGTGCGACAGGATGCACTTCGACGACCTGGAGCACAAGGTCGAGGAGGTCAAGGATTCCGTGGCGGAGGTGAAGACGGACATGACCGCCTACCACAACCGGACGGACGAGCGGCTGAAGACGCTCTTCTCGTCCGTGGAGCGCCTGTACGCGTCACTTGACCGGCTGTCCGCGTCCGCCACCTCGCTCGTGCGCGTCCTTATCGCGTCTCTGATATTCATCGTGACGGTGTCCGTGTTCGCGCTCGTCTACGGCGCGGTCGGGCAGCAGGGCTTCAACGCCGTCACGCGGGCGGCGGCGTCCGCGCCCGCGTCGCAGAGGTGAAGCGGAAGTTCGGGAACGCAAGGCGGAATTTCAGAACTTCAAATCAGAGTTCTGCAAACACGAAAGGAAAGAGGCAATGAAGACACTGGTGAAATGGTTTGTGAAGAGATACGTCACGGCGGACGCGCTCAAGGGCGCGGTGCACTCCGCGAACGCCGCGCTGAAGGAGCGCGTCGCGCTCTCCGACGGCAAGGCGAAGGTCGTGGCCGTGGGGAACGACGTCGCGGAGGTGACGGCGGCCTACCTCGCCGCGTTCGCGGACGACGGGCGCATCACCGACGACGCGGAGCTCGCCGCCGTGGACGCGGCCTGCGACGCGTTCGTCGACAGGTACGTCTCCGACGCGGTCGTGGAATCGCTCGTGGACAGGATTTTCGGCTGAAGATTCCGCTCCGTCCGCCGAGGGTCGTGGTTAACTTCCCCCACGGCGGACGGGGCCTACCGGAGGATGCCAATGGAACAGAGAAGCGAAAACGGCGCCTGCGGCGGATGGACGGCGGAGATTGCGTTTTTCGTCGGATTCTGCGCCGTCGTGGCGGCGCTGGCCCTTCTGCACGGATGCGTGTACAGGGGCGCGAAGGTGGTGGAGGGGACCGACCTCGCGGTCGGCCTCTCCGTCCCCGCCACGGACGGCGCGGCGGACCTGACGGTCTTCAACTACCTGTCGGGCTTCCGCCTGGGAGTGGCGAAGGACGCGGAGATGACGGTGAAGTACTCCTCCGCCGAGACGAACTCGTGGTTCGGCATGTGCACGACGCGTTCCATGAAGACCGTCGAGGCGACGGTAACGCCGCTCTGCGCGTCACGCCGGAATGCACTGCGGTAAATTACGCAGATGCGCCCCCCCCCCCTTTTTTTCATGCAGGGCTGTTTTCGCCCTTGTCGGCGCAGGGGGCATTTGGTACAATACGCAACGACTGAAGCACCAGTCGATTGTTCGCTTCGGCGGCTTTCGGTTTGGGGTTTCTGTTTTGGTTCGCCAATGGGGGTGGTTCCCTTGCGGCGGACGGCGGGCGAGGGTGGTTCCTTGCCCGCCGTTTTCTTTCCGAAGTGTGCGGTATAGTGTGCGGTGTCTGCGCTGTTGCGTTGCGCGACAAACGTTGCAAACGTGGCAACGGTTAAACGCGCCGAAAGCCCGCAGACAAAGGGGCGCGGCGCATTTTCAAGTGTTCCGCCTATGTTGCACGATTCACGGCGCGACAATCATACCAAATAATCGATATTATGGGCAATAATGAGTAAAGGGCGCATTCTGCGTCTATATTTCCACGTTCCTGCGAATTTCGCGGCATATGTCTCCATGAGCCGCCATGGCTCCGCTGCGGCGGACGCCACACGGAGACAGTCCCGCGTCCGGGACCGCTCGGAAACGGCTTCAGAAAATTGACCCACATGGGTTGGAATTCACTCGGCTGTGGTAGAATATGCGCCCTTGCAGACAGGTTTTCAGACATGACGCACGAAGACAGATATGGCGGCTTCACGCCGGCGCGTGCCACGCGCTTCTACGTTCCCCTGCTTATGCAGGCCTTTTCCCAGTCGCTCACGTACCCCCTCGTGGCATCCATCGTCTCGCACGGACGCCTTGGCGTGGGCGAGCTCACCGCCTTTGCGCAGGGGCAGTCGGTCATGTTCATGATCGGCTCTCTCGCAGGCGGCATGGTCGCCACCGGCATGGTCTTCGCGAAGACCCCTGCCGGCTACCGCTCATTCCGCAGCCTGAACGCCGTCATGATGGCGGCCCTTCTCGCCGTCCAGTGCCTGATGGCCATGCCGCCGTTCGACGCGCTCGTGTTCTCCCGCCTTCTCCACCTCCCCGCCGAGTTCGCGGAGGTCGGACGCAAGACGCTTCTCTGGGGCGCCTTCATGCAGGCCGCATTCTTCCTGCGCAACGTCCCGCTCGTCATCCTCTTCAACGCGCGCGCAAGCGGAGAGGCGAACGTCGCCACGACCGTGCGCATCGCGCTGACCGCCGCCGCGCCGTACCTCTTCATCCACTTGGGATGGACGGGCTGGGCGTGGGGGCTTGCCGCGACTACCGTTCCGTGCTTCGTCGAATGGCTGATGACGGCCGCGTATGCGCGGAAGTACGTTCGCGAACTCGAGTCCGCCGCGGCGCCGCCGGCCGTCTCAGAGGCGGACTGTTCCGCCTCCGGGCAGTTCCACTTCACGTGGCCGCTTTCGCTCGGCGCCTTCCTGCTCGCGACGTCGCCGATAATGGTGGCCGTGTTCGTGGGGCGTTCGGCGGACGCGATGGCGATGCTGGGCGTGCACTACGTGACGATCGGGCTTGCGAATCCGGTGGGGTACGCCGCGCTGCGGATGCAGCCTGTGGCGATACAGTTCCCGCCGGAGTACGAAGGGGATTCAAGGATGGTGCGCTATGCCGTCTGCGCGGGGCTGGTCCTGGGGTTCGTCCCGCTCCTCGCGATTCTGCCGGGATGCGGCGAATGGTACTTCCACGTCGTCCAGAATCTGCCGGCGGAGGATGTCTGGATGGCGCGCGCCGTGATGGCGGGGTATGCGGCGTGGCCGGTCCTCCAGTGCGTCCGCGGCCTCATGGAGGGCCGCGCGGCGTGGATGAAGCGCCCGAAGGCCGTCCTCGCAGGGCAGCTGACGTACCTCGTCACGCTGACCGCCGTCCTCGCGCTTTCGCTGGCGCTGGGGCTTCCGGGATGGGCGATGGGATGCCTTGCGATTCTCGTCGCCACAGTCGCGACAATCTTCGCAATGCGCAGGGCGATTGTGCTATAATCGTCTTCGTAGATGAAAACGGAAACAGGCAGGATGAAACGAAACAGGAGGTTTTCGATGGCAGCAGGACCGTTTCGCGCCGCGCTGGCGGCGGCCATGTGTCTTTTCGCGTCCGCCGCGATGGCGGAAGGCGCCGTCGCGGCGTTGGAGAGAATGCCGTGGATCGGCGACGGGCGTCCGGCGCCCGCCACGGCGGAGGCCGCTTTCGCGGACGAGCCGGCGCCGAAGTTCAGGGCGACGTTCGTGCTTCCGAAGGGCAAGACGTCCGCCTCGGTCAAGATCGCCTGCGCGGGCTACTACTTCGCGAAGCTGAACGGCCGCCGCGCGATGTCGTGGACGGGACTGATGCCGCTCTGGAGTCCGTTCGACTCCACCGTCTACGCGGACGAGCTTGAGTTCTCCCCGGAGGCGTTCCGCCCGTGGCCGCACGAGAACACGCTCATCGTCAAGCTCGGCAACGGCTTCTACAACCTCCCTCCGCTGAAGTTCTGGGGACGGCACGACTTCGGCTCGGTCCTCGCCCATGGGCGGCCGTGCTTCAAGGTGCTGGTGGACGGCGTGGAGCAGCCGCTGAAGTGGACGTGGCGCGAGACGCGGGTCGTGCGCAACTGCGTGTACCTCGGAACGAAGATAGACAATGCGCGCGACGTCGACGGCACTTGGCGGCCCGCGAAGGAGGTCCGCGGCCCCGCCGGGAAGATCGCCATGCGCCGCGCGCCCGCCGTCGCAGGGCAGCTGGCGCGTCCAGGACGCGCGCGGTGGCTCGACGAAGGGCGCAAGGTGCAGGTGGTCGACTTCGGCGTCAACCAGTCCGCCGTGCCGTCGTTCAGCTTCTACGGGCAGAAGAAGGGGACGGAGATCGAGATCGTCTACGGCGAACGCCTGAACGCCGACGGCTCGGTGAACGTCCTGACGCAGACCGCGGGCCAGATCAAGCGCGGAAACGGCGGCCCAGGCGCGCCAAGGGTCGCCTGCCAGCGAGACGTCCACGTGTGCGGCGGCGGGTCGTGCTCCGACGCCTTCCACGCCTGGTTCACATGGCACGTGTTCCGCTATGCGGAGGTCAGGGGCTGCGACAGGCTGCTGAACGGGCCTGAGGACGCGATGGCCATGCCCGTCGGCGCGCGCCTCGCGCCAAGTCCGCTCTCGCGTTCGTTCAAGGCGCGGCGTCCGGAGTTCGCGAAGATCCACGACATGTGCGTCCGCACGTTCCTTGCGAACTCCGTCGGCGGCGTCCAGAGCGATTGCCCCGGCCGCGAGCGACTGGGCTACGGCGGCGACATCGTCGCGACGTGCGAGGCGTACATGCTCAACTGGGACATGCGCGAATTCTACCTCAAGACCCTGCAGGACTTCGCGGACGAGGCGGCGGGCGACGGCTGGATCACGGAGACCGCGCCCTACGTCGGCATCGGCGACGGGGGCTTTGGCGGAAGGGCGGGCCCGGTCAGCTGGACCCTCGCCGTGCCGGTGCTGATCGACGCGCTCATCCGCCACTATCCCGACGTGAAGGACCGCGCTCTCGCTTTCTATCCCGTCTGCGCCCGCTACGCGCGGATGGTCGACGTGCGCTGCCCGTCGGGAATCGTGCCCCGGTGCATCGGCGACCACGAGGCCATCGAGCGCGCGCCGAACGCCGTCACGGCCACGGCCCACTGGCACGAGTTCCTGCGCCTGACGGCGCAGTTCGCGGAAATGCTCGGGCGCAAGGACGAGGCGCGCCGCTTCCGCGCCCTCGCGGACAAGGTGCGCGACGCCTTCCGGTCGCGCTTCGTGAAGGACGGCGTCGTCGCGAACGGGACGCAGAGCGCGCAGGCGATCGCCCTCCATCTCGGACTAGTCCCGAAGGCGCAGGTCCCTGCCGCCGAAGCGGCTCTGATGGCCGCCCTTGAGAAGACCGGCTACGGCCCGACGACTGGCATCTTCTCCACGCGCTACATGCTCATGTACCTGTCGGAGCACGGCCGGCGCGACGCGGCGGAGAAGGTCGTCCTGCACGCGGGCTTCCCTGGATGGCTGCACATGCTGGACCGCGGCGCGACGACGCTCTGGGAGACGTGGAAGGAGTCGGACGACGTCTATTCCAACTGCCATCCGATGTTCGGCTCCGTTGACGAGTGGATTCTCCGCTTCGGCGCGTTCGAGTGACGAGGCTTCCCGACGTTGACGCGGCGCGCAGGGGAATGGTAGAATGCGCGACATGGCATCGCAGATGAAAATACCATATGGCATCAGGGACTTCGAGCGCATCAGCTCGGAGGGCTGCTACTGCGTCGACGAGAAGGGCAACTTCGGGAAACTGTTCGGCGGGCTGGGCGTCTGCACCGCATCAGCCGCCGGCGCATGGCATGGGCAGCTGCCGCGCAGGCATTTCCATCAGAGTTTTGCACTGCGGCGCAAGGCTGCACGCCTTTGAGCAGATCGCCTGCGAGCAGATGCCGTGAAGCAATCAACTGCAACCTAAGGAGAAAGAGATGAAGAGAAGGACTTTTCTGAAGATGGCGGCCGGTCTGCCGCTCTTTTCGATTGGCGCGCCGGCCGGCGGCGAACGGAAGATACGCCTGGGCCTGATCGGCTGCGGCGGACGCATGGGCCACGGAATCGGCTATGGCATCGTGAACAACATGTGCGGTCCGGACGAGGAGATCGTCTGCATCGCCGAGCCGGACCCGAACAACTGGAAGAAAGTCCGCTCCGTCATAAAGAAGCACAAGCCGGAATGCGACGTCTCGAAAATCGCCGCGTTCTACGACTACCACGAGATGCTTGACAAGATGGGCTCCGAAATTGACGCGGTGGCGATCGCCACGCCGAACCACCACCATGCGGCGGCAGCCCTGCTGGCGATGGCAAAGGGGCTGCATGTCTACGTCGAGAAGCCGATGGCCCTGACCGTGGAGGAGGTGCGCCTCATGCACGCCGCCGCGAAGAAGTACGGCGTCGTGACGCAGGTGGGCAACCACGGGCACAGCGAGGAGGGGATGCGCCGCCTCGTGGAGTACATACGCGCCGGCGCAATCGGGCAGGTCCGCGACGTCTGGAGCTTCGACGACCGCGTGAACGCCATGCGATACCGTCCGCCGAAGGCCGAGCCGCCGAAGGGCATGGACTGGAACGCTTGGTGCGGCCCGGCTCCTGTGTGCGACTACTACTCCGCCACGAAGGACCACTGGGCGCTCCACCCGCACGACTGGCACAGCTGGATCGGCTACGGCAACGGCTCGATCGGCAACATGGGCACGCACATCATCGACCCCGTGTTCTGGGCGCTCGACCTGGGGAGGGTGCATCCTGAATCCGTCGAGACGAAGCACGTCGAATGGGGCTGCGAGGGCAGCTGGTCCGTCGCCACGGAGCTGGAGTGGAAGTTCCCCGCAAGGCCCGGCATGGACGCCGTGACGCTCCACTGGCACGACGGCGTTAAGCCCGGCATTCCGTACGACAACAAGCACGTCAACCACATCGGCATCTGCCTGAAGCGCGAATTCCAGAATCTGCCGCCGATCGTCGAGGAGATGGAGAGGAAGTACGGGCAGAGCATGGGCGCTCTCGGCTCGATCTTCGTGGGCGAAAAGGGAATCATCCGCATCGGACCGCACGGCGACAGCCTTGTGTTCGGTCCGAAGGAGATCTACAAGACCCGTCCGCCAAAGCTCTTCCCGCGCGAGAAGGGCATGAACCACCAGGCGGACTGGCTGCGCGCGATCCGCAATCCGAACCGTCCGTGCGGCTGCAACTTCGACTACTCCGCGCCGCTTGCGACGACCGTCCTCCTCGGCAACGCCGCGCCGCGCGCCGGCAAGAAGAAGCTGCTCTGGGACGGCGTTCGCTTCACGAACGACGAGGCGGCGAACCAGTACCTGAAGACGACCTACCGCAAGGGCTGGGAACTCCCCGTCTGAGGCGCGGGCCGGTCCGCAATTGCGTAGAAGAGGAAGGAGCGATGCGATGAAGAGAGAGGTCTGTGCATGGCTGTCGGCGATCGGCATGGCGTTGGCCATGTCCGCCGCGGACGTCACGATGAATCCGTCCGGTGACGTGAATTCGCTGCAGGCGGCATTGGAGAAGGTGCGCGCGCTGCGCGCGGCGGGGACGATCCCGGCCGGCCGCGTGGCGGACGTCGTCGTCGAATCGGGGCGCTACGCGATGTCCGAACCGGCCGTCTTCACCCCCGCCGACTCGCGCATCCGCTTCCGCGCCGCGAAGCCGGGCGCCGCGGTGTTCGACGGCGGCGTCGCCCTGCCGGCGTTCACGCCCGGCGCGGACGGCGTCTGGCGCGCGAAGGTCCCGGACGGCCTTCTCTTCGAGCAGCTCTACGTGAACGGCCGCCGCGCCCAGCGGGCGCGCACGCCGAACAAGTTCTACCTCTACATGCGCGAGCCGTTCGACGGCACGGTCGATCCCCGCACGGGCAAGCGGGCCGGCCTCGAACGCCTCGCATTCACCGCAGAAACGGCGGACGTCGCCGCGCTCGCGGCCCTGCCGCCCGACGAGCTGAAGCGCGTCGAGGCGCTCGTCTGGCAGAGCTGGGACCAGGCGCGTTCCGCCGTCGACTACGTGGACGGCGAGAAGGGCACGGTCGTCCTCAGGACCGGCACGGCGCGTCCGCTCTTCTTCTGGAGCAAGACGCGCCCGCGCTACGCGCTCGAGAACTACCGCGCCGCGCTCGACGCGCCCGGCGAATGGTTCCACGACGTGAAGGCCGGCGAGCTCCTCTACATCCCGCGTTCGGGCGAGACACCGGAGAAGGCGCGCGCGGTCGCGCCCGTCGCGCAGGAGTTCGTCCGCTTCGCCGGCGACCCGCTTGCGAACGCGCTCGTGACGGACGTCGCCTTCGAGGGACTGGCGTTCGAGCACGGCGCCTGGACGATGCCGCCGCAGGGCGCGGTGAACCAGCAGAGCGCCCAGAACGTCCGCACGGCCGCCATCTTCGGCGACGGCGTGGACGGCTTCACGATGACACGCTGCCGCATCTCGCACGTCGGCGCGCACGGCGTCTGGCTTAAGCGCGGCTGCCGCAACAACGTCCTCTCCTACAACCTTATCGAAGACCTCGGCGGTGGCGGCGTCTACCTGGGCGACACCGCCAACTGGCGCCAGGAGGTGCGCGGACGCATCAGCGGCTTCAACACGCTTGAGAACAACATAATCCGCGGCGGCGGACACCTCTTCAACGGCGCGATCGGCGTGTGGGTCGGGCATTCCTCCGACAACCTGATCGCCCACAACGACATCGGCGACTTCCGCTACTCCGGCGTCTCTATGGGCTGGTGCTGGGGCTACGCCGAGACCGTCGCCCAGCGCAACAGGCTGCTCTGGAACCGCATCCACCACATCGGACAGGGATTCCTCTCCGACATGGGCGGCGTCTACACCCTCGGCGATTCGCGCGGCACGGAGGAGATCGGCAACTGGATCCACGACGTGAACGGCTACGCCGGCTCCGGATCGCCAGCCTGGGGGCTTTACACCGACGAAGGCTCGCGGGGCATCCTCCTCGCGTCCAACCTCGTCGAACGCTGCCGCGACGGCGCCGTCCACCAGCACTACGGACGCGACAACAAGTGGGTGAACAACCTCTTCCTCACGTTCGACGTCAACGGCGTGTGGCGTACCCGCGTCGAAGACCACACGACAATCGTCGTCACGAACAACGTCTTCTGGTGGACGAACGCGGAGGCGCATGTCGTGAGCGGTACGCCGCGCGCGCGCGTGACGGACATGGTCTTCGACGGCAACCTCTACTGGAATCCGAACGGCGTCGCCACCAACGCCTATGCCGGCCGCTCCCTTGAGCAGTGGCGCGCCGAAGGGCACGACCGTCTGGCCCGCGTGGCCGATCCGCAGTTCGTGGACCCATCGCGCGGCGACTGGCGTTTGAAGCCGACGTCCCCCGCGCTTGAAATGGGATTCGTGCCGTGGGACTGGACGTTCGCCGGCGTGGAGAAGAAGGACGCCGCCTGGCGCGCGCTGGCCATGGACGACTCGGCGATTCCGCCGCTTGAGGACGCGCCCAAGGCGCCGCGCTACGTCCGCACCTCCGCCCGCCAGGACTTCGAGGGGCTTGCGCCGGCGCAGTACAAGTCGGGCGGGACTTCCGGCCAGCTGGCCCCCAACGGCTTGCCTGATTCCTTCCGCGTCGTAGAGGGCGGACACTCCGGCAGCCGCTCACTGCGCCTGGACGACGGCCCCGGCCACGCCCACGGCTTCCAGCCGCACCTCATCTCCCACGTCACCTGCGAGACCGGTAGCGTCCACGTCGCGTTTTCCTTCAAGACCGACGCCGTCGCGCAGCCGCAGTTCGAGTGCCGCGACTACGCGCCGTTCACCGGCGCCCCATACGCCGCCGGCCCGTCCTTCTCGTTCGCCAAGGGCGTCGTCCAGTCCGGCGGCCGCGTCCTCGCCAAGGTCCCGGTGGACGCATGGTGCCGCGTCGACGTCACGCTCCACGTCACCGGCGAAAAGGCAGGCACGTGGGACTGCACGGTCACGCCCGACGGCGCCGCCGCGGTCACGACGACCGGCCTCGGATGCTCCACGGCGTTCAGGACGCTTGAGTGGATCGGCTTCATGACGAACGGACGCGAAAAGGCCACGTGGTTCCTCGACGACTTCCTCGTCGAGCCAGTGCGCTGAAAACGCCTCCAGTCCGTCCGCAGACGCCGCCAAGGCAGAAGAGGAGAGGAGCGAGAATGCGAAACGACATGATTACTCGCCGGCAGGCGATTGAATGCTCGCTTGCGGCCGGGCTCTGTCTTGGCGCTGGTCGGCTCTGCGCAGGCGCCGGCGCATCGGACGACGCCGAAGTGCGCGTCCGCGTCCGCCCCTGGGCGCGGCATCCGGAAATAAAACTGCCCCTCCTCGGCTTTGGCTGCGCAGACCGCTTTCCGCAGAAGAAGGGCGCCGGCAAGCACTCTGTCGACTACGAGACCGCCGGCCGCCTCGTCGACTACGCCATGTCCCGCGGCGTGAACTGGTTCGACACCGGCTACATGTACCACAAGGGCGAGAGCGAACGCTTCCTCGGCAAGGCGCTGGCGAAGTATCCGCGCGAGAGCTATCTTCTCACGGACAAGATGCCAACCTGGCTTGTGAAGAAGCCGGAGGACGCGCCGAGGATCTTCGCCGAGCAGCTGGAGCGCTGCAGGGTCGGCTACTTCGACTTCTACTTCCTCCATTCTGTCTCAAGCAAGCCCGCCTTCGAGAACGTCTACGTGAAGATGGGAGTCCTGGACTACCTGCGGTCTGAAAAGAAGAAGGGGCGCATCCGCCATCTGGGATTCTCGTATCATGGGAAGTCGGACTTTCTCGCCGAGGTCCTGGACGCCCATCCCGACCTTGAGATGTGCCTTGTCATGCTCAACCGGATGGAGTACGAGTGGAACAAGGACGCGGCGAAGCTGGCGGAAGTGGCGGCGAAGCGCGGCGTGGCCGTTCTGGTGATGGAGCCGCTTGCCGGCGGGCGCGCCGCGAACCTTCGCGGGCAGTCGCTTGCCGTCCTTGAAAAGGCGCGTCCTGGCGATACCGCCGCGCGCTGGGGAATGCGCTTCGCGGCGTCCGAGCCCGGCGTCGTCTGCCTCTTCAGCGGCATGAACAAGCTGGAGCATCTCAAGGAGAACGTCGAGACGCTTTCGGAGTCGTTCAGTCCGCTTGACGCGCAGGAGCGGAAGGTATACGACGAGGCGATCGCCATGTACATGAAGCATCCGTCCATTCCGTGCACGGGATGCAGGTACTGCGATCCGTGTCCGTACGGCGTCATGATCCCCGAGCTCTTCGCCTGGTACAACGAATGGGCGCAGGCGGGGCGGCTTCCGTCTAACGAGGGCGCTAACGATTCGCAGGACCTGCGCCGTCGGTTCCTTGCGTCGTACAACAACGCATTTCCGCCCAAAACGCGGGCGGAACGCTGCCTCGGATGCAAGAAGTGCCTCGTATCGTGTCCGCAGTGGACGTTCCGCATTCCGGTGGAGATGGAAAAGATCGCCTCGCTTGTGGCGGATGTCGAGAAGGCGTACAGGGCGAAGGGGGGGACTCTGCGATGAAACTCAAGGCTCTTCGCGTTCTTCTTGCGGCGGCGGCGTTTCTGTGCCTCACGCTTTTCTTCCTTGGGCTTGGCGGCGGATTCGGTCTTGTGGCGAAGCTGCAGTTCCTGCCGGCGCTTCTGACCTGCAGCGCGTGGGCGGCGGCGATCTTCCTGCCAACCGTCCTGTTTGGACGCGTCTACTGCTCGACGCTATGTCCGCTTGGCGTCCTTCAGGACGTTCTCGGCCGCATTGCCCGCGTCTTCGGCCGCCGTCGCTTTATACCTCTGCCGGATCTGGTCTGGGCGCGCACGGCGAGCGTACTCGTCTGCGTCGGCCTTCTTGCCGTCGGCGGCGCTTCGCTTGCCGGGCTGATGGACCCCTACAGCGTGTTCGGGCGCATTGCCTCGCAGCTGCTCCTGCCCGCGGCGGACGCCGCCGCCAACTGGCTGGCCGATGCGCTTGGCACGGACGGTGCGGTGGTGGTTTTCAAGCGGGAAGTGTTCGTGCGCGGCGTTTCGGGCTTTGCGCTTGCCTGCGCGTCCCTTGCGGCGCTGGCGGTCATTGTGGTGCGGTGGGGGCGGATCGTGTGCAACACGGTCTGCCCGACGGGAGCGCTGCTGGCGATGCTGTCGAAAAAATCACTCTTTCGCATTGCGATCGACCCTTCGCGCTGCAGGGAGTGCGGACTCTGCTCGCAGGTCTGCAAGGCGGGATGCCTTGACGGCAGGGCGCGGACGGTGGACAATTCGCGCTGCGTCCGCTGCTTCAACTGCCTTCCCGCGTGTCCGCACGGCGCGATTGCGTTCCAATCGGCTCTTCCACGCCGGAAGGCCGCGAATGCGGAATCGAATGCGGTGGCGAACGTCGACCTCCGCTCGTTCGTGGGCGACACGGTCTGCGCGGCGGCGTTCGGCGCATGGGCGCTTGGCGGATTCCGCAAGCTGGGCGGGGGGCGCGGCGCGTCCGCCGTGGCGGGCGTTCTGCCGCCGCCGGGGTCGAGCGTCGCGTCGCTGCGGGCGAAGTGCACGGCGTGCGGGCTCTGCGTGGCGCGGTGTCCGAGACAGGTCCTGGTGCCGGCGGGCCTTTCCGACTATGGGATGCTTGGCGCGCTGATGCCGAAGATGGACTTTGAGCGCGGTTTCTGCCGGCCGGACTGTACGGAATGCGGCGAGGCGTGTCCGACGGGCGCAATCCCGAAGCTGTCCGCTGCGGCGAAGAAGGAAGTGCGCATTGGGACGGCGGAGTGGAATCGCGCCGAGTGCCTTGCGTGCGCGGAGGGGATTTCCTGCGGACTCTGTGCGCGGCGGTGTCCGCACGGCGCGATTTCGCTCAAGGAAGAGGAGCGCGACGAGGGCGGAAAGAAGACGAAGGTCTCCGTACCAGTCGTAGACGGGGACAAATGCCGCGGCTGCGGCGCCTGCGAGCACTACTGTCCCGCCCGCGCCTTCCACGTCCGCCCGCGCTGAAAGGCCGTGCTTCCGTTCCGTCCGGCGGCGCTCCTGCGCGTCCGCCTTGTGCGAGAACGAAAAAAGTTTCAGGCGCGTTGACGTGGGAGAAAAAAAAAATGCGATAATGGACTTCGTGGACGTGGTTTCGGCGTTTTCCGTGTGGGAGACGTCCGTTCCGCACACAGGACTTCACAAAGGACCGCAGCATGAAGATCAAACGCGAATTCGTGTCGGGATTGCGCCTCGCGGGAGCGCTGGCTCTCGTTCCGCCCTCGTTCCCGCTCTTCGCCGCCACGCACGACGTGCGAACGGTGGCCGAGCTGACGAACGCCATCTCCCGGGCCGCCAACGGCGACGTCATCCAGCTGGCGGCCGGACGCTACGACCTTTCCGCGCTGACCGAATGGAAGTCCTCGGAATGGGGCGTCATGTCCACGCCCGACGCGCAGGCCGGGCGTTCCTGCCTGTGGTTCAGCAAGACCCTCGCATTCAAAGGCGAGAACGCCGCGCACTGGGGAGACAGGAGCGAGGCGGAGGAGACGATTCTTGACGGCGGCGGCGCGGCCGGCATTGTCTACGCCTACACTGGAAGCGGACGAAATTCCAGCTTCGCGAACATCACGTTCCAGAACGGCGCCGCCGAATCGGGGAAGAACGGCGGCGGCCTTTACGCAATCGGCCCGACAGGCCGGACTGACTCGCCGTCTCTCGGACTTGCCACGAACTGCGTCTTCCGCAACTGCAGCGCCGCAAGCGGCGGCGGAACGCACGGCTTCAACGTGGTGGACTCCCTCTACGACGGATGCTCTGCGACGGACGATGGCGGCGGCGCATGGGGGACCGGAAACGCAAACTACGTCGTCCAGTCCACCAACCGCTTCGCGCGATGCGTCTTCCGCAACTGCACCGCGAAGCAGGGCGCCGGCCTCTACCATGAGGAATCCCGATCCACGGAAGGAAAGGGCGCAGGATATGTCGCCGACTGCGTGTTCTCGAACTGCACGTCCGAAACGGGCAGCGTCCTCTACGAACGATGCGCCGGTCTTGTGCGCAACTGCCGTTTCGAGGGCAACGTCTCGCGCCTTGGCGCGGTCTACGGCGAAAACCTCTACGGGCGGACGCTGCTGACGAACTGTACGTTTGTCGGAAACGTCTCCACGACGGACGGCGGCGGAATCGGGAAGTGGCAGATGGCGGTCGATTCGTCTTTCGTTGGAAACGTCGCGTCCAACCACGCCGGTGCGGCGGCCAACTGCGCGGCGTTCGAGCGCTGCGAGTTCTCGGACAACCTGGCGATCAAGGACGGCGGCGCCGTGGTTGGCGGCATTATGACGAACTGCGTCTTCTGGGGAAACTCCGCAAAGAACCAGGGCGGCGCGCTGAAGGACGGCGTGGCGGTGGGCTGCGCGTTCACGCGGAACTGCAGCACCAACCAGGGCGGAGCCTGCGCGTACGCGACGCTTGCCGGCTGCTCGTTCACCCTGAACGGGTCCGCCGCGCAGCGGGGCGGTGCGCTTTTCCAATGCGCGGCCGGCGGCTGCGCTTTCACCAACAACTGGTGCGCGCCCGTGGCGCGCGGCGGCGCCTGCGCGTTCACACAGGCGTCCGGCTGCGTCTTCTCCGGGTTCGGCGACGTCAGCTGCGGCAGCTACGACCGCTGCCTCTTCGACGGAGTCTCCGCGTCCGCCGCGCCTGGCCAGCGGAAGTGGGTCTTCGATTGCCTCCGCAATTCTGGCGGCGGAATATACGTCACGAACTGCCTTGTCGTCAGATGCGCCGTGGACAGCCTCGTCAACGACGAAGGGCAGACGGGCGAATTCGTCAACTGCACGTTCGCCGACAACGAGATTGCGGACGGACGCATGGCCGTCCGCTGCGACAGGGGCACCGACTACAGGAAGAACGCGAGCGGCGAGAACCGCTATTTCCCCGGCACCAATGTCTTCGTCAACTGCCTTTTCTCCGGCAACCGCTTCGAAAACGGAGGTGGAGCGGATCTCGCCGTGTGGAAGTGGACGTCCCCGACGGACTTCGGCAGCTGTTCGCTCCAGCTGGTCAACTGCCTCTACACGGACGGAGCCGCCAATCTTGACCAGGCCGACCGCCTTGAGAACCTCGTGCGCGGAACCCCGCGTTTCGTCGCGGGGGACGCCAGGTTTCCGAACGAGCCCTGGCATTCGATTCTGTACGCCTCCGCCGCGCGCAACGCCGGATTGAACGCGCCGTGGATGGAGGGCGCGACGGATTTCGCCGGCCGCGCGCGTGTCCTCGGAGGGACTGTCGACATCGGCTGCTACGAATGCGCGCTGCCGAACGACGCCACGCTGGTCGTATTCAGATAGGAGATTCCCATGAAACGCGTTCATGCCGCCATTGCGGTTCTGCTTCTTCTTCCCCTGTCCGCCGCGGCGGCGGAGATTTCGTCGACGACGCTGACCGCCGTCTTTTCGGACGGCGAAAAGGGACGGTTGGCGCATCTTGTCGACCGTCGCGGACGCGACTACCTGTCGGCGCGGAACGTCGACTCTCCGCTATGGCAGGTGGATGCTTGCAGGACGAACGATTTCACCGCGAGGGCGACCGTCCGTGCAGGCGAGGCGAAGAGATATTCCGCGCGTCAGGTGGCGGACGGCCTTGAGCTCGTCTGGGAGGACGTCGGCCAATGCGTGGAACGCGCCGTCGCCACGTTCGCCGCAAGGCCGGGCGATCCCGCCATCCGCTGCCGGATTTCCGTGGCGCCGAAGCCTGGATGGGCGCTTGTCGAGACGCAGTTCCCGCGCGCGGCGCTGAACGAATGCCTGGGGACGACTCCGACGGACGACGCGCTCGTAATCGGCTCCGGACACGGCGGACTCGTCCGCCATCCCATGAACCCGCGCCGCGCGTACTGGAAGAACCGCCACGTTGCGCATTCTCCAGGCAACCTTGTCGCCCAGTTCGGATGCTTCTTCGACGACCGCGGCGGACTTTTCACGATGGCTGAGGACTCGGACGGCAACGAGAAGGAACTGCTGATGGACCGCTGGTGGCGCAGGGACCGCCCCGACGGCACGTTCTGGGGCGGCGACTTCCTCTTCCGCTGGAGCCGGTTCGAGTATTCTGAATCTGCGGACGTCCAGCCGTACGACATAGTCCTGCGCGGCTTCGAGAACCCCGACGGCGAGGAGACGACATGGTACGACGCGGCCGACATCTACAAGGCATGGGCGAAAGACCGGTTCTGGTGTCGTCGGACGTTCCTTGAAAAGGGCGAACTTCCGCAGTGGACGCGCGAAGCCCCGGTCGTGATGCGCTTCAACCGCGAATGGTTCGACCGTCCCGACTTCATGAAGAAGTGGCTGGACGACTACTGGAAGAGGAATTTCCCGGACGCCCCGCTGCTTGCGATCCTTGAAGGATGGGAGCGGCACGGCGACTGGATCGCGGCCGAATACTTCCCGATCTATCCGAACGAGGAGAAGTTCAGGGAGATGATGGGATGGGTGAAGGCTGCGAACGGCCATTTCTGGCCCTGGCCGGGCGGACACCACTGGAACGTGAAGGTCGGAAAGCGGAAGGACGGTTCCCATCGCCTTGATTTCTCAAAGGACTTCTGGCAGCGCGCCGCCCCGCACGCCATCGTCAACCCGGACGGACAGGTCCGACTGGACAACCTCGTCTGGCTTGGCGGCGGGCAGTCCGCCACGATGTGTCCCGGCGATCCGTGGACGGTCGACTGGTGGAACCGGGACGTCGCCTGCGAACTCGTGAAGCGCGGCGCCGACCTCGTCCAGGCCGACCAGGACGTCGGCGCCCGCGTCCCGACTTGCTGGTCGACGTCGCACGGACACAAGCCCGGCCCGGGGCGCTGGCTCATGAAGGCCCAGCGCCGCCAGTTCGAGACAATGCTCGCCGAGATGCGCAGGATCAATCCCGGCGCCATGTTCTCGTTCGAGGAGATGCACGAATATTTCACCGACATTTATGCGTTTGCGGACTACCGCAACTGCCGTTGGCCCGGACCCGAATGGGCAAGCGTCTACAACTACCTCTACCACGAGTACACGCCCACTTTCCAGAGCGGGGCGGAGCAGTACTCGAAATGGTTCTGGATGGCGTTCTGCGCGGCGGACGGGCAGATGCCGCGTCTGCCAGTCACGACGGCATTCTACGACGAGGACGCCAAGCCCTCCGCCGACAAGAAGCGGATGCTCGCGTTCGTCGAGGACTGGATCCGCCTCTACCGCGGCGAAGGGCGCAAATGGCTTGCGCACGGCTGCCAGCTCCATCCGCCGAAAGTTGAATGCGACGCCATCGCCTACCACGAGAACTTCCGCGGGACGGACATAGACAACGACAAGCCGGCCGTGTTCGGAACGGCATGGGAGGCGGCGGACGGCGCGCGCGCGCTCGTGTTCGCGAACGCCACGCAATACGAGCAGAAGATCGCCTACCGCTGGAAGGGCGCATGGACGCGGACGACCATGAAGCCGCGCGAACTGCGTCTCGTCCACGTTTCGAAATAGTCCGAAAGCGCAAAGACGCCGCAAAGCCCCTGTTTCTCTGGGTTTGCGGCGTTTTTGTGCATTTGGGATGGTCGGAGCGGAGGGATTTGAACCCTCGGCCTTTTGGTCCCGAACCAAACGCGCTACCAGACTGCGCTACGCTCCGAATTGAAAACAGGGCGTAGTATACTCTTTTGGCGGCGCATTGTCAACGCCATGGCGGATAGTTTGTGAAAAAACGTATCTTGTCAAAGTGAATGCCCCCCAGGGCAGTCGCATTTGCCCTGGCAGGCGGCCGAAATTTTCACCCTGCGATATTTGCCATCATGCGCCCGCCTTTTTGCTATACTATGTCGGAACTTTCCACGGGAAAAGGACTTAAGGACACATGGAAAAGAAAGCATCAATGGCCGATTTCGCCGCCCTGCTGGACGGGCAGCTCAGGAACTACCGCAAGGGGTTCAACCCCGGCGACAGGACGACGGCGCGCGTCGTCCGCGTGGGCGAGGACTTTCTGACGCTGGACGTGAACGCGAAGAGCGTCGGCGTACTGCCGATCGAGGACGTCACGGACGACGACGGCGAAGTGGCTGTCAGGCGAGGGGATTCCCTTGAGGTCGAATTCGTCGCCATGCAGAAGGACGCCTATCTCTTCGCCCTGGCGGACAAGGCGGATTCCGCCGCGATCTCCGACGTGGACCAGACTATCCAGCGCGCGTTCGAGAACCGTCTCCCGATCGAGGGCCGCGTCGAGAAGGAGGTGAAGGGCGGATACGAGGTCACGGTCTCCGGGCAGCGCGCGTTCTGTCCGCACTCGCAGATCGACCGCGTCCGCAAGCCGCTGGACAAGGGCGCGGAAAACCCGTACGTGGGCAAGACGTTCCAGTTCCTCGTCTCCGAATACGGCAAGGACGACCGCGGACAGAACCTGATTGTCAGCCGCCGTGCCGTCCAGGAGAAGGAACTTGAGGTGGCGAAGGACTATTTGCGCGACTCGCTCACGGAGGGGCAGACCTTGAACGGCACGGTGGTGAAGGTGCTCGACTTCGGCGCGTTCGTCGACCTCGGCGGTCTGGAGGGCCTCGTCCCCGTGCGTGAAATCTCCTGGGACAAGGTCGTCAATCCGCGCGACTTCGTGAAGGAAGGGGAGGTCGTCACGGTCAAGGTCCTCTCCCTCGACTGGGAGCGCGAGCGCATCTCCCTCTCCATCCGCCAGTGCCAGGCAAAGCCCCTGCGCCCCAGGACGCCCGAGGAGATTGCGGCGGAGGCCGAGGCGCAGGATGTCCGCGACTGGATGGAGACGCACAAGGAGGACGGCGCCGGGTTTTCGTCGCTGGGGGCCGCGTTTTCCGGGCTGGGACTTTGATTCGCCAGACCCTTCAAGGCACGAAGCCGGTTGAAGGCCCGTCAGCGGAATCTGTTCGATGAAAACGAAAGGAGCGTTTGCGATGAAGAGAAGGGACTTCCTGAAAATGGCGGCGGGCGTGTCCGCCCTGCCCATGTTCGCGATTGGCGAGAATGCGTCCGTCCACCCGCGCCGCATTGCGTCCGGGCGCAGGATTCGCGTGGCTCTGATCGGGTGCGGACTGCGAATGCGCGACGTGCTGTCCACGAAATGCGAGGACGTGCAGATTGTCGCGCTTGCAGACCCGGACAGCCGGGCGATAGCCGATATCAGGGGCAAGCTCTGCCGGCGCTACCCCGGGCGCGACTACGAAAGGCTGCCGGCGTTCGCCACCTATCAGGACCTCTACGCGAAGATGGGCGACGACGTCGACGCCGTGCTGATCGCCACGAACCAGCAGCAGCACGCCCTGCCGGCCCTTCTCGCCATGCAGCGCGGCATCCACGTCTACGTGGAGAAGCCCGTCGCCTATTCGATCGAGGAGGCGGACCTTCTGCTCGCCTTCGCGAAGAAGTACGGCGTGGTGAGCCAGTGCGGGCATCACGGCCATTCCTCGCCGGTCATGGCGCAGGCCGTCGAATGGATCCAGAGCGGGGCGTTGGGGCAGGTCCGCGACGTCTGGTGCTACGACGACCGCATCAATTCGCAGGCCGTAGTGCCGCCGGACGCCCCCGTGCCGGAGGGCATGGACTGGGACAAATGGGTCGGACCCGCGAAGATGCGCCCCTACAAGCCCTGCTACGGCCCGCACCAGTGGTACGACTGGAAGGGCTTCGGCAACGGCAACATCGGCAACATGGGCAACCACATAATGGACGCCTCGTTCTTCGCACTGCGCCTGAACGAGGTCGCCCCGGTCAGCGCCGAGCTCTTCGACCAGCGTGAGGGAGCTCCCGGCTCCTGGCCGCTGCGCCAGACGATCGACTTCAAGTTCCCCGCGCGCAAGGGGCTCGACCCCGTGACGATCCACTGGTGGGACGGCATCAAGGACGGCGTGCCGGTCGACGCGCAGCATCAGAACCGGATCGGCATCGCGCTCAGGCGCGAATACCAGAACCTTCCGCCCATCGTCGAGGAACTTGAGAAGAAGTTCAACGTCCGGCTGGGGCAGATCGGAACGCTGTGGATGGGCGAGAAGGGCGTCCTCTGGCTGAACGAGTTCGGGTCGGCCATGCAGTTCGTGCCCACTGGCCTCCGCAAGTCCCTGACGAAGCCCGCGCCGTGGATTCCGCGCGTGAAGAAGAGCCACGTCCACGAGTTCTTCGCGGCCATTCGCGAGGGACGGCTTGCGAACGCGGACTTCCGCTACGGCGTTCCGCTGGTGAAGACCGTCCTGCTCGGAAACGTTCTCGCCCAGACCGGCAGGGGGCTGCTGGCGTGGGACGGCCACCACGTCACGAACAACGCGGCGGCGAACGAGTTTGTCCGGACGACCTACCGGCCGGGCTGGGAACTTCCGCGCATCTGATTCGATTCCGGCGTCATCGTCGTTGGTCTGCATTTGCGCCTTTTCACGGGCATGAGTCCATTGGAGGAACAGGAGCCGGAATCTGACGCCCGCTCTTCACGTGGACTTTCTGGCGAAGTGGCATGACGCGATGAACGAAACGACCGCCAGCGCGAGGTACGCCGCGAACGTCCACGCATGGCCTGCGGGACCCATCGCCATCAGCTTCCCGCTTGCCTGGTTCGTGCCTATCTGGACGACGTTCGCGAAGAAGTTGGTGAACCCGATCGCGCTTGCCATGTAGACGGCCGGTACGCACTCCTTCGTTCCGGCCAGCAGGACGCTCGTCACGCCGTAGCCGGCGCCGACGAGAAGGTAGGCCGCGCGGTATACGGAAACGTCGCGGACTCCGCAGAGCGATGCGGCGAGGAGCGTCGCGAACGCCGCCATGAGCGCCCCCGACCCCCACACGAAGAACGGGCGTCGCGCGTTGCCGAAAAGCAGGCTGACGCCGCCCATGAGCGTCATTCCCGCCATCACGACCCAGTTCATGCCGGAGACAAGCGAGACGTCGCCCACGGCCCTGGCGAACGGCGCCGCGCCGACGCAGAGGAAGCTCCAGTAGACCGCTATGTTGAGACCTGTCGCGACGATCGCCAGCCGCGCGCGCGGTGTCCTGAAGCTTGCGGCCATCGAACGCCACGGAAAGAGTTCGCGCGCGCCTTCCGATGGTTTCGCGGCGGCGTCCGCCCGTCGCGCGAATCCGGCCAGAAGGGCGATGCACGCCGCCGCGGCTAGCGTGCCGTAGTTGATAGTGCGCGCCGCCAGCTGCCAGCTGCCGCATCGATCCATCAGCACCGGGAAGAACGCGCTTGCCCCCAGCGTTCCGCCGTAGCTGAAGACGTAGAAGACGCCGATGAGCGCCGCGAAGCGGCGGCGGCCGAACGAGTCGTCGAACAGCTTGAGGATCGAGAGGTACACGATCGTGCGCCCGCCGCCGTTGAGGAATTCGCCCGCGAGCATCGCCGCGAGGCTCTGCGACTCGTGGACTGGCACGTAGCCGAGCGCCTGGACAGCCGATCCGACGAGCAGCATCCGCGTCCATCCGAAGCGGTCCACCAGCATCCCCCCGACGCCGATGAACGCCATGCAGCCGAGGACGCCGATGCTTGGAAGCATGGCGACCTGGGCGTGGGTGAGACCGTATTCCGACACGATGCGCTCGAACACCATGCCCGGCACCGCCACGCGGCTCATCGCGCCGAGCATGTACACGACGCAGCCGGCGAGGGCTGCCGCGACTGCGCCGATCTGCCGCCGCGCGTCCGTCACGCCGCCCCCTCCGTCATCCGCGCGTCTCGATGAAGAACACCTTGTCGCCGACGCGGCAACGCGGCGCCGGGAACGTCACCCACGTGCCGGCCATGGCCGCTTCGGGGACTTCGTCGTCGCGGCGCATCGACTGCACGGTGAACTCCCTGACGCCGGTCGTGGGGCCGTGCACCTGCAGGACGTCGCCGACGCGGACCGGATGGTCCTGCACCTTCACCTGCGCGATTCCGGCCTTGATGAAGTAGTCGACCACGATTCCCACGTGCCGCTTGACGGTCGTCGCGCGGGAGTCCTCCGCGTCAGTGTACTGGTCCGCCCCCGGTCGCCCGTGGAACAGGCCGGCCGCGAAGTCCCTGTGGAAGACCTTTTTGACGTCGGAGACGAGCCGTTCGACGAGTTCCGGCGTGAACGCGCCGTCCGCGACGGCGTCGACGGCGGCCCGGTAGGCGCGGACCGTTTCGCGCACGTATTCCGGATTCCGCGCGCGGCCCTCGATCTTGAACGACGCTATCCCGGCCGCCATGAGCTTGTCCACGAACGGGAGCGAGCAGAGGTCCTTCGCGGAAAGGACCGTATGCGGCTCTACGACGAATTCGGCGTCCGCGTCGTGAATCGGGTTGCCGTCCCCGTCGGTGAACCTGTCTATCGCCTTGATGAGGAAGCGGCGGCGGCAGGGCTGGTGGCACTGCCCTCGGTTCGCGCTGCAGCCGTACGCCTCGTGCGAGAGGAGGCATCGGCCGGACGTGGCGACGCACTGCGCCCCGTGGACGAACGTCTCGATCTCGATTCCCGACGTCTTCGCGATTGCCGCCACTTCGCCGAGCGAGCATTCGCGCGCGAGGACGACGCGCTCCGCGCCCTGCGCCTTGAGGAATTTCGCGGCCGCCGAGTTGGAGCAGCTCATCTGCGTGGAGACGTGGAAGGGGACGGAGTGCCTGCGGCAGAGCTCTATCACGCCCCAGTCCGCGACGATGAAGGCGTCGACGTGGGGCTTTGCGAAGAGAATCGTCTCCTCCACCTGCGGGAGTTCGCTCTCGAAGACGATTGAGTTGAGCGTCAGGTAGAGCTTCACGCCGCGCTCCCGGCAGCGGCGCGAGGCCTCCGGAAGCTCGCTTCGAGGGAAGTTCGCGGACGCGCGGGCGCGCATGTTGAATGCGTCAAGGCCGACGTAGACGGCGTCCGCGCCGGCGTCGAGAGCCGCCTGAAGGCACGTCATGTCCCCTGCGGGGGCGAGGATTTCGGGCTTTTTCGTCGTCATTGGCGCTCCCGGGGATTGTGTCCGGCGACGGCGGCGTTCAGCCGCTCGCGCACGTGCGCGGTCAGTTCGGGCGACGGAGGCCTGACGCCCTCCAGTCCGTACGGGATTCCGAGCCGGCGCCACTTGAAGACGCCGAGGGTGTGGTATGGAAGCACCTCCACGCGCCGGACGTTCCTCAGGGTGCGCAGGAAGTCGGCGGTGCGGTCTACGGTTTCGTCGGAGGAGTTGATCCCCGGCACTAGCACGTAGCGGATCCAGACGGGCGTGCCGGCGTCGCTCAGATGGCGCGCGCAGTCGAGGATGGCGGCGTTGGGGCGGCCGGTCAGCCTCTCGTGCGCGGCGGAGTCTATGTGCTTCACGTCCAGCAGGACGAGGTTCGTCGCGGACATGAGCCGGTCGAAGCGCGAAAGCCAGTCCGGGGAACGGGAAAAGGGCTCCGCCGCAGTGTCCAGGCACGTGTCCACGCCGCGCGCGCGCGCCTTCTCGAAGAGCTCCACGAGGAAGTCAAGCTGGAGGAGCGGTTCGCCGCCGGAGACGGTGAGTCCGCCGCTGTCGCCCCAGTACGAGCGGAAACGCTCCACCTTGTCGAGGATCTCGTCGGAGGACATGAGCTGGAACTCGTCCTTTGCCCAGGTGTCGGGGTTGTGGCAGTACCGGCAGCGGAGGTTGCAGCCGTTCAGGAAGACGATGCTTCTCACGCCGGGGCCGTCCGCCGCGGCGAACGATTCGATAGAGTGTATCCGTCCGTAGAACATGGCGCACATTATATCAAGAGGCTTGGCGGTTGGAAAGCGCGCGTTGCGCCGATTTTTGGTATAATGTCGCCCACTATGTCAGACATCCGCGTACGTTTCGCCCCGTCCCCGACGGGCAAGGTCCATATCGGCAACATCCGCGCCGCCATCTACAACTGGCTCTATGCGCGCCACGTGGGCGGCAAGTTCCTTCTGCGCGTCGAGGACACGGACCTCGAGCGTTCCACGCCGGAGGCCATCCAGGCGCTTTTCGACTGCATGGAATGGCTCGGCCTCGACTACGACGAGCCGGTCGTCTACCAGACGAAGAACCTCCCGCGCCATCTCGAATGCGTCGAAAGGCTTCTCGCGTCCGGCCACGCCTACAAGTGCGAGCGTACTTCCCGCGACGGCAAGACGGGCGAGGTCGTCATGTTCCGGATGCCGAAGGAGGGCGTCCTGGCGTTCGACGACCTGGTGAAGGGCCACATGGAGAAGAAGGCGGAGGACGTCCCCGACTTCGCGATCGTCCGGTCCGACGGCTCGCCGATCTTCCATCTTGCGAACGTGGTGGACGACATCGACCAGGGCATCACGCACGTCATCCGCGGCGACGACCACGTGGAGAACACCTTCAAGCACTTGGAGCTCTTCAAGGCGCTCGGCGCGCCCGCTCCGCGCTACGGGCACCTCTCCATGATTGTCAACGCGCAGGGCAAACCGTACTCGAAGCGCGACGGCGCGGCGTTCGTGGGCGAGTTCCGCCAGAACGGCTATCTGCCGGAGGCTCTCTTCAACTACCTTCTGCTCCTTGGCTGGAATCCAGGCGACGAGCGCGAGGTGCTGACGCGGCAGGAGATGATAGACCTCTTCGACATCGAGAAGGTCCACGTCACCGCCGCGAAGTTCGACATCAAGAAGCTCCAGTGGATGAACGGCGAGTACATCCGCCGCGCGCCGAAGGAACAGTACCGCGCCGAACTGCTTGCCCGCCTTGCTGCGGCGGAGATGACAGTTCCGGAGGGATTCAACCTCGATTTGCTTATCGACCAGCTGCAGGTCCGCACGAAGTTCTGGAGCGACATCCCCGGCAACTGCGCCTATTTCTTCTCGGACTGCTATGCGTTCGACGAAAAGGCCGTCGTGAAGCGCCTTTGCAAGCCGGGCGTGAAGGAGATCCTTCTCGACCTCGCGAGCCGCTTCGAGAAGCTGGAGCCGTTCACGGCCGCCGCAGGCGAGGCGATGGTGAAGGAGCTTTCGCAGGGCCAGGGCATGGGGCCGTGGGTGCATCCCATCCGCGTGGCGATCACCGGGCGCGGCGAGGGCATCGGCCTTTTCGAGACGTGCGAGCTGCTGGGGCGCGACAAGACGGTTACGCGCCTGCGCGACGCAGCGGAAGGGCTGTGACGCCGTGGCGCGGACGATTGTGCTTGGCGTGACGGGTTCGATCGCCGCCTACAAGGCGTGCGAGCTCGTCCGCCTCTTCGTGAAGAGGGGCGACGACGTCCACGTCGTCATGACGGAACACGCGAAGGCGTTCGTCACGCCGCTCACGTTCAGGACGCTCAGCCGCAACCCGGTCCAGTGCGACATGTTCGCGGAGCCGCTTGCGTGGAAGCCCGAGCATATTTCTCTCGCCGAGGCGGCGGACGTTCTTGTAATCGCGCCAGCGACGGCGAACGTGCTTGCGAAGATGGCGCACGGCGTCGCCGACGACCTTCTCACTTCCGTGGCGCTCGCGACGCGCGCTCCGATCGTCGTCGCGCCCGCGATGAACACGGGAATGTACCTGAACGCCGTGACGCAGGATAATTTCAAGGTTCTGAAGGCGCGGGGCGTCGCCTTCGTCGAGATGGGCGACGGCGACCTCGCCTGCGGAACGACAGGCGTCGGCCGCATGGCGGATCCGCCGGCGATTGCCGCGGCCGTCGACGCGTTGCGCTGACAGCCGCGTTTGTTGGCAGACGACCGCAAAAACCGCCGCCCCCGGTCGGGGGACGGCGGCTTTTCAGCGCGGACGCATGAGACTGCGCCGCTTCGCGGAAACGCCCTCGGACTAGAACGAGAGGGTGGCGTTCACGCCGCCCCAGAGGAGCTGGTCTTTTCCGTTGCCCATGTAGTCCATGTGGCGAAGGGTGTGCGACGGAATCCAGGTGTAGTTGACCTGGGCGCCGACGGAGATCCACTCGGTGATGGCGTACGACGCGGCAATGCCGATTGTGGAGTCCGTCAGTTCCGTCCCGGCGCTCTCTTCGACCGTGTAGCAGCTCCAGGCGTTGTCGCCGAATCCGAGCGAGGCGGAGGGCGTCAGCGTCAGGCGGTCCGTGATCTCGAAGTCATGCGAAAGGCCGAACGTGAAGTAGGCGCACGACGGGTCTTCGCCATGGGCGGAGTTGTAGTTCCAGTAGGCAGCGGCGCTGGGGGTGACGTAGTCGTTCTCGTAGGCGACGGAGGCGTACAGTTCCTGGTCGGACGGTCCGTTGTCGTTCGGATACGTGTAGAAGACATGGCCGAACTCGAACGTGAAGCCGGAGACGTCGATGGAATAGGCGAGCGTGTAGTCTATTTCCTGAATGCCGCCCGACCTGCGGCTTTTCGTGCCCGTCCCGCGCTTGTGCGTGAAGTCGTACGTCTGCCAGACGTTGAACGAGAGCGCACCGTAGTCGCCGGTATCGTATCCGAGCGTCACGGACGGCTGCCATACCGGGTTGTCGTTGCAGATCGTGCCGCGCCACACGTAGTCGCTCAGCACGTCGACCGACACCTCGACGGAGAGGCCGGCGGAATCGACTTCCTCCAGCTGATTCGTCTCCACCTCCTGTGCGCTTGCGGCACAGGTGCAGATGACGGACGTTGCAGCCAGCAGTCCGAATCGTCTTGCATTCATTTTCTTCGTGTTCCTTCTTCTTCGTTGCTTTTCAATGAGCCGCGGCCTCGTGGCGGCGACAGTGGAATTGTACAAGATTTTCGCCCTGCAGTGGCTGCCTTTCTGCGAAAAAATGGCTTTTTGGTGGAAGAGGGTCGACGGCTTCCCGTTCTCGCGCGGCTGATCCATGAAATGGACGGACGGCGGTATGAAGGTTCTCTGGAGTACGTCTACAACTGGATGGGCACGAAGGAACTGTGCGTCGAATTGCTGCCGGTTGAATCTGCAGGGGATTCCGAATGAATTCAAGCGCCTTGACCCGAAAAATCGCAGTTGAAGCCAATTCAACAACAACGGGCGCCACTTCTCGTGGGCTAGGCACATCGTCGAAATTCCCTCATCAACCAATTGGTTGCCTCGCAGGGACTCGAACCCCAACAGGCAGAATCAGAATCTGCAGTGCTACCATTACACCACGAGGCAACGTGGCTTGAAAACGGCGCATATTATATACCATTCCGTGGTAGATTGCAAGGGGGAAAATGGTATAATTGTCGCGTGAGCAGATTTCAGATAAATGGACGGAAGACGATATCCGGAACGCACCGCGTGACGGGAAACAAGAACGCGGCGCTGCCGATGATAGCGGCGGCGCTTTTGACCGCGGAGCCGGTCACGCTTGAGAACGTGCCTGACATAGCGGACGTGGCGAACATGTTCGCCTGCGCGGAGAAGTTCGGCGCGAAGGTCGTGCGGGACTTCGATAGGCGCACGGCGATGGTGACGGCGCCGAAGCTGAAGACCGCGCGCCTGGACCGGACGCTTGCCCGCAGAATACGCACGTCCGTTCTCTTCGCCGCGCCCCTGCTGGCGCGCGAGGGCGGCGTGTGCCTTCCGCCGCCGGGCGGCGACGGGATCGGGCGGCGCCGGCTGGACGCGCATTTCGCCGGCTTCGCCGCGCTTGGGGCGAAGGTGAAGGCGGGGAAGGGCGGACTGTCCGTCCACGTCCCGCGCGGGAAGCGCCTTGCGGGCGCGAACATTCTCCTGGACGAGGCCAGCGTGACGGCCACGGAGAACATTCTCATGGCGGCCGCCGTCGCAGACGGGCGCACGGTCATATACAACGCCGCGTGCGAGCCGCACGTCCAGGACCTATGCGAGATGCTCAACGCCATGGGGGCGCGGATATTCGGGGCCGGCACGAACCGCCTTGTCGTGGAGGGGGTTGAGCGCCTTCACGGTGCGACCGCGCGCGTCGGGTGCGACTACGTCGAGGGCGCAAGCTATCTCGTCGCGGCGGCGGTGACGGGCGGCGAGATGACGCTGACGGAGGTGGACGCGGACGTCTTCTCCGTCCTGGAGCGCGTGTTCGCGCGCTTCGGGGTCCGCTGGACGTACGACGCCGCTTCGCGCTCGCTGCACATGCCCGTCCGCCGCCGGCGCCAGATGGCGTACGACCTCGGCGACGCGATACCGGCGATCGCCGACGGCCCGTGGCCGATGATCCCAAGCGACCTGATGAGCGTGCTGATAGTCCTTGCGACGCAGACGAGGGGGACGTGCCTCTTCTTCGAGAAGATGTTCGAGAGCCGCCTCTACTTCGTGGACCACCTCATCGGCCTAGGCGCGAAAATCGTCCAGTGCGACCCGCACCGCGTCGTCGTCACCGGCGCGACGCAGCTTGTAGGCGGCGTGGTGACGTCGCCGGACATCCGCGCCGGCATCGCGCTCATCATCGCCGCGCTCTGCGCCAGGGGGCAGACGGCGATTCTCAACGCCGAATCCGTCGACCGCGGCTACGAGGCCGTGGAGCGCGAGCTCTCCGCCCTCGGCGCGGACATAAGGCGCGTCGAGTGACGCGGGCATGGGAACGTCCGGATTCCCGATGGCAAGGAACTAGATTTCATGGGAAAGAGAACGTGAAGAGAAAAAGCCATGTGCCGAGAGGCGTCAGAATCATTTTCGAGGACGACGACGTGATCGTGTTCGAGAAGGCCGCCGGCCTCCTTTCGCAGTCCACCCGCCGCGGAGGGGAGGACAGCGTGGAGTCGCTGCTCACCGACTACGTGCGGAAGGGGCAGTGGAAGAGCCGCAGGTGCGTCCATCTCGTCCATCGCCTCGACCGCGAGACGTCCGGAGTGATGATGGTCGCCAAGAGCGAGGAAGTGCAGGAGCATTTTCGCTCGAACTGGGCAGAGACGACCTCCAAGACGTACCTTGCGCTCGTGGAGGGAGCGCCGGACGGTGAATCGGGCGTGTTCGAGAGCCATCTCGTGGAGAACGAGGACTTCTTCGTCCACAGCTCCGGGAAGCCCGGCGCGGGCAAGTACGCCAGGACAGAGTGGAGGAAAATCTCCACCAGCCGCAGGGGGCTGACGCTCGTGCAGGTCTCGCTCAAGACCGGACGCAAGAACCAGATCCGCGTCCATTTCCGCGAAGCCGGCCATCCGGTCGTCGGAGACGCGAAGTACGGACACGGCCGCCGGGGCGATCGCCTCTGCCTCCACTCCTGGCGTCTCTCGTTCATCCACCCGCACACCCGTGAGACAATGGAGTTCGAGACCCCTCTTCCCGATTTCGCGAAAGGCAGGTAGCGCATGGACTACAGGAAGATCTACGTCTGCGGACACCGCAACCCCGACTGCGATTCGATCATGAGCGCATACGCGATGGCGGACCTGCGCCGCCACACCGGATGGGAGAACGTCGAGGCCATATGCCCCGGCCTCCTCCCGGACCGCGCCAGATGGGTCTTCGACCACTTCGGCGTCCCGCCCCCTCCGAGCCGTAGCGACGTGTACGTGCGCGTCATCGACCTCGTCTCGCCGGAAGTGCCGGTCATCCCGGCGGAAATTCCGCTGATGGACGCGCTGCGCCGCCTCGAGGCGAGCGGCGAATCCTCGCTCCCCGTGGCCGCGGCGGACGGCTCGTTCGCGGGGATGCTCTCGCCCGCGAAGCTCCTCTCGCTCTTCATCGCGAAGGACGACCTTTCGCGTCCGACCGGCGCGGCGCCGCTCCACGCCTGCTCGCTCGTGCTCAATGCGTCCGACCGCATCCACGACGTCAGGGGCGCGGCCGTCCGCAACTCCCACAACCACTTTCCGGTCGTCGACGAATCGGGCCGCCTCGTCGGCACCCTCCTGAAGCGCGCGTTCGCGGAGACGCCGCCGTACCGGATGATACTCGTCGACCACAACGAGACGGACCAGGGCATTCCCGGCCTTGACGAAATCCCCGTCGTGGAAGTCGTGGACCACCACCGCATCTCCTTCGCCACCACCTCCGAGCCGATAAAGTACACCGCCGACGTCGTCGGCTCGACCTGCACGATAGTGGCCCGGATGTTCCGCGGCTCCGGCGTCCGCCCATCCCGCGAAACGGCGGGCATCCTCCTTGCGGGGATAGTCGCGGACACTCTTCTCTTCCAGTCGCCCACGACCACGGACACCGACCACGCGCTTGCGCATTGGCTGGAGAAGATCTCCGGCGAGACGGCGCAGGGTCTGATGGACGGCATGATGTCAGTCGGATCGGCTCTCCACACGCTTTCCCCCGACCGGGCGCTCGATTCCGACCGCAAGTCGTACTCCGACGCCGGCTACCGCTTCTCGCTTGCGCAGATCGAGGAGACGAACCTGGCCCTCTTCCACAGGCACGGCGAGGCGCTGCAGACGGAGCTCGACCGCATATGCAAGGCGGAGGGGCTCGACTTCGCGGCCCTTCTCGTCACCGACCCAGTCCGTGCCAATTCCGAGCTGATGTTCAGCGGCGCGGAGAACGTCCGCCGCGTCCTGCCGTGGCGGCGCGGCGCGGACGGCCTTTTCTCCCTTCCGGGAGTGCTGTCTCGAAAGAAGCAGCTCCTCCCGGAGATCATATCCGCCCTTGCAATGGCGTGACCCGGACGTAATGGCTTCCCGGCGTCCGGTCTCTCCTCCTACCAGTGGTAGTAGCGGTAGGGGTCGTCGCCGGATTCGGGGACGTCGGCGTAGAGTATGCGGCCGGGGCCGCGGTTGAAGCCGAGGTTGCCCATCAGGCGCGAGAGCATCGCCTCGGCGCGGCGCTTCGACGAGCGGAGGTACGGACGCGCCTCGGCGTCGATCTTCCACGGCGGAACCTGCCAGAAGACGAGGCGGCCTCTGCCGTACCTGACGACGCGGATCGCGTTGTTGCCGTCCTGCGCGTCGTCCGTGAACGCCGCGAAGTCCATCGCCCCGTGCCACGCCCAGTCCGCGTTGGAAAGGCCGTTCAGCTCCGGTGGCAGTTTTTCAATGCGCGTGTAGTGGCAGCGGTTCGTCTCCGCGACCGCAAGCGGCACGGGAGACCATTTGGCGACCTCCCTTACGGACAGCCCGCATAGCAGCGCCGTCGCGCCGTTGCTTATGCTCGCCTTGAAGTCCTCCGGCATTTCCGCGGCGCCGCCCGTGACGTAGTACAGCCGCTTCATGTCCTTCTCCGCGTTCTGCTCGATGAACCACGCATGGCGCGGCTGGCAGCCTGTGCGGTACGCCTGCATTCCGAAGGGCTTGGCGATGCACGTGCCGGGGAGGCCGGTTCGTGCGTCGGCGACGAGCGCCTTGACAAGTTCGTCCGCCGCCGGGTCGTCGACCGTCCGTCCCGTGACGTCCATCTGGCAGAACGTCACCGTCCCGCCGCCAAGCCGCCATTCCAGGAGCGGCGCGTACTGAAGGTCGAATCCGCCGTCCACGAGCGCGCACCAGTCGCCGAACGACGGCTTTTCGGGAATGACTGTCGCGACGGCGCCGCGGCTGCCGCAGCGCCAGGCTCGCGTGTGGACGAAGCCGGCCCAGGTGTCGCTCCCGGCGCCCGTCTCGCATTCCTTCAGCGGGGCGAACGGCTCGACGAGCGTGGACGCGCCCGCCCAGTCGCGCAGCAGGTCGTCGCGCTGGACGCCCGCGAGGGCGGCTTTGCGGAAGCGCGGGTAGACGTGGCGAAGGCCGAGCGTCTGAACACGGAAGCCTACGGACTCAAGCGTCCCCTTCGTCTGCTCGAACACGAACGTCCGCCCTCCGTTCCACGCGAACGGCACGAGGACCCTGTCGAGGACGTCCCGCGTCAGGCATTCACGCCCTACGGCGAGGCGCATTTTGGCGTTGCCCTTCGACGTGTCGAACGCGAATACGTCCTTCACCTCCTTGACCGCGAAGCCGAGCCGCCGCAGGTTCGCCGCCGTCATCCCCTTCGGGTCGTAGACGGCGAGCGCCGCGTCCCTTGCCGCCGGCGCGGCGGACACGACGGTCATCGGAAAAGCGTCATCGCGGCGGACGCCGTCCGCGAAGTCGAACCGTGCGCGCAGTTCCGCCGCGCCCGCATTCGCGGGGGCATTGAATTCAACCGGAACGCGCACCTGTTCGCCTGGCGCTACGTCGACCGCTCCGCTCTGCGCGAATGTGCCACACGAGACGCTCCACGCCACCTTTTGCGCGACGCGGCGGTCGTTGATGATCATGAGCGTCTTCCTTACGGTCTCGCCGGGGCGGAAGAGATGCCGTTTGTCGGTGAACGTCCCGTCGCCCGCGATCCACGCGCAGTCGGCCATGTTCCAGCGCATGAGCGCCCGGCCCGCCTGGGATGGCGCGTAGTCGCGCGGGTCTGCCCACTGCGCGCGCCGCGAGTCCTTGACCCCTGGGGTCTTCGCGTAGACGTCGGCGGACGGAAGGGCGGCCGTCCAGTTCGTGCGCGTGAAGAGCCCGCCCTGGTCCCACGGCAGCATGGCCGTCATGCCCCAGCCGCGGAAGCTGCGCCAGTTGTCGTCCGCGAAGCGCGCCTGGACGCCGAGGTAGTTGTTCGTGATTGCGCCGCAGTGGCCGGTCAGGCGCGACCACGAGAAGGGCCGCCCGGCGGCCCAGAGCTCTTCCTCCGCGTCGAGTGCGCGGCGGATCTCCGGAGTCGCCTCGTAGGCGGCGTCGTTGCGGTACGCGGCCGCGTATTCCGCGCTCCAGAGCGACATGTAGCCCGTGCCGCGCCAGATGAAGAGCGGGCCGCGGTAGCTGGACCACGTGGAGATGTGCGGAAGTCCCCACTCCACGAAGAAGAGCGGCTTCACGCCCTTCGTCGCCCAGTGCTCGAGCCAGTCGCTGCGCTCCTGCACGGGCGCCCAGTCAAGGTAGCAGTTCACCGTGTGGAAGTCGTCGAGGTTGCCGGACTCGTGGTGGTAGCATGGGCGCGTCGCGTCGAGTTCGCCGATTATCCTGCGGGCGACGCGCGCGCAGGCGCGGTTCTTTCCGTTGGCGTAGTCCGGCAGTTCGTAGACGCCGTCGATGCGGCGCGGGTTGCCGGCGCCGAGGTAGCCGGCCGCGTTGTGGCTCGTCGCCCACGTTATGACGGACGGATGGCGGCGGGCGAGGCGCATGAGCGCGCGCGTCGTCGTCCGGTAGCGCGTCTGGTTCCCCGTTCGGCGCAGGTCGTCGTAGTCCTTGAAGTGCGGAAGCGTGAACGAGTAGAGCATTCCCGTCTCGTCGCAGGCGTTGAGCATCCCCTGCAGGTATCCCGCGGCGCCGGCCTCGAAGGAGTAGTTGCCGGCGATGAGGAAGTTGAAGCCGCCCGCCATCACGTTGCGGCAGAAGTCGCGCGCGCCGTCGAACGACGAGGCGGGGCCTGCGCCGGAGAAGGTCGGGTCATAGAGCGCGCGCAGGTGGATCTTCGTCCCGTTCAGGTAGAGGTCGCGCCCCTTGACGGCGATTTCGCGGAAGCCGAATTCGAAGGGCAGGGTCGCGTCTACGAGGCGGTCGCCGTCGAAGACGGAGAGGCGGCAGACGTAGCGGTTGCCGGGAGTGTGGACGTCCCAGAGGTGCGCGTCCTTCCATTGCGCGGAGAACGCAAGGCGGCCGTCCGCGCCGGGCGTCGCCTCGCCGTCGAACGTCCTGACGACGGCGCCTGCGAGGTCGCGGACTTCCGCCCGGACGCTATGCGGCCTCTGCGCTAGGCCTTCCGTGTCGGCGACGAACGCGATTTCGCCCCGCGCGACGGACGTCTCCGCGTAGGCGTCGGCGACGTGCCCGCCCTTCGGCATGACGTCGAGCCACACGTCGCCCGTGACGCCCTTGTGCTTGACGATCTTCGCCTTCCTGTCCGCACGCGTGGCCTCGTTGTAGTCCAGCGTCTCGCCCTGCGCGAATGCGGTGACGTCGAGCGCGATTGTCTGGCGTTCGCCGGGCTTGACGAAATCCGTGACGTCGACCTCGCCGCCGGGGAAGACGGCCTCGCCGGCCCTGCGGCCGTCAACGTAGACGATGGCGCGGGAGGCGACCATGTCGAACGTCACGGCCGTGCGGCTGCCCTTCGCCTCCGCCGGGATTGTAAGCGTCCGGGCGTACCAGGCGCGGAGGGGCGCGATTTTGGCGAGGCGGTCGGGGTGGTCTTCGAAGTACGGCGAAAGCGAACTGGAGGCGATGAACGTCTTCGCGTCGCCGCGCCAGACCTGCGGGATGCGGCCCCATGCCCAGCAGTCCGCCGGGTCCGGGACGCGGCCGTCCGGCTCGTCGGTGAACGCGGGGCGGATGCGCCAGAGGCCGTTGAGCGAATGGCGCGTCCGCGAGGGAGTCCTCTCCGTCCAGGCGCCGTCGAGCGACTCCGGGTCCGCGGGGGCGCCGGCGGGAAGGGGGGCGTTGGCAGGCGTGTCGATGAAGTTGCGCACGACGGCGAGCGAGACGTTGCGAAAGCGGACCTCTCCGCCAGTCGACAGGTTGCAGAGGCTCAGGTGGAGGCGTTTCGCGCCGGCGGGGACGAGGTAGTCGTGCTCGACGGGATTCCATCCGGTCGTGCCGGTCCATCCGTAGTTCAGCGGCCAGGGAGTGACGGTCTTGCCCCTCTCGTCGCGCCATTCCATCGCGAAGCGCCCCGTCTCCCAGCCGTTTCTGCCCTTCGGCACGTCCGTCACGCGCATTTCGCCCTTCAGCCTGATCACGCGCCATTCGGGCTTGAGGTCGAACGAGCGCGCGAGGCGTTCGCCGGGCTTCCGGACGACGAGCTCGTCACCGCCGGCGGACTTTTCGATCCGCGCGCCCACTGCGCCCTTGAAATCGCCCAGAGGCCACAAGACCGTTTCCGCCCGCGCGGCGCCGATTGCGACTCCGCACGCAAGAAGTCCTCTCAACAAGAAGTTCATCGCCAGTTCCTTTCGTCGTTGCCGCCGCAGCGGGTTGTTGAAGTCTATCATCTCCCTGCGCCCGGGGCAAGGGCCGAGGCGTCGTCGCCCCGAGCGGACGCCCCCGAAAAACGGGACTTCCCCGGCAAGGCGAGTCCCGCCGATGCGCCGTCACCTTTTTCCGGGAAAATGCTATAATGTGCGGCATGAGACAAGGGCAGATACCATACGGCGTGAAGGACTTCAGGCGGATTCGCATGGAGGACTTCTACTACGTGGACAAGACCGCGTACGTACGCGAACTCGAGGCGCGCGCGAACTTCCTCTTCTTCGTGCGGCCGAGGCGGTTCGGCAAGTCGCTCCTCTGCGAGACGCTGCGCTGCTACTACGACGTCGCGGAGAAGGGGAACTTCGAGCGTCTCTTCGGCGGGCTTGACGTCGGGCGGAATCCGACCGGTCTGCAGAACCACTTCTTCGTGATTTCGCTCGACTTCTCCCGCGTAGGCGTCTGCAGGGGCGACACGTGGGCGGACAGGTTCGCCGACTACATGGACACGCAGATGGATGTCTTCATAGAGGCGCACATGGAGTGGCTGAAGGGCGACGCGAAGGTCGAGGCCGTCCGCCTGAAGCCCGGCATTGCGAACGCGAAGTACGAGGCGGTCGTCGCGGCTGCCAGACGCCTCGGCCTCGGAATCTACGTGGTCGTGGACGAGTACGACAACTTCACGAACGAGATCGTCTCCACGGCGGGGAAGGACCCCTACAAGGAGATCACGCACGGCACGGGCTTCTACCGCGGGTGGTTCAAGCAGTTCAAGGCGACGTGCGACCGCATCTTCATGACCGGAGTCTCGCCCGTGACGATGGACGACCTCACGAGCGGCTTCAACATCGCCACCAACATATCGCAGGAGCCTGAGTTCAACGCGATGGTCGGGTTCACGGCGGACGAGACGCGGCGGCTCTTCGAGGACTTCCAGGGGACGGGCAGGTTCGCGGACGCGGCGGGGCCGCACCTTGCGACCGTCAAGGCCTGGTACGACAGCTACTGCTTCGCGGAGGATCGCGTCGGGAGCGAGATGCTCTACAACTGCGACATGGCGCTCTACTACCTGTCCAAACTCGTCGCCACGGGTCGGCCGCCGCGCAACCTCATCGACGCGAACATCCGGAGCGACTGGAGGAATCTCTCGGCGATCCTCGCCGCGCAGCGCCACGCGGAGACGTTCGACGGCGTCCTGCCGCTCACGGAGGAGCTGGCCGACAGGGGCGAGGTCTCCTTCGCGCTCGTGGACAGCTTCCCGATAGAGGGGATTCTCAAGGAGGAGAACTTCAAGTCGCTCTACTACTACTACGGAATCGTCACCATGTCGCGCTTCGTGCGCGGCGACCTCCAGTTCCGCGTCCCGAACGAGTGCGTCCGGCGGCAGATCTTCGACTACATGCGCGACGAGTACGCGAAGCGCCCCAACGCCGTAGACGTGACGGAGTTCACGGAGCGGTTCAATGCGTTCGCGTGGGACGGCGACTGGAAGGGCTTCCTCGCGTACCTCGCGGAGAAGTACCGCGACAACGGCTCGCCCCGCGACGGCATCTGCGGCGAGGCGCGGATCAACGGCTACCTCCGCGCGTACCTGACGATGAAGAGCGTCTACGTGGTGAAGCCGGAGCTCTCGCATCCGTGCGGATACTCCGACTACGCGCTCTTCCCCGACCGGACGCTGCCCGAGGGCTCCGTCCCGGAGCGCAGCTACGTGATCGAGATGAAGCACTCGCCCGCCGGCGCCTCAGACGCCGACGTCGCGGCGAGGCACGAGGAGGCCGTGGCGCAGCTGAGGCGCTACGCCGCGGACCCGAACCTGCCCGCGCTCGCCGGCGGCACTCCCGTGCGCTTCATCTGCTACGAGTTCCGCGGCCGCGAGCTCGTGCGCCTCGAGGAGCTTGCCGACCTCGCGATCGGCTGACTCCGCTTTCCGGAAATGGGCAAACACTTTGCCCGCTGGTCGAGCGGTGTCAGAGATCGGCGAACCACAGCGCCCCGAGCATTTCGCATTGCCTTTCCGCTCCCGAATCTGTATACTAACGCATACCTTTTTCTTTTCAACCAAGGAGCAATGATGTTTCGTCCCATGTCGTTTGCAATCGCCTCGATGATGGCGATTTCCGTCTTCGCCGCCACCGCGCCGCAGATCGTGGTGAAGCAGTCGGGCGTCGCTCGCACGGTCGTCACGGTGGAGACCGCGGGCGGCCCTGCCGCCGATGCCTACAATTCCTCGCTCAAGCGCAACCTCTCGCTGGCGGGCGACTTCATGGTCGGTCCGAACGGGCAGATTCGCGTGACCGGGACTCCCGGGGGAAGCGTCGTCGCCAGGGGCGCCGGCAAGCAGGTCGCGTCCAGCCGCGCGTTCACGGACGTCAAGGGCGCCCGCATGGCGGCGCGCGAGATGGCGGACGCGATCGTCGAGGCGTATACCGGCCGCAGGGGAATGGCGCAGAACCGCATCGCGTTCGTGAATCGCAAGGGCGCCGACAACGCGGAGCTCTACGTCTGCTATCCCGACGGCTACGACATCACGCAGCTCACGCACGACCGCCGCGCCGCCGTAGGCCCGCGCTGGGCCCCGAACAAGAAGGACATCTACTACACGGGCTTCCTCCAGAAGACCCCTCTCGTCTACCGCATCGACCTGCAGGGGCGCAGCACGCTCCTCGCCCAGTTCAAGGGACTCGCCACCGGCGCCGCCGTCTCTCCCGACGGCAGGAGCTGCGCCCTCATCCTCTCCTTCCAGGGCAACCCCGAACTCTACGTCCTCGATTTCGCGACGAAGAACATCAAGCGGCTCACGAAGACCCCGAAGGCCTCCGAGGCCTCGCCGTGCTGGAGCCCCGACGGGCGCAAGATCGCCTACGTCTCCGACGAGACGCGCCATCCGCAGATCTACGTGGTCGACGTCGCGACGCGCAAGTCCCGCCGGTTGACCAACGCCGGCGGCGAGAACACGAACCCCGACTGGGGCGCCGACGGACAGCTCGTGTGGTGCAGCAAGCGTGGCGGGCAGAACTTCATCGCCGTCATGGACCCCGCGAAGGGCGATTCGTCCACGCGCATCGTCTCCAACGGCGGCAGTTGGGAACATCCCAGCTGGGCCGCCGACGGCCGCCACGTGGTGGCTTCCCGCGACAAGGCCCTCTTCATCGTGGACACAGCCCCCGATGGCGACAGTCCGCAGCAGATTTTCCGCAATCAGGGCAACTGGATGAACCCCGCCTGGGCGCGATAGCCGAGGCGTTGACAAAGAGGACATGGCAATGGAAAACGCAATCAGCAGACGTTCCTTTCTCGGCTCGGGGATTGCCGCCGCCGCGGCAGCGGCCACGGCGACCGCAGGATGCGCGACGGCGCGCGCTTCCGAACCGGCTGGCGGACGCATTCTCTTCGGCGCCTGCCGCGGGCTTGGCGATGCGAAGCTGATGAAGGAGATTGGCTACGACTTCTTCGAGAACGGCGTCGCCGGGATGCTCAAGCCGATGGCGACGGGCGACGAGTGGAAGAAGCAGCGCGACGCGATTCTCGCCGCCCCGATTCCTCTTCGCTCGTGCAACGGCTTCATCCCCGGAAACTACCGCCTCACGGGCCCCGACGCCAAGTTCGACGACGCGCTCGTCTACGCCGAGAACGCCTGCCGCCATGCGGACGAGGTCGGCGTGAAGACCGTGGTGTTCGGCTCAGGCGGTGCGCGCAACGTCCCGTACACCTTCGGCCCCGGCGCCCCGAAGAAGCAGGCGGACATCGAATACGGAGTCGTCCAGTACACCGACTTCTGCCGCCGCCTGGCGGAGCGCATTTCAGACCTCAAGGTCGTCGTCGTCATCGAGCCGCTGCGCCCGAACGAGTCCAACGTCATCAACTACGTCTGGCAGGGACTTCAGATCGTCGAGGACGTCGCCTCTCCCCGCATCCAGCAGCTCGCCGACATCTTCCACATGATGATGGGCCGCGAGTCGGCGGAATCGATCGTCAATGCCGGCGCGCGCCTGAAGCACGTGCACATCGCCACGTACGGCAAGCGCAATTTCCCCGGCGCCAACGACACGGAGAGGTTCGTTCCGTACTTCGCGGCGCTGAAGAAGATCGGCTACGCGGGCGGCGTCTCGTGCGAATGCGGCTGGGGCGACAGAAAAGACCTTGCGAAGAACCTCGCCACCGCCCTTGACACGATGAAGCGCCTGGGCAATTGAGCAAGAGATTAAGTGGTTAAGTGGTCAAGTTTGCCGCAGAGGGCGGTTTTCATGGGAGGGCGTATGTCCTCACGCGCCGCAAACGGCAAAACGGTGCGACGAGACGTCGCGCCCTGCCGAATTTAGGCGCTTAACCATTTAGGCACTTGACCACTTAATCGCTCAAGCGCTTAACTGCTTAATCACTTAAGCGCTTATCGCATGACGCAAGTCAGGCGATAAGCGCCTTGACGGCGGCGTCGATTTCGGGGACGTCGACGACCTGCGTCTGCGTGACCGGGGCCGTCTCCATTGCCGCGAAGGAGGGCGGCGGATTCGTCAGGACGTCCGCGCCGAACGCGCGGCGGCACGTCTCCGGAAACTTGTATGGCGTTGCCGTGGCGGCGACGACGCATGGGCGGCCGCCCTGCGGGTAGCCGAGTTTGCGCGCGACCGCGGTGGCGACTGCGGTGTGCGGGTCGAGGACGTACCCGCAGCGTTCGCGCATCAGGCGCATTTCCGCCTCCGTCTCGTCAGGGGTCGCGAACGCGCCGAGGAATTCGGACTGAAGACGCTCGCGGGCGGCGACGTTGAGCGCGTAGCGGCCCGTCGCCGCGAAGTCGTCCATCAGGCGCTTCGTCTCCGCCGACGCGGCCGCCGGGTCTTCGAGGCCGCCGTTGACGAGCCAGAGCATGCGCTCCACGTTGGACGACTTGCGTATGTCCATGGACGGGGAGTTCGTGACCGTGAACCTGTCGCCGGGATCGTAGACGCCGGTGGCGATGAAGCGCGTCAGGACGTCGTTCACGTTCGAGGCGCAGATGAACTTCCGGATTGGGGCGCCCATCATCTTCGCGTAGTAGGCGGCGAGGATGTTGCCGAAGTTGCCGGAGGGGACGACGACGTCGAACTCTTCGCCGATCTTCGCGGCGGAGAGGAGGTAGTAGCCGATCTGCGGCACGAGGCGTCCGACGTTGATCGAGTTGGCGGAGGAGAGGGTGATGCCCGCCCGCTCGGCCTCGGCGCGGATCGCGGGGTCGGAGAATATGCGCTTCACGGCGGCCTGGGCGTCGTCGAAGTTTCCGCGAATGGCGATGCCGCGGACGTTCTTCGCGGACGGCGTCGTCATCTGGAGGCGCTGGATGCGCGAAGTGCCGGTGTTCGGGAAGAAGACCGCGATCTGGATTCCGGGAACGTCGGAGAAGCCCGCCATCGCGGCCGAACCGGTGTCGCCTGACGTTGCCGTGAGGATCAGGACGCGTCTGCCGTCCGCGGCCGCGACCATGAGGACCGGCAGCACGGAGAGCGCCACGTCCTTGAACGCGCCCGTCGGGCCGTGGAAGAGCTCCAGGATCTTGAAGCCGTCGGCGTCCACTAGCGGAATCGGGTTCTCCGCCGGGAACTTCGCGAGGAGGTTGCGGATCGCGTCTTCGCGCACGGACTCCGGCACGTCGTCGAAGATTGCGCCGAGGGCGACGCGCTCCGCGCCCGCGAGGTCGCCGCAGGCGGCGAGGTCGACGCGGCCGACCGCGCGCGGGACGAAGAGGCCGCCGTCTGGCGCGAGGCCGCGGAGAATGCAGGGAAGGGATGCGTTTTCGGAATCGGAGCGGGTGCTGGTGAATTTCATTTTCGTCGGAATGTCGTTGTTCAGTTGGCGGCGTCGCGGAGCTGGGGTTCGCCCAGGGTGGTGTAGCCGGCGTCGGCGAGGGTCTTGAGGGCTTTCGCGTCGTCCGTGAAGCGGAAGACGAGCACGGCCTTCTGTCCGTAGTGGAACGCGAACGCATAGGAGTATTCGATGTCGCATCCGTTGACGGCGAGGGTGGTGACGACCTCGGACATTCCGCCGGGGCGGTCCGGGACGGTGACGGCGACGACGGGGGAGGTCTTCACGAGGAAGCCCGCGTCGGAAAGGGCCTGGGTGGCGCGGACGTGGTCGTCCACGATGAAGCGGGCGATGCCGAAGTCCTGCGTCTCCGCGAGGGAGAGCGTGACGAGGGAGACGTCGTTGTCGGCGAGGACCTTGCACGCCTGCGCGAGCTGTCCCGTCTTGTTTTCAAGGAAGAGAGAGACCTGGTTGATGGTCATGCCGGAACTCCTTTCGCGTTTACTTTCTGCGGTTGTCGATCACGCGCTTGATCTTTCCCTGGCTGCGCGGGAGCGTACCTGGGGCGACGATGAAGATCTTGGGCGAGAGGCCGACTATTTCCTTGATTGAGGCGGCCACGCGGCGGCGGACGTTCTCCATGGCGGTGACGGAATCCGTGAAGGCGTCGCGGGTCACCTCCACCTTGATCTCGAAGCGGTCCATCGTGTCGGTGGAGGAAAGTTCGATCTGGTAGTGCGGGGCGACTTCGGGAACCTTCATGAGGCAGGCCTCGATCTGGCCGGGGAAGACGTTCACGCCGTGGATGATCAGCATGTCGTCCGTGCGGGCGTGGACGCGGTCCATGACGCGCATCGTGCGACCGCAGGGACACGTCCCGGTCTGTAGGCGCGAGAGGTCGCGTGTGCGGTAGCGGACCATCGGCGTTCCGCGGCGGTCGAGGGTTGTGAAAACGAGTTCGCCCTCTTCTCCGTCCGGCAGGACTTCGAGCGTGTCGGGGTCGACGATTTCGGGGTAGAAGTGGTCCTCCCACACGTGGAGGCCGTGGCAGTGGGGGCAGTTGCCGGCGACGCCGGGACCGGCGATTTCGGTGAGGCCGTAGATGTCGTGGGCGGTGATGCCGGCGATCTGCTCGATCTTGGCCTTGATCTCGTCCGTCCACGGCTCGGCGCCGAACACGCCGTGCCTGAGTTTCGTGTCGCGGCGGAAGTCGACGCCCATCGCCTCGGCGACGGTTGCGAGGTGGAGGAAGTAGCTGGGGGTGCAGGCGATGACGGTGACGCCGAGGTCCTTCATCAGCATGATCTGCTTTTCCGTGTTGCCGGCGCCGGTGGGGAGGACGGCGCAGCCGAGCGCTTCCGCGCCATAATGGGCGCCGAGGCCGCCGGTGAAGAGACCGTAGCCGTAGGAGACCTGGACGACGTCCTCGTCGGTGATGCCGTACATCGCGAGGCAGCGCGCCGCGCCTTCCGTCCAGATCGCGAGGTCTTCCTTCGTCGCCGGGATGCAGATGGGCTTGCCCGTTGTTCCAGACGAGCAGTGGAAGCGGCTGATCTCCTTCATCGGCGCGGCGGTGAGGCCGAGGGGGTATTCGTCGCGGAGGTCTGTCTTCTTCATGAACGGGAACTTGGCAAGGTCCGCCAGGGTGACGAGATCGCGTGGCTTGACGCCCTTTTCGTCGCAGCGGCGGCGGAAGAGCGGGACGCGCTCGTACTCGTAGGGGATGAGCTCTTGAAGCTTCCTGAGCTGCATTGCGCGCAGTTCGGGAACGGGGGTGAAGTCCGGTTTCGATATCGGGTTGATCGGGTCGTTCATGCGTCTATTTCCTCTAGAATCGAGAGAAGGGTGGCCATGTCGGCGTCCGTGCCGACGGTGATGCGAAGGCGGTCGCCAGTCCTGGGACCTGGGAAGTAGCGGACGTACACGTTCCGCGCGCGCAGCGCCTCGAAGAGCTCCGCCGCCGGGCGGTGCGCGGGGCGGGCGAAAAGGAAGTTGGACTGCGACGGCGGAACGTCCCATCCGCGCGCGCGCAGCGCGGCGGCGGTCTCCTCCCGCGTCTTGACGACTTTCGCCACGTTGCGCTTCATCCACTGTCCGTCGGAAAGCGCGGCGGTTGCGACGGCCTGCGCCACGGCGTCGCAGTTGTAGGAGTCCTTGACCTTGTAGAGGGCCTCGACGAGGTCTTCGGGGCCGATGCAGAATCCGAAGCGGAGGCCTGCGAGTGAATAGCTCTTCGAGAGCGTGCGCATGACGACGACGTTGCGGTTGTCCGGCGCGGTGGCGAGCGGGACGCACGACTCGTCCGCGAAGTCGGCATACGCCTCGTCCACGAGCACGACGCCGGGGAAGGACGCGGCGAACTCCGCGACGCATTCGCGCGGATATCGGATCGACGTGGGGGCGTTCGGGTTTGTAAGGAGGAAGAGGGCGACGTCGCCCGCGGCGGACTTGACGACGGGGGCGGCCCAGGAGAAGTCGTCGTTCAGCGGGGATGGCACGAACGGGACGTCGCGGATGGCGGCGAGCGTCCTGTAGAGGGAGTACGACGGGTCGAACGAGCCGATGCACTCGTCGTCGTCCACGAACGCGCGGGCGGCGAGGGTGAGCACTTCGTCGGAGCCGTTCCCGGCGAACACGCGCTCCGGGACGGTCCCGTACGTCTCCGCCGCCTTTGCGCGGAACTCGGCGAAGACCGGGTCCGGATAGCGCCGGAGATTGTCGAGGTCGAACGACTTCAGCGTCTTTTCGACCTGCGGCGACGGCAGATACGGGTTTTCGTTCGTGTTGAGCTTTACGACCTGGCGGTATTTCGGCTGCTCGCCTGGGACGTACGGCGTAAGCGCCGCCACTGACCTTGCGATTCTCATTTCCCTGTGACCGTGATTGACTTTATTTCGACCGGCTTCGCCAGCACGGCGCTCGTGTGGCAGGCGCGCCGCGCAAGGAGGAAGAAGAGGTACTTCTCGTCCGCGTACCGGCTGGTGAGGTTGGCGACTTCATGCGTCTTGCTTTCGCGCAGTTCGGCGTGAAGGGCCTTTATGTTGTTCTGGAGGTTGACCGTGTTCCTGAAGAAGCGGCAGGAGTTGCGCCCCGGCGCGTCCGGGTCTCCGCTCGCGATCGGCAGGAAGTTGAAGAGGAGCCACACGGAGTTCTCTATCTCGACGACAGCCACGGGCGTACGGCCCTCGTCGATCTTCGCGCCCTTGAAGTCGGTGGCTTTCTTGACGGACATGCATCCGCACGACAGGAGCATGGAAAGGACGGCGGCGAACGCCGCCGCGAACGAAACCGGTTTCAAGTTCATCTGCCGCCTCCGTCCGGAAGGCTTTCAAGAAGGCTGCGCATTTCGGCGCTCAGCCGCCTGCGCTTCACGTTCGCGTCCTCCGCGCTGTTGCGCTTCACCAGTACGCCGGAGTACTGCACGTCGCGGAAGGAGACGAGGTACGGAAGGGGGATGGACAGCCCGCCGAGGCCGATCGTCATCAGCACCTCCTCGTCGTTGAAGAGGTTCAGGTCCGTGACGTCGCAGTTCCGCTTGTCCGCATATCCCATGAACCTGTCCAGGACGACGCGCTCGTTCACCTGGTCGCTGAAGAGCGTGAACCCCAGCGCGCCGGAGCCGGCGCGCCCGCACGCAAGCGGCCAGGTGTTGAAGAGATACCATCCGTAGTTGGACACGACGACGTGCTCCACGGCTTCGCCCTGGACGCAGTCGACGCGCATGCGCGACGGCGCCTCCGCGCCGAGCGGGACCGTCTCGAAGCTGAAACACCCCGCCAGCGCCAGAAAGGCGGGAATCGCAGCCCATTTTGAAAGGGTTTTGGACATGGCGTAGATTATAGCAAAACACCCTTGACTGTGGCCGCCGATAATCATAAAATACTCGTCAAATGGGCAACTTCATAGCAAAGGCATTCCAATTTCTCTTTTTGGCTCTTTTTGTCGCGATTTTGGGCATGGGCGTGGTGATTTCGTATCCGAAATACCGCCAGCGCCAGGGTCTTTACGCGGAAAAGGAGCGCAGGATGCAGCGCATCGAGGCGAAGCGGGCGGAGATTGCGGAGGTCCGCGACAGGCAGCGCCGCTTCAATTCCGACCGCGAGTTCGTTGAGGACATCGCCCGGCGCAACCACTATCTCTATCCCGGCGAGCTCGTCTTCGAGTTCGGCAACTGACGTCGTCTTTCCATGGGGAGGTTTCTTCGCCGTCTGCTTGCGCTTCTGCTTCTGCCGCTGTGCGCCGCAATGCCGTATGCGCTCTGGCGCGCGGCCTTCTCGCCGTCTGGCGGCGTCCTTGCGGCGGAGGGACTTTTCACGGGGGCGTTGTGGATTGCCGCCGGGCTGGCGGCGTTCGTCGCCGCTTCGCTGTTCCTTCCCGCGCCCATGCGCGCGTACGTCCTCGGACATGAGCTGACCCATGCGCTGTGGGCGCTTCTCTTCGGAGCGCGCGTTTCGCGCCTCAGGGTCGCGAAGTCGGGCGGGTCGGTGTCCGTCTCCAAGTCGAACGTCCTCATCACCCTCGCGCCGTACTTCTTTCCGTTCTACACGGTTGCGGTGGCCGTCGCCGCCGTCGCGGTGCGCCTCTGCATGGGCAGGCTTCCGTGCATTGGCGCGTGGCTTGCGGCCGCCGGCTTCACGTGGGCGTTCCACGTGGCGTTCACCGTCCGCGCGCTGGCGCAGCGCCAGCCGGACATGGAGGTCTACGGAACGTTCTTCTCCCTGGTCTTCGTCTGGCTCGCCAACTTCGCCGGACTCCTCGCCGTGCTTGCGGCGATGGCGCCGGGCGGCGCGGGCTTGGTTCTGTCCGCGCTGGTGGAGAGCGCCGTTTCTGCATATCGCCTCGTTGGCGGATTCCTGGACTATTTTTTCCGGCTTGCGCTTGGGTTTCTGGGCTTTCTGTCATGAGGAACCTATACGTCCACTTTCCGTTCTGCCGCGCGAAGTGCGCGTACTGCGCGCTGCTGTCGCGCGCAGGGGCGTCCGAGGACGCGCGCGCCGCGTACGTCCGGCGGCTTGTGGACGACCTGCGCCGTATGACGCCTGCGGACGCCGTTTTCGACACGGTCTATTTTGGCGGCGGAACGCCGGCCCTGTGCGACCTGCGGCCGCTTCTGGAGGAGATCGCCCCGCGTCTCGCGCCGGACGCGGAATTCACCGTCGAGCTCCATCCTCGCGACGCGGACGCATCGCGCCTCCGCCTCTGGCGTTCCCTTGGCGTGAACCGCATCTCCCTCGGCGTCCAGAGCCTTGACGACGACGCCCTATCCGCGATGGGGCGCCTGCACTCCGCCGACGAGGCGGAGGCGGCGTTCCGCATTGTCCGCGAAGCCGGATTCGCGAACGCCGGCGTCGACCTGATCGCCGGCTGGCCGGGGACTTCCGACCCGTCGTGGTGGCGCACCGTGGAGAGGGCCGCCGCGCTGGGACTGGACCACTGCAGCGTCTACACCCTCATCCGCGAGCCGAAGACGCGGCTAGACCTGGCCCTTTCGCGCGGCGAGGCGGCCATGCCCGGCGCCGACGCCGCGTTCGCCCAGCTCTCCGCCGCCCGCGACGCGCTGGACTTCGCCGGACTCGCCCGATACGAGGTGTCCAGCTACGCGCGCCCCGGCCTCGTCTGCCGCCACAACCTGGCCGTCTGGCGCGGAGAGGACTACTTCGGACTCGGCGAAGGCGCACACGGACGCGATGGCCTTCGCCGCTCGGTCGGCCGCCGCGACGGCGGATACGACGTCGAGACCCTTGACGAGGAGTCCGACGCTCTTGAACGAGCCCTCTTCGCCCTCCGCCTTGCCGAGGGCTTCGCCCCCTCCGCCGCCGCGCTCCGTTGGCCTGCCCTTTCCCCGCGCGTCCCACAGTGGCTCCGGACGCTCTCCGCGCTTGCCGCGGAAGGGCTTCTGCGCGAAGTCGGCCCCGGACGCTTCGCGCCGACCGGCCGCGGCTTCGAGGTGTGCGACGCCATCGTCGCCGAACTCCTTTGACGTCTTCCGCATTGCCCGTCATGTTGGTATTTGGTAGAATATCCGCCCGCCAAGGGGCGGCAGTCCAGCCGTTGCCATAGAAAAAGGTCAGAAAATCATGTCAGAAGAGAACAAGTCATCCCTCGACGCGCTTTCCGCGCTGTGCAAGCGCCGCGGTTTCATCTATCATTCGTCCGAGATCTACGGCGGAATGCCGGGCTTCTGGGACTACGGTCCGCTCGGCTGCGAGCTCAAGCAGAACGTGAAGCAGGCCTGGTGGCAGTTCACGGTGCGCGGCCGCAGCGACGTGGCGGGGCTTGACGCCACGATCATCATGCATCCCAGGATCTGGAAGGCCTCCGGCCACCTTGACACGTTCGCCGACCCGATGACGATGTGCAAGGAATGCAAGAAGCTCATGCGCGCGGACCAGATCGCGGACATTCTTGCCGAGCAGAAGAAGAAGCCCGTTCCGCACAATCCTGAAGGGACGCTCAGCTGCCCCTACTGCGGCGGCGAGATGACCGAGCCCAAGCCGTTCAACCTCATGTTCAAGACGGTCGTCGGCCCGATTGACGACCCCTCCAACGTCGCCTACCTCCGCCCTGAGACGGCGCAGGCGATCTTCGCGCAGTTCACGAACGTCCTCTCCACCTCGCGCCAGCAGGTGCCCTTCGGCATCGCGCAGATGGGCAAGAGCTTCCGCAACGAGGTGACGCCGCGCAACTACACGTTCCGCAGCCGCGAGTTCGAGCAGATGGAGCTGGAGTTCTTCATCCGCCCGGACGAGGCGGTCGAGATCCTCCACGGCCACGTCGTCACGCTGGCGGACAACCCCGACCTCGACGGCCCCGTGCAGGACGACTGGGGCTGGGAGGTCTGGCACAAGTACTGGGTCGAGCAGCGCAAGAAGTTCCTGAACGCCGTCGGACTCCCCACGGAGCGTTTCGTCGAGTACTGGCAGAAGCCGGACGAGCTCGCCCACTACGCCCGCGCGTGCGTGGACATCGAATACGACTTCCCGTTCGGCCGGCAGGAGCTCGAGGGCATCGCGGCGCGCTCCGACTTCGACCTCTCACAGCACCAGAAGCACTCCGGCGAGAGCCAGATGGTCTTCGACGATCCGCTCAAGCAGGCCGCGAAGAAGATGGACGAGGCCGCGCGCGCGGCGTTCATCGAAAAGGTTCAGACCGACTGGGCGTCCCGCGGGAAGGACCCGCTTGAGGCTGAAAAGTTCTGCCGGAATCTCTTCGACGGCAAGTACGTGCCGCACGTCATCGAACCGTCCGCCGGCGTGGACCGTCTCATGCTCGCCCTTCTTTGCGAGGCCTACGAGGAGCAGAAGCTCGTGGACGCGAAGGGCAAGGAGGACGTCCGCACGGTGCTCCACTTCAGTCCGAAGGTCGCGCCCGTCAAGGTGGCCGTCTTCCCGCTTCTCAAGAAGGACGAGGCCAGCTACAAGATGGCGCAGGAGGTCTTCGGCAGGCTTCGCAAGAAGGTCAACGCGTTCTGGGACGAGTCCGGCCAGATCGGCCGCCGCTACCGCCGCCAGGACGAGGCCGGCACGCCGTGGTGCATCACGGTCGACCCGGAGTCGCCGAAGGACGGCAAGTTCACGGTGCGCGACCGCGACACGATGCAGCAGGAACGCATGTCCTACCACGAGTTCCTTGTGAAGATGTGCGAGGCGCTGGAGTTCTGATTCCGCGCATTCCCATGTCCATGGGAGAAGGCGATTGACGCGATGCGACAGCAACTGGCGTCCGGGTCAATCGCCATTCGTTTTCGCCATCCATCTTCGGCGTACCTTTCCCGTGCGCGCTGCGCCAATCCCCTACGAACCACCGCATTTATATAAATGCGGTGGTTCTGTATGAGGTGTGTCCGGCGATATCTGCCGTTGCGGCGTAATGCCGTTCCCCGGCATTCATCTTCGGCGGCCTTTCCTGTGCGCGTCGCGCCAAGTCCGCGCATGTCCCCGAACCACCGCATTTATATAAATGCGGTGGTTCGGGGAGGAGGAAAGGCAGTCTGTCAAAGGCGGGTTGGGCGGGCGGAGTTGTGGTATAATGGCGTTTCAAGGCAGAATGCCGCAATGGCGGCCGGCAAGCGACGGCAATCCGCCTGGACAGGAGAGAAAATGGTTGTCCGCATGAATCGAAGATGCGCGGGAATGGCGGACAGCCGCAGCCATGAAGGTGGTATGGCATAACGGCGGAACACTTGAAAGAAGGCTTTGGCAATGTCAATGAAGAGGAAAGAAGAGCGCAAGACGGTAGTCGTAGGGACGTGCCGGGTGGAGAGCCACGCATGGATCGCGGGACGGCGGACGTACAGCCTCCCGCTGCCGAAGGGCGCGACGGGCGCGGGCCATGCGTCCGTCACGCACAAGGATTGGTTGTTGAATCATGAAGCATAGACATGTTTTTGTAGACCTGTTTGCAGGATGCGGCGGATTGTCGCTCGGACTTGAAGAGGCGGGCTTTACGCCCGTTCTCGTCAACGAGCTTAACAAGGACGCGATGGCGACCTATCTGCTCAATCGGGTGGATGAGTTTCCATGGCTGCGGAAGAACAACGTCGCCAACGTCAAGGACCTTGTGCTGAACCCCGCGCTGCTGCGGCAGTTCGTCGATTCGATTCGCGACGAACTGAACGTCGACATCGACAGGGGGGGGCTCGATCTGGTGTGCGGCGGACCGCCGTGCCAGGGCTTTTCGGGGATTGGATTTCGCCGCTCCTATTCGGTGGACAAGGCGCAGCTGCCGTCCAACTACCTCTTTCAGGACATGGCCTTTCTCGTCAACAGGCTCAATCCGAAGATATTCCTCTTCGAGAACGTCCGCGGACTTCTGACGTCCAAGTGGACGAAAGACGGCACGAACGGCGAAATCTTCCAGATGGTCCTCAAGACCTTTCATGACATCGGAAAGTACAATGTCCGTTTCAAACTGGTCCATGCAAAGGACTATGGCGTCCCGCAGAACCGTCCGCGCATTCTCGTCGTCGGACTGCGGAAGGACGTGTTTCCCGGTCTTGACGGCAACGACGCGGACGCGGTAGCTGCCGGGTTCCTCCCAAATCCGACGGGCGGCGCTCCAGACCTTGACGACCTGCTGGGCGACCTCGTCGACGCCGATTACGACAATGGCGGAAAAACGCCGACGTATGTTTGCAGTCCGCAGAACGACATCCAGAGGGCGTTCAGAACAAGGCGCAATGGCGACTTGATGGACATGGGCAGTGAATTGACGGAACAGGAATACAGCCGCCATGCACCGAAAATCATCGCGAAGTTCCGGGCGATGCATGAAAACGGCGGACAGATTCCCGAGGAGTTCAGGACGAAGAAATTCTCGCAGCGGCTTCTGCCCGCGAAATGGGGCGCGGGAGGGCCGTCCATAACGGCGTGCTCCGCGCCGGACGACTATGTGCATTTCGCGCAACCGAGAGGAATGACCGTTCGGGAATGGGCGCGCCTGCAGATGTTTCCGGACTGGTATCAATTTGCAGGGGCTAGGACGACCGGCGGCCTTCGCCGCGCCGGCAATCCGCGTGAGGGCGTCTTCGACCGGGAACTGCCGAAGTACACTCAGATCGGCAATGCCGTTCCCGTCGGCTTGGCATATCAGATCGGCAGGCATTTCATCGGGTTGCTTGAAAAGGCGCAGAAGGACAGCGGAGGTGGCGATGCTCAGTTCGGCTGACGATGGTATAATTGCGTGGTTATTGAAAGGAAGATTTGGATAATGTCTGCGAGCATGAAGGAAAAAGACCAGGGAACGCTTCTCGGCGGAATGTGCCAAGACGTCAATCGCGCATGTATGGACGCTGCGGACGGCGTTCCGTTTCCGCCGCCGCGGAAGTGGAGGTTCACGTTCATCGACTTGTTCGCGGGGATGGGCGGTTTTCGGTTGGCGATGGAGGCAAATGGCGGCAGATGTGTATTTTCATCCGAATGGAACAAATACGCCCAAAAAACTTATGAGGCGAATTTTGGCGACCTACCTTATGGCGACGTAACGAAGGAGGAAACAAAGGCTGCGATACCGGAGAGCTTCGACGTGCTGTGCGCGGGTTTTCCATGCCAGCCATTTTCCATAGCGGGCGTGTCCAAAAAGAAAAGCCTTGGCAGAGAGACGGGCTTCAAGGACAAAACGCAGGGAACGCTGTTCTTCGACGTTGCCGACATCGTCAGCCGTCGTCGTCCCAAGGCGTTCTTTCTTGAGAATGTCAAGAATCTCGTCTCCCATGACAAGGGCAACACTTTTAGAGTGATTCGCGAGACTTTGGAAGAACTTGACTATTCGATTCACTATCGTGTGATGGATGGACAGGAATATGTCCCCCAGCATCGTGAGCGGATAATGATTGTCGGCTTTGACAGAAGAGTCTTCCATGACGCCGAGCGTTTCGAATTTCCGAAGTCGACGGGGGCAAGGCATGAATTGGCCGGCATATTGGAGGACGCTCCAGGTGCGAAATATACGCTTTCCGACAAACTCTGGAACTATCTTCAGAACTACGCAAAAAAACATCAGGCGAAGGGAAACGGCTTTGGCTTTGGCATGGCTTCGTTGGATGGCGTGACAAGAACCTTGAGCGCGCGTTATTACAAGGATGGCTCGGAAATTCTTGTGCCGCAGAATGACGGGCGCAATCCCCGTCGTCTTACCCCACGCGAATGCGCTCGGCTGATGGGTTATCCTGACAAGTACCGGCTTGACGCCGTTTCTGATGTCCAGGCATACAGACAGTGCGGCAATTCCGTCGTAGTGCCGCTTATAACGGCCGTTGCGCATAATCTAATTGATGCAATGAACATGTAGCCATGCAAGGGAGGACTGGGTATGGAAACGCACGTCTACGAAGCCGTAAATCTTGTACAATCGGGATGTCCCTTTTTCTTCAAGTTCATTGCGGCCAATGAGACTGGCGAGACAGGGGGACATCAGCGCGGATTCTATGTTCCTCGCGAATTTGCTGAAATGGCTTTTGGCAAACCTTGTGTCAAGGGAGAGAACAAAGATGCGCGAATGAATATAGCATGGAATGACGGCAGGGTGACGGAATCGCGCCTTGTGTATTATGGAGTTGGTACGCGGAATGAATCTCGGCTCACTCAATTCGGTCGCGGTTTTGAGTATTTGCGATCTGAATATACAGGGGCGCTCGTCGTACTCGCGCGGACGGACATGAATTCCTATAGGGCGTTCGTATTCAATTCAGAAGAGGAAATCGATGAGTTTTTAGGCGCACTGGGCGTGGGACCGGCTGATGCCAACAAACTGGTTCGCATTGACGGCAAAAGTCCGGAGGCACGGGAGGAACTGGCATTTGCGGAATTCATAAGCGCTTTAAGTGTTGATTTTCCTGCATCAGATACCATGTCTGCTGCCGCCCGCAAGATAGAGGGCGACATTTACGACCACGAAGACTACGTTAGGTCTCGTCCGGACGACAAGTTGATCAGCTGGTCTGAAATCGAGTATCGCCTGTTTCGCGCAATAGAGAAAGCCAGATATGGCAGGTTCGTGGCAAATGGCTTTTCAAGCGTAGATGATTTCATCGAAAAGGCAAATACAGTCCTCAATCGCCGAAAAAGTCGGGCGGGCAAATCATTGGAACACCATCTTGGAGCCATTTTCACTGGTAATTGCATAGCGTTTGAAGGGCAGGTTGTAACGGAGGGCAACAAGAGGCCGGATTTCGTCTTTCCGTCGTCAAAAGCCTATCACGACATGTCATTCCCGGTTGACAGGCTTGTGTTTCTCGCGGCCAAGACGACTTGCAAGGACAGATGGCGGCAGATTCTCAATGAAGCAGACCGTTTTCGCGACAGCACGAAATTCCTTTGCACTCTTCAGCAGGGTATGACGGTAAAGCAGATGAACGAAATGGCGGCTGAAAAAGTGGTGCTTGTCGTGCCGCAGCCATATGTCAAGTCCTATCCGAAGAATACGGCAATGCGAATCATCACGCTGTTCCAGTTTGTCGATCTTGTCAAGAAAGTCCAAGCCAGATGAGCCGTCTTCGTATCCATTCACCGCCGCTCTCGGCCGTGATTGTTCAGCAAGATGATCGAGATAGGAGAATTGGACAGATGAGAAAGACGCTTTTGTCTCTGTTTGCGCTTTTTGCGTTCACCGAAATTTGCCATGCGTACAGCCCGATCGTCGACGGAGCATTGGCCGACGTTCGGATTAAAGTCGTCGACGACATGGGCGAATCCGTCTCGAACGCAGCTGTCTCCGTGACGTTCTACGTCGCGCCGGAAAAGGTGGATGTCAGGCGAGGTGTGACGGACGATGGGGGGGGCTTCTCCGCCAATGGACGTTGTATCGGCGAAGCATATGCATGGATCCGCAAGGACGGATACTACGACACGAAGATCGTGCCCGAATTCCGAAAACTGCCGTATGAGGGCGTGAAACGAACGCGGAGATGGTCTGACGCGACGGTGGAGATTGTCGCCGCTCTCAAGAAAAAGCGGAATCCCATCGCTTTGGGCTTTCACTACTGCGAATACAGAAAATTCCCTGCAACAAACGAGATCGTCAAACTCGACCTGGAAACGCTTGAATGGTGTCCGCCATATGGCAATGGGCGACATGATGACGTCCACATGATGTTCGACGCATCGCGCAACTCCAGGGACTGGTACGATTTTCATGAACACCTGTCAATCGCGTTCCCGAATTGCCTTGACGGCTTCTATTTGCGCAACGCCGACAAGACGAGTGCGTTCAGATACGATTATTGCGCGGACACGAATTCGGTTTTCATGAAGCGGGAGTGGCTTCGCTTCGCTCGGACGAAGTGTTGCGTGACGAATCGCGTGGAGTTTCCGAAAGATTCGTATCTTGTCTATCGTGTCCGTACACAGACAAACTCTCTTGGACAAATCACTCGCGCCCATTACGGACGGATAGGCGAAAACATGAGTCAGCTGATAGGACTTCGGATGCGTTCCTGGTTCAATCCGAACGCCAACAACGCAAACCTTGAGGATGCGCGGGAATGGTAGGCGGGTTATGCCATGAAGATGGTATAATGGCGGTTGACTGGAAAAGAAGATTCTGGCAATGTCGATGACGAAGAAAGAAGAGCGAAAGACGGTCGTCGTAGGTACGTACCGAGTGGAGAACCACGCATGGATCGCGGGACGGCGGACGTACAACCTCCCGCTGCCGAAGGGCGCGACAGGCGCGGGCTATGCGTCCGTCACGCACCTTGTCGTGTATGCGTGCGGCCTGCCGGCGATTTCGTGCAGGGCGAAGTACGTCCGCGACGTGGACGGAGAATGGCTCGCCGCGCAGGGCTATCGTGTCTCGCCGAAACCGCACGGCGAAAGGTACGCGCTATTCGAACTGGGCGACGAGGTGACGGAGCGCGAGGCGTTCGGCGATTCCGCCGACGTCTACGTCTGCTCCACGCGGTGGACCGGCAGGATCGATGCGGACTTTTTCGAGCGGCCTCTGCCGGAATGCGGCGGCAGGTCGATCCCCAACGTCTTCGAGCGTCTGCGTCCGTTCTTTGGCGGATGCAAGTCCGCAACTGCGTTTAATCCCGTGCAGATGGATTTCTTCGATATGATGGACAAGGACATGTCAAGTGTGAATCTCGTTGCGGGAAAGTCCGCAGAGGGAACAGAATACGCGATGATAGACCTTTTCGCTGGCGCGGGCGGATTGTCCGAAGGCCTTGAAGAGGCTGGATTCCACGGTGTTTTCGCCTCGGAGATCGTTCCGCAGTACGCAGACACGTATCGCCGCAATCATCCCGGCACGACGGTGGTGACGCTGGACATCCGCAAACTCGACGCGGATGACGTTCGGCGGCGGCTTGGCATGGAGAAGGGACAGCTGGCATTGATTGCCGGTGGTCCGCCATGTCAGGGTTTTTCGATCAACGCGCCAGTCCGCAGTACGCTCGACCGGCGCAATCACCTTTTCAAGGAATATCTGCGTTTCGTAGATGCGTTTCAGCCTCGCGCGATATTGATCGAGAACGTGCCGGGGCTTGTCTCATTTGAAGACGGCGACACGCTCCACGCGATTTTGAACGCCCTGGGGGAACTTGGGTATGGTGCCGACGTGCGCATTCTCGGAGCAGCGTATTATGGCGTCCCTCAAATGCGGTGGCGCACAATCATCCTCGGACTGCGCGGCAGGGAACTGCCGAGAAACGCATTTCCGGAGCCTGTCTGCCATGCGCCGATCCGGCCTAACTTCACGGCGACCTTTGACGGACATTCCCTGTTGAAGATTCCCGCAGCGGACATTCCGGGCAATTTTGTCTCCGTCAAGGATGCGATAGGCGATCTGCCGCCAGTCGCGGCCGGGGTGCGAGGCACTGAATGCAAGGACTACCTCTGCGCCCCATTGTGCGATTTTCAGCGCGCCGCGCGGCGTGGAAGCGCCGGAGTGTACAACCACGACGCCCCGAGGCTTTCCCCGGTCAACCTACAAAGGCTTCGGTACATCAAGCCAGGTGGGAACTGGACGGACATTCCGCACGACCTTCTGCCAAAGGGCATGAAACTCGCCCGCAAGTCCGACCACACGAAACGATATGGACGGCTTTCGCCAGACGGACTGGCTTCGACGATTCTGACGAAATGCGATCCGCACTGGGGCGCGTACTTCCACTACTCTCAAGACCGTTCCCTGACCGTGCGCGAGGCGGCGAGATGCCAGTCGTTTCCCGACCACTACGTTTTCCACGGATCCCAGCAGGAGCAGTACGCGCAGGTCGGCAATGCCGTTCCGCCCTTGCTGGCAAAGGCGATTGGCGTGTCGCTCAAGGCGGTTCTAGACGAGGAGGAAGCGTAATGGCAGGAACGATCTCGGAGTTCTTTGGCTATCGAGCCGAAGACAGGTCAGACAAGGCGATTAAAGCCGTCGCCGACAGAAAATGCCCGTTTATTGGTCTGCCATGCACGAAGATGCTTGGACGAGAACGCTCGATTTCCGGAGTCTGCGCGATTCGCCAGAAAACAGCAGGCTCGCCGTCCGTCATCTGCTGCCCGAATCGCATTTACGCCGAAGACTACAAGATGCTCAAGACGATCGCCAAAGATGCGTTTGACAGGGAACTCAATCTTTACGCAGGGCGCGCGGCGGTGGAGAAGGCAAGGCAGGATGGCGGAGCGATTGCCGTATTTGGACACGGATGGGGCGGCGAACTGCGTCTGCCCCAGCGCCAGGGTTCGGGGTCGTATTTCGTGGACTGGGTGTTGGCGCGTCTTGACGGCAACGGCGAACTCAAGGAGTTCACGGCCATAGAGGTACAGACGATTGACACGACGGGAAAGTACAGCGACGCGCAAAGGGCATTGATGAAAGACCGTACAGTCATTGCCGACACCGTAGGTCTAAACTGGGAGAACGTCTCAAAGCGGATCATTCCCCAGCTGATTTACAAGGGCCAGGTTCTTCAGCGCGAAGAACTGTGCCGCACGGGACTTTATTTTGTTTCGCCTACCCCCGTCTACAGGCGAGTCCTGAGCAGGCTTGGCGGCAAGGACAGGATTCCGCCTTTTCCGAGCCAGCCCGCCGCGATTCATTTTATCGCCTATGACTACGCATTGCCATTTGAAGACGTCGCCGATGGGATGGACGTGCCGTTGGATGTGATTGAGGAGCATTGCACTACGGTCTACAAGGTGCAGGAGGCGTTCTCTGCCGTCAGTCTGCCGGAAGGCAACGTCTACGGTAACGCCATAAGAAGGTCTTTGTATGGCTGATGCGACTTCGGTACGGAGGTTGGAAAGAGAAGACTGAGGCCATGTCGATGAAGAAGAGAGAAGAGCGGAAGACGGTCGTCGTAGGTACGTACCGAGTGGAGAACCACGCATGGATCGCGCAGCGGCGGACGTACAACCTCCCGCTGCCGAAGGGCGCGACAGGCGCGGGCTATGCGTCCGTCACGCACCTTGTCGTGTATGCGTGCGGCCTGCCGGCGATTTCGTGCAGGGCGAAGTACGTCCGCGACGTGGACGGAGAATGGCTCGCCGCGCAGGGCTATCGTGTCTCGCCGAAACCGCACGGCGAAAGGTACGCGCTATTCGAACTGGGCGACGAGGTGACGGAGCGCGAGGCGTTCGGCGATTCCGCCGACGTCTACGTCTGCTCCACGCGGTGGACCGGCAGGATCGATGCGGACTTTTTCGAGCGGCCTCTGCCGGAATGCGGCGGCAGGTCGATCCCCAACGTCTTCGAGCGTCTGCGTCCGTTCTTTGGCGGATGCAAGTCCGCAACTGCGTTTAATCCCGTGCAGATGGATTTTATGAAAATGCTGATTCTGCCCCGTACAATAAAAAGTGGTGTCCCGCGATTCATAGACCTGTTCTGCGGCGTAGGCGGCATACGCATGGGCATGGAGGCGCAGGGGTTTCAATGCGTCATGTCGGCGGACATCAACGCCGAATGCCGGCGGACTTACAACGAGAACTTTCACGAGACGCCGCTTGGCGACGTCACCAAGATAGCCGTCGAAGACGTGCCGTCGCATGATATCCTGTGCGCGGGCTTCCCATGTCAGCCGTTTAGCATTTCCGGGCGGAAAAAGGGTTTTGCAGACACTCGTGGAACGTTGTTCTTTGAAATCTGCCGGATTCTTGAGGCGAGGCGTCCGTCCGTCGTCTTCCTTGAGAACGTCAAGCATCTTGTCCATCACGACGGCGGGCGGACGCTTGCGACGATTCTGGACAAATTGAGGGGACTTGGATATGAAGTCGCGTGGAAGGTGCTCAATGGCGTCGACTTCGGCGTTCCCCAGAACCGCGAAAGAATCATCATCATCGGGACGAAGACAGTGGCATTCGATTTTGGACGGGTCAAGACAGTTGAACGGCGGCGGTTGAAGGACTTTCTTGACGCGGAGGGGCCGTTCGAGTATCTTCGGGCGGAAGAGTACACGCTTCTCGGCGATCCGCGTGAACAACCGGGGTCGGGGCTCATCTTCGCAGGGTATCGCAACAAGTCGATACGGAAGGTCGGGGTGCGTCCGAACACGCTCCATCTGTCGCGGGTCCACAAGCAGCCGAATCGGATCTATTCGGTGAACGGAGTGCATCCGACGCTGCCGTCGCAGGAGTCTTCCGGACGGTACTTCATCTTGACAGAGGACGGTCGTGTCCGCAAGATGACAGTCAACGAGTGCTGGCGAATCATGGGGTTCCCAGATTCATACAAGAAGATCAGTTCGACTGGAGAACAGTATCGGCAGCTTGGCAATTCCGTCTGTGTTCCGATGATAAAGGCGGTTGCGGCGGAGATCAGGGAGCAGTTCTTCAAAGGGAGGTTCGCATGAAGACGCATCGTGAAATACTGGACGAAGCCTACGAGGCCGCCATGTCGGCCAATGGCGGCGAAAACGCCTCTTGTGGAATTCCTGCAGAATTCGCGGCAAAGGTCGAGGCGATTGCCGCACGCGCCGAGGCGAACAAGGGCTTGATAGCCGTGGTTGTCACGCTGATTGCGCACAAGATATTTGACCCTAAACAGGACGTCCGTTTCCATCAGGCGCAACTGCCGGGCGGGTTCGCGGGACGCGGTGTGGATTCGGCGCACGTCACGCCGTTCATGAAGGAAAATAATTTCCCGGCGATGGCCGAGTCGGGATGGCTGACGCGCTCGCTGGAACAGCCGCATCCGTATACGCTTGACTACCCCGGGAAGATTCGTCCGCCAGAGATCAAGACCGCTTTTCTCGGACTGGTTGACGCCATCCAGTCTGGGGACGTTGATGCGGGAAAGACATTGCGCTATCTCTTCACGCTGCTTGTCAAACAGCGCGATGCATCGGTGGTTGAACTGGCTAAGCCGCACAAGCTGAGCATTGCCAAGATCATCGCCTTGCTTGAACGGCATTTCGAGTACAGGTATACCTGCCCCGGCGCGTCCCGACTGCCGGTGCTGGCGCTGTACGCCGTGTACGAATGCCTTTTCAAATGCGATTCGCGCTATGCCGGGAAGACGCTGTGTCCGCTTGAGTCGCACAACTCCGCCGATGCGCAGTCGGGACGGATCGGAGACGTCGACGTCAACAACGCGGACGGTTCCGCCTATGAGGGAGTCGAGGTCAAGCATGGCATTCCGATTACGCGCCAGCTTGTGGCGGACGCCTACGAGAAGTTCAAGAAACACGGAACGGACCGCTACTACCTCCTTACGACGGCAAACATGGACGCCGCGGACCGGGAGGCGATCGACGGCGAAATCGATCGCATTGCGCGGATGCACGGATGCCAGGTGATAGTGAACGGCGTATATTCCACGCTTCGCTACTATCTGCGGATCGTTCCGGACACTGCGGAGTTCATCGACCGCTACGTCGAACTCATGAAGCGCGACGCCACGATCAAGTATCAGCACAAGACCGCGTGGAACGATTGCGTCATCAACGCCTGAACGCCATTGGAACTATGAAGCCAGTTTTGTCGCGGCAGCGCATGGCGGCAGAAAGCCCGATTGGAGTTTGCATTGAACACGTCATTTGAATCGATCGCGGAGCTTGAATTCCGGGATGGCAGCCTTGTCTCCCGGTCTGCGCATTCGGCGGAAAGGACATGGTGGCGGCCGGCCGACCTCGCGCAGGCGCGCCTTGAATGCGAGCCGTCCGTGCCGTCCGCTCACATCCGCGACGGCGCGGACGCCCTGTCCTTCGCTTTCCGCGTCGTCCCGTTCGCGGCGCGGCCCCTTCCGACACCGCAGTTCGGCGACTCCGTGACGCCGGCGGCGCGTCTGGCGTTCGCGCTCTTCCTGGGCCTTGACGGCGCGGGCGACGACTTCTGGGTCGCGCGCGGCGAGCTTGACGACTTCCTTCTATTCGGCCGCCGCTTCGGGGACGACTGGCGCATCGGCGCCTTCGCCGCGCGGGCGACGACTCTAACGGTCCGCTTCGAGGATTTCTGGTGGCGCATTCCGCAGGAACGCCGGGCGCTGCGCTACGGCCTTTCGGCCCTGCGCGACCCGCAGGCGAAGGATGCGCCGGAGACGGCCGCGTCCGGCATTGTCCGCGAACCGGTCCCGGACCTTGCGCCGGACGCGCGCGTGTGCGTCGACCTCGCGGACAATGGCGGCTTTCTTCTTGAATTCAACGCACAGGACGGCATGGCATGACACTGGCTGACGCGCATTTCCACAGGCGGACTTACGACGCATTCCTCTCCGTGGACGGACGCGAGTTCCGTTTCCTCGGCTTCCATCCCTGGCAGGTGGACGAGATTGGAAAAGTCCCCGACCTCTCCGAACTGGAGTCCGCGCTTGAACGAGACCCCGCAGCGGGCGTGGGCGAGATCGGACTCGACCGTCTGCGCAATCGGACGATTTCCGACGCGCAGCGTTCGGCGTTCGCCGCGCAGCTGGAGCTGGCCGCGCGTTTCGCCCGCCCCGTCGTCCTCCACGGCGCGAAGTGCTGGGGCGAGGTCGTCAAGGCCTGCCGGCCGCTCGCAGACCGCATCCCGGCATTCCTCTTCCACGGATTTTCGCGGAGCGCGGGACTGCTGCCGGACATTCGCGCGATCGACGGCTTCGTCGGCGTCGGCGCGGCCGTCCTCAACGACCATGCGGTGAACTACCGCGACTTCGTGAAGTCGCTTCCCGCAGACATGCTGCTCGTCGAGACCGACGCCGACTATGATGCGGCGGACGACGCGCCCGACATCGCCGCGATCTACGCAAAGGTGGCGGAGCTGCGCGGGACGGACGTCGACCGGCTGTGCGACGCCGTGGCGGCGAACGCGCTTCGCTTCGTGGAGGCCCTGGCATGACGCCCGCAGACATCACGCAGAAGATGCTCGTCTCATGGGGCGGCGAGGACGTCTTCAATAGCGCGCTCGTGGCGGCGAAGAAGGGACGGGTGGTCAAGGCCGACTGGAACGACTCCACGCACCTTGCGTCCGGCGAATTCCTTCTGCCGAACGGCGTCGCGATGAAGACGGGGTTCGTCCTGCAGAACGACGGGCACATATGGTCGAAATGCCCATGCCGCATGAACCAGGAGGGGGGGCTGATCTGCCCTCACGTGGTGGCGATCGGCCTCTACCTCATGTGCCGCATGACAGACCCCGAGGCGGAGGAGAAGTACCAGGCGGAACGAAGGGCCGCCCGGCGAGCGGCGGCGGTCGATTCGTCCGCCTACGTCACGCGCTCGCCGAACGGCGTCCCGATGAAGATGTCGTTCAACTGGGGCGAGAACTTCTGGGAGGAGTTTTATGCCGGCGGAGTGCGGGCGCACCTGGAGTTCGTGGACGCACGGGGCGGGCGGTATCGTCCGGAGGACCCGCGCCTTCGCGGCGGACGCGGAATCGCCATCTCGGACGCGGCGGAGAACTTGCTGGGCGTCCTGGAGGACGTCTGCGGCGGGCCGGCCGCGTCGGAGATACTGCTCAAGCCGGCGGACTTCCTCAACGTCCTCGACATCCTCAACTCGCATCCGGCGGTGGAGTGCGCCATTCAGGCGCAATACGACGAGACTAACGGACACTTCACGCTCTCGCCCGTCGCGGACGTTCCGTTCGCGCACGACGCGGGGGCGGACAGGTTCATCGTCAACGGCAGACAGGGCTTCGTCTGGAGCCGCCCCTCCGACGCCGCGCATTCCAGGGGCCGCTTCTTCAAGCTCGCCAAGGTGCTGGCGGGCCCGTTCCAGAGCGTCTACCGCAAGAGCGAGGAGATTCCCCGCGAGGCGATGGCGTCGTTCCTCTTCCAGGACCTGCGGATTCTCCGCCAGCAGAGCGAAGTCCGCCTGTCGCTGCCCGAAGACCTCTTCCGCTTCCGCCCGGGAACGCCGGTCATTCGCCTGCACCTTAGCGGTTCGCGCGCGAGCCTTGGCGCAGACCTCTACGCCCGGTACGGAAAGCAGGAAATCGTCTGCGCCGCCGCCGCGGCGCCGCACGCGATCTGCCAGCCGGACCCGGACGACAAAATGCTCTACCACGTCCGCAACCTTGAGGCCGAACAGGCCGCCATCGAGACGCTGCTCCGCTTCGGATTCGAGAAGGGCGAGGGCAGCCGGTATTTCGTGGCGGAGCCGCGGGTTGTGCTCAACGTGCTCGGCGGGGCGGTGCCGCAACTGCGCAGGCGGGGATGGAAGGTCGGATACTCGGAGCGGCTTGAGCCGATTGTCGACGAACTTCCGATGGTGCTGTCCACGGTGGACGTGGCGGACGGCCCGGACGGCGCGTTCGACGTCGGGTACGTGTTCGACGTCGAGGGGCGGAGCGGAGTCGTCTCGCAGTCCGACGTCCAGGAGGCCATGAACCGCGGCGACTCCTACGTGATGAAGGACGGGCGGACGTATCTGCTGGACACGGACGCCATATCGTCCATGCGCAAGGTGTTCGAGGACTGCTCCACCCGGCAGGGCGGCGCCGCCGCCGGGCGCTTCCGCGTCGACGGCGTGTATTCGGCCTACGTCGGCGGGGCCCTATGGTCGCTCGGCGACGCGGTCGAGGTCGAGGCGAAAGCCGCCCCGAACTGGCGCGAGTCCTCCGCCCGGCGGAACGCCGACGAGGCGGCGAAGTACGAGGCCGTGCCCCTCGGACGGCTTGAGGACACGCTGCGCCCGTATCAGAAGCAGGGCGTCTACTGGATGCGCTTTTTGGAGAAAAGCGGTCTGTCGGGACTGCTGGCGGACGAGATGGGCCTTGGCAAGACCCTCCAGACGCTGACGTGGATTTCCCTTGCGCGGACCGATCCGGACGCGCGCGGGAAGCCGGCCCTCGTCGTCTGCCCCACGTCCCTCGTCCAGAACTGGAACGCCGAGGCCGAGAAGTTCACGCCGTGGATGAAGCGGCTCGTCGTATCCGGCCCAGACCGCGCCGCCGCGTTCAAGCGCATCCCTGACGCCGACATCGTGATAACGTCGTATGCGCTTCTGCAGCGCGACGTCGAGGACGCATATCTCGGCGTCACGTTCAGCGTGGTCGTCCTGGACGAGGCCCAGCACATCAAGAACCGCTCCACACGCAACGCGAAGGCGGCGAAGCAGCTGCAGAGCGTGCAGAGGCTCGTCCTGACCGGCACGCCCGTGGAGAACTCCGTGTCCGACGTGTGGAGCATCTTCGACTTCCTGATGCCGGACTACCTTGGGCGCTACGACGTCTTCAAGGCGAACGTGCAGGAGCCGATAGAGGCCGGCGGGGCGGAAGGGCGCTCCGCGCAGGAGCGTCTTCGCCACAAACTGGACCCGTTCATCCTGCGCCGTCTCAAGCAGACCGTGGCGAAGGACCTCCCGGAGAAGATCGTCAAGGTGGCGTACTGTCCGATGACTCCGGAGCAGCAGCGCTGGTACAACAGGCTTCTGCAGGAGGCGCGCGGGAAGATCGGGGACATGGTCAAGGCGCGCGGATTCGCAAAGGCGAAGTTCGAAATCCTTGCGCTCCTCATGCGCCTTCGGCAGGTTGCGAGCGACCTGGAGCTTCTGAAGGAGTACCGCGAAAAGGCCGGGAAGTCCGCGCCGGTGGATCAGATGGAACTCTCCGGGAAACTGGAGGCGTTCCTGGAGCTGCTGGATGAGGCGATTGACGGCGGACACCGCGTGCTGGTCTTCAGCCAGTTCGTCTCCATGCTCGCCATCCTACGCCGCGAACTCGACGCGCGGGGCGTCAGGTACTGCTATCTCGACGGCGCGACGAAGGACCGCCTTGGCGCGTGCCGGACGTTCAACACGGACGAGTCGATTCCGGTCTTCCTCATCTCGCTCCACGCCGGCGGCACCGGCCTCAACCTCACCGGCGCCGACATGGTCGTCCACTTCGACCCCTGGTGGAATCCCGCCGTGGAGGCGCAGGCGACTGACCGCGCGCACCGCATCGGACAGAAGCGCACGGTCTACGTGGTGAAGATGATAGCGCAGAATTCAGTGGAGGAACGCGTTCTCGCCCTTCAGCAGAAGAAGCAGCTCGTGATTGACGCCACCGTCGGCGCAACGGACGAGCAGGTCGTGCAGAAGCTGACTTACGACGACGTGAAGTCCATTGTCGGGCTGTAGGGGGCGGCATGATTGAAAGGAGAATGAAAATGGTGCGGTTTGGATTGGCGGTCGCCTTTATGGCGGTTCTCTGCGGATGCTTTACGAATGGCGCGTCGCGGGCTGGCGCGAAAGGCGGCGAGGACGTCCGCGTCGCCGGCGAAGCCGCCGTATCATCCGAAAGCGCGGCGATGGGCGCGCGGCTGAACGGGCTTCTCGACCGCATGGACGGGCCTGTGCGCAATTTCCGGCGCGGCATAGAGGCGGGGGCGTTCCGCTTTCTCGGCTCGCTCATGTCGATCGACGCCGACGCCACCGCGCGCATATCCGTCTGGGCGGACCAGTCGCAGACGTTCGAGGGCGGAATAGTCTGCGCCCGCGACGTCGTGCTGGAGGGGTTTGGAGAGGACGGACGCGATCCCGTCTGGCGCTGGCAGGCGGACGAGGCCTGCCTGGACTTCGCGAAGAAGGACTTCTATCTGCGCGGGAACGTCGCCCTGCGGCGCGTCGCGAACGGAGTCGACGAGGTCGTCTTCATGGCGGAGACCGCGATGGCGCTTGGCGGCGGCAGGCGAATAGAGTTCACGGAAGGCGCGTTCTCGTCGATTGCATTCGAGTTCGTGCCGTCCGACGGGGAGTGACGGTCTTGCCTTCGCCACCGCCGGTGACACAGACGTGTGCGGATATGCTAGAATCTTGGCATGAAAATCTTTCTGGCATTTTTTGCGGCGGCGTTCGCCATGCTGGCCTCGGCGAAGCCGGTCTGCATCGGCGAGACGTGCTATCCGTCCGAGGAGGCGGCGCTTGCGGCCGGCGTCCCGCGCGAACGGGTCTATCCCGCGAACTCCGCCGATGGCAATGCCGACCGCCGCTTCGCGGTCGGCTACATGAAGCCGCAGGAGTTCATCGGCTTTCTGCGCGGCGACGCATCGGAGGCCGACGCCGCGCATCGCTTCGACGGCAGGTCTCTGCCGGTCGTCCTCCTGCTCGTCCTTCTCGGCGGCCTTGCGGCGAACCTCACCCCATGCGTCCTTCCGATTGTGCCCGTGAGCCTGGCGCTTGTCGGACGCGGATGGCGGCGCGGTGCGGCGTATGGCCTTGGAATCGCCACGGCATACGGCGTCTTGGGCGCTTTCGCCGCCCTCGGCGGCTTTGCGTTCGGGACGATCCAGGGAAGCCCCTGGTTCAATCTCGCCGTCGCCGCCGTGTTCGCGGTTCTCGGATGCGCGATGGCGGGGTTCTTCTTCGTAGACCTGGCGAAGTACCGTTCGGGCGTCGCGAAGGGCGGCCCGTTCCTCCTCGGCGCGGGCGCGGCCGTCCTGGCCGGCGCGTGCGTGGAACCGATTCTCCTCGCGACGCTTCTCCTGACGGCGAAGTGGTATGCCGCGGGGCGGACGTGGGCGGTGCTTCTTCCGTTCGTGCTTGGGCTTGGAATGGGCCTCCCGTGGCCGTTCGCCGCCGCCGGGATGTCCGTCCTTCCGCGTCCGGGCGCGTGGATGAAGTGGGTGAACCGCGTCTTCGCGCTGATGATGTTCGCGCTATGCGCATGGTACGGATGGCAGGGCGTATCGGGGCTTGCCGCGGCGAAGGGCGCGGACGCCGCCGAACAAGCCGCCTCCGCCGGCCCGGCTTCGGACGGTTCGCGCCCGACGCTGCTGATTCTCGGCGCGTCGTGGTGCCGCAACTGCACGGCGATGGAGAAGACCACTCTCGTCGATCAGGACGTGAAAAGGGAGCTTGCGAAGTTCGACGTGCGGCACGTCGCGCTCGAGAATTTCAACGAGGATTTCAGGAAGCATCCCGAACTGGAAGGGCTGCCGATACCGGGAGTGCCGGCGTACGTGATAGTCGGCGCCGGGCGCGGCGAGTGACCGGCGGCCGGTCGTCCGGCATGAAAGAAGGAGACGGAAAGATGTCTGAAGAGATGATGGCGGAATGGATGTACGACGAGATGTTCCGGATTCGTCCGGGCGACTTCAGGGGAAACGCCGAGATCATGCTTCGCGCGGTGAAGGCGTTCGCGAAGGCGGGCGAGCGGACGCTTGAATTCCCCGAGGACATGCTGCGCGGCGGCGACTGCGGGTCGCTGACAGGGCATCCCGCGTTCGTTGCGGCGGAAAAGGCCGCGATGGCGAAGTTAGAGAAGGCGGTGAAGCGGATTAAGAACGCGCCGGCCGTCCGCTTCGCGGGGAAAATGCGGGACGATCCGATCCGGAAGGGCGACGACCCGCGCAATCCGTTTCTCGGACACGCCGAGCGCGTGTTTCTGAAGCAGGTCGTCGGCCTCGGCCGCCGGCTCTCCGCGATCGGGTGCAGGGACGTCGTGCTGGGGCTTTCGGGCGGACTTGACAGCGCACTGGCTCTTCTCGTCGCGGTGACGGCGTTCGACGTCCTCGGACTCGACCGCGCCGGCGTCCACGTCTACACGATGCCCGGCTTCGGCACTACGAAGCGCACGCGCGGCAACGCACGCCTCCTATGCGACGGGCTTGGGCTGAAGCTGGAGACGATCGACATAGCGAAGACGTGCCGCAGCCATTTCAGGGACATCGCGCAGGACGAGTCGAACCACGACGTCACGTTCGAGAACGCGCAGGCCCGGATGCGCACGATGATTCTCATGGACAAGGCCAACCAGTTCGGCGGAATCGTCGTCGGCACCGGCGACATGAGCGAAATCGCGCTTGGGTGGTGCACCTACAACGGAGACCACATGAGCATGTTCGGCGTGAACGCCGGAGTGCCCAAGACCGTCGTTCGCGAAGTCTGCCGATGGTGGGCGGAGGACAACGGCGGAAAGGCGGCGGACGCGCTGCTGGACATCATCGCCACCCCCGTCAGCCCCGAGCTCCTTCCCGCGAAGGACGGCGAGATAGCGCAGAAGACCGAGGACTGCGTCGGCCCCTATGAACTGCACGACTTCTTCCTGTGGTACTTCGTCGCCGAGGACATGGGACGGAAGGAAATCCTCGCCCTCGCCCGCAAGGCGTTCAGGGGCGTCTACTCCGCTGCCGAGATCGGCCGGTGGCTCGACGTCTTCTTCCGCCGTTTCTTCTCGCAGGCGTTCAAGCGCAACTGCGCGCCGGACGGCGTGAAGGTGTTTCCCGTCTATCTCGCGCCCGGCGACTGGTCGGTCCCAAGCGACGTCTCCGCCGGCTGGATGGAGTTCTGAAGTCCGTCGCCCTCGCCCAGCCCCGCGGGGCCGGGCGAGAAGCGGCGCAGGATGCGCTGGTTAGACGAGCCTCTGAAGGCAAGCGAAATGTCGCGGAGCTCTTCGACGAACGGGCCGTCCACCAGCACGTCAAGGAATGAGAGGATTTCGTCCGTCGTCTCCGTGCGCCAGCGGCCCGGCCGGAGGAGGTCTCTTTCGTAGACGCATCCGGTGTAGCACCACACGGTCTTGCCCGGCAGTTCCGCTTTCATGCGCCGCAGGAAGGGCGCAATCGCCCGCTGGTTGGACGGCTCCATCGGTTCGCCTCCCAGCAGTGTGAGGCCGGCGATCCACGGACGCGCGAGTTCCGCAAGGAGAAGACGCTCCGTTTCGTCCGTGAAGGGGCGTCCGGCGGCGAAATCCCACGTGCCGACGTTGAAGCACCCTTTGCAGTGGTGGGTGCATCCGGCGACGAAGAGCGACACGCGCATGCCCTCACCGTTCGCGATGTCGCTCTTCAGGATTTCGCAGTAGTTCATTGTCCGAATGGCCGTCAGGCGCAGCGGCCCCGTTCGCAGACGGAATTGGAGACGTGCAGCACGCGCTCCTTTATCTCCTGCGTACGGCCCTGGTTCCAGTACTGCGAGCCGATGTAGCCGCACGTGCGGCGGGCGACGTTCATGCTGTCCTGGTCGACGTTCCCGCACTGCGGGCATTTCCAGACGAGCTTTCCGTGTTCGTCCTTGACGATCTGTATTTCGCCGTCGAAGCCGCACTTCTGGCAGTAGTCGCTCTTCGTGTTCAGCTCCGCGTACATGATGTTGTCGTAGATGAACTTCATGATCGACAGCACGGCGGGAATGTTCGACTGCATGTTCGGCACTTCCACGTAGGATATCGCGCCGCCGGGGGAGAGCTTCTGGAACTTGGCCTCGAGCGCCAGCTTGTCGAACGCGTCGATCGGCTCGGTGACGTGGACGTGGTAGCTGTTCGTGATGTAGTTGCGGTCGGTGACGCCCTTGACGATGCCGAAGCGCTCCTGGAGGCACTTCGCGAACTTGTACGTCGTCGATTCAAGTGGCGTGCCGTAGAGCGAGTAGTCGATGTTCTCGGCGGCCTTCCACTTGCGGGTGTAGTCGTTGAGGCGCTGCATTATGTCGAGGCCCAGGATCTCGCCGTTGAATTCGGTGAGCTTCCTGCCGATCAGCGCGTAGACCGTCTCCCAGAGGCCGGCGTAGCCGAGCGAAAGCGTGGAATAGCCGCCGTGGAGGTACTTGTCGATCTTTTCGCCCTTCTTGAGGCGCAGGAGAGCGCCGTGCTGCCAGAGAATCGGCGCCGCGTCGGAGAGCGTGCCGGTGAGACGCTCGTGGCGGCACTGGAGAGCGCGGTGGCAAAGCTCCATGCGCTCGTCGAAGACCTTCCAGAACTCCTCGAGGCGGCGGTTGTCGTCGGCGCCCGGACCGGCCGCCTTGACGGCTGTGAGCGCGATGTCCACGAGGTTGACGGTTACGACGCCCTGGTTGAAGCGGCCGTAGTA